>JBAYIG010000059.1:0-2974 GCA_041665725.1 Sideroxydans sp. | reverse complement strand
CGATTTGTTGCTGCAACTGATTCAGAACGAACTGAAAAAACAGTGACACAGCGCCAATGACCGGAGCATTCCACCTCGATAACGTCTGCTTTTAGTAAAGGTGACTTTCATCTGCTTAACGATAGATTAATTTTGTGAATCGGAAACCAGCCATGCAGGAACATCCTCACACTGAGCAACCCACCCCAAAAGGCGTGATCTATGCCCCTTGGGAAAAGGCATTCACGCGCATCCTCACGCCGTTCGAGCAGTTCATCCACCGCGAAACCACCAGTGGCATGTTGCTGATGGGCACTGCCATCCTCGCTCTGATTCTTGCTAACAGTTTCATGGCGGATGCCTACCATCATCTTTTGCACACACCCGTCGCTGTCGGTATTGGCAGTTGGTCGTTGAGTATGAGCCTGCACCACTGGGTGAACGATGGTTTGATGGCTTTGTTCTTCTTTGTTGTAGGCATGGAGTTGAAGCGGGAGATGCTGGTCGGTGAGTTGGCCGATATACGCCATGCGGCCTTGCCCATTATCGCCGCCATCGGCGGGATGGCAGTACCCGCGCTGATCTATCTGCTGATTAATCACGAAGGTGATGCGATGCTCGGCTGGGGGATACCGATGGCGACCGATATCGCGTTCGCCGTGGGCGCATTGGTGTTGCTGGCTAGACGCGTACCCAAAGCCTTGATCACTTTCCTCGTGGCGCTGGCAATCGCCGACGACCTCGGTGCGGTTCTGGTGATTGCTGTGTTCTACACCCAGCAATTATCGCTAGGCTGGCTGTCGATCTCTGCATTGCTGGTGTTGGCGTTGGCCGGGTTGAACTTTGCTGGGGTACGCAAAGTGCTGCCTTATTTCTGTATCGCCATTCTGCTTTGGTATGCGCTGTTGCAATCGGGTGTGCATTCGACGCTGGCCGGTGTGCTCGGCGCTTTTACCGTACCTGCCCGCCCACGATATGACCCTCGCCAGTTCAGCACGCGCATGAAAGATCTACTCGGGCAATACGATGCCAGCTTACAAAAAGATGCCAACATCCTCACCAACGAGCGGCTCTATTCGGTGGTGCAAACCATGGGCAACGGCTTGCAAGATGTGCAGACCCCGATGCAAAGATTGGAGCATGGCTGGCACTTACCGGTTGCCTTCATCGTGATACCGATCTTCGCTTTGTTCAATGCCGGCATCCCGTTGCAATTGGGCGCGATTGATACGACGCTGGGGCATCCCGTATTCCTAGGCGTACTACTCGGTTTGCTGCTAGGCAAATTTCTCGGCATCACCGGCGCGTGCTGGATCGCACTTAAGTTGGGCGTAGGACAGCTACCTAGCGGCACACGCTTTAGCCAAATCGCGGCCGTATCGGTGCTAGGAGGCATCGGCTTCACCATGTCGATCTTCATTGCCGAGCTCGGCTTTGCTGTGCAGGAAGCATATCTGCTGATGGCTAAGACTGGCGTACTCGCCGCTTCTTTACTGGCGGGGTTGATAGGATTCGCATGGCTGTGGTGGCTGGGACGTGGTCATGAGTGACGCTCACCACCAACAAGCTGACGCAGTATTGCTCGCGCTGGCTTCCGGTTCACAAGGTCTGACACAAGCTGACGCACTGAAGCGACTATCCGAGCATGGCCCCAACCGGCTGACCCCGCCATCGAAGCTCAGTGCGCTGATGCGTTTCCTACTGCAATTCCACAACGTGCTGATCTATGTACTGCTGGCAGCAGCGGCGGTTACCGCCCTGCTCGCACACTGGGTGGACACGGCGGTGATCGTCGGTGTGGTGGTGATCAATTCCATCATCGGTTTCATCCAAGAGGGCAAAGCAGAACAGGCGATGGAGGCCATCCGCCGCATGTTATCGCCTGAAGCCACGGTGTTGCGCGAGGGCAAGCGTGAGGTCGTTGCGGCGGAGTCGCTAGTGCCGGGCGATATCGTGTTGCTTGCTTCCGGCGACAAGGTACCCGCCGACCTGCGCTTGTTGAACACAAAGAATCTGCGCATCGAGGAGGCCGCGCTGACCGGAGAATCGACTGCGGTTGAGAAGAACATCGCCGCAGTGGATGCACAAGCCGTGCTAGGTGATCGCTATTGCATGGCCTATTCCAGCACGCTAGTGGTTTATGGCCAAGGCAGCGGCGTAGTGGTGGCGACTGCCGACCATACCGAGATCGGACGCATCAGCGCGATGCTGCAAGAAGTCAAAACCATGACCACGCCTCTGCTGCGGCAGATGGAGGTGTTCGGACGTTGGCTGACCATCGCTATCTTGGCACTGGCAGCCGTCACTTTCCTGTTCGGATGGCTGGTGCACCACTTCGCGCTCGGCGACATGTTCCTCGCTGCGGTGAGCATGGCAGTGGCGGCGATCCCAGAAGGTCTCCCCGCCGTACTGACCATCACGCTGGCACTCGGCGTGCAACGCATGGCGAAACGCAGCGCGATCGTCAGGCGTTTGCCGGCAGTGGAATCGTTGGGTGCAGTGACCACCATCTGTAGCGACAAGACCGGCACGCTGACCAAAAACGAAATGACCGTGCAGCGCGTGATCACAGCCGCAACCGTATTTGAAGTCAGCGGTAGCGGTTATGCGCCACACGGTGGTTTTGCTATTGATGGCAAAGAGACCGATATCACCGAACATCCCGATACGCTGGATCTATTCCGCGCAGGTCTGCTCTGCAACGATGCTGCATTGAACGAAGGCGATGGGCATTGGCACATCTCGGGTGATCCGACCGAGGGCGCACTCATCCCGCTAGCTTTGAAAGCCGGACTGGATGCTGCATTCGAACATAAAGAACTGCCGCGCACCGACCACATCCCGTTCGAATCGGAACACCGCTTCATGGCCACCCTGCACCACGACCACAGCAGGCACGCCTTCATTTTCGTGAAGGGCGCGGTAGAGCAAGTGCTGGCGATGTGCAACCAGCAACGCGGTGCGGGCGAGGACGTGACACTGGACCTGCCCTACT
>JBAYIG010000058.1:0-3072 GCA_041665725.1 Sideroxydans sp. | reverse complement strand
CGTGACCTTGGAAAGCGTATGGACTGGTGCGTGGCTTGAAAGCACCACCGCGCATCAAACGACATCCCGCTTCTTTCACGTACTTGGCCGACAGATCCATCTGCTCTTGTGTCTCCACCGAGCAAGGTCCGCCAATGATCTGGATCTGGTTGCCGCCGATAGGCACACCGGCCACATCGATGACGGTGTTCTGCTTGTGCGCCTCGCGCGACACGATCTTGTATTGCTTAGCGATGTGCATCGCCGATTCCACGCCTGGTAGCGAGGTGAACATATCCGCCGCCAGCTTGCGTTCGTCGCCGATGGCTCCGATGACGGTGCGCTCGATACCGCGCGAGATGTTGGCTTTCAAGCCTGCTGCTTCGAGTTTCTTTACAACCGTCCCGACTTGTTCGTCAGTGACTTCTGGGCCCATTACGATGATCATTTCTTTTCTCCAATCGCCTGCGTCAACGCAGTTAAAAATTTCGCATTCTCACTTTCCAGACCGATGCTCACGCGCAACCAATCTGGCATATCGTAGTTCGCTATCGGGCGCACGATCACGCCCAGCTCAAGTAAGCGTCGGTACATCGCCGTCGCGCCGCCGATGCGGAACGCCACGAAGTTGCCGTAGGATGGGATGTATTCCAAACCCAATTTGGTCAACCCTTCGGTGATCTGCGTCATGCCGCGACGATTCAACTCGAAGGTCTTCTTCACGAACGACACATCACGCAAAGCCGCCACTGCCGCAGCCTGAGCCACACTGTTCACATTGAACGGCTGACGCACACGGTTGATCATGTCCGTCACTTGCTCGTGTGCCAAGGCATAGCCGACGCGCAATCCAGCCAGACCATAGGCCTTGGAGAAGGTGCGCGAGATGATGAGGTTGGGGAACTCCTTCAACCAGCTCACGCTGTCGTAGCGTTTATCTTCAGGCAGATATTCGTTGTACGCCTCATCCAGTACCACCAAGATATCCGCTGGCAAGCCACGCATGAAATTCAGCAATGCATCCGCACTCAAGAACGTACCCGTCGGATTGTTCGGATTGGCGATGAACACCATCTTCACTTTGTTCTCTTTGGCGGCCTTCAGCATCGCTGCGAGGTCATGCCCAAAATCTTTTGCTGCAGGCACCGTGATACCCGTCGCACCGACCGCCTGAGTCGCCAAGGCATACACCGCGAAGGCATGGGCTGAGTACACCACCTTGTCGCCAGGTGCCAAGAAAGCGCGTGCCGACAGCTCTAGCAGATCGTTGGAGCCATTCCCTAGCGTGACGTTGTTGTGTGCCACACCGTAGCGTTTGACCAATGCATCTTTCAAATCGAATCCATTGCCATCCGGGTACAGCGCGATGGTCTTGATGGCTTCTTGCATCGCGGCAATGGCAGCCGAACTCGCGCCCAATGGATTCTCATTGGAGGCGAGTTTGACGATGCCCGTGATGCCCAACTCTCTCTCCAGTTCAGAGATAGGCTTGCCCGGTTGATACGGGGCAATGGCACGGATATAGGAAGGTGCTAGATCAGCGTAATTCATAAATCAATCCACAACAAAGACCTGAAGACCCACGATAAACACGAATGAAACTGATTCTACTTATGTTTCGCGTTTTTACGCGGTTCAGGAATTATTTAATAATCATTATTCAAACAGCGACTGGATATGATCCCAGCACCTTGACGAAAGCAGCGATCTGCTTGAGTTGCGCCAGCGCAGCCGCCACCTTGGCATCGGATTGATGACCTTCGATATCGACGTAGAACACGTACTCCCAAAGACCCGTCCGCGATGGACGTGATTCCAACTTGGTCATGGACACCGCATTGCGCGCCAATGGGACCAACAAGTCATGCACCGCACCCGGGCGATTCGCAGCAGACATCACCAGCGAGGTCTTGTCCTTGCCGGAAGGCGCGACATCCTGTTTACCGATGACAAGGAAGCGTGTGGTATTGCGTGCGTCATCCTCGATGTTCTGCGCCAACACCTTTAGCTTGAAATGCTCGGCTGCTTGCGCCCCTGCTACCGCTGCCGCGAAGGATTCTTCTGCCGCCATGCGTGCCGCATCAGCGTTACTAGAAGCAGTGATGCGCTCAGCATGAGGCAGATGTGCGTTCAACCATTCTTGGCACTGTCCGAATGATTGCGGATGCGAATAGATCTTGCGGATCATCGACAGATCGTTCTCATTCGATAGCACGCATTGATGGACTTGCAACAAAACTTCGCCGCAGATCTTCAGGTTACTGCTCAACAACAGATCGAGTGTGCGGCCGATAGCGCCTTCGGTGGAGTTCTCCACTGGCACCAGACCATAGTTCGCTGACTCGTTCTCCACAGCAGAGAACACGCCATCGATAGTATCCGCAGGCACCCCCTCGGTCGCCTGACCGAAACGCTGGAACACCGCCGCCTCGCTGAACGTTCCGTGCGGGCCAAGATAGGCCACGCGCAACGGCGCTTCCAATGCACGGCACTGCGACATGATCTCGGTGTACAGCGCACTGACACCTTGAGCAGACAGTGGCCCTTGATTGGATTCCCTCATGCGTTGCAACACTTGCGCCTCACGCTCTGGACGCAACACTGCGCCATTGCCTTTGACGTGACCGATCTGCTGCGCGATGCCAGCACGCTGATTGAACAGCTTCAGCAACTCATCGTCGATGCGGTCGATCTGCTCACGATATTTTTTCAATTCTTCACTCATGCGTCCGCCTCCAGCGGCAATGCGCGCACCATCAGAACACCAGGGATCCCGGCGATCTGTGCGATCAGGCTATCCGGCAACACGGTATCGGTATCCACCAAAGTGTAAGCCATCTCGCCGCGCGACTTGTTCGTCATGTTATGGATATTGATGCCCGCCGCTGCCAGCGTGGTGGATATCTGCCCCAACATGTTCGGCACGTTGGCATTGGCGATGGCCAAGCGGAACTTGGATTCACGCGGCATCGAGACGTTGGGGAAGTTCACCGTGTTGGTGACATTGCCGTTCTCCAGATACTCACGCAATTGCTCGGCCACCATCACCGCACAGTTCTCTTCCGCCTCTTCGGTGGACGCTCCCAGATGCGG
>JBAYIG010000057.1:0-3951 GCA_041665725.1 Sideroxydans sp. | reverse complement strand
CACGGTTATCTCCTGAACGGCAGCGATCCCATCGAGCCTCGTTGCATCATTCAGCCTGACTTGCTGCCCCATCACCTCGACTAGACCGCCCTCGACTTTAAGTCCTGTCACCGGCCCTTCGACTGCGTTGAGGATTTCAATTTCGCGCGCCAACATACCATTCTTGGCATCCATAGCATCGATGGCGATAACCTGCCCAATGGCCAACTTTTCAATACCTGCCGCTTGGCCGTTACTGCTCACCCGCGTTGCATCGTCGTAATTCACCTCAAGACCGTTGATGCACACACTGGCAAATCCGGTGATGGTTCCAACGATGCCCGTCCCGCCAATGCCGCCCTTGGCTTGCGCCCCCGTCCCACCTATACCACCCTCATTTTCCAGCGCACTGATCGCAAGCGGTGCGCCAGTTCCACCGATTCCGCCCTCCTCCGCGACGCACGCAGCCGACACCACCTGTGGCATGACGAGCAAACATAAGCACACCCACTTTATTGTTTGGGCAACCATAGGGCGCAGGGAATTCATTGCTTCTTCTCTCCGGAAACGGGCTCGCTATAGAAATACAGTCCGCAGGTGAAACGCTGACGCGGTGTGTCCTCTTGCGCATCACGCGCCTCCAAGCGCATGGCTGACTGGTTAAGTGTTTTCAGCATATTGGCGCTCAACTGCTGCGCCTGTGTGTTCAACTCATCAATACTCGACTGAGACAATGCATCGTAATAGACGCTGCGCTCCAGCCACGGCGCGCCATCGCCCACCAGGTTGTGCGTGGCCGCAGCGGCATGGTCATGCAGATTGTGTGCAAAGAAGTAGAGCTTTTCTTCTAGGCCTTCTTTAGGAATGAAGGCCTCTGTGCTGAGGACTACCCGGTCTTTGTCGTCCAGACTGACGATGCCCAAGCGCAACCATTCATCAAGCACAACACGTGCACGAATGTCTTTACTGCGACTCGAGACCAGTCGCTCGAATGACACTTCGCCATCCGCACTCGAAAGGCGCGGTAAGGCACGCGGCCGACCATTGGCATCCACGAACGGCGGCTGCTCCAGCCAAGTCGCCACAAGCTGCGCGCCCACGGAAATGACTTCCGGCATGGGCATATCCACATCACCGCTCTGATTGCGCAAACGCTTGACATCTTTGCGGTGCACGCCCGTCAACAGACTGATGCGGCTATCCGTCGAAGCGTTTTCTCCGAGTCTAAATTCTTTGTCCGCCACCTCGACGAATACCCCCTTGAGTAACTCGGCGATGTACGGAAAGGTGATTCCGCTGGATAGCATCAGACGCACCAGCGGATGCAGTACACGTTTAAATGCTCTAACCAGAACCGGCGATATATCGGGATTGCTCATAGTCGTATATTCAGATGAATTGTCTGGAGTGTAATCCAAAACGCTTGACGTGGGATTATTTTACACGCACAATGCATTCGCATGTGGGAATTTTTCCCACTTGCATAAAATCCAGGAGACTGACATGAAACAAAAATTATTGATTGCAGGCGTGATGTTCACTTTTTCCACCTTGGTCGTCGCGGCTGGAATGGGTTCGGGCAATATGAGCGCGGCTGACAAAGCCGCTATGCATAGCAAAATGAGTACGATGAGCGCAACCGACAAAGCCGCCATGCGCTCCAGCATGGGTGCTGGAAATATGGGCGGCGCAGGTATGAATCACGGCGCCGGTGCCATGGGTAAAGGGGCGATGAGCGGACAAGGCATGAAAGGCACGCAGGGCACACCCAACCAGAACCGCGATGCCGCAAAGCATGATGCGATGCAAAACAATCAGGCGGCCACTCCACCCGTGCAGGCTCAATAACGCGAACCACAACACATCGAACCATCCGCTCGCGGGTGGTTCTACTATCTGGAGAAATCGAATGAAATACCTGACGATCCTACTGCTGCTGATTTCATTTCAAGGCTGCATGTTGACGGGCGAACATGGAATGCATGGCATGATGAATCACGGTCAAGCAGCAACCTCACCCAGCGGCGAACCATCGCCACCACAACATTGATGCGGTGAAACACGCCAAGAAGCCGACGGTGAAATACCGAAGTAGGCTTCACTAAAAAATACGAGATGGGGAAAGAATGAAAAAAATAATCACGTCCGGATTGATAGCGCTTGCAGCGACTCTCTCCTTTTTTGCTCATGCTGAAGGCACACTTAATCTGTCTGTCGGTTCCGAATACACCAGCGGGAAATACGGCACGACTACCTCAACCAATGTCTGGTTCTTTCCTGTCACCGCCAGTTATCGGAAAGACAGTACGTCTTTCAGCCTGACCGTCCCTTATGTACTCATTACGGGTTCAAGTGTGGGCATCGGCACCATCGGCAATCAGATTCAGATGGGGGGCGGAATGAACGGAGGCACGAACGCATCGCGCCGTGTGACGGCTGGCCTGGGCGACGTTGTGATGTCTGCCACGCAAAACCTCTATACGAATAACGATCATGACTGGGCAGTTGATGTCACGGGCAACATCAAGTTCGGCACGGCAGACAGTGCGAAAGGTCTGGGGACGGGTAAGAACGACTATTCAGTACAAGCTGATTTCTCGCAGTATTTCGATGATGCCGACCTATTCGGCACAGTCGGCTGGCGCAAGATGGGCAACCCCACCGGAATTGTTTTCAACAATCTGTGGTTCACCTCTGTCGGGGCTGGCTACTCCCTTACGCAAACCACTCGCATCGGACTGGCTTACGATTTCCGCCAAACTTTGATAGACGGCACGGCAAATTTTTCTGAATTTCTCGCCTTCGTCAACTATAACGTTTCAGACCAAAGCAGAGTTCAGATATATTTACTCAAAGGCTACACCGACAACAGCCCCGATTTTGGTATGGGTGCAACGTTGAACTTAAGCTACTAACCGATTGACTATCGCACGCCACTTTGCCACACTGCGTCCATGTCGAAGCAAATCCGAAAATTCATAGCCGTATTCATGCTGTTGTGGTTACCACTCTCTAGCGGTAGCGCACTGGCGGCTTCGCTTGCGATGCAGTTGCAGCAAGGCGAATGCCATGAGTCGGCTGAGATGATGTCGATGTCGCACGATGACATGATGTCTCACGACATGATGCAGCATGACCATGAAGCCATGCAGGTGAGCGATGAGGGTGATTCGGGTTGTACGTCTTGCGGCGTTTGCCATCTGGCTTGCACAGCCTATCTCGACACCCCAGTGGTCGCCATGCAACTGGCTGCCCCCGCTTCCCAAGCTGTTAGCTCCATCTCCGAGACTTTCGTCTCCCATCTTTCCGCTCCACTCGATCCACCACCCCTCGCCCGCGTCTAACGCAGGACGAGTTCGTCTGTAATTCCTAAACGTTCCTCGTCCTGCTTCGTTCGGCAGTCGTTTTCGGCTGTCTGCTCGTATCGAAAAGCAACCGGATGTGGATCATGAATAACTATTTAAGACTGATGACCTTGGTGTGCAGTGTGTGGCTATCCAGCAGCCATGCAGCAGAGGTACTGCCTCTTCAAAACAGTACCGTCCTCACTGCGCCCGCCGTAAAGGCGGTCGGCACGACCACGCTCGGTAGCGACGTGGATGGTTTGCTGCGCTACGCGCGCGAACACAACCCCAGCCTCGCCGCAGCGCGCTTTGATGTCGAAGCGGCCACCCAGCGCGCCGAACCTTCTGCTGCCTTAGCCGACCCCGTCTTGCGTATCGAACCGATGGATGTGACCCGGGGCGGTGGCACACGTTATCTCTTGATGCAGAGCGTGCCATGGCTGGGCAAGCGCGGTCTGCAACGCGAAGTGTCCGAGTCAAAGATGGCACAGGCCGCTGGGCAGATGGCCGCGACCTGGACCGATCTGGCGAACCGCATCAAGCAGGCTTACGCGATGTATCACTACACCGCCGCGAGCGAACGCCTGACACAGCAGACACTGGACTTGCTGGACAACATGGAACAGAT
>JBAYIG010000056.1:0-4068 GCA_041665725.1 Sideroxydans sp. | reverse complement strand
CAGACGGATTCGTAGGCCCATCCTGCATACCTTTCTGCAATGCACGATCAAGAATCGCCATGCTGATCGCCTTAACTTCGTTATGACCAAAGCAGGCGCCATACCCCAGCGTGAAGGTCGGCAAGTCGTCAGCATTGCCACTTTCGTACATGGCCACCACCTCGCACTCGGTGATCAACACCTCGCCTGCCTCCATCAACTCACCCGTCACAGGATGCGGCAACATTACCGGTAGATAACCGACACGCAATTCAGCCACCGTTGGATGAACGTCGCCATAACCGCGCATGTTGGAATAAGCCATGGCCAGTAATGAGCCAGTCTCGGCGCGAGCCATAGTTGCCAAAGCGGCTGAACGCGGTATCGGGAATACCAATGGTTCACGCGTAATATCGAACGGCGCTTCATGACTTGCCGTAACGGGGGGGAGTAAGCCTTCGGCGCGAAGTGCATCGAGCACCTTGGGGAAGGTGTCCGGCAAATCAGCTTCGGGGATATCAATCATGAAGTTCCTTGCTACTGATTGGAAGGCCGCAGGATTTTCGTCAGCCATATCCATGCGCAACAAACGCAGCGCGTAATCGTAAGTCGGCCCCAACATCTGCCCACCGGGTACTTCTTTGAATGCTGACGAGATACGGCGAATACAACGCATATTCGAAGTATCTTGCAGCGGTGTTTCTAACAATCTTGGTTTAGTCGAACGATAGGCTCGTAGCGCAAAAGCGGCTTCGAGTGTGTCACCTTGAAATTGTTTGATCGCAAGCGCGGCCAATCGAGGGTGATACAAACCACCTTCTGAAACCACCCTTGATGTGAGCAAACGTAATTGATCCTCAATCACTGAAAGTGTGAGTGGTTCATCCTCTCCACCTTTGCAGCGCATATACTCAGAAACCAGTGCAGCCCCATCGATTGCCGCCTTACCGCCTTTGATTGCAACGTAACTCATGCGGCTTCCTCCAAACTGATACGTGTGGAACGCGGTAATGCTACAAATTGATTTGCATCACTCAATATCATCTCAACGCCAAGGGGAAATGCTGATACCCATTCATTCCTAGATTCGATCCAGGCCGGATTCAAACCATCCACATTGACGTAGGTCACTTCTTTGATGCCAGGCCCGCTGAGTTTCAAACGCATTCCATCAGCATTGACAGTCCCCAATGAAGTCACGATCAGCAAAATTGTCGCCCCACCTTCTGGTGCCTCAAGCGTCCCAAGCTGAGGCATGATCACTGGTGCTTTGCTTCCGTCTAGCAAGAGGTAGGCAGCCTTTTCGGGAATGGCACGACGAACTTCTAATGTTTGCCACAATTCAGCAGTCAGCAATTGTTCTGGGTCAGCCAAGTTTGTCTCTCCATCAACTAAGGCACTTAATATCGCCAACCATGCGGGTGCATTTTGTTCTGAACAAATCGTGATGCGCCCCGGATAACTGAATGCATCTAGCAACCCACGGAAGATCTGTTGCTGATTCAGCGGCAATCCAATTTCAGATGGAATCATTACGCTTTCACTCTTCATCTTCATCATCCTCTTGTCCCAGCAACGAAAAATCTACGCGGGTCGCCGTGAGTAATTTCTTCCGCTCTCTGTCTTTTAGCTGACGCACTTCTATTCCCTGTTCAACCAACTCAGCAGCGTGTTCCCATCCGGCAAGTTTGCCCGCGAGTACCGCATCCAAAATGGCGATGGATCGAGCGAATTGGGCACGATCATCAATAATCACCGCACCACCTCTTGTCTCTTCGCCAGAGGATGTTCTTAGAATCACCTCGGATCGAGCCACCGGCATTTCGCCAATGAAATAGGATTCATGGAATGCACTGTCGCGCATATTCAATAGACCTAATCCCGCCTGAGGTAAGGCAACGTCGCGCACCTCAAAATTGGGGAGCAGCAATGTCACCAACTCTTTCACCTTGTTGGCATGAAGTGCACACAGCGCACTTTGCCAATCTTTTCTGGGGATATTCATTAATTAAGCTTTCCTCTTAACCAGGTTGATAGGTAGTCAATAATCAGAATCGTGACGAGAATGACAATGATCAGCGCCGCTGATTGGTCGTAATTGAACATACGCAGTGTGTCGTGCAGCGCGAGACCGATTCCGCCTGCGCCGACTAAACCCAATACAGATGCCATGCGAACGTTGCGATCAAATATGTAGAGAACATAGCCGAGCGCTTCGCGTTGGATCGAAGGCCAACCTGCATACATCACCACTTGCATGCGGCTTGCTCCCGTTGCAGACAGTGCTTCATAGACACCTCCATCCACACGCTCAAAACTTTCAGCAAAGAATTTGCCGAGAAATCCAGCCGTGTGCACACCGAGTGCTAAAGCTCCCGGCAGTGGCCCAAGTCCCAAGGCAGCTACAAAAATGAGTGCTAACAGCAAGTCAGGCATTGCACGCATAAAGTTCAACAGTTCACGCGCGACACGATAAGCGAATGGATTGGGTGTTAAGTTGCGTGCCGCAAATGGCGCAAGAACGACCGCCACAACAAAGGCCAAAGCACTTCCCCATAAGGCTGTAGCCAGCGTCTGAGCCAACAGCTCTATATATCTAGACAAGTCCTCAAAGTTTGGTGTGCTGTATCGACTCAGATACTCGAAGATATCCTGTACGCCATATAGCAAGGTTTCAAAAGACAGCTCAAGATCGAAGACGATGACCCACATCAATGCCAACCACGCCGACAACCAAACTGGCGTTGGATTGAATGGTTTCTTTGGCAAAGGAGGACGCGAAATAATTTGCTCTGACATTTAGATCAACCTCCTGCGGAATTTATCGGAAGCGCGGTCGAGCAACGTCACCACAACGTAAATCGAAATAGCGATAGGAAGTAATCTGCCATAGTCAAACATTCGCATTGCCATCACGAGGTCAAAACCGATTCCACCGGCGCCAACCAAACCCAAGATCGCGGCTGCTCGAAGGTTGTGATCCAAGATATACATCACCGTACCTACGAAATCTGGAAATGCCTGTGGGAAGTGAGCGAAGGTACGCAACTGCAACCAACTCGCACCATGTGCGACAACTCCCTCAACTTGACGCGAATCAACCACCTCAATGCTTTCAGCAAAGAACTTACCCATAAATCCAATTGTGACAAATGACAGCGCCATGATGCCCGGCAAAGGTCCCAAGCCAACTGCCGATACGAAAACCAAAGCCCAAACAAGCTCTGGTAATGCACGCATCATCGTCAACAGGTTACGAGTGGCATGAAAGATTGCTGGGTGTGGGCTGGCGTTCTTCGCCGCCATCACGCCTAAAGGCAAGCTAATCACCAAAGCGATGCTGGTTGCCAGAAATGTCATTTCCATGGTCTGCAACATATTGGTACCCAAGGTGGGTAGATATTCCCAATCCGGCGTGACGAATAAATTGCCGGCAAAGTCGAACATGCGCGGAATCGCATTGAATAGACGCACCAAGTTGAGTTCAACCGAAGAGGCACTCATCACAAGCAATAGGATGCTCACCGCCAATACGACGGTCGGCATCAATGCGGGCAAGCCGTTAGGCGTAGGCCAACATAGTTTCGAGCTGCTCATCGACTTGATCTCCATTGCGGTTATATATTTTGCTGAGGGTTGCGCGATCTAAACCGCTTGCAGGACCATCGTAGACAACTAGCCCGTCCTTCAGGCCGATGACTCGATCAGCAAAGCGCTTGGCTAATTCAACTTGATGAAGATTAACGACGACTGTAATTCCATCGCGCGTGCAAATCTCACGCAGTAATCCCATGATTTCTTCACTCGTGACAGGATCTAGGCTTGCTACAGGTTCGTCGGCAAGGATGACTCTAGGTTGCTGCGCTAATGCCCGCGCAATGCCGACACGTTGTTGTTGACCGCCAGAAAGCTTATCCGCGCGATTCCATGCTTTATCTGTCAAGCCGACGCGGATAAGTGCATCGTGTGCTAGGTCGATATCTTCCCTACGAAATAAGTACAACAAACTTCCCAACCATGAGCGGTGAGAAAGGCGTCCTGTCAGGACATTGGTCATGACCGATAAACGATCAACCAAATTAAAATGTT
>JBAYIG010000055.1:0-4466 GCA_041665725.1 Sideroxydans sp. | reverse complement strand
GCCCGGATCGGCATGGTCCAGGCGTTGGAAACGCCGGGGAATTGCAGCGCGCGGTCCATCTCGGCGATCAACTTGTCGGTGTCCATGCCGTCGCGCCATTCCTCCTGCGGCTTGAGGTTGATCACCGTCTCGAACATCTCCAGCGGCGCCGGGTCGGTGGCGCTCTGCGCGCGGCCCGCCTTACCGTACACCGACTCGACTTCGGGGAAGCTTTTGATGATTTTATTTTGCGTTTGCAACAACTCCGCCGCTTTGGTCACCGACATGCCTGGCAGTGAAGCGGGCATGTAGAACAGCGTGCCTTCGTTCAGCGTCGGCATGAATTCGCTACCTAATTTCATAGCGGGATACAGCGATAGCAACATCACTAACGCCGTTGCCACCAGCGTAATTTTTGTGTGTTGCAGCACCCATGCGATGAGGGGGCGGTAAGCGGCGATCATCCAGCGGTTCACTGGGTTCTGCGCTTCCGGCATGATTTTGCCTTTGATGAAAAGCAACATCAGCACAGGCACCAGCGTGACGGAAAGCAAAGCCGCACCGGCCATTGCGAAGGTCTTGGTGAAGGCGAGGGGTGCGAACAATCTTCCTTCCTGCGCTTCCAGCGTGAACACCGGCAGGAACGACACGGTAATGATAAGCAGCGAGAAGAAGAGGGAAGGGCCGACCTCTTTGCATGCGGCGAGGATGGCGGCGGCACGTTCATTAAAGCCTGCCGTGTCGTTCCCTCCCCCATGCAGGGGGAGGGTTGGGATGGGGGTAGAAATGTGGGTGTTTGACGCTTCAACCCCCATCCCAACCTTCCCCCTGCTAGGGGGAAGGGGTGGTGTCTGGCCAACTTTTGAAGTTGCTTCCAACCTCTCCAAATGCTTATGTGCATTTTCAATCATCACAATCGCTGCATCCACCATCGCGCCGATAGCAATCGCGATGCCACTCAAACTCATGATGTTGGAATTCATGCCCAGAAATCGCATCGCGATGAAGGCGATGAGTATGCCTACGGGCAACATCAGGATAGCAACCAGCGCACTGCGGGCGTGCATCAGGAACACCATGCACACCAGCGCCACGATGAGTCCTTCTTCGAACAAAGTTTTTTTCAACGTGTCGATCGCGCGCTGTATCAATTCGGAACGGTCGTACACCGCTTGGATGCTCACGCCTTCGGGCAAGCCGGGCGTAATCTCAGCGATTTTTGCTTTGATGTTGTCGATGACTTCCAAGGCGTTCTGACCGTAGCGCGCCATCGCAATGCCAGACACCACTTCGCCTTCGCCGTTTAATTCGGAGAGGCCGCGCCGTTCATCGGGACCTAACTCGATACGTGCGATGTCGCGCAACAAAACAGGTGTGCCGCGTTCCGCTTTCACCACCAGATTCTCGATGTCGCTGATGCCGTGCAGATAGCCTTTGCTACGCACCATGTACTCGGTCTCTGCCATCTCCACCACGCGCCCGCCGACGTCGCGATTCGAGTCACGAATGATTTGAGTGACTTTGCTCAAGGGGATGCCGTAGGCGCGCAATTTGATGGGGTCAACCGTCACTTGGTATTGCTGTACGAAGCCTCCAATGCTGGCGACTTCCGCCACACCATGCGCCTTGGTGAGTTGGTAACGCAGATACCAATCCTGCATGGTGCGGAGTTGCGCGAGGTTGTGTTTCTCGCTGAGCACCGCGTATTGATACACCCAACCCACGCTGCTGGCATCGGGGCCGAGTTGCGGCGTGACACCTTTTGGCATGCGCCCAGCGATGCTGTTCAGATATTCCAGCACTCGCGAACGCGCCCAATAAATATCCGTCCCATCTTCAAAAATGACATACACGAAGGACGCACCGAAGAAGGAGAAGCCGCGCACCACTTTTGACTTGGGCACGGACAGCATCGCCGTGGTGAGAGGATAAGTGACTTGGTCTTCCACCACTTGCGGTGCCTGTCCCGAGTATTCTGTATAGACGATGACTTGCACATCCGATAGGTCGGGCAGCGCATCTAACGGTGTCTTCACCAGCGCATATATGCCTGCCAGCGTGATGAACAGTGTGGCGAGCAGAACCAGAAAACGGTTGCGTGCTGACCAATCAATGATTGTGTTGAGCATGGCTAGCCTCCTGTGTTGCGGCATTCAGTTTGGTGATGACCCATTCATCTGGGGCACGCTCGACAATCTCGAAATCGATCTTGCTACCTGGCTTGATGCCACTTACCAACGCAGCGTTAGCCAATGCGAAATCCATCGTCATTCCAGGCCAACCTAGTGATTTGATGGGCTGATGCGTGATACTCAAAGTGCCATCTTTGTTGATGGCTTCGAGGATGCCTTGTGCTTGATGCCCTACCACGGTCGGCTTGGTTTGTTCCGTTGCAGCATGACCCGCATGTTCTGCGGCTGGCGCGGCCTTGTCCTTCTTGCTTGTTGACGAGGCACTGCCGCCATGCCCATGACCAAGCCCGCCCAACGCAGCCTTCAAGTTGCTCTCTGCATCAATTAGGAAGTTGGCCGAGGTGACGACCTGTTCTCCTTCCGCAACACCGCTCAACACTTCGACGTAGTCGTCGCTACGACCACCAAGGCTGACATTACGTGGTTCGAAACGTCCTTCCGCCAGACGCACCAGCACGACTTGTCTTGTGCCGCTGTCGATCACAGCCGAGGTCGGCACGGCCAGCACCTTGCCGCCTTTACCCACGGCGAGGGAGGCATTGGCGAACATAGCAGGCTTGAGCAGCGTCTTCGGATTAGAGACCTGCATGCGCACTTGCACCGTGCGTGTCGCGCTGTTCAAGGTTGGATAGATGAAATCAACCTTGCCATCGAATGTACGCTCCGGATAGGCATCGACTTTGATTTGTGCGGTACTGCCGAGTTGCAGTTGTCCGATTTCTTGTTCTGGCACATCAGCGACGACCCAAACGGAAGATAAGTCGGCAATCTGGTACAACACTTCGCCCGGCATGAAGCGCATGCCTTGCACGGCCTTTTTCTCCAGCACGATGCCGGCTTCCTTGGCGTAGTAGGTGATGCGATTACCGTTCAACTTGGCATCACTGACATCCCAGTTTTTCAAGCGCGTCGCACTCGCTTCGGCCAAGCGTTGCATGCTTTGCTTGGCTTCCGCATCGGCATCTTTCATAGCGGCCAAACCTTGTGCAGCGAGCGATTGTTCGCGTTGTGCTGAGACCAGTTCTGGGCTGTACACATCGAACAGCGCTTGACCTTTGCTGACGAGCTGGCCGGTGGTGTTCACATGCAGACGTTCCACCCAGCCTTCGAACTTCGGCGCGATGGTGTAGGTGCGGCGCTCGTCGATCTCGATGCGTCCGGTCACGCGCAAGCTGCTGTTCATTTCACGCAAGGTTGCCGCTTCACTCTTCACGCCCAGCTTTTGCACCTTGTCGATGCTGATGTTGATGGAAGTAGCGGCTTGTTCGTCGCCTTCATACACGGCGACGTAATCCATCCCCATTGAGTCTTTCTTGGGTACGGGGGAGGTATCCGGCAAGCCCATCGGGTTGCGGTAGTACAGCACCTTGCGTTCAGCAGCCTTGCTGGAAGCTGTCTGTACATTGCTGCTGTGTTGTGTGCCGAACCAGTAAGCGGTGGCGGCGACAGCCAGCAACAACAGAGCAACGGCGATTTGTTTGGTCGTGGTGTTCATCATTCTTCTCCTAAATACTTCTCGATATCGGCCAGACGCAATTGCATGTCGGTCTGAGCTTGCAGGTGTTGTTGTTTGGATTTGAGGATCTGTTTCTGTGCTTCGATGAGCATGCTGAAAGACACTTTGCCCGTTTCGTATCCGGCTAATGCCGACTGATAGGTCAACTCTGCCTGGGGTAGCAGGCGCGTGGCGATCAACGTTTCGGTGCGGCGAGCCGACTCCAGTGCCGACAGTGCTTCGGATAGTTCGGCTTGCATCTGGTCGAGCAGTGCTTGTTTGCGTGCAGTCGAAGCAGACAGCATCGCTTCTGTCTCACCTTCCTGTGCGCGGCGCGATGATTGTTGCAAAGGGATGTTCAGTTCCAACATCAAGTCCCATTGTTTGATCGTGTTGCCGCTCTGAGTAGGTGCGACACCCAGCGTGAAATCGGGATAGCGTTTGGCGTAGCTCAACTCGCGGCTCTTTTCTGCGGATTGGATGTCTGCCTCGGCGATGCGCAGTTGTGGATTACGCGCGAGCAATCGTTCAAGCAAGGCCGCTTCGTCGAGGGACGCGGGCGATGGCATGTTGCGAAGTTGATCTGGCTCGGCGAGAGGTGCACTTGTCGGGCGCGATAGCAGCGCGTTGAGGCGGGCATGGCTGTGGTGATGTTCGTTCTGTAGTGCGATGAGTTCGCCGCGCAGCATGGTCTTTTCCACTTGCACCTGGATCACGTCCTGTTGGGTAGCCAGACCATTGGCATAACGGGTGTGGACGATCTGTTCCATGTTGTCCAGCAAGTCCAGTGTCTGCTGTGT
>JBAYIG010000054.1:0-4945 GCA_041665725.1 Sideroxydans sp. | reverse complement strand
TGGAAATTGGTGGTGAGAACATCACCTCGTTACGACTGGGCGGCATCGTCGGCCACCATGAAGTGATCTTCGGCTTCCCTCATCAGACCGTACGCCTCACACACGAATCAATACGGCGCGAAGCTTTCGGCACGGGTGCGGCTTTTGCTTTGACACAACTCGGGCAACGCGACAAAGGGTTCTATACATTCGACGATTTGTTGCTGCAACTGATTCAGAACGAACTGAAAAAACAGTGACACAGCGCCAATGACAGGAGCATGCCATCTCGATTACGTCTGCATTTAGTACAGATACCTTTAAGCTACTTAAGGATAGATATATTTTGTAGATCGGAAATCAGCCATGCAGGAACATCCTCACACTGACAAACCCGCCCAACAAGGCGTGATCTATGCCCCTTGGGAAAAGGCGTTCACGCGCATCCTCACGCCGTTCGAGCAGTTCATCCACCGCGAGACCACTAGCGGCATGTTGTTGATGGGCACGGCCATCCTCGCCCTGATACTTGCCAATAGTTTCATGGAGGACGCCTATCATCACCTGTTGCACACACCCGTCGTTGTCGGCATCGGCAATTGGTCGTTGAGCATGAGTCTGCACCACTGGGTGAACGATGGTTTGATGGCGCTGTTCTTCTTTGTGGTGGGCATGGAGTTGAAACGGGAGATGTTGGTCGGCGAGCTGGCCGACTTGCGCCAAGCGGCTTTACCCATCATCGCCGCCATCGGCGGGATGGCGGTCCCCGCGCTGATCTATCTGCTCCTGAATCAAGACGGCGATGCGATGCTCGGTTGGGGGATACCGATGGCGACCGATATCGCCTTCGCCGTAGGCGCTTTGGTGTTGCTGGCTAGACGCGTACCCAAGGCCTTGATCACTTTCCTCGTGGCCCTTGCGATCGCCGACGACCTCGGCGCGGTCTTGGTGATCGCGGTGTTCTACACTCAGCAATTGTCGCTAGGCTGGCTATCGATCGCAGCGTTGCTGGTGTTGGCGTTGGCTGGTTTGAACTTCGCTGGTGTACGCAAAGTGTTGCCCTATTTCTGTATCGCCGTTCTGCTTTGGTACGCGCTGTTGCAATCGGGTGTGCATTCGACACTGGCCGGTGTGCTCGGCGCTTTTACCGTACCTGCTCGCCCGCGATATGACCCACGCCAGTTCAGCACCCGCATGAAAGTTCTGCTCGGGCAATACGATGAGAGCTTGCAGAAAGATGCCAACATCCTCACCAATGAGCGGTTTTATTCGGTGGTGCAAACCATGGGCAACAGCTTGCAAGATGTGCAGACCCCGATGCAAAGATTGGAGCATGGATGGCACTTACCGGTAGCCTTCATAGTGATCCCGATCTTCGCTTTGTTCAATGCCGGTATCCCGCTGCAATTGGGTACGCTCGATACGACGCTGAGCCATCCCGTGTTCCTAGGTGTGCTGCTCGGCTTGCTGCTCGGCAAGTTCATCGGCATCACCGGTGCCTGTTGGATCGCACTCAAGCTGGGCGTGGGTCAGTTACCCAGCGGCACACGCTTCAGCCAGATCGCTGCCGTATCGGTGCTGGGAGGCATCGGCTTCACCATGTCCATCTTCATCGCAGAACTCGGCTTTGCTGGCCAAGAAGAATATCTGCTGATGGCCAAGACTGGCGTACTGGCGGCTTCTTTACTGGCGGGGTTGCTGGGGTTCGCATGGTTGTGGCGGTTGGGACGTGTTCATGAGTGACGCTCACCACCAACAAGCGGACGCAGTGCTGCTCGCGCTATCTTCCGGCGCGCAAGGTCTCACACAATCCGAGGCTCTGAAGCGACTGTCCGAGCACGGCCCCAACCGGCTGACCCCACCCGCCAAGCGCGGTGCGCTGATGCGTTTCCTGCTGCAATTCCACAACGTACTGATCTATGTACTGCTGGCGGCAGCGGCGGTCACCGCCCTGCTCGCACATTGGGTGGACACGGCGGTGATCGTGGGTGTGGTGGTGATCAATTCCATCATCGGTTTCATCCAAGAGGGCAAGGCAGAACAGGCGATGGAGGCCATTCGTCGCATGTTATCGCCCGAGGCCACGGTGTTGCGCGAAGGCAAGCGCAAGGTCGTTGCGGCGGAGTCGCTAGTACCGGGCGATATCGTGCTACTCGCTTCAGGCGACAAGGTGCCCGCCGATCTGCGCTTGTTGAACACCAAGAATCTGCGCATCGAGGAGGCCGCGCTGACCGGAGAATCGACTGCGGTTGAGAAGAATACCGCCGCAGTGGATGCACAAGCCGTGCTGGGTGATCGCTATTGCATGGCCTATTCCAGCACGCTGGTGGTGTATGGACAGGGCACCGGCGTAGTGGTGGCGACCGCCGACCATACCGAGATCGGGCGCATCAGCGCGATGCTGCAAGAAGTCAAAACCATGACCACGCCACTGCTGCGGCAGATGGAGGTGTTCGGACGCTGGCTGACCATCGTTATCCTGGCACTAGCAGCCATCACTTTCCTGTTCGGATGGTTGGTGCACCACTTCGCGCTCGGTGACATGTTCCTCGCTGCAGTGAGCATGGCAGTGGCGGCGATCCCAGAAGGTCTCCCCGCCGTCCTGACCATCACGCTGGCACTCGGCGTACAGCGCATGGCAAAATGCAGCGCCATCGTCAGGCGTTTGCCTGCGGTGGAATCCTTGGGTGCAGTGACCACCATCTGTAGTGACAAGACCGGCACGTTGACCAAAAACGAAATGACCGTGCAGCGCGTGATCACGGCCTCAACCGTATTTGAAGTGAGCGGCAGCGGTTATGCACCGCATGGTGGTTTTGCTATTGATGGCAAAGAGACCGACATCACCGAACATCCCGATACGCTGGATCTATTCCGTGCGGGGCTGCTCTGCAATGATGCCGCTCTGAACGAAGGCGAAGGACATTGGCACATCGCGGGTGATCCGACCGAGGGCGCTCTCATCCCGCTGGCATTGAAAGCTGGGCTGGATGCTGCATTCGAACATAAAGAACTGCCGCGCACCGACCACATCCCGTTCGAATCGGAACACCGCTTCATGGCCACCCTGCACCACGACCACAGCGGCCACGCCTTCGTTTTCGTGAAGGGCGCGGTAGAGCAAGTGCTGGCGATGTGCAACCAACAACGCGG
The DNA here is from genome assembly GCA_041665725.1 of Sideroxydans sp. Taxonomy (GTDB): domain Bacteria; phylum Pseudomonadota; class Gammaproteobacteria; order Burkholderiales; family Gallionellaceae; genus Sideroxyarcus. Next base: position 1,813 of record JBAYIG010000054.1, on the reverse strand, counting down.
CGCGGGCGAGGACGTGACACTGGACCTGCCCTACTGGCATGCGCAGATGGCCGAGACCGGCGCACGCGGACAGCGCGTGCTAGCCTTGGCGATGAAATCTGTAGAAGTTGACCAGCGTGAATTGCGGTTCGCGGATGTGGAAGGGGGATTCACTTTGTTGGGCATGGTTGGCATCAGCGACCCGCCGCGCGAGGAAGCCGTTGCCGCCGTGCGCGACTGTGTCACTGCTGGCATTCGCGTCAAGATGATCACCGGCGACCATGCCGACACTGCGCGCGCCATCGCTGCTCAACTCGGCATCGGCAACGGTCTGGCATTGACCGGTATCGAGCTTGATGCGATGGACGATGAAGCATTGCGCCAAGCCGTGCGCGATGTAGATGTGTTCGCACGTTCCAGTCCCGAACACAAGTTGCGTCTGGTGACGGCCATGCAGGCCAATGGTGAGATCGTCGCCATGACCGGCGACGGCGTGAACGATGCCCCCGCACTGAAGCGCGCCGACATCGGTGTGGCGATGGGTAGAAAAGGTACCGAGGTTGCCAAGGAAGCGGCGGAGATGGTACTGGCCGACGACAACTTCGCCACCATCGCGCACGCAGTGCAAGAAGGCCGCACCATCTACGACAACATCAAGAAGGCCATCGTGTTCATCATGCCGACCAACGGTGGCGAGGCTGGCATCGTGGTCATCACGATCGTGTTCGGCATGGCGCTACCGCTGACGCCCGTGCAGATCCTGTGGGTGAACATGGTGACTGCAGTCACGCTCGCGCTGTCGCTGTCGTTTGAAAAAGCCGAGCCAGACGTGATGCAACGCGCGCCGCGTGCGGCCTCCGAACCCATCCTGTCCAGCTTCATGATCTGGCGTATCAGCTTCGTCTCCATATTGCTGGCGCTGGGAGTCGTCGCACTGTTCCTGTGGGAGATCGCGCGCGGCACCAGTCTGGAAATGGCACGCACAGTGGCGGTCAACGCGCTGGTGATGGGCGAGATCGTGTATCTGTTCAACTGCCGCTACCTGCTCGCGCCGATTCGTACCTGGCAGGACTTCACCGGCAATCCCTATGTGCTGCTTAGCATCGCGGTGCTGGTGGTCATCCAGCTCGCCTTCACCTATGTGCCATTTATGCAGTCACTGTTCGGCGTGGTCGCTCTCAATGCAACAGCGTGGGGCTTAATCATCGGTTTCGGAGTGTTGCTATTCGTGGCCGTGGAAATGGAAAAATGGGTGATTATCAAACTGAATAGCCGCCGCATCCTTCAGCAGCCACTTTGACTGTGGATGCCACAAGTTTCGTGATCCCAGTATGCTTACGTCGGCACCACTATGTCTGGCATGAAGTTCAGGATTAAGCTACAAGCATAGACTTTGATCACATAGACATGCTGCTCGTGAACTTCTTCGGGATCACTAGCCTCTTTTCGACATCCTAATTTTCGATTGATGCGAGAAGAGTTGTGGCAGGAAACAAAACGAAATGTCTGACCATAAGTCTCAACAAGCTAGATATTCAACCTTTTTGGTTTGATCTCAGTAGCTACGTCCCCATGACAGATGGAACATTTTCCGACCAACCATAAATTACCTCCTTTAACAGCACCAGATAGTTTTGTTATCGATACCTCGGTACGACATTTTCCGCACCATACATTTGAGAGGATATCCTTCTGAGTATCAGTTGGAATGGCTTGCCATTGCTTTACCGCTGGCGTAGTGAATCCTGGAATGATTGTTTTTTTCATTTGATTTCCTTGTGTTGCCCCACTAGGAACATTCGAACTAAATCTGGAACGCAAGTCGCCTGCATCT
>JBAYIG010000053.1:0-5988 GCA_041665725.1 Sideroxydans sp. | reverse complement strand
CGCCTCCGCGTCCCACCAGGTGGGCCAATCCCATGATGGCGTTCATCGGGGTGCGGATCTCGTGACTCATGTTGGCGATGAAGTGGCTCTTCGCTAGGTTCGCAGATTCGGCGGCTTCTTTGGTCAACACGAGTTCGTGTTGCATGGCCTTGAGCTGAGAGATGTCGGTGGCGATACCAATCAGTGCGTAGGCTTGTCCCGCAGTATCGAGCAACGGTACTTTGGTGGTGAGATAGTCATGCAATATCCCATCGGGATGCGGGATGCGCTCCTCGTAGGTGATCGGCAGATTCCTCTCCGTCACGCGCTTATCCACTTGAGAGATAGCGTCCGCGACTGCTTCGGGGAAGATCTCGTAGTCGGTATGGCCGATGACTTGAGTCCGGTCGGTACCTACAGCCTCCTCAAAACGGCGGTTGATCATCAGGTGTCGCCCCTGCGTGTCTTTGCTGAAGAAGATGGCAGGCAGACTCTCGATGATGGCCTCAAGTTGTTTCTGATTGGATTTCAATTCACCAGTGCGGAGGGTGACCAACTCTTCGAGATGTTCGCGGTGACGGCTCAGTTCCATCTCCGCGAGCTTGCGGTCATTGATGTCGTGCCAAATGCAATAGATCGCGGAATGGTCATGCCAATTCAATTTGGAAAGGGTGACTTCCGCGAAGAATTGGCTACCGTTAGCGCGCTTGTGCAGCCACTCAAAGCGGTTCAGCCCCTTTTCCATAACGACTTCCATCAGGCGTTCCGCTTTGCTGAAAGAGAGCTCTCCATCGGGCTGGTATTCGGGCGATAGCTCGGACGGATGGGTGTTCAGAAGCTCGTCCTTGCTGTGATATCCCAGCATGTCGAGCGCGGCCTGATTGCATTCCGTGAAACGATTGCCTTCGATGATGAAGGTGGGGTCGGGTGACAGTTCGAACAGATTCCGGAAGCGCTGGTTGCTCTGTCGCAGGTCTTCCGCCATGCGGTTGCGGACGGTGATGTCACGCCCCACACCGAGCACGCCGATGAGCGTCCCTGCGCTGTCATACATCGGCGTCTTGGTCGTCTCGAACAATCCACGGTAGCCGTTTTCCGCAAAGGTGAGCCACTCCTCATTCATGCGTGAAGTGCCTATCTCGGCTGCTTTGCGGTCGTTCTCGCGGAAGAAATCAGCCAGTTCGCGGTCTACGAAATCATAGTCGGTCTTGCCGACGATGACGGATTCCTTGGCGCCATAGAGTTGCTCGAACTTGGGATTGCAGTAGAGATAGACTCCGTCTGGGTCTTTCAGCCAAACGATGTCGGGGATGGTCGACACCAGCGTATGCAGGCGGGCACGTTCCGTATCGAGTGTCTGTTTGGCTTCGTCTCTGTCTTTTTCGAGGCGCTGTGCGTAGGCATCATTGTTTTCGCACAGTGTGATGGCGCGCGACAGATTTTCCAGGATGGGCGGAAACAACTCGTTCACAGGAAGGTCGACGGCCAGTTCTTCCTTGCTCAACAAGACGATGACGCCGAAATCACGGATGGGCAAGCGCAAGGCGGTGTTATATATCCCGAGCAGTGAGGCAGCTTCCCCCATCTCGTCCGCACCATGAAGCAGTGCGATCGGCCCTGTCGACCATGCGGGCGGGATGCTAGTCCATTCTCCGTTTTTGGCGGATAGCAGGTGGCTACCGATCGACGTTTCCATCTTCAACGCCATCGCTCCATCATGCTCCTTATTGCTCAACACGATCCCTGCTGGGAAGCCGGTGTGGAACATCAGGCGTTGCAACACTCTGATCAATAACGGCGAGAGGCTGACATGGCCGCCAATGACTCGCATCAAATCATAAAGAATGGACAGCATCCTTACTTGATCCATGGATATCTCCGCACGGTGCAAACGATCAAACGACGATGAAAAGGTGGGGGTGACATGTGAATCATTTGATTGGCATCAAGCGCCTGCCAGTGCGCGGGGAGGGCTCCTAGGTGGAGTGAGATATCCTCATCAGTTCGGAGATGTATCGCACTGTGCATGGGCGTCACAATCGATTGGGTATTTGAATTGTGTTATTCGCTCACGTCTGCGTAACGTTTGGCGATCTCAACGAATTCATCTTGCAGCGCTATGAATGCATCGACGATATCGGGATCGAAATGTTTGCCTCGCCCTTCATTGATGATCTTCACGACCTCTGCAAGTGGGAAGGGTGCCTTGTAATGACGGCGACTGATCAGGGCGTCGAACACATCCGCCAATGCCATCAGGCGTGCGCTGACAGGGATGGATTCACCTGCCAGACCGCGCGGATAACCAGAGCCGTCCCATTTCTCGTGATGTCCGGAAGCGATCTGAAGTGCCATCTCAATGAAGGCGAGTGGAGAATCCTCTCCTTCCTGCTTCAACACATCGAGATCCTTACCCAACACACGCTTGATGGCTTCCTCCAGCGCAGTCGCACCGATCTGTGCATGCGTCTTCATGATCTCGAACTCTTCCGGCGTCAAGCGCCCGGGTTTGAGCAGGATGGCATCGGGAATGCCCACTTTTCCGATGTCGTGCAAGGGTGTCGCTTTGGCAATCAACTCTCGCTGTTTGGTGTTCAGGTGGTCGCGGAAACGAGGGTGGTCACACAAGCGTGCCATCAAGGCCTCGACATAGGACTGGGTACGGTGCAGGTGGTTACCCGTTTCGTTGTCGCGTTTTTCAGCCAGCATCGCCAAGGCGTTCAGGCTGATGTCTTTGATCAGATCGTTCTCCCACATGCGGCGCTTGATCTCGCCCTCTAGGTAGCCGTTCTGGTCCATGAGCCAATCTCTGGCTTGCTTCAACTCGATGTGCGTTTGGACACGTGCCAACAGGATGGCAGGTCGGATCGGTTTGGTGACGTAATCGACCGCGCCGAGATGCAATCCTTTTTCTTCATCTTCGGTGGCGTTCATGGCGGTGACAAAGATCACCGGGATGTCGCGTGTGGCAGGCGTAGCCCTTAGCCGTTCAAGTACGGCATAGCCGTCCATGTCCGGCATCATCACATCAAGCAGGATCAGGTCGGGAACAGGAGCGATCTGTGCGACTTTGAGCGCCCGTTCGCCAGAAAGCGCTAGGCGGACACGATAGTGCGGCTCAAGCAGTTCGCCGATGACCGTCAGGTTGTCCCGAGTGTCGTCAACCACAAGGATCGTCTTCTCGGCACCCTGCCGAGCGGGTGGATCGAGATGCTTTGGCACTGTCCCGCCAGTCTCTTTGTTCATGTTTTCAAGGTTCATTGCGCAAGATATCTTTCTTGTTGGATCCGCATTTTACGCGAGTAAGTAAATCATACAGGATGTCGTGTCCAAGTCCGAACTCCTCTAGGACGCGAACATAGTCCTCGAAGTCTAACGCTTGTTCAAGTAATCGAAATACACAGGACTTCCCTTTGCAGGAAGATTCTATCTTAAGTGCAGAGGTGGCTGTGGCTGCATTGAGGTGAAAGGATGGAAACAAAAAAAGCCGCTGAATTACAGCGGCTTTTTTGTTTTTTTACTGGCGGCGGGATTGTTCAGCTTTCGCGTTGCTTCAGCGAAAGCCTCATCCCTCACTTCGTTCGGGACCGCCTGACGGCGTCCTGCGCGAGCGATGCTCGCTGGTCGAACCCGTGCGTTCCGTCCACACATCCACATCAGCCAAATAAAAAACCGCCCCTAGGGACGGTTTTGTATTTGGCGGAGAAGGCGGGATTCGAACCCGCGGTGGGCTATAAACCCACACACGCTTTCCAGGCGTGCGACTTAAACCACTCATCCACCTCTCCGAAAGGGCGCGCAGGATAAACTAGAACGTAGCTCCAAGCAATCAGAAATGCTGCAAAGCGGTGAAAACGGCCAGTTCGTCAGTCTCTTTTAGGCCATGCGCTTGCAGGGTACGGATCAGTTCTGGGCTGGTACAACGTAGGTTCGGGTTGGTCGCTTTCTCCAATCCGATGGTGGAGGGAACGCTAGGCAAGTCGGCGGCGCGCAGTCTTTTGGTGTCATTGATGCGTTGTTGGATGTCTAGATTCTCAGGTTCGCAAAGTTTGGCAAAGCCAAGACAGTATTCGGTGTATTCGTGCGCACAATAGACTCGCGTCGCATCGGGTAAGGCGGCGAGGCGCATCAATGAAGTGTGCAGTTCAGCGAACGTTCCCTCAAAATTCTTGCCGCAACCTGCTCCGAAAATGATGTCGCCGCAAAAAATGGCATCAGGCGCGATGAATACGATGTGATCTTCAAGGTGGCCGGGGGTCTCGATGATGTCGAAACTGATGCTCGGTTCTTCAAGTATCAGTGTATCTCCCTCGCGTAAGTCATTGGTGATATGTGGGTTGCGCGGATGGCTTCGCCCGTACACGGGCACGTTATATACTCCACGCAGTTCGGCGATGCCGCCGATGTGGTCGTTGTGTCTGTGGGTACATAGGATGGCGGTCAGCTTCAATCCCGTGGAGTCCAAAAAAGCCAAGACAGGAGTGGCCTCGCCGGGATCGACGATAGCGACATGCGTCTCATCGTGAATGGCCCAGATGTAGTTATCGCGCAGGGCGGGGATGGCTGTGATGTTCAACATGATAGGTCTCTAGGTTCGATGCCGAATTCTAAAGTAATCGCCAATAGTCTGAGTGAATGGTTCGCCACAGAGCAAGGCGGCTATGTGCTCGCACGCGAGCAGGCTTATTTTGATGAGTCGGTGAGCGACCTGTTCGGCTACAACGCATTGCAACTGGGCTTGCCCAAGCAGGATTTCTTACATAACAGCCGTATGCCCTTGCGTTTCACGGCGGGTAATTCGACGAGCAACGATGTGCGGGTGTGCTGTTCGGAATTGCCTTTCGATGGTGATAGCCTCGATCTGGTGCTGTTGCCGCATGTTTTGGAGTTCGCAGAGAACCCACACCAGATCATCCGCGAGGTAGAGCGTGTGTTGATGCCGGAAGGCAATCTACTCATCAGCGGTTTCAATCCGTTCAGCTTGTGGGGCATGCATCGCGCTTTAGGTAGGAAGCAAGGTTACCCATGGAGCGGGCAGTTCATCACCTTGCCCCGTATGAAGGATTGGTTAGCGCTGCTGGGTTTCGAGGTGGTGGATGTGCATTTTGCAGCTTATGCGCCTCCATTCCGTCAACGCAAATGGTTGGAGCGTGCGACATTCATGGAGAAGGCGGGGGGGCGTTGGTGGCGCGGAAGTGGTGGCGTGTATTTCATTCACGCCATCAAACGTGTGCCCGGCATGCGCCTCATCAAGCCGAAGTGGAACGAGGGTTTGGTGCAGAAGTTGATGCCAGCATCGCCGAAATTGAACAAAGGGATACAGAAGGTCGAAAACGATGAGTGAAGTAGTCGATATATTTAGTGACGGCGCATGCAAGGGCAATCCGGGCATTGGTGGTTGGGGCGCCTTATTGCGTAACAAGGGAAAAGAGCGCGAGTTGTGTGGTGGCGAAGAGCACACCACGAACAACCGTATGGAATTGATGGCCGCCATCATGGCGCTGGAAACACTGACGCGTGCTTGCAAAGTACGGCTGCACACCGACTCGAAATATGTATTACAAGGCATCACTGAATGGCTACCCGGTTGGAAACAGCGCGGTTGGAAGACGGCCAGCAAGCAACCCGTGAAGAATGATGACCTCTGGCGAAGATTGGATGCGGCGGTCACACGGCATCACATCGAGTGGGTATGGGTCAAAGGGCATGCAGGGCATGAAGGCAACGAGCGTGCCGATGAGTTGGCGAACCGTGGCATCGAAGAATTGAGGGCTAAGACATGAGACAGATCGTACTCGACACCGAAACAACCGGCCTTGATCCCAAACAGGGGCATCGCATCATCGAAGTCGCCGCTATCGAGTTGGATGGTCGCAAGGTCTCTGACCGTACCTTTCATCGCTATCTGAATCCAGAACGCGAGATCGACGAGGGCGCGGCGGCCGTCCATGGATTGACACTGGAGCGCTTGCAGAATGAAGCGAAGTTCGCCGAGATCGCCCCTGCATT
>JBAYIG010000052.1:0-7095 GCA_041665725.1 Sideroxydans sp. | reverse complement strand
GGTAGCAGCACCTACGGCGACGCACTCACCCCTGGTGCCGTTACATTGAACAACAAAGTTGGCGCAGATGTCCTGACTACCACGGTAAGTGTCAACACCACGGGCAACACCAGCACCAGCGGCCACCTCAAGGCTGGCAGCTATACCGGCAGCCAGAGCGTGACGGCTTTGGGCGGGACAGATGCGGGCAATTACACGTTTGCAGGTATCACTGGTGACTACAGCGTGAGCAAACTGGCGTTGACTCTGAGCGGCTTTACTGCCGCCGACAAGGTCTACGACCATAGCACGGCGGCCATCATCACGAATGCCGGAACCCTGAGTGGCCCGATCAGTGGCGACATGGTTGATGTCAGCAACACGGGCGCCACTTTCGCGGACTGGAACGTTGGCACTGGCAAGACAGTCACCCTCAATGGCGTGACCTTGAGCAACACTGATGCTGGTAACTACAGCATCGCCAGCACCGCCACCGACGCAGCCAACATCAGCGCCAAGGCGCTGACCATCAGCGGTCTGACGAGTGCCAACAAGGTGTATGACGGCACCACCACCGCACTGGTCAACGGCACGGCCAGCTTTGCTACGGTAGTCACTGGCACGGGCAGCAGCATTGACGGCAAGGCCTACACCGGCGACGCAGTGAGTTTGAGCGGCGCAGCGGCGGGCAACTTCAACAGCAAGGATGTGGTCAGCGCCACCACGGTCAGCTTCACTGGGCTGAGCCTGAGCGGCGCGAGTGCAGGCAACTACACGTTGACGGCGCACCCCACGACCAGCCACAGCATATCGCGGGCGACCCTGACCGCCACCGCCAACAACGACGCAAAATTCGTCACTCAGAATGATCCGAGCTTCGGCGTCAGCGTCAGCGGTTTTGTCAACGGCGAATCTGCTGGCACTGCAGCAAGCTATGTCGCGCCGACGGTTGCGCGTACCGGCAGCAACACCACCGCAGGCACCTACAACGGTGTTCTGGTGGCCTCGGGAGGCGGGGCTGGTAACTACAGCTTCAACTATGCGGCGGGTGACTTCACTATCGTCGGCTCGGATCAGTTGCTGGTGCGTGTGAGCAATGCCAGCAGCACCTATGGAGCGGCTGCGCAATACGCCCTTAGCTCTGTACAGTACTACTACGACGCAACCAACGACGCAGTGGATAACGGTACGGTGTATACGCTGGGCTCGGGTGGCGTTTCCGGCTCAAGTGTGTCGATCAACGCGTCCAACTTGGTCAGCGTGAATGACGGTGCCAGCGGCACTGCCAGCTTCACCTTGGCTCCGCAATCCGCAATGACTTCCAACGCGGGCAAGCTGGCCGTGGGCAGCTACCAGTTGGGCACCTCGGGCACCGTCACCGCAAACAGCGCCAACTTCAACAACACGATCACTGTGGTCGGCGCACATCAAGTCAACACCAAGGGTCTGACGGCTTCGGCCAGTGGCGTGAGTAAGGTCTATGACGGCAACACCAGCATGTCCGGGGTTAGTCTAGGCTTGGCCGGGCTCGAAACCAATGACCGAGTCAGCGTCAATGGTGCAGGTGCATTCTCCAACAAGAATGCTGGTACGGGTTTGGATTACACAATTTCAAACCTAGTGCTGACGAACAGCGATGCGGGCAACTACCATTTGTCTGGAGGGGCAAGCCTCACAGGGCATGATGGTGAAATCATCAAGCGCACCGTCACCCTGTCGGCGAACAAGACCTACGACGGCACGACAACCCTCAGCGGCACTCAGGTCACGATCGGAAATCTGGTGAGTGGCGAAACGCTGACCTACAGCGGTGCGACGTCTAGCGATGCACATGTGGCCACGGCTAACAAACGCATCAGCGCACTCACTCTGGCCAATGCTAGCGACAGCTCGGGCGGTCTGGCCGGCAACTACCAATTGCCGACGCTGGATGCAACGAATGCTGCGGTGAGCATCAATGCTGCCACCCTCACCGCGACACTGAACAACACCAACGTCAGCAAGACCTACGACGGTACCATCGCCGCACCGGTCGGATTCATACCAAGCTGGAACGTGAGTGGACTGGTCAGCGGAGATAGCGCCGCCACCCTTACCAGCACGGGAGCAGCCTACGACAGCAAGGATGTCGTCAGTGCCACCAAAGTCACCGTCACAGGAGTGAGTCTCACCGGCATCACTGGAAACAACAACAGTGCTATTACCGACTACGTGCTGAACGGTAGCAGCAATGATGTTGCAGCTGCCATCATCGCCAAAGCGGTGAGCCTGTCTGCGAGCAAGACCTACGACGGCACGACGACGCTCAGCGGCAGTCAGGTCACGATCGGCAATCTGGTGGGTGGCGAAACGCTGACCTACAGCGGAGCCACCGCCAACGATGCCAATGTCGCCAGCGCCAATAAATATATCAGCGGCCTGACATTGACGGACGGCAGTGGACTCGCCAGTAACTACGCGCTACCGCCGCTCGATGCGGCTCATGCTGCAGTGACCATCAACTCTCGGGCAACCACAACGGTGCCGCCAACGGTAGTGCCTGAATTGATCATGCCCACGCCGGAGACAGCTCCACCACAGATTGATGGGATGCCGTCAGGGAGAGTGGCTGAGGCTGCGCCGATGACTGCAGCCGGGGCCACGGGGGATTCTGTTTCGTCTGTGGCGCCAACCACAAGTGCATCGCCGCAAACAGAAACGGGTACCGTGGTTCAGATGGTGAAAGCCCCAGCGGAAGATGTGACTGGCCTAGTCACTGTTGCCGTGCCTAAAGAGGCTGCCGTGTCAGGATTCAGTTTTGCCTTGCCGGAACGGCTGACGGAAAATATGGTATCCAATGCCTTGATCAGTGCGGTACAGGAGAACGGGACACCGCTGCCGGCTTGGTTACGTTTTGTTCCAGAACGCATGATCTTCACTGCAGCCGAAATCCCGCCGAATGGATTGCCTATCACAGTCGTGGTGTCGATCGGTAATCAACGATCGGTAGTGATGATCACTGAGGGGGGGAGCGTTCAGTAAAGCGCATCGTGGTGGTGGAAGTGACCCGATTAGCAAGGCCTCGCAAAGATGCGAGGCTTTTTGCTTTCTTCAGTTTAACAATGCCACTGCGGAACTATCTGGACGACCGGCTCGGAATTAACAGCTTTGCGTCACTACAGGTTGTATGACGCGGATGTGATCTCATTAGTTTACTTATCCGTTTTTTGATCGTCGTCACGCAGCCATATCGTCACAACCGTTCCTTGCCCAATCATGCTTTCAATCGTCACGTGCCCGCCGTGCAAATCGACAATCTCTTTTGTAATGCTGATACCTAGACCTGCACCTGGCGTTTTCCCGGAATCATCTGCCCTATAGAACCGCTCAAATACCCGCCCTAGCTGCGCTTTGGTCATGCCGATTCCATGATCTGAAATGCGGATACCGACCATCGATGATTCATAAACCGAATCATGCTGCAACTGGTTTCCGGCACACACTATCTCGATAGTGACTTCCGAGTCGTCGGAAGAGTATTTGTAGGCATTGGAGAGCACATTATTGGTTGCCTGATGCAGCTTGTTCTGGTCGCCCAAAACCCAGATGGGCTGGTCGGGATAACCTACCCTAGGGGGCGTGCGACCTTGCGGCACTTTGAAGTCGCCCACAGCGGCACGCAACATCTCACTGACGTCAAACCGTTTGATGACGAAATCGATGCCGTGCTTGGAGTCGATGCGGGCAAGATCAATCATCTCGTTAATGATGGAAATCATCAGTCCGGATTTGTTATAGATGACGCCCAGGAATTCCTTGCGTTCCTCTTCGTTGAATTCGTGCATTATCATCAGCTCCGCATATCCGTAGATGCTAGCCATAGGCGTGCGCAGTTCATGTGCCGATGTGGAGAGAAATTCGGTTTTCATGCGATCCACTTCGGTTTCGTGGGTAACATCGCGCACGTACAGAATTTGTGAAATCGTTGCCGATTGTGATTCGCGCAACCCGATTTCGAGTATATGCCTGCCCGCATCTGCCAACTCAATTTTCTGGCGATGCCCATAATCGTCGCCAGTGCTACTTTTGTTCATTTCGCGCAACACCGCGATACCTGCGAAGCAATAATCGTCGATACACTTTTGCGACAGGCGTTCTGAAAACCCCGACTCGTCCAGTCCTACGATCTCCGACTTGTCCAATCCGCTCAGACGATAGAAAGCAGGATTGGCGTACTTGACACGACGGTGGGCATTGAACGCAACAAAACCGTCTGGGGTCAACGCGAACACAGCATTCAATTGTTCGCTACGATCATCCGCCTGATTTCTGGCAATCTCCGCATGTTCCTGAGCCTTGATTCGATTTTGATTCTCAATTTGCAACAACTTATGGCCTTCACCAATCTGCTGTGCCATGTGGTTAAAAGCGGTGGCTGTTTGCGCGAGTTCGTCGTTGCCACTTACCGTGATCCGGTGGTCGAAATTCCCAGCAGCAATGCTTTGGCTTGCCGCACGCAGCGCCACCAATTGGCGCAGAAGATAACTACCCAGCAACCATGAGAACAGTGCAACCAGCAGCATCTCAAGCCCCGCAATGCCCGCAGCCCAACTGCGGGCAGATGCGATCAGGGTATGCAAGGGATCGGTCGATACCGCCAGCCGTACTTCGCCATGCAGAATACCGCCAGCCATCACTGGGACGGAAAAATCGAAGTAGCCGTCTTCTATCTGGTCGATGCGTTCGTCTTGACGGAATGGGCGGGACATTAGATTTGCATCTCCTCGCTCGCTCAATACCATGCCACGTGCATCCAGCACCCGCACGCTGTCTATCTGCCCTGTACCCATCGCTTCTTCGACTAGACTATCCAGTGTGGCAAGGTCCTGTGAAATCACCGCATCCTTCGCCGCTGCGGCCAGCAGCTTGCCTCCCAACTGCACCCTACGGGTCAGCTCAAGCTCGTTGGAGTTGCGAAGAATCGACAGGGTGCTGCCGACCAGAATGGCCAGCAACACCATCTCGATGGCGGCGACACCCAGGATGGTTTTTGTGCGAAAACGCATGACTTATCCGGCTACTGTTGGCTGTACCGTTTGAGCAGGCCAATATCCAGCGCGCGGATATCATCCCATTCCTTATCCTTTGCAGGCACGACCCCATTGAAGGCTAGGGGAGCAAGCAGGCGTTGTCCGACTTCATCATTTGCCAGCGATTCCATCGCGGACAGCACCTTGGCGATGACGTCGGGCGGCACGCGTGGATTGGATGCGAACGCATGGGGTGTATAAGCGGGCGTTTCAGAAAGCACGCGCAATGCGTCTCGAATCTCTTTGGGGCTGGCTTCAAGAGTGCGTTGAATTCCGCCGCCTGCTTCCTGCAGGCCGGATGCGACCGCACGATAAACGGAGTCGTGCGAGGCCACAAATTTGGCCTCGAATGGCACATTTAACCTGCCCAATTCGGCCTGCGGCAATATGCTGGCTGCAAACGCGGCGGGCGCGGGGAATACTACCGTCTTGCCGGCCAAATCACTTGGTTTGAGATACGAACTCTCTTTTCTAACTACTAGAATACCCTTGATCTTTCGCTCTTTCTCTTTGGCAAAAGCTCGGTAGCCATTGGCCTTGTGGAAGACCACGTAATGGTAGGGATTCATGTAGGCAATGTCGTACTCACCTTGTCCGAGCCGTTCTTCAAAGGCGGGGATGGAGGCTGCCGTGCGGAAAATCAGCGGAACACCCGAACGTTTGCTAATCTCGGTCAGCAACGGCCCCCATTCTTCCGCCAACTTGCTGGCCGCTTGCTGCGGCACGATGCCGAAAGTCAGCCCCTGTTGCGTTTTAGGCGCTCCAGCCTGTGCAGACATCGTGAAGGTGCAGGCTAAAACCAATATCAGCGTTGTGAATCGTTTTATTGATTGCCTAGGCATTTAGATTTCCTTTGAGCAACTTGGAATTTCCTGTATCAATGTCGCTTGACTTCCTGCCGAGTTTTTTCGATAGATATTCCTCTATCGCAGAAATCAACTGGATTGGAGAAAAAGGTTTGATCATATAGGCATCGGCACGCGCTTCCATCCCTTCCTTGCGATCCCTTTCCTGACCTAGCGCCGTCAACAATATGATGTAGGTACCCGACAGGGCTGGATCTGACTTGATGCGCTTGCAGACTTCAATACCATCAATGCTTGGCATCATAATATCTAGCAGAATAATGTCCGGCTTGTGCTCGGTCGCCATTCTGATGGCTTCTGCTCCATCGTATGCTTCATAAAGCTCATACTTCTGGCGCTCCAGCGTGACTTGGAGAAGCCTGCGCAGGCTTCTATCGTCGTCAACAATCAACACTACCGGTGGTGCGTGGTTCTCATTCATGCCGTTTCCCCTAGGACTAGTTTTCGCTCGTCTTTAATGGTTATCCGTCCTTGACCTTCCCTCGATGTTGCTTCTCCCAAGTGATGTGGTTTCATACTACCAGCTTATCCTGTTGTAAAAGATGGCCCTTACCCGTTAATGAGCTTCAAATTCGAGTGAGATGTATATTCCTAGAGTAGTGTGAATGCGATTATTACCACGATAATGGATGACTTATGTGGGGCGAAAGGAAACCCATAGTCAGATTATTCTCGCCAGAGACGATGTGCAAGATAATTTAGACCGAATAACCGAGTCTAGGCTCAAATCCTTTTGGAATAATTCCGAGCACGTGTGACTGGTGATCATCCCATACCAATCGTTGCTTCATCTGAATGCCACTGGCAACATCGTCCGAGAAGCAGCCCATTATGGGGAAGGGCGAGGCCACATTGGTCAGCAAAGATTTTGGCAGGCGGGCTATTTTTGTTTGGAATCGTTGCAAAATTATTTTTCGAAGATATAATGCGCGGCTCGCTGCTTAGGTGGCGGGGTTATGCGAGGCGGTATCTTTTGGGTGTTAGATTACGTTCAAATCCTGCCCCCGCAATCAAATAAAAAATGGTGCGAAAAATTTAAGTTGACGAAAGTCGTCGGCTCTATATAATGCGCACCTCTTCGACGCCGAGGCGAAGAAGAAAGAGATAAAAAGTTCTTTAAAAATATATAAAAAACAATCGATTAGTGTGGGTGATTGTGTTGAGGCAGACGAGTAAAGCTT
>JBAYIG010000051.1:0-8267 GCA_041665725.1 Sideroxydans sp. | reverse complement strand
GGCGTTACTCCAGACAACCTGCACGGCGAAGTAAGTTTCGGAGCGCCTGTGGGTAAGGAAATTTTGTAATGCATGCGCAGTTAAGCTTGCATTGGCGGATATTCGGTGCCTAAAAGGACAGTGGAGTTACTCTCAAATATGTCCGCTGTGCAATCGTCACCGGTCATAGGCTTGCAAATCATTATGAATGTTATTTGCGGTCAATCTTGGCGATGAGCCACTGATTTTTTTCGCCTTGTACCAATTCAAAATGCACCTCATCACCCACCTTAAGGTATTTTGGTATAGCGTCACGCAACGTGAACCACATGTTCATCGCTGGCCAATTAAGGGTAGCAATCGCGTCGTGCGCGATCTGTACTTTATTAGATTTTGCGTTGATTGCTTTCAGAATGCCCGTGCCTGCATGAGTGGCAGCGGATTCCATCACCATCTGCTGTGCTGCCATGTCGTGATGATGTTCGTGCGCCGCCGCTAGGGTTGTTCCGCTCGATGTGGCAAGTGCGAAGCCAAGGGTGAGAATGAGTTTATTCATGAGACTTCCTTTCAGTGAGTTGAGGTTGATGAAGCAAGATTGCGTTGTTTGATCAGCGCGTAGATAACGGGAATGACTAACAGTGTGAGCACAGCCGATGTCAACATGCCGCCGACCATCGGTGCGGCGATGCGGCGCATCACTTCCGAGCCGGTGTCGTGCAGTTGTTTTCCGCCCGCAAGTAATTTCTACACGGCATGCTTTCGGGTTGGAATGAAAGCCGGCGTTTTATCCAAATAGTACTGATATTCAGTGCCGAATTGCGATAACGCATCACGTTCCTCTAGGCGAGCCAATCGTATATACATCCACACCAGTACCGGGAACATCAGCAGCGTCAACAGAGTCGGCCACTGCAGCAGAAAGCCGAACAGGATGAATACGAAAGCAACGTATTGCGGATGGCGGATTCGGGCGTAAGGCCCGGTGCTGGCCAGTTGATGCTTTCTTTGTGCCTGGTACAGCACCTTCCAGGCGGATCCCAAAAGCATAAAGCCACCGCCGATGAACACGAAACTCAGCAGATGCAACGAGTCAGTATGCGGGTCGCCTTTCCAGCCGAGCAGGGTATGCCAAAGATGCCCAGACTCGTGGGAGAGAATATCTACGCCGGCGTAACGAGTTTGCAACCAGCCGGACAGCAAATAGATAGTCAGCGGGAAGCCATACATCTCGGCGAACAGCGCCACAATGAAAGCCGAGAACGCACTGAACGAGCGCCAGTCGCGCGGGGTCTTGGGTTTGGTGAAACTGAACGCGAAAATGATGAACACCAGCGAGTTGATGATGACCAGCGACCACAAGCCATACGCGGAAGTTTCGGTATTCATTTTGGTTCTCCCTCAGTAGGTTTTTGCTGGGTATGTTGCCCGTGTCCGCCATGGCCATGGTGCATGAATCTGTGCATCAGCGGGCAAGCCAGCAAGAACAGATACGGAAAGATGCCCAGCAGATGTGCGCGGTGCTCCGTGAACAGGAAGAACCCGGCAATGGCGAGAAAACCGTAGAACACCCAGCGTGCTCGGGAATGATGCGATGTATCGTTTTGCTCAGACATGACAACCTCCTTAAAGTGACACGCGGCGTAGCCGCAACGCATTGGTGATCACCGACACCGAGCTGAAGCTCATCGCCGCCGCCGCGATGATGGGGGAGAGCAGCAGGCCGAAGAACGGATACAACACGCCTGCCGCAACAGGGATGCCAAGCACGTTGTAGATGAAGGCGAAGAACAGGTTCTGGCGGATGTTTTTCATGGTGGCGCGGGAGAGGCGCAAGGCGCGCACGATGCCGCGCAGGTCGCCTTTGATCAGCGTGATGCCCGCGCTTTCCATCGCAACATCGGTGCCGGTGCCCATCGCGATACCTACTTGAGCCTGCGCCAAGGCAGGCGCGTCGTTGATGCCGTCGCCTGCCATCGCCACGATACGTCCCTGTGCTTGCAGTTGCTTGACGATGGAAGCTTTCTGCTCGGGCAGCACTTCCGCCTCGATGCGATCTATGCCCAGCTTGCGCGCCACCGCTTCGGCCGTGGTGCGGTTGTCGCCGGTCAGCATGATGACCTGCACGCCTTCCTCATGCAGCGCGCGGATCGCTTCTGGCGTGGAAGGCTTGACCGGATCGGCCACGCCGATCAACCCTGCGGCCTTGCCGTTGATCGCCAGCAGCATCACCGTCTGGCCGTCGCCGCGCAACGCTTCGGCGCGCGAGGGTAATTCACCAGCATCAATATGCAATTCTTCGAACAGTTTCAGATTCCCCAAGGCGACCGTGCGACCTTCGACCGCTCCCGTCACGCCTTTGCCGGTGAACGAGCGGAAGTCGCTGACCGCCGTAAGTTTGATGTCTTTTTCCAGCGCGCCGTCCACAATCGCCGCCGCCAGCGGGTGTTCGCTGGCGCGTTCCAGACTGGCGGCCAGCCATAGCACGACTCCTTCTTCAAACCCGGCGAGCGGAACGACCGAGGTCAGTTTCGGCTTGCCTTCGGTCAACGTGCCGGTCTTGTCCACCACCAGCGTGTTTACTTTCTCCATGGTTTCCAGCGCCTCGGCATTTTTTATCAGCACGCCCGCCGCAGCACCCCGCCCAGTGCCGACCATGATGGACATCGGCGTAGCCAGTCCCAGCGCGCAGGGGCAGGCGATGATGAGTACCGCCACCGCGTTGACGACAGCATGCGCCAGGCGCGGCTCCGGCCCCCAGATGCCCCATACTGCCAGGGTGGCGAGCGCGACGCCGATTACCGCCGGAACGAAATATCCCGCAGTCACATCGGCCAAACGCTGGATCGGGGCGCGCGAGCGCTGCGCCTCGCTCACCATGTGCACGATCTGCGCGAGCAGCGTGTCGGCGCCGACGTGTTCGGCACGCATCAATAAACTACCCGTTCCATTCACCGTGGCGCCGATCAGCCGCGCGCCTGTGGTCTTCTCCACCGGGATGGATTCGCCGGTGACCATGGATTCGTCCAGCGCGCTGGTGCCTTCCAGCACCACGCCGTCCACCGGTACCTTCTCGCCGGGACGCACGCGCAGCACGTCGTTCGGCTGCACTTGTTCCAGCGGGATGTCTTCCTCGTTGCCGTTACTGCGCACGATGCGCGCATTCTTGGGCGCGAGGCCCAGCAGCAGCTTGATCGCAGCACTGGTCTGGCTGCGCGCGCGCAGTTCCATCACCTGCCCAAGCAGCACCAGTGCCATGATCACCGCCGCCGCTTCGAAATACACCGGCACCGTATCCATCATGCTGCGCATTGCGGGCGGGAAGATGTCCGGCAACAGCATCGCGACCACGCTATATATCCATGCCACGCCGACACCCAGCGCGATTAGGGTGAACATGTTGAGGCTGCGGTTGATTACTGATTCATAACCGCGTTGGAAGATTGGCCAGCCGCCCCACAGCACTGCCGGTGTCGCCAGCGCAAATTCCAGCCACTGCAACGCGGTCATCGAAACAGAATCAGGCACGAGTTGCGGCGCGAGATCGGAAACCATCGCCATGACAAATACCGGCAAGGCTAACGCCGCGCTCACCCAGAAGCGGCGTGTTATATCGTTCAGTTCGCTATTGTCTTCCGCAGCCGCGTTGCGCGGCTCCAATGCCATGCCGCACTTCGGGCAACTACCCGGCGCGTTGCGCACCACTTCGGGATGCATGGGGCAGGTGTATTCGGTAGCGCTTGCTGGTGCGGCGGCCGGCGTTTCGGGTTCCAGCGTCATACCGCATTTTGGACAGTTGCCCGGTGTGGCTAACCGAACCTCTGGGTGCATCGGGCAGGTGTAGATCACTCCGCTAGTTGCGGCAGCGGGTGGTGGTGCCGGGGGCGGGTCGATATAGTCGGTCGGCGATACATGAAATTTGCTCAGACACTTCGCACTGCAAAACAGATAAGTCTGTCCGCCATGCAAATGGCGGTAACGGCTGTTGGGAGAAACCGTCATGCCGCATACAGGATCAGTTGCCATGATATGTCCTTTCGGATGGAGAAAAATGATGCAGCCGAACTTCAACTTTTTACTTCAACAGCCATTTGAAACTTCTTGGCGAGGTTTCGCCTGCTAGGCGCAGTTGCAGTTCTAAAGATCGTGGTTGCTGTTCGATTGCCTTGAAGCGCAACAAGCCCTTGCGGTGATGGCCTCCCGGCGGCGTACCTTCCCAGCCCAAGAACATGTATTGTTTTCCATCCACAAGCAAAACGGATGACTCGGACAAATCTTCGTTCAAAGCTTTGGTATGGGTTTCCAGAGTCACTTCAAAATCCCACGTTTTGGCTTCCTTCTTAATATGTTGCAGGATGACGGTTACCTTTATTCCTCGCGCATCACTTACTTGTGGTGCATACGCAGTTTCTGCAGCCACTCCGTCATGTATGTATGAAACGGCAACCGCCGCTGCAATAGCCAGACTACCCAATAGTTTTCTCAGCATTATTTTTGCTCCTTATAGGCGTTAACAACCTTGGACAAGATGTACATGACACCGGCGGCGTTAAATGCCAGTCCGAGCCAGAACAACTCGATTTGATAATCTGCAACGACCGCGAGAAAGCCTGTGACCCCCAGAATGGGCAAGATGTTGGTCAGATAATGGGCGCAGCAGGAGACCATCGCTGCCGTAGAGGTCGTGCCGGATACCGCAACCACTTTGCCCGATGCACCGTGTCGCCCGACGAGTTGTTTAAGGTATATGAAAAGGCCGACCTGGATGCCGAAGCCCAGCGCAAGCAGCACGATGAAATGCCAGTATTGCGCGAACTGTTCGAGTGCGAAGTCCATACCGGAAATCAGACCGACCACCCCAAAATAGATGGTGAGCATAAACGCACTTGCCCCTACTCCGAATTGGAGCGGCCTCGCGATTCCTGTTGCAACTGTGGCCGTCGTTACTTCCTCAAGTGCCATGCCGCACTTGGGGCAGACCCCGGGCGACGATTGCTGTATTTCCGGATGCATCGGACAAGTGTATATGGCTTGGACAGTTGATGCGGTATGCGTTGTTTCGGATGGATGGTGAGTCATGCTGGCCTCCGCGTAGGAGTGAATTTACGCTATACATCTCGACGACAAGCAAAACATTTGCCTGTCAGGTTATAGCAGACGGCAAACAGCATGCCGCTCAGGAAGGCCGTCAGCGAGACGCCGAACAAACCAAATGCAAGCCCGCCAACTGTCCATTCCTTGTTGCTTTTCAGTACGCTCAGATCCAGTCCGTGAACCCATGCGTTTACGAAATTGACCATCCCGTCCGGAAAAAGAAAAACAGCCGCAGTGCAAACGAGGCTGATGATTGCCGCCGTTAATGCCAACGCACTACCCGTGCGCAAGGGATTCAGTTTATCCATGATGTAACCTCCAAGCTTGGACTAGCGATCATTCGGCGGCACGGCAAGAGTACACCTGCGGTGCCGCCGGGACGTGTATCTCAGTGCTTGTCTTTCGTGTGGTCGTGCCTGTCCATTTTTTTCATGGCATCCTGCGTTCCCATGCTGGACGCAGGTTCCGGCATCGGCATGCCGGTTTTTTCTTCCATGTGATTGTGTTTCTTAATCGGCTTCTTGGCTTCGGCCTTTTTCTCTTTCGCAGCCTCAGGTTTGGCATCCATATGATGGTCTGCGTAGGCAATAGGTGCGGATGCGGCGAATGTGGTCAGTGTGGCGGCGAGTAAAGTGGTTTTCAGTTTCATTTTGATCTCCAATTGTTTGGTTAAGGAAACGTGCTGCAATTAAACCGGTAGCCAATTCTTGAACCTCCTTTTTTGCGGTGAAAAGTTAATGTGTGTGTGCAGACTCATCGTGCTGATGGGTATGCCCCGCACCAACGCTTGGCGCAGGTAAAGCGATGACACCCAGCCCGTGCCGGTAAACCAGCTCCGCGCCGTACCACGCCGTGCTGGCGACCAGCGCCCACGCCAGAATCACGGCAACTGAAAAAGGCCATGTGGGCGCGGCATTCACTTTGTGCCGCCAGGCATCCAGACCGGCCAAGAGGGTCAATACCAGCAATGTGGACAAAGCCCATGCGCGGTGCAGCAGCATCGCGGCATGACCCGCCTCATCATGGTTGACCGAACCGGATGCCAGCCAACCCAGCAAGGCTGTCGGTATTGCTGCCAGCGCTCCCAGCCACAGCGTGGCATGGGCGAGCACGGCGCAGTGCGGGGCGAACTGCGGGCGGTTTCGCATCAGCCGCGCGATCAGATGAAAAAATACCGAAACCGAAATCAGCGCGATGGGGAAATGTACCAGTAAAGGATGAAAATTCGGGATGACTTCAACCATGATCGCTTCCTTAAGCAGTTATTGATTAGTGCTGATGTTCCGGGGCATCTTTGGGCGCAGGCGGTATGGTTTGTCCGTTATTAACCGGTGCTTGCGGTTCGCTTGCCACGGGTTTTTCGGCATGACCCGTGCCGCCAAACATGCCCATCATGCCCATGTGTCCGCCGTACAGCCACATTGCCGCCATTACCGCGACCATCAACACCACGGTCGCATCTCCTCGTTGGTATCGCTTCATTTTTTTACTCCTTCATTTGTAGTGAATGAAATGGGTCATGCGCTCATGGCACGGCTTACTCGACTGAATACACATAAGGTTTTTTGCCGTCTTTGGGTACGGCATAGACGGTCAGCGTCCCCCTCTTCATTGCTCCCATGCCAGGCGAATTCATCTTCATGCCGGGCACACTGAGTCCGACGATGGCGGGTTTTTCTTTGAGTAACTTGCGAATGGCGCTGACGGGCACATGGCCCTCAACCACATAGCCTCCGACCAAAGAGGTGTGGCAACTGGCGGCATGTGACATGCCATGCGTTTTTTTGATTTCATCCATGTTTGATCGGTTTTCAGCCTTCACCGTAAAACCGTTTTCGCGCAAATAATCTATGTATTTCTCGCAACATCCGCAGGTAGGGCTTTTGTAAACCGTTACTGTATCTAGGGCTTGTGCTGTTCCAATGCTGGCCAAGATGAGTGCTAAGGCAATTGGAATATGTTTAAGAAGTTTCATATTGTTCCTTTCAGGGTTTGTTAGAGGAGGGCGCTTGCGATACTTCACTTTGCTTGATCAGCGCGTAGATCACTGGGATCACCAGCAACGTCAATACCGCTGAAGAAATCATGCCGCCTACCATCGGTGCGGCGATGCGGCGCATCACTTCTGATCCCGTGCCTGTGCTCCACAAGATGGGCAGTAGTCCAGCCATGATGGCGATCACCGTCATCATCTTGGGGCGCACACGCTCTACGGCACCTTCCATGATGGCGACGTAAAGATCACTTGCTGCGGGCGTTCTATTTTCTGCGGCACACTGTTTCTGCACTTCCTGCCAAGCTTTCTCCAGATAGATGAGCATCACCACCCCCGTCTCTGCCGCCACGCCGGCCAGCGCGATGAATCCCACCGCCACTGCGACGCTCAGGTTGTAATCGAGCAGCCACAGCAGCCACACGCCGCCGACCAGCGCGAACGGTACCGACAGCATCACCACCAGCGATTCGGTGACGCGCTTGAAGTTGAGATACAGCAGCAGGAAGATCAGCAGCAGCGTGACGGGGATGACGATCTTCATCTTGGCGATGGCGCGTTCCATATATTCGAACTGCCCGCTCCAGGTCGCGTAGTAGCCGGGCGGGAACTTCACTTCCGCTGCCACGGCCTTGCGCGCCTCGTCCACGTACGAACCGATGTCGCGCTCGCGGATGTCCACGTAGATATAGGCGGAGAGCAGGGAGTTCTCGGTGCGGATACTCGGTGCGCCCTTGCTGAGGCTCACTCTGGCGACCTGGCCGAGCGGGATCATCGCACCCCCCATGGTAGTCACCAGCACCTCGCGCGCGATCCGTTCCGGCGTGTCGCGCAGTTCGCGCGGATATCGCACGCTGACGCCGAAACGTTCCAGCCCTTCCACCGTGGTGGTGACCATCTCGCCGCCGAGTGCAGTGGCGATGACGTCCTGAAATTCGCCCACCGTCAATCCATAGCGCGCCAGCGCCAATCTGTCCGGCACGATGTCGAGGTAATAACCGCCGGTGATGCGTTCGGCGTAGGCGCTGGTCGTGCCCGGTATGTTCTTGACCACGGCCTCGATCTGCTTGGCGAGGCGTTCCATCTCGTCCAGATCCTTGCCGTACACCTTGATGCCGATGGGCGTGCGGATGCCGGTGGAGAGCATGTCGATGCGCGCCTTGATCGGCATGGTCCACGAGTTCGCCACGCCGGGGAATTGCAG
>JBAYIG010000050.1:0-9001 GCA_041665725.1 Sideroxydans sp. | reverse complement strand
TCGCGAGTGCCATCGGCGATTGACCGCTCTTGATGTATGCGATGGTGTCTGTTCTCGCTTTTCTGGGAGGCATCAAATCTGCATGTTGTGCGCTCCATAACTCACGCAACATGCGCCACGAAATGCCAGTGATCGAATGAACAAGCGCAATGCGCATTCCGTCCCTAATCAGGGATGCGGCATGGGATTGGGTTTTGTGGATGGTGTATTCGTTAAGCATGTGACGCAGTTTGAGAAACGAGCACGTTTGTCATATATGCTTTGCGGCGTGAACCGTGCGGCAACTCTTGAACACGCTCAAAGTTGACTTCGTTCATGTTCATGTGAAAGCACGGTGCAATCATGTCTTCGGCAAGCTGGTCGATCTCTTCCAGAGTCATGCCTCTAACCTTGAGTGTCAGCCAGCCAGGAACACTTGCTGACAGTAATGGATGCTTGGTAGTCGCCATTTGCTGCACGAGCAGGAGATAGCGCCGATTGAGCGTAACGATGTCTTTTTGGAGTGGATTAGTGGAACTCATTTCGCATGTCCTTCCGTCATCTTTTGGCTTAGGAATTCTCTGGTGCGTGCTGGCAGGTGCTTCATCGCCTCTTCAGTGGGGAGTTGCTTGTCCTTCAAAGCGCGATTCATTTCATCGTCATGTTTGGCTTGCTTCTCGCGTGCCGCACGTTGCTGTGCGACGACGATGCCTCTCTCGGGGATGAATGTGCCGTTCAGTGCGCGTTCAGCCATGCCGCGCAGGTAGCCAACATGGTTGTCGATCGTTCGATGCAGTCTTGCGCCAGTTAGCTCATCGAGGATTGATTGCCATTGAGGTTCATTAACACCACTGGCAACCAGTGCGGCTTGGATGGCATCGCGTTCGGTTTGGGGGGTGTTGGTTGGAAAAATTAAATCTGGCACCACCACCACCGGTTTTGCCTCTGGGGAGGAGGAGTTAGTGGTGGTGGTGTTACCAGATACAAGATACCCGTTACCGCCAGACCCATCCCCTCCCCCATCTCTAGGGGCATGTGATGGGGCATCAGAACCCTTCTGTTGATGGGTTTGAGTATTCCCTGATGGGGCATCAGGTGCGGCATCTGATGGGGCATGCGATGGAGCATCTAATGCCCCTTGGATGGGATATGGATACCCCATCGCCAAGGTATTGATCCCGACCGCTTCCAAGCTCTTACCGAACTCGATCAGCCATTCAGTTGGAATTGCCGCGCATTGTTTTTTTGCATGGGAAATCAGTTTGGAGTTTGGGTTAAGCGCAACTCCGGGCGAATTGTGTTTCCACCAGATCTTCACCCACACCCAGCCGATGTCATTGAACTCCATCAACTCCTTCGCTTTGAGCCGTCTTACAACGACTAGAAGCTGGTCTTTTGTCCAACCCATTTCTGCTGCCGCGATCATCCATACAACCTGATAGCAGCCGATGATGTTCGAGGATGGAGAGGTGAGGAAGTAAAGCAATGTTGCTTTGTCTTCCTGACTGAGATCGGAAATGTCGGGGTCGCGCCAGAAAAAATCGCTGATGGTTCTCTGCCTCATCGAATATTCTCCGATGGTGAGGCAACCAGAACCCAGTTAGCCGATCTGTTGTAATCTTGATGGTGTTGGACGCTCTTGGACTTTTGAGCGGCCTTGAAGAGGTGAACGCGCAGCAGTGTCGCTGTCTGGGGCACCCATACCCCGCGTAGCAACTCAGGTAACGTGTCAAGGAGACACCTAAAAATACCGTCCCCTGATTTGCGCGCGTTCAATTGAATTTTACAACTACTCATGATTTTTCCTTGAGTGGTTGTATTGGAGATACAGATTCTTTTGATTCCACCATGAGTTCTGGCCAAATAACCGCCCAATCATCCGGCCTCAGATCTTTACGAGTTACTTGCCCATTTGTGGCTTTCTCGATTGAGACGCAACGTTCCGTAGAAACTGGACGAGTTTTATTAACCCACTGGGAAATCATTCCAAGGCTTACTCCGACGGCGGCTGCAAGCTCGGTTCTTGGGTTTTTCTCTAGATATTCAGATAAGTTCATGCGGCAATAGTAGCAAAGCTATTTGTCTAGCGCAATAGCTTTGCTATTTGTTGCGATCGCCTTAATGAAACATAGTGTTGGTGATGGATATAAACAAACTAGAGAAGTGGCAAATTGATGATGCTGCTAGGCTGAAGCAGATATTTGAACGCTCAGAATATACTCAAGAAGCATTCGGTATCGAGTTCGACATCGGCAATCAGGCGATGGTTGGGCAATATCTAAATGCAAAACGGCCATTAAATCTAGCGGCAGCAGGTAAATTTGCGTATGGGCTGAAAGTGACAATTGATGAGATAAGCCCTAACCTGGCGGCACAGATCAGATCTCTAAGTACATTGCTAACCCATGAAGATGCAGGCTATAAGCCCGTAAGTAAGCGAGCTGAAGCCGCTGCTCGAATTGTTGATGCCATGTCGTCCGCGCAGCAAGATAAGGCTATCAAAATCGTTACTGCACTTGCTGAACCAGAAGGCAACGGTGGCGAAGCACCCAAACACGCATCGCAATAACGTCTCACATATCCAAATCCAGCTTTCTTTCAGCTTTTAACCCAAAGCCGATGCTGTTCCGCGCTTTCTCAAATCATAATTTACTCCGACGCACCAAAATAATAGCATTGCTGTTGCTCTTTCTAACTAGCTTTGCTATTCTGTTTTCCACTTTCACATTCAACGTGGCGGCAGATATGGCATCTTCAAGTGATCGAAAACTATCAATGCATGAAGTGCAAACGCAAGGTAAGGCACTCATTAACCGCAAGCGGCTACTCAATATCGTTCCGTTGTCAGAACGAACTATTCTCAATATGGAGAAGCGCGGAGAATTTCCTAAACGATTCGCCATAACATCGCGCGCTGTCGCATGGGACTTGCAGGAAGTTGAAGCATGGATGGACCAGCAAAAGAACGCGGGCCGCCAGTGCGCCATGCCACAACTCAAGGCTGCTTAGTACACTTGTCTACAATGTCCGCCCAGTCTTGAAGCATAGAGCGACGCTGCTCTGCATACTCCGCCTTGTTATAAACAGCTCGCACGCCCTTCTGTTCATGGGCTAAACACTTCTCAATCCAGTCAGTGTTGTAACCGGCTTCATGCAGCATGGTCGAGGCCGTTCTGCGTAGATCATGCGGCCCGCAATGATCTAGCGCCTTGCCATCTATCTTTGCCGCATCACACGCTGCAGTCATCGTCCGATTAAGCGTAGCTTTGCTCATCTGACGTTCACTATCATAACGGTTCGGAAGTACATACGGCGAGGTGCCGGCGCACATCTTAAGTGCGGTAAATATGTCGAGTGCTTGTTGTGACAGATAGATGTTGTGAGGCTTAGATGCCTTCATGCGGTGCGCAGGAATTGTCCACAAAGCATTCGTAAAACTTATCTCGCTCCACGTCGCGTCAATCAACTCTGACTTTCGAAGCATTGTTAGCAACAGCAGCTTGATCGCCATCTTAATGCTCGGGAAACACGGCTCCTTCTCCACATACTCAAAAAGCACTTTGAGTTCGTCGGCCGACAACACCCTTTCTCGTGGTTTGAAAGTAGCAATTGAAGTTGGCTTGATTAGGTCTGCCGGGTTGATATATTTGTGCCCCTTATCTGCTGCGTACCTATAAATTGATTGGACAATCTCGCGTGCTTGGATAGCGCTGGCTGGCGCTCCGCGAGCCACCACCTTGTCGCAAAGTGAGCGCAACTCTGTTTCGGTAATCTCCGACATTTTGAGCTTGGCAAAAGGCAACTTGAGATCGCGCTCATACCCAGAACGCTTCATGTCGCGCGTTGATTCAGCCATTACA
The DNA here is from genome assembly GCA_041665725.1 of Sideroxydans sp. Taxonomy (GTDB): domain Bacteria; phylum Pseudomonadota; class Gammaproteobacteria; order Burkholderiales; family Gallionellaceae; genus Sideroxyarcus. The sequence continues at coordinate 5,162 of JBAYIG010000050.1, read as the reverse complement.
TGTTTCTTCAGCCATATTTCTGCCCATTGGCCAAATGTAACTGCCTCCCCTTCCTTTTGCTTATCACGTGCTTTTGTTCGAGCTGGTGATTGCCCGGCAGCAGCCTTCTTTTTGGCCTCGATCAGCTTTTCCCTTGCTTCCGCCAACGAAATTTGTCCGTAACGTCCTAGCGTCAGCGTTTCGTACCTATTGTTAATGAGGTAGTTGTATCGGAAGGAAATCGTTCCGGACGGTAGCACTGCAACGTAGAGCCCATCACGATCAGCGACCTTGTAGAGCTTTTCCTGGGGCTTAAGATTCTTGAGTTTTGTGTCTGTCAGCACTGGATTTATACCCTTTTCGCAAAATGCAATAAATCAACGCCATCTTGTTGTATTTATTTGACTAAAATATTTTTATACCCTTTTTGCACATGTTTTTCACAGAAGGGTATTTGTAAGGTTGTAGGGTATCAGAAAATCAAATACCCCTGTCCATACCCTTAAAAAAAACCTGCTTGGTGCTACTCTTTGTTGCCAGACATTGCCAGACAGAAATAGAAAAAGCCCCGTGGTTGCGGGGCTTTAATGGGATGCGTTGCTTTTTGTTGCCTTTGGTTGCCAGATGCTAAATCACTCCCACTCGATGGTTGCGGGTGGCTTTCCAGATATGTCGTAAACGACACGGTTGATACCGCGTACTTCGTTGATGATACGGTTGGAGACTTTGCCAAGCAGCTCGTAAGGCAAATGTGCCCAATGCGCGGTCATAAAGTCTTGGGTTTGGACGGCACGTAATGAGACGACCCATTCATAGGTGCGTCCATCGCCCATCACGCCGACAGACTTCACAGGCAGGAATACGGTGAAGGCTTGGCTGGTGAGTTCATACCAGCTCTTGCCGCTCGCGTCTTTAGTGTTGCGTAGCTCTTCGATGAAGATGGCATCGGCACGACGTAACAAGTCGGCGTATTCGCGTTTCACTTCGCCGAGGATACGTACACCGAGACCCGGGCCTGGGAAAGGGTGGCGATAGACCATGTCGGCAGGCAAGCCAAGTGCCACGCCTAGTTCGCGCACTTCGTCTTTGAACAGCTCGCGCAAAGGCTCAAGCAATTTGAGATGCATGGATTCTGGCAAGCCGCCAACGTTGTGGTGCGAGTTGATGGTGTGTGCCTTCTTGGTCTTGGAGCCTGCGGATTCGATGACATCAGGATAGATGGTCCCCTGTGCCAGCCACTTGGCTTGCTTCAGCTTGGCTGATTCACGTTGGAACACTTCGACGAATTCGCGTCCGATGATCTTGCGCTTCTGTTCTGGATCAGTGACACCTGACAAGAACTTCAAGAACTCGCCGCTCGCGTCCACATGGATGACTTTCATCTTCATGTTCTTGCCGAACATCTCCATCACTTGTTCGCCTTCATTCAGACGAAGCAAACCGTTGTCGACGAATACGCAGGTGAGTTGATCACCGATGGCGCGATGTACAAGTGCTGCTGCTACCGAAGAATCCACCCCGCCAGACAAACCCAAAATGACTTCCTCATCACCTACTTGCGCCTTGATCTTGGCAACGGCTTCTGCGATGTAGTCAGGCATGTTCCAATCTTGTCCGCAACCACAGATGTCGTGCACGAAGCGCCCGATGATGGCTTTGCCCTGATAGGTATGGGTGACTTCCGGATGGAACTGCACTGCATAGAAACGGCGCGACTCATCTGCCATCGCAGCGAACGGTGTGGCTTCGTTAGATGCGATCGCGATGAATCCTGCTGGCAAGGCTGTCACCTTGTCGCCGTGGCTCATCCAGACATCGAGCAGACCATGCCCTTGAGCATTGGATTTGTCTTGGATGCCATCGAACAATTTGGAATGACCTTGCGCACGGATCTCGGCGTAACCGAACTCACGCACCTTCCCACTTTCAACCTTGCCGCCCAATTGCGCTGCCATGGTCTGCATGCCGTAGCAAATACCGAACACAGGTACGCCCAGTTCGAACACCACTTGAGGCGCTTTGGGTGTTTCATCTTCATACACAGAGTTAGGGCCGCCAGACAGGATGATGCCTGTAGGGTTGTACGCACGAATCTCTGCTTCCGTCATATCCCATGGATGCAATTCGCAGTAGACATGTGTCTCACGCACACGACGTGCGATAAGTTGGGTGTATTGAGAACCGAAGTCGAGGATGAGTATCTTTTTATGGGACATAGGAATGAACAAGGGCGCTTGCGCGCCCCGTTTTTGTTAGATTAATCGATGTGATAGTTCGGTGCTTCTTTGGTGATCTGTACGTCATGCACGTGCGATTCACGGATACCCGCTGAGGTGATCTCGACGAATTCCGCTTTAGCGTGGATCGTCGGGATATCTGGGCATCCGAGGTAACCCATGCTTGAGCGCAGACCGCCCAACAGCTGGTGTACCACCGCCAACGCACTACCTTTGTAAGGCACGCGCCCTTCCACACCTTCAGGCACTAACTTGTCGTTATTGCCTTCCGCATCTTGGAAATAGCGATCCTTGGAACCTTGTTGCATCGCGCCCAAGCTACCCATGCCACGATAAGACTTGTAGGAGCGGCCTTGGTACAGCTCGATCTCACCCGGTGCTTCTTCAGTACCCGCGAACAACCCACCCAGCATCACCGCATGTGCACCTGCTGCAATGGCCTTGGCGATGTCGCCAGAGAAACGCACACCACCATCCGCGATCAGCGGCACGCCAGAACCTGCAAGTTCATCGGCCACCAACTGGATCGCGGTGATCTGCGGGACACCTACGCCTGCGACCATACGAGTCGTACAGATCGAGCCTGGGCCGATACCCACTTTGACGCCATCGGCGCCATGATCCACCAAGGCACGCGCAGCCGAACCGGTGGCGATATTGCCGCCAATGACTTCGACTTGAGGGAAATTCTTCTTGACCCATTGCACGCGACTCAATACGCCTTGTGAATGGCCGTGTGCGGTATCGACCACCAATACGTCCACACCCGCCTCAACGAGCAGTTCGACGCGCTCTTCTGTTCCTTCGCCCACGCCAACGGCAGCACCTGCACGCAAACGGCCAAGACTGTCTTTGCAAGCCAAGGGGTGTTCGCTGGATTTAAGGATGTCTTTGACTGTGATCAAGCCACACAGCTCGAATGCATCGTTCACAACCAACACACGCTCGATACGATGTTTGTGCATCAGATTGCGCGCTTCGTCACGATTGGCGTTCTCTTTGACCGTGATCAAACGCTCACGCGGCGTCATGATGTTGGTGATGGACTGGTCGAGATTGTTTTCAAAACGCAGGTCGCGATTGGTGACGATACCCACCACCTGCTTGCCTTGAACCACAGGCAAACCGGATATCTTATGTTGACGGGTCAGGTTAAGTACATCACGCACAGTCATGTTCGGTGCGATGGTGATGGGGTCTTTCACCACACCACTCTCGAAGCGCTTCACTTTGGAGACTTGAGCAGCCTGTTCTTTCGAAGTCATGTTCTTGTGAACGATGCCGATACCGCCTTCTTGCGCCAAAGCAATGGCAAGACGCGCCTCGGTGACGGTATCCATCGCCGCTGACAACAACGGGATATTCAGGTGGATATTACGGGTGAGTTGCGTGCGCAAGCTGACATCGCGCGGCAGAACATCAGAATGTGCTGGCAGTAAGAGCACATCGTCGAAAGTGAGGGCTTTTTGAGTGATACGCATGGAATGTTCCTCTGCAAAGCGCGCATTATATCAAAACTTTGTGGCACACCCGAATATGCGTATCACGCTTTCTACTGCTTCTTGCTCATCACATAGATGATGTGCTCAAAAAACACCTCACACCAACTTTGATCGGTGGCTTTTAGCGTCTGAAGCAACTTGTTGACTTCGCCAATGGGCCAGTTCGGGTTAAACCTCACCAGCATGTCTGGAGAATAATGTGGCAACAGGCTTTGCAACTTCGAGCCGCGCTTATTGATCTCTGCCAACATCAAGGCCAGATCCTTATCCGAATCGATCTCTGCCGTCAGATCGCCATACATCTTCGGATTTTTCTTAGTGTGTTCGATGAACTGGCTGAGTACGTAGAAGAACTCGCCTTGGTTGTTCTGGGTAACGTCATCCCCCAGTACGTATGGGAAAGCAGACAACTCTAGCCAGTAATAATTCAGCTTTGGATTGCGCCACTTGCTGACACCGACATACCCCTTGCGCTCCTGAGCACGATGCACACAATCTTCCATCAGTAACTTATCAGAAGCGCGGATGGTCAAATCCGAATCTTTAAGGACGATAGGTTTGACCAAAAAGAAATCAGGAAAATCATCGAACAGCTTCCCCGAATTCTGGTGCGAGCGGTAATACGACCGAAACAACTTCAGCACCAGATCCTGATTGCTTTCCGCATTCAAGAATTCTTGCTGCGTGTTAGGTAGCGACTTCTTGTGAGACATCTCCCCTCCATCAATACGCCATTTCACCACTCGTTTATTATCTTTATGTTTTTGCTGGTGGCGTGTCCGAATGATAAATTGACGCGGGCCAAAATAATAGGTAGTTTCAAGCTAATATTTTCGAGGGGTAATCACATGAGAATCATTTTCACCGTCGCCGCACTGGCATTGTTGAGTCTGAATGCCCAAGCTGGACTCAATAAATGGGTCGACGCCCAAGGTAATGTGCATTATTCGGACACACCGCCGCAGAACGTCAAGACACAGAGCGTCCCCAACATCGCTGGGACTGGACAAGCGGCAGCACCGGCCACTTATTCATCCAAGAGCTACGTCGAACGCGAAGCAGACCTGAAAAAATCCAAGCAGGAAAAATCAGAAGCTGGCGAAAAGAAGGCTCAGCAAGAAGCGCAAGCAGAAGAAAAGAAACGGAACTGCGATGCCGCCCAACAAAACCTGCGTGTATTGGAAGAAGGGACGCGCATCGTCACTTACGATGCCAATGGTGAGAAGACTTACCTAGACGATGCAGCTCGTGAACAACGTCTGAACGACGCTCGCAAAGCGGTCAGCAACCACTGCAACTAGGCGACTGTTGCTGGCTTACTAGCGCCATCCACACTGAGGCGAAGCGCCTCTTCGATATCCACCGATACCACCTTGGAGACTCCACGCTCCTGCATGGTCACGCCGATCAGCTGTTGCGCCATCTCCATGGTGATCTTGTTGTG
>JBAYIG010000049.1:0-9969 GCA_041665725.1 Sideroxydans sp. | reverse complement strand
GTCGCTACGACCTTGCCAGTCCCTGCTCGACCCGATGAGAGCGCCAACAATCCTGAAGCATTGCCCGCCCCCTTCTTCGCATCGCCCTTGCGTACACTCAGCATGTGCACCCAACCTGTCGCCTTGCCCACTTTGACTTTGAACCAACCGCCTTGTTTGCTGAGGATGTCCAACTTTTCTCCCACGGCGAGTGCCTTCATCGATTTCGCATCGCGGAAAGGTTCTGCCTTCAGGTCATCGGCTTTCGACATCGTCCCCGCTTCACCCGCCATGACCATTCCGCCGTACATCGCCGCGCACAAGGTCATCACTACCAACCAACATTTATGCTTGCTCATTCCGTTTCCCTTCTTCATCCCACTTCATCAATGCTTCGGCGAATAACAGTCGCCAACCTTGTGCCGCTTGTTCGCCGCCGTGCATATTGCCCTGATGCACGACGTGACTCGTCGCTCCATTCACATGCAACACGAAACGGCCAAGCAATGTAGGCATGCCCTGTAACACCGCCTCCACATCCGCTCTTATCGCCGCAGATGTCTCAGCATCTTCTACATCTGCCGCCCACGAGATGGCGATGGTCTTCTCGAACAATCCCCACAAGCCCTTCTGCGAACCACTCAATATCTCCACACTCTTTTGCGGCGAACCGATGCGCTTCAGACTGAGGCGGATCTTTTCCAACATCGCATCGGGGATCACATTGAGCTTGGTGTCGAAGCGGATGAGCAGCAACGTCGCTTGCACATCGCCCTGCCGTGCCGTCGCCGCGCGCACCATGTTCTGTTCCAACGCCTTACCAGTCGCATTGGCATACAGCCGCGCCAACGAGAAGTAAGCGATACCCAACACCACCGGCCCCGCCAAGTTGATGTAGGTGTTGGAGAAATTGATGCTGGCGAAGGAGAAGCCGATCAAGATGACCTGCGACAAACCGAACAGCTTGTCGATGTTGGCTCGGCCATCCTCGCGATAGAACGCCCACGCCGTTCCCCAGATGAGCGCCAAGGTGATGAGCAGATACCAGATGCGACCTTCAGGGAATCGCAGCGAATCGCCATGCTTGTTGTTGTCGATGGCTGTCGCCAACACTTCTACCCCCGGATGCATCTTCGCCATCGGCGTAGAACGCAGATCGAACAAGCCAGGTGCGGTGGAACCGATGATGACGATCTTGTCTTTGAACTCATCCTGCGCACGCTGTTTGTTCTTGCTGCCCATGTCCGTATAGACATCGGAGAAACTCACATAGTGGTAGCTGAAGGGCTTGCCGCGCCAATTGAGCAATATCTGTTCGGTACTGGGTTCCGGCCAGCCCAAGTCTTTGCCGATGCGCGAAGGCAGAGAAGGCACTTTCCAACCGTAGCTCGGGATGTACACCGGATATTTACGCACCACACCGTCGCTATCCAACACCACGTTGTGCGTGCCCAAGCGACCGCTCTCGATGGCCGCTTGGAAGTGAGGCAGGATGACCGCCAGCGTCGCGCCTTTTTGAGGCTCATCACCAGCGATTGGCGACACACCCGGAATCTGTTCCACCTTGATCTGACTCAGTGCGTCCGCACTCTGATCAAGGCGCAGCATAGGAAAGTAGATATTGTTGGCAGACGCGATGGCCGCATCGAAATAGGCATCACTGTCTGCGTTGTAGATGTCTGCATCGCTGAACAGGATATCGAACACCACCGCCTTCGGCTGTTGCTTCTCGATGTTCTCCACGAACTCGCCCAACACCTGACGCGGCCAAGGCCAACGCCCGTAATCCTTAGCCAGCGCAGCCAGACTCTCCTCATTGATGTCCACGATGACGATGTCGGGATCGGGCTTGGGTGGCGAGATGCGGTAACGCACCATGGCATCGAACGCCGCCGTGCGCATCTCACTGGTGATGTGCAACACCGTGGTATCCAACACCGCGAACACCGAGAAGATGCCCGCCAAATAGAAATAGAAACTGCGCTTCCACACACGGGCGAGGAATTCAGTGAATGCCTCGAAAGCGAAACGTAGACGGCTGGTAAGGGAGAGAAGGCGATTGTTCATGGGTGGATTTTAACAGTCAGACATACATCAGAAAATTAAAAAGCCCAGCACATGGCTGGGCTAGTTTGATGCGAATGTGAATCTCTTAAGCGAAGTTCATCGCTGCGAAATCCCAGTTCACCAAGCTCGCAAGGAATGTCTCAACGAACTTAGGACGCATGTTGCGATAGTCGATGTAGTAAGCGTGTTCCCATACGTCAACGCACAACAGAGCTTTGTCGCCTGTGGTCAGCGGTGTACCTGCTGCGCCCATGTTGACGATGTCCAAAGAACCGTCAGCCTTCTTCACCAGCCATGTCCAACCAGAACCGAAATTGCCGACGGCGGATGTTTGGAATGCCTTCTTGAAGTCATCGACGCTGCCCCACTTCTTAGCGATAGCATCTGCCAATGCGCCTGTTGGAGCGCCGCCGCCATTTGGCTTCATGCAGTTCCAGAAGAAAGTGTGGTTCCATACTTGCGCGGAATTGTTGTAGATGCCGCCAGCAGGTGCCTTCTTCACGATGGCTTCCAGATCGAGGTTCTCGTATTCAGTACCTTTGATCAGGTTGTTCAGGTTGGTGACATACGCCTGATGGTGTTTGGCGTAGTGGTAATCGAATGTCTCAGCAGACATGTGTGGCGCGAGTGCGTCTTTGGCGTAAGGAAGAGCGGGCAGTTGGTGTTCCATGTGAGTCTCCTAGTAAAAAATCGGATGGGTCGAAGTGCAATAACCACAGGCAGAAATATACCATACCTTTACGCTTGGGTATTCCTAATGCTTTACAATTCGCACCTATGAACGACACCCACAAACAGACTGGCGCGGCCAAGACGGCGCGCAACCCCATCAAGATCGTCCCCCTGCAACAACGCCTGCGCAAACCCGAATGGATCCGCGTCAAATCGGGCAGCGGTCAGGGTTACCACGATGTGAAGCGCATGTTGCGCGAACATAATCTGCATACCGTGTGCGAGGAAGCGTCCTGCCCCAACATAGGCGAATGCTTCGGCAAAGGCACGGCCACTTTCATGATTCTGGGCGATGTGTGTACGCGCCGCTGTCCTTTCTGCGATGTGGCACACGGCAAACCGCTACCGCCCGATGCCAATGAGCCAAAACAACTGGCGCATTCCATCGGCTTGCTCAATCTCAAATACGTGGTCATTACCAGTGTGGATAGAGACGATCTACGTGATGGTGGTGCGCAACATTTCACCGATTGCCTCACAGCCATCCGCGCCGCATCGCCCAATACCAAACTGGAGACGTTGGTGCCTGATTTTCGAGGTCGCCTCGATATCGCTCTGGATGCGATGGCACCTAGCCTGCCCGATGTGTTGAACCACAACTTAGAGACGGTGCCGCGCCTGTATACCTTGGCGCGCCCCGGTGCGGATTACACCCACTCACTCAAATTGCTCAAAGACTTCAAAGCGCGCTTCCCGCAGGTGATGACCAAATCAGGCCTGATGCTGGGCTTGGGCGAAACCGATGAGGAAGTGATTGAGGTCATGCGCGACCTGCGTGCCCACGATGTCGAGATGCTGACCTTGGGGCAATATCTACAACCTTCGGATGGTCACCTGCCCGTGTTGCGCTACGTCACGCCAGACACCTTCAAGATGTTCGAGGATGCGGCCAAAGCGATGGGGTTCTCACATGCCGCTTGCGGGCCGATGGTGCGATCCAGCTACTTCGCGGACCTGCAGGCCGAACAAGCCGGGGTTTAAGTCACACCGCTTTTCCATGCTCAACCGAGATCAAATCGACGCGCTCTTCGCAGCTTTCATGTCGAAAGACTTGAAGGCAGTGATGAGCCATTTTGCCGATCGCCAATGAAAAGGGCGCGGCCTACATAGGCCACGCCCTCTTTTTCGCCTGTCTAAACGTCAGGCTTTTACGCTGATGATAGAACCGACCGTCTGACCTTGTGTGTTCACGGTTGGTTTTGGCGCTTCTTGTTGCGCAGCCAACACCTTGACTCCATCGTCACGGTCTTTGTCACCTTCTTTTTCCGTCACTCTTTCAGCATGCGTCTGCGGTTGCGGTTGCACCTGCGAGACGTAGTTACTGCCTGAATTCACACCACTGACTGCCATTTTCGGCCTCCTTTCGGTCTACAGATACACTACAACCTGTCCTCAGATTTCTTATCGGCACCACTTTGACTTCCTTTAATCTTTTTTTCCTTCATCCCTGAAATCACCAGATTCAGGATTGAAACAGGACGGCGCGGCTGTTATCCTCGCACCGTTAAAAACCTCAATAATCAACAGCCTAAAAGGAACTCGCATGCTCGCTCCAATGCTCATCGCCAAGAACGACAAAATGGAACTTGGTCTTCTGCCTCACATGGCGAACCGCCACGGCCTCATCACGGGGGCGACAGGTACGGGCAAGACGGTGACCCTGCAATCTTTGGCGGAAAGTTTCAGCCGCATCGGCGTGCCGGTGTTCATGTCGGACATCAAAGGCGACCTTTCTGGCCTAGCCAAGATCGGCGGCGGTAATGCCAAAGTCCAAGCACGGGTGGAGCAGTTGAAATTGGAAGGCTTCGAGCATCGCGCCTATCCAGTGACGTTTTGGGATGTGTTCGGCGAGATGGGGCATCCGGTACGCGCCACCATCTCCGACATGGGGCCATTATTGTTGGGGCGTATGTTGAACTTGAACGATGTGCAACAAGGCGTGATGACCCTGATCTTCAAGATCGCCGATGACAGCGGCTTGCTGTTGCTGGACTTCAAAGACCTGCGCGCGATGGTGCAACACGTGGGCGACAATGCAAAAGACTTCACCACCGAATACGGCAATGTCTCCACCGCCAGCATCGGCGCGATACAACGCGGCTTGTTGGAGCTGGAGAACCAAGGTGCGGAGAAATTCTTCGGCGAGCCGATGCTGAACATCGACGACCTGATGCAGACCGACAGCAAAGGCGCGGGCATGGTGAACATACTCGCCGCCGACAAGCTGATGCAATCTCCCAAGGTCTATTCGACCATGTTGTTGTGGATGCTGTCCGAGCTATTCGAGAACCTGCCCGAGGCAGGCGACTTGGAAAAACCGAAGCTGGTGTTCTTCTTCGACGAAGCTCACTTGCTATTCAGTGATGCACCGACTGCATTGGTCGACAAGATCGAGCAAGTCGTGCGTCTCATCCGCTCCAAGGGCGTAGGTGTCTACTTCATCACACAGAATCCAGCCGACGTACCCGACAAGATTCTGGGTCAGTTGGGCAACCGCGTGCAGCACGCTTTGCGCGCCTTTTCCACACGCGATCAGAAGGCTGTACGTGCCGCCGCCGAGACCATGCGCGACAACCCTGAATTGGATGAAGAGACCGTCATCACCGAATTGGGCGTTGGTGAAGCGCTGATCTCTTTGTTGGATGAAAAAGGTCGCCCTACCATCGTAGAGCGCGCACTCATCGTGCCACCGCAAGCGCAGATCGGCCCCATCACACCGGAAGAACGCAGTGCTATCAGATCAAAATCACTCATCGCAGGACATTACGAGAAAGAAGTAGATCGCGAATCCGCCTACGAAAAACTCAAAGGCCGTGCCGAAGAGAAGCAAGCGGAAGTCACCGCCGCCGCAGAAGAAAAAGAATCCGCGAGCAGTGGGATCGGCGGTATGTTGGGCGGCATCTTCGGTAGCGGCACCAGTGGCACAACGACTCGCCGCCAAAGCGTGGGCGAAGCCATGGTGAAGTCGGTGGTGCGTACCGTCGGCTCGGAAGTCGGCAGGCAAATCGTGCGCGGCGTACTCGGTTCGTTGCTCGGCAAACGTCGTTAAGAACATGGATAGCGCAGCCCGTATCAGTATTGAGCTGCGCGCCCTCGCCTCGACTGAACTTGCCATCTTGCAGCAACGCTTCTTCAAGACAGGGTTTGGGCAATACGGCGAAGGCGATGTGTTCATGGGCATCAAAGTGCCGCCACTGCGAGCATTGGCGAAGCAACATCGCGATGCCGACCTAGCCACCATCGCAACGCTATTGCATTCCAAGTTCCACGAAGAGCGCCTGTTCGCCTTGCTGTTACTCATGCAATTCTACGAATGCGCCACCGAGAAAGAGCGTGGCACCGCATTCGACCTGTATCTCGACAACACGGCGCACATCAACAATTGGGATCTGGTGGATGTTTCTTCGCCGCACATCGTTGGTCGCCATTTGCTTAACAGCTCACGCAAAGTGCTGCATCGCATGGCGAAGTCGACTTCGCTTTGGGAGCGCCGCATCGCCATCATCTCTACGCTCTATTTCATCCGCGACAACGATTTCGACGACACCCTGCGTATCGCGGAGACCTTGTTGCATGACGAGCACGATTTGATGCACAAAGCGGTGGGATGGATGCTGCGTGAGGTCGGCAAGCGTGACATCGAGACCGAAGAGGCTTTTTTGCTCCAGCACTATCACACCATGCCGCGCACGATGTTGCGCTATGCCATCGAGCGATTTCCTGAAAAGCGTCGTCAGCAATACCTGAAAGGCACAGCATGACTAAGGTTGCAAGCTCGGTGTTTCCTTGATTCTTATTGCTTGTTTCTATAGAGTTGCGACAAAACATACGAGCCAAAGCGTTCATGGGTAAATTCACGGTTCTTCAGTTCAACATGCAGTTCGGCCAAGGGTGGGATGAGGCCGACCCTGATGGTGCGCCTATTGATTTGAAGCAGACCATCGCCGAGATCAAACGTTTGAACGCCGACATCGTGTTGTTGCAAGAAGTGGAGCACGCTTTACCCAATGGCAAGCAAATCGAGCCACCGCCCAATTTCACACAGCTCAGACAAGCGCTACCCAGCTATCACGGCCATTTCTCTTATCCCAAATCGGACGCGCGCGAGCTGCCATTCGGCATCGGTTTGGCAATCCTCTCCAAAACACCACTGTACGATGAGTTCAGACTAGAGCTACCTTCGCCCAACATCGAATTCGATTTCTTTGGAGAGACCAAGACACCGACCGACCGCTTGCTCATCGGCGCGAAGACCACCATTCACGGCCATGAGGTACAACTCTACGACACACACCTGCTCGCCTTCTTCATGCTCAAAGCGAGTAGCAAGGTACATTCAGAACAACGTCAGCTGGTGTTGCAACAACTCAAGAAGTCACGCATCCCCACCATACTTGGCGGCGACTTCAACGTCAGCAACCACACCGCACTGGTCGATCAATATGCACAGGAAGGTTTCAGGACCGCTCAGACTAAAGATGTCACGTGGCGACGCATGCCTTACGTGTTGGATCACATCTTCTTCGATAGACAGTTGAAGCTAGTGGACTTCGACGTGATACAGACGATGGCTTCTGACCATCATCTGCTCATCACTCAATTCGAGTTCAACTCGTAACTGAACGACTCAGCCCGCAGGCTTCAGTGTTACCCGCTCCACCTGCACACTCGCCACGCCATCACTCACCCATACCTGTCCATCTTGGATGATGCATTGCAGATTCATCGTGCGTTGCGCCAACTTGGCGAGCTCTTTGGTCGTCTCGACAGGCAGATTGATGATGGTCAGGTTCTTCTGGCGCTCGAATTGAGCTCGATCTTTCTCGAACCACATATCTGCGACTCGACCACCATAGGCATACACCACCACTTGCCTTGAACGACCACAGGCTTTGCGGATAAGCTTCTCATCGGGGATACCCACGTCGATCCATAGATCGATAGAGCCTGTCAGGTCCTTTTGCCACACATCCGCTTCTTCGTCGTTGGTCATGCCCTGACCGAACTCAAGATATTCATGGGCATGGATGGCAAAAGCCAGCAGACGTACCATCATGCGCTCATCCGTCTCGGAAGGGTGGCGTGCCAAAGTCACCTGATGGTCTTTGTAGTAGTAACGCTCCATATCTGCGATCTGCAGATTGGCTTTAAAGATGGTTGCTTTGATAGCCATGTGTTACTCCGTCACTCGACCGCGCAATGACTTCGTCGATGCGTGCCTCGTCTTACTTTCCAAACGTTTCTTTTGCGAACTGCGAGTCGGCTTGGTGGCGACACGCGGCTTGGGTTTTGTCGCCACCGAAAGCAACATCGCCTTCAAGCGACGCAGTGCCTCGTTACGATTCTGTTCTTGGTTGCGAAATTCCTGCGCTTTGATGACGACCACGCCGTCCTTAGTGATGCGTTGATCATTGAGTTTCAGCAATCGTTCTTTGAATTCTGGTGGTAACGATGACGCGTTGATATCAAAGCGCAGATGCATCGCGCTCGACACCTTATTCACATTCTGCCCACCCGCCCCTTGCGCACGCACTGCCGTCAGCTCGATCTCGCGCTCTGAAATGATGACGTTGTGCACGATGTACAACATGACTAGGCGATCACTCTAATCACGACATCGCCCAACTCCACCACCTGCCCCGCGCGTATCTTGGCCGTCTTGCGCAGTTCGATCTGCCCATCGACGGACACCACACCTTCCGCCACCAGCGCCTTGCCCGCCCCACCGCTATCCGCCACGCCCGTGAGCTTGAGCAGATTGCACAGCTCGATGAACTCACCACGCAGTTGGAATTCGAGTTGCTGACTCATAATTTGACGGCGTGTTCACGCGTGGTATGGAAAACGACTTTGGGCCAGCGCTCTTGTGTCAGCTTCAAGTTCACACTATTCGGTGCGAGGTAGGCCAAGTTACCCGCCGCATCGATCGCGATATTGTGCGAAAGCGCTTTCTGGAAATCCGTGAATACTTTGGCATCATCGCAAGTCACCCAGCGCGCGGTGTTGACGCTGGCACTTTCGAACATCGCATCCACGCCGTATTCACCTTGCAAGCGACTCGCCACCACGTCGAACTGCAACATACCCACCGCCCCCAGAATCAAGTCGCCACCATCCACGGGTTTGAAAACCTGCACCGCACCCTCTTCACCCAACTGCTGCAATCCCTTGTGCAACTGCTTCACCTTGAGCGGGTTACGGATGCGCACCGAGCGGAAGAAGTCCGGCGCGAAATAGGGGATGCCGGTGTACTGCAACAATTCACCTTCGGAGAAGCTGTCTCCGATCTGCATGTTGCCGTGGTTAGGCAAGCCGATGATGTCGCCTGCGTAGGCTTCTTCCACCTGCTCACGTGAGTTCGCCATGAAGGTGACCACGCTGGACACGCGAATCTCTTTGCCGATGCGCAAGTGTTTGACTTTCATACCGCGCTCGAAATGGCCGGAACACACACGCAAGAAGGCGATACGGTCACGGTGATTGGCATCCATGTTGGCTTGGATCTTAAATACGAAGCCGGAGAACGGTTGCTCGTTCGGTTGCACCGCACGCACCGTGGCATCGCGTTCTATCGGCGCAGGCGCCCAATCCAACAGCGCATTCAGGATCTCACGCACACCGAAGTTGTTGATGGCGGAGCCGAAGAACACCGGAGTCTGTTTTCCTTCAAGGAAGCGTTGCAGATCGAAGTGATGCGATGCGCCATGCACCAACTCCACCTCCATCTTCAACTGCTCGATCTCCAAGGGGAATCTTTCCGCAAGGATAGGGTTGTCGATGCCCTTGATGACTTCGACATCACCATCGGCTTTCTCTTCGCCGGGGGTGAACAGCAGGATCTCGTCACGCATCAAGTGGTACACACCACGGAAGGTCTTGCCCATCCCCAGCGGCCACGTGACGGGTGCGCACTGGATGTTGAGCACCGACTCCACCTCATCCAACAACTCCAATGAATCGCGTACCTCGCGGTCCATCTTGTTCATGAAAGTGACGATAGGCGTGTTGCGCATGCGGCACACGTTGAGCAGCTTGATGGTCTGCGCTTCCACACCCTTTGCCGCGTCGATCACCATCAATGCAGAGTCCACCGCGGTCAGCACGCGATAAGTATCTTCCGAAAAGTCTTGGTGACCCGGCGTATCCAGCAGATTCACCACATGGTCGCGATACTCGAACTGCATCACCGAG
>JBAYIG010000048.1:0-10933 GCA_041665725.1 Sideroxydans sp. | reverse complement strand
CTTTTTCAGCCGACTCCATAACTTCTTAAAGAAGGTGCCATCCTGATAGCCGGAATTGAGTATGTGCGGATTCTTGCCGATCACATCTTCCGAGGAATAGCCCGTGATGTTCTGGAACGCCTGATTCACGCGCAGGATACTGCCAGAAGCATCCGTGATCAGCATGCCTTCCTGTGATTCGAACGCGGTGGCTGCGATGCGTAGGTCGCGCTCGCTCAGGATGCTTTCGGTGATGTCGCGACTGATGCCGAACAGTCCGACGACCTTGCCTTCCGCATTGATGATCGGCCATTTACTGGTGCTGACCCAGCCCATATTGCCGAGCGCATCGTAATAGGGATCTATCTTGTTCAGCAGCGGCCTACCTTCGGAGAAGATGGGAAGTTCTTCTTCTTGATAGATCTTCGCGGTCTCCGGCGGGAAGACTTCGAGATCGTGTTTTCCGATCATGTCGCGCCAATTCACATGGCCCGTCAGGTTGGCCATGGTCTGACTGCAAAAACGGAAACGGCCGTGCTCGTCTTTGAAATAGATGAAGTCGCTGGTGTTCTCTAGGAAGGCGACGAAATCTCGATTCAGCTCTCCGATCTTTTCCTGTGCGCGATTGCGTTCGGTGACATCGCGCGATAACACGATGAAGCGGGGAGCATCCGTCGCGTTACCAGATTTCTTTGCTATGGAGAGCTCGAATTGAAGTTCTCCTTGCGGTAGTGGCAATGCGAATTGTTTGCCATAGGAGTGCCCCACTTCGTTCGCCTCTTTCAGTGCGGATAGGCACACTTGAACGGCGTCAGGAGGAAGGATCTCATGAATCGTATTGCCAACCAGCAAGTCGCTAGGCGCTGCTAATAAATCGGATTTGGGCGAATGTGCCGAGTAGTAGCGACCATCGAGTCCTATTTCGAATAACAGGTCGGGGATGGCATCCAACGTGGCCTTGATGTGTTCGGCCATCGCATTGAATTCGTGCGCTGTCTCGGCGATCTCATCATTGCCTGTCAGGTTAGAGCGCGCAGTCAGGTTTCCCTCGCCATATTTGCGCACACTCTTTGCCAGCGATCTCAATCGTTCGACGATGTTGCGCTTAATGGCAGACTCGATGAAGACGCCGATGAGCAGGCCGATGATGATGACGATGCCGACGAGGATGACGATGAGTCGCTGCATCGGTGCGAGGATCTCATTGATGGGGATCAATCTGAAGTAGCGCCAAGTGACAGGCTGCAAAGTCATACCCAGTGCTAGATAGCGCTTGCCCATGAAGACGACCTCGCCCTCGAAGGCATGGGGTTTGTCGTTCAGTCTGCTCTTCAATAGCTGCGCCATGTCCGGCTCCGCACTCAGGTCGGGGTGGAAACTTTCGGGCTGTGCTTCCAGTTGTTTCTGCCACGGACCCGCTTGGATGAAATTCCCTTTCGCGTCGAGCAGCAAATGGATCTCGCCGCTGTAACGTTGATTCTGCTGGAACAGCATAGGGAACACATTGTTCAGATAGATGTCATGGCCGACCGTTCCTATCCAACGACCTTTCACATCGACCGGCATCACTGCGCTGATCATCCAGCTCTTGGGGACTGGATCGAACAGCGGAGGGGTCCAGCGTAGTCCACGTTCGGGGTTCTTGGCGGGATCACCTAGCGTGACCCAATCGGTGTTCGTGTAATCGGTGTCAGCCGCCATGATCAACGCAAAATCCGGTACGCCATGGTCTTGGATGACCTCTGTCTTGCCGCGAGTCAGCATCCAGACATTGGTGAATGGCGAGATGATCGAGCCGCCGAACACGTCCAACACACGCTTGCTCCGATAGTGAAGTATCTTCTGCTCGGTATCCATCGGCGCATCGGGAGGTAGGAAGACACCCGCTTCCAACTTGCCGTTAAAACCTTCGCGCCGACTGCGCCACGCACCATCGGGGTCTCTTTGAATTTGTTTGTCGAATGCGGCGATCTCTGATGCTTGTCTGGGGGCGGATAAGCGATTCGCGAGGATGTTGGTGAGGAAGGTCAGACTTTTTTCCGCCTGACCTAGGCTGCTGGAATGGACGGCGGCCGAAGATTCCGTTTCGGCGACCAAGTGGGTCGCCTCGGTCTCCATCAACTTGTCCTTGGCCAGATAGTAGATGACACCGGCTGCAGGCACGATCACCAGCGCGACGCTGGTGGTGACGATCAACATCAGTCTGCGGCCGACGTTCATGTGGCTTTACCCCTTATGCCGATTCGTATGGTGCGATCACCAGCCGTGTCCGAGTGACAGCACGACTGCTGGCCGCGCCGCGCTATAGGTCGAACCATTGTTGCGCAAGCCCAAGAAATCCTTGAATGCCGCAGGCTCATTCCCGCCGGTACACGCCAACCCCATCGTCCAACTGTCGATACTTTTTACGATGCCGAGTTTGTAATAGCTCCAGCTCAATCCGACACTATGGTTGATGGTCTGATGGCCGAGCTGGCCGTTCACGTTCCATCCTTCTGCGATGTCTTGGCTGGCATTCAACTCGACGAAATACGAGCCATTGGTACTGCCAGTGACACCCGCGGTCGGGTCGCCCACGAATCCGCCGGGTGCGGAGTTCGTCGTGTCCCAGCCGTAGAATTTGGTCAGGACGCGGCCCGTCTTCAAGCTGAGGGATTTGTAATTGACTGCGGCATATACCTCGACCGTGTTGGGCGAGGAGGAGGGCAGGTTGAATCCGGTCTTGTTGAAGTTGCCGCCGGGCAGATAGACATAGATGAGGTTTAGGTCATAGCCGAACTCGGACAGTGTGGCGGGGAATTTATTGCGGAAGCCGACATACCAGTCGGTCTCGAATTGCGCACCTGGCACCCATTGACTGGAGACGGTCGAAGCCCAGAAACCCGCATAGGCTCCAGACGTGTGGCTCGCCTCGGTGCCGACCTGTAGCGCGGGTTTTCCCCAAGTCTGACTTTGACCGCGCCAGATGTAGTCGCTGACCAAAGCGACGTTGCTGGATACGGAAATGTTGGTGTTACCTTGGTCAGTTTCTGCGTTGGCCATACCAGACAGGAACGCAAGGATCACAAACACGTATGCACGCTGAGTATCTATCGTCATCATCATTTGATGTCCCTTGACGGGAACATCCTCCTAAACTGCTGCTGTATTTTTCTTCGATTACCGCCTGCTCATAGTCGTATCGGCATATTTGAAGATTTCATTAGGAAATTTTGAGGGAATATCTACTTGACAATGAGGGTGATGATGCCCGATTCATTGACCTACATCGGGCACGAACTTCAACACGTTGCCGTTGATGCAATAACGCTTATAGGTCGGGGCAGGGCCGTCGTCGAACACATGGCCTAAGTGGATGCCCGAACTGGCACTGCGCACTTCCACACGTTTCATGCCGTGGCTGATGTCTTCATGTGTCGTGACCGAACCCGGTAGGGGCGTGAAGAAACTGGGCCAACCTGTGCCGCTCTCGAACTTGCTGTCGCTGCGGAACAACGCGACACCGGTGATCGGGTCAACGAAAGTGCCGGGGCGTTTCTCATCCAAGTTGGAGCCAGTGAAAGCGCGCTCTGTGCCTTGCTCGAAAGCGATCTTTTGTTGTGCAGGTGTCAGCAGTTGATAACCCAGCCATTCCCAGAAGCGCGCCTTCTCACCGTTGTAACCCGTGTAGCGCGATACCTCCTTACCTTGTGCGAACAGCACGATGGTGGGCGTGGCGAACAAGGGTTTATCTAACGACCAGTTTGGTGGTGGGTTGAAGCCCAGCGTGCGCGAGATCGGCACAGGCGACTTCCAACTATCCAATACATCGGCTTTGAATTTACGGCAATAGCCGCAATCCACACCTTCGAAGACGATGAGCTGACGTTCGAAGTTGAGCGCTTTTGGATCGAACCCACTCATGGGTTTCGTCGCTTTCTTTTCGGTTGCGTTGGCGCTGAAAAGTACGAGAGAGCAGATGATGAGGAAGATGCCGCGAAACAGCGGGCTAAAGAGCATGGCGACACCATCAAAGTGATCGTGATCGGGGGCACATCGAAAGTCTGCCAGCCACGTTCAGTGTTCAAATAGCGGGAGTTGGCTTCTTCTTCGGTTTCTTCACTTCTTTATTCTTGCGCTGTTGTCCTTTTGCCATGATCGTTCTCCTTGAGAGGTTGAAAGCGGATTATTGCGGACCTGCACTTGGATTCTGGGCGGGTAGTGGGGCGAATGCAAGCTGAACTCGTTGATGGAATTCAATACGGCACTTCGATCGCTTCGCATAAGAACTTCATGAGTGGCTTTGTTTCGGCGAAACGTTTCTCCGCCAACTCGACTAAACCTTTACCGGTGACTTGTTTGAGGGTGAGTGGTGTCATCGCGACGAAGTCTTTGCGCTTGATGTCTTCGATGGCGGGATGGTCGATGGCGTAGCCGCGTGGTGGGCGCGTCAGGCTGTCGCCCCATAGCTCCCACTGCGCAGTGAATGTCTTATCGTTCTTTGCAGCGAACCATTTCTCTGGTTTCTGTGCGATGAGGTCGCGGTACTTTCCAAGTTGATCTGCATCGGGATGCCAACTACCCACCGCTAAAAAACATTCGTCGGTGGCGATGTGTACGTAGAAGCCGGGGGCGTGTACATCTTTGCCGAGTGCATGGCGGAACTGGATGCCGATGTTGGTCTTGTACGGCGTCTTGTCGCGTGAGAAGCGCGTGTCGCGGAATACGCGCATCAATGAGCCGCCGACCTTCTTGGGTTCTGCACGGAACTTCGGCGCGAAGACTTTGAGCGCGGGTTCCATCGCTTCGATGAAGTCGAAAGCAGGCTCACGCACCAGTGCTTCATAGCGTGGCTTGTTGGCTTCGAACCATGCCTTGTTGTTATTGGCGGCGAGTTCGTCGAGGAAACTGAAGGTGGCTTTGGTGAACATGACTTGTTGTTCCTTCCGTGGATCAGTATTTCACTTGCACGCGATACGTGAGTGTCGTCTTGCCTTCCGCAGGGATGTCGATCTTCCACACAGCGGTGTTGCTGGCCGCTTTGGTGCTGGTGTGGCTCTCGCTCATCAACTTCCATTCGCCGGGTATCGGCTCTTGCACGGTCACCGTCACGCGTTCTTTCTTCGCGTTCTTCAACACGATCTCATAGGCCGTTTCAAACGCGCTGTTGCCTTTGGAAGGGCGCGGCAGTGTCTTGAAGTCGGTCTGTTTCTTGTCGGCGGTCACATCGAAGGCTTCACCCAGTTTCAAACGGATGGTCTCGTTCTTGGGCGTGTGGTCGATGTGATCTTCACCCACGAACTGTGCATTGCCCTGACTGTCTTTTTTGTACACGCGCATGGTGCCTTTGGGTAAGGGCATGCCCATCTTGGCGGCTTCTTTGTTGTCGAATTCGACGAACACGCTCACCTTCATCTTCTGTCCTAGGTCGCCATAGCTACTGCTGTAGTAGTAATCCGCGCCGCGCAGCAACAGTTCCTTACGAGCGGGTACGCCACTCGCTGAGAGTAAAGCGACCTGCTTGGTCTGGTTCTCGGCAATGGTGGTGGGGCGATCAAGCGAATAGAGGTGATATTCCAGCAAGGATTCTTCTGCCATCGGGGCGGCGGCATCGGCCATCATCACTTCCGCGCGCATCGCCTTCACCATCGGCTGTCTGTATTGCTGCACACGGTTCACATCGCCCGCGACCAATTGCAGTTTGGCATTGTTGTAAGTCGCACCGCTGGTGTTGGTGAGTGTCACCCAGCCGGATAGGTCGAGGCTGTCTTCTTTGGGACTCAACTCGGCCACATAATCAGCCTTCCAATCCAAACCCCCTGTGAGGTAGCTCAATTCCAAAGTTTGTTCGGCGGCGGTCTTGTTGTTGAGCTGGGTGACGAGGGTGGGGCGGTCACGCAGATTGGCTGGCACATCGGCATATACGATACGACCCGGGATGCCTGTCTCGATGCGATTTCCTATCTTGAGTACTACGCCATTGTTGGCGGACAGTACCGTGGCTTGTTCGCTGGTCTCCGCGCCCGTGGTGGGATGTGTCTTCACCACCAACACGTTCTTGCCCACGTATTTTTCCAACAGCTTCTCGGGGGTGAGTAGGTCGAAATCGAAATTTTGTTCCAGTGTGCTGAAGCTACCTGCATGGCTGATGCTGCGTAACAGCGCGGTCTCTGGTCGTATCTGCGCGCTGACATCGCGCAGCGCCAAGCTGTTCAACCCGTTCTGCAACTTCACTTTGCGCTGGTCTTTCACCAAAGCCAAGTCGCCGTTGTAGATTGTCACGGCGACGGCTTGCTGATCGTTCAAGGTGCTGCGGATCTCGTCGGCTGCGAATGCGCCAGAGGAGAAAGCGCAACTGATCAGAATGGCGAGAGCGGACTTATTGAAGTTCATCGTGAAGCTCCTAGTGGGTTGATGGGTGAAACTGTAGCCGACAGACCGTGTTTCAGCTACAGAGTTCACTTCATGGTTTTCAGAAGTTCTTTCCCCGCTTGAGTGAATTTCCACCATGCGACAGATTCGCCACTCTCCAGAAAATGTTTGGCTGCCATCAAGGTGTACAGCACGCATGGGTCGTGCCGCTTGCCCATGCTGTCTGAGAGCAAGTTATAGGTTGAGAGCGGGTCACATTTGGCGAGGTCAGCAGGCGTGTTGATGCCGAGCGAACGCAGATCACCTGCGATGGACTTGCCGATGTTGGGGAGGTCTTCCAGTCGATGTGCTTTGGCGGATGTCATTTGAGTTTCTTCGCCGAATTCTCTTTGACTCGGAACTGCACGATCTTCTTCACCAGCGCATGTGGTATCGCTTCGTCGATGGTGAATTGGATAGCGCCCTTCGATGTCTTGTATTTTTTCAATTCATCTTGGAACGCGATGATGCCGCTGGGTGCGGGATAAAAGCCGATGTGATTCTTGTACGCCGCGAAATGTACGAGGTTGCCATTCAAGTAAAAGGTGGGCATCTGGTAGCTGATCTTCTCGGTCGCATCGGGGGCGGCTTTTTGAATCGTTTGTCGTAGCTTTTCGAGTGTCGCCTGTACCTCGCGCGGGAAGGTGGCGATGTAGTCGTCGATGCTCTCAGGTTTTGCAGTCGCAACCTTCATCACGTCCTCACATCTGCTTGGAGTAGGCGATCAATTGGTCGAGTGCCGCGCCCCAGCCTTGCTCAAAACCCATCGCCGCATGCTGGTCACGACCTGCTTCATCGGCATGACGCGCGATGGCGGTGTAGCGCGTTCCCTTGCCGTGGGATTCTAGTTGGATAGTGGCGCTGAATTTGAAATCGACAGTTGATTCTGGCTGTGCGATAGCAGCAACGGGGCGAAAACCGGGTAGCAACGCATTAGTCCACGTCAGACGTTCGTTCTCGATCACTTCGAGGTAGCAACCCTCATTGGGGAATTGCTGGCCTTCCGGCGACTTCATCACCGTGTAGAAACGACCACCGGGGCGCAAGTCGATCTCGCATTTGATGGTCTTCCACGGTAGCGGGCAGAACCATGGCATGAGATGCTCGGGTGTCGTCCACGCCTTCCAGATGAGTTCTTTTGGCACATCGACGATGCGTTCGAAGAATAAGTCGAGTTTGGGGTCGAGCGTTTTCATGAGGGGCTCCGTTTCGAGTGTTCGCAAATCGCCTTGAGTTTGTCCAATGCTTTGTGCCAGCTTTCGGTCATAAAATCCACATACTCATCGGGCATGGCGGTGATGTCCACCTGTAGGGTGGTGACGCCCTTCGTCTCGGTGAAGGTGTAGTTCTCGAACACGTCATGCCATTGCTGCTCTTTTTCTGGCACGCCGTTTTTCACCTCAGACAACATCTCGATGGAAACGAATTCGGCGGGGCGATGTTCAGCGATGCGCGCACTCATACCCGAACCCTGCCCGTCACCGAACAGGATCTTCGCGCCCTTATCCCACGAGCCTTGATAGCATGAGCCTTCGGCAAAAGCAGATGTCCACTCGCGGTAAGTTTGATCTGCCAGCATGAGTTGATGCACCCGTGCTTTTGGTGCGTGGATGGTGATGGAAAAATGAAGTGATTTCATGTTGTTTTCCTGATTTTAATCAAACATTTTTTCGTGCATAACTGACCGTCAACATCTCCCAACGATGCCCATCCGGTTCGTCCCAATAGATGTTTCCATACTGCGTGTTGACTTGCATATCCATAGGCCCGTTTACTGTACTGCGATATTTGATACCTGCTGCCTTGATGCGTCCCAAGATGGAAGCGAAGTCCTGCGGATTGACGCGGAAACAAAAGTGGTAGATGGGAAACTGCTCATCCGTGTCTTGAAAGTCGAGCGTCAATCCGTCATTCACATACACCGGGGAAAATGGCCCAGCCCCCGTTTCAGACCATGGGACATCGAGTATCTCTGCCAAGAGTTTCGCCGATGCGACCTGGCTATGTGACGGCACGATGGTGTGGTCGAGTTGAATGGTCATGGTGTTCTTGATGTTGGTCGGTCAGAACGATCCCGTTTTGACTTCTCCTGCTCGATTAAACTTTGCGGCTATCACACCTGAGGGCGTGATTTTTGATTCAAGCAAGGTAAAGGCGGCTGGGAGAGTGCCTTTTTCAAACAAGCGTTTTCCTGTGCCAACTGTCACTGGGAATATCTTGAGCCAAAACTCATCGACCAGATCATGTGCCAACAGGGTTTGAATGAAATTGGCGCTGCCATGAACTTGTAGCTCTGGGCCGTCCTGCTGTTTGAGTTTCCTGATCTCATCCACCACATTGCCGTTTAGGAAGGCTGTGTTTTTCCAATCGTGTCGGGTGAGCGTATTTGAAGCGACATATTTTATTGCGTTGTTGATGGCCGCACCTTCATCTGGATGGTGCGGCCAATAGGAGGCGAAGATCTCGAAGGTCTTTCTGCCCAACAACAGATCGAACGGATGCCCCATCTGTTCTTCCATGACCTGCACCAAAGCCTCATCAAAATAGGGAACGGCCCAGCCTCCGAATCTGAAATTGCCGCTGACATCTTCTTCGGGGCCGCCCGGCGCCTGCATCACGCCGTCGAGGGTGGTGAAAGTCAGAACGATGATTTTTCTCATGGAGCTTCCCTTCTGATTTCTAAGGAGCATTCGCGGCGCACTGTAATTCGGCAATATTCAATTTCTTCATGGTGAGCATCGCTTCGATGACGCGCGCCAGTTTTTTCTTGTCCAAGGTACTTTGCATCTCGTACATGATTGTCGGCACGATCTGCCAGGTCACGCCGAATTTATCCACCAGCCAGCCGCATTCACCCGCATCGGGATCAGCGGCTAGCTGCTCCCAGTAATAGTCTATTTCCTGCTGGGTGTTGCAATTCACCACGAAAGAAATCGCCCCGTTGATCTTTTGAAAAGGTCCCGCACTCATCATTTGATATTGCTGCCCGAACAGTTCGATGGTGACGATCTCCACCGTACCCGACGGCGTATTTTCGATGAACGTGGTGTCTAGAATTTTGGCATCTTTGAATATCGACACATAAAACCGCGCCGCCTCGGCAGCCTGAGTGTCGAACCATAAGAACGGAATGATCTTTTGCATGATGTTCACCTCGCAATTAGGTGAGGACGTTTACGGATGGTGCCTTACTTCGTACTGTAGACACACCACACCCGAGGCAAAGGTCTTACTCGTTACTAGCTTGAGTTTGGTTCTGTCTTGGATGTTCTTGAATAAGGGAATGCCTTGTCCAAGTAAAACGGGATTGAGGAATATCCAATACTCGTCGATGAGGTTCTCTGCCATCAGCGCATGGGTGGCGGAGGGGCTGCCGAATACTAGGATCTCGCTTCCCGTACCTTGCTTCAACTGGGCGATCTCATCGCTCAAATGGTCGCGGATGATCTTTGTGTTGTTGTCATTCTTATCGGCCAAGGTTTTCGACAACACCACTTTGCGAGCGGTCTTATACCAACGGGAATGCTCATGGTCATGCTTGCTGGCGTTGGGTTGTGCAGCGGCAGTGGGCCAATAGGCTTCCATCATTTGGTAGGTAACACGACCATACAGCGCAGTGTCCGTTTGTTGGATGCGCTGTCCAACATAATCGAATAATTCTTCGGTGATGCTGACCCAGTCCAGCCCTCCCTCGGCAGAGGCAACGAATCCATCGAGAGACAAATGCACGAACGAAACGATCTTTCGCATGACGGCTCCTTGCCTTCAGTTTATTTTTCGACGACTGCTTTGAGGTTTGCCAAACTGTCCTCAAAATCTTTGCCGATCATCTTGTCCATGCTGACGAACACGCCAAATAATTTGGAGATGAAAGGGGAGGGACCATACATAGCCCACGTGACGAGGGTGCTGTTGCCCTGCGCTTGGAGTGTGATGTCCCCGATGTTGTGTGCCTCAAAAGGTTTGATGAAATCGAGCTGGATGACGACCTTGGCGGCAGCGACGGATTCTGTGATGGTCATGCGTCCATGACCGACCTTCTTGTTGCCCTCCCATTCATAGGTCGCACCTTGCCCCGCGCTGTTCGTGCTGTAGGTCTTCTTCATCTGTGGATCCATCTTTTCCCACGTAGACCAAGCGGCCCAGTTGCGCAGGTCGTTGATGTGGGGGAAGAGCTTATCTGGTGTGGCTTGGATCAGTGCGCTACGTTCCACTCGGAAGGCATTGGGTTTGAGTGCCGCGATTATTAGGATGGCAGCGATGGCGAGTACGACGAGAATGAGGATGAGTTTCAACATGGTATGGCCCCGCGCATGAATTGTTGAGTAGTTAAGTGTGACTTTCTCGCTCTTCTTCATTCCTGTCAAGAAATATGCCGAAGAATGAGGGGCTTGGTTAGACATTCGCCCCGTAAATCATTAGACTTGCGCCCTTTTTTGCAAGCCGACATCTCATGTCTGACACCATCGAACAAATCACACAAGAACCCGCAGCCGTTCCGCGCGACAAGATCGCGCGCGAAGTGGCGCGCCGCCGTACCTTCGGCATCATCTCTCACCCCGAT
>JBAYIG010000047.1:0-11669 GCA_041665725.1 Sideroxydans sp. | reverse complement strand
GATCGGCCAGTTACATACGGTGCCACTAGCTTGCCATTTACATACAGTCGAACTCGCCGTGCTACCTAGTTTGACCGCTACATAATCCCCCGTTGTATCGGTGAGGTAGCTGCCCGAATAGACCATCTTTCCTCTTGCGCCCAAACCTAGCGTCAAGGTGGTCATGTGTTGTTGTGGATTGTTGTCGGTGCTGCTGATGAACACGTTGTTTTCGCACACGCTGATGGTGCCACCAAGAGTGCCCGTGCAGTTACCCATGGCAGGTGTGCGCAAATCGGTCTGGTAGTAATACATCGCCACGTCTGACAAGGTGTTGCTGACACCACCTGACGTTCCTGCTGTGGTGACAGGCGTACCCGACACCACACGAGTGCTCGGATTCGTGGCTGGGAGGGTCACACTCGAAGTGCAAGAGCTTGAAGCTGAGGTGTATGGAGATACATACACTTGTGAGCCGTTGTTTGACCATGCGGTACAAACTTCAGCCGCAGTACCCGTTACGGCACAACTCTGAATTTGCGGTTGATTCAACAGGCGTTTTTTTCTGGCACCGCTCGAGCCGCTAACGTAACCGCACTGAGTGTCCGAACCCAATCCAGTAGAGGAGGATGAGTAATTATTTCGCGTGTATTGGGTAGTTACCGTGGTGGCAGTCTGTGCGCCATCGTTCATCGGGCGTGCTGCCGTCCCATCTTGTTGCCCAACCGGACTGCCATTGAGGGCATAGGTCGTGCTGCCGTTCCAATAACCATCGGTGGACAGAATGGTGAAGTTCTGCTGGCAGGAGTATTCCATCGGGTCGGCAGGTGTGATGCCGTTCAAACTTGCCGTTGTGGATGCAGCGGTGAATGAGGTTGCTACAAAGGTCATGCCCCCGCCGTCGTCTGAAACGACTGGTGCATGACCAAGAGCAGATGCCGGCCCCGTGATGGTGACGATGTTGCCAGAGACGGATGCGCCGTAATCGGTGACTTGCTTCGAGTTGATCTGGTTCGCAATATTCTGAGCTACCGTATTGGTGCTGGTGGATGCTGTTGTGATATCCGCCATGATCTGTGTGCCATTCACGTCGATACTATCCACAGTGGTGTTACCACTACCGCCTACGGTGATCCTAGCGGTATAGGTGGTCACCGTACCGAATTGGTGAGCGTAATACTGACCTACCTTAGATAAGGCTTCACGCAAAGGCGTCATGTTGCCCGGTTGTGAACCGTACAATTTATCGTACCAAGCGCTCTTTTGAGTTGCGTTGAATGGGGCGACTTCCACGATGCCGGGTGAAACGTTGTTGTTCATGGTGAGGAAACCGATGCGATAGTTGTTGTTCATCGGCGCGAACGCCAATCCAGCACCTGTTTTCATCATCAACATGCGATGGCTGTAGTAGCTATACCAGTTGGCGAAGTTTTGCAGTTTCGCTGGGGTACTTTCTGGGAAAGCCTCGGTGGTCAATGTCATCGAGCCGCTTGATACAGTGATATTGGGTGTCAGTGTCGAAGCGGAACTAGGACCTGTTACGGTGACGATGTTGCCCGAAACCGTAGCGGAATATCCGGTTGCTGCCGTGATCTTGCTGGCGATGTCTGAGGCCAACCCGTTAGTGGTGGAGCCCGTAGCATTGGCTGAAAGTAACTGCACCCCCCCTACCGTGATGCTATTGACCGTGGTCGGGCTAAGTGTAGGGAAGGGAGTGGTACTCCACGTCAACGTCCCACTATCTCTTACTGCCGTGAGGGTGGCATCTGATGCTGCGGGGCCGGTGATCGTAATCACTGTTCCTGATACAGTGGCTTTATAACCAGTCACGGTACAGTTACCCGTTAATACCGTTGTGCATGCATTGATCTTGGATGCGATACTGGTGGCGACGGTGCTCTTGGTGCTAGAAGAACTGGAGCGCCCACTCATGATCTGCCCACCGCTACTGATCGTGATTGTGCCCATCCTAGCACTGCTTGCGGTAAGGATTGTGAGGGTCGCACCGCCCGTGGCTGAGCCTGTAGCGCCAACAGTGATGGTGGTATTGGGGGTCGCCGCCAGTCGAACCTTGGTGAAGATTGTGTTCACTGGATGCGTGCCATCATGTGCGGTGGTTGTTCCAATGGCACTCGAACACTCTTTGTAAAAGACACTGTTGGTGTTGAAATAATCCTTTTGCGCGCTTGAGGTCTGTGTACCGGAATAGACGTAATAAAAAGCCGGACCGGGCGTCAGATTGGAGCCGCTACTACCGCTACCGCTGCCGCCTTTGTAACCAGTACTTAAGTTCGTCGTTCCTAAACTTGTGTTGTAGCCATCCTTATAAGCGTTAGTGAAGGTGGTCGGTGTAGGGTCGAGTGCTGCACCTGTCGAGGATACGGGTGGGTCATAGGTGATGCTTGGGTTGTAGGCGGTGCCATTGCATTGGCTGCTGTTGAATCCGTAGTTACCTGCAAAATTCTTGGCGTCATCTGGCATGTAGTCCCACCCCATACTGCCGGAGTCGTCGAGCACGAACATGACGTTCGGTTTGACGATGGACGCAGTCGAGGTCGTGAGTGGCGAAGTGGCGAGCGCGACCGAGGCGGCGAGTGCTGGCAGGGGTAGCGCGAAGATCGCAGCTAGCGTGACTGACAGTAAGCGACGCGAATGAATGCTTTTTGACAGATAGCTTTTCATGGTTTGCTCCTAGTAGATGAACACTTGCACATAGCTCAAAGTGTTTCTTGGACCTCGAGTTTGGGTCGTGATGCGGATCTGTGGGGTCTGGCCAGAAGTTGGGCAGCCAGGGCCTGCGCAGATATCTTGCGGTAACGGTACTTGGAAGCCGTTGTTG
Organism: Sideroxydans sp.; assembly: GCA_041665725.1. Lineage (GTDB taxonomy): Bacteria > Pseudomonadota > Gammaproteobacteria > Burkholderiales > Gallionellaceae > Sideroxyarcus. The sequence continues at coordinate 8,851 of JBAYIG010000047.1, read as the reverse complement.
TTCAGTGCAGCACTGCTGAACAGACACATGGCCGTCGAGATAGGTTGGTTGGCATTTCTACACAAGCGCTGAATGATGTAGCGCGAGCTGTTGCCGCTACTGTCTGTGGCAGGTGAGCCAGTGCAATCCGTATTCGCGTTGACTGGACAGCTGTCGTTGCTATCCCACTGGATACCAGTTCCGTCGGTCAAACTAACAGTGGTGTCTAGATTCGAGTAATAACCGCTTGTTGGGGTGGAGATGTTGAATGCGTGGGTGGCATCCATGTTCACGTTCTTACCCGCGTTCGCTACGTTGGTCGTGTTCAGCCATGTGATCGCCGCATCCACTCCGGCATCGCTGGAGTTGGTGGCAGCCTGTTTGAAGGCGAGATTGCCTGCGATGACGGTGCTGGTATCTACAGAGCGTATCAAGGCGACAGCAGCTAGTGACATGGCTAGCAAAGCGACTAGCGCGAAGAAGAGTACGACGCCGCGTTGTTGAGTGCTGTGGGGATAAGAGAGGTGGCTCATAGAGTTCCTTTTGCCCAGATGACGTTGCGCAATGGAATGATGGTTTCAAACACGCGATAACGGTAGCGCTTCCAATTCGCATCAGCACCAAGGAAGATGGTTGGTGCTGGAGAAGCCGCTGTGCCTTCCCATGCGCACAGTCCAGTTGGTGCGGCACCAGTCGTGGTGCTGCAATCGCCCGTGACATTGGAGGGCTCCATCTTTGAATTACGCGCCACGACTGCGATGCGTATCGCCTTGATGCGGTTGCGATCAGCAATGGTAGGGGTGAGCCATGTACCTGTTGGGTCGACCCATGCGGTGACTTGGTTCGAATTTGGTGTGTCTGAGACACCATATTGAGCCTGGAGGTTGACGACTTCTGGAATTGCTGGTTGACCACCTCTTTCAAGGTTGCCGTTATTCACTGCGTAGGTGACAGTGTTCCAGTTACCTATACACGACAGATTGGCATCTACTGCGGCAACACTGGTATTGGCAAGCGTCACAGTGGCAGGTGGAGCGGATGATGCAGAGACGCCACTGGCAATAGAAAATGCACAAGTAGAGCCGTTGATGACGAGTGTGCGACCACCTGTAGAGCAACCAAGATTGCTACCGACAGTGACATCATTGCCAACGAGCGCTGTGATGGTGCTGGGGGCGCCACCACTTGCAGCGTCGCCGTAGCGGATGGTGAGGGTGTCGCTGGTTCCGTTTGTGATTGTCACAGGTGAGAGGCTGGAGTGGTTGAAGCCAGCAGTGCCATCGATGGTGACGGCGCTGCATTCGAATGCGGAATCCTCGATAGGCATGAACGGATAGCCCGCCATTTGTAAGTCTCGAGTGATGTCGAATAGTGCGATGCTGCCATTGGTCTGCGCATCAGCCGTACCTGTGGTGGTACGTTTTTGAGCTTCGAACACAGAGAAGACTTGCATGATGACGATGGTGGCAAGCAAGCCGATCACCATGCCAACCATGATCTCGATGAGAGTGAAACCGGTCTGTGGTGTGAGCGAATGAAGGTTTTTGTTGGCTCTCATGGCAGGATGCTCGCAGTCGTTCTATACGTGTGGAGATCTTCACTGGGTTGTTGCCAAGTAACGGAGACCGCGAATTGCGAACCGGCACGTGTGACGAAGATATTGCCGTTAGGCAGCGTGCTGACCACACTTGAAGTCGTGGTGCCATCAGCTGGCTGGCTAGAAGGATTGATCCACATCAATCCAATTTGCTGCTGTGCAATGTAACCTGCATCAGACCTGAATTTGGAGTCGGAGGTGTTTTTTACCATGTTGGCTTGCATGCCAACGATGCCAAGGACGCCGAAAGAAAATATCAAGATCGCGATGAGCGCCTCAATGATCACAACGCCTTGTTGGGAGAATGCTGGACGGTGCATTTCTGGTTTCATCACTTTTTAATCCTCCCATCAACAAGCTGTCGGCGTGCCAGAGGCCGCAGATGGATCGCACATTCGGGCATTGCCACCAACTCCGATGGTGATACGTAGGTTGCGGCTGCTACCATCTGCGGAAAGGTCAACTTGGGTTAGAGCTGCTGTTGCTCCTGAATTGGCGGTGATTCCGCCCAGATTGTTGTAAGTGATCGTGGTCGCTCCTAAAGGCGCCACAGTCTTGGTCACGTTCTTAGAACCCTCGCTGCTACTTCGTGTCTCAACGACCGAGCTCGCTGCAGTAAGGGCAGCATCCACAATACTTACTGTCCAAGAGGTGTCGTTCTCAAGAATGAAGGCAACGCGCGCATTGCGAGAGACTGCTTCAGCACGCGCTCTTTGCAGACCATTGGAGATTGATTCGGCAGCGTTGCGGACTTGAGAGTTACGCATCCATGTCTGGAAGCTAGGCACGGCAATAGAGGTGAGGATCCCCAAGATCGCCACCCCAACCATTAACTCGATCATGGATAGGCCTGCTTGCGATGTCGTCGAACGCATTAGCATGTGCCGCCCGCGCTTGTGATCCAGCAATTTTGAGGAGTTGTGCCCCAATCTGATTTAAGTCCCGTCGTACGTTTTGTGTTGTCTTGGTCGATGGTGTAGATAAATTCAGAAAGTGATGGTTTCCCTGTCGCAGTCACAAGGTAAGCGGTCGTCGAAAGACCGCTGCAAGAGAAAGTGAAATAAGTACTAGAGGCTGGGATCGACGTTGGACATGTATTTCCACCGCCCGCGTCATATGTGCGATTATCTTGGAAGTATTGCTCCATCTTGATTCGAGCATCGGACAAGCCTGATGTGGCTTCTACCAGCTTTCCTCGAATGACGTAATTGCTGTACGCAGGAACCGCCACCATGGACAATATGCCGATAATCGCAACGACGATCATCAATTCGATTAGAGTGAACCCTTTGTTTTGTTGCATGATGGCGCTCCTAAATTTAATGATGCGAAAGTTAAATCAGCTCATATCGGTGTGGCTAGCCAAAACCGATGAGTGGCGATATTGCCAGACTAACGGCGAGACAAGAGAAGAATATTTTGGCTAATAAAATCATTGTGGTAGGTGCGGGAGCACTGGGTCTGGCGACTGCCGAAGCGTTGCTCAAAAGAGGCGATTCGGTGACCGTGCTGGAGCGCGGTCAAGTGGGGCAAGAATCGTCTTGGGCGGGAGGGGGAATCCTATGTCCACTGTGCCCTTGGGATTATCCAAGGGAAGTGACTCAACTCGCCCTTCGAGGGATGGCGCTGTTCGGTGGCATGGCAGAGAGTCTGCGTCAAACCACCGGCATCGACCCTGAATATCAGCGTTGCGGTATGTTGGTGAAGCCGCCATTCGATATGCAAGTGGCGACCCAGTGGTGTGAATCTCATGGATTCTCAGCCGAACAATGCGGCGATTCCTTGTTCTTGCCTGAAGTCGCACAAGCACGAAACCCCCGATTGTTGCAGGCGCTACGTGCACGAGTCGAAGCACTCGGTGGACGTATCGTTGAGCATTGCGCGGTCAATGAAATCGTCTCAGGCGCGAATCAAGTGACACATCTATCGACCTCGCAAGGCGATTTCAGCGCCGATACCTACATCGTCACTGCAGGGGCGTGGAGCAAGCAGTTGTTGGGTGAGTTCGCCTTGCATGCCGACATCAAGCCGATACGTGGACAGATGTTGCTGTTCAAATTCGATACTCCGCCATTGCCACATATCGTCCTGCAAGACGGCTTGTATCTCATTCCACGCAAAGACGGACACCTGTTGGTGGGGAGCACCTTGGAGGATGTCGGTTTTGATAAAGCGACCACTGAAGAAGTGCGCGATAGTTTGTTGCAACGTGCCACCAATGTGCTGCCAAGCTTGAAAGGCATGCCTGTCATCAAACACTGGGCGGGTTTGCGTCCTGCTTCACCGGGCAACATCCCCACCATCGGACGCCATCCGAAATTGCAAAACCTCTTCATCAACAGCGGGCATTTCCGCTATGGTGTGACCATGTCTCCTGCCAGTGTGGAAGTGTTGTTGAACGAGATGGATGGCACGCCGCAACCGTTTGATGTATCGGCCTATCGTTGGTGTTAAGCGTTGCCCGAGCGACACTCGGGCGCATATAATCTCAAGCGGAACGCCGATGTAGCTCAGTTGGTAGAGCAACTCACTCGTAACGAGTAGGTCACCAGTTCGATTCCGGTCATCGGCACCATTAAATATCAACAAATTCACTGCGTTATAACAATTAATCTAAATATCTATTTGGATGTATTTTGATCTTTTTGGCACAGTGAGTGTGCCGTAATTGTGCCAAAAGTCTATTGTTCAATAGCAATCGTGCAAATTTGCACTGGCACATCAAGTTAACACATTTTCTCCACTCTGTTTATAATTGAAGTGTGTGGTGCAGTGACGCCCTCCGCACTCTCGCCGTGAGGCGATAAGTTTGCCCTCGGCTGGCTAAGCCATACCGCTCCGTTAAGATTCTTCGGGATTGCTCACCTTGAATGGTGTGTTGAGCTACTTGTGAAGACTTGCAAGGTCATGCGGGGTACTGCTCCGCAACAAGTCGAAATCGTGAAAGAAGGATTCGTCCCCTAGCTTTCTCTTTCAAGCCCATATTTATGGGAGAAAGGGGAGCTATGCCCTCAATATTTAAAACTCACCAACTTCAGTCGTCTCAGTTTCTTTATTCGCTCGCTCCAGAAACGATAATCCCTCTCGAACTATCGGCAATGTATTTGCAGATGTCGGTTTCAACTGTTCGTACATATGTAACTCGAAGTCCATATTCTTTGCCCCCAATTATTCGAATTGGTAGACGCATATTTTTCCGAAAATGCGATTTAGATCGATTCATCGAGGAGCGCAGAGTCACGCCGATCAAGCCTGATTATTTCAATCGATGAGGTGGCGAATGATTACTCATCAAGAGGAATTAGTCTGTGCATCATCCTCAATGAAGAATATTCATCTGAAGTGCTCTGCTCACATGGAATATTTTCTCAATCAGGTGGGCATATTCCATCGTGTGGGCAGATGCTTTTCCACTAGAGAAATACATGAATCCACTTTTGAAGAATTTATACAGAAGGAAGCTAGGCAAGTCGTAGGTACAGTCCCTGCTGGGACGTACCTGACTTGCCCATCCTCCCTGTGGTCGGATGGGGTGGCTTCGAGTTGGAAGGGGGTAGCCAGATGAAGGACTTCCGCTCCAAACGTAAGCAGGATGAACCTCCAGTGGAAGCGGTTCGCACTCATCAGGTAAAGGTCATGCTTAACGATGATGAGATCCAGTTCCTGGATATTGCCCGAGGGCGTCTGAGTCGTGCCGAGGTGATGCGATATCTGCTCCTGAACAAGGTGCCCGCTCCTATCCCTGAGTTGAACTCCGTAGCATGGACAGAGCTGTCGCGCGCGTCTGCCAACTTGAATCAGTTAGCCAAGTATCTCAATGCGGGGGGCGCATTCGAAGCGGAGCAAATCCGAGCTTCTTTAGAACGATTCCGAGCCTCACTGATTGGAGCCTCCAAATGACGCGAGGTAAGAATTCAGACGTACGCCAAAAGCTGCGCGATGCATCGGGCGGTGCACAGGGGCGAGGACGTGGAATCGTCATCAAGGGATTCAAAAATGGCGTGTCATTTAGCCAGCGAGTCGCCTACGCCAGAGATGCTAAAAAAGGTGGGGAGCTCATCTTCACGAACTGTCCCCCCTCTGGGATCGCCCGTACGATGAGAATCGCCGCCAGTTCACGGCCAGATATCCGACAATCTGTTGCTCATCTCTCAATGAGTCTTCCACCCAACGTGGCGGCAAAGGGTAGGGATGAGTGGCAGCAGATAGTTGAATCGCTGTTGGATGAGATCGGTCTGGATGATGGCTTTCCATATATGTGTGCCCGGCACAACAACACCCAACATGATCATGTGCATGTTGTTTTCAGTCGAGTCTCGATGGATGGACGTGTCCATGATCAAGCCAACCTCGGTTTAAGGCTTCAGGCTGCGGAAGTCATCATCGAGGATAAGTTTGGTCTTCAGCTATTTTCGCGCAATGAACTATCTCCGACCACGACTAAAAACGAAATCGAAATGGGGTTGCGTACAGGCAAGGTGCCGCCTCGGATTGAAATCAAAAACGCACTTGAAGCTGCGCTCATAGACAAACCAACCATCGAGCAATTGGTGGAGCGTCTAGCACTAGCTGGAGTGAATACCCGTATCAACCAATCAGCCACGACCGGAAAGATATCCGGCTTCTCCTTCGAGTATGAAGGTATCCCGTTCGCGGCATCGAAGATTGGCAAAGAGTATGGATGGCAACACCTAAAAGAAAGGATCGCTTATGAACAGCAAGATGGAACAACTGAACAGGTTACCCAGCAAAGCAAGCCAGAAAGTACAGCAGGCAATGACATTGCAACAGCAGGTCCAAAGCCTGCACAGGACAATGCGCGCGGACATGATCGCGTTGTTAAAACAGCAGCAAGTAGTGATGAGCAAGTTGCACCGAAGAGAACTATCCGCTCTGGAGGAGCGGCTGAGCTCAGAGTTGGTGTATTGGATAGTCGGGACTGGCATCGTGATAATAATCATCCAGCTCGTGGTGGGGTACGTAGTCATGCAACGCCTGTAAGAGTTCATCAGGCAGGTTTTGATACGCCAGCCTGGTTCCTGCTTGGCGATAATCGTCCAGTTGCAATCGGTCTGAGTGAGGGCGGAATCGTCTTCCCAGATCATCACAGACTTAGCGACGAACAGTTGGCTGCACTGATCAAGACGGTTGGTGATCCGCTAGTGCTCTTCGGAGACGAGGAATATCTGGAACGTGCTGCGAGAATATGCGCCCAGCTCGGAGTGAGCTATGAGTTCGAGCTGGAGGAGAATCCTGCCGCTTGGAAACAATGAGCGTAGCGTCAGTCAAGGATGAGGGGGAAGCGATGGTGCGGCGTGCGCGCAGGCTCTGCCGAGCACACCCTCGGTCGCCCACCGAACGACGAAGTCGCTTGTCCTTTACGGACGTGGAGCGAACTATGCTTGGGTAGCTGGGGTGGGTGTTGTTAACCCACCCCAGATGCCTTGCGGCGAGCAAATGGATTTGAAGCAGAAATCAGCCTGCAGGAAACTGAAGAGATATTGGTTGAAGGGCGCTTGTTCGGTGCGATTTCAACCGGTCATTGCAACAACGTATTCATCAATGCTCATAATACTCGTTGAGTAACGAGAACAAAGCTAGGGCTGAAGTTAGCAAATTTACCGACCAAAGCTATCGGCCACTGCGGGCTGCAAAGTGCGGTGTTGGAATGTGAGGGGATAAACGTTCATCTATTGCGCTCCAATAGGCGGCGAATCTCCGGCACACACGAGCCGCACCCTGTGCCTGCCTTCAAGCATTGACCTACCGCATCCACGCTGTTCAAACCTTGCATCGTGATCGCATTCAGGATGGTCTTTTCACCCACGCTGTTGCACGCGCACACGATGCGTCCCGTATCCGAGGCAGCCCCTTTGGGGGGGCGTGCGGACAGCAGTCCTGCCAAGTCTGCTGGACTAAGTTGATCTTGGGAGAACAGGCTGCTCAACCATTCGCGCTCGGGCAAACGCTGGTCGGGCGCAATGAAGAATGCAACTTCTAGATGCCCCCCTTGCAGGCAGGCGGCACGATAACGTCCCATCGCCGCATCGCGATACTCGATCCAATCGCCAGCAATATCTGCAACTGACTTCACCCATGTTGGCCAATCTTTCGGCAACGCTTCACCTGCAATCTCATGTCGCCAATAACTGGCCCCCTGCGAACTTGCGCAATAACTGGCGTCTGCAAAATCAAGTCGCGCACGACTCAGCACGAAACCTTGCCATGCAGTTTGATAAGGCTCGACCAACACCGGTGTGTGTTTGGACTCGGGCTGCCCGGAGATTGGATCGGTAATCGGTGCGACCAGTGCATCGACTCGCGCCGACTTTGCAAAGGTATCGTTCCAGTGCATCGGCACGAACACCGAGCCCAGACGCTGATCCTCGCTGACTTGTACCCGCGCCAACATCGTTCCATGGCGACTGGTCAGGCGTGCTAATCCACCATCCTGCAGTTGATGAACTTGCGCATCGGATGCGTGCACTTGTACGAACGATTCAAATACTTGCGCATTCAGGCGCGGCACTTTGCCAGTGCGCGTCATCGTGTGCCATTGGTCGCGGATGCGGCCGGTGTTCAACACAAGTGGAAAGTCGTTATCGACAGCAACAGATGGCAGGCGTGGTGCAACAGCGACCATGTGTGCTTTACCGCTGGGGGTGAAGAACTTTCCATCTGTAAATAATCGTCGTGTGCCCTGGAGTGTCGGACTATTCACTGGCCATTGCATGGGTTGCATCGAGTCGTATTCCGCATCGCTCAGTTCAGACAGCGCACTGATATCAAAGGCGCGCTGCCCATCATTTTCAAATCCAGACAGGAGCGCATGTTCGCGGAATATCTGTGCCGGTTTGGTATAAGAGAATGCCTTGGGAAATCCCATACGCTGAGCCACTTGAGTGATGATCCACCAGTCCGGTTTGGCTTCACTCACTGCGGGCAAGAAGGATCGTTGGCGTGAGATACGGCGCTCCGAATTGGTCACCGTACCGTCCTTCTCGCCCCAGCCGGCAGCAGGCAACAAGATGTCGGCACAGGCGGTGGTGTCGGTGTGTCGCACACAATCGGATACCACTACCAACTCGCATCCCAGCAAGGCGGCGCGTACCTTGTCGGCATCCGGCAAGCTGACCACCGGATTGGTACCCATGATCCACACCGCTTTGATCTTTCCGTCGGCGATGGCTTGGAACATATCCACTGCCTTCAGTCCGGGTGCTTGCGCGATGTCAGGGGCATTCCAAAAACGTGAAAACAAATCAATGCTGTCCG
>JBAYIG010000046.1:0-11710 GCA_041665725.1 Sideroxydans sp. | reverse complement strand
GATTCCGTGGTCGTGAGATGGCGCACCAAGAGATTGGGATGCGATTGATCGAGCGAATCAAGGCGGATTTGGAAGAACACGGTGTGGTTGAGCAATTTCCAAAGATGGAAGGCCGTCAGATGGTGATGGTGCTCGGTCCCAAGAAGAAATAGTTTTGTATCGCAACGGAGCAAGGGGCTCGCCGTTGCGGTGGTTGTGAATAGAGTCCCATACAAGTGGTTCCGGGTTTTCAAGTGTCTCTGTCAGAGACCTCCCGGCGTCATCAAATAAATGGAGTCGTTATGCCAAAGATGAAGACTAAGAGCAGCGCGAAGAAGCGATTCGTCGTTCGCGCCGGCGGTAGCATCAAGCGCGGTCAAGCGTTCAAGCGCCATATCCTTACCAAGAAGACCACCAAGAACAAGCGTCAGTTGCGTGGTTCCACAGGTGTGCATGAAACCAACACGGCGTCTGTTCGCGCCATGATGCCCTACGCATAAGGAGAATTGAAAAATGGCAAGAGTTAAACGTGGTGTAACGGCGCGCGCGCGTCACAAGAAGATTCTGGTAAAGGCCAAGGGTTACCGTGGTCGTCGTAATAGCGTCTATCGCATCGCTAAAGAAGCTGTGATGAAGGCAGGTCAATATGCTTACCGCGACCGCCGTCAGAAGAAACGTCAGTTCCGCACTTTGTGGATCGCACGTATCAATGCGGCCGCACGTGAGCAAGGTCTGCCATACAGCGTCTTCATGAATGGTTTGAAGAAGGCTGCTATCGAGATTGACCGTAAGGTTTTGGCTGATCTGGCTGTGTTCGACAAGCCAGCATTCGCCCAAATCTTCGCACAAGCGAAGGCTAGCCTCGGCGCGTAAGTTTTGCGCAATATAAAAAAGGAGGCTTTTTGCCTCCTTTTTTGTTTCAAGATCGGTTATCTGAACGATGCAAGAACTCCAAACAATACTTGATGAGGCATGCCAGAGTTTCTCTGCGATCACTGACGCAGTCGAACTGGAGAATGCCAAAGCACGCTACCTCGGGAAAGAGGGGAGTCTGACTGGCCTATTGAAAGGCTTAGGCAAACTTTCAGCCGATGAACGTCCTGCTGCGGGCGCACGCATCAATCAAGTCAAACAACAGATCGAAGCTGCCTTGCAAGCGCGTCGTGAATCTATCCAGCAAAACGTACTGCAAGCCAAATTAGCGGCGGAGTCCTTGGATGTGACATTGCCCGGTCGAAATTCTAGTGTGGGCGGCTTGCATCCGGTCACACGCACCTTGGATCGCATCGAGACGCTGTTCCACTCTATTGGCTATGACGTGGCTGAAGGGCCTGAGATCGAAAACGATTTCTACAACTTCACCGCGCTGAACATCCCAGAAGACCATCCTGCACGTGCGATGCACGACACCTTCTACATCGACGAGCAGCATGTGTTGCGTACCCATACTTCTCCGATCCAGATCCGCTACATGCAATCGCATATGGAGAAGTACAAACATCTGAATGTGATGCCGGACATTCGAATCATCGCGCCGGGACGTGTCTATCGTGTCGATTCAGATGCGACGCACTCGCCCATGTTTCATCAGGTCGAAGGTCTGTGGGTTGGCGAGCGAGTGAGCTTCGCTGATCTGAAAGGCGTCATCGCAGATTTCCTACAGAATTATTTTGAGACTGAAGACATGCAAGTGCGCTTCCGACCTTCGTTCTTTCCATTCACGGAGCCTTCAGCCGAGATGGACATGAGTTGGAAGGGCGGTTGGTTGGAGATTGGCGGTTGCGGCATGGTGCATCCGAATGTCCTCAAGCATGTCGGTATCGACAGCGAGAAGTACATCGGCTTTGCCTTCGGTATGGGTGTAGAGCGCTTGGCGATGTTGCGCTACGGTGTGAGTGACCTACGTTTGTTCTTTGAGAACGACGTGCAATTTCTGAAACAATTCAACTGATATGCAATTCTCAGAATCTTGGTTACGTAGCCTTGTGAATCCGTCGCTGTCTAGCGATGAGTTGTCACATCTGTTGACGATGGCGGGTCTGGAAGTCGAAGAGATGAAGCCTGTAGCAGCTGCTTTCGACAAGGTCGTCGTGGCGCAGGTGTTAACGAAAGAAAAACATCCTGATGCGGATCGTTTGAATGTATTGACCGTAGATGTTGGGCAGGCTGATCCACTGACAATCGTTTGTGGCGCAGGCAATGTGTTGGTCGGTATGAAAGCGCCCTGCGCGCTGGTTGGCTCAAAACTTCCAGGTTTTGAGATCAAGCAAGCCAAGGTGCGTGGTATCTCATCCTTCGGCATGATGTGTTCGGAGAAGGAGCTTGGGTTGGCAGAAGAGAGCGTTGGCTTGATGGTGCTGGACGCAGATGCGACCGTGGGGCAGAGCATCCGCGCACATCTGGATCTGGACGATCATCTCATCACACTCAAACTCACGCCGAATCGTTGCGATTGCTTGTCATTGAACGGAATCGCTCGTGAAGTGGCCGCATTGACTGGCGCGTCCATGGCATCTATGCCAAAAGCCACATTCACGCATGCAGGTGTTCAAAATAAAAAAATAAAAGTAACGGCATTGTCTGCTTGTCCACGATATAGCGGTCGTGTGATCTCTGGTGTGAATGCCAAAGCGCAGACACCAGGGTGGATGGTGAAGCGTTTAGAGCGCTGCGGCCTGCGCAGCATCAGTGCCTTGGTGGATGTGACCAACTACGTGTTGTTGGAACTCGGCCAACCATTACACGCCTTCGATCTGAACAAGCTGAATGGCGACATCGAAGTACGTTTTGCGCGTGCGGGTGAGAAACTAAAATTATTGAATGATCAGACTATCGATCTTCAAGACGACATGCTGGTCATTGCAGATGCCAATGCCCCTGTCGCATTGGCTGGTGTGATGGGTGGTGCTGATAGCTCTGTGGATGACTCCACCACCGATATCTTCCTAGAGAGCGCGTTCTTCGCGCCTAGCGTCATCGTAGGTAAGTCGCGCCGCCTTGGTTTCAGTTCTGATTCTGCTTATCGCTTCGAGCGCGGGGTCGATTTCGCTACAACCGCATCTGCTCTAGATCGTGCGACTCAATTGATACTCGATATCTGCGGTGGACAAGCGAATGCGGTGACGGAAGTGTCGGGTGAATTGCCGGTACGTCATCCTGTCAAGTTACGTACTTCGCGCGTGCATCGTGTGTTGGGTATCGCATTGCCATCTGAGCAGATCGCACAGATACTGTCTCGACTCGGTATGGATGTTCAGCAGAACGGCGAAGAGTTCTCTGTCACGCCTCCGAGTTACCGCTTCGACATCGAGATCGAAGAGGACTTGATCGAAGAAGTCGCCCGTGTGCATGGCTACGAGAACATCCAGCCTGCGCCTATCCAAGCGCGAATGAGCATTCTGCCGCGCAACGAGTCGCAACGTCCGTTGGCTAAGTTGTTGCAAGCGATGGTAGTGCGTGACTATCAAGAAACTATCAATTACGCTTTCGTTGATGCAGCTTGGGAGCGTGACCTGTGCGGCAATAGCGCGCCTATCACTTTGAAGAATCCTATCGCTAGCCAGATGAGTGTCATGCGCACTAGTCTGTTGGGCGGTCTGTTGGAATCTCTGCGAACCAATCTGTCACGCAAGCAAACGCGTGTTCGTTTGTTCGAGGTCGGAGGTTGTTTCTCGAAGTCGGCGAATGGGTATGAGCAAAATGAGCGCTTAGCAGGGTTGGTCTATGGAGGCGCGCAAGCCGAGCAATGGGGCGTTCCATCATGCAACGTCGATTTCTATGATGTGAAGGGCGACGTCGAGGCGCTGTTCTTACCGCTCAGTCTGACATTCAAAGCGCAATCACACACTGCATCGCATCCGGGCAGGTCGGCAAGAATCATGTTGGATGGTAAAGAGATTGGCTGGATAGGCGAGTTGCATCCACAGTGGCAACAGCAATACGACCTGCCGAACCCGCCTGTATGGTTCGAGATCGAGATGAGTGCCTTGATCAGAAGTTCAGTTCCTAAGGTTGCGGGAATTTCACGATTTCCTTTGGTGCGTCGTGATATCGCAGTTTTGGCGGACGAGGCTGTGCTGGTAGATACGTTATTGACAGCCATGCATGGAGCAAAAGCACCTCACGTGGTAGACATCGGGTTGTTCGATGTTTATCGCGGCAAAGGTGTCGAGCAAGGCAAAAAAAGCCTTGCATTCCGTGTGTTATTACAAGATACTCAAAAGACACTCACCGAATCTGAGATTGAACCAAGCATCGCTATGTTGATGGATGCACTCAATAAAAATGGCGCGCAGTTACGTAGTTGAAGGGGAAATAATGACAACCACATTGACCAAGGCAGAATTAGCAGACTTACTTTTCGAGAAGGTCGGCTTGAACAAACGAGAAGCAAAAGACATGGTCGAAGCTTTCTTTGAAGAGATTCGCATGCAGTTGGAGAACGGGGATAGCGTCAAGCTTTCCGGTTTCGGAAACTTCCAGTTGCGTGACAAACCACAACGTCCAGGCCGCAACCCAAAGACAGGCGAAGAGATTCCCATTACCGCCCGTCGTGTTGTGACTTTCCATCCAAGCCAGAAGCTAAAAAGCATGGTAGAGAAGACCTATCATGGAACCGCACGCAGCTGATTTTGAATTGCCGGCTATTCCGGCAAAGCGCTACTTCACTATCGGTGAGGTGAGCGAGTTGTGCGGTGTAAAAGCGCATGTCTTGCGCTACTGGGAACAGGAGTTCACTCAACTCAAGCCAGTCAAGCGCGGTGGTAATCGTCGCTACTATCAGCACCATGAAGTCCTTCTTATCCGTCGCATCCGCGAGTTGTTGTATGAGGAAGGATTCACCATCAGCGGTGCGCGCGGTCGTCTCGACCAACAAAATATCGAGAGCCGCCAAGCTGAAAAAACGCCTGTCACGAACATCGTTCCTAAAGACTTATCTATGCGTCGAGAGTTGCAAGATATCTTGAGCTTGTTGCGTGCTTAAATGGACGCTCACCATTCCAAAAGCACTTCAATATAAGGCTTGCTCTGCTATAATCTTGCACTTCAGCGTGTAGCGCAGCCTGGTAGCGCACTACCTTGGGGTGGTAGGGGTCGGAGGTTCGAATCCTCTCACGCTGACCAAGTCACTTTTGATTTTTCAGTCAATCTTTTGCGAGGTTTCATGTATCGCGATTTGATCTTCAGGCGAAGCTTCCGATTTGCGATATTTGCCCTTTTCTCAGTGCCAACCTTTGCGGCTGAAGTGGGCATCACCGAGCAGGCCTATCTCCAAGAATTCCCAGTCGTTCTAACTGCCTCACGCCTTTCTCAACCACTATCCGAATCTCCTAACTCAATGACGATCATCGATCGCCAGATGATTCGAGCATCTGGCTTTAGATCGGTTGTGGATCTATTCAGGCTCGTACCCGGTATGTACGTTGGAAATGCGGGTGCCAACCTCCCGTTTGTGTCACTGAACGGCGTAACAGATCAATATTCGCGTCGAATGCAAGTTCTGGTGGATGGTCGAAGTGTCTATCTTCCCCCATTCGGTGGAGTCGATTGGAGTGGGCTTCCATTGCTACTTGAAGACATTGAACGCATTGAGGTGGTACGAGGCCCTTCAGCCGCATCGCATGGAACAAACTCTTTTTATGGCGTCATCAATATCATCACAAAAGATCCAGCAATTGTGGAGTCCGATAGGCTGTCGCTGAGTAAAGGGGAAATGGGCATCACGAATGTTTCCGCTCAACATGGTGGTGCGAATGAGAGATTCGATTATAGGCTTTCATATGCCTACCGAGCGGATGGCGGCGACAATCCAGAAGTCTTAAATGATTCAAGTGTGAATCAGACTCTCTCAATACGTTCCAATTTTAGAGTCAACTCAACAGATACTTTTGAATTTCAACTTGGACTGAATAGTGGAGATTCAGGAAAAGGCACAAAAGGGCAACTGGAAAAAGATCCCTTCAGAACCATAAAGACACAAAACGATTTTCAGATGGCGGCATGGAGCCATGCTTGGGATTCTGGAGACGAGACCAAGCTGGCTTATTACCGGATCAATCGAAACTCCACAGACCCTATGAAGGCTGTTAATTGGAATGTTGCTCCTACGGTATTTGGTCCCGATATCTCCAAAAGTTCACGCCAAGATATTGAGATCCAGAACACGACACAACTTTGGCAGGAAAATCGTATCGTTTGGGGCGGTGGATTTAGAAATGACATCGCAGAACAGCCGTTGATTTTCTCATCTACTCACGGTCTGAATCAGTCACGGGTCTTCGTGCACGACGAATGGCGGCCGATGGATTCAACTGTACTCAATATTGGTACTATGCTTGAAGATGATGGAGCTGGGCATAAGAACAACTCGCCTCGAGTCTCATTGAACTATCACATCCAACCACAACATACTTTGCGCGCATCTTTTTCAACTGCGACTCGAAATCCGGTGATGTCGGAGATGTACCTGACAACGGCAGCGAATCATTATTGGAGTAGAGCTTATGTACCGCCGATTAAAGATTTACGTCCGGAAAAGATAAAAGCCAGAGAGATAGGGTATGTAGGGCAATTCGGCCAATTAAAACTTGATGGTCGCATCTATCATGAGGAAGTGAGTGACATCATTGGACTCGATTTTTATGCTGACCTGAGCAATCTTAGTGATCCCAAGAGTAGCTTCAAGAATCTAACCGATGGCACTTTCAAAGGGGTGGAGATTTCGGCGGACTATCGATGGGATACAGGACGAGTGAATCTGAATTTTGCGAGACAACAAGCGAGTTGCCACTTTAGTTCTTACCCGACCCAATATTTCAACCCGCTCACATCACAAATGCTCGCACAAGCATATCAAACTGACTACTTGGGGCTTTGCAGTGCCTCCGTGCCAGTTAGCAGTGCAAGTGTGTTGCTGAGTCAAGGCTTGTCCGAGACGGTCGATTTCAGCACTGGGTATTACTTCAGAGATGCAGTCAGGGTGACTGATGTTTACTCTGCATTACCAGCTGAGTCGATGATGCACAGGGTCGATTTACGCTTGGCCAAGAAATTCGGAAAAGAAGAAAGACCAGGAGGAGGGGAGGTCGCGGTCATATTGCAAAACGCATTCCAAGATAACTATACGGGATACGGCAATGTGGCGCAGATGGCGAATCTCTTATTCAAACGGCGGACTTATCTTACTGCGAGCATCTATTTCTAGCTGGGCATCGCGTTTTTGCACAGCAACGTTTTTCACTGGTCGGCGAATCTTCGCCGCGCTGGTGTTGTACAGCGTTTGTCTTTTCCCTGCATACGCTGTGCCAGTCAGCATCACCCTCGTTCTGAGCGATAGTTCAGGTGCCTACCAAGAGTTGAGCAAGGAAATCAGGAGTGCACTCCCCCATGAATATGCCCTGAGAGTGATCAGGGTGGGAGAGAATATTCCCGATTCTGACCTGTTCATCGCTGTAGGCATGAAAGCAGCTGAGGCACTCGCACAAAAAGATAAGCCAACGCTCAATGTCCTGTTGCCGCGAGCGGGGTTCGAGAAGTTAAAGCGAATTCCTTCATCAAGCTATTCAGCCATCTACATGGACCAGCCGATGCAGCGGCAATTGGCTTTGATCAAGGCGATCCTCCCTGGGGCAACTTTCGTTGGGGTGCTGTACGACACTCCCCCTCCCGAACTCGATAGCTTGAGAAAACTTTCGAGTCAGATGCGCTTTGAACTACGTGAACAACTGGTGGATCAACAGCATCCCCTCGCGGGCGCTTTGTCAGATCTGTTGCAGGTGAGCGATGTCTTGTTGGTATTGCCCGACAACAAGGTATATCGCTCAGATACCATACGAAACATCTTGCTGGAAACATATCGTGCTCAAGTACCTATGGTGGGTCTCTCCGCGAGTTATGTGCGTGCAGGCGCCTTGTGTGCGATCTTCAGCACGCCACAACAAATCGCCTACCAAGCTGCAGAGGCTGTAGAGGGATTTTCCGCCACGGGCAGATTGCCCGCGCCACAATACACAAAAGATTTCGATATATCGGTCAACACACAAGTGGCTCGCTCGCTTGGTGTACCAGTCAAAGACGCAGTTCAACTGCGCGTGGAAGTCAGGAGGCGTCAATGAAAAAGCAAGGAATAGAGAATCAGGCGCTCATGGTCGCCTTGATTCCCGTGTTGATCTTTTCGTTGTTGCTGGAGGGCTATTACATCTACACCCGCATCGGAGAGATGGATCGCGCCCTGTTCGAGCGGGCGAAATTGATCGTGCGCCAACTGGCATCATCCAGTGAATATGCGGTCTTTTCAGGCAACTTGAGCCTGTTGCAACAGCAAGTCGATGTCGCACTCTCGCAACCGGATGTGAATGCGGTCGTTATCTTGGATGCGGAGGGTTCCTACTTGGCGGTCTCGGGGAATTCGAATGACTACAACGCGATCATCAAGCAGACTGAATCGATCGAGAATCACTGGATATTGAGTGTGCAACACCCCATCATCGCGACGCAGATCCAATTGGATGATGCGCTCGGTATCGAAAAGTCGATGAAAAAACCATTGGGATCAGTCATCCTCGTGATGAGCAAAGGTAGGCTTCAGACAGAGAAATCGCAGATGCTGATACTGAATATCCTGTTCACCATCTTAGTGGTGGGTTTGGCGGTATTTGTTGCTCTGCGCGTGTCCCGACATATCACACGTCCCATCATGGGGATGCGTACCGCAGTCAAACAGATTGGTGCAGGTCATCTGGATACTCGTATCGGCGAGACGCATTTGCAAGAGTTGAACGAGCTTGCGCAAGGCATCAACGAAATGGCACAACAGATTTCTATTCAGCGCGATACGTTGCAGCAACGTATTGATGAAGCCACGCAAGAGATGCGTGTGAAGAAAGAAGAAGCAGAAAAAGCCAACTTCGATAAGACGCGGTTCCTAGCAGCGGCCAGCCATGATCTGAGACAACCCATGCATGCGATGGGCCTCTTCATGGGGGAGTTGAGTAATCGTATCGACACACCTGAGCAAAGACAGATCGTGGCAAAGGTGGAGGAGTCAGTTGAAGCGATGTCGGGACTTCTTGATTCACTGTTGGACATCTCCAAGCTGGATGCAGGCGTCATCGTTCCCCAAGCACAGGAGTTCGCCGTCGACGCACTGTTGCATCGGCTGGCGCAAGATTTTGCACCGATGGCGCTGAAGCGGGATATCACGTTCAAAGTCCATGCGATCGAAGCGACCGTGATGAGTGATCCAATATTGTTGGAGCGTATCCTGATCAATCTGATCAGTAATGCCATCCGTTATGTTCCGCAACATGGCACCGTCTTGGTGGCTTGCCGCAAGTGTGGGGAGCATGTACGAATCGAAGTCAGAGACAATGGTCTGGGTATTCCTGCCGAGGAGCAACAGAACATCTTCAAAGAATTCGTTCAGTTGAGTAACAAGGCGAGAGATCGTAGCAAGGGCTTGGGCCTAGGGCTGGCCATCGTGGATCGTTTGTCCAAACTGTTGGAACATCCGATCACGCTCAGGTCGGCGCCACAGAGGGGTTCAACCTTTGCCATCGAAGTCCCCAGAGTGCCCAATGTGCATGAACTCCTGGCGGAGGAACATGCCGTTCGTCCAGAATCGCGCACCACCTCAACCGAGTTCGCCGACCTACGTGTACTGGTGGTCGACGATGATGAATTGGTGCGCAATGGGACTGCGGGGATGCTTTCATCTTGGGGATGCCAGACCCAAGAGGCGGGAAGTTTGGAGGAGGTGCGGCAACTATCGACGCACATGCATTTCGATCTGGTCGTGTGTGACTATCGTCTGCCAGATGGAGACGGACTGGAAGCCGCCGACCACATCGTCAGCCATTGTGCATTCAAACCGGCTTTCATCCTCATCAGCGGTGATACGTCACCCGAAGTATTGCAAAAAGTCGCGGCTAAAGGGTATCACCTGCTACACAAGCCAGTGAGGCCCGCCAAGCTGCGTTCCGTGCTGTCATTCGTGTTGAAGAAACAAAGCTGAATCAATTGGAGGTCAGCTTGCTCAGAGATTGGCGGTCAATGACCTCGATATGTTCGCGTCCGAGCACAAGCCAACCTTGATCGGCGAATCCTTTCAGCAGTCGACTCACCATCTCGCGAGCACTCCCCAGTTCATCTGCCAAAGCCTGATGAGTGGCATGGATGGGGCTTTGCTTGGCGAGGAGAAGCGCGGCAAGACGCTGATCCAATTTTTGGAAGGCGACCGCTGAGACCAATTGCATCAGGTCGGTGAGTCGATCCGAGAAGAGGTGGAACACATAAGTGCGGAAACTAGGCTGGCTCGCAAGCAAGGTATGAAAAGCAGCGGCAGGTAACAACACCATCTCGACATCGTGTTCGCAGATACCTCTTGCTTGATAACGAGTGTGGCCGAGCAAACAACTGCTGGTGAGGATGCAGCTCTCACCCGGGATGACGCGATACAGTTGCAATTCGCGCCCATTCGCCGACGCTTTGATCACACGCAAGCTACCGGAAAGGATCAGCGGAAAACCTTGGCAGGCTTGGTTCTCATCGAAAACCGTCGTGCCGCTCGGCAACATCATCACCATGGCTTGTGCGAGCAACTCATCCAGTTTTGATGCGGGCAGTTCAGCCAGCATCGGGTAGTGTTGCAACAGTCGCAGGCGAGCGTCGCTGGTCAGCACGTTATTCAGGACGCATGTGCGGGAACAAGATCACATCGCGGATGTTGGCGCTATCCGTGAGCAACATCACGAGACGGTCGATGCCAATACCTTGACCAGCGGTGGGGGGCAAGCCGTATTCCAATGCGCGCACGAATGCGCTGTCCTTGAACATCGCTTCTTCATCTCCTGCATCTTTCGCGGCGACTTGTGCATCGAAGCGCGCTTCTTGATCTTCTGCATCGTTCAATTCTGAGAAGCCGTTGGCGATCTCACGGCCAACGATGAATAGTTCAAAGCGTTCCGTGATCTCAGGGTTGGCGTCACTGCTACGTGCCAGCGGTGAAACTTCCACTGGGTAGTCGATGATGAAGGTCGGCTCAAATAAGTGACCTTCCGCTAATTCTTCAAACAGAGACAACTGCAAGCCACCCACCGCGTCTTTGGGGTTGTACTTGGCTTTCAGGTCTTTCAGTTGGTTGACCAAAAAGGCACGGTCATTCAACTGCGCATCGGTGAATTGCGGGTGGTATTTTTGGATGGCCTGTACCATCGTCAAACGATGGAACGGTTTGCCTAGATCAAGCTCTTTACCTTGATAGTTGATGACGGTCGTTCCCAGTACCTTGAGTGCAACTTCTGCGAACAGCTTTTCGGTGAATCCCATCAGATATTTGTAATCACGATAGGCTTCATAAAACTCGATCATGGTGAACTCGGGGTTGTGGCGAGTGGAAACCCCCTCGTTGCGGAAGTTGCGATTCACCTCGAACACCTTCTCGAAGCCACCCACGACGAGGCGCTTCAAATACAGTTCCGGCGCGATGCGTAGATACATCTTCATATCCAAGGCATTGTGATGCGTCTCGAAGGGCTTGGCCGATGCGCCACCCGGGATAGGGTGCATCATCGGTGTCTCGACTTCTAGGTAGCCGTGGCGAATGAAGAACTCACGGATGGCTTGAATGATCTTGGTACGCGCGAGGAATACCTTGCGCGAATCATCATTGGTGATGAGGTCGAGATAACGTTGGCGATACTTCTGTTCTTGGTCGGTCAGGCCGTGGAACTTT
>JBAYIG010000045.1:0-12046 GCA_041665725.1 Sideroxydans sp. | reverse complement strand
TCTCGGTGACTTTGCGCGATGCAGGAGAAGTGGCACTCATCGACGGTGACACCAAACAGATTTGGGGCATCGTCAAAACAGGTTACGCCGTACACATTTCTCGTGTCTCCGCGTCGGGTCGCTACGTGTACGTCATTGGTCGCGATGGCAAGTTGGATCTGATCGACATGTGGTTCGAGCAGCCTACCGTGGTGGCGACACTCAAGGTCGGTATCGAGGCACGTTCCGTGGAGACTTCCAAGTTCAAAGGCTTCGAGGATAAATACGCGGTCGCGGGATCGTACTGGCCACCGCAATACGTCATCACCGAAGGGGATACGCTCAAGCCGCTGAAGATCGTCTCCTCGCGCGGTATGACCGTGGATGGCGAATACCATCCCGAGCCTCGCGTTGCTTCCATCGTGGCGTCGCCGCACAAACCAGAGTGGGTCATCAACCTCAAAGAGACCGGCATGATCCAGTTGGTGGATTATTCCGATATCAAGAACTTGAAGACCACCACCATCGAGTCAGCCAAGTTCCTGCATGACGGCGGATGGGATTCGACCAAGCGTTATTTCCTCGTGGCTGCGAATGCCTCCAACAAGGTGGCGGTAGTGGATACCAAGTTGGGCAAGCTGGCCGCCTTGGTCGAGACACAAGCTAAACCGCATCCAGGTCGTGGCGCAAACTTCGTGCATCCGAAGTTCGGTCCGGTGTGGGCGACATCCCATCTAGGGTCAGATGTCATCACCTTGATCGGCACCGACCCCGTCAAACATCCAAAGCAAGCTTGGAAAGTAGTACAGGAATTGCAGAACCACGGCGGCGGTTCGCTGTTCGTGAAGACGCATCCAAAATCCAAGAACCTATGGGCTGACGCGCCGTTGAATCCGGACAAGGATGTGTCGCAATCGGTGACTGTGTACGACATCAAGAATCTGGATAAGAAGCCTGAAGTCATCAACATCGTCAAACTGTCTGGCTTGCCAGAGAGCAAAGCGGTGAAACGTGTGGTGCATGCCGAGTACAACATGGCGGGTGATGAAGTCTGGTTCTCGTTGTGGGCAGGCAAGACAGAGCAATCCGCCATCGTGATCATGGATGACAAGACTCGCAAAGTGAAAGCAGTCATCAAAGATCCACGTCTCATCACGCCGACGGGTAAGTTCAATATCTGGAATACGCAAGAAGATATCTATTAAAGCGTAGCAAGTCCCGCAAAGGGCGGGTTCATCCCGCCCTTTTTTGGCACAAGAGAATGATGAATACTCAATCGAGCTTTACCCCCAAATTATTCCTGTTGTCGTTCATTGCGATTGCGCCCGTGGCGGCATGGGCAGAAGACGACGGCAAGCAATTATCGTTAGATGAGGTGGTCGTGACTGCAACCCGAACGGGTGTGACGGCTTCGGATGCGCCTGCCGCAGTGACGGTAGTCAAAGCTAGCGACATACAGAACAAGAACGCATCCCGCTTGGGCGATGCGCTGGATCAAGTGCCGAGCCTCTACCTGCGTGGTGGTGCGCTGGGGCAGTCTCAGGGTACTTCAGGAACTAGCAGCATGTCTCTACGAGGTGTCGATCAAAGCAGGGTGCTCATCTTGATCGACGGACAGCCCGTGCAAGATTCCAGAGCTGGAAAAGTGAATTGGCAAGTCCCCTTCATGGATGACATCGCACGTATTGAAGTAGTGCCCGGCGCATTTTCATCGCTGTATGGTAGCAATGCTATCGGTGGTGTTATCAACATCATCACCAAACAGCCGACCACGCTCGAACTGACGGCCAAGGTCAAGAAAGGATGGGGCGATGCTAGCGGGGAGGATGCCAGCGTATATATTCGCAACAAGCTGGATAATGGTCTGGGGTTTGCTGCTGGGGTCGGCTACCAGAATCGAGACAGCTATGTGAACGATTTCGTCGTCAAAACCTGTCCTCCCGCTCCTGCTTCCTGCGCTCCTGGCCCAACACTTGTCAATGGAGCGATACCAGTTAGCACCCGAGAAGGAGCGGTTGCCTATCTGGTTGGCAACAAGGGCACTACTCCTTGGAATTCTGCTAATGCAACCGTCAAACTATTCTATGACCTGAATGATCGAGACAAAATATATACAGGTTTCCTCTACCAGAAAACCGATCAAGGCTACACTCGATTCAATACCTATCTCACGGATGCAGCCTCTCCTTTTTCGCCTATATCGAGTGGGAACCTAAAGATAAATGGGCAGCGCGTAGTCTTGGCTGAATCCAATTTCGTCAACAACTCGCCGCTACATGAGGCGGCAACCCGATTGTTTGTGGGATATGACGGCACCTTAGGTAAAGATTATGGATTGAAGCTAGAGCTCGCCCAAATCAAGCGCGAGTACAGTTTTACTTTCGCAGGATCCGCTGCTACGTGGAACGGGGGCTCAGGAAGTCTGTATGACACACCTAATTCAGGACTTGACGGCACTGCCCAGCTAATCTTCCCGGTAGGCGCTCGGCAGGTATTGGTGACAGGGGTGGCGCTTCATAACGATATTGCGAATCAACAAATATACACACTCGCTAATTGGCGCGACCCTGAAAAAAAATCCAACGTGACTGGTAGCTATAATGGCGATTCGACAACGACTTCCATTTTTGTGCAGGACGAGATCAGTGCAGCGGAGGCTCTTACAGTTTATCTCGGTGGGCGCTTAGATAAATGGGAAACCAAAGGCGATAGCACTGTTGCACCTGCCGTTACTACGCGTTACTCGACACGTAGTGCGACTGCCTTCAGCCCCAAGGCATCTGCTGTTTACCGAGCTACCGAGTTTGCAACGTTGCGCGCTTCTTTTGGCAGATCATTTCGTGCCCCGACGAACGAGGATATGTATACAACAACCGTTTTGGGTACCACAACATACAAAGGCGATCCAAATCTACAGCCAGAGAGAGGTTCTACATGGGAAATCGGTGGTGAGCTTAAAGTCACAGAGAGCACGAAGATCAATGCCACGTATTACGAAACGCGACTCAACGATATGATTTACTCGCAACAAACTGCCATAGCGGGTACCAAGCTAAAGATCAATGCTGGTAGAGCCTCCATACGCGGGGTAGAACTTGCTGCCGCAAGCGGATTGACGTATTGGCTAAAACTTGATGCCAACTACGCCTACATCGATTCCCGCATCTTGGAGAACGTCGCCGATCCCTTGAGTGTGGGCAAGCGTCTGACGGATGCGCCGCGCAACATCATCGGCATCGGCATCACTGCATCGCATGACGATTGGACGGGAAGTTTGAATGCGCGCTATGTGAGCCACATCTTCTGGAACGCGCAGAACACCGATGTGGTGGAAGGCGTGCCCGGTAGCTACGACGCGCACACCATGGTGAATGCCAAGATCGCTTATGCATTTACCAAGGTGGTGAAAGGTTCGGTGGCAATCAACAATCTGCTGGATACAAAAGCCTATTCCTACTTCCTACTGCCTAGGCGCAATCTTACCGCCGAATTGGATCTCTCTTTCTGATGACGGCACGCATGATTTCATGCGTGCTACCTGCAACATACCAATAGACACACTATGCTAAAACACCTCACCGCCGCACCCCATCGTGTCATGTTCTTCGGCGGTGCGATCCAAAGCCTTGCCGTCATGTTGTGGTGGACATGGGAGCTGGCGACGCGTTATGGCATCGTCGGGCAGCCTGTCGATTGGGCTGTGTCCCCCAGCGCCGCACATGTATATCTCATGCTCTACAGCCTGTTGCCGTTCTTCATGTTCGGTTTCTTGATGACGACCTTCCCGCGTTGGATGGCGGGTAAAGAGATCCCCGCTAAGCTTTACGTTTCCGCATCCGCTCTGCTGCTGCTTGGTGTGGCCAGCTTATATGTGGGATTGGTGTTCGGCGTCGCGCTTTTGGCAGTCGCCGTCATCTGTACTTTGGCGGGATGGGGTGTCGCGCTGTATGCCTTGGTGCGTGTGTTGCGTGATACGCGACCGGGGGATAAACGTCACCCTATCGTATTGGCTATCGCATTTGCGTTGGGATGGTGTGGGCTGGCGAGTTATCTGGCTTGGCTGCTCACCGATCGTTCCGGCTTCTTGAACTTCTCGATTCAAAGTGGCTTGTGGTTCTTCCTGATGCCGGTGTTCGCCAGCGTCGCACACCGCATGATCCCGTTCTTCACCAGCAATGCATTGTCGCAGCCCAATGTGCCGCGCCCGTTCTGGCCGTGGTGGACGATGTTGGCGGCAAGTGTCGCGCACGGTGTCTTGTCATTCATGGGCGCAGGGGATTGGTTGTGGTTGTGCGATGCGCCGCATGCAGTCGCTGCCCTGTATCTCAGTCATCTATGGGGATTCCGCCGCAGTCTGAGCAATCCTCTACTTGCCGTGCTGCATGTGGGCTTCTTGTGGATGGGCATCGCCATGCTGTTGTTTGCGCTCCAAAGCATCGTCGCCTTCGCGTGCGACCGATCCATTTGGTCACTGGCACCGTTGCATGCCCTCACGCTAGGTTGTTATGCCACTTTGATGATCGGCATGGGGACGCGGGTGACACTGGGACACTCCGGTCTGCCTTTCAATATCGATACGCCACTCAAGTTGATGTTCATCGGTATGCAAGGGGTCGCCCTGATACGCGTGCTGGCGGACATGCTTCCGATCCAGGCCGGATATCTGTGGTACATCGCCTCAGCTTTGGGGTGGCTCGTCTGCTTCTTCCCATGGGTGGTGCGCTACCTGCCAGCTTACTGGCGGCCGCGTGCCGATGGGCAGCCCGGCTGACCCTTTCAAGCCCTGTGTGAGGGCTGTGCCGCCCTGCAAAATCCCTGCTTTTCCCCTAAAGCTTTTTGAAACATTGCCGAAGAAGTCAATAGATGCAAAAAGTCTGAATATATTTTGCATGAGGTCGCCATAAGAACGATTGCTGCATCCTCGATCGATTTGAAGTGGGGCAGGTGATAACGGGGTAATCCAAAAAAGGGGAGATCATGAGACTAAATTCCATCATGCAAAGACTGGTTCTGCTCGTCGCAGTCCCACTCATTGCTTTGGCCATCATGGCGATGACGTTGATCTATCAGGCATTCGCTACTTATCAGAACAGTGTGCAGACAGGCCAACTCATGGCTGTTTCCGTCAGCGCTGGCAATCTGATACACACTTTGCAGATCGAGCGCGGGGCGACCGCAGGCTTCATCCAATCAAAAGGCGTGAAGTTCGCTGATGCGTTGCCGGGGATCAGGAAGAACTCTGACGAGATGTTGGCGGAATATACAAAAGGAATCGCGGCTGTCGATCTGAAGAAGATGCCTAGCTTGGCAGCGTCTGTCAGCAAAGTCGAAGGCAGTCTCAAGGAGTTGGACCAGATACGCCAGCGCGCGACTGAACTCTCATTGGCCGTCCCCGAAGAGGTCGCCTACTACTCAGGAACGATCGCCAAGTTGGTCGATGCCATGAGCGTGGGAGTCGAGTTCGCCCGCGATGCCTCCGTGTCACAGCAGATGATCTCCTATCTCAGTTTCGTGCGCGCCAAAGAGAATGCGGGGCAGGAGCGGGCTTTGGTCACTGCTGCCTTTGCTGCCAATAAGATCGAACCCGCGCAATATCGTGTGATCCTCACCAAGATCAATCATCAGGACGCCTATCTGAATGATTTTCGCAGTATCGCCAACATTGAATTGAATGCCGCATTGGAGTCTGTCCTAGCAGGAGATGCCGCCAAAGAAGTGACGCGTTATCGGGAGTTGCTCATCAGCCGTTCGGCGGAGGGCGACTTTGGGGTCGAACCCACGGAATGGTTCAAGACCATCACCGCGAAGATCGACGGATTGCATGACATCGAAAAGCAGATCACCGAAAGTATCAACGTGTCGGCCTCACGTCTGCAAGACAGCAGTCAGTCTGACCTGCTCGCGTTCTCCATCGTTAGCGCCCTCGCCATCGGCCTGACGCTCATCGTCTCTTTTTGGGTCGGCAGAGGGATCAGCGCGCCATTGAACGAGATGGTCCGATTCACGGAAAACGCCATCGCGCAGAATGATTTCACCGCCAAAGTACCGGAACAGGGCGCGGCCGAAGTGGTACGCACAGGGAAGGCGCTCAATCATCTGATCGACGAATTCAGGAAGATCATTCTGGAGACCAAACGCTCCAGCGAGCAGATCGCACTGGCTGCGCATTCGATGACCGAATCCAGCAAGGCGGTGACCGAGAACTCGTTGAACCAATCCAGTGCGGCAGAATCGGTCGCTGCAGCGGTCGAGCAGTCATCGGTCAGCATCAGTGAGACGGCAAGCAACGCACAGGCGGCCGCAGAGCTCGTGATCCATGCGCGCAAGGACAGTGCGAACGCAGGCAAGATCATGCAAGAGACGGTCACCAAGATGGACGATGTCGCCAAGTTGATCCGCGAATCGGGTGACAGCGTGCATCATCTGGATGAGAGTTCACAAAAGATCGGGCACATCGTGCAGGTCATCAAAGAGATCGCCGATCAGACCAACCTGCTCGCGCTGAATGCAGCTATCGAAGCGGCACGTGCGGGAGAGCAGGGACGCGGTTTCGCCGTGGTGGCGGACGAGGTCAGGAAGCTGGCCGAGCGCACAGGACTGGCGACTGGAGAGATCGGCGCATTGATCAAGGCCATCCAAGACGACATCGGCGGCACGGTGATCTCGATGCAGCAGGCCAATCTACAGGCTGCTTCCAGTTTGGAACTGGTCAGTCAATCGTCCACGGCGTTGCATCAGATCGATGATGATGATGCCGAGGTGTCCAACGATGTGATGAACATCTCGAACGCACTGTCCGAGCAGGATGCCGCGATCCGTCAGATCGCGGTGAACATCGAACAGATCGCGCAGATGACAGAGAGCAATAACAATGCGGCGACCAACAACAGTCGGACGGCGGCGGAACTGGACGGTCTCGCTTCGCAATTGATGCGCACGGTCTCTGTGTACAAAGTGTGACAGGGCAAACAGGGGAGAGGGTGAAAGCGGTGCAACAGCCTGCGGAACAAGCCACTGCGCATGTGAAGATAGGGCGCAAGTATGCGATCGTCATCGTGGGGTGGACGCTGCTGGTCGGCGGTTCGCTGTACTGGAACCTGCACCAGCTTGAGCAGACCACCATCAATACCGCCACGGCGGCGGCACGCTCCAGTCTCGCTAAGGACATCGGGTTCCGCAACTGGGCTGCTTCCCACGGCGGCGTGTATGTGCCGCCGACCGAACGGATCCCACCCAATCCCTATTTGCATGACCCGGAGCGGGATGTGGTCACCACTACCGGCAAGCATCTGACATTGATGAATCCCGCCTACGTCTTACGCGAAGTCCAGCGCGACTTCAGCGGTAATGTGAACATCAAGAGTCATCTGACCAGCCTGAAACTCTCCAATCCGATCAATGCCCCCGATGCATGGGAGGCCAGTGCGCTAAAGAGCTTTGATCGAGGGAGCAAAGAAGCTTTGGCGGTCAGTGATATCGACGGCAAGCCTTACCTAAGATTGATGCTTCCCTTGCCCGTCACACCGGCATGTTTGAAGTGCCATGACAAGCAGGGTTACAAACTCGGCGAGAATCGCGGTGGCATAGGCGCGTCGGTCCTGCTTGAACCTTATACGGAAGTCCAGTTGGTGCGCGGCAGCCACATGTCATGGTCACACGGGGTGATCTGGCTGATCGGTCTGTTGTCTACGCTGGCCGTGTATCGTCGCGAAAAGCATGTGACCGCAGAGCGCGAAGCCGTGCAGGAGATGATTCGCAATCTGGCCTATCACGACGACCTGACGCATCTACCCAACCGGCATCTACTCAAGGATCGTCTCCAGCAAGCTGCTTCCATCAGCGGCAGAACGGGCATGTCGTGCGCCCTTTTGTTCATCGACTTGGATCATTTCAAGACACTGAATGAGACACGGGGTTATGAAGCCGGGGACGCATTGCTGATCGAGGTCGCACATCGTCTGTCGAGCAGTGCGCGCGAAGCGGATACGGTCGCGCGATTAGGCTCGGACGAGTTCGTCGTTGTCCTCAAGACACTTGATCCATTGATCGCGGCGGCGACCGAACAGGCGCAAGTCGTGGCAGAGAAAGTCCAAGCCTTGCTCAGCCAGCCTTACCAGCTCAAAGAACATATCCATGTGTTGACACCCAGCATCGGCATCGTGGTGTTCAAGGGTGAACACGCGAACGTGGAGAACCTACTCAAGTTCGCCGAAGTGGCGATGCATCAGGCCAAGGCGGCTGGACGCAACGCCATCGTCTTCCATGATAGTGACATGCAGAACGTGCTGGAATCGCGTGCGCAAATGGAGATCGAGCTGCGCTCAGCGCTGGAGAGACAGCAGTTCCAGTTGTACTACCAGGTCAAAGTGGATAGTGACGAGCGTGCGATCGGTGCCGAAGCGCTCATCCGCTGGATCCATCCCGAACATGGCGTGGTGTCGCCCGCCAAATTCATCCCGCTCGCCGAAGAGACCGGTTTGATATTGCCGATGGGGCAGTGGGTGTTAGAGACAGCCTGCCGACAACTGCGAGCATGGCGTGAACTCGCGCTCACCCGCGACCTCACTGTGTCCGTTAACGTCAGTGCGCGTCAATTCCGCCAGCCCGACTTTGTGGCGCAAGTCAAAGCAGCCATAGAACGCAACGGGGTCGAACCGAAGTTGCTCAAGTTGGAGCCGACGGAGAGCATGCTGTTCGACAACATCGACAGCGTAGTGGCTACCATGAGTGAGTTGAAAGCATTGGGTGTCCAGTTCTCGTTGGACGACTTTGGGACGGGCTATTCCTCTTTGCAATATCTGAAGCGGCTGCCTCTGGATGAACTCAAGATCGACCAATCCTTCGTACGCAACTTGGCGACCGATAGCAGTGATAAAGCCATCGTCCGCACCATCATCGCGATGGCGCAAAGTCTCAACTTGGATGTGATCGCTGAAGGGGTGGAGACGGAGCAGCAAAGACAGATACTCTTGAGCAGTGGATGCATACATTACCAAGGCTATCTATTCGGCAGACCCCTACCGATCGAGCAGTTCAATGCGTTGTTGCACGAAAAATGGGGAAGTGGCGCTTGATTCGGAGTGGCATGGCATGAGCGGCGTATAATGCGCCCACTTTGAATGCAGCCCTAACCACGAGAACCTCACATTGAACACAGTCAGTTTTGCCGACCTGAAACTTGCCCCGCAGCTTCTTAAAGCGCTCACCGAGTCCGGTTACACCACGCCCACCCCCATCCAAGCCCAAGCTATCCCCTTGGTGTTGGAGGGTAACGACCTGATGGCAGGGGCGCAGACGGGGACGGGCAAGACGGCGGCCTTCGCCTTGCCTTTGCTGCAAAAGTTGTTGCCTCATGCGAGTCCCAGCACTTCTCCCGCCAAGCATCCAGTACGTGCGCTGATCCTCGTGCCGACGCGCGAGTTGGCGGTGCAGGTGGAAGAGAGCGTCAAGGCTTATGCCAAATACACGCACCTACGTTCGCTGGTGGTGTACGGTGGGGTGGATATCAAGACACAGACACCGCATCTGAAGACCGGTGTGGAGATATTGGTGGCGACACCGGGGCGTCTGCTCGATCACATCGAACAAAAGACCGTGCTGTTGAACACCGTACAGGTGTTGGTGCTGGATGAAGCCGACCGCATGTTGGACATGGGCTTCATGCCGGCGTTGAAACGCATCTTGGCCTTGTTGCCACGCCAACGTCAGAGCCTGATGTTCTCCGCGACCTTCTCGGACGAGATCAAGAAATTGTCGGAAGATTTCATGAACTATCCGACCTTGATCGAAGTGGCGCGCAGCAATGCCACCTCCGACAACATCACGCAGAAGGTCTACCTCGTTGCCAGCGAAGACAAGCACCAGTTGCTGGCCAAGCTGTTGAAAGGCGATGACGCGAAACAGGTCATCGTGTTCACCAAGACCAAGCTCACTGCTAGCCGTTTGGCGCGCCAGTTGCAGCGCGAAGGGGTTTCCGCTGATGCCATCCACGGTGACAAGAGCCAACTCGAACGTATGCAAGCGCTGGATTCATTCAAGCAAGGCAAGGTCAGCGTGTTGATCGCCACCGACGTGGCTGCGCGCGGTTTGGACATCGACCATCTGCCCATGGTCATCAACTACGAGATACCGCACGCGGCAGAAGATTATGTGCACCGCATCGGGCGTACCGGTCGCGCAGGTGCAAGTGGTACGGCGATCTCGTTGGTGTCGCCAGAAGAAGAGCGGTATCTGGTCGATATCGAGAAACTCATCAAGACCGAGATCAAAAAAGAGAAGGCTGACTTACCGCAACATTCAGCCAGACCGCAACGTGAGACACGCACTGAGCGTCCAGAGCGCACGGAACGTCCTGCGAGAACTGAACCTAGTCGTGGCTATCACTCACCCGCACCTAAGAAACCGCACCACGATCCGTGGTTCGATCAACCCTACGTGCCCAACATGAGCGCACCTGCTGCGCCCCTCAAGAAGCCAGAAGTGTCTGCATTGAACAAACCCAAAGCGGCGTTGCCAGCCTTGTTCATGCGCAAACCGAAGACAGGGGAGTGAGTCGGTTGCCGCTTCTGCGGCGGCATGCCTAGGACTCAGAGTTGGGCTAGCTTGCGCTCGAATTCTTCAAGCGGCGCGGGCTTGCCGAACAGATAACCTTGGAAGTGATGGCATCCCTTGTTTTGTAAGTGTGCCAGTTGCTCGCCCGTCTCCACGCCTTCCGCGATCACATCCAGATTCAGGCTGAGGGCCATCGCGATGATCGTCCCCACGATGGCTTGGTCGCTCACATTGGAACCGAGCTCTCGCACGAATGACTGGTCGATCTTGAGCTGATTCAATGGTAGCCGTTTTAGATACTGAAGCGAAGAGTAGCCTGTTCCAAAATCGTCCAGTGAGAAGCGGATGCCCAGCGCCCGCAGTCGGGTCATCTTCTGGATCGTATCTTCGATGTCATTCACCAAGATGCTCTCGGTCAATTCGAGTTTGAGCAGATGGGGGGAGATGGCATGTTTTTTCACCGCAGCCTCGATCTGTGAGACGAACTCGGCTTGGTGGAACTGGCGCGCACTCACGTTGATGGCCAGAACGAGTCGGCTCGTCGCTTCGTTCTGACTCCATGCTTTGATCTGGGCGCATGCCGTATCCAATACCCAGAGTCCGATGGGAACGATCAGGCCGCTCTCTTCCGACAACGGGATGAACTGTGCGGGAGGGACCAAGCCGCGTTCCGGATGCCGCCAGCGGATCAAGGCTTCCGCACCCAGCGGACGCTTTGCTTCATCCACCTGTATCTGGTAATGCAGCTCGAACTGATGTTTCTCCAGTGCCTTGCGTAATTCGGCCTCCAGCGAGGCGCGTGTATTGATGGCTTGTTGCATCTCAGGGTCAAAGAAGCGCAGGGCGTTCCTGCCGGCCTGCTTCACCTGATACATGGCGATGTCCGCCTGCTGTAACAACTCATCGGCTGTCTGGCGATGCCCCCTGAATATGACTGCGCCGATACTGGGTGTGTTGCGATATTCGACGCCGTTGAGTAGATAGGGCATGCTCAAGGCAAGGAGTATCTTTTCTCCGACCGACTCCGTCTGCGCGGCTGATTCGATGTCTCCCTCTCCTAGGCCTTCCAACATCACCACGAACTCATCCCCACCGAGCCGTGCGACGGTATCGCCCTCGCGTACGCAGTCGACCAATCGCTGAGCCACTTGTTGCAGCAACTGGTCGCCCATATGGTGGCCGAGCGTGTCGTTGATGGTCTTGAAATGATCGAGGTCTAGGAACAGCAAGGCGCCTGCGCTCCCGCTGCGCGAACTCGCCGCCAAGGCCTGTTGCAAACGGTCCACCAGCATGCGGCGATTGGGAAGGCTGGTGAGCGAGTCAAAGAAGGCGAGCTGTTCGATCTTCTTGGCCGCTGCCTTACGTTCGGTGATGTCGCTGAACGTGCCCACGTAATTGGTGATATTGCCGGTGTGGTCTCGGACGGCAGTGATGGTCAGATACTCCGGATAGGTCTCACCGTTCTTGCGCCGATTCCATATCTCGCCTTCCCATGAATGGTGCTTTTTCAGCCGAC
>JBAYIG010000044.1:0-15425 GCA_041665725.1 Sideroxydans sp. | reverse complement strand
TTCTTCGACAACACCATGGTGATCGCCGCTGTCAATGTGGTCTTGCCGTGGTCGACGTGTCCAATCGTACCTACGTTTACGTGCGGTTTGCTACGTTCAAATTTGCTCTTTGCCATGATTTATTTCTCCGACTAGTCTTAAATTCGTTGATTATTTCTTGTTGCTCATGATCGCTTCAGCGACGCTCTTGGGTGCTTCAGTGTAGTGCTTGAACTCCATGGTGTACGTCGCACGACCTTGGGTCGCAGAACGCAACGATGTCGAGTAGCCGAACATCTCAGACAAAGGAACCTCTGCCTTGACAGTCTTGCCACCACCGATCATGTCGTCCATGCCTTGCACCATACCGCGACGTGATGACAAGTCACCCATCACAGTGCCGGTGTAGTCTTCTGGTGTCTCCACCTCGACCGACATCATTGGCTCCAGCAACACGGGGCTAGCCTTGCGCATACCGTCCTTGAATGCCATCGAAGCGGCCATCTTGAAGGCGTTTTCGTTGGAGTCAACGTCATGGTATGAACCGTCGAACAAAGTGACCTTTACGTCAACGACTGGGAAGCCGGCCAACACGCCGCTAGGCAATGACTCGCGCAAACCCTTTTCAACGGCTGGGATGAATTCGCGTGGAACAGTACCGCCCTTGATCGCATCGATGAACTCGAAGCCCTTGCCAGTTTCGTTCGGCTCCATCTTGATCCACACGTGACCGAACTGACCACGACCACCGGTTTGCTTGGCGTACTTACCTTCAACCTCAACTGGCTTACGGATCGCTTCGCGATAAGCTACTTGTGGTGCACCCACGTTAGCTTCAACGCCGAATTCGCGCTTCATGCGATCAACCAGAATCTCCAGATGCAACTCGCCCATGCCGGACATGATGGTCTGACCAGACTCTTCATCCGTACGGATACGGAACGAAGGATCCTCAGCTGCCAAGCGACCCAGTGCGATACCCATCTTCTCTTGGTCGACCTTTGTCTTTGGCTCAACCGCGACGTGGATGACTGGCTCAGGGAATACCATGCGCTCAAGAATGATAGGCTTGTTCACGTCACACAGCGATTCGCCAGTGGTAACGTCTTTCAAACCGATACAAGCGGCGATATCGCCCGCCAAGATCTCATCCACTTCCAAACGATCATTCGCGTGCATCTGCACGATACGACCAATACGTTCTTTCTTACCGCGGATAGGGTTGTAGACCGTATCACCCTTCTTCAACACGCCCGAATAGACGCGCACGAAAGTCAGCTGACCAACGAACGGGTCCGTCATCAACTTGAAAGCCAAAGCAGAGAAGCTTTCTCCATCATCTGCCTTACGAGAGATG
The DNA here is from genome assembly GCA_041665725.1 of Sideroxydans sp. Taxonomy (GTDB): domain Bacteria; phylum Pseudomonadota; class Gammaproteobacteria; order Burkholderiales; family Gallionellaceae; genus Sideroxyarcus. The sequence continues at coordinate 14,089 of JBAYIG010000044.1, read as the reverse complement.
TGTTCGCCGGTTTCTGTCTCGCCCGTAACGTCAGGAATATCCACTGGCGATGGCAAGAACATGATGACCGCATCCAACATACGCTGAACGCCCTTGTTCTTGAATGCAGAACCGCACAACATCGGCTGGATCTCGCAAGCGATAGTACGTGTGCGAATACCGAAAATGATCTGCTCTTCAGTGAGGTCGCCGTTTTCGAGATACTGATTCATCAGATCTTCTGATGCTTCAGCTGCCGTTTCGACCATCTTTGCGCGCCACTCATTAGCAGTCGCCACCAGATCAGCAGGAATCTCTTGGTATTCGAACTTCATACCTTGAGACGCCTCATCCCAAATGATCGCGCGCATCTTGATCAGATCCACAACACCGGTGAAACCCTCTTCTGCGCCGATAGGAATCACCAACGGAACTGGGTTCGCACGCAGACGTGTTTGCATCTGAGTAACGACCTTGAAGAAATTCGCGCCAGTACGATCCATCTTGTTGACGAACGCCAAACGCGGAACTTTGTATTTATTAGCTTGACGCCAAACAGTCTCGGACTGTGGCTGCACACCACCTACCGCGCAATACACCATACACGCACCATCCAACACGCGCATAGAACGCTCAACCTCAATCGTGAAGTCAACGTGCCCCGGCGTATCGATGATGTTGAAACGATGCTCTGGGTAGGAATTGTCCATGCCCTTCCAGAAACAGGTCGTAGCAGCAGAAGTGATGGTGATGCCGCGCTCTTGCTCTTGCTCCATCCAGTCCATCGTGGCCGCGCCATCATGCACCTCACCGATCTTATGGCTCACACCTGTATAGAACAGGATGCGCTCGGTTGTAGTTGTCTTACCCGCATCAATGTGCGCACTGATGCCGATGTTGCGATAGCGGTCGATTGGTGTTTTGCGTGCCACGATAAATTACCTAAATGAATATTCTTATTAGAAACGGAAATGCGAGAACGCCTTGTTAGCGTCAGCCATGCGGTGAACTTCTTCACGCTTCTTGACTGCACCGCCGCGACCTTCAGACGCGTCGATCAGTTCGCCAGCCAAACGCATACCCATGGACTTCTCACCACGCTTACGCGCGAACTCTTTCAACCAACGCATCGCCAAAGCCATACGACGGGAAGGACGCACTTCGACTGGCACCTGATAGTTGGCACCACCGACGCGACGGCTCTTCACTTCGACTTGAGGCTTAGCATTGTTGATCGCCAGATTGAAGACTTCGATCGGGTCTTTGCCGCTCTTCTTACCAACTTGCTCTAGCGCGCCATAAAGGATGCGCTCAGCAACCGACTTCTTGCCCGCCGTCATCAATACATTGACGAACTTAGACAGATCTTGGTTGCCGAATTTTGGATCGGGAAGAACTTCGCGTTTGGGGACTTCTCTGCGTCTTGGCATATCTATACCTCAGTTATATCTGTAATTCGGAATTACGCTTTTTTCGGGCGCTTCGCACCGTACTTGGAGCGAGATTGCTTACGATCTTTCACACCAGCCGTATCCAAGCTGCCGCGCACCATGTGGTAACGCACACCCGGCAAGTCTTTCACACGACCACCGCGCAGCAAGACCACGCTATGCTCTTGCAAGTTGTGACCTTCACCACCGATGTAAGAGATGACCTCAAAACCGTTAGTCAGGCGCACTTTCGCGACCTTACGCAAGGCAGAGTTCGGTTTTTTCGGTGTCGTTGTGTAGACACGGGTACAAACGCCGCGCTTTTGCGGGCTTCCTGCAAGCGCAGGAACCTTGCTCTTGATGACTTCCGTCGTACGAGGCTTGCGCACTAACTGGTTGATGGTTGGCATTATTTATCTTCGCTTCCTGAAAACTTGGTTATTAAAACGTTACTTTTTCAATACAAAACTGCTCAAAACCGGCACTCGGACTACGCTGAACAGAAATGCGCGGACTAAAAAGACCGCGCATTCTATTGACGTAGCCTAGGCCTGTCAAGACAACTAGACGCCTTCTTGCGCTTCCGTCGTGCTTTCCACGGCTGCTGACACCGAAGTTGCCGCGACATCCAGGCCCAAACGCTGCTTGCGACGCAGAACGTGGTAAGCCAATCCGGTACCTGCTGGGATCAGACGACCGACGATGACGTTCTCCTTCAGACCGCGCAACTCGTCCTTCTTGCCCATGATGGCCGCTTCGGTCAACACGCGAGTCGTCTCTTGGAAGGACGCTGCGGAGATGAAGGAATCGGTAGACAAGGAAGCCTTGGTGATACCCAGCAACATGTACTGGAAGGTCGCTGGCTGTTTGCCCAAAGCAACGACGCGCTCGTTCTCTTGCAACAATTCAGCACGTTCGACCTGCTCTTTCGGAATGAAGGTCGTATCACCTTCGTCCACGATCGCGACACGGCGCAACATCTGACGTACGATGACTTCGATGTGTTTGTCGTTGATCTTCACACCTTGCAAGCGGTAAACGTCCTGCACTTCGTCGGTGATGTAACGTGCCAACGCTTCGATACCCAGCAAACGCAGGATGTCGTGTGGATCAGCTGGGCCGTCCACGATCATTTCGCCTTGGTTCACCACTTGACCATCGTGCACCAACACATGCTTGTCTTTAGGGATCAAGAACTCATGCGGCACGCCTGTCGTGTCAGTGATGACCAGACGTTGTTTACCCTTGGTCTCTTTACCGAACGACGCGGTACCCGTGACTTCAGCCAACATGCCTGCATCTTTGGGCGAACGCGCTTCGAACAGCTCAGCGACGCGTGGCAGACCGCCGGTGATGTCACGTGTCTTCGAGCTTTCTTGTGGGATACGTGCCAGCACATCACCCACACCCACTTGCATGCCATCTTCCACTGTGATGATAGAACCCACTTGGAAGGTAACGGAGATGGCCGTCTCGGTACCTGCGATCTTGATCTCTTGCCCCTTGTCGTCCAACAGACGAACCAGCGGACGCACGCCCTTGCCAGATGTCGCGCGTTTAGGATCGATGACCACCAAAGTGGACAGACCTGTCACTTCGTCGATCTGCTTAGCAACGGTTGAGCCTTCTTCGATGTTCTCGAAGCGCACCTTACCTGCGTATTCAGTGACGATAGGACGTGTATGCGGATCCCAAGTCGCCAATACCACGCCTGCCTTGACCGTAGCGCCTTCGCGCGCAGTCAGGTTGGCACCGTAAGGCACCTTATGGCGCTCACGCTCACGGCCGTGATCATCAGTGACCATGATCTCGCCCGAACGCGCCACAACCACCAGCTCGCCACGCGCCGTAGTGACGGTACGCATGTTCGGGCTGTACTTGATAAGACCGTTCGATTTACTTTCCACTTGGCTAGCCACGACGGTACGCGATGCCGCGCCACCGATGTGGAAGGTACGCATGGTCAGCTGGGTACCTGGCTCACCGATGGACTGCGCAGCGATCACACCGACTGCCTCACCCACGTTGATCAGACCACCACGACCCAAGTCGCGTCCGTAGCACTTAGCGCACAGGCCGTAGCGTGTGTCGCAAGTCAACGGTGTGCGCACGCGCACTTCATCGATACCCAAGGATTCGATGAGCTCGACCTTATCTTCATCCAGCAAGGTGTTGGCTTCGTAGACGGTCTCGCCTGTCTCAGGATTGACCACGTCAGCCGCAACCACGCGACCCAAGATGCGTTCGCGCAAGGCTTCGATAACCTCACCACCTTCAACTAGGGCCTTCATCGAACGCCCCTTGTCAGTACCACAGTCGTCTTCGATGACTACCAAGTCTTGTGTCACATCGACCAAGCGGCGTGTCAAGTAACCCGAGTTCGCTGTCTTCAACGCCGTATCCGCCAAGCCTTTACGAGCACCGTGGGTCGAGATGAAGTACTGCAACATGTTCAGACCTTCGCGGAAGTTCGCGGTGATCGGTGTCTCGATGATGGAGCCGTCTGGCTTCGCCATCAGACCGCGCATACCGGACAACTGGCGGATCTGCGCAGCAGAACCACGCGCGCCGGAGTCTGCCATCATGTAGATGGAGTTGAACGACTCTTGCGTGACCGCATTACCCTTCTTGTCTTGTTTCGCAACACCAGTCAAACGATCGATCACAGGCTCAACACCCAATTGATCCATCATCGCCTTCGCCACTTGATCACCGGTGCGACCCCAGATGTCGACCACCTTGTTGTAACGCTCACCTTGAGTCACCAGACCCGACGTGTATTGAGTCTGGATCTCGTGCACTTCTTTTTCAGCCGCGCCGATCAATTCGTTCTTCTGCTTCGGCACCAGCATGTCATCAACACAGATGGAGATACCGGCGCGAGTCGCGTAAGCGAAACCGGTGTACATCAACTGGTCAGCCATGATGACAGTGTCACGCAGACCGCAACGACGGAAACTGGCGTTGATGAGACGCGAGATCTCTTTCTTCTTGAGCGATTTATTGACGAAGCTGAACGGCAGATTCGCTGGCAACAATTCGGACAAGATAGAGCGACCTACCGTGGTCTCGTAGCGCGTGAACTTGTCTTCCTTCTCGCCTGCTTCGTTGGTCACCACTTCCTTGATACGTACCAACACCTTCGCTTGTAGGTCGACGTGACCAGAACGGTAAGCACGCAACACTTCAGACACGTCAGCGAACATGGAGCCTTCACCCAATGCCGCTTCTTTTGCACGCGTCATGTAGTACAGACCCAACACGATATCCTGTGAAGGAACGATGATCGGCTCACCGTTGGCTGGAGACAGCACGTTATTGGAGGCCAGCATCAAAGTGCGTGCTTCCATCTGCGCTTCCAAAGACAGCGGAACGTGAACAGCCATTTGGTCACCGTCGAAGTCGGCGTTGAATGCCGAACAGACCAACGGATGCAATTGGATCGCCTTACCTTCGATGAGGATTGGCTCGAACGCTTGGATACCCAAACGGTGCAGAGTTGGCGCACGGTTCAGCATCACAGGATGTTCGCGGATGACTTCTTCCAAGATGTCCCAAACGATAGGCTCTTCCGCCTCGACCATGCGCTTACCGGCTTTGATCGTGGTAGCTAGACCCATTTTTTCCAGACGTTCAAAGATGAATGGCTTGAACAGTTCCAACGCCATCTTCTTAGGCAGACCGCACTGATGCAACTTCAGTTGCGGGCCCACGACGATCACGGAACGACCGGAGTAGTCCACGCGCTTACCCAGCAAGTTCTGACGGAAACGACCGCCCTTGCCCTTGATCATGTCAGCCAGAGACTTCAACGGACGCTTGTTCGCACCAGTCATCGCCTTGCCGCGACGGCCGTTGTCCAGCAAGGAGTCCACAGACTCTTGCAACATACGTTTTTCGTTACGCACGATGATGTCCGGTGCCTTCAACTCCAACAGGCGACGCAGACGGTTGTTACGGTTGATGACGCGACGATACAGATCGTTCAGGTCAGAGGTCGCGAAACGACCGCCATCCAACGGCACCAATGGACGCAACTCAGGTGGCAACACGGGCAATACTTCCATCACCATCCAGTCAGGCTTGATGCCAGACTGCATGAACGCTTCCAACACCTTCAGGCGTTTTGCGTATTTCTTGATCTTCGTCTCGGAGCTAGTGGCTTCCAATTCAGCACGGATCTTCTCGACTTCAGAAGGCACATCCAGCGCGCGCAACAATGCACGAACACCTTCCGCACCCATCAAGGCTTGGAACTCATCGCCGTACTCTTCGATCTTGGCGATGTAGTCGTCTTCCGACAACAACTGGCCACGATTGAGTGGGGTCATGCCTGGCTCAGTGACGACGTAGGCTTCGAAGTACAACACGCGTTCGATGTCACGCAAGGTCATATCCAACACCATACCCAGACGGGATGGCAGCGATTTCAAGAACCAGATGTGGGCGACTGGAGAGGCCAGTTCGATGTGGCCCATGCGCTCACGACGCACCTTGGAAAGGGTGACTTCTACGCCGCACTTCTCGCAGATCACACCGCGATGCTTCAGACGCTTGTACTTACCGCACAAGCATTCGTAGTCTTTGACTGGGCCGAAGATCTTGGCGCAGAACAGACCATCGCGCTCTGGCTTGAAAGTACGATAGTTGATGGTCTCAGGCTTCTTCACTTCGCCGTAAGACCACGAACGGATCTTCTCGGGAGAGGCCAGACCGATCTTGATCGCGTCGAACTCTTCCTTTTGCGTGACTTGCTTGAACAGATCCAAAATTGATTTCATGTGGTAGCTCCTTGTTTAGCTTTGTACGCGGCGGTCTTAGTGACGTTCCAGATCGATGTCGATACCCAGAGAACGGATCTCCTTGGTCAACACGTTGAAGGACTCAGGCATGCCTGCGTCGATCTTGTGATCGCCCTTGACGATGTTCTCGTACACCTTGGTACGGCCGTTCACGTCATCTGACTTCACAGTCAACATCTCTTGCAGGATGTAAGCAGCACCGTAAGCTTCCAGTGCCCAAACCTCCATCTCACCGAAACGCTGACCACCGAACTGAGCCTTACCACCCAACGGTTGTTGTGTGACCAAGCTATACGGACCTGTCGAACGTGCGTGCATCTTGTCGTCGACCAAGTGGTGCAGTTTCAGTACGTGCATGTAGCCGATGGTGACCTTACGATCGAAAGCGTCGCCTGTACGTCCGTCATACAACTGTATCTGGCCGGAAGTTGGCAGATCAGCCAACTCCAACAGCTCCTTGATCTCTTCTTCGCTCGCACCGTCGAATACTGGGGTCGCGAATGGCACACCTGCACGCAGGTTGCGGCTCATCTCGATCACTTCTTCATCAGTGAACGAAGCGATCTCTTCAGCTTGTTCGCCCTTGTAGATCTTGCCCAAGAACTTGCGCACGTCGGCGATCTTGGCTTGCTCTTCCAACATCTTGGCGATCTTCTTGCCCAGACCCTTGGCTGCCCAGCCCAGATGAACCTCGAGAACCTGACCGATGTTCATACGTGATGGAACGCCCAATGGGTTCAACACGATGTCAACTGGCGAACCATCTGCCATGTGCGGCATGTCTTCCACAGGAACGATGCGTGAGACCACACCCTTGTTACCGTGACGACCAGCCATCTTGTCACCAGGCTGCAAGCGACGTTTCACCGCCACATACACCTTGACCATCTTCTGCACGCCAGCTTGCAACTCGTCGCCTTGTGTCAGCTTCTTCTTCTTCAGCTCGAACGCTGCATCGAATTCCACTCGCTTCTGCGCCAGACCTTCTTTGATCTGCTCCATCTGTGCAGCGACTTCATCGTCAGCCACGCGGATGTCGAACCATTGATGATGCTCGACGCTGTGCAGATATTCCTTGTTCAACTTGGTGCCCTTGGCCAGCTTCTTAGGGCCGCCATTCGCCACCTTGTTGTGCAACATCTTTTCCAAACGAGAGAACGCATCCAATTCAACGATACGCATCTGGTCAGCCAAGTCTTTCTTGTAGCGTGCCAGCTCATCGTCAACAATTTGTTGCGCACGTTTGTCGCGTTGCAGACCCTCGCGTGTGAACACTTGCACGTCGATGACAGTACCGGAGATACCAGCCTTCACGCGCAAAGAAGTGTCCTTCACGTCGGAAGCCTTCTCGCCGAAGATCGCACGCAGCAATTTCTCTTCTGGTGTCAGTTGTGTCTCGCCCTTAGGAGTCACCTTACCGACCAGCACATCGCCCACGCCGACTTCAGCGCCGATGTGCACGATGCCGCACTCGTCCAGACGTGCCATTTGGCCTTCGGACAAGTTAGGGATGTCACGTGTGATCTCTTCTGTGCCCAACTTGGTGTCACGTGCCATCACGGTCAGCTCTTCGATGTGGATCGAAGTGAAGCGGTCTTCCGCAACCACGCGCTCCGAGATCATGATCGAGTCCTCGAAGTTGTAACCGTTCCACGGCATGAACGCGATCATCATGTTCTGACCCAGCGCCAATTCGCCCATGTCGGTCGACGCACCGTCAGCCACCACGTCACCGCGCGCGATCACATCGCCCACACGCACCAGCGGACGCTGGTTGATGTTGGTGTTCTGGTTAGAACGGGTGTACTTGGTCAGGTTGTAGATGTCCACACCGACTTCACCCGCCACCGTCTCGTCGTCGTTCACACGCACCACGATACGTGCAGAATCGACGTAATCGACACGGCCACCGCGCCATGCTTGCACTGCCGTACCAGAGTCGACCGCAACAGTGCGCTCGATACCAGTACCTACCAGCGGCTTCTCAGCACGCAACACAGGCACGGCTTGGCGTGACATGTTGGCACCCATCAACGCACGGTTCGCGTCATCGTGTTCCAAGAACGGGATGAGCGAAGCAGCGACGGACACGACCTGCGCAGGCGCAACGTCCATGTACTCGATGTTCTCTGGTTCAGCCAACACGAACTCGTTGTGCTGACGTGCAGACACGATGTCGTTCGTGAAGTGGCCCTTCTTGTCCAATTCAGCGTTCGCCTGAGCGATGGTGAAGTTGCCTTCCTCGATCGCAGACAGGTAGCTCACGTCATCAGTCGCACGGCTCTTGGAGACCTTGCGATAAGGTGTCTCGATGAAGCCGTACTCGTTGGTGCGTGCGTACAGTGCCAAGGAGTTAATCAGACCGATGTTCGGACCTTCCGGTGTCTCGATAGGACATACACGACCGTAGTGAGTCGGATGCACGTCGCGCACCTCGAAGCCTGCGCGTTCGCGAGTCAGACCGCCTGGGCCCAGTGCGGAGATACGACGCTTGTGCGTCACTTCTGCCAATGGGTTGGTTTGGTCCATGAACTGCGACAGTTGCGAAGAACCGAAGAACTCTTTCACCGCAGCCGAGATTGGCTTGGCGTTGATGAGGTCATGCGGCATCAGGTTGTCTGCTTCGGCTTGGCCCAAACGCTCTTTCACAGCACGCTCTACACGTGCCAGACCGACGCGGAATTGGTTCTCAGCCAACTCGCCCACGGCACGCACACGGCGGTTACCCAAGTGGTCGATGTCGTCGATCTCGCCGCGACCATTGCGCAACTCGACCAAGATCTTGACCACTTCAACGATATCTTCGTTGGACAGTGTGACCGCACCAGTCAATTCTGGGCGACCGATACGACGGTTGAACTTCATACGACCGACCGTCGACAAGTCATAACGCTCTTCGCTGAAGAACAGACCGCCGAACAATGCCTCGACTGCGTCTTCGGTAGGCGGTTCGCCAGGACGCATCATGCGATAAATCGCTACGCGAGCCGTCCATTGGTCAGTGGTCTCATCAGTACGCAGTGTTTGCGAGATGAACGCGCCCTGATCCAACTCGTTGGTGTATAGCGTGTGGATCTTGCTGATACCAGCCGCTTGCAACTGACCCAACAAAGTCTCAGTGATCTCGTCGTTCGCGTTCGCGATGACTTCGCCGCTGTCCTTGTCCACGATGTTCTGTGCCAATACGCGGCCCATCAAGAAATCATCAGCCACGGTCAACTTGTCCAGACCGGCTTCTTGCATCTCACGGATGTGACGCACAGTGATGCGCTTGTCCTTAGCTACGATGAGCTTGCCCTTAGCTTCGATGTCGAAGCGTGCGATCTCGCCGCGCAGACGCTCTGCGACCACTTCGAATTGGATACCCTTCTTGCCGAAGTGGAAGGTGTCGAATTGGAAGAACATCGCCAAGATCTGCTCGGGCGTGTAACCCAAGGACTTCAGCAGGATGGTGACTGGCAACTTACGACGACGGTCGATACGGAAATAGACGAAATCCTTCGCGTCGAACTCAAAGTCCAACCAAGAGCCACGGTAAGGAATGACACGAGCGGAGAACAGCAACTTGCCGGAAGCGTGGGTCTTGCCGCGGTCGTGCTCGAAGAACACGCCAGGCGAACGGTGCAGCTGCGACACGATGACGCGCTCGGTACCGTTGATGACGAAAGAACCGGTGTTGGTCATCAATGGGATCTCGCCCATGTAGACTTCTTGCTCTTTAACTTCTTTGACTGTCGGCTTAGAAGCTTCTTTGTCCAGAATGGTCAGGCGCACACGAGCACGCAAAGGAGAAGCGTAGGTCAGACCACGTTGCTGGCACTCGCGCACATCGAATGCGGGCATGCCGAGTTGATAGCTAACGAAGTCCAGACGCGCGAACTTGTTATGGCTCTCGATCGGGAAGATGGAATTGAAGGCAGATTGCAAACCTTCGTTCTTGCGTTGTTCAGGCGCACTCCAAGCTTGCAGGAAAGCGCTATACGACTCCAACTGTGTAGACAACAAGAACGGTACGGGCAAAGCACCTTTGCGTTTTGCAAAGCTTTTGCGGATACGTTTTTTTTCGGTGAAAGAGTAACTCATAAAATCTCCACGACAGTTGGAAAACAAAGTTTGCAAGCCATCATCTTGCGATGAAGACCGGCATCAATCTCTACAGCTCAACCAGACATCTCAGTCTGACCAGAACCAAACGACAAGGGGCAAAGAACGCATCAAACGTTCGCTAACCTTTGCTTTCTGACTCAAAAAACACCCGCGAACGGGTTTTGTTTCCAGAAGCGGCAAAAGGCTGACGGGTTACCCGTCAGCCTTTTACACACACAATCGCTTACTTGACTTCAGCAGTTGCGCCAGCTTCGATCAGTTGCTTAGCGATGGAGTCAGCGTCAGCCTTGTTCACGCCTTCTTTAACTGTCTTAGGTGCGCCGTCGACCAAGTCCTTAGCCTCTTTCAAGCCCAGACCAGTGATCGCACGAACCACCTTGATCACGTTGACCTTGGCTTCGCCAGCGGACTTCAAGATCACGGTGAATTCGGTTTGTTCAGCAGCGGCAGCAGCGCCGCCAGCAGCGCCGCCAGCAGCAGGAGCAGCCATCGCAGCAGCAGAAACGCCGAACTTCTCTTCGATCGCCTTTACCAGCTCGTTAAGTTCCAATACGGACATGCTGTCCAATGATGTCAAAAATGCGTCTTTATCAAATGCCATTTTGTTTATTCCTGAATTTAAGGGTTTGTGAAATTAAGCGGCGGTAGCAGCAGCTTGCTTCTCAGACACAGCAGCGAGAACGCGTGCCAAGCCAGAAACAGGCGATTGCAACAGACCACACAATTGCGCCAGCAGCACTTCTTTGGAAGGTACGGTAGCCAGTGCCGAGACACCTGCCACATCCAAAACCTTACCGTTGTAAGCACCCGCTTTGATCACCAGCTTGTCGTTCGTCTTAGCAAAGTCATACACGACCTTCGCAGCAGCAACAGCGTCAGCGCTGACCCCATACACCAAAGGACCAACCATCTTGTCGCCCAATGCTTCGAACGGAGTGCCTTGCACCGCACGACGTGCCAGCGTGTTCTTCAACACACGGACATAGACACCCGATTTACGTGCGTTAGCGCGCAAATTGGTGATGTCTGCAACGGCGATGCCGCGATACTCAGCCAATACGATGGTCTGAGCCTGCGCTACTTGAGCACTGACTTCAGCAACGACCGCTTGCTTTTCTTGCAGATTTAGACTCAAAGTCTTTCTCCATTTTGATTAAGGAATATCTCACAGAAGTTTGATATTCCCGATTAACGACCGCGTCCTCAAGACAGGAAAAATACATCCTGCTCGCGGGCACACCATCTACGTGGGCCGACGAAACATCCGTCGATTAGATCTCCAGCTGACTGCGCCTTCGACACCTACGGTCTTTGATAATCTGCCAATCCCGCCAGCAGTCAAAGAACAAGTGGCGATGAAGCCAAAGCTCCATCGCCAAATTCAAAACATTAAGCTACCAAACTCGCCTGTTCGACGCGAATACCGACACCCATGGTGCTGGAGATTGCCACCTTCTTCAGGTAGACACCTTTGGAAGTCGCAGGTTTAGCTTTGTTCAAAGCATCGATCAAAGCCAGCATGTTCTCGCGCAAAGCCTCTGGCGCGAAAGACGCACGGCCGATGGTGCATTGGATGATGCCGTTCTTGTCGGTACGGTATTGCACTTGACCGGCTTTAGCGTTCTTCACCGCGCCCGCCACATCAGCAGTCACCGTGCCGACCTTTGGGTTAGGCATCAAACCGCGTGGGCCAAGGATCTGACCCAATTGACCAACGATACGCATCGCATCAGGAGAAGCGATCACGACGTCGAAGTCCATCTTGCCAGCCTTGATGGTCTCAGCCAGATCGTCGAAACCAACGATGTCTGCACCGGCAGCCTTAGCTTCTTCAGCCTTGGCACCTTGCGCGAACACAGCGACGCGCATGGTCTTACCAGTGCCCTTAGGCAACACAACGGAGCCACGAACCAGTTGGTCGGACTTCTTCGCATCGATACCCAGATTCACGGCAACGTCGATGGACTCATCGAATTTCGCTTTGGCGGTTTCTTTGACCAGCTTCAACGCCTCATCCAGCGCGTACAGCTTGTTACGATCAACCTTTGCAGCCAGTGCCTTATAACGTTTAGAGAGTGCCATATTATTTAACCCCTTCCACTGTGATGCCCATGCTGCGTGCGCTACCAGCGATGGTGCGAACAGCTGCGTCCAAGTCGGCCGCTGTCAGGTCAGGTTGTTTTGCTTTTGCGATGTCTTCTGCTTGCTTACGTGTCAACTTGCCGACCTTGTCGGTGTGAGGTGTCTTGCTACCCTTTTGTACACCAGCAGCCTTCTTGATCAGAATGGTCGCAGGTGGAGTCTTCATCACGAAAGTGAAGCTCTTGTCCGCGAACGCTGTGATCACCACTGGGATCGGCAGACCTGGCTCGACGCCTTGTGTCTGGGCGTTGAACGCCTTACAGAATTCCATGATGTTCAAGCCGCGCTGACCCAGTGCTGGGCCGATAGGAGGACTTGGATTTGCTTTGCCCGCAGGCACTTGCAGCTTGATAAAGCCGATGATCTTCTTTGCCACGTTACTACTCCTTGTTGTGGGTTAAACGCCTAACGCAACTGCTCCGATAAGCTCCCCGTTACTTAATGCCGGAAAATTCCGGCGCTCAACATCAGGCTTTTTCGACTTGCCCGAAATTCAGTTCTACAGGTGTGGATCGACCAAAGATGGTGACCGACACACGTAGCTTGCTCTTGTCGTAGTTGACGTCTTCCACCATGCCGTTGAAATCGGTGAATGGACCTTCCTTGACGCGCACTGCCTCGCCCACTTCGAACAATACTTTTGGACGCGGCTTCTCAACACCTGCTTGCATCTGCTGCATGATGTTGTCGACTTCTTTTTGACTGATCGGCGAAGGCTTCATCGCAGAACCGCCGAGGAAACCGGTGACCTTAGGCGTGTTCTTCACCAAGTGCCAAGTCTCGTCGGTCATCTCCATCTCGACCAGAAGATATCCCGGGAAGAACTTGCGCTCACTGATGGTCTTTTGACCGCCCTTCAACTCAACGACCTCTTCCACCGGAACAAGGATCTGACCGAACAGATCTTGCACGCCAGTACGCTCGATACGCTCTAGCAAAGCGCGCTGTACGCTCTTCTCGAACTGGGAGTACGTATGCACCACATACCAACGCTTAGCCATCAGTCACCCCGTCCCATCAATAGATTCACGATCGCCATCAGACTCGCGTCAACAGCCCACAAGAACAGGGACATCACAACTGCAAACAAGATCACTACACCTGTGGTCTGCATCGTCTCTTTACGAGTCGGCCACACCACACGCTTCGATTCAGCGACGGAATCCTTGGCAAAACCAAAGAATTGCTTACCCATCGTACTGGTCCAGAACACACCAGCCGCAGCTAGCACACCGAACATCACCATCAGGACACGCAATACCGCAGCGCTATCGCTCAATGCGTAGTAACCGACCACACCTGCGGCGATGAGCAGCAGGGCAACCAGTATTTTGATCTTGTCAGCCATGTACGTCCGTTCTACTTATTAACTGGCAGGCCAGGAGGGTCTCGAACCCCCAACCCTCGGTTTTGGAGACCGATACTCTACCAATTGAGCTACTGGCCTATTAACCTCTACAAACGACAACGGCGGAGCGAACTTCGCTCCGCCAGAATCGCTACTTATTACTCGATGATCTTAGCAACCACACCCGCACCGACGGTACGACCGCCTTCACGGATAGCGAAACGCAGACCTTCTTCCATCGCGATCGGGTTGATCAGCGCAACTGTGATCGACACGTTGTC
>JBAYIG010000043.1:0-16663 GCA_041665725.1 Sideroxydans sp. | reverse complement strand
TTGCTACTCTCGGATGGTCGCGTCAAATGGGTGCGCGAACATTGCTACACGATCTACGATCAGGCGGGTAAAGCGCTACGCTCCATCGGCATGGTGCAAGACATCACCGAGCAAAAACGCAGCGAGGACAGCCTGCGGGTGGCGGCGGTCACGTTCGACACCCAAGAATGTATCTTGATCACCGATGCGCACTCCAACATCCAGCGCGTCAACCGTGCTTTCGAGCAGGTCACCGGCTACCAGCAGTGTGAAGTGTTGGGGCTGAACCCGCGCTTCCTGAGTTCTGGGCGGCACGATGCGGCGTTCTATCGAGTGATGTGGGAGCGTCTGACGCTGGAGGGTGGTTGGTCTGGTGAGATATGGGACAAGCGCAAGAACGGCGAGATCTATCCCAAATGGATGACCATCACCGCCGTGAAGGACGACCAAGGTGTGATCAGCAACTATGTCGCCATCTTCAGCGACATCACCGAGCGCAAGCGCCAAGAGGAAGCGATCCACAACATGGCTTTCTACGATGCGCTGACGCAACTGCCCAACCGGCGTCTGTTCATGGATCGTCTGCGCAACGCCTTGTCGGCTTCGACGCGCAACGCCGATTTTGGTGCCTTGCTGTTCATCGACCTCGACCGCTTCAAGGTGTTGAACGATACCTTGGGGCATGACTACGGCGACCTGTTGCTGAAGGAGGTAGCCGACCGCCTCAAGGCTTGCGTGCGAGAGATCGATACGGTGGCCAGACTCGGGGGTGACGAGTTCGTGTTGGTGTTGGAAGGCATAGGCGGTGGCCGTGAGGAGGCTTCGTACAAGGCGGGCTTGGTGGCGGAGAAGATACGCGAGTCGCTGTCACACCCCTACCACCTCAAGGATCACCAGCACTACAGTTCGCCCAGTATCGGTGTCGAGCTGTTCTCCGGTGACAGTGTGTCCATGGACGACTTGGTGAAATACGCGGACGTGGCGATGTATCAGGCCAAGAACGCCGGACGCAACACGGTACGTTTCTACGATCCCGATCTACAGCACGATATCGATACGCGGGCCATGCTGGAGAACGACCTGCGCCGCGCCATCGAGAAGGATGAGTTGCAACTGCACTATCAGGTGCAGGTGGACAATGCACGCAAGATCATCGGGGTCGAGGCATTGTTGCGCTGGGAACATCAGAAACACGGCTCGATCTCGCCCGTGCATTTCATCCCGGTGGCGGAAGAGAGCATGATGATCATCGACCTAGGCGACTGGGTACTCAATCATGCGTGTGCACAATTGGTGCGATGGGCCAATGATCCGCGCATGGCGGGCTTGACCATGGCGGTCAATGTCAGTGCGCATCAATTCTCCGAGTCGGATTTTGTCTCGAATCTGGAGGCCATCATGAAGCGACACGGTGTGGCGCCCGGTCGTTTGAAACTGGAACTCACCGAGGGCGTGGTGGTGAACGATATCGGCGAGGTGGTGGAGAAGATGGATGCACTGAGCGCGCTGGGTATCTTGTTGTCGCTGGACGATTTCGGTACCGGCTACTCCTCGCTGTCCTATCTGAAGCAGTTGCCGGTGAGCCAGCTCAAGATCGACCAGAGTTTCGTGCGGGACATCGCGACCGATGCGGGTGATGCCGGTATGGTGTGTAGCATCATCGACATGGCCAAGAACTTCGGTCACGACGTGATCGCCGAGGGGGTGGAGACCGAGGCGCAATTGAACTTCCTACATCATCACGGTTGTATGGCTTATCAGGGGTATTACTTCAGCAGGCCTGTCCCACTGGAAGAGTTGGAACGATTGGTCGCAACGTGGCAAGCCGACTGAGCGGCCGCTGTCCGTGCGGGCGGACAAGTTGAATCAGCCACTCCTTGGGCCTTCCTGTTTTACAATCCCACCATGTCTGAATTCCACGCTTTAGTCCCCGCTGCCGGCTTCGGCGCCCGTATGGGTAACGAGTTGCCCAAGCAATATCTCGATCTGGCCGGCCGTCCCATGATCTGGCACGCGCTTTCCACCTTGTGCGCTAACACCAGCATCAAGACCGTGTTCGTGGTGCTCGCACCCGATGATGAATATTTCGCACGCTACGACTGGTCGCATTGCGCGGGCAAGTTAGAGCCGCTCTACTGCGGTGGTGCGACGCGCGCCGAGAGCGTGGCGAACGGTCTGCTAGCCTCCGAGTTGGAACCGGATGATTGGGTGTTGGTGCACGATGCGGCGCGTCCCTGTCTGAGCGCACATCTGCTTTCGCGCATGATCGCCGAACTGCGCGATGACCCCGTGGGCGGCATCCTTGCCGTGCCGGTGGCAGACACCTTGAAGCGCGGCGATTCCCAACAACGCATCGCCCATACCGAGCCGCGCGAAGGTTTGTGGCAAGCGCAGACACCGCAGATGTTCCGCGCTGGGGTGTTAGCGCAGGCCTTGCAGCAATGTAAGACGGTCACGGATGAGGCGTCCGCCATCGAAGCGTTGGGATTGCAACCCAAACTGGTGGCGAGTGATAGCAGCAACTTCAAGGTCACTTACCCGCAGGACATCGTGTTGGCGGAGTTGTTATTGAAGGATCACAAATGAGGATAGGTCAAGGTTTCGACGTTCATCAACTGGTGGAAGGGCGCAAGCTGATTATCGGTGGCGTAGACATTCCCTATGCGAAAGGTCTGCTCGGACATTCCGATGCGGATGTGTTGTTGCATGCCATCTGTGACGCCTTGTTGGGTGCGGCGGCATTGGGTGACATCGGCAAACATTTCGCCGATACCGATGCGAAATTCAAAGACATCGACAGCCGTATCTTGTTGCGTGATGTGGCGCGCAAGATCGAGTCGGTCGGCTATCGCGTCGGCAACGTGGATGCCACCATCATCGCGCAAGCGCCCAAGATGGCACCGCACATCCCTACCATGGTCGCGAACATCGCGGCAGATCTCGGCATAGCGCACAACTGCGTGAACGTGAAAGCCACTACCACCGAACAGCTGGGCTACACCGGTCGCGGCGAAGGCATCGCGGCGCAGGCGGTAGCCTTGTTGTTGGTGCATGTGGAGATGGTTGGCTAAAGTCGAATGCGTCTCCTTGCAATAGAAACCTCTACCGAATACTGCTCCGTCGCCTTGTGGCAAGACGGAGTCGTGCACGATCGTTGCGAGTTGGTGGGGCAGAAGCATTCCGAGGTGTTGATGGAGATGTTGGATGCCTTACTCAAAGAGGCTGGCGTCAAGGTCAAGCAAGTGGATGGTATCGCCTTCGGCAAAGGGCCGGGTTCGTTCACGGGTGTGCGCATCGCCTGTGGCGTGACGCAAGGATTGGCGTTGGGGGCGGAGGTGAACGTGGTCGGCGTATGCACTTTGGAAGCGCTGGCCGAGGCATCGGGTAAAGACAGAGTCATCGCGGCACTGGATGCGCGCATGAATGAGTTATATCTGGCGGCGTATGAGAAGCGTGATGGTGAGTGGTCGGCGGAGATAGCCCCATGCCTATGCAAAGCCGAAGATGCGCCTGCGTTGAGCGGTGAGGGTTGGTTCGGCGTGGGAAGTGGTTTTGCAGTGAGCACCGTTGCCTTGCAAGCGCGTTACGGCGCTCAGTTGATCGGCATGGATGAGAAGGCAGTCCCCCAAGCCTCGGCAGTCGTGCGCATCGGCGCGCGTGAGTTCGCCAAGGGCAATGCGGTGGATGCGGCGTTGGCGTTGCCACTCTATCTGCGCGACAAGGTGGCACTGAAGACCAGCGAGCGACCTGCAAAATGATCCTGCGTGAAATGAAGGAAGCCGATCTTGATGCTGTGTTGCGCATCGAGCGCGAGGTGCATGGGCATCCGTGGACGTTGGGGAATTTCAGTGATGCTTTGCGCAGTGGGTATCAGTGCAAGGTGTTCGAATCGGGTGGTGTGATGATGGGCTATGCCGTGATGATGCTGGCGGTGGACGAGGCTGAGTTGCTGGATATCGCCATCGACAAGGCGCATCAGCGCAAGGGCATCGGCCGCAAACTGTTGGAAGCTATGTTGTCCTTGGCGCGGCATGAGAACATGCGGCGCATGGTGTTGGAGGTCAGGGCTTCAAACCAAGCCGCCATCGCGCTGTACCGTGCGAGTGGCTTCGAGCAGATCGGTCTGCGCCGCGATTACTATCCGGCGACGAACGGGCGTGAAGACGCGATATTGATGGGAAAAGGGCTGTGAACCTAAGAGACGAGAACGTGTTGCGCGAGATGAATCTGTACCCTTTGTGGGTGCGGAAGGACATGCCTGCGCAAATCGAACAACCCTCCGTCGAAGTGCCTCAAGTGATTGAAGCTCGGCCTGTTGTCGATATCGCACCGGTCGAAACTGTGCGGAATGTCGAAACGAATATCGAACCTGCGTCCGGTTGGAGTGAACTCAAAGCTCAAGTGAAGGATTGCACTGCTTGCAAACTGCGCGAAGGATGCGCGCAGACCGTGTTCGGTGTGGGCGATGAGCAGGCCGATTGGTTGTTCGTGGGTGAAGGTCCGGGTGCGGACGAGGATGAGCGCGGCGAACCCTTCGTGGGACAAGCGGGCAAGTTGCTGGACAACATGCTTGCATCCATCAAGCTCAAGCGCGGTGACAACGTGTACATCGCTAACATCGTGAAATGTCGCCCACCTAACAATCGCGCGCCTGAAGCAGATGAGGTGGCGACTTGTCTGCCTTATCTGAAGCAGCAGATCGCCCTCATCAAGCCCAAACTCATCGTGGCATTGGGTAAGACCGCAGCGACATCGCTGCTCGGAAAAGAGGCGACGTTAGGCTCGCTTCGCGGTGCTTTGCACGATTTTGAGGGCACACCGTTGCTCGTGACTTATCACCCAGCCTATCTATTACGTAGCCCCTCCGAGAAGGCCAAAGCGTGGCAAGACCTCTGCCTGGCCGTCAAATCGATTTCCTGACTAACACACTCTACTTTTACCTCTATTCCACGCTTTGATTTCCCTGACTTTGGGACATAATCGCGAGACCCTCATGCTCGCAGTCAAAATCAATGAGGGAGCGATAAGTGTTTCGAATAGGAGAGAGCATGGAATACCCTTCCGGGTACGGCAGACTGCGCCGTGCCGTTGTGTGGCCGTTCATATTGTTGGCATTGCTGTTGAGCGCTTGCTCGCAAGAGGCGAGCCCGCCATTGCGCATCGCCAGCAGTCCTTGGCCAGGCTATGAGCCACTTTATCTCGCCAGGGACTTGGGATATTTGCCAGCCGAAAAGGCGAATATCTATGAACTTCCTTCTTCTGACATCACGCTAGAATCGTTCCGCAATCGCTCTGCCGACATCGCCACTTTGACGCTGGATGAGACGCTCGATCTGCTCCACGCGGGTGTCAAATTGCGCGTCTTGGTCGTGATGGACAGTTCGCATGGTGCGGATGCTGTGATGGCGACGCCGAAGATCAAAAAATTAGCGGATCTGAAGGGAAAACGTATCGCGATCGAGAACATCCCGCTCGGCGTGTATATGTTGAGCCGGTTGTTGGATGCCGCCAAGCTGACCCGAGCTGACGTTCAAATCATCACCACTGCCGAAAGCAAGCATGAGGAGATGTATCGGCAGAACAAGGCGGATGCCTTCATCACGTTCGAACCCGTCAAGACTAAATTGGCCATGCTGGGTGCGCACGATATCTTCGATAGCAGCGACATCCCCAACGAGATATTCGATCTGTTGGTCGTACACGAAGACGTGTATGTCCAGCGGCGCGAGGAGGTGTGCAACGTGGTGCAGCAATGGTATCGGTCTTTGGCATACATGGATGTCTCGCCTACTGAGGCCGCCGTTTCGATCAGCAAGCGTCTCGGGGTGAAAACGCAAGAGTTCACTGCGATGCTGAGCGGTATCAAGACGCCAAGTCTGCAAGAGAATCTACAGATACTGTCGGGTGACCAGCCATCCATCGTGCTTGCGGCAAAAAAACTGAGTGACGTGATGGTGCGTGAAGGACAACTCACCACGGCTGTCGATATCGGGTTGGGATTGGATCCCCAACTCGCTTCTTGTGCCACCCAATGAGACGAAGCCGCATGAAGAACCGCCTCTCAGTCGTCATTCCACTGGTCTTGATGGTCGTCTCCATCACCAGTTCGGTGCTCATCTACTTGCAGGAGAGTCGAGAGAACGAGATGCGCATCGAACAGTTGGAGACACGCGAACTCGTGCTGCAAATGACGCAGTTGCAGAACATCCTTTACAACCGATTGACTGCCGGGAACGAAGATGAGGCTCTGCTGAGCCTGTCATTGGCGGCGATGCGACCACACATCAATTCACTGATGTTGGTGGACGAGCGCAATGACGTGATCTTGTCGAACCGTTATGCCCATAAGGGTGAGCCAGCCTCCGCACGTCCACTTTTCTCGGTCGCTGATGCCGCTGCCGCGATACGCGGCGGGGTGGGGCGAGTCGGTTTCAATCCAAGGCAGACAGCCTTGCTGCAAGGTTATTTCCCGTTGGTGGTGTCCTATCAACGGGGTGGGCTGGATAAGAGGATGGGCGTACTCTACATCGAGTACGACATCGGTTCTCATCTGGATGAGGCGCGCGTGATGGCTTTGGAGCAGTCGCTGGTATTTGCGGGCATCACCTTGGGGGCGGCCTTGTTGATCGCCTTCATCTTGCATCAATTGGTCAGCCGTCCGGTGCATGTGTTGGTCGAAGCGGCCAAGCGTATGGCGGCGGGGGATTATTCCGTGCAGACACGACTGCGTGGGAGCGGCGAGTTGTCTGAGGTCGGGCACTCGTTCGATAGCATGGTGCAGCGCGTGAACGAGAACATCCGCTTGCGCGAGCAGACGGAGTCCGAATTGCAGATCGAGCGCATCTTTCTGCACGAGGCGCAAAAGATCGGTCATCTTGGAAGTTGGGAGCTGGATATCACTTCCGACAAGCTGGTGTGGTCGGATGAGATCTTCAGAATATTCGAGATCGATCAGGCGAGATTCGGTGCTTCATATGAGGCGTTCCTGAATGCGATCCACCCGGAAGATCGCGAGAAGGTGAATCAGGCCTATAGCGTATCGCTTGTTGACCGAACTCCCTACCAGATCACGCATCGCTTATTGATGCTCGATGGGCGCATCAAGTGGGTGGAAGAGCGTTGCAGCTCTTCCTTCGATGAGTCGGGCAAACCATTGCGCTCCATCGGTACGGTGCAGGATGTGACGGAGCGCGAGTTGTGGGCTGAAGAGTTGCGTATCGCAGCGGTCGCATTCAATACGCAGGAAGCGATCATGGTGACCGATGCGCACGCCAACATCATCAAGGTGAACAGCGCATTCACGCGCATCACGGGCTATTCCCAAGATGAGGTGCTGGGCAGGAATCCAAGGCTATTGAGCTCGGGTAAGCAAGGAGCTCTTTTCTATCAACAGATGTGGGATGCCATCCTCCAGCATGGTAATTGGTGCGGTGAGATATGGGACAAGCGCAAGGATGGCAGCATCTATCCAAAATGGCTGACCATCACGGCGGTGACCCATCAGGGCAAGACGACCCATTATGTGGGTGTGTTCATCGACATCACTGAACGCAAGAAAGCCGAGGAACAGATCCTCAATATGGCGAATTACGATTCGCTGACCCATCTGCCGAATCGTCGATTGTTGCTGGATCGTTTGGGGCTTGGTTTGGGACAGAGTGCGCGTAACGATGCGCAGGGTGCGCTGATGTTCCTAGATATCGACAACTTCAAGACGTTGAACGATACCAAGGGGCACGAATACGGAGACAAACTGCTGATCCAGGTCGCTCGTCGCATGAGTGCTTGCCTGCGTGATGTCGATAGTGTCGCGCGCTTCGGTGGCGATGAGTTCGTCGTGCTGCTGGAGGGGCTGAGTTCGGATCGCGATGAGGCTGCGATCCAAGCCGGGCAAGTCGCCGAGAAGATACGCAAGGTCTTGGCACACCCCTACCAGATCGAAGATGTCGTCCATATGAGTTCATCCAGTATCGGTGTGGTGCTGTTCAAAGGTGACGGAGTGCCGGTCGATGAGTTGTTGAAACAGGCGGATATGGCGATGTATCAGGCTAAATCCAGTGGCCGCAACCGGGTGCGCTTCTTCGAGTCGACGATGCAGGCGGCACTGGAGTCGCGCATGTTGATGGAGAATGCCTTGCGGCTTGCTTTGCAGAACGGAGAGATGGAGTTGCACTACCAACTGCAAACCGACAACTCAAGGGCGTTGCTGGGGGCGGAGGTACTTTTGCGCTGGCACAGCAAGGAATTGGGGAATGTGCCACCCGCTGATTTCATCCCGATCGCAGAGCAGAGCAATCTGATCTTGCCGATCGGGCATTGGGTGTTGGAGACGGCATGCAAACAGTTGAAGGCATGGGAAAGCGAGCCGCTGTTCCGCGATATCTCCCTTGCGGTGAACATCAGCCCAGCCCAGTTCCACCAAACTGACTTTGTGAATCAGGTCAAAGCGGTGCTGGCAGACACCGGGGCGGATCCGCATAGGTTGAAGTTGGAGCTGACCGAGAACTTGGTGTTGGAAGATATCAATGAGGCGACCAGCAAGATGGTCGCCCTGAGGGCGGAAGGCGTGCGTTTCTCGATGGACGACTTTGGTACGGGATATTCCTCGTTGCAATACATCAAACGCTTGCCCATCGACCAATTGAAGATAGATCGCTCTTTCGTGCTCGATATCCTTACCGATCCGGGCGATGCGGTGATGGTGCAGACCATCTCCGATCTGGCGAGGAACTTTGGTTTTGAGGTCATCGCCGAGGGGGTGGAGACGGAAGATCAGCTACCTTCGCTGACCGAGCGTGGTTGCGATAAGTTCCAAGGATATCTGTTCAGCACGCCGATCGCGAAGGCTGAATTTGAGAAGTTGGTGACTGAGTGGAAGACAAGCTGAATAGCTTAAACTCCGCATATAATTCGAGGACTTACCGCATTCGCCCAATATGAAAAACAATCCAAGCACGTCAAAGGTTCTGGTGGTTGAAGACAGCAAGGTGACATTGAAGGTCTTGTCCAACTACCTTGCCAGTATGGGGATCACAGCGCCTTTGCTGGCTGAGACGGGCAAGCAAGCGCTTGAGATGTTTGAGCGTGAACGTCCCGACATCGTGCTGCTTGATGCGCGCTTGCCCGACATAGATGGGTTCGATGTGGCGCGCAAGATACGCAAGCTGGAGAAAGAGGATGAATGGACTGCCATCATCTTCTTGACCGCGATGAACACCGACGAAGACTTGGCACGCGGTATCGCGGCGGGCGGCGATGACTATCTCACCAAGCCGGTCAGCGAGATCGTGTTCCATTCCAAAGTGCGTGCCATGCAACGTCTCATCGAGATGCAGCGCAAGCTGGTAGATGTGACGCGCAAATTGGATACCGCCAATGCGGAATTGCAAAGACTGTCAACCACCGATTCGCTGACGGGTATCGCCAATCGTCGCTCGCTCGATGACTTCCTCGGGCGGGAATGGCGCCGTTGCCTGCGCATGAAGAAGCCGCTTTCCATCGTCATGCTGGATATCGATTACTTCAAACTCTTCAACGACAAATATGGCCACAAACATGGCGATGAGTGTCTGAAGGCGGTCGCTGCACAGATCGCCAAGGCGGCACCACGCGCAACCGATTTGGCCGCACGATACGGTGGCGAAGAGTTCATGTTGGTGTTGGGAGAGACTGACGAAGGCGGCGCGATGTGGATGGCTGAGCGCGTGCGTCAGATGGTTGCCGAATTGAAGGTGAAGCACTATGCGACGGATAGCAAGTTCGTCTCCATCAGTTGCGGGGTGATCTCGGTGATGCCTAGCGACAAGATGCCGATCGGGACGCTGATCGAGTCAGCCGATGCAGCCCTGTACCATGCGAAACGCAATGGACGCGACCGCGTCGTGGCCGGCACGTACGGTAAGTTTCAGTTAGGGTAGTCCGCCCAGTTGTTGGGCGTCTCATACAGACGCACGCGCTCAAGCCGCAGATGGTTGCCGTAGGTATCGCGATACGCGCCCACCAAGGTCTCGAACGCCACCAGCGCCAGATTCTCCACGGTAGGGATCACCTCCAACACCACGGTCTTGTGGTTCGGCATCGTCGCCAAGAAATCCATCACCGTCTTATCGCCGCGATAGACTAAGAACGCGTGATCCCACGCATCCACGACTTGCTCTTTGGCGATGCGTTTCACATCCGAGAAATCCATCACCATGCCTTCATCCGAAACACCCGCTGCCTTGATGACCTCGCCCGAAAGCGTGATCTCGATGGCATAGCGATGACCGTGCAGATGTTTGCACTGACTGTTGTGGTTGGGGATGCGGTGACCGGCATCGAATTCGAGACGTCTTGTGATCTGCATGATGTGGTGCGTATTAGTGAGTGGCGCGGATTATAGCTTGAAGGACTTCGCCGCATCTTTGAATGCACGCAACGCGCCTTCATCGTTGGTGCCGGCGTATCGTAAATCGGTGTATCGCTTAGCGATATCGTGCATCGCACTAGCTGATTGTGGACGCGCAGCAATGACGCGCGCCGTGTAATCTTCAGGTCCTTCATGCGGCGCACGCGGCAATCCTGCCTTCGCCAGTTTCTTGCAGACCTTGAGCCATGCGGCTTGTACTGGGTCGTTCTGTCTCACCACCAAGCGACGCAACAGGATGAGAGTGAAAATGCCGACCAGTATGAAGATGCCTGCCAGCATGTTCATCGCCAGTTTTTGCCACGTGATGTCTTCCATGCCTAGTCGAGTGAGGAAGGCGAACTGACGTTCCGAGTTGTATCCCAATACCCATTGGTTCCATTGGTTCGCCAACGCATCCCAGTTGAAACGTAGCTCGCGCATCCATTGAGGTGGGTTGCGTGCCATAAAGGGTAGGGCGGCGTTGTCGGGCAGGGCGGCACTCAAGCCACTTTGTATGCGTGCGGGTGAGATGGCGGCCGTGGGGTCGACGCGCACCCAGCCACGGTTCGTGAGCCACACCTCGGCCCAAGCGTGCGCATCGGCTTGGCGCAGGATGTAGTAACCGCCCAACTCGTTGTATTCGCCGCCTTGGTAGCCGGTCACCACGCGTGCCGGTACGTTTGCCGCGCGCATCAGGAACACGAAGCTGCTGGCGTAGTGTTCGCAGAAACCTTGCTTGGTGATGAATAGGAAATCGTCCACGCTGTGAGTGCCGAGTAGGGGGGGCTCTAGGGTGTAGGAGAATGCATTTTGGTTGAAGTATCTGAGTGCGGTGTTGGCGATCGCCTCGTCGCTCTTATTTTTTGCGCGCCACTCGGCGGCAAGTTGCATCGCCTTGGGGTTGTAGCCGCGCGGCAGATCCAGCGCACGCTTTATCTGTTGTGGCGGCTCGTTCAGATTCGCACGGTAGGTGAGTTGCGAACGGGCGTTGTAGCGTAGCCTAGCGTTGACTGGTGTGCGGCTCAACAATTGGAAGTCGGGTGCCATATCGGCTGCGACCGAGATGTTGGTGGGCATGTCCAACGCGAACAGCCACAGCTTGTTGTGCGGTTCCAGTGTCACCGTGTAATCCACAGGTGTCCCTACGTTCGCGAGGATGGGTTTCTGTAAGGTCGCATTGTGCCCACGCTTCCACGTCGTGCCATCGAAATCCCACAACACCGGGCCGCGCCAATACATCTGTTCGCGCATCGGCGCAGTGCTGCTGAAGGTGGCGCGGAACGCCACTTCATCGGAGAGCGAGAGCTTGCTCATGCTGCCGGGAGACATGGTATCGGAGAGGCCGCTCTTGGCGTAAGCATCCTGCGGCATGCCCCACAGCGGACCTTGGATGCGAGGGAACAACACGAACAAGATGAGCGACAGCGGGATGGCTTGTAACAACAGTAGCCCAGCGATGCGCAGTCGTGGCTTGAGCGAGAGCGAGCC
Source organism: Sideroxydans sp. (assembly GCA_041665725.1). Lineage (GTDB taxonomy): Bacteria > Pseudomonadota > Gammaproteobacteria > Burkholderiales > Gallionellaceae > Sideroxyarcus. The sequence continues at coordinate 4,809 of JBAYIG010000043.1, read as the reverse complement.
TGTTTGTAGATTCACCCAAGTCGCCACGATGACGATGAGCGAGAGCAGCATGAACAAGGCCGTGGGGATGCTCTGCGAGTAGAAGAAGTTGGTGATGATGATGAAGCAAGAAAGATAGATCAGCACCGTGGCATCGCGCACTGCTTTCAGTTCCAGCAACTTGAGGGAGGCGAGCAGGATGAGCAAGGTCACACCGACCTCGCGCCCGAACAACGAGCGGAAGCCGATACCGATGGCGGCGACGCCAGCGAGGGTGATGAGTAGCAACAGCCAGCGTGATGGAAGCGGCGTGCCGCTGTATGCCAGATAGCCACGCCATCCCAACAAGGCAACGCACATCGCGCTGATCCAGATGGGCAGATGTTCCGCATGCGGTGCGCTGACCAGCAAGATGGAGGCGATGAGCCCGTAGATGAGGGGCGCGGTGAGCTTCATTTTAGATTCCACGCGGCAACAGGACCGCTCGTGGTGAGTAGGCCGCAGGCCGTATCGAACCATCCGGCGCGGTACGCGACGGTGCGCCTTCGGCATCCCTCGATACGGCTGCGCCTACTCGGGACGAACGGATAGTCTGTGTCAATGAAGTGATAGATTCCATTTAATTAACTCATCCCATACAGCGCCAATCGCCTCAAGCACTCCGATCGATGGGTCGTGCCGTGATGTTGAATCACTTCGCCATCTGGCAAGCGCAGGCCGTACATCAAACCCTGTGCGTCGGCATCCAGCACCCAGCGTGTCAGCAATTCCAATTTGCGTTCGGGCGCGATGTTGGGAAGCTGTGCCCAATCCAGCCACAGCGAATAGCCCTGCTGTGCCGAGAACTGCTTCACTTGTAGACCTTGCTCACGTGCCAAGGCTTTCCATGCGATACGGGGCAATGCATCGCCAGCCACATAGTTGCGTAGCCCCGAGAAATCCTCGTCACCTTTCGCCATCACCTTGCCAACGCCGTTCTGTGCCGAGGCTGCGGGTAAAGGTTGAGGGGCGGCGGGCTTGGGATAGACCAGAGCCCGCACATCGAAGTGGATGTAGGTCCACGCGTGGAACAAGCCAAGCGGGAAGTGCGTGTAGAGCGACAATCTCTCGCTATCCAACCAACCGCGCTTGGTTGCGGGGATGGCGAGTTCGACGGGTATCGAGCATTGGGGGAGTAGGTCGAACACTGTCTCGTTCCCCGCATCGTCGTGCAAGTGGATCTGGTAGCGCGCCAAGGTGCTGGGATTGTTGAAGTGGAACACGAAGCGGGCCTGCTCGCCGACGAACACAGGCTCTACGTAACCGGCGTGGATCTCCAGTTGTGCCAAATTGCGGAAGGCATACAACATGGTCAGACCTGCCGTAGTGGCGAGCAGGAAAGTGAGCACGTAACCCAAGCTCAAGTTGTAGTTGATGTCGCCTAGCAACATCAAACCGAGCACGCAGGCGAAAGCGAATCCTTGCTTGGACGGGATGATGTAGATGCGACGTTGGTTGAGGACGACCGTGCCCGTCTCGACGGTGCGGCGGAACGCCCAATTGCGGAATCTTTTTTTGAATGCGGCGAACACGTTAAGGGATCGCGACAGCCTCGATCAACTCGCGCGCTAGCTTGTCCCCATCCGAAGCTTGCGTGTCTTGCACCGATTGTAGGCGATGGCTAGCGACCCCAGGTAACACGGCTTGGATGTCTTCTGGTATGACTGCGTTGCGACCATCGAGCAGAGCCCATGCGCGGGCGGCGGCGAGTAGGGAAAGCCCTGCGCGGGGTGACAAGCCATGAACATATCTTGCCGATTCGCGGGTATGACGCAGGATGGCTTGTACGTAGTCGAGCAAGGCGGGTGACACGAACACTTGGCGTGCTTGTTGTTGCAGAGTCATCAATTCGGAGGTCGTCATCTGTGGAGTCAGCTTGGCGACGATGTCGCGTCTATCCACACCGGACAGCAAGCCACGCTCTGCTTGAGCATCGGGATAACCAAGTTCGATACGCATCAAGAAGCGGTCGAGTTGTGATTCGGGTAGCGGGAATGTGCCGATCTGGTTGGTCGGGTTCTGCGTGGCGATGACGAAGAAAGGTGATGGCAACGGACGCGTCTCGCCTTCGCTGGTGACTTGTTGCTCTTCCATCGCTTCTAGCAATGCGCTCTGTGTCTTGGGCGTGGCGCGGTTCACTTCATCTGCCAAGATCATCTGCGCGAAGATGGGGCCCGCGTGGAATTTGAAATCGCCGCTCTCACGTTGATAGACGGAGACGCCAAGGATGTCGGCGGGCAGCATGTCGCTGGTGAACTGGATGCGCTGGAATTGCAAGCCCAAGGTCTTGGCCAGCACATGTGCCAATGTCGTCTTGCCCACGCCCGGCAGGTCTTCGATGAGCAAGTGACCGCGTGCCAACAGGCAGGTGAGCGCCAAACGGATCTGGCGCGGTTTGCCGAGGATGACTTGTTCGGTCTGAGTGATGACGTTGTGCAGGGATGGGTTCATGTTCTCGCTCGCTTCATTTGCGGTTGGTGGTCCGACTGCTGCTCTTCCAATATTGGAACTCTTCTTTGTGGATCTCGATGTCGAGTTCCATCACGCGTGCTTGCAACTTCTCTTGCGCATCAGCGATGGCCTTGTTGTAGACCGATGAGCCGATCTCTTTCAGGAAGAAGTCGAGCAAGGCTTCGGCTGCGATGTTGCCCAGCTTTTGATCCATGTATTGCTCAAGGTTCTCTTTGAAGTAACGCTCGATAGAGGCGATGGCCTGCGTGCGGTCTGGTTTGCTCAGTTCGATGCTCATAGCAATACGGCTGCGACCACTTTACGGTCTTCGGCGACGAGGATGTTGTAGGTGCGACAGGCAGCCGGGGTGTCCATGAACTCGATGCTGATGCCGGCACGGATGAGCCCGCTGAACAGCTCGGGACGGGCGAAACGCTGCTTCGATCCCGTGCCGAGCAGCAACACTTCTGGCTGCATTTGCAGGAAGTAATCGAAGTGGGCGGCGGTCAGGCTGTCGAAGTCGGCAGGCGCCCAATCGCTACGCACTCCATCCGCCGTGACGACCATGGGTTGATGGAAGCGCTGCCCGTTGATGGCGATGTAGTCTGCGCCGTGTCCGGTGAAGAGCTTCTGGTTTGTGTTGGTTTGCAGGTGTAAGGCCAATTCAGGGTCTCCAATTGTTTGCCGTGGATGGGGCGGCACAGGTAAAATCGCGCCCCTTACGGATGTAGCCAGTTCATGCCGGATTCTAACATCGGGCGTGGCGGTGATATCCCTGACGACTAAAGTGAATAATTGTGAAACCCATACTTAAATCGACCAAGCTCTCCAACGTCTGCTACGACATTCGCGGCCCTGTGATGGAACGCGCCAAGCAGATGGAAGAGGAAGGCCAACGCATCATCAAATTGAACATCGGCAACCTCGCGCCCTTCGGCTTCGAAGCGCCGGAAGAGATCCAACAAGACGTGATCCTGAACTTGCCCAATTCCGCAGGTTATTCCGATTCCAAAGGCATGTTCGCGCCGCGCAAGGCCATCATGCATTACTGCCAGTCCAAGAACATCAAGGGCGTGGGGTTGGACGACATCTACATTGGTAACGGCGCGTCCGAGCTCATCGTGATGGCGATGCAGGGCTTGCTCAACACGGGCGACGAGGTGTTGGTGCCCGCGCCGGATTATCCGCTGTGGACAGCTGCGGTTACCTTGGCAGGCGGTACGCCGCGCCATTATCTGTGTGATGAGGCGAACGAGTGGAATCCTGATATCAAGGACATCCGCAGCAAGGTCACCGACAAGACGCGCGCCATCGTGGTCATCAACCCGAACAATCCGACGGGCGCCTTGTATTCCGACGAGATCCTGAAAGAGATCATCCAAGTCGCGCGTGAGCACGATCTGATCGTTTTCGCCGACGAGATCTACGACAAGATGTTGTACGACGGTGGCACGCACACCTCGATGGCTTCGCTGGCGGAAGATGTGCTGTTCGTCACCATGAACGGTCTGTCCAAGAACTATCGCGCCTGTGGCTATCGCGCAGGGTGGATGGTGTTGTCGGGTGAGAAGAAACACGCTCAGGACTACATCAACGGCCTCACCATCTTGGCCTCTATGCGTCTGTGCTCCAACGTGCCCGCGCAGTTCGCCATCCAGACCGCACTCGGCGGCTACCAGAGCATCAACGATCTGGTAGCGCCAAGTGGTAGGTTGGCAAGGCAGCGAGACTTGGCCTACAAGCTGCTCACCGAGATTCCTGGTGTGACTTGCGTTAAACCGAAAGCGGCGCTGTATCTGTTCCCGCGTTTCGACCCGAAGATGTATCCAATCGAAAATGACCAGCAGTTCATCCTAGAGTTATTGGAACAAGAGAAAGTATTGGTCGTACAAGGCACGGGTTTCAACTGGAAGCAGCCCGATCATATCCGCGTCGTGTTCCTGCCCAATGCGGATGACTTGACCGAAGCTATCGGACGTATCGCTCGCTTCCTAGAAAACTATCGTAAGAAACACGGCACCAATTAACACCGTCATTCCCGCGAAGGCGGGAAAACGAGCCACGGGTGGCAAGTTTCGAGGTACTGCCATCCAGTCATTAAATTATTTCTGCGTAGCGGATAAATGAAAGAAAAAGCATGAGCATCAAGCCAATCAATGTAGGTCTGTTGGGAATCGGTACTGTCGGCGGTGGTACGTTCACTGTGTTGCAACGCAATGCAGAGGAGATCGCGCGCCGCGCCGGTCGTCCTATCCGCATCGTGGTGGTGGCGGACAGGAACATGGAGCTCGCGAAGAAGGTCACAGGCGGTGCTTGCCGTGTGACCGATGATGCGTTCTC
>JBAYIG010000042.1:0-16954 GCA_041665725.1 Sideroxydans sp. | reverse complement strand
CGGGCGATCTCTTCGACGCGCTGCTCACCTTTCAACACTTGGATATGACTGAGGGTGACGCCCGCTTCCACCGCTTTGCTCACTTGCCATTGATGGTCGGCCTGCGCAGCCACCTGCGGCAGATGGGTGACGCACAACACTTGATGACGCTTGCCCAACTGCTTGAGCAGACTGCCAACGATCTCAGCCACGCGTCCGCCGATGCCGCTATCCACCTCGTCGAATATCAAGGTAGGCACACTGGCGGCGCTGCTTGCCGCGACTTGAATAGCCAAACTGATGCGCGACAACTCACCGCCCGAGGCGACCTTTGCCAAGCTACGCAACGGTGAGCCTTGGTTGGCTGCCACTTGCAGCTCTACACTTTCCAGACCGTGTACGTTGCCTTCTGCCAGCGGCAACAAAGCCACGGCGAACTGCCCACCCTGCATCGCCAGTGTCTGCATGGCGGTGGTGATGTCGTCCGACAGTTTCTTGGCGGCTTTGGTGCGCGAGGCACTGAGTTTCTTGGCGGCAGTCAGATAACTTTCGCGCGCGGTCGCTTCTTGTTTCGCCAACTCAGCCAGATCGGCATCACCGCCCAGTTCATCCAAACGCGCCGCAACAATCTCCAATGCTTGCGGCAACGCTTCCGGCTTCACGCGATATTTACGAGCGGCTTCCATCACATCGGCGATGCGACGCTCCTGTTCGCGCAGCTGTTGCGGGTCGGCATCCAACTTATCTTGGTAGTGGCGCAGCGCGTACACCGCTTCCTGCAATTCGTTCTGCGAGCTCTCCAGAATGGTCAGCGTGTCTTGCAACCCGGCGTCGAACTCCAGCCCCGCACGCAGACGCGTAACTAAGGCATTGAGTTGCGCCAAACAAGCGGTGTCGGATTCACTCAACACTTCCACACCGAACTGCGCCGTCTCCAACAGACTGGCTGCGTGCGACAAGCGAGAATGGTCGGCTTGCAGGGTATGCCATTCTTCAGATTTGAAATTCAATGTCTCCAACTCGCGCCGTTGGAAGGCCAACAACTCGCGCTCGGCAGCAACGGCTTCAGCGTTCTGTTCCAACTGGCTACGGCGACGATGCAAGCCCTGCCAAGATTTGAAACTGCTTGCGACCTCTTCGGCCTGCTTGGTCAGTCCAGCATGGGTATCAAGCAGATCGCGTTGCGCATCCGCTTTCAGCAAAGATTGATGTGCGTGCTGACCGTGGATGTCGAGCAGGTACTCCCCTGCCTCGCGCATCTGTTGTTGGGTGGCGCTGCTGCCGTTAATGAAACCGCGTGATCGACCACTGGCATCCAAGGTACGGCGTAACAGGCACACGCCGTCATCGCCATCCAACGCTTGTTCTTTCAGCCACGCTTGCAAGACAGGCAATGCAGCGATATCGAATTCGGCAGCGATGTCGGCACGCTCGCAACCGCTGCGCACCATCCCCGCATCACCTCGTTCGCCTAAAGCCAGCGATAGCGCGTCAATGAGGATGGACTTACCCGCACCCGTCTCGCCGGTCAGCGCAGTGAAGCCTGAAGAGAAATCGAGTTCAAGGGATTCGACGATGACGAAGTCGCGGATGGAGAGGAACTTGAGCATGGAATTAAAGCGTTTGGTTCCAGAGCAGCTTTTCGCGCAGCGTATGGTAATAGCTATGACCTTCAGGATGAAGCAGATACACCGGCTTTTCAAAACGCGTGACGATGATCTTGTCGTGTAACTCTAGATCGATATTGGTATGGCTGTCATAACGCACGCAGATGTCGCCTGTGCGATGCATCAACAACTCCAGCACGGACGTGCCTTTGACCACGATGGGGCGATTGCTCAATGAGTGTGGGCAGACGGGCACGAGCTGCAACACATCCAAGCTCGGATGCAAGATAGAACCTCCAGCCGACATCGCGTAGGCAGTTGAACCCGTCGGGGTAGAGATGATGAGGCCATCAGCACGTTGGTTGTAGAGATACTCACCATCGATGCGCACCTCGAACTCCACCATGCTGCTGATATTGCTGCGGTGCACCACGATCTCGTTGAATGCCAGACCACTATAGATCTCCGCACCATCACGCATCACCTTGGCTTCGAGCAAGAGTCGCTGTTCAGTGATGAAGCGACCATCCAACATATCGGACAAACCCGCCAACATCGTCCCCATGGTCAGATCGGTGAGGAATCCAAGTCTGCCTTTGTTCACCCCGACGATAGGCACGCCATGCGGGGCGAGAGTACGCGCGATATTGAGCAACGTGCCATCGCCGCCGATGACGACAGCGAGATCGACCGAGCGGGCGATCTCATCCAAACTCATCGCAGTGAACCGATGGCCTTTGATGTGTTCAGCTGAGAGACCGTCAACCACCACACTCACACCGCGCTCGGCCAAGAAATCGCCCAACAAGAGCATGGGCGCAGCAACGTCAGCAGTCTTCTGCTTGCCGATGATGGCGACGGTTTGGAAGGGGAATTTCATAGGCCGCGATTAAACCATATCGGCCGACTACCCGCCATGTCAGGCGGGTACTTCTTCACGCACCCGATACCAAGCCGCATACAAGGCTGGCAAGAACAGACAGGTCAGCAGGGTCGCCACCACCAAGCCCCCCATGATGGACACCGCCATCGGCCCCCAGAACACTTGGCGCGTGAGCGGGATCATGGCGAGGATGGCGGCGGAAGCGGTCAGCACGATTGGGCGGAAACGACGCACGGTAGAGCCGATGATGGCTTCCCACTGCGGCTTCCCAGCTTCTTCGTCCTGCCGTATCTGATCGACCAAGATGACGGAGTTACGCATGATCATGCCTGCCAGCGCGATGAATCCCAGATTCGCCACGAAGCCGAATGGCACTTGGAACACCAACAAGGCCAATGCCACGCCGATCAATCCGAGTGGCGCGGTGAGCAGCACGATCACGGTGCGGCTGATGCTCTGCAACTGGATCATCAAGAGTGTGATCACGCCCACCAACATCAAGGGCATCACCGCCATGATGGCTGTCTCGCCTTTGGCGGACTCTTCGATACTGCCGCCCATTTCGACGCGGAAGCCACTCGGCAATTTGGTGCGCAACTCATCGAACTGAGCGTTCAATTGTTTCGACACCGTAGCCGGTTGCACTGCTCCTGCCATGTCGGCACGCACGATCATGGTCGGCAAACGGTTACGACGCCAGATGATGCCTTCTTCCAATATCGGCACTAGCTTGGCGACCTGTGCCAACTGCACATGGCGACCGCCAGCCAAGGGGATATCCAAGTCCGGAAGACTGTTCAACGAGCGCGTATCCAAATCTCCACTGCCGCGCCACACCACGTCGATCAACTGGTCGCCCTCACGATATTGTGTGAGCGCGATGCCGTTCAACCAAGCTTGCAGTGCTTGCGCCACTTCTTGACTGGATGTTCCGAGTTGACGCGCCCTATCCTGATCCACTTCGACACGCACGCTCTTCACTTTTTCGTTCCAGTCGAAGCTGACGTTCTGCAGATGAGGATCGGTGCGCATCGCTGTCGCCACTTCGCCGGCGATCTTGCGCAGCTCGGTCAGGTCATTTCCCAACACACGGAATTGCACGGGATAACCGATGGGAGGGCCGTTCTCCAATCGCACCACGCGCACTCGGATGTCGGCAAAATCTGCCCCTGCGAAGCGTGCTTCCAACCGCTTCTTCAGATCGTCACGCGCCGCCAGATCCTTGGTGACGATGACGAACTGTCCGAAGTTGTCCGCGAACAACTGCTGATCCAAGGAGAGGAAGAAACGAGGTGCTCCATTCCCTATGTAGGATGAGAAGGTGTCCACAGCGGCATCCCCCTGTAGCAACTTCTCGATACGTTGCACCTCATGCGAAGTAGCCTTGATGGATGCTCCCTGCGGTAACCACACGTCCACCATCAACTCCAAACGGCTGGCTGAGGGGAAGAACTGCTTCTGCACGAATTTGCCGAACGCCACCATGGACAACATGAAGACCAGCACCGTCGCGAGGATGACCTTCCAGCGATTGCGCAGACACCATGTCACTAATTTGCGGAAGGCGCGGTAAAAAGGCGTGTCGTACACATCTTCGCCATGCTTCTGCGCCTTGGCGATGAGCGCCTTAGCGTCGAGCAACTTGTAGCCGATGTACGGCGTGAACACGACCGCGACCACCCAAGAAGTGAGCAACGCGATGGTGACCACTTGGAAGATGGAGATGGTGTATTCACTCGCCGCCGATTTGGAAAAGCCGACGGGCGTGAAAGCGATGGCAGTGATGAGCGTGCCAGTGAGCATGGGGAATGCTGTCGAGGTGTAGGCATAGGTCGCCGCTTTGAAGCGATCCCAGCCCTGCTCCATCTTCACCACCATCATCTCGACCGCGATGATGGCATCGTCCACCAACAGACCAAGGGCGATGACCAATGCGCCCAGCGAGATGCGCTGCAAATCGATACCGAACACCTTCATCGCGAAGAAGGTGATGGCGAGCACCAGCGGGATGGACAGCGCCACCACCATGCCCGTACGCATCCCCAAACTCAAGAAAGAGACAGCCAACACGATGAGGATCGCCTCGGTGAGCGAACTCTCGAACAGATGAATGGAGCCGTGCACTACTTTCGGCTGATCCGCCACCGTATGGATGTCCACGCCGATAGGTAACTCAGCGCCGATACGTTTCATCTCGGCACTCAAATTCTCACCTAGGCGTATCACATCGCCGCCCTTGTCCATCACTACGCCCAGCCCAATGGCGGGTTGCCCACTCAGACGCATCTGCGGGCTGGGTGGGTCGGTCAGATCACGGCTCACGCGTGCGATGTCGCCCAAGCGGAAGTGTTGCCCGTTGACCAACAAGTCTGTGTTGCGCACACGTTCTACGCTATCGAACCCACCACTGACCCGCATACGGATACGCGCACTGTCGGTCTCGATGAAGCCGGCTGGGTTGATGGTGTTCTGCTTCTGCAAGGCATCGGCCACTTGTAACGGTGTGATGCCCAATGTCGCCATGCGATTGGGGGCGACGTCGATGAATATCTTCTCGTCCTGCACGCCGATCAATTCGACGCGCTTCACATCTTTGATGCGACGCAGATCGAGCGCGATACGGTCGGCATAGCGCCGCAAGGAAGCCAAGTCATATCCATCGCCGGTCAGCGCGAAGATGTTGATCTGCACATCGCCGAACTCGTCATTGGGGAACGGCCCTTGCACGCCTGCTGGCAAGGTGTGGTGGATATCGTCCAGTTTCTTGCGCACCTGCCGCCACGATTCAGGCACATCGGCCTTCGGCGTGTAGTCTTTCAGCATGACGAAGACCAAGGACTCGCCCGGTTTGGAAGCGGAACGCAACACATCCACCCACGGTGTCTCTTGTAGCTTCTTCTCGATGCGTTCGGTCAGCTCACGCTCCACCTCCTGCGCCGTCGCGCCGGGCCACAACGTACGCACCACCATCACCTTGAAAGTGAAGTTAGGGTCTTCTGCACGCCCCAGATTGAGATAAGACAATACGCCCGCCACCGTCAATACGATGATGAGATACAGCACCATCTGTTGGTGCTTGAGTGCCCACTCGGAAAGGTTAGGCATCTTCATTTGGTGATGCCGTGTTCTGCGACGATGACTTTGTCACCTGCGGTGATCTTGTGAACACCAGCACTGATGATGCGCTCACCCGCCGCGACACCGCTGCTGATCAACGCGCCATCATCGCGATAGGCAGATACCTCTACTGCACGCAGCGACACGCTGCGGTCTTGAGCAACGATCCATACGGCCGTCTTATCGTTCTGTTGGAAGATTGCCGTCAGCGGCACTTTGAATCCGCCCACCTTCTGAACGCCACTTTTCGCGACTTCGTTGATACGTACTCGCGCGGTCATTCCCAAGGCGATCTTAGCGTTGCTTGCATCGAACGACACACGTGCCGGATAGGTGCGACTGGCTGGATCAGCGGAAGGCGATACCTCGCGCACATGCGCAGCGACAGTCTGTCCGCCATTACCTGCCACGCCGAATTCGATCTGCGCGGGCATACCCACCTTGATGGCAGCAAAACGTGATTCAGGGATCGCGATGGAGACCTCACGTTCACCATCTTGGGCGACACGCAACACAGGCTGCCCTGCACTCACCACCTGCCCTACCTCTGCCAAGGTGGCAGACACCACGCCGGTACGGTCAGACAACAAACTGGTGTAGGTCGCTTGGTTGCGCGCCAGCCCTGCTTGTGCGGCGGCTGCTTTCAATGCCGTCTCCTTCGCATCCAATGCCGATTGACTGACAAAACCCTTGTCGCGCAGTTCGCGGTAACGCTTCACCTCATCTTCTGCCAGTCGATACTGCGCGTCAGCGGCGCTCTCTTGCAGCCCTGTATCAGAGGCATCCAAACGCGCTAGCAACTCGCCTTTTTTTACTTTGGCACCCACATCCACATTGCGCGCGATCAACTTGCCGCCAATGCGGAACCCCAACACCGTCTCGTAACGTGCACGCACCTCACCGCTGTACACATTGCTTTGGTCTTCACCTACTTCACCCACCACGATGGTGGAAGCAGGCCGTTCGACCTTGGCAGGCGGTGCGGATTCTTTACTGCATGCGACCAAGAGAAGTGGCAATGCCAATACAAGCAGACGATGACTCATTTGTTTTTCTCCCCGGTCAGCAGACCGTTCAACAACAGCTTCATGTGTGTCTTCAAATATGCTTCAGGATCTTGCTTACCGCAGTCGCATGTACCTAAGGAATAGCGCCAAATGGTGAACATCATCTGCGGGGCGAGAATGACGTCGATAGCCGTCTCCACATCCATCTCACGGAATTGCTTGGAGGCGATGCCCCGCTCCAGCACAGTGCGTATCAAGCCGCGACCACGCACGATGACGTTCTCATAATAGAACTGCGCCACCTCCGGGAAATTGCCCGCCTCCGAGATCATCAGCTTGGTGATGCCCGCAAGATGAGTCGAGCCGACCATCTCCCACCAACGCAGCAGCATCGCCTCCAGCAACGTGCCTGCATCCCCTTGGTATTGCGAGAGCATCTCCTCGCCTTGATCGAGCACAGGCATGATGCCTTGTTGGATGACCGCCTTAAACAACTCTTCTTTGCTGGAGAAATAAAGGTAGAGCGTGCCCTTGGAGACGCCCGCTCGCGCGGCGACATCATCCAACTTTGTCGCGGCGAAGCCGCGCTCAACGAACAGCTCCAGCGCTGCCGCCATCAACTCGGCAGGCCGCGCCTCTTTGCGCCGCTGGCGGCTAGGGGATTCGGATATTTCGGTGGTATTCATAATTTACATTACTGACTGACTGGTCAGTAATGTAAATTACCGGTGTTGTCGGCGTCAACCAAATCATCGCTATTTACCGTCCGAAAAACGCGTTGACCCATAAGCATCAACACGCCAACTGTATCAACAGGATTTGCATCACACTGCAACTTGATACGTGTGGTTCTAACTAAAGAAAGCCGCATTAGCTTCCGCAGGAATAGCCACATTGGTGATCTTCGCTTTTTGGAGCACTTCCCAGAAGTAGCGATACGTTGCGCGGTCGTGCAACTCACCGTCGTATTGGATGGGGCCCCACTCTGCCACTTGAGCCGCCAACAGGATGTTGCTGGCGACGGTGACTTCGTCGTAGTTGGGTTTCATCGCATCGACGATGGCGGGGATCTGCGTGGGGTAGATGCTCCACATGCGCAAGAAACCGAACTCGTTGCGCGCACGGCTGGCGTCGGAGAAAGTCGTTTCGGTGTTCTTGAGATCGAGCGTGACGTTGTGCGCGGGGACGACGCCGTGTGCCAATGCGGCAGCCACAACTTGCGCCTTGGCGCGCGCCAACAAGCGATGTTCGAATTGGCCAGGGCTACGCATCGCGCTGGCGGGTATGGCACCGTGATGGCCGCTGACGAAATCCATCAAACCAAAGTCGATGACCTGCAACCAAGGCAGTGCGGCGATCTCATACACCTCATGCAAAGCACCGTGCGTCTCGACCAAGATGTGTATGGGAATCTGGCGTGTGATGCCGTGCGACGCAGCCACTTTTTGGATGTACGCGATCATCTCGGCCGCTTGAGCGGCTTTGGTGCATTTGGGAATGGTGATATAGGCCAGCAACTTACCTGCCCCGCCCACCAAGATATCCACGTCCAATCGCCAAGCAGCATGGGTGTAGTCATGGATGCGCGCGCCGGCCATGCGGTGTTTGTTGGCTTCTGAATTCAACACACGCACGATCATCTCGGCATGTTCGCGCTCTTGCCCTGCGGCGGCGCCGTCTTCGCAATCACAGGTGATGTCAAAGATGGGTCCGAGGCTATCTTGCAGCGACAAGGCTTTCAGGATGAGCTTCTCACTCCCCGCGAAATGTTCGCAGCTAGGGATGATGGGAAATGGCTTTTCGCCACCGAACAAAGCTTGATTGGGGTGAATGGCTGACATGGTTCTTCCTTATTGACGTGGAATGAAAACGGTGTAATCAAGATCGAGTACGACGTTGGGGTGATACGCCCGTTTGCCGTCTTTCTCGATGTGGGTGCTCGGCAATGACTTCGCAGGTGCGTTCTTCACGCCGACCATGCGCAGACGCAAGGCGCCGATGTCGGTGCGACTAGGGATCTCCCAACGTTCCAGCACTTCTGTCCAAGTGTAGAAGGTGTCTCCACCGAAGCTTGGATTGCAGTGTGTGCCCGCGTTGATGGCGAGGATGCCCAAAGCGTTCTCCAAACCGTCATACGACAGCGCACGGCAGATGGAGATGACGTGCCCACCGTACATCAGCCTGCGTCCAAACTGCGTGTCTTTCATCATCTGCGCATCAAAGTGCAAGCGCGCATTGTTCTGATACAGCTTGGTCGCCATGGTGTGATCGGAATCATCCACGGTCATGCCTGCGGGGTGATCGATGCGTTCGCCCGCTTGATAGTCGTCCCACAAGCGTTGCCCGCCGGTGAGTGCGGTCTCGAACTTGGCACAGTCCAAAGAGGCGGGCACTTGCAGTTGCGCGACTGGTACGACGGCAGGTAGCCCGGGCACGAGCGTTGCCGGCGCGGGAACGGTCTGGTCTTGCTTGTGCACCATGACCCAGCGCTTCCACTCGATGACGATCTGGTGATGTTGGTTACGTGCCACCGAATGCACATACACCACACCGCTGCTTCCGTTTGAATTCTGTTTGAGTCCGATGACGGTGGAGGTGGTGCTCAGCGTGTCACCCGCATACACCGGCGTCACAAAGCGGATGTCGGCATAACCCAGATTGGCCACCGCGTTGACCGAGATGTCGGACACGGTCTTGCCGAAGGCGATGTGGAACGCCAGCAGGTCGTCTATCGTTCTATCGCGATAACCCAAGGCGTGTGCCACAGGCTGCGCGCTGTGCAGCAGATGGCGACTACCCGTGAGCGCGATGTACAAGGCGCTATCGCCATCGCTCACTGTACGCGGTGTGGCATGTTGGAATACTTGTCCGATGTGGAAATCTTCGAAGAAGTTGCCACGACCGATTGCCGAAGGATTCTTTGACTTATGCATAAGAGGCTTCCAGTTTTTGAATCATCTCGCTCATATTCAGCAGACGTTGCGCTGACTTGATATGGTGATGCTCGACCAAGCGGTCGTTCACCACCACGGTGCCACGCCCTGCGGCATTCGCTGCAGACAGTGCAGTGATGATCTCGCGTGCAGTGATGACTTCGACTTGTTTAGGCGTGTAGGCATCGTTGGCATAAGCGAGTTGTAGCGGATGCACCAAGGACTTCCCATCGAACCCCAGATCGCGCCCTAAGCGACACGCGTACTCGAAGGCTTCCATATTCTTCAGATGACTGTTGATGCCATCCACCACGCCACGGTTGTAGGCACGTGCAGCCAAGATCACCATAGAAAGACTTGTGAGCAATGGGAAACGGTCTTTGGTGGTATGGGCATACATCTGCGAGATAAGGTCTGAGGTCGCCACGATCATGCAGGCGATACGCTCAGAGGCACTGGCGATCTCTTCCGCATGTAGCACCGCCAGTGGGCTCTGCACCATCACCATCACCGGCACATCCTGACCGCCCGCCTTGTCCAAGGCATCGATGGCATCAAGCACGTTCTGCCGGCTTTCGATATTGGTAAACAGCACAGCATCGATATCCAGTTTTGCCACTGCCTTGATGTCGTCATGCCCCCAAGGGGAAGCTAGGTCGTTGACGCGCACCACGAGCTCACGCTCACCGTATCCACCTTGCTTGATGGCATCCACCACGTTCTGGCGCGAAGCCTCTTTGGCCGCGATGAGGATAGGGTCACCCAGATCCAAGATCAGGGAATCTGCGGGCAGCGTGCGCGCCTTCTCCAGAAAGCGTGTGTTGCAGCCCGGCACATAGAGCATCGAGCGGCGCGGCCGAAAGTACTTGTTCATAGGTTTCCCCTAATGAGTTTCACAGCATTCATCTACAACTTGATGGCCGACTGATTCTAGCCACGGGCAAAATCAGTGTCAACAAAATTCTTATATCTTCTATAAGACATAAGATGCTGGACTTGTGATTTTTTGCGTGCTATAAATATCGCCATCCTTCATCCAACCATGACCGTCATGCCCGATACCAAATCATCCCCTGTGTTCCAGCCGCTCTACCGGCAGATCAAGGCGTTGATCACGCAAAGCCTGATCTCGGGCAAGTGGAGTCCCGGCAGCCCCATCCCCAGCGAGATGGAGTTGGCGTCTCAATTTGGCGTGAGCCAAGGCACAGTCAGAAAAGCCATCGACGAACTTGCGGCCGAGAACATCCTTAATCGCCGTCAGGGCAAAGGCACGTTCGTATCGACCCACTCCGAAGACGGGGTGAAGTTGCGCTTCTTGCGCCTCGTGGCAACGAACGGGAGTAAAGAGCTGCTGGACAACCGCCTGCTCAGTTGCGAGCGCAGCAAGGCACCTGCACA
The DNA here is from genome assembly GCA_041665725.1 of Sideroxydans sp. Lineage (GTDB taxonomy): Bacteria > Pseudomonadota > Gammaproteobacteria > Burkholderiales > Gallionellaceae > Sideroxyarcus. The sequence goes on along the minus strand of JBAYIG010000042.1, from coordinate 6,030 downwards.
GGTGGCGCAGCAACTCGGCATCAAGACAGGCAGCGCCATCATCGAGATCAAACGCCTGCTCTTGCTGGCAGACAAGCCGACCATCCTCGACCACATCATCTTGCCCGCCGCCAACTTCAAAGGCGTGAACACGGCGTTGATCGAGTCTTTCAATGGGTCGATGTATCGCATGTATGAATCCCAACTTGGCATCCGCATGGTGCGTGCAGAAGAGCGATTGAATGCAGTTGGTGCGGATGCCGCGACAGCTTCCATCCTTGGCATCAAAGCTCACACACCGCTGCTACGCATCGAGCGCGTCTCTTATACATACGGCGACAAACCGATGGAGTGGCGATTGGGCATGTGCCTGACCAATGAGCATCATTATCTGAATCATCTTGAGTGAGTGACGCTGGAGGCGATATGACGACCGAAGACAAAAAACACAGCAACAGGAACATCGACACCAGCATGCTGGGCGGCTACTGGCCCGGCATCCAACTGTATTACCCACCCGTTAAATATTCGCCCGCGCAAGGCATCTATGAAGACTTGGAAGCGGCGGCGTTGCGCATGAAGAAACATGCGCATGCCACCCATGCTCACACCCTCATCTTCGACTTGGAAGATGGCTGTCGTCAGAAAGAACTGAGCCGTCAGTTGCTTCGACAAGAGTTGCCTCACTTCCAGCGCAGGCATGAGGTCGCTATCGCCATTCGCGTCAATCCATTCCGCACCGAAGAGTATGAAAAGGATATGGCGCTGGTGAAGGACATGTCCGAATTCATCGACGTGGTGATGTTGGCTAAAGCAGGTGAAGCCTATGGCGCACCAGAAGTACGCGATCTTTCCAGCTTCCTCGTTGGATTGAAGCACCCCATCACCATCCAACCCATCATCGAGCACCCCAAGTCGCTCAAGATCGCGCCAGATTTGATGCAGTACGGCACGGTGAAGCATGTGGTGTTCGGCATCCACGACTTCTCCAAAGCGATGGGTATCCAGATCACTCCCGAGCATTGGACAGAAGAACTGAAGTACTTCCTCAATCAGATCATGTTCGAGGCACGTATCGCCGGTAAGGGCGTCATTGGCGGCGTGGAGACCTTGATCGGCTCTAGTAGCATGCCCACCAACTTCTTGGAGCCGCACGATGTACGTCGCTGGTTGGATCTGCATGGCGAGAACGAATCGCACATCGTCTACAAACATGCGTGCCAAGAAGCAGCGAATGGGTTGACGGGCAAGCAGGTCATCCATCCTGCACACATCCATTTGTGCAAGGTCGCCTACACCCCCTCCCCCAGCGAAGTCGCCACCAAGATCCAGATCTTGAAAGCAGCCATCGAGGCGGATGCACTGCTAGGCGGCGCTATCAAGTTCGAAGGCGAGATGCTCGACCCGCCGATGTTCGGTAAGGCTTTGCAGACTTTGTTGCGCGCTTATTCCTTGCGCGCGCTCACCCCGGCCGATACCGAATTCGCGCTCACCGTTCTTAAACTCATGCCAGCTCAAGTGGTACGTGAGAACTGGCCGTACGGCATCATCCTTTAGGAGAAACCATGTCTAACTTGAAACCGTTCGCCCCTTGGGTGTGGGATGTGCCCGCCAACTTCAACATCGGCGTCGCTTGCACCGATGCGCATCTGGGCAAACCCGCCGCTGACAACATCGCCATGATCGTCGAAGACGACAAGCTCGGCACCTCGCAGATCACCTTCGCTGGCTTGGCTGAACGCACCAGTCGCTTTGGGCAAGTGTTGCGCGACCTCGGCGTAGGCGTTGGCGAACGTGTGTTGGTGCGTCTGCCCAATAGCTTGGACTACCCCACTGCTTTCCTCGGTGCGATGAAACGCGGGGCGATCGCCGTGCCGACATCGACTTTGCTCACCGCTGAAGAGGTGGTGTATCTGGCGCGGGACTCTGGCGCATCGGTGCTCGTCACCGACAAAGCCGCATGGGCGACCCTCAAAGACAAACTGCATGATGCCGCCAATCTGCGCCACGTCCTGCTCTCCGGTCCCGGTGCGGTGGAAACCGTCGCCGGCTTGGATGTGCAAGACCTCGATACCGCATTGGCAGCCATCGATCAGTGGGAACCACCGCACCAAACGAAGGCGACCGACCCCGCTTATCTGGTGTACACCTCTGGCACGACGGGCTATCCCAAGGGCGTGTTGCATGCGCACCGCGCCATGATCGGCCGCACACCAGCTTCGACTTATTGGTTCGACTTCGCTCCCGAAGGTGACCGCATCATGCACTCCGGGAAATTCAACTGGACCTATGTATTGGGTTCGGGATTGATGGACCCGCTGTATCTTGGCAAGACCGTCATCGTGCATGAAGGGAAGAACGATGCGAACACGTGGCCGCGTCTCATCAAGAAACATAGCGCCACCATCTTCGTGGGTGTACCGACCATCTATCGCCAGATCGTACAGAAAAGCGACCTGACTCAAGCCGATGTGCCCAGTCTGCGCCACTGCATGAGTGCTGGCGAACATCTGTCGGATGAAGTGCTGACGCAATGGCGCGAACGTTTTGGCGTGGACATCTACGAAGCGGTCGGTATGTCAGAGTTCTCTTACTACCTGTGCCAAACCAAGTCGCGCCCGATACGCCCCGGCTCGGCAGGTTTCCCGCAACCCGGTCACGCCATCCAACTGTTAGACCCAGAGACTTTGCAGCTCGTCGCCACCGGTGAAGAAGGCATGATCAGCGTGCCCGACAACGACCCCGGCTTGTTCTTGGAATATTGGAACCTGCCGGAAGAGACCACCAAGTTGCGCCACGACGGTTGGTTCTTCACGGGTGACTACGCGCGCTACGATGCCGATGGCTACATCTGGTTCTTGGGACGCAAGGACGACATCATCAAGAGCTTCGGCTATCGCGTCTCGCCTTACGAGATCGAGCGCGTGTTGAAGTCGCATCCCGCAGTCGCCGATTGCGCATCGGTGGGCGAAGAGATCGAAAAGGACAAGGTGCTCGTCGTGGCCTATGCCATCTTGCATCCGGGCAGTACGACCACGGCGGATGAATTGTTGGCGTTCGGACGCGAACATCTCGCCGCCTACAAAGCTCCCAAGACGCTGTACATCGCCAAGGACTTCCCGCGCACCAAGAACGGCAAGATCTTGCGGCGCGATGTGAGTCCTGCAATCTCCATCTCTAGATCGACATCGAGATAAGCAGATCAAGGAACTTGATTGCCCAGTCATCCCCGCGCAGGCGGGGATCCAGTTTGTTGATTAACTAGGTTCCCGCCTTCGCGGGAACGACTAATTGAAATAGCCTAGTGTTTTCATCGGTGAAGCACTAGGTTCTCCCGCCCCAAAGCAGCTTCAGCAGTTAGAATCCTGCCCCATGCCCATCTCGCTCACATGGATGCATCAGCATCCAGTCCGCCTTTTTGCCATCGCATGTTGCTTGGCATTGTGTTGCATGGGGAGCGCCCAAGCGAATGATGAAGATGACGATGGCGAAGAATCGACTGAAGCTAAGCCTGAGTTCGTGTATGAGGTCGACCCCTACTACACCGATGTGGGTTACAACATCCCACTGACGCACAAACCTGTCCCCACCATCGCGACCAATAGTGAAGCGGTCATCTTGCGCGAACTCATCAAGGGTTCGCTGGTTCCGCAATACATGCTGGTCGAGGCGAGTGTGTATCCAATGCCACTGTTGGGCACGTATCTCAAGAAGCACACGCCCGACTTTTACAAGCAAGGCGACATCGGCAACAACTTCAACGTCATCGAATCGCTGACTGCAGGCTTCCAAGAACCTTGGGCGATCTCTTTGTTTTTTGGCAACGTGGCCAAGCTGAAACGCCCCAAAGAGAAACGTAAAGGCAACAACTACGGTTACACCGGCTATCTATTCAGTGCGGGCAACAAACACATCAAGAGCAACACCCTAGTGGATGACGAATGGTGCGAGCTGGAGTGGAAGATCAAGGGCAAGCTGGAGTACGACGATGAGAAGCTCTCATGGAGCTTTCGTTTCGGCGGCAAGTTCAATCGCAACCACGATGTGAACAACGTGACGTATATCAATCTACATCGTAGCAACACCGATCTGCGCTCCAAATATCTCACCTGGCTGGAGAACACCAACTTCGATTTCCGTCTGCACTTCTTGCAGCACGGCGGCCAGTTGGTACGTTCTGAATTGATCGCAGGAAAAAAAGTACCGCTACTCGGTTATAAATTCATCCCGACCTTCAGTGCCGGTTTCATCTGGACTAGCCCAAACGAGTATTCTGGGCTGCTTAAAGATGCGACTGCGAACAAGCTGACGTTCGTGATACGACCATCGGTAGAGTTTTAAGGATCACCGCCCACAGAGGCGGAACATCACAACAGGGAGAAACAAATGAGCGTAAAGACCGACCTCATCTCGCAGGACATCGCCAAAACCTTGGACGGCCTGTTTCACGAACGTGTGCGACGCACACCCGATCACATCGCTTACCGTTACTTCGATGACCATCAATGCGAGTGGCGCAAATTCACTTGGCGCGAGATGGAACATGAGATCTCACGCTGGCAAGCAGCGATGACACACGAAGGACTCAAGCCTGGTGATCGCGTCGCTCTCATGTTGAAGAACTGTCCGCAATGGGTGATGTATGACCAAGCCGCTTTGGGATTAGGACTCGTCACCGTGCCACTCTATGTCTCTGACCGCCCCGAGAACGTGGCGCATGTGCTGCAAGACTCTGGCGCCAAGATGCTACTCATCGACAGTGCGAATCATTGGCATCCACTACATGAGGCTTGCTCTTCAGTCACGGAACTCGAGCGTGTCGTTACGCTGCGCACCCCTCCCGAAGGAGACAGCGACCCACGCCTACGTGGAGTGGATGAATGGCTGCCCGACGAACATCAAGGTTTCAACCACCATGTGACCGATGCGAAAAAACTCGCCACCATCGTCTACACGTCTGGCACGACCGGCAGATCAAAGGGGGTGATGCTGAGCCACCACAACCTGATCAGCAATGCGGCAGGCTCATTGGAAACGTTCGATGTCTACCCTAGCGACACTCTCCTCTCCTTCCTACCGCTATCGCATGCGCTGGAAAGGATGGCGGGTTATTACATGCCGGTGATGGCCGGGGCGACAGTGGCCTACGCGCGCTCCATCCAACAATTGCAGGATGACCTCACCGTCGTGCGCCCCACCATCTTAGTGACTGTGCCGCGCATCTTTGAACGCATCCAAGCCAGCATGCACAGCAAACTTGAGAAAGGCCCCACCTATGCGCGTAAGTTGTTCGAGATGGCGATCGATGTGGGTTACAGCCGTTTCGAAAGCCAACAGGGGCGCGCTGGATGGCATCCAAAACATCTACTGTGGCCTATCCTGAAGAAATTGGTCGCTGACAAACTCCATACCCGCCTAGGTGGACGTTTGCGTCTTGCCGTCTCGGGTGGCGCGGCGTTGGCACCTAGCAACGCACGTACCTTCATCGGTCTCGGCATCCCCATCATCCAAGGCTACGGTTTGAGCGAGACCAGCCCTGTCATCACGATCAGTCGCACCCACAACAACCTACCCAGCAGCGTCGGTAACCCACTCGACAATCTGGAAGTACGCTTGGGCGAACACGGCGCATTGGAGGTACGCGGTCCGAATGTGATGTTGGGATACTGGAACAATGAGGTCGCGACGAAGGAGGTGTTGAGTGCGGATGGCTGGCTCAATACTGGGGATGTGGTAAGAATCGATGACAAGGGCCGCCTCACCATCACAGGCCGCATCAAAGAGATCATCGTGCTATCCAACGGTGAGAAGGTGCCACCTAGCGATATGGAGACAGCCATCTTGGCCGACCCACTGTTCGAACAGGTGATGGTCGTGGGCGAAGGAAAACCTTATTTGGGACTACTTGCCGTGGTGAATCAAGAACGCTGGTGTTGAATTGCACCGAAAACTGACCCACCTAGCGCAGTAAATTGCATCCAAATTTGACCCACGTATAGATACTGTCCTGCTCAATATTTGAGCGGGAGCAAACAGGAGTGATCAACGTGG
>JBAYIG010000041.1:0-17130 GCA_041665725.1 Sideroxydans sp. | reverse complement strand
TATCCGGGGGTCGAGGTGCATGCCAATATGATCAGCGGCATCTTGAATCAGAACGTCAAACAAAGTCCGCCTTATGTATTGGGGGCGAACGTAGTTCTATTGATGCTCATCGGTATCGCATTAAGTGTGGTGCTACCCTTGCTGAGTCCGGTGCGCGGGATGTTGGTGACGTTGGGGACGATGACTGCGGACATCGTATTCAACCGATATATGTGGGAATACGGAGATATCGCGCTTCCGATAGCGGGAGGCATCTTGATGATCTTGGCGCTGTTCGCGCTCAATATGTCGTTCGGATACTTCGTGGAATCGCGCTCCAAGCGCCAGATCACGCACTTGTTCGGGAAATATGTGCCAACCGAACTGGTGGACGAGATGAGCAAGCATCCGGAGCAAGTGGTGTCGATGGAGGGTGAGAGCCGGGAGATGACCATCCTGTTCTCCGATGTGCGCGGTTTCACCACGATCTCTGAAGGCCTTGATCCCAAAGAGTTGAGTCAGTTGATGAACGAGTTCTTGACTCCGCTATCGCGCGTCATTTCCAAACACCACGGGAAAGTGGATAAATACATGGGTGATTGCATCATGGCATTCTGGGGAGCACCCAACCCATTGCCGGAACATGCAAACTATGCCGTGCACGCAGGGATCGAGATGCAGTTGGAGTTAGCGAAGTTGCAACCTTATTTCAAAGAACGCGGCTGGCCGGAGATACATATCGGTGTCGGCATCAACACGGGCCGCGTCAGTGTGGGGAACATGGGGTCTGAAGTGCGTGTCGCTTATACGGTCATGGGCGATGCAGTGAATCTTGCATCGCGTCTTGAAGGCATCACCAAGGAGTATGGTGCGCAAGTCTTGGTTGGTGAAGGAACCAAACAGGCCGCCCCTGAGTTCGTCTATCGCGAGGTCGACCTCGTGCGGGTGAAGGGTAAAGAGTTGCCCGTGGCTATCTTTGAACCGATCGGCCTGCCCGATGAGGTGAGCAAGGATGTGCAGGATGAGATCAAACTGTTCAATCAGGCTGTGCGTCTTTATCGGAAGCAGGATTGGGATAAGGCAGAACTCCAACTACTGAGTCTGCGCAACATGTCGCCTGCATCGAAGTTATATCAAGTGTATGCGGAACGTGTGGCGTATTTCCGCAAAGCGCCTCCCGGTGATGATTGGGATGGCGTGTTCACGTTCAAGACCAAGTGAGGCTATGTCGATGAAACTCAGAGTGCTCGGGTGTAGCGGTGGGATCGGCGGTAATTTCCGCACGACCTCGCTTTTGCTCGACCAGGATGTGTTGATCGATGCAGGGACGGGACTGGGTGACTTGAGTCTGGCTGAGATGAGTATGATCGACCACATCTTCATCACCCATTCACACCTCGACCATATCGCGTGCCTGCCTTTGCTTGTTGATAGCGTGGGATTCATGCGTGAAAAACCGTTACTGATCCATGCGACGATTGAGACCATCGCCATCCTGAAGAAACATATCTTCAATTGGGAGATATGGCCCGATTTCTCTGCCATTCCCAATATGCATCAGCCGGTGATGTGCTACGAAGAGATACGTTTGGGTGAGGCGGTCGTGGTGGGAGGGCGTAGTCTGACTGCTTTGCCAGTGAACCATGTCGTCCCTGCCGTCGGTTTTAATGTGCAATGTGGAGATGCCAGCTTGGTGTTCAGTGGGGACACGACGACGTGTGATGCCTTTTGGCAGGCCGTCAACCGCATTGAGAACTTAAGATACTTGATCATTGAGACGGCGTTTTCCGATGCGGAGAAGGAGCTTGCACTTCTCTCGAAGCATCTTTGCCCCAGTTTGTTGGCGGAAGAGCTATCCAAGTTAAAATCACGGCCGGAGATATTCATCACGCATCTCAAGCCGGGCGAAGTCGAATTGACGATGAAACAGATCGCGGAGCGTGTTGAAGGATTCACCCCCAAGATCTTACAAAACGGACAAGAGTTCGAATTTTGAGAACCCACTGCTTATGAATGAAATACTTGACATCAGAGTGTTGGCGGCGCTGGAGCCCATCTCCAGTTTTAGTCCCGCGCGCCTGAGAGAGTTGCTGGATTACTGCAATGTCGAGGCCGTCTTGCCAGGGCAGGACCCGTTCACCGCGAATCCTTTGCACGGGCAATCTGTCTATCTTTTGCGGGGGGAGATGGAATTGGTGTACGCGGATGGCAACAAGGTCGTCATCCGTGCTGATTCAGAGTGGGCGCGGCATCCGATTGGTAAGCGTCAGCCCGACATCCGTTCCGCCAAGGCATTGAGCAGATCCCAACTGCTGAGAGTGGACGACGATCTGCTCGACCGGATGGTGACGTGGGACCAGTTCGGACATCACGAGGATGCGAAGTTGCCGTCAGACAAAGTGGGCTCAGAGGCGGCTGTCCGCAGATTGTTGAACTCGGGGATGTTCAGCGCCGAGAATCTGAATCACGGCCCGTTCGCCCATCTGCCACCTGCCAATATCGGTAAATTACTCAGCCGTGTCGAAGCCATCGGCGTGTGGGAGAAGGATGCGATCATCCGCGAGGGTGAGGAGGGTGATTACTACTATCTGATTGAAAGCGGGCGCGCGCAGGTGACGCGCTTGGTCGGTGGCGCCAATCTAGTGTTGGCGGAATTGAAAGCGGGTGATGTGTTCGGTGAGGAGGCGTTGATCTCCGATACCAAACGCAATGCAACGGTGACCATGCGGAGCAACGGTGTGTTGCTCCGTTTGAAGAAACAAGACTTCCTTGAATTGATGAAGGAACCCCTGTTGCATCGGATCAGTTTTGAGGCCGCAAGGGAGAAGGTCGCGCAGGGCGCGGTATGGCTCGATGTGCGCCATCCCCCTGAATACCGCTATGACAAATTGGCTGGCGCGATCAACGTGCCGCTGAATGACATACGCAATGCCATCGGCGTATTGAACAAAGCGACACCTTATATCGCTTATTGCCAGAGTGGTCGGCGCAGCGCCGCAGCAGCGTTCATCTTGGCGCAGGCGGGTTACGAGGTATACGTATTAGAAAATGGTTTGTGGTCTGTGCCCAAGGCGCAGCAACAATGATGTCGGGGGAGACATGAATAGTCCGGTACAAGCTAACGCAGGTGAGATGACCATCCGGTTGGAGTTCACCAAGAGCCTCAATCACGTCACCAATAAGATCCATGCCACCAGCAACATCGATGAGATCATGCTCGATGTCAGCAAGGACATCTGCCAATTATTCAATGCGGATCGCTTGACCATCTACGTCGTTGGGGACGACAAAGCATCCTTGATATCAAAGGTGAAGACGGGCTTGAATTCGTTCAAGGACCTGAAGCTGCCCATCGCAGAACAGAGCATCGCGGGCTATGCGGCTTTTCATAAGAAGCTGCTCAATCTAAAGGATGTCTACGACGAGCAAGAGTTGGCCTCCCACAGCACGACCCTGCGCTTCTTGCAGGATGTGGACAAACGAACGGGTTATCGCACCAAGCAGATGCTGGTCGCTCCTGTCATGGAGGAGAACGGCGACTTGGTCGGTGTCATGCAGGTCATCAACAACAAGGCAGGCATGCCCTTCCCGGCGATGGTCGAGGAAGGTGTGCGCGAGCTGGCGCAGACCTTGGCAGTTGCGTTGCGGCAACGGCAGCAACAGGCGGGAGCGGTCAAGACCAAATATGATTATCTGGTCTCTGATGCAGTGATGTCCGCCGCCGAGTTCGAGTTGGCCACACGTACGGCGCGCCGTAAAGGTGTCGATATCGAAGACGTGTTGCTGGATGAGTTCCAAGTCAAGACCGAAGCGTTGGGCAAGGCGCTATCGAGCTTCTTCGGAGTGCCTTACGAACCACACAAGACGGATCGCATCAAGCCATCGGAGTTGTTGCGCAACCTCCGGCGCGAATATGTGGAGAGTAGCCATTGGGTGCCTATCGACGACACGCCGGAAGGCGTCGTCATCCTGACCACGGACCCCGAGCGTATCCAAGCATCGCGCGTCGTCAACAACATCTTCCCCAAGAACCGCCTGATCTATAAGGTCTGCACGTTGCGCGAGTTCAAGGCCACGCTCGATCTGTTCTATGGGGGGAGTGGTAGCGCTTCAAGCGGCGGTGATGTGACGGGGAGTTTTGAAGACCTGGGTTCGATGGACGACTTGCTGACATCGCTAGGGGGCGAAGAGGAAGATATCGGTGCCGCAAGTCAGGATGATGTCAGTGCAGCTGCCGATAACGAACTGGTCAAACTGGTCAACAAGATCATCGTGGACGCCTACAAGATGGGCGCATCTGATATCCATATCGAGCCCATGCCGGGTAAAGGCAAGACTGGCATTCGTCTGCGCAAAGATGGCTCGCTACTGAGCTACATCGAGGTGCCATCCACTTACCGTAATGCGCTCGTGACGCGTTTGAAGATCATGTGTGACCTCGATATCTCAGAGAAACGCAAACCGCAGGACGGCAAGATCAAATTCAAGAAATACGGGCCGTTGGATATTGAGTTGCGTGTGGCTACCATTCCATCACAAGGCGGCGTGGAAGATGTGGTGATGCGTATCTTGGCATCGGGTGATCCGATACCGCTCGACAACATGGGGTTCTCCGTACGCAATCTAGAATTGGTGAAGCAGACCGTCAGTAAGCCGTATGGTCTATTCTTCGTGTGCGGTCCCACGGGTTCAGGTAAGACGACCACTTTGCACTCCATCCTGAAGCACATCAACACACCCGATACGAAGATATGGACGGCCGAAGACCCTGTCGAGATCACGCAGAAGGGGTTGCGCCAAGTACAGATCAACAAGAAAGCGGGCCTTGATTTTGCCACCATCATGCGCGCATTCTTGCGTGCCGACCCAGACGTCATCATGGTCGGTGAGATGCGCGACAAGGAAACGGTATCCATCGGTATCGAAGCGTCCCTTACAGGTCACTTGGTGTTCGCGACCTTGCACACCAATAGCGCCCCTGAGTCCATCAACCGACTGTTGGACATGGGGATGGATCCATTCAACTTTGCGGATGCCTTGCTCGGCATCTTGGCGCAGCGTCTGGCCAAGCGACTATGCAAAGATTGCAAGAAAGCACATGTCGCGACGCAGGAAGAGATCAAATCGATGCTCACCGAGTATGCGGGTGAATTGATGGATACGCAGACATGGAAGAAAGACCCCAATACCGCTTACAAGAACCTCTATGCCGAATGGGTCAAACTCTTTGGCGACGACAAGGGACAGATCACGCTCTACGAAAAAGTGGGATGCGAGAAGTGTTCCGGCACCGGCTATCGTGGTCGCGTCGGCCTGCACGAGTTGTTGATCGGAACCGATCCGATGAAGAAAGCCATTCAGGAACACGCGCGCGTGGCGGAACTTTTCGCCATCGCCTTGGAGGAGGGAATGCGCACCTTGAAACAGGACGGAATGGAGAAGGTCTTGACTGGCATCACTGATATGCACCAGATCCGCGCGGTCTGTATCAAGTAACACGCTTGACCAGGCGTACATCCGGAGTGCGAGATGGCTGATCTACCTGTGCAGGATACGACGCTGGAGCGTTTGCTGGAGCGCCTAAGTGAGTTGAATGTCATCGGCGCATCCTTGTCTAGCGAACGCGACATCAATCGTTTGTTGGAGACCATTCTCGATGCCGCGAAGAAGATCACGCATGCCGATGCCGGGACGCTGTATCTGCTGGATGCGACCGGCAAACATCTCACCTTCGAGATATTGCACAACGATTCGCTTGGGATCCGCATGGGCGGGACTTCGGGTGAGCCGATCTCCTTCTATCCGATCTCCCTCTATGTGGGTGATGTTCCCAACCATGCGATGGTGGTCAGCCACGCTGCATTGAGTGGCGAGACCGTCAACATCCCGGATGCTTATACGGCGGAAGGTTTCGATTTTTCAGGAACGAAGAGATTCGACACCAAGACGGGATATCGTTCGCGCTCATTCCTAGCAGTTCCAATGCGCGATCACGAGGGCGAGATCATCGGGGTCGTGCAACTCATCAATGCCATCGATGAGACGAATGGCAACGTCAAGCGATTCACCAAAGACGACCAGCAATTGTTGGAGTCGCTTTCCTCTCAGGCTGCCATCGCCATCAGTAACCGAAGATTGATACAGCAACTGGAGGAGTTGTTCGAGTCCTTCATCAGCCTGATCAACACCGCCATCGACGATAAATCGCCTTACACAGGCGGTCATTGTGAACGTGTGCCAGTCTTGACCATGATGTTGGCCGAAGCGGCAAACCGAACCAAACAGGGCGCCCTTTTGGATTTCAACTTGACCGACAAGGATCGATACGAGTTGAAGATCGCGGGTTTGCTTCACGATTGCGGCAAGATCACCACCCCAGTACACGTGGTCGACAAAGCCACCAAGCTACAGACCATCTTCGATCGTATCCATCTGCTCGATACGCGGTTCGAGGTGATCAAGCGTGACGCACGCATCGAAATGCTGGAGGGGCGTTTGACCGAAGCGCAATATCAGGCCCGCCTACTCCAACTTGATGACGATAGAGATTTTCTGAGGAAGAACAATATCGGTGGTGAAAAGATGCGGGATGCCGATATCGAGCGAGTGCGGCACATCGCCGTGTATCAGTGGCACGACGTCAAGGGAGAGCGGGGCGATTTTCTCACCCCCGAAGAGATCGAGAATCTGTCTATCCGTGCAGGTACATTGACCGCAGCCGAGCGCGAGATCATCAACCACCATATCGTCGTCACCATCAAGATGTTGGAGTCGTTACCGTGGCCGCATCACCTCAGTCGCGTACCAGAGTACGCAGGCGGTCACCATGAACGTATGGATGGCAACGGCTATCCCAAAGGATTGAAGCGCGATCAGATGTCCGTACAGGCGAGATTGATGGGTATCGCTGACATCTTCGAGGCGTTAACCGCGAAAGACAGGCCGTATAAAGAAGGTAAGACACTCACGGAATCTTTGGAGATATTGGGCAAGTTCAAAGAGAACGGTCACATCGACCCCGACCTGTTCGATGTCTTCGTCCGCGAGAAGGTCTATCTGGAGTATGCACATCGATTCTTGACCACGGAACAGATCAATGAAGTGGACGAGGCGAAGATTCCGGGATATACCCCGTAGCTGACAAAAAACGTCACTTGCCTGTGCGAATGCGGCACTTCAATGTCTAGAGAGATGGCGATGCTGAATGAATACGGAGTATTAGCTTGGCACGCAACCTGCTAATATCCAACTGCACACCACGTGTGTAGTCCGCAAGGGCAATTTCCTAATATTCAAAGGAGCTTAAATATGAAGCAAATCCAAAAAGGTTTTACATTGATCGAGTTGATGATCGTTGTTGCGATCATCGGTATCTTGGCGGCTGTTGCTATTCCAGCATACGGCGATTACACCGCTAAAGCACAAGCTGCTGAAGCATTCACATTGTTGGATGGTTTGAAGACACCATACTCCGAAGAAATGGCTAATGGTACTTGGCCAACAACATTGCCTACAGGTACAGTTGGTTCTGGTAAGTATGTTGCTTCAATTACTGCTGCCTCTGCTAGCTGCACGGCAACATCGGGCGTGTGTGGTGTTCTGAAGGCTACCTATAAGACTGCTGGTGTCAACTCTAAGCTGGCCCCCGCTGGTGTAGCTACGGTCGTGGGCTTGGTTCTAGATTCATCTACTGGCGTATGGTCTTGTGCATCTAGCTTGGCTACTGAGATCAAGCCAAAATCTTGCGCAGGTACAGTTGCGAGCAACGCAGATACTGCGGCCATGATTGCTGGCGCTTCACTGTAATACGAGTAAGTTTTGACCTAAAGCCCCTCTTTGGAGGGGCTTTTTCTTTGCCTAAAAATTATTTTCAAAATCCCCTAAAGTTTTCCCCAACCCTGTCGATAGGTTATTCGTGCGACCCAATGTGTCCCCTCGCAGTGAGTCGTACTCCCGAGTCGCCTCTGGTTATCCGGAGGCGGCTCGCCTTTTTTGTAGGAACTTTCCCTACACCATAATCGGAAATCGTCCGATTTCCTGACTTGCCATCCTCCCCGAAAATGCAACCGTCGAAACAAGACGTTTAACCAAATTCCGAGGGGACTGAAATGAACAGCATTCAAGTACACGAAGAGATCAAAGAAACGAACCTTTCTTACATGATGTTGGCGCAGCAGATGATTCGCGATGACAAAGCCAGCGCGATCTTCCGTTTAGGCGTGAGCGAAGAGTTGGCAGATTTGATCAATGGTCTATCACCAGCCCAATTGATGAAGATGGCGGCATCCAATATGTTGCTGTGCCGCTTCCGCTTCGATGAGCGTCTCCTGCTGAACATGATCACCGACTACAACAAGGACCGCATGATGTCGCATACCCATGCCACCATCTTGATGTCGGCGCAAGCACCAGAACTGCTCGCTGCTTAAGCGGAGGCCATCATGCGTAACAAGAGTGTAGTGACCGAAGCGCGCGAGATACAGATCGCCGTCGAATTGATCGAATTGGGCGCACGCCTGCAACTGTTGCAGGAAGAGACGCATCTCAGCCGCGAACGTCTGCTCAAGCTCTATAAAGAAGTCAAAGGCGAATCCCCTTCCAAAGGGATGTTGCCGTACTCCACCGACTGGTTCATGAGCTGGTTGCCAAACATCCACTCATCCTTGTTCATGGGCATCCACCAGTTCCTCATCAAGAATGCCAGTGTCTCTGGTGTCGAGGCGCTCATCAAGAGTTACCGTTTGTACCTCGAACAGATCGAGGTCAGCGGTGGCGAACCTGCATTGAGCATCACGCGCGCATGGTTCCTCATCCGCTTCTTTGACGCGGAGATGTTGCAACTCACCACGTGTAAGGAGTGTGGCGGACAGTTCGTGGTGCATACCAATGAGCTGTGCAGTGATTACACCTGTGGTATCTGCCGCCCTCCCTCACGTGCAGGAAAGACCAAGAAAGCGGCCCAAGCTGAAGCGCTTGCGTGACCCGTCTTCTCCTTAATTAAAGTTTCCCCTACTTTCGCCGCTACTACTGAAGAGAGTGTTCAGCAGTAGCGGTTCTGCTTTGTAGCCACGGTGCGGCTCGAAAGCTGGAAATGTCGGGTGATTTCCAATCTGTTCACGGGATGAGGAAAAACATCCACTGCTAGGATGCAATGAAATTCTGGATAAGCACGTATGTGAGGTGAATCATGTTAGTGATTGTTGGATATATCGTCGTGCTGGGCAGTGTGTTCGGTGGTTATGCCATTGCGGGCGGTCATCTGGGCGGCCTATGGCAGCCAGTGGAGTTGTTGATGATCGGTGGTGGCGCGCTCGGTGCCTTCTTCGTCGGCAACAACATGAAGACCGTGAAAGCCACGTTCAAATCCGCTCCCTCCTTGTTCAAAGGTTCCAAGTACAACAAAGAGACCTATATGGAGCTCATGGCACTCATGTATGAGTTGCTGGGAAAAGTGCGCAAGGAAGGCATGATGTCCATCGAGGGCGATGTCGAGAGACCGGAAGAGAGCCCCATCTTCAGCAAATACCCCAAGATATTGGCTGACCACCACGTGGTCGAATTCATCACCGATTACTTACGCATCATGGTGAGCGGAAACCTCAATGCGATGGAGATCGAGAATCTGATGGACGTCGAGATCGAAACGCATCACCACGAAGCCCTGGTTCCCTCTCATGTGATCGCAAAGTTAGGTGACGGTATGCCCGCCTTCGGTATCGTGGCGGCCGTCATGGGCGTGGTTCACACCATGGAGTCTGTCGGCATTCCTCCGGCAGAGTTGGGCATCCTCATCGCGCACGCGCTGGTGGGCACCTTCCTCGGTATTTTGCTCGCTTATGGATTCGTTGGCCCCCTCGCTGGCCTGCTCGAACAAAAAGCAGATGAAGACACCAAGATATATCAAGCGACCAAGGTCGTACTCCTCGCCAATCTCAATGGTTACGCACCTGCCATGGCCGTCGAATTCGGCCGCAAGGTGTTGAACTCGACCGAGCGTCCCGGCTTCGCCGAGTTGGAAGAGCACGTCAAACAGAAACGCTGATCCAAGACCTGAATCATGGCAGAAGACAAGAACAAACGCCCCATCGTCATTAAACGCATCAAGAAGGTGGCGGGTGGTCATCACGGCGGTGCATGGAAGATCGCCTACGCCGACTTCGTGACGGCCATGATGGCGTTCTTCCTGTTGATGTGGCTGCTCGGTTCGACTTCCAAAGGCGACCTTGAAGGCATCTCCGAATACTTCAAAACGCCGCTGAAAGTCGCGTTGATGGGCGGATCGGGTAGTGGTGACAGTTCCAGCATCATTAAAGGCGGCGGACAAGACCTCACCCGCAGCGAAGGACAAGTCAAATCAGGTGAATTGGAACCTGAGAAAAAGATCATCAATCTGAAAGCGGCGAATGAAGAACGCATCCGCAACGAGACCAAGCAAGAGATCGACAAACTCAAGGACCTGAAAGCCAAGATCGAAGCCGCCATCGAGAACAACAAGAAGCTCAAAGAATTCAAGAAACAGATATTGCTCGACCTCACCACAGAAGGATTGCGTATCCAGATCGTGGATGAAAAGAACCGTCCCATGTTCAGAAGCGGCAGTGCGCAACTTGAAAGTTACACGCGGGACATCCTGCGCGAGATCGGACTCATGCTGAACGACATGCCGAACAAGGTCAGTCTCTCCGGTCACACCGACGCCACGGCGTATGCGACGGCGGGAGGCAAATACAGCAACTGGGAACTGTCTGCCGATCGTGCCAATGCGTCGCGACGCGAACTCATTTCGGGTGGTCTGGTGGATGAAAAGATCGTGCGTGTCGTCGGTCTTTCCTCTGCAGTGCTGTTCGACAAGAAGGATTCGCACAATCCGATCAATCGTCGCATCAGCATCATCGTGATGAACAAGAAGGCGGAAGAAGCCGCGCAGCAGGATGGCGGGTCGGTGCAACTGGATGCAGAGAATGGCGATGTGGGGGCGACATTGGGTGCGTCGGGCGTGGCGGCCGCGAGTCCCGCTGTCGCGGATACGACAGGTTCACCACAGGGCGGCCATTAAAGAAGTGTCACGAGTTGCCGTTATGAACGGACACAGGCATCACTTTTAATTGAAGAGATTCAACAGGAGACGAACATGAATAGCTGGTGGAGCAAACTTTCGCTGAAATCAAAGATCGAGTTACCGATCCAACTCATCCTGTTGGTCATCATGATATTCGCACAAAGGGCGGCCTTGAGCACCTTTGAGGAGCGCGTATTGGAGGAGGCGCGGCAAAAGGCCGAAGTCTCCGCCGACGGCGTGTTGAATGGCCTCAACATGCTCATGCTCAACGGTCTCATCAGTGATGCCGATCAACGCAAGTTGTATGTGCAGAAGATGGGCGCCTCTAACAAGGTCACCGAGTTGCGAGTGATGCGCGGCAAGCCCGTCATCGACCAGTTCGGCCCCGGTCTACCCACTGAGCAAGCAACGGATGAACTGGACAAGCTGGCGCTATCCACCGGTCAGCAACAGACCACCATACAAGATGTTGAGGGTTCACATCGTTTGCGCGTGGTGGTGCCCTTCATCGCACAAAAAGAATTCAGAGGGACCAACTGTCTGATGTGCCACATCGTGCCAGAAGGCTCGGTCAACGGCGCGGCAAGTATCACCTTGGACGTTTCGGAAGAGTTCGCGCTGATGGAAAAAGCGAACATGATCCTATGGGGTGTGCAGATCGCGATACAGGTCGGACTGTATTTCATCTTGGGATGGATCATCGGTTTCTTCATTCGTCCCACTCAGGAATTGCAGCAAGCCATGGTGGCGATGCAGGCCAGCGGCGATTTGGCGAAACGTGCGCCAGTGCGTAGCCAAGACGAAGTCGGACAGACCATCACCGCCTTCAATGCGCTCGCCAATAATTTCCAAGTCATCGTCACGCAGGTGGACGGACAGGCCAAGCAGGTCGCCAGTGCGGCAAGGGGGCTGGCGGAAGATGCGTCGACACTTTCCGCCAGCGTGCAGAAACAAAGTGATTCCGCTAGCGCGGTCGCCACGGCGGTGTCTCAAGTCAGTAACAGCATCAGCACTGTCGCAGAGGGGGCTGATCGTGTGGCCAAACTCTCCAATGAAAGTATGGAGCGCGCCAACCGCGGCCATGAGAGTTTGCAGGAGATGGTGCAGGAACTGGAACATGTCGAGGTCGCAGTGAGAGAGATCGCCACGGCGGTCAGCGAGTTCGTCGCCAACACACAAAGCATCACCAACATGACCCAGCAGGTGCGCGACATCGCCGAGCAGACCAATCTGTTGGCCTTGAACGCCGCCATCGAAGCTGCGCGTGCAGGTGAGCAAGGTCGTGGTTTTGCTGTCGTCGCCGATGAAGTGCGCAAATTGGCGGAAAAGTCCGCCCACTCAGCCACCCAGATCGACGAAGTCACCCAATCGTTGGGAGCGCAATCCAACAAGGTCGAGAAGACCGTGCAACGCGGCATGAATGCGCTACAGACCAGCCAAGACCACGTGCGTGATGTCACCGCTGTGCTGATCCAGTCCAACGAATCGGTGGGCGGCGTGAATCAAGGTCTGGAAGAGATATCACGCTCCATCAACACACAGCGCGACGCCACACAAGAGATCGCCCGCAACGTCGAGCGGATCGCAGACATGTCACAGCAGAGCAATGCGATCGTGCAACGCACCGTCGCGGCTGTGAAGGGAATGGAACAGGTCTCCGCCAACCTGAGTGCGACAGTGGGTCGGTTCAAGGTCTAAGGATGCACGGCCAAAGAACATGTCTATGAACATGTTCGGCCGCATATAGGAGGAAGCGAGATGTTGAAAGATATGACAATCAGGAACAAGTTCACGGTGCTGATCGCTATGGCTTTGATCGGTCTATTGTTGCTGCCGATCATCGACCTCATGAGTGAGCGGAACGCCTTGATGGAGGATAGGAAGCTGAAGACGCAGCAGGTGGTGCAAGTCGCCTACAGCGTCATCGAGCATTATCAGAAACTGGCGAGCGAAGGCAAGATGGCGGAGGAGGAGGCTAAAGCCGCCGCCATCGATACCGTGAAGCTCATGCGATACGGCAACAACGACTATTTCTGGATCAACGACATGCATCCCGCCATGGTGATGCATCCGATGAAACCAGAGCTGGACGGCAAGGACTTGTCAGAATCGAAGGATCCGACGGGTCTCAAATTGTTCGTCGAGTTCGTCAACGTCGTGAAGAAGGACGGAGCCGGGTTCGTGGACTACCAGTGGCCCAAACCCGGACAATCTGAACCTGTCGCGAAGATATCCTACGTCGCTGGTTTTGCTCCGTGGGGGTGGGTGGTCGGTTCGGGTATCTATGTGGACGACGTGGATGCCATCTTCCGTGCGCACCTGGTGCGAGGTGGAACCATCATCGTCGTGGTGCTGGCGATCATCGCGAGTTTGATGTGGCTGCTCTCCAACAGCATCATCGCCTCTGTCAATGGATTGCGTCAGACCATCTCGCAGATCGCGGCTTCCAACGACCTGAGCTTACGTGCCCAAGAAGGGAAGGACGAACCGGGCCAGACCGCTGCCGCCTTCAATCACCTGATGGATAGTTTTGCCAATATCATCAGATCGGTCCGCGCCAACAGTGAGAACGTCACCGAGAGCGCGCAGCAGTTGACCACCACCTCCGCGCAGATCACCCGAGGCACGCAAGTGCAGAGCGAAGAATCCGCTTCCACTGCGGCAGCCGTCGAACAGATCACCGTCAGCATCAATTCAGTCGCCGATAACACAGCCGATGTTCGCAAGTTGTCGGAACATAGTTTGCAGCAGACCGAGCAAGGGCATCGCAGCGTCGATGAACTCATAGGCGAGATCGATCAAGTGCAAGCCACCGTCAACCAGATCGCGCTGTCGGTGAAGGAATTCGTCGACAGCACACGCTCCATCGCCGGCATGACACAGCAAGTCAAAGAGATCGCCGACCAGACCAACTTGCTGGCATTGAATGCCGCCATCGAGGCCGCGCGTGCAGGCGAACAAGGTCGCGGATTCGCTGTGGTCGCAGATGAGGTACGCAAACTGGCGGAGAAGTCTGCGCAATCCGCCAATGAGATCGACCGCGTCACCCAGTCTTTGAACGGCAAATCCGCCAATGTGGAATCTACCGTGCAGAGAGGATTGAACTCGTTGCGAGCGACGCAGGAACATGTCGCGCAAGTATCGGCGGTATTGGCATCGGCAGGAGAAGCGGTCTCCAAATCCAGCAAAGGGGTGGATGACATCGCCACTTCGGTGAGCGAGCAAAGTCAGGCCAGCAACGAGATCGCCAAGCATGTCGAGAAGATCGCCCAGATGTCCGAAGAGAACCACGCCGCTGTGGACATGGCTGGCAAAGAGATCGCAAGACTGGAAAGTCTGGCCGACGAATTGCACCAATCGGTGAGCCGCTTCCGCGTCTAGGAACAAGCATCATGCAGAACAAGAACGCATACGTATCGCAGAAAGAGGTCACCTTCCCCAGCGGGACGGTGCTCATCTCGAAGACGGATACCAAGGGCATCATCACCTACTGTGATGATGAGTTCGAGAGGATGTCCGGCTACTCTCGTGCCGAACTCATCGGCAAGAGCCACAACATCGTGCGCCATCCCGATATGCCTGCGCAGGCCTTCAAATGGCTGTGGGACACCCTGAAGGCAGAGCGTCCTTGGCGTGGCATGGTGAAGAACCGTTGTAAGAACGGAGATCATTACTGGGTACGTGCCACCGTGGCACCCATCATCGAGAACGGCAAGATCATCGGCTATGTGTCCGTGCGCAAATCGCCGACGCGCCAACAAGTGGCCGAAGCCGAAGCCATGTATCGCGAATTGAATCAGAGCGGCAGGCAGATCGTCTCGCCCTACGAAGCACTCAAGGTCAAGAACTGGACATTGAAGTCCAAGTTACAAGCGGCAATACAGATCCCGCTCCTGTTCATCCTCACGGCCGCACAACTGTACATCACCAACGGGACAGAACAAGAGGCGCTACTTCAGGCGCAAGAAAAGGGTGAACTGGTCGCCAATCAGTTCATCGACAACGAGAACATGTTGATGGTCACCGGGCAGATCAGCGATGAGGGCAATCGCAAGCTCCTTATCACCAAGGCGACCACATCGGGGCATGTGAGATCGGTATCCATCATACGTACGCCGCAATTGGTCGAGCAATACGGTGCAGGCATGCAAGGGCAGCAGATGAGCGATGACCTGCAACGCAAGGTCATCGAGACCAAGCAAGCCAGCGTCCAGTTCGGCCATAACGAGGCGGGCGATCCTGTCCTGCGCATCGTCACTCCTTATCTGTTAAGCAAAGATTTCCATGGTACGGATTGCACGGCCTGTCATGCGGGCGGCGAAGGGGCAGTATCGGGTGCATCGGATATCACCATCGACCTCAAAGCGGATATGGATCGTATCCATGCGATAGAACGCAACATCATCATCGGGCAGATCGCCTTGCAGGTGTTCTTGTTCTTCTTCATCGCTTGGTGTGTGGACGTGTTCATCCGTCGTCCGTTGAAGCAAGTGGACACCGAGTTCCGCAACATCATGGAAGGCAATCTCGATACCGAATTGGATATCAGCAGCCGCGACGAGATGGGCGTCCTGCTCTGCGAGATACAGACCATGCAAGCCTATCTGCGCACCATGGTGGACGAGATCGTCACGCCTGTCGCCAAGATGCAGGCGCATGTGCGTGAGGTGGATGGCAAAGTGACGGCGGTGGCAGCGAACGCGCTGACGGAGCAAGACCAGATACAGGCCATCGCCGCCACCATGCAGCAGTTCAGCCAATCCGTCGCCGCAGTGGCGAACATGGCGAACGATTCATTGGTCGAGATGAGGCGCACCCAGTCCATCGTCGAGCAGAACAACAGCAATATGGGACTGAGCATCGACGCGACCAGCAAGGTGGCGGATACGGTCAAGACTTCCAGCAAGACCATCTCCGACTTGGGCGAATCCATCCAGAAGATCGGCATCATCGCCAATTCCATCAAAGAGATCGCCGAGCAGACCAATCTGCTCGCACTGAACGCAGCCATCGAAGCGGCGCGTGCGGGTGAACAAGGACGCGGGTTCGCCGTGGACGCTGACGAAGTGCGCAAACTGGCAGAACGTACTGCCGCCAGCACCAAAGACATCGCCAACACCATCTCCGAGATCACGGCTATCTCCGACCAGGCGGTCAGATCCATGGGTGGTGCGGTGGTCGAGGTCGAGACAGGCATCGCGCTCATCCGCAAGAGCGGCGAGGGCCTGCAAGGAATCATGGAGGCCAGCATCACCATGTCGAACCGCATCGACCACATCGCACTGGCAGCCAAAGAACAATCGGTGGCGGGCGAGAACGTGGCCAAGAGTCTAGAGAACATCACCGGACTGGTGGACGAGAACACCCGTTCCGTTCAATCCACCAAGAATGCCGCTGAAGAATTGGCGAAATCTGCCGATGAACTAAGCAGGGCGGGATATCCGCTCACCAAATGTGCGATGGGATCGTGAATCTAACAATAGATACTGAAATGGGAGCAAGTCGATATGTTGAATGACCTGAAGATCAGTACGCGCTTGATCGTGATGTTGAGCGTCTTGATTGTGTCCATGTTGATCATCGGCGGGGTCGGTCTGTACACGGCGAGTAAAGGCAATCAAGCCATGCACTCCATGTACAACGACCGTCTGATGCCCCTTGTGCAGTTGGATAATGTGCGCCGCAACATGTTGAACAATCGCTTGGCCATCGCCGATGCGGCCATCTATCCAGAGTTGATGAAATCCAATGCGGATATCGTGGCAGCCAATAAGGCAGAGATCGACAGGAACTGGGAAGCGTACATGGCCACCTTCATGTATGACGATGAGCTGGCGCTGGCGAAGCACTACACCGAGACCCGAGGTCAGTTCGTCGAGCAGTTCATCAAACCTGCCATCGCGGCGATGCGCGCGGGCGATCAGGACAAGTTGAAAGAATTGCAACGGCATGGGCAGGCGCTATATGAACCCGCCCGTGACGATATGAACGCCTTGGTCGAGTTGCAACAGGTCGAGGCCACCAAGATATTCAAACAGAACGATGCCGATTTCAGTACGACACGGATCGTCTCCATCACGTTGATCCTGATC
>JBAYIG010000040.1:0-17139 GCA_041665725.1 Sideroxydans sp. | reverse complement strand
TCAACAACTCCACATCGATGACGGTCTATGACAGCCTAGGTAGTAGTCACGTGGCATCGCTATATTTTGCAAATACAGCTCCCAATAGTTGGGATGCATGGCTGACCGTCGACGGTGTACAGGTGGGCGCGGTTCCTTTAGCGCAGATGACCTTTGGCACTAATGGTGTATTGTCTCAGGTGAACGGTTTGCCTGTGGCTGCCGTAGTGTCTGATTTCTTCACACCAGCCGGTGCTGCAATACAAACATTGTCCTTTGATTTTGCTTCAACCTCACAGTTTGGGGGGATCTTTGGCGTCAACTCGCTATCCCAAGATGGATATACATCAGGTCGTCTCACTGGATTCACTACGGGTGCGGATGGCATGGTCACAGGGCGTTATTCCAATGGACAAGCCAAGACGTTGGGGCAAGTCGTGTTGTCCAACTTTAGCAATCCACAAGGACTGCAACCCATGGGGGCCAATAACTGGGGCGAAACCTCCACTTCTGGTACTCCATTGAATGGCGCGCCAGGATCATCTAGCTTGGGTCTGTTGCAGACTTCCGCTGTAGAAGATTCTAATGTTGACTTGACGGCGGAACTGGTGAACATGATCACTGCGCAGCGTGTATATCAGGCCAATGCGCAGTCGGTAAAGACACAAGATCAAGTGTTGCAGACCATTGTCAACTTGCGCTGATCTTAGGGGCTAGGATTTAGTATTGAGGAGCGCTGTTCCAAATTCCTAAATCCTATCAAGGAGAACGACATGGATAGACTGATCTACACCGCGATGACCGGCGCTTCACATATCCTGCAACAGCAGGCGTCGGTGTCGCAGAACCTCGCGAATACCAACACGCCGGGTTTTCGTGCGGCTATCGATGTCTTCCGTGCGGTTCCTATCCAAGGTGAAGGGCTGCCCACGCGTACCTTCGTGGTCGACTCGACGGCGGGCACTGATTTCACGCCCGGCGGTTTGCAACAGACAGGACGTGAGCTTGATGTCGGTATCGACGGCAAAGGCTGGATCGCAGTGCAAGACAGTCAGGGCAACGAGGCGTACACGCGCAACGGCAGTTTCCAAGTGTTACCCAATGGCCTCTTGCAGACGCGTAGCGGATTGAACGTGTTGGGTGACGGCGGCCCCTTGACCTTGCCGCCAGATACGGAAGTCACCATCGCCAAAGACGGCACCATCTCCACTGTTCCCAGCACCAGCCAAAAAGCGGGTGTGGTGGTGGTGGGGCGCATCAAATTGACCAATCCGCCAGAAACGCAGTTGGTGCGTGGTGAAGACGGCTTGTTCAGGACGCGTGACGGCAATCCTGCCGAGGCGGATGCCAAGGTGAATGTGGTGTCAGGTCATATTGAGAGTAGCAACGTGAACTCGGTGGAGGCGATGGTGAATATGATCACGCTGGCGCGCCAATTCGACACGCATATGAAATTGCTGCAGAACGCAGACGCCAACGCGAAACAAGCCAGCTCCATCCTCAATATCAACGCGTGATGGGTTAGCAGCCCCATCACGTGTTTCTTTAAATCCCAAATTGAATCGTTTTTCCATCTGTGTTCTGCGGATGGTTTTGCCTAGGCTTAGGTATCGTGTCAATCAAGCAAAAGTCACTTGAAAGGACACGATCATGATTCGCTCACTTTGGATATCGAAGACTGGCCTCGAAGCTCAACAGACGCAGATGGACGTGGTGTCCAACAATCTGGCGAACGTGAGTACCACGGGCTTCAAGCGTTCACGCGCGGTGTTCGAAGACCTGCTTTATCAGAACCTGCGCCAACCGGGAGCGCAGTCTTCGCAACAGACACAGGTACCTTCTGGTTTGCAGATCGGTACGGGTGTACGTCCCGTCGCGGCAGAACGCATCCACACGCAGGGCAACCTGCAACTGACCGGTAACAAGCTGGACATGGCGATCCAAGGCTCCGGTTTCTTCCAGGTCTTGATGCCGGACGGCAGCACGGCCTACACGCGCGACGGCTCGTTCCAGACAGACAATCAAGGCCAGCTTGTGACATCGAATGGTTATGTGGTGCAACCAGCGATGACCATTCCGGCCAACGCCACGAGCGTGACAGTCGGGATGGATGGCGTGGTGACCATCACGCAGGCAGGTGCAACAGCGCCAGTGCAAGTCGGCAGCATGCAGTTGGCGACCTTCATCAATCCGGCTGGTTTGGAAAGCATGGGGCAGAACCTGTATCTGGAGACTGCCTCATCCGGTACGCCGAGCACCAACGTTCCCGGCACCAATGGCACGGGCTCGATCAGTCAAGGCTATGTCGAGACATCCAATGTGAACGTGGTGGAAGAGCTGGTGAACATGATCCAGACGCAACGCGCGTATGAGATCAACTCCAAAGCTATTACCACCTCGGATCAGATGTTGCAAAAACTGTCGCAGATATAGTGAGGCAATGATGCGAGCCATCTTTAAAGCAATGGTCGTTGTCGCGGTAGCCGCTTCGCTGGTTGCCTGTGTGCCTACGACCAACATCAAAGAACCCTTGAGTGTGCGCCCAGAACCCAAGCCGGTCACCACAGCACCTGCGAATGGTGCGATCTTCCAGGCAGGGGTGAACGACAGGCCGTTGTTCGAAGACCGTCGTGCGCGCCATGTGGGCGACACGCTCACCATCACCATCGTCGAAGCGACTTCTGCTTCCGGCAAGTCGGGTACGGCCACTGAGAACTCAGGTAGTCTGGCCATCGCGACGCCAGCGATGCCGATGGGGGCGTCCGGTTCTAACAGCGTGAAGTCCGCCAACAAGACCGATGCATCTGGAACGAATACGTTCACGGGCACACTCACCGCTACCGTCACCAAAGTGTTATCTAACGGCAATCTGCGTGTGGCCGGTGAGAAGCAAGTCAGTATCCGCTACACCAATGAATATGTGCGCTTCTCTGGTGTGGTCAATCCGGTGGATATCACCTCGACCAACACCGTACTTTCTACAAAAGTGGCAGACGTGCATCTCGAATACAAAGGCGCAGTCGGTTTGAGTGGCTCGGATGTGACCAGCATGTTCGCGCGCATCTTCACCACGGTGCTGCCGTTCTAGGAGTGCTAAAGATGAAAACATTGATCAATCTGTTTGTTGTGACGCTACTTGTACTGGTGTCGCTCAATGCCTCTGCCGAACGCATCAAAGACCTTGCCAGTGTGCAAGGCGTGCGTGAGAACCAACTGCTCGGTTACGGCTTGGTCGTTGGCTTGGATGGCAGTGGTGACCAGACCACACAGACCCCGTTCACCGTGCAAAGTACGGTCACCATGCTGGCGCAGATGGGGGTGACGCTGCCTCCCGGCATCAGCTTGCAATTGAAGAACGTCGCGGCGGTGACAGTGACAGCATCCTTACCTCCCTTTTCGCGTCCCGGTCAGACCATCGACATCACCGTGTCATCTATTGGTAACGCCAAGAGTCTGCGTGGCGGCACCTTGCTGATGACGCCACTCAAAGGAGCTGATGGTCAGGTGTATGCCATGGCGCAAGGCAATCTGCTGGTGAGCGGTGCGGGTGCCGCAGCGGGCGGCTCCAAGACTCAAGTGAATCACCTGAGTGTCGGCCGTATCCCCGCTGGTGCGACGGTGGAGCGTGCAGTTGCTACCGATCTAGGGCAGGGTGACTACATCTACTTGCAATTGAACACCGCCGATTTCACTACGGCAGCGCGTATGGCCGATGCCATCAATCGCGACATCTCACCTGATGCAGAGATCGCACAGGCACTCGATTCGCGCACCATCCAAGTCAACGCACCCTCAGGCAATGCACGTGTCACTTTTCTGTCGCGTGTCGAGAACGTATTGGTGAATGCGGCCGCAGGTGGCGCGAAGGTCATCATCAATGCGCGCACGGGTTCGGTGGTGATGAACCAGAACGTGGCGCTGGATGATTGCGCGGTGGCACACGGTAATCTCACTGTCGTCATCAGTGCAGACAACGCAGTGAGTCAGCCCAATGCGCTGGCAGGCGGCGACACGACGACCGTCACCAACGCCACCATCGAAATCAAAGCCGCGCCGGGGAATCTGCTGCAACTGAAACGGGGCGTGGCACTTGGGGATGTGGTGAAGGCACTCAACTCCATCGGTGCGACACCGCAAGACATGCTGGCCATCCTGCAAGCGATGAAAGCGGCAGGTGCGTTACATGCAGACTTGGAAGTGATCTAAAGGAATCATCGTGGGCATCGCGCCAAACAACATCAACAACCTAGCATCGGATGCGCAGTCGCTCGACAAGCTGCGTTACCAAGCTAAGCAAGCGCCCGACAAGGCGCTGAAGGTCGCTGCACAACAGTTCGAGATGGTGTTCCTCAATATGATGTTGAAGACCATGCGCGAAGCCACACCGCAGGACGGGATGATGGATAGCGAGCAGACTAAGATGTTCACGGGTATGTTGGATCAACAGTTGGCGCAAGAGATGTCCACGCGCGGTGTCGGGCTGGCGGATGTGATGGTGCGTCAACTCAGCAATACATTGCCTAATGCGGCGCCTACCCCTGCGACGCCTAGCGTGAATGCCATCCCTTCTGCCTACAATGCAGACACGCAACAATCCTTCGTCGATCGTCTGCAGCCGCATGCACAAGCAGCCAGTCGCACCACTGGCATCCCCGCCCATCTGATCATCGGGCAAGCCGCTTTGGAGAGTGGTTGGGGTAAACGCGAGATCAAGATGACCGATGGCAGTACTAGCTTCAATCTGTTCAGCGTGAAGGCGGGCAAAGGTTGGAACGGCAAAGTGGCTGAGATCACCACCACCGAATATACGAATGGGGTGGCGCACAAACAGACCGAACGTTTTCGCGCCTATGGCTCCTACACCGAAGCCTTTCAAGATTATGCCAAGCTGTTGAGTGACAACCCGCGCTATGCCGCCGTGATAGGTCAGGATGGAGCACAGGGTTTTGCTCAGGAATTACAAAAGGCGGGATATGCAACCGATCCTAATTACGCAGATAAGTTGGTCAAAGTCATTGGAAGTGTGAGTGCTAGAGCCTAATGGGCGTTAAACCTAGTACGGGTCGCCCCTGTCTCCACGGTGGAGGAAGGGGCTGTCAGCGAATCAAACGATTCGGGTTAATAGCAGTGCCCTATAAAGTTTCCCCCGAACTCGCCGATAAAACAGCCGTAGGGGTCAGTTTGGAAATCGCCTTCCTCGTTCTACTTGCCGCTGGGTGAGAGTAATCGGGCTGATGGTGTAAGGAGAATCAAATGGCAGGAATCTATGGTATTGGAGTCAGTGCACTAAAAGCAGCACAGGCGGGTATTGCCGCGACTACGCACAATATCGCTAACGCCAATACGCCTGGATATTCTCGACAAGAGATCATGCAGACGGCGGAGATGCCACAAAACACAGGGGCAGGCTATTTTGGCCAAGGTGCCAATGTGACTTCGGTATTGCGTCGCTATGATCAATTTCTGGGGGTGCAAGTTTTAGAGGCGCAGACGCAAACAAGCAATCTAACTGCCCAGTTCGATCTTGCTCAGCAGGTGAGCAATCTGTTTGGTGATGCCAATGGTGGGCTAACGCCTGCATTGCAAGATTTCTTTAGTTCGGTGAACACGGTTTCGAACGCACCTGAGTCGATCGCAGCAAGACAGACCATGATTGGCAGTGCGCAGTCATTAGTGAATCGGCTCGACACTTTCGATCAGCGGCTTGGCCAGATTCGTGAGAGTCTGAACGGACGGATGACGAATAGTGTGTCGTTGATCAATAGTTACGCGAAGCAGATCGCCGCTTTGAATGTCAATATCGTTGAACTTCAAGCCAAGACACCAGGCCAGGTTCCCAATGACCTATTGGATCAGCGTGACCTTTTGATCAGTCAACTCAGCCAAGAGATTCGCGTGACCACGGTGAGTCAACCGGAGGGGTCGGTGGATGTGTTCATTGGTAATGGACAATCGTTGGTGGTCGGTAGAACCGTATCCTCTTTGCACACGGTGACATCCTCTACTGATCCAACGGCACTCGACGTGGCATATTTGAATAATGGGAACTCTGCGAAGATTCAACAGAGTCAATTGCAAGGGGGCAACCTCGGTGCTTATCTAGACTTCCGCCAGAACATCCTTGATCCAGCTGTCAACTCGCTTGGACGCATCGCTATAGGATTAGCGGAGACATTCAATCAGCAACACCAGCAAGGGATAGACCTTAAAGGAGCGCTTGGGTCTGCTTTCTTTGCTAGCGCAGCCCCTCGAACGACATCTGCTTCTAGTAATCTAGGTACTGGAGCGCTCACCGCTACTATCAGTGCTGCGTCAGCACTAACTGCGAGTGATTACAGCGTCCAGTTCGATGGTACGAATTACAAGATTTTCGATACCACAAGTAACGCGTTGGTGGGGGCATTCACAGAAGCCGAGCTTACTGCAGGCCAAGTCGTTACGGGTACGGGCATCACTTTACAATTGACGGGATCTGCTTCCATTGGGGATTCGTTCTTGGTTCGCCCTACGGCGGATGCTGCAAAAGGGATGGCGCTCAATATAACTGACCCAAGCAAGATCGCCGCGGGGTCCCCGATCCGCTCAAATGCACCGATAACCAATATGGGCTCGGGTGTTATCGGCGCAGCTACAGTTGATACCACAGTAGTGCCACTATTGCCGCTGGATGTGAATTTGCAGAACTCTGTGACGGTCACATTTATTGATGCGACGCACTTTAATGTGGATGACGCGACACAGGGTCCTCTTGCTGTTAATACTGTTTATGACCCCGCGGTTGGAGCGACCCTTTCATTCAATGGTTGGACGGCCAAGCTCACTGGCGCTCCATCAGCTAACGATACATTCACGATCCAAAATAATATCAATGCCAGCAGTGACGGTACCAATGTCCTCAAGTTGGCCGAACTGCAAACCGCCAATACGATGGTCAACGGCACGACTAGCTATCAGGGTGCATACGGACAGTTGATCAGTCAGGTGGGCACTCAAACGCGAGAGTTGGATGTCACCAGCAAAGCGCAGTCAAGTATGTTGGCGCAAGTGACTAAGGCTCAGCAATCTACTTCCGGCGTCAATCTTGATGAGGAAGCAGCTAATCTATTGAAGTATCAACAAGCATATCAAGCTGCAGCCAAGGCGATGGCCATCTCGCAGAGTATGTTTGACTCACTGCTGCAACTGGGAGGTTAATCATCATGCGTATCAGTACGAGCACTTTTTACAACGATAGCGTCGCCTCGATGAATCAGTTGCAAGTCAATATCGCGCAGACGACGCAGCAACTTGCTACGGGACGGAAGATACTCTCTCCAGCAGATGATCCTGCAGCAGCGGCGCGTGCTGCCGAGTTGACCCAGACTGATTCGGCAAACACCCAGTTTGGCTCTAATCGCATTGCAGCGACCAACGTTCTTTCACTCGCGGATGGCATCTTACAAAGCGTGACCAACTTGATCCTAGATGCTAAGGACGTAAGTACTGCGGCGTCGAATGGCTTGCTAGATGCCGCAGCGCGTAAGTCGATGGCAGTCGATATCCAAGGTCGCCTGCAAGAATTGCTTGGCCTTGCCAACAGTACTGATGGCACCGGCAACTTTATATTTGCAGGCGCTCAAGGAAAAGTGCAGCCATTCGCCGATACGGCTGCTGGAGTGGTGTATCAAGGAGATGATGTGCAGCGAAAGGTGCAAGCAGCGACCGGGCGTCAAATTTCCATCACTGATTCTGGCGCCGATATCTTCATGCGCATCCGCAACGGTAATGGAACATTCAATGTGGCTCCTGGCACGCTAAACGCTGGGGACAGCACAATCAAGCAAGGGGTGGTTACTGACGCGGCTTTGTACGATGGTCATGATTATCAGATCCATTTTACTTCGGCAACCACCTACGACATCAATGATGTGACGACAGGATCACCGGTACTCGCGGGTAATGCTTATGTGAGCGGACAAGCCATCAGCTTCAGTGGGATCCAATTCGAGATCAAAGGCACACCTGCCATCAACGACACCTTTGATGTGACCCCAAGCAAGAATCAAAGTATCTTCGATACGTTGAACAAGTTGGTTGCAACATTGAATACGCCCGCATTGGCAGCGAGCGGACCAACAAATGCAGGTTATCGTCAAGGATTGAGTGACGCGTTCAATTCTTTGGAACAGGGATTGAACGCGGTATTGGGTACACGAGCCACCATGGGGGCTCGATTGCGAGAGCTAGATGCCTTGAATGTGACTGGGGATGAACTCGGGCTGCAGTACAAATCCACACTCTCGAAGATACAGGACACCGACTACAACAAAGCCATCAGCGACCTCACGCAACAGCAGATGGTGCTGACTGCAGCGCAGAAATCCTTCTCGCAAGTGTCCAAGATGTCATTGTTCGATTACCTGTAACAGTGCATCGCTTCAATGGAAAACGGCACACCTGCAGGTGTGCCGTTTTCTTTTGGTGGCGATGGATGAAGCGGGAGCTGGCTCAGAACAGCGTCACATCCGCTGTCTTTTCATTTCCCAATTTGAAGCTGCTGACCACTTCGATGGTCTGTCCTGCAAGTGAGGAGAAGTTGTTGGCGGTATCGGTGATGAGTCTTGTCGCGGATTGCAACTCTGCCGAGATATGGGCGACCTGATTGATGCTGGTCTCGATGTCGTGCGACATGGCACTTTGCTCGGTCAACGCCTGTGAGATGTTGCTGACCTGTTGTGTCACCGAGGCGAACGCCTGTTGTATCTCGGCGATGGATGCATTGGCGCGTTCTGCGTTTTGTGCGCCATTCCTTGCATCGGCGACGACTTTCTCCATGCGTGTGATCGCACTTTCGACCACATTGCCGATGTCGTTCGAGAAGTTCTGTATCTCGCGGGTCGCTGCTGATGTCCGTTCGGCAAGCTTGCGCACCTCATCGGCTACGACCGCGAAGCCGCGCCCTTGTTCTCCCGCCCTAGCCGCCTCGATGGCTGCATTCAATGCCAACAGATTGGTCTGATCGGCGATCTCGCGGATGGAAGCGACTACGGTGTTGATACTGCGTGATTTATCACCCAACTGGCCGATGTCGTGCGATGCGTTGGCGATGGAGGAGGCGATGGTCGCCATCTCTTGCACGGTCTGATTGACGATGCTGGCACCTTGTGCGGAGGCCTCTTGGGTCGCGGTGGCGATCTGTTGGGCATCGCTGCTGTTGGTGGCGATCTGTTGGATGCTTTGGTTCAACTGTATGGTCGCTTGCTGCATCTTCTTCACGGCATCGTTCTGATCGTTCACCGTGCTCGACATATCGTTCGCCGAACCGGCCAGATGGAAGGACGTGTTGGAAAGATTGGAGGCGGACGCGTGCAGGTCGATCAATACTTTACGTAAGTTATTGCTCATGCCGAGCACCTCGGCCAACAGTCCTTTCGAGCCTTGGTCATGGGTGATGGCGTGTGAGAGGTCTCCGGCTGCGATCTCTTTGACGATACTAGCGACATCTGCTGGGTCGCCGCCGACCTTGCGGAAGACCGACTTCCTCGCCAAGGTCAGCAGGATGGCGATACTGACAGCGAGCAACACGCCCAAAAAGATGGTGGCGATGATGTGAAGTCGATGACTCGCATCGGCTTGCTGCGCGTCTGCTGCAAGCTGCTGGGTATGGAAATGCTCGACTGAGTTGGAGGCCGCTTCCAGTTTCAGCGTCAACTCGTTATCGATGCCGCGTACCATCGCATCGACCGAGTGTGCATCACCTTTGCTGGACACGTAGCGCTCGATGGCCGTGCGGTAACGCTTCGAGATTTGTTCATGCAGATCGATCAACTGCATGATGTCTGCATCCAACTTTTCCTGTTGGGCTGTGCGGGTGTACTGTTGTAGCGTCTGCAATGCCTCGTTCGCATGAGTCAGGTCATTGTGTGTCGCGCTGTAAGCAGCGTCGAACTTGCCTGTAAGGTCATTGGAGTTGCCACCCTGCAATAGGATGTTCTTGAATTGGTTGGTCTGTTCTTTGAACTCGATCTCGGCATGATTGAGGTCATGGGACAGGGCGTTGGAAGCGTGCTGGACCTCGTTTGCGCGGCGAGTGTCCGAATGCATCACCTGGATCGAATACAGGGCTTGCAGGGAAAGCGTCAGTGCGCCGAACGACACCATGAAGGAAATGAGTCGAAGTTGCCACTTCAAGGTGAGTCTATGGAAATATCCGATGGGGTTCACGCGGGTCATCCTCCGAATGGCTTCTGGTGAGCCTCTTAAGTAAGGTCATTTATCGG
This sequence comes from Sideroxydans sp., assembly GCA_041665725.1. Taxonomy (GTDB): domain Bacteria; phylum Pseudomonadota; class Gammaproteobacteria; order Burkholderiales; family Gallionellaceae; genus Sideroxyarcus. The sequence goes on along the minus strand of JBAYIG010000040.1, from coordinate 6,901 downwards.
CAAAGCTTGAACATACTTGAGGGGTTTTGTCGCTCAGGTGATTCACATCGTTGGAACGATGCCATTGATCAACGCGCCTAGCGTTGGGTGACACGGAACATCATCTGAATGCCGCGCCAAAGCTTGGGAAGCAACCAGAACAGCAGGATGATGAATATCACGATGAACACCATGAACAGCGTGGGATGCGCCAAGGCTAACCACAGTCCTATCACCACCAAGCCATCTTCACTGAACGAAGCCATCCAATTGCTGAAGGGTTCTGGTGAGGTGTTGATGAGGGCGCGACTGCCGGATTTGGCGAGATGCGTGCCACCCGCCAACGTGCCACCGAGCAAGGCTACGGAGGTGGCGATCAAGGGGTCGTTGCTGTCTATCGCTCCCATCGCCAGCAGTGCGCCACCGGGGATGCGGATGAAGGTGTGGATGCTGTCCCACACGCTATCCACCAATGGGAATTTATCGGCGAAGAACTCGACCACGAACAGCGTGCCAGAAAGTGCGATGACATAAGGATGTGAAAGGATGTCGAGCGCAGCGGGCAGGTGGACATAGCCGAACTTCGCCAATAGCCCGAGCGCGAAAACCGTCGCGTACAGCCGCAATCCGCTTGCCCAGCCTAAGCCTGCCGCCAATGCCACACTCGATAACGTATCCATCTTCCCCTGCCGCTCATTGCTTGTGATGGTGAGTATATTGCCATAGAGGCGTTCGTCTTATTGACGAAGCGACGCGGTGTGGTTAGGGTGCGCGTCGAATCTGCACTCAAGGCATGGCGCAGTAGCAAAACCATAATAGAGAACACGCGTGTCAAAAGACCTCACCGATTACCACACCCTCGATCTCATCGCGCCTGCACTGCACGTCACTTGCGGTCAGGTGTTGATGGATAGGCAGCGCCATATCGCCATCGTGGCGAAACGCGGTAGGTCGAGTGCGCATCTGATTCAGGTCAAGTCGGGCATGCTGAAACTGACCAAACTCACCGCCAGACAGTTGGTGGATGAGTGGTTCGATGCGGACTACCCCTTCGATCAAGCGGTGGCAAAGTTGCTTGAGCATGGGAAGCAACATGGCATCACCGAAGCGGCGCGTGTCGCATTGGAGGGCTTGTCTAAGTCAGGGCGTGAGCCGGTGCAGGAGAGTCTGTTCGGCTGAGCTTGGTTGTTTGTAGGGATGGATCTATGTTTGTTTGAGCAAGGCTTCAAACTGTCCGACGGGGATGGGTTTGCTGAATAGATAGCCTTGAAAGTGGCGACATCCTTTGTCTTGTAGCAGTCGACGTTGCTCTTCCGTTTCCACCCCCTCCGCGATGATGTCCAAGTTCAGACTATTCGCCATGGCGATGATGGTGCGCACGATGGCTTTGTCGTTATCATCCTTGGCGATGTCGCGCACGAACGATTGGTCGATCTTGAGCTGATCGAGCGGAAGACGTTTCAAATATTGCAACGACGAATAGCCCGTCCCGAAGTCATCGAGTGAGAATTGCACGCCGATCGTTTTCAAACTGTTCATGGTGGTGATGGTGTTTTCGACATCCTCGACCAACATGCTTTCGGTAAGCTCGATCTTCAATCGTGACGGGTCTATGCCATGCCGATGAATGATGCCTTTGACCTGTTCTGCGAAATCAGACTGGCGGAATTGTTTTGCACTCACGTTGACGGACAGTACCAGTGTTTGTGTCTGCACATCGGCTTGCCATGTCTTGAGTTGCGCGCAAGCGGTCTCGATCACCCATTCCCCGATAGGAAGCATCAGTCCCGTATCCTCAGCCAAGGGAATGAATTGTGCAGGGGACACAAAACCCAACTCAGGATGGACCCATCGGATAAGGACTTCTGCACCTAACGGACGATTAGAGATATCCACTTGGATCTGGTAGTGAAGTTGGAATTCATTCTTGGTCAGTGCGTTGCGCAATGCATCTTCTAGTTTGGCACGCGCATTGATGTTCTCTTGCATCTTGGGGTCGAAGAAGCGAAGGGTGTTGCGCCCAGCATTCTTCGCCTGATACATGGCGATGTCTGCTTGCTTCATCACATCCTCGATATTGTGTTGTTCGCTGTTGTATAGGGTGGCGCCGATGCTCGGAGTGCTGCGATACGCGTAGGTGCCCAATTGATAGGTCTCGTTGAGCTTGGTCAAGATTTTCTCGCCGATGGTCTCGGTCTGTGCAGCAGCTTCGAGTGGCTCAGGGCTCAGGTCGTCCAGCATCACCACGAACTCGTCTCCGCCCAAACGCGCCACGGTGTCTCCAATACGCACGCAAGATTCCAGTCGTTGGGCGACTTGTTGTAGCAACGCATCTCCCATACTGTGGCCGAGCGTGTCATTAAGTGATTTGAAGTTATCCAGATCGATGAACAGCAAGGCACCTTTGCACTTACTGCGGGAGCATGAGGCGATCGCCTGATGAAGCCTATCCATGAGCAGTCGGCGATTAGGGAGCCGTGTCAGTGGGTCATAGAAGGCTAGGTTGCGTATCTCATCTTCGGCTAGTTTGCTTGTCGTGATGTCATTGAAGGTGGCGACGTAATTGGTGATCTCACCTAAGACATCTTTGACGGCAGTGATGGTGAGGAACTCAGGGTAGATCTCGCCATTCTTGCGCCGATTCCATATCTCACCTTCCCAAGAGCCATTGTTATGAAGACGTTCCCATAGGTCAGCATAAAAGGCCGCGTCCTGGCGTCCAGACTTGAGTAGATTGGGATTCTTTCCAACGGCTTCTTCTGCCGAGTAACCTGTGATCACACTGAAGGCGCCGTTCACACGTAGGATCTGATTGTGGGCATCAGTGATCAGCATGCCTTCCTGAGATTCAAAAGCGGTGGCTGCGATGCGTAGGTCGGCTTTGGTGCGTTGTGATTCACGCAAGTAGAGTAGGACGGCAGAGGCAGTCACGATCAACAGGCTGCCGGCAGTGGCAATCAATAGGAAGAGCCACACTCTCTGAGTGCCAAGGTTGGTGAATTCGTTCAAGGTTTGACTTGTGTAGACGGTGATGCTGTCTGCAGGGAGTGTTTTGGAGGACCACGCGATCGGGATTGCCTCATCTCCGAAACGCACGGCTTGAGGGAAGTCTTCGTTCTCCCATGGTGAGATCGGCAAGGGGGGGATGTCGCTCTTCTTGTACTGCATCAACCGTTGTTCAATGGACATCTGTGAGACGGGGGCATCTGGCAAAGAGTGGAATTCCAGTGACTTGTCATAGGCTAGTACGATGACACCGTTGCTGTCAGTGATGATCGCGTTCGCTTGAGCGACCCAGTTCGAATATCTCGTGATACTTCTTTTGATGACCACGGCGCCAATGAATCGCCCTTCCTCCATGACGGGATAGGAATAGTAGAGGCCAGGAATGTTGGAAGTCCTGCCGACGGCATATTGATGGCCGCGCTCTCCCGCTTTCGCCTGTTGGAAGTAAAGGCGATCCACATAGGTCGTACCTACGAAGCTGTCTTTCTTCTCTGCATTGCTGGAGGCGATGCACTCACCCGCCGCATTCATGATGAAGATGTTGTCTGCGCCGAGATTGGTTGCCGCTGAGGAAAGATAGTCACTCAACGTCTTCAACTTTTCATCTTGTGACCAGCGTTGTTTTCGCACTTCATAAGTGAGTGTCGAGAGTGAGGTGTTGGGGCCGAAACGCTGTAAGGCTCTGCGTGTGTCGCCGTCACGTGAGATCACCAGTGTGATGCCTTTGAGAATGGACGAACTCTCATCGATGTTGCGTGCGAGCTGGTCTGTCATACGCGAGGTGTGTTGTAGGGCCTCTTGGTACAAAGTGGTGGATAGACGGCTGTAGTAGCTGTTTGAAATTAGCCATGCGATGGCGAACCAAGATGCGATCAGTAGAGCGATCAATCTGTAGGAACGTTTGGTCGAAAGCGTATTGCTGGGTCTGCCGATATAGGTCGCAACGATGGTGATCGTGATGATTAAACTGGTCGATGCCAGCACGATGGCGGCGAGGAAGGTCGGTGATACGCCTCCATCAAGTTTGTTGGTGGCATCTCCTCGTATGAAGTAGGCAGCTGCCATCGCGGTGTAATGCATTCCGGAAACGGCTAGACCCATCATCAGTGCGCTTGCGGGAGTCGCCCAATTCTTCAAGTGAGATTGCTCAGCTTGTAAACGGAATTTTATCCACAGCGCGAATGTGGCGAATACGATGGCGACGACGATGGAGAGGGCGAACAGCTTGATATCGTAGCGGATCAAGCCATTGAGTTGCATTGCTGCCATACCTGAGTAATGCATGGCGCCGATACCTACCCCCATCAACACACCACCCAGCGCCAATCGAACTTTTGAAAGCTCGTTACGGCTGATGAGCCCGATGGCGAGGATGCTAGCTAGGATGCTGGGGAGGGTCGACAGAAAAGTGAGCGTGCCGTCATAACTACTGGAGCAGGGCAGACTGAATGCGAGCATGCCGACGAAATGCATGGCCCATATTCCAAGGCCCAAGCTCAGGCCACCGCCAGTGATCCACAATTTCCGCAGGGTAGGCTTGGTCGAGGCTGAGACGAAATGTGAAACGAGTAGGGCGGCATAGGAGGCTACCACCGCGACGAGTATGGAGAGGCTGACCAAGACGTAGTCATAGCTACCCGCATACAGCACACTGTCTGCGGGCGGGGTCAGTACGAGATTTAGAAAAGGGGTCATCCGAGCGATATGAGTATGATTTTTAGGCTCTCGATAATCTCTTTAAGTGCCAAGGAATCGATAGCAATTCTTACCGCCATCCTTGGCGAGATACATCGCGGTATCGGCGACTTTTACCAAGTCTTCGGCGTTGTCGCCGCTGTCGGGATAGACAGCGATACCAATACTGACACCAACTGCGCAGGACTTCTCACTCAGGTTGAATGAGTTTCTGATCGCATCGAGGATCTTTTGGGCGACGATATCCTTGCCATTAGCCGTGCCGACTTTGCATAAGATGGCCGTGAATTCGTCGCCACCCATACGTGCCACGGTGTCGGACTCACGTACACAGGCTTTGATACGTTTAGCGGTTTCGATCAGAAGTGCGTCACCGATGTCGTGCCCTAGCGTGTCATTGATCTTTTTAAATCCATCGAGATCGAGAAATAGCACGGCGACTGATTCTTTGTCGCGTCTGGCTCTTGCAATGGCTTGATTGAGCCTGTCGTAGAACAGCGTACGGTTGGGCAGTCCGGTCAGCCCGTCGTGGTGGGCAAGGTGGGTGACTTGTTCATTGGTCTGCTTCAAGCGTGTCAACAGCGTCCACAGGAAACGTGCTTGGAACCCACCCACTACGTTTTCAGTACCTAATTTCGATTCGGCATAGACGGAGACGCTGTCATCCCCCGTTAGATTGAATGCGAGGCAAGGCTGGCAGGTTTGGATGGCGGTTGTGACATCGGTAAAGTGGGGCACACCTAGTTCGGTGGCGATGAGCAATGCGGGGGCGGCGCTGTTGTTATCGACGATACCGACGATCTGGATCGAGGGGTCTTCGCTGAACAACTCCAACATCGCTGTGCCACCACGCCCAGCACCGATCACCAATACCTTTTGTTTCGTTGCTTGAGCAGACATATTCTCCCCTGAATATTTTTATTGTGATGCCTATCGGCGTACTGATCGTTTACGGGCTTGCCAGTTGCGACATGATACGCCCGACCGTATCCAAAGCCTGATGGATGAAGAAGTCGAGAAGCGGGGCGAGGAAGGGCAATATTAATGCGAGGGCGCCAAAACCCACCGCCAACGTGATAGGAAAACCGACCGCGAAGATGTTGAGCTGGGGTGCGCTGCGGGTGAGGATGCCGAGCGCCAAGTTGGTGATGAGAAGGGCGGCGATGAGCGGCAGTGCCAATTGCAATGCGAAGGCGAAGATGCTGCCGCCCCATTCTGCAAGTGTCCTGAAACCCAGTGCGGAAGGTTGTGCCGTGCTGATGGGAAACGATTGGAAGCTATCTGCCAATGCCGCCAGCATGTAGAGATGCAAGTCCAATGCAAGAAAAGCGAGTGCGGTGAGGATGCCCAAGAATTGCGCGATCACTGGGGTGAAGGTCGCATTCACGGGGTCGAAGAAGCTGGCGAAACCCAGACCCATCTGCATCCCCGCCAGATCTCCTGCCATCTCAATCGCGCTGAACACCATGCGCAACGTGAAGCCCATCATCAGTCCGGCGATGATCTGTTGTCCCAACACGAATACACCCTGTGCTGATGCAGGGTCGAGATCGGGCGGGATGGTGATGGTGGGGGCGATGACGATGGTGAGGATGACGGCGAAACCGACCTTGAGGCGGGCCGGTATCTGTCGATTTCCGAAAATGGGTGCACTGGCGATGAGCGCCAAGATGCGCGCCAGCGGAAAGATCAACGTGGCGAGCCAGAGTGAGAGTTGTGAGCTGGTGAAGCTGATCATGATTTCAATCCCGCTCGATGTCGATGAAGAACCGTGACGAGCAGATCAAGATGCAAGGCGCACGGCGCGCAACAACCGGAATGTACATATCGTTTGCCGCTACGCGGCCCCGGATTGCGAAAACGCAGTTTCGGTGAAGGCTCATGCGCGAAGTGCGTGATGCCGGAGCCAACACCGCGCAACGCAGCAGATTGATCGCGCAGTAGGTTATTCACGACATCACCCCACTAGGTAAGGGATGCTGCTATACAACCGTGTCATGTAATCGAGAAGCAAGCCGACCATCCAGTGCCCAGCGAACAGCAAGGCGAGGAAGATGCCTAGCAGCTTTGGGATGAAGGACAGCGTCATTTCGTTGATCTGTGTCGCTGCTTGGAAGATGCTCACTGCCAGGCCGATGACCAGTGCGGTGAGGAGTAGCGGGGCGGACACCAGCAAGGTCAATTGCACCGCTTGCTGTCCTAGGGTCATTACTGATTCGGG
>JBAYIG010000039.1:0-17322 GCA_041665725.1 Sideroxydans sp. | reverse complement strand
TGTATCAACTTACATAGACGTTCCGTATTGGTATCATCCAAAGGTGCATCGACCTCATCCAACACACAGAACGGCGCGGGATTGAGTTGGAACAAGGAGAACACCAAAGCGATAGCGGTCAAAGCCTTCTCCCCCCCCGACAACAGATGGATCGAAGCGTTCTTCTTACCAGGCGGATGCGCCATCACCTGCACCCCGCTGTCGAGGATCTCTTCACCCGTAAGCACCAAACGTGCCTCACCACCGCCGAACAAGATTGGGAACAACTCGCCCAAGTGGCGATTCACCTCTTCGTAGGTCGCCATCAATAGGTCACGCGATTCTTTGTCGATGCGACGGATAGCATCTTCCAAGGTCTCAATGGCCTCGTTCAAATCCTTGGCCTGCGCATCCAGATAGGATTTGCGCTCTTGCGCGGTCTGCAATTCTTCCAGAGCGGCAAGGTTCACCGCGCCCAATGCCGTGATCTCGTTACTCAAACGTGTCAGTTCGCTTTGCAAGCCGCCCGCTTTAGCCCCTTCGATCATAGGTAGCAAAGGCTCTTCATCGATACCAACCAACTGCTCCGCCCACTGCTCGTACTGCAATCTGGCTTCTTGCTCCTTGAGCGTAATCTCGTTCACTTTTTCACGCAAAGGATTCAACTTTTGTTCACAGGACATGCGCTCCTGCTCCATCGCATTCAAGCTCACGGTCGCATGTTCCAAGGTGTTGCGTGCTTCCGCCAATGCCTGCTCATGGACCTGACGTTGTTGCAAAGCGCCCTGCAACAACTGCTGTGCATCGCCATCGCTCAGATTCGCCTGCTCGCTTTGATTCTGTATCAAAGACTCTTCCAGTTGCCCCAAGGTCATGGTGTTGTGCTGCATGTTCTGCTCGATGTCGCTCAACTTATCGACACAGGTCTTGGCGAAGAATCTGGCTTCTTGTAGCTCATGTTGAGCACCTTGAGCGCGATCCCGCACGTCACGCAAAGCGATATCCAACGAACCCGCCTGTTGTCTCGCCTGATCACACTCGAGCAGTTGCACGGACGACCTTTCACGCTGGATCGCCATCTGTTCCGCCACTTCTTGCAATTGGCGTTGCTCGCTGTTGGTACGTTCAGCCAGCTCTTCCAGCTCTTGAACGATCTGTGTGTTGCGCTCCATGCTGCGCTCATTCGCTTGAGTCAGCTTGAGGATCTGCATCTGCATCTGATGTTGGCGTTGTTGCGACTCGGCGCCTTCGCTGCGCAAAGGTCCGATACGCCCTTCTATGTTCAGGAAAGTCTCTTCAGTTTGCGAAACTTTGAGCTTGCCTTGCTCCAAAGCATCCGCCCGTTGCGCGGCCTCGATCTGCAATTGTTCGATCTCGCGTTGACGCGCCAAGATGCCATGCACCTGACTGTCTGGCGCATGAAACAACACGCTGTGTGCACCGACCAAGTGTCCCTTGGGCGTCACCAACCACGCGCCCGAGCTCAAACCACCGCGCAAGTGTAGCGCCTCATTCAGATCAGCCACGGCATACACGCCAGAAAGCCAGTCATTGACCACAGGAGCTGCTTGGTCGTTTTGGTAACGTACGTAATTAGCCAGAGGCGTCAGGTTCGCGTGCGCAGGATTAGCTGTTTGGCGCGCACCATCGGCCGCATAGACTGCCAACTTTGCAGGAGGAACATCGCTCCAGCCCGACGCATCCTCCAAACGAGCAAGTGACAGAGCATTGATACGCTCGCGCAACACCGCTTCCAGCGCATCTTCCCAACCTTGCTCGATACGGATGGACTGCCACAGACGTGGTGCACTATCCAATTGGTGACGCTCCAACCATGCCTTCAGGTTCTTGTCGTTATCCACCTGAGATTGCAGCTGTTTGAGCGCATTCATACGCGCTTCGACTTGAGACAGCTGACGCTCCAACTCCTGCGCCGCATCGCGCGCCTCACGCCTTGCTGCATCGGCCACAGGGAGTTGCTCTTGTAATTGCGCCAATTGATGCTGCTGCTCTTCATGGCGCATCTGCATCTCAGCCAGTTGTTGCTGCGCTTGTTGCAGCCCCTCTTCATCCTGACGTGGCAGATTGTCACGCTCCAACATCAAGCGCGAACGGCGGCTATCCAGTTGCTGCACGTTGCCTTGGATATGTGCACGTTGCGTCTCAGCCAATTGCAGCTGCTGCTGGATCAAAAGTTGTTCACGCTGCATCGCGTTGTATCGCTCTTGAGCGACTTTCGCCGCCTCTTCAGCTTGCGGGAGTGACTGCGCTTCGGTTGCAGCGCGCTCTTCGCAAACCGTGACGCGCGTACCGCTATCCTCTTGCTGCCTCAACCAATGCTCTTGCAGAGTCTTCAGCCCTTGCAACTGCGACTTCTGCTGAGCGATCTGACGCTCACCGTTCTGTATCTGTTGCGCCAAGCGGTTACGTTGCTCGACCAAGAAGGATATCTGCTGCTCTAATCGAGCGACTTCCGCATTGGAAGCATACAAGTCACCTTGTTTCGCATGTAGCGCGTCGGACAAAGAAAAATGTTCGGTGCGCGCGCCTTCCAACTTACTTTCCACCTCACGCAACTTGGCGATCTCGGATTCCAGCTCGTTCTTGGTCTTCTCGACTTGCTGCGCATAACGTACTCGACGCGCTTCGGATTCTTGTTTATTCACCAACCACAACAAGCGCTGCGTCGTCTCGCGACGCGCCTCCAATTCGCGGTAGGTCTTGGCGATCTCGGCTTGCCCTGTCAGATGCCCTAACTGATTGCCCAACTCATGCAAAATGTCAGACACACGAGACAAGTTGCCTCGTGTATCGCCGAGGCGAAGCTCAGTCTCGCGACGGCGGTCACGATATTTGGACACACCTGCCGCCTCTTCCAAGAAAACACGCAACTCTTCAGGCTTAGCCTCGATGATGCGCGAGATCATACCCTGCTCGATGATGGCGTAAGCGCGTGCGCCGACACCCGTACCTAGAAAGATATCGGTGATGTCCTTGCGGCGTACGTTCTGATTATTGATGTAGTAGTTCGAATCCCCGTCACGCTGCAACACGCGTTTAATGGAAATCTCGGCATAACTAGCCCATTGGCCGCCGACCTTACCCAGAGAATTATCGAACACCAACTCGACGCTGGCGCGGGAAACCGGCTTACGATTGCCCGAACCGTTGAAGATGACGTCTTGCATCGATTCACCACGCAAGGCCGAAGCGCGCGACTCACCCAACACCCAGCGCAACGCATCGATGACGTTGGACTTACCGCAACCGTTCGGACCGACGATGCCGACCAACTGCCCCGGTAGGGAAATATGGGTTGGGTCAACGAAGGACTTGAAACCGGCTAATTTGATTTGACTGAGGCGCAATTTGAAATCATGCAGACGTTATAATGCGCGGCATTCTAACTGAACTCCCATAGGCGACCAAACATGACGACCCAACCCAGCAAAGCACTGGAGACCTTCCCCAATCCCAACCCCCAAAGGGACTACCACATCCACATGGAAGTGACTGAATTCACATGCTTATGCCCCAAGACAGGCCAGCCAGATTTCGCCACACTCATCCTCGACTACATCGCCGACCAGCAATGCGTCGAGTTGAAGAGCCTCAAGATGTACATGTGGTCGTTCCGTAACGAAGGTCACTTCCACGAAGACGTGACCAACCGCATCTTGGACGACTTGGTCGCCGCCACCCAACCACGCTTCATGCGCCTCACCGCTAAGTTCTACGTGCGCGGTGGCATCTTCACCAATGTCGTGGCAGAACATCGCAAAGCAGGTTGGCAGCCAGCACCGCTGGTCGATCTGACGCAGTTCTCCACACAGTCGAACACACGCGGCTAAGATGGAATACCGCCAACTCGGCTCTAGCGACCTAAAAGTCTCTGCCCTTTCGCTGGGCACGATGACGTTTGGAGAGCAGAACACCGAGGCTGAGGCGCATGCTCAACTCGACTATGCGGTGTCGCACGGAGTGAACTTCATCGACACCGCCGAGATGTACCCTGTCGCACCACGCGCCGAGACCGCACACCGCACCGATACTTACATCAGCAACTGGCTCAAACATCAACAACGCGACAAGCTCGTCGTCGCCACCAAGATCGCCGGCCCCGCTCGCGGTTTTGGCTGGATACGCAACGGCCCACGTGTGAACCGTGAGCACATCCATGCGGCCATCGATGCCAGCCTTTGCCGCTTACAGACTGACTACGTCGACCTCTACCAGATCCACTGGCCGGACCGTTACGTGCCGATGTTCGGGTCTACAAGTTATGACGTGGCACAGGAGCGCGAAAGCACACCCATCGCCGAGCAGCTGTCTGCCTTGGCGGAATTGGTCAAAGTTGGAAAGGTTCGCCATATCGGCTTGAGCAACGAAACGCCTTGGGGCGTCTCGGAGTTCGTTCGACTTGCGGAGCAGCTAGGTTTACCTAAGATAGTCAGCATCCAGAATGCCTACCACCTGATGAACCGCACCTTCGAGACTGGACTATCTGAAGTCTGCCATCACTCCAAAGTCGGCCTGCTCGCCTACAGTCCGCTGGCATTTGGCTGGCTCACAGGCAAATACATTACTGCCCCATCCGCTCAAGGACGCATCACCCTATTCCCAGGTTTTGGGCAACGCTACAACAAGGTCAATGTGCCTGCGGCCACGAAAGAGTACGCGCGAATAGCGCAGGAAGCAGGCATCTCACCAGCGACATTGGCTCTCGCCTTTGCTAGAACACGCTGGTTCAGCAGTAGTGTCATCCTAGGTGCAACGTCATTGGAGCAACTGAAGGAGAATCTAGAGAGTGCGGAAGTGACACTATCGGAAGAGATCCTAAACAGCATCGAGGACGTCCATCGTTCATACCCCAACCCAGCACCTTAACGTTTCAAGGTTCACCTAGCGCCTAGGTTCGGCTATCATGCCGCCGAAGTTGATAACTTACTGGAGATGTCCATGATCAAGAAAGTCGCCGCTATCGTCCTCATCCTATTGTCCGGTGGAGCTTGGCTCTACCTCGACCACCTGAACAAACAAGAACAACTCATCGCTGAACAAGCTCGCCAAGCGATGATCCAAGCGCGAGAGCAAGCAAAGGCAAGATTCGTCGTGCAGATCAAGGAAGACCTAAGCAATTGCCAAGCCGCTGCAGAAAAGGCGAAGGTGGATTTCCTGACATTGAACCAGAAGCCTGTGCCTCGTAAGCCGGGTGAGTTCACCATCACTCAAGCAGTTGCGGACGAAGCTGCAAAGATGCTGGCGGATGCGAACACTGGATGTCAGCTGACTTTCGACACACGCTCAGCCAGCGGATACTGATCTAACGTTCTTCGTCTTTGGGTAGCAAACAAGCAGGTTCTTTGCACCCAAAGATGGAGAAGTAGCGGAACCATACCCACAGCAGGATAGGAAATAAGGCCAGCCAAAGCCAATTACCATCTTGCGCCAGCGACACCTCTCCGTTCCACCATCCTACTGCCACCTTGACGCAGGCGACCAGCAAACCCAGCAATACGACCAACAACAGTGGACGTAGCACTGCATCTCGTATGACAGGGCTCATGTCGTAGCACCTGTCTCGGCAGTCAATGACACCCCTCGACTGTGATGCGGTAAAGCAAGATAGCGATGCGTCTGCATCTCTGTCAGCCGACTAGCGATACGTTGAGATTCACTATCATGTCGCCCAGCCATATAAAGCGAGTCAAATGAGACTTCGAACGAGGCCACCAACTTGACGTGATTGTCGTACAGCACATCGATGAGCCAAGTGAAGCGGCGCGCTGCCGCCCCGTTATCGGCTGACATTGCAGGGATATTGGAGACGAACACCGTGGGATATCGATGTGCGATCTCTAGGTAATCACTCTGGTCGTGGTTGCCTCCGCATAGCTTGTTGAAGTCGAACCAAACGACTTCACGCGCTTTGCGAATGACTGGTATCTGGATACTACCGATGTGGATGTCGTCCTTCTCCGAATACATACCCGCCGTCAGCCGCTGAAACAGCGATTGCATATGCTGCTCGGTCTGCACATCCCTCGCATCCATGAACAGCGGATCACGCACCATCTGCAACATGCGATAGTCGGTATCGCTATCCAGATGGACCACTTTCAACTCGCGTTTCAACAATGCGATTGCAGGTAAGAAGTTCTGCCGCTGCAATCCGTTCGGATACAAGCCATCGGGCGGATAGTTGGAGGTGGTCAACAGCACCACACCACGTTCCAACAGCGCCCCTAGCAAGCGGCCAAGGATCATCGCATCGGCGATATCGTCCACATGAAATTCATCTAGGCACAACAGACGAGTCGAACGTTCGATGTTCTCCGCCAACGCCATCAAGGGGTCTTTCTCATGCGCGAGCCGCTTCATCTCATGATGGACTTCAGCCATGAAATTGTGAAAATGGATGCGACGTTTACGCCGATAGGGCAAACAGTGATAGAAACCATCCATGAGGAAAGTCTTGCCGCGCCCCACACCACCCCAGATATACAGCCCCTTTGGGACATCCGGGCTCAATAAACTTCGACCGAGGAATTGATTGCGTTTGGTTTTGAATTCGACGAGTTGCTGCCACAGCGCTTCAAGTTCATCGATGGCAACAAGCTGGCGCGTATCACACACGAAACCCGCACGCTCGCAGGCCTTTTGATACCAAGCTTTCGGACTCATGCCGACGGCATCCATCACGCGACGACCTCGATGAACTCCAACGCGTTTTGATCGGGATCGCGACAGAACAAAGCGCGCCGTCCAGACTGACTCACGGTATAACTTATGTTTGCCGCATCCAAACGCGACATCAACCCAGCCAGATCACTCACGCCAAGCGCGACATGACGGTCGCGTCCCCCATGCGACGGACGCAGCAGACCCGCCTCAGGGTCAGGCAAAAACATCAGATGTATCTGCTGATTCGCGCCGAGGTCATACCAAACACCGTCAAAACTCATGGCGGGACGTTTGCTATCGGCTAGCAATCCCAGCACGCCTTCGTAGAACGCGCGCGACCTAGCTAGGTCACTGGTGATGAAGGTGGCGTGATGGATACCTGTGATCATCAAGTTTTGACTGGAACGACCTTGCTCGCTGCCAACTTGGCACGCGCACGTGCCTCATCAGTATCTTTACCATTCGCCAAGGCGACGCCCATACGGCGCTTCTTGAACGATTCCGGCTTGCCGAATAGACGTATATCCGACTCGGGAACGCGCATCGCCTCATCCACACCTTGAAAGGCGATGCCCAATTCGTCCATCTGACCATAGATGACTGCCGAGGCACCTATAGCACGCAATGCAGTATCGACTGGCAATCCAAGGATGGCACGCGCATGCAACTCAAACTCATTTAGGCGTTGAGTGCACATGGTCACCATGCCCGTATCGTGTGGACGCGGACTGACTTCGGAGAACCACACCCTATCACCCTTGACGAACAGCTCGACCCCAAAGAGCCCCAAACCGCCCAAGTCATCTGTGACCTTCTTGGCAATATCTCGTGAGCGTTGCAAGGCCACTGGCGACATCGCCATTGGCTGCCAACTCTCGACATAATCTCCCTGCACCTGCACGTGACCGATGGGTTCGCAAAAGTGAGTCTCTGTTTTGCCTTCAGCGCCAATAGCACGTACCGTGAGTTGCGTGATCTCGTAATCGAAGGGAATGAAACCTTCAACGATCACCCGCCCTTGATCCACACGCGAACCACTGGCGGCGTAATCCCAAGCCGTCTTTACATCAGATGGCCCATCCAGTTTCGACTGTCCTTTACCCGAAGAAGACATCACAGGTTTGACGATGCAGGGATAGCCGATGCCCTCATCGATAGCCGACTGCAATTCTTCTAAACTGTTTGCGAACTTGTAGGGGGAAGTCGGCAAGCCAAGCGTCTCGGCTGCCAAGCGACGAATGCCTTCTCGGTTCATGGTGAGTTTGGCGGCACGCGCGGTAGGAATGACGCGCGCCAGACCCTCTTGCTCGATCTGCACCAGCATGTCGGTCGCGATGGCTTCGATCTCAGGCACGATGATGTGCGGCTTCTCTTTCTCGATGAGTGTTCGCAACGCTACACCATCAGCCATATTGATGACATGTGCGCGATGCGCGACTTGATGACCGGGCGCATTTTCGTAACGATCCACCGCGATGACTTCGACACCCAAGCGTTGTAAAGCGATGATGACTTCTTTGCCCAGCTCCCCGCTTCCTAACAGCATCACTTTAGTAGCGGAAGCGGAAAGCGGTGTGCCAAGCGCGAGGGGAAACATAGGTCGAAGTGTTGGATGGGCAGTCGTCACAAAACGACTGCCTTCAGTCTGAATTTGAGATAGGCAATGCTCTGGCGCATTCTGCGATACCGTTACGTTTGAGCATGTTGAAGAGGTTCTGCTCATCCTGCGCGACGACCTTCTCAAGATAGGCCATGTTCTTTTCGATGGACTCTATATAGTAGTTCCGACGTTCGCCGTAGACCTCTTCGAAGTGATATTCGAGCTTGTGATAGATGCCATCCAGCACCCCGTCCAACTTCTCACGAGTGACCGTGTAAAACCCCTTGGTCTTGCCCAGCAGATCGAACATACCCTGATAGCTACCGAACTGCGCTTCTTTGAACTCGTGGAATAGGAACAACAGCTTCTCGATATATTTCCGATCTGCCATCTGACCCGTGATATCGGCCGTCGCCACGATGCGCGCCAACATACGCGAGCGTTCAGTCGCAAAATCGATCTGAGCGAATGGTCTGAAATGCTCTGTGCCTAATATCATGCCCTTCACATCCACCAAGATGCCTGAGGGAAGCATGCGCTCACCAAAATAGTTCTCCATGAATTCGACACCACGTTGCACATGGGTCTGGGTGAACTGCGCACCCGTTCCGCATTCCTCGCCACGACGCTGGGCATAACCGATGTCATGCATGAGGATGGCAAGCATCATCAAGGTCACCTCTTCATCTGATAGCTTGTCACCAGAACGGTGCACACCATGCATCAAGCGCACACCACACATAAAGACTTCCAGAGTATGAGATAGATCGTGATACAGCGTCTTGATCGGTGCGTATCCGGGGAACTCGCCATAGAACATACGCATCACGTCCTTGAATACCTTGTGGACGAGCGTGAAATCATAATGAGGGCTGATGCGACGGATGACCACAGTCGCCTTATCCCAAACGACATTGGGGTCGGTGTTATCAAACAGCTCGGATATCTCAGCAGGCGTGGGCGCTTTTTTCATGAATATCGTGTTCAAGACCATGTTGCTAGACTGGTTCTTTCTATCGTTCTGCGCTCAGTCTACTCCACAGACTTCTCTGAAGACAATCTTCCAGAAAGCAAAGTGGCGGAAATAATCAACGATGCGCCTATCCAATCTCGCAACTCCATCGCTTCTGTCGCCAGGAAATATGAGGAGAAAGCAGCCACCACCAACTCGAACAAGAACAGCACCACTGCACGGTTTGCAGAGAGATGGGTCACCCCAAATTGAACCGCGAAACTGGTGGCACACAACACCAGCCCCATCAATGCCAACATCAACCAATAGCCTGAATCGATGTAGGAGAATTGCTCAGAAACACCGCCCTGCCACAGCAAGAATGGCAAGGTCAGGGCGGCCGTCCCCAACCATAGACTGAATGATTTAGCCTCTACCGAAAGATGCGCTGCGCGACGTGAAGTGACATTGGAGAGTGCGAATCCCATGCCTGCGGACAACCCTAACCACTCTGACAGATTTTGAGGGACAGGCAACCCAAGGCTAGGCTCCCACAACATCACCATCGCCCCCAACAAAGACAGCGCGATGACGCCATATCCATAGCGATTGAGGCGCTCCCCCAACAACCAAAAAGAAAAAAGGATAGTCCATACAGGCGCAAGATAGAACAACAGTAGCACGCGCATCACCTCGCCATGCAGCATTCCCAACACATAGCCGAGATTAGCCCAGCCCGCACTCAATATCAGCAACAGCGCCCACCAGCCAAAGGTAGATCGTTCGCGCCACACACGCGGCAACATGAACACACCGAACCCCATCGCCAAGGCATACGTAATGAAAGTCGCCAGTGCGCCAGACATCCCCGCTTCCTGCAACACACGATAGGGATACCAGATCAATCCCCACACCAGCGCCCCGCTCAATACACCGACCACTGGCATGACATTTTGTTTTGATGGCACTCGCCCGACCTTTATAATGCGCGCTCTTTAGAACGCTGCGTTTTTGCCAATGAACCCAGACCTACAAAAGCTCCAGCCCTACCCGTTCCAGAAACTCGCCAAATTGTTCGGCGAAGTGACACCGAACGCCACGCTCAAACCGATCAGCCTGCATATCGGCGAACCCAAACACGACACCCCGCGCTTCATCAAAGATGCCTTGATCGCAGGCTTAGATGGACTGGCGAATTATCCCACAACAGCGGGCAGCGACGGACTACGCTCCACCATCGCACAGTGGCTAGGTCGTCGTTACAACATCCCCGCCCCCGATGCCAAGACCCAAGTGCTTCCCGTGAATGGTAGCCGCGAAGCCTTGTTCTCCTTCGCGCAAGCGGTGATCGACCGCAACCAGAAAGACCCTGTCGTCATCTGCCCCAACCCCTTCTATCAGATCTACGAGGGCGCAGCCTTTCTTGCAGGTGCGACACCGCATTTCTTCAACACGTTGCCTGAAGACGATTTCGCGATGGACTTCGCGCAGTTGTCTGAAGAGGCTTGGCAACGTACCCAACTCATCTATGTCTGCTCACCGGGAAATCCAAATGGTCGCGTGATGCCGTTGTCTGAATGGAAGGCACTGTTCGAGATGTCTGATAGATACTGTTTCGTCATCGCTTCGGATGAATGCTACTCGGAGATCTATTTCGGTGACGAGTGTCCGCTGGGCGCGCTGCAAGCCGCACAGCTGCTAGGGCGCGGAGACTACAAGAACCTCGTCGTGTTCTCCAGCCTGTCCAAACGCTCCAACGTACCAGGAATGCGCTCTGGCTTCGTTGCAGGTGATGCCAAGATCATCGAGCGATTCACGCTCTATCGCACCTACCATGGCTGCGCGATGAACCCTGCCATCCAAGCCGCGACCATCGCCGCATGGAACGACGAAGCGCATGTCGCCGAGAACCGTCGTTTGTACGCAGAGAAATTCGACAAAGTCATCAAACTGCTCTCACCTGTGTTGCACGTATCCAAACCGGATGCCAGCTTCTACCTGTGGGTACGCACCCCCATCGCAGACACCGCCTTCGCGCAACAGCTATACCGCGACTATAATGTGTCCGTTCTACCGGGTAGCTTCTTGGCACGTGAAGCGCACGGGATCAACCCAGGTACGAACTTCATCCGCTTGGCGCTGGTCGCCAATCTGGACGAGACATTGGAAGCCGCAAAACGCATCACCGAATTCACTCAAAAACTCAACTAGGAAATCACCATGCCTCAATTGCAAGCCATCATCGAAGAAGCCTTTGAACGCCGCGCAGAGATCACACCACGCAATGTGGATGCACAACTCAAAGAGACCATCAACACCGTCATCGAATATCTGGACCAAGGCAAACTGCGCGTGGCTGAGAAGATCAATGGCGTTTGGGTCACACATCAGTGGATCAAGAAAGCGGTGTTGTTGTCTTTCCGCATCGAAGACAATAATTTCATCAAAGGCGGCTTCACCAACTATTTCGACAAAGTACCTTCCAAGTTCGCCGACTACAACTCCAAAGAGTTCCGCGAAGGTGGCTTCCGTGTCGTTCCTCCTGCCGCAGCACGTCGTGGTGTGTACATCGCCAAGAACGTGGTGTTGATGCCCTCCTACTGCAACATCGGTTCGTATGTAGATGAAGGCACCATGGTAGACACCTGGGCGACTGTCGGTTCATGCGCGCAGATCGGTAAGAACGTGCACTTGAGCGGTGGCGTCGGTATCGGCGGCGTATTGGAGCCGGTGCAAGCGAATCCAACTATCATCGAAGACAACTGCTTCATAGGCGCGCGCTCAGAAGTGGTCGAAGGCGTCATCGTGGAAGAAGGCTCGGTCATCTCCATGGGCGTATTCATCGGCCAATCCACCAAGATCCTCGACCGCGAGACTGGCGAGATCATCTACGGCCGCGTACCCGCAGGTTCCGTCGTCGTCAGCGGCAGCATGCCTTCCAAAGATGGCACACACAGCCTGTACTGCGCCGTCATCGTGAAGAAGGTCGATGCCAAGACTCTGGGTAAGACAGGCATCAACGAGTTGCTGCGCGGCATCTAAGATTCACCCCGACAGGAGAAGAGCATGATAGTGACACCATTGCTACAACTGGCTGCTGACAAACAAGCATCTGACTTGTTCTTCTCCGTCCATGCACCCATCCAGATCAAGATCAACGGCATCGTGATGCCGGTGAACGCGCAGTCACTGACAGCGGAGAACATCAAGCAGATCGCCTACGAGATGATGACGCCTGATCAGATCGCGGATTTCGAGATGCATATGGAGATGAACTTCTCTTTCCGCGTCCCTGCGATCGGCAACTTCCGTGTCAACGTGTTCCGCCAGCGCGGCAGCATCGCCATCGTCATCCGTTATGTACGCGCAAATGTGCTGAATGTAGAAGAGCTACACCTGCCCATGGTGTTGAAGGAACTCATCATGGAGAAGCGCGGACTCGTGCTGATGGTGGGAGCGACGGGTTCAGGTAAATCGACGACCTTGGCTGCGATGATCCAACATCGTAACGAGACGCAGACAGGCCACATCCTCACCATCGAGGATCCGCTCGAGTACATGTTCCAACACGATAAATCCATCGTGAACCAACGCGAAATCGGCACTGATACAGCGGACTACGGGGCAGCGCTGGTGAGTGCCATGCGAGAAGCACCCGATGTGCTGATGATCGGTGAGATACGCGACCGCGACACTCTGAAGCATGCACTGATCTTTGCTCAGACAGGTCACCTCTGCCTCTCCACACTGCATGCGAACAACAGCTATCACGCGCTGAACCGCATCGTGAACTTTTTCCCCTACGATGCGCGCAACAGCATCTTGTCCGACCTGTCGCTCTGCTTGCGTGCCGTCATCTCGCAACGACTGATTCGCAATGCCCAAGGACTGCTTGTTCCCGCCGTTGAAGTGTTGCTCAACTCCGCACTGATCGCTGACCTCATCAAGAACGACCAGATCGACAAGATCCGTGATGCCATCGAACAGAGCGTGTCGCAAGGCTCGCAGACTTTCGAGCAGGCACTGTATAAGCTGTACAAATCTGGGCACATCACCAAAGAAGAAGCTTTGAAGAATGCTGACTCGGCGAGCAACCTGTCTTCGCTCATCGACTATTCACAGACGAGCAAAGTCAAAGCTTATGACCCGAATGCCAATCCAACTGCCCTGCCATCGACCTCGGCATCTCCTGACTTCGCCGGCATCAAACTCAACATCGAGATGCCAGGTTCGGGTTCCTGATGAAGTTATATGGCATCCCCAATTGCGATACCGTCAAAAGATCGCGCAACTGGCTCACCGAACATGCGGTCGCATATGAGTTCCATGACTTCAAAAAACACGGCGTCAATGAAGCGCTCCTTGCTGATTGGCTGAAGCAAGTCGGCTGGCAAAGATTACTGAAAAAGACGGGGCCAACGTGGGGCAAACTTCCCGCCGAGGTCAAAGCTTCGATCAAGGACGATGCCTCTGCTTTATCTCTGATGCTGCAACATCCCAACGTCATCAAACGCCCGGTACTCGTACAGGAAGGAAAAGTGCTTGCGACCGGCTTCGATATGAACGATTACGACAACCTGAAACTTTAAGTACAAAGAACATGAGCGCAACTTTAGAACTGACCAAGCAACTCATCTCCCGCAAGTCACTCACCCCTTTGGACGAGGGTTGCATCGACATCATCGGCACCCGCCTTGCGCCTATGGACTTCAACTTGGAAAAGATGCGCCACGGTGAAGTGGACAATCTTTACGCACGTCGCGGTAATGTATCCCCCATTGTGTGTTTCGCTGGTCATACCGATGTCGTACCGACCGGCCCTGTCGCCAAATGGGACAGCGATCCATTCACTCCCACCATACGCGACGGTATGTTGTATGGTCGCGGCACAGCCGATATGAAAGGCTCCATCGCTGCCTTCGTCAGCGCCACCGAACGCTTCGTCGCAGCCTATCCCAAGCACAAAGGTAGCATCGCACTGCTACTCACCTCAGACGAAGAAGGTATCGCCGTTGATGGCACGGTGCGCGTCGTAGAGGCACTCAAAGAACGCAAGGAACTATTGGATTACTGCATCGTGGGTGAACCCACTGCAGTATCCAAGGTGGGCGACACCATCAAGAATGGTCGACGCGGCTCACTTTCCGCCACGCTTATCGTCAAGGGTGTGCAAGGTCACATCGCCTATCCGCATCTGGTGAAGAACCCCATCCACAAGGCCGCACCCGCCATCGCCGAATTGGCTGCGACCGAATGGGACAAAGGCAACGAATATTTCCCACCCACCTCTTGGCAAATCTCCAACATCCACGGCGGCACGGGCGCTACCAACGTCGTGCCCGGCACCGTGGAGATACAGTTCAATTTCCGCCATTCCACAGCTAGCACGGTGGATAGCTTGAAACAGCGGATACACGCCATCCTCGACAAACACGGCTTGGAATACGACATGCAATGGGAGAACTCATCCGGCAAACCCTACCTGACACCGCGTGGCGACCTCGTGGATGCGGTGGCCGAGGCGATCAAACAAGTCACCGGGATCGATACTGAACTCTCCACCAGCGGCGGCACTTCCGATGGGCGCTTCATCGCCGACATTTGCAAGCAAGTACTGGAAGTCGGCCCAGTGAACGCGACCATCCACAAACTCAATGAATGCGTATCGGTGGCCGATCTGGATGCACTGTCAGAGATCTATTACCTGACCTTGGTGAAGCTACTCGCAAGATGATGAAACTGATATTCATCCTGCTGATCATCGTCCTTATCGTGTGGGTCGTCTCTCGCGCCCGCCGTGAACGTGATAGAAGTAGTGGTGATAGCAGCAACACAGGCAGTTCAAGCGATTCCAAGACGACTGGCTCGAACTGTAAAGATGACAATGACAGCTGCGATGGCGGCGATGGAGGCGGTGGAGATTAAATGGACATCAATCATTATTCAGAGGCGAATTCCTCACTCAAGACAATGCGCGATTGCTTGCGCTTCGCGGTCAGCCGCTTCAATGAAGCCGAGTTGTTCTTCGGACATGGCAGTGATGATTCCTTCGACGAGGCAGCTTATCTCATCTTGCACACGCTCCATCTGCCCTTGGATAGGCTGGAGCCTTTCCTAGATGCGCAACTGACACACTCCGAGATCTACGCTGTCATCGAGATCATCGAGAAGCGTGTGGAACAACGCATCCCAGCCGCCTACCTGACCAACCAGGCATGGCTGGGCGACCTGTCGTTCTACGTGGATGAACGCGTCATCGTGCCGCGCTCCTTCATCGCCGAACTGCTACGTGAAGAGTTATCGCCGTGGATAGAGGATGCCGAAGAAGTAACCAGCGTATTGGATATGTGTACCGGTAGCGGCTGTCTCGCCATCTTGGCGGCACATACCTTTCCCAATGCGAGTATCGATGCCGTCGATTTCTCCGCCGATGCCTTAGATGTCGCGCAATACAACGTCACAGACTATCTGCTGGATGATCAGATCACCCTGATCGAGTCAGACCTTTTCACCGAACTCGATGGTAAACGTTACGACCTCATCATCTGCAATCCACCTTACGTTGACGCCCCCTCGGTCGCCGCACTGCCCCCCGAATACAAGCATGAACCCGAGCTATCACTCGGCAGCGGTGACGATGGCCTAGATGCGACGCGCATCATCCTTAGAAAAGCAGCCGAGCATTTGAATCCGAACGGACTACTCGTCGTCGAGATCGGCCACAACCGCGACGCGCTCGAAGCTGCTTACCCAAAGCTCCCATTCACCTGGCTAGATGTGACGGCGGGCGACCAATTCGTGTTCATGCTGCGCCGCGAGGATCTGCTGTAAGCGCATGTCTGTAGAGCACTACGAAAATTTTCCTGTCGCATCGATCCTGATGCCCAAGCGACTGCGCAAGCCAGTCGCTGCCATCTACCACTTCGCCCGTGCGGCGGACGACATCGCCGATGAGGGTGAACTCTCGAATGAAGAGCGGCTGCAACAACTCGACGATTTCCGTGACGAGTTGCATCACATCGCCGCAGGCGAAACTCCGCTGATGCCCTTGTTCCAGCATCTCGCTAACGAGATCGAACAGCATGCCTTACCGATGCAACCCATGCACGACCTGCTGGATGCCTTTTCGCAGGACGTCGTCAAAAAACGTTACGCAAACTACGACGAACTACTCGACTACTGCCGCCGTTCTGCCAACCCTGTTGGCAATCTGCTGTTGCATCTGTACGAGGAAGCCACGCCGGTCAATCTCGCCTACTCCGATGCCATCTGCACTTCGCTGCAGCTCATCAACTTCTGGCAGGATGTGTCAAAAGACATCGCTATAGCCCGCATCTATCTGCCACAAGATGAGATGACCCGCTTTGGCGTAAGCGAAGAACAGATTGTGCAAGGACGATGCGACGACGCATGGCGCGCCTTGATGAAATTCCAGATCGAGCATGCTCGCGAATTGATGCTGTATGGCAAACCCTTAGGCACCATCCTCACTGGCCGTATCGGCTTGGAGATGCGCATGATCATTCAAGGCGGCTTACGTATCCTCGATAAGATCGAAGCCGTCGACTACGACGTACTCAACAAGCGCCCCGTATTGCGTCTATTCGACTGGGTTATCATGCTGGCCAAATCTGCTCCCCTCTGAAACCGATGGACTCTTACCAGTACTGCGTAGACAAGACCGAACAAAGCGGCTCCAGCTTCACCAGCAGCTTCCGCTTCCTTTCAAAAGACAGACGGCAAGCCATGACCGTGCTGTATGCCTTCTGCCGTGAGGTGGATGATGTAGTGGATGAATGTTCGGACGCCGATGTGGCGCGCACCACGCTCAATTGGTGGCGCAACGAAGTGGCAGCAGTATTCGGCGGACAACCGACTCACCCTGTTTGTCAGGCGCTGATACCTATCGTCAAACGCTTCAATCTGCCGCAAGAACATCTGCTGGAGATCATCGACGGCATGGAGATGGACCTCGATCAGCCGCGCTATGCCGATTTCAAATCCCTACAACTGTATTGCTATCGCGTCGCCTCGGTAGTCGGCCTGCTATCGGCAGAGATCTTCGGCTATACCGACCGCGAGACCTTGAAATACGCGCACGACCTCG
>JBAYIG010000038.1:0-17416 GCA_041665725.1 Sideroxydans sp. | reverse complement strand
TTACGCAACTTGATGTTGTAGTCGCCATCATCCGTACCTGGACGAAACTTGATCTCTTTAACTTGAACTTGCTTTTGCTTAAGCTTGGCTTCGTGCTGCTTCTTGGCCTCGGCATATTTGAATTTACCGATATCCATAATGCGGCAAACAGGCGGCTCCGCCAAAGGCGCGATCTCCACCAGATCTAATTCCGCTTCATCAGCCATGCGCAACGCTTCTGCAATTGCAACTACGCCAACCTGCTCTCCCTCCGCGCCAATGAGTCGCACCTGGGGTGCTGTGATCTGCTCATTGATACGCTGCGACTTATCTTGTGCTATTGGAAATTCTCCATTAAAAAATTAAACCGTGCTATCCGCCTAGCAGCTCGGATTTCAAGCGCTGAATCAGCGCCTCTACCGACATCTGCCCAAGGTCTTCACCTTGGCGGTTTCGCACGGCAACGAGTCCTGCAGCCACTTCCTTATCGCCAAAAATCAACTGGTAAGGCAACTTCTGCAAGCTATGTTCCCGTATTTTATAGGTAATCTTCTCATTGCGCAAATCCAATTGCACCCTAAATCCTGCTGCGCGGAGTGTTTCCGTCACTTGCGTGCAATATTCGGCTTGGCCTTGCGAGATATTCATCACCACCAACTGCACAGGAGCCAGCCACAAAGGCATCGCTCCGGCATGGTTTTCAATCAACATGCCGATAAAACGCTCTAACGATCCAAGAATCGCACGATGCAACATCACAGGCGTCTTGCGCGTGTTGTCCTCGTCCACGAACTCCGCCCCCAAACGTCCGGGCATAGAGAAGTCCACTTGGATTGTGCCGCACTGCCACGAACGACCGATCGCATCCTTGATATGGAATTCGATCTTAGGGCCGTAGAAAGCACCTTCGCCGGGCAACTCGATCCACTCCAAACCTGATGCGCGCAAAGCCGCACGCAAGGCATTCTCAGCCTTATCCCAAATCTCATCGGAACCCACACGACTTTCTGGGCGTAACGCCAACTTCACCGTCACATCATTGAAACCAAAATCTTTGTAGACCTTGAGTACCAACGCATTGAACGCTGTCACTTCAGACTCGATCTGCGCTTCGGTACAGAAGATATGCCCATCGTCCTGCACGAAACCACGCACACGCATCAAGCCATGCAAACCACCCGATGGCTCATTACGGTGGCAAGAACCAAACTCGCCATAACGTAATGGCAACTCACGATATGAACGCAAGTCCGCATTGAATACTTGAATATGTCCAGGACAATTCATCGGCTTGATTGCGTATTCGTGCTTCTCAGATTCGGTGGTGAACATCCCAGCCTTAAAGTGTTCCCAATGGCCAGACTTTTCCCACAACACACGATCAATGATCTGCGGACAACGCACTTCCTGATAGCCGTTCTCACGATAGACACTGCGCATGTACTGCTCGATAGCCTGCCACAGCGCCCACCCCTTGGGATGCCAGAACACCATACCCGGTGCTTCGTCTTGCATGTGGAACAGGTCGAGCTGCTTACCCAATTTACGGTGATCGCGCTTTTCCGCCTCTTCGATCTGCATCAGATACGCATCGAGTTCCTCTTTCTTCGCCCAAGCTGTACCGTAGATGCGCTGCAACATCTCGTTCTTGGAGTCGCCGCGCCAATAAGCGCCCGCCACTTTCATCAACTTGAAGGCTTTTAGCTTCCCAGTCGAAGGCACGTGAGGGCCGCGACACAAGTCAGTGAACTCGCCTTCGCTGTAGAGCGACACATCTTGGTCGGCGGGAATCGATTCGATGATTTCGGCCTTGTACGCCTCGCCGATAGATTTGAAATAGACCACCGCCTCATCGCGCGGCAATACCTTGCGCGTCACTGGCAGATCCTTCTTCGCCAACTCTGACATGCGTTTCTCAATGGCGGTCAGGTCTTCTGGTGTGAATGGACGAGAATAGGCAAAATCATAGAAGAAACCGTTCTCGATGACAGGGCCGATGGTGACTTGCGCTTCCGGGAACAGCTCCTTGACGGCATACGCCAACAAGTGCGCCGTCGAGTGACGAATGAGATCGACACCTTCAGCATCTTTGTCAGTGATGATGGCGAGATTGACATCGCCCGAGATCAAGTACGAAGTATCGACAACTTGTCCGCCCACCTTGCCCGCAAGGGCAGCACGCGCCAGTCCAGCGCCGATACTCTGCGCGACTTCCGCAACCGTGACGGGATTTGGGAAAGTCCTTTGTGAACCATCAGGTAAGGTGATAACTGGCATATGAATCCCCACAAACAAAAAGTGCGGCATAGCCGCACTTTGACACTTTGAATTGGTAGGCACGATTGGACTCGAACCAACGACCCCTTGGATGTCGACCAAGTGCTCTAACCAGCTGAGCTACGCGCCTATAATAAAACGGTGCGCATTGTAACCAACAGCACCCGAATCGCCAAGAAATAAAACGAAAATTCTGATGTTTTATTGCCTTAGCTCACTGCAGCCCCATTTAGTCCCCGCCATACCCCTGTGTCGAATATTGACCCGGCGCAAGATTCTCGAACCGCGTGTACTCGCCCCTAAACATCAACTCGACTCTTCCGATAGGGCCGTTACGTTGCTTACCCACGATGATCTCGGCTTTGCCCTTTTCTGGGGTGTCGGGGTTATAGACTTCGTCACGATAGATGAACAAGATCAAGTCCGCGTCCTGCTCGATAGCACCTGATTCACGCAAGTCAGACATCACAGGCCGCTTGTTGGGACGCTGCTCCAAACTACGATTGAGTTGCGATAGCGCGATGACGGGAACGTGCAACTCTTTTGCAAGCGACTTCAAAGAGCGCGATATCTCAGAAATCTCAGTCGCTCTATTCTCGCTGGAGCGCCCCGCTGGAGAACTCATCAACTGGATGTAGTCGATGACGATCAACCCCAGACCTGGTGTCTCGATGCCCTGCTCATTAGCGGTACGGTTCTGTCGCTCTAGGCGGCGCGCGCGTGAACGCAATTCCAAGGCATTCAATCCAGCGGTCTCGTCGATGAATATCTTCGCGTCATTCAACTGCCCTAATGCGTGCGTCATGCGTGACCAATCGTCGTCTTCCAAGCGACCTGTGCGCAAGGTGTGCTGATTCAAACGACCAACCGAACCGATCATACGCATCGCCAATTGCGCACCACCCATTTCCATACTGAAGATGGCGACCGCTCTTCCAGAATCCAGCGCGACGTTCTCGGCGATGTTGATGGAGAAAGCCGTCTTACCCATACTCGGGCGTCCCGCCACGATGATGAGGTCACCCGGTTGTAAACCCGATGTCATGCGATCCAGATCGATGAATCCAGTCGCGATGCCCGTCACTTCACTCGTGTTCTCACGGCTGTATAGACTTTCGATGCGCTCAACCACCTCGGTCAGCAACGGCGAAATTGGGGCGAAACCTTGGCGCCCACGCTCACCTTGCTCTGAAATCTCGAAGACCTTGCTCTCAGCCTCATCCAGCAACTGCCCTGCATCACGACCACCGGGGTTATACGCACTAGTCGCAATCTCGCTTCCAACTTCGACCAACTTACGCATGATGGCGCGCTCGCGCACAATCTCGGCGTAACGACGGATGTTTGCCGCAGAAGGCACGTTTTGCGCCAGCGTACCCAGATAGACCAAACCACCGGCTTTCTCTAACTCAGCATTGCTCTCAAGTGACTCCGCAACGGTGATAACGTCGACAGGCTTCGCGTGTTCGGTCAGGCGGCCGATGTGGCGCCAAATCAGACGGTGCTCGTGACGATAGAAATCATGCTCGCTCAACAAGTCAGCGACCTTGTCCCATGCACTGGTGTCCAGCAGGATACCGCCTAACACCGATTGCTCAGCCTCGACCGAATGAGGAGGTAGTTTCAACGCTTCGAGTTGTGGGTCTGAGACGGGGGCAGAGAAGTTTTGCATGATGTGGCCGCAAATTTTGGGAAGAGGATTCTACACTTTCCAGACGATAAAAAAGGGCTGTCGCCAGCCCTTTTTCCTAACTACCTGACAGCGCTGAATTATTGCTCAGCTTGTACAGTGACAGTGACGTTAGCCACGACATCTGGGTGCAGGCCAACAGTGATCGCGTGATCACCGATCTGCTTCAGATGGCCGGTTGGCGTACGTACTTGGCCCTTCTCGACTTGGTGACCTTGAGCGACCAATGCTGCTGCGATGTCAGCGTTAGTCACAGAGCCGAACAGCTTGCCATCAACACCTGCTTTTTGAGTCAGTGTCAAAACAAAACCTTCCAGCTTTGCGCCACGCGCTTGTGCATCGACCAACTTAGCCGCTTCGGCCGCTTCCAACTCAGCACGACGAGCCGCGAAGTCAGCAACGTTGCTTTCTGTAGCGCGCTTTGCCTTGCCTTGAGGGATCAGGAAGTTGCGTCCGAAACCATTCTTAACTTTGACAACATCGCCCAACTGACCGAGGTTGACTACTTTTTCCATCAGAATAACTTGCATGGTCTACTCCTTAGTGCAAATCAGTGTAAGGCATCAAAGCCAGGAAACGAGCACGTTTCACAGCGACACTCAATTGACGCTGGAAGCGTGTCTTGGTGCCAGTGATACGGGCTGGGATCAACTTGCCGTTCTCAGCGATGAATTCCTTAAGGATGTTGATGTCCTTGTAATCCACTTCCGCGATCTTTTCTGCTGTGAAGCGGCAGAACTTGCGACGCTTGAACAACTGACGTGAAGAGTTACCCTTCTTGTCATCTTTTTTCTTAAATACACGAGCCATTTTTTTGCTCCTATTTCAATGTGACGTTATCAATGTGCAACACCAACTGCGCGATCTTGAGGCTACGCTGCGCTAGGAAACCTTCGGCTCTCACCTGCTGTCCGGGTTGCACGCGGCTGACTTGCTTTGCCGCTTCACCGAGTGCCAGTGCGGGTACGTCACACTGAACTTGGCGCTGCATCCCTGCTTCCTGCTGCATCGAGGTGTGGCGCAACTTGAACACCACTCTCTCTATTCCTGCTGGGGTGTAGCGCAAGCCTTCCGACTCCACCACCTCCCCGTCGATCACACAACGGTTGTTGCTCAATACAAATTACGCAGCTGCAGCTGGTGCTGCATCAGCAGCATCAGTGTAAGAGCGCGATTTTTCTTCCTTCATCATGGCGGAAGGCACAACGACAGCTGCCTTTGTCTTGATGGTCAGGTGGCGCAACACTGCATCGTTGAACTTGAACGCATGTTCCAGTTCTTCCAGTGTAGGCTGATCGATCTCGATGTTCATGAGCACGTAGTGTGCTTTGTGGATCTTTTGGATCGGGTATGCCAATTGGCGGCGGCCCCAGTCTTCCAGACGGTGGATGTGACCATTCTTGCTGGTCACCAACGTGCGATAACGCTCGATCATCGCGGGCACTTGCTCGCTCTGATCAGGATGCACGATAAATACGATTTCGTAGTGTCGCATTACATCTCCTTGTGGATTAAAGCCCCCCGACATTAAAGTGGACGGTGGAGCAAGGTTTAGAACTCCCTTTTTCAGGGAGCGCGCATTATAGGGATATTTCCCCTGACGTCAACCAGAAAACCCCAATCAATCAGCAGCTAGGATGCGCAATGGGGGTAAGTTGACGATACGGCGGGTCGCTAGCCAACCGGCCAAGGTGACCACCGCCACCCCGCCTAACAGCCCGATCGCCCACACGGAGAAGTTCGCCTGATAGGGTATCTCCAGGACGAAACGCGCCAGCACCCAGCCTAACAAGGCCGCGCCCGCAGCCGCAAACAGACCACTCAACCCGCCCAGAATGGCGAATTCGGCCAGATGCAATCGGCGCAGATAACCACTATCGGCCCCCAAGGTACGCAAGATAGCCACCTCGTGGCTGCGCTCATCCTGTGTGGCAAGCAAAACGGCGTACAGAACAGCCAATCCAGAAAGTAGTGTGAATAGAAAGACCGCACTCACGGTCTGCGCAATCTGGTCCATGATGCCGCGCACTTGAGCGATGACCGCACCCGTGTCGATCAGCAAGATGTTGGGGAAGGTTCGTGACAGTTCGTCGCCCACACGCGCCTTGTCTGGCGATAGATAGAAGCTGCTGAGATAGCTGGTCGGAAAATCTTTGAGCAGCTCTGGCGTGGTGATGACGAAGAAATTCACCTTCATCGAATCCCATTGCACCTTGCGTAGACTGGTGACCTTGGCGGTGAAATGACTTCCCGCCACATCGTAGGTGAGTGAATCGCCCAGCTTGATGTTCAGCGTCTTGGCGATACCCTCTTCCACCGACAGTTCTCCCGTCCCGCTGGTGTTCCACCATTGCCCAGCCGTCACCTCATTCCACGTTGGCATCTGCTCCATATAAGAAAGATTGAACTCGCGCTCAACCAAGGCCTTCGCACGTTGGTCGGCAAAACTATCGCCATTCACCGCAAAATCGTTGATCGCGATGAGTCTACCTCGCACCATGGGCTGTAACTCTGGCGCTGATAGTTCACGTTGTGTAAAGAAATCGAGTACAGGCTGATGTTGGTCTGCTTGGACGTTCACAAGGAATCGGTTAGGTGCATCCGGAGGCAACTTACTTTGCCATGCCTCCAACAAATCCCCACGCACCAGAGTCAACACCAGTAACGCCATACCCCCTAGACTCAGTGCCACCACCTGTACTGCGGCACTACGCCCATGTCGCGCCAGATTATTGAACGCCTGCCGCCAGTGCGCCTGAAAATAGGATGCGTAACGAGCAAGCAGATGCAACAACAGCCAGGCCAACCAGCCAAACAACAGCAAGCCCGCAAGCAGACCGCCCAAAACCGC
Organism: Sideroxydans sp.; assembly: GCA_041665725.1. GTDB lineage: Bacteria > Pseudomonadota > Gammaproteobacteria > Burkholderiales > Gallionellaceae > Sideroxyarcus. Next base: position 10,619 of record JBAYIG010000038.1, on the reverse strand, counting down.
CATGCCCAGCTTCAACGAGCCCGCATGCCACAAGAACAATCCAGCCAACACGCTCACCGCGAGTCCATAGATCAACCAACCACTTGCTTCAGGCAAACCCAACTCGCGACGCAACACGCGTAGAGGCGACACCTTGCGCAGTTGCAACAAAGGCAGGAAAGCGAAACCCAGCAACAAAGCAAAACCGCTGATGGCAGCTTTGATCAAAGGCAACATACTCGGTTGAGGCAAGCTTGCCTCACGCATCGAGGCGATGCTTTCGACAAGAGCTGCTTGCGTAAGGTACCCCAACAAACCACCGATCAACACGGCCACGATGCCGAGCAACACGAATTGATAGAGAAACAGATTCAGCACCTGCCCTTGTTGCGCGCCAAGACAACGCATCACCGCCACGCCATCGAGATGACGCAACACGAAACGCCGTGCGGCCAATGCCATCGCTGCCCCAGCCAAGATGGCAGCCGTGAGCGCAGCCAGTCCCAGAAAATGTTCTGCTCGTTCCAGTGCCGCTCGAATCTCAGGACGCGCATCGCGCACGTCTTCCATCTTCTCGTTACCGGAAAGCTTTTCTTGCAGCGATGCTTTTAAGGCAAGCACCTGCGTTGCATCACCCGCGATCATCAAGCGATAAGAGATGCGACTACCCTCTTGTAGCAAGCCTGTGGAAGCCAAGTCGGCCTCGTTCATCAACACGCGTGAAGCAAAGCTGGCGAAACCGATGGACTGGTCGATGTCCTTCACGATGCGCGCCGCCACTTTGAAACGTCGCGCACCAATGACGAGTTCACCCCCAACCTTCACACCTAAGCGGCGTAGCAATCGCTCATCAACCCATACTGTGCCATCCGCAGGTATGGCAGGAGCAATGTGCAAATCACCATCGTCGATCTCGATCTTGCCGCGCAAAGGATAGCCAGCCTCCACAGCCTGTATCTCACTCAACAACACCTGCTCGCCATGCCCCACCATGCTGGGGAAGGTACGACTATGCACCACCTGCAAACCTTTGGACTCAGCGGCTTTGCGGTAGTCGATTGGAATTGGTCGCGAGGAAGTGATGCGCAGATCAGCGCCAATCAAGCTCTGCGCCTGCTGCTGCAACGCTTGGCGCACCCGATCTGCGAATAGACCAACAGTGGCGAGACTGCCGACCGCCAGCACGAGCGCGAGTAACAATACGCGCCATTCGCCAGCGCGCCAGTCGCGACGTAATAGATTCAATGAAAGACGAAGTAGATTCACTACACCACCCGCCCTGCCGCCAACCGCAACTGCTTACCGCATCGTTTTGCCAGATTTTCGTCATGCGTTACCAATATCAACGTCGTGCCTTGTGCGCGATTGAGTTCGAGCATCAACTCGATGACTTGCGCACCTGTGGCGGCATCTAGGTTTCCCGTAGGTTCATCGGCGAAAAGTATCTTGGGTTGGGTGACGAAGGCGCGGGCGAGTGCGACGCGTTGTTGTTCACCACCGGAGAGATGTTTAGGGACATGGTGTGCGCGTGCGCTCAGACCGACTTGTTGCAACGATACTTCGGCGCGCTGTCGCGCATCTTTCACACCAGCCAACTCAAGCGGCAGCATGACGTTCTCTAGTGCATTCAAAGCGGGGAGCAATTGGAAGGATTGGAATACGAAACCTGCCAATTCACCACGGAGACGAGCGCGGCCATCTTCATCCAATTCAAACAAGTCGGTGCCATTCAACGAAACACTGCCGCTACTCGGTACGTCCAAACCTGCCAACAGCCCCAACAAGGTGGATTTGCCCGAACCAGAAGCACCGACGATAGCCAGACTCTCTCCCGCCGCCACCTCGAAGCTGACTTCATTCAGGATGACCAAGGGCTGATCGCCACTTTGCACTTGCTTGGTGAGCCCTACTGCTTGCACAATCGATGACATGAATACCTTTCTGAGAATCGCTCTACTGATGGCCGCAGTCGCGCTATCTAATTCCGCACATGCCGCCAAGACCATCTTGATCTTTGGTGACAGTTTATCAGCCGGCTATGGGATCGCACGTGACGATTCATGGGGTAACTTGTTACAGACCTCATTGAAAGTAAGTCATCCGCAATACGAAGTAGTGAATGCCAGCATCAGCGGCGAGACAACATCTGGCGGCGTACGGCGTATCGGCAAGGCATTGCAGGAGCATCGCCCTGCTATCGTGATCGTGGAGTTGGGCGCGAACGATGCGTTACGTGGCACGCCGCTAACTGATACCGATAAGAACTTGAACAACATCATTGCTCAAGCAAAGAAAGCGCGCGCTAAGATTTTGCTACTAGGGATTCAGATACCGCCCAACTACGGGCTGAACTACACCAAACGATTCAGCGCGCTATACCCGAAGCTGGCAAAGAAACATAAAGTGAGCCTGGTGGGCTTCATGCTGAAAGACATTCCGCCTGAGCAGTTCCAAGCGGACAACCTGCATCCAAATGCGGTAGCACAGCCTCAAATATTGAAGAACGTACTACCGCACCTGACACCTCTGCTTAGCGCAAAGTGACCCCACCCACTTGAGCGCCGAACCCCGGGAATGCGCTGGCCACACCGGCTCCTAGTTTCTTGGCCAAACGATCTGCGATGTTCTCACGTGCGGTGAAATCCACGATGTCCTCCGCCTTGATGACATCACGTGCCACGGAATCCACACTACCGATCTCGTCCGCCAGCCCCATCTCGATGGCTTTATCACCACTCCAGAAAAGCCCGCTGAACATCTCTGGAGTCTCCTTCAAGCGCTTACCACGACCTTGCTTCACCACATCGATGAACTGTTGATGGATGCCCACCAGCAAGCCCTTGGTGAAAGCTTCATGTTTCGGGTTGCGTGGTGAGAAGGGATCCATGAAGCCCTTGTTCTCACCTGCAGTCATCAAACGGCGCTCCACACCCAACTTCTCCATCGTACCTGTGAAGCCGAAACCATCCATCAACACGCCGATGGAACCGACGATACTCGCCTTGTTGACGTAGATCTTGTCTGCCGCCGCCGCGATGTAGTAACCGCCCGATGCACACATGTCTTCCACCACCACATACAAGGGAACATCCGGATGCAATGCGCGCAAGCGACGGATCTCGTCATTCACTAGACCCGCTTGCACTGGGCTACCACCGGGGCTATTGACGCGCAGAATGACGCCTGCTGTGTTCTTGTCTTCAAACGCATCATTCAGACTAGCCATCAAGTTATCGGCATTCGCATTGCTATCTGCTGATATGACACCTTGCAGATCGACCAGCGCGGTGTGCTTGCCACCCGACATGCTGCCGTCGCTGTTGCTGCCCGCCCATCCCATGAAGAGGAATAACAACAAGAACAGATAGCCGAAGGTCAGCACCTTGAAGAAGATGCTCCAGTGACGCGCACGACGTTGTTCCTGAATTGCTGACATCGCCAGCTTTTCCAGTACGCCTCGTTCCCAATTGGGTGTGTTGTTTTCTTCTGACATATTCACTCCTTAAATTTCCGTTCATGCTGAGCTTGTCGAAGCATGTAACTTTTACCCTCAAACCCTTCACCCTTCGACAAGCTCAGGGCGAACGGCGTAAAAAATCATGCGTTGGCTTTGAACCAAGCACGCAATCCGTGAAAATCATCTAACAAAGCCAGTGGGGCTAACGCACGCAATTGGTCTTCGGGGTGAGCGCCGTGAGTCACCCCCACCACATCCACCCCCGCGTTGATGGCCATCTGTAAATCATGGGTAGTATCGCCCACCATCAGCACACGCTCCGGATCGACCGCCAATTCATCCATCAATTCGTGCAACATCGCCGGATGCGGTTTTGAGAAGGTCTCATCCGCCGTACGTGAGGCAATGAAGAATTCGCGCAGGCCGCTGCTATCCATCACCCTATCCAAGCCTTTACGGCTCTTGCCGGTGGCAACTGCCAACAGATAGCCCGCCTCTTTCAATTCAGCGATAGTCTCCGCCGCACCATCGAACAAGGGAATAGATTGGTCTTGTGCCAAAAAATAGTGACGGTAACGATCCGCCAATGGCTCATGCATGTGCGGCGGTGCATCCGGCACGGCATGTTGCAACGCCTGCGCCAAGCCCATGCCGATGACATGCCGCGCATCTTCATCACTAGGGATTGGTAAAGCGAGGTCGCGACAGGCTGATTGGATGGAAGTCGCAATGACTGCCGTGGAATCCATCACTGTGCCGTCCCAATCGAAATTTTATTATGTATAAATATCGGTAGACTAAAGAATTCTATATATAACAACGGATCGATTAGATTTTTCATCAACCGACTTCTAACAGTTGAAATTTGCATTTCAGTTGACGACAAATTACCCACATTAAGCAGCCGCTAGAGGTTCTTCCACAATAAAACGGTTGATATTTCCTACTGAAACCAAAGTCTGAAATTATATTCGAAAAGGTTTTAATACAGTGCCAATATCAACTTATGGAATGTCTGTCAAATAAACCAGTCATATATTCGCCCGAAGTGGCCAAGTCAAACGCTCGATCAGTGCCGCTCATGATCAAGCCCCATAACAACATTTCCCAGCACACCAACGAGTGTTTCCATTCCTCCAATCAGCATTTCAATTTGCTCGGCATTGGGTCTGTTGGTACTAATCATTGCAAGCGTCTCATCAAGCGGAAGTTCCCCGTATTTTGATTGGTAGTGGGCGACGTTGATTGCCAACAGTCTTGCCGTTTCAGCCAGGTCATCCTTGGATGCCTTTTCGATTAACTGGTCGGCGAGGTTGGTGTATTGTCCGAGAGTGGCTATATCTGACATGGTGATTCTCCATTATGAAATCGTACTTTACCCGAATTACTCTGCTGACCTCTGTACTGCTGTTCGCGAATATCTCAATCGCTGACACACTTCAAGGAAGAGTAGTTGGTCTGGCTGATGGAGATACAGTGACAGTTCTTGATTCCTTAAATGTCCAGTTCAAGATTCGGCTGATGGGTATTGATGCTCCCGAAAAGAAAATGTCCTTTGGACAGAGATCAAAGGAACACTTGTCTGACTTGGTCTTCAACAAGCAAGTCACGGTTGAGTACAGCAAACGAGACAAGTACGGTCGCACAGTCGGCAAGATAATTGTGAATGGAGTCGATGCCAATCTTGAACAAGTCAAAGCTGGCATGGCGTGGCACTACAAGCAGTATCAACGCGAACAGTCTGTTGATGACCGTTCAGCCTATGCTCAGGCTGAGGAGCGGGCACGAACAGCGAAAGCTGGTTTGTGGATCGATCCTGATCCAACACCACCTTGGGATTGGCGTCACACTAAAAAGGAAAAGAACTAGCCATCATGTGCGGACGCTTTGCCTTGAAAGAATCCCCCAAGAATCTTGCCGAGCATTTCAGGGTAGCCGGCCACTTTGATTGTGCGCCATCTTGGAACATTGCGCCTTCGATGCGCATAGTCTCGATTACTGCTGACCACGAAGAAAAGCGGCACGTCAGGATGATGCGCTGGGGACTTATCCCGTCATGGGCCAAGGATGCGACCATTGGCAACAAACTGAACAATGCTCGCGGTGAGACCGTAGCCGAGAAGCCCTCGTTTAGGAACGCATTCAAGACTCGCCGTTGTCTCATCCCTGCATCAGGATTCTATGAATGGAAGATGGAGAGCGGTATAAAACAGCCGTGGTATATCAGCTACAAATCTGGAGAGCCAATGGCATTCGCCGGCCTATGGGAAGAGTGGAAACCGAGTGATGGAGAAGCAATTCAGACTTGCTGCATCATCACCACAGAAGCGAACGCAATAATGCAGCCGATCCACGACCGCATGCCTGTAATTCTGAATCCCGACCAGTGGGAGCAATGGCTTTCTCATGAAGTGCGTCGTGCCGACCTTGTACAACCCCTCATTGCTCCACACGACTCTGAATCCATGCAGGCATGGCCTGTGACGCGTGATTTGAATCGAGCAGGTCTTCGTAATGACGCAGGATTGACTGAGCCGCTTGCGAGAGATTTCGGAATCGATTGACAACAGAACGTTCGTTCTCTAGGATGTGTCGGACGTCCACCCAGTACGTTTGCTCCGATGAACATCCAAAGTCCCACCGCCGTATTACTGCCAGCTATAGGTCGACCCTCTATCCGCGTCCCCTTGTTCAGCCATGCCGTGCCGGCCGGTTTTCCATCACCAGCCGATGACTATGTCGAAGGGCGGTTGAGCCTGGATGAGCATCTCATCGCGAACAAGGATGCGACCTTCTTCGTCCGTGCACGTGGCAAGAGCATGGAAGGTGCGGGCATCCAGGACGGCAACATTCTTGTAGTCGACAAATCCATAACACCCAAGTCGGGAAGTATCGTTGTTGCCTTCGTCGATGGTGAATACACAGTGAAGACCTTCATCAAGCGTGCCGGGAAGATTGTTCTCCGTCCTGAGAATCCCTCATTCAGTGAGATCGAGTTCAAGGATGGCCAGGAGCTTCAGGTTTGGGGCGTAGTCGTTGGGACTGTGAAAAAGTATGTCTGAGGCACGATGCCATGCCGATAGCTCTTGTCGATTGCAACAATTTCTATGTCTCGTGCGAACGGGTCTTCAATCCCAACCTTGAGGGGAAACCGGTTGTCGTTCTGAGCAATAACGACGGGTGCGCTGTCGCACGCTCCAACGAAGTCAAAACGCTCGGCATCAAAATGGGAGAGCCGTGGTTCAAGATGGAGAAGCTGGCCAGACAGCACGGCATCATTGCGCTATCCAGCAATTACACCTTGTACGGTGAAATGTCATCGCGGGTAATGTCGATTCTTTCCAATTTCTCTCCCCAGCAAGAGATTTACTCGATCGATGAATGCTTTCTGGACCTCAGTGGGTTCGCCCACCTATCGCTTGCTGAATACGGGTTACGTATTCAGCAGACGGTCAAGCAAAGTACAGGCATCCCCGTGTGTGTTGGCATCGCAGAAACCAAGACGCTGGCAAAACTTGCCAACCACTGCGCAAAGAAGAGATTGGCCGGTAATGATGGCGTGTGTGATTTCGGGATGTTGGGTGATGTCGAGCGCAGCACTCTGTATGCCTCAATTCCCGTAGGTGAAATATGGGGTGTTGGCTACAAACACACTGAGAAGCTCCAGACGTTAGGAATCCAGACGGTTGAAGACCTGCGCACCTCTGCCCTAGAAAGAATCCGCAAACACTTCTCTGTCGTACTGGTTCGCACCGTTCAGGAACTCAACGACATCCCTTGCATCGAGCTGGAAGACGCGGGTGTGCCAAGACAGCAGATCATGGTCTCACGTTCATTCGGTACTAAGGTATCGAGCCTTTCAGAACTGTCGGAATCAGTCGCACAATACGCCACACTTGCAGCAGAGAAGCTGCGTCACGATGGTTCTGTGGCATCCAGCCTCTGCGTCTTTATCCGAACCGATCCCTTCAAGGAAGGAGAGAAGCAGTACCACAATTCGGTGATCGTCCCCCTCCCCATCCCCAGCGATAACACTTCACATCTCGTCGGAGCAGCACTGGCGGGACTGAAGCAGATATATCTTGGTAGCTTTCGCTACAAGAAGTCGGGGGTGTTATTGATGACGCTCCAACCCAAGGCAACGATGCAACACGACCTGTTCGAAGTCGCTGATCATCAAGCGAAATCGGATAGCCTCATGCAGGTCATGGATGCAATCAATCATAAAATGGGTAAAGGGAGTCTCTCGACTGGCGCATCTGGAATCAGGCAGCGCTGGAGTATGCGAAGAGAAAAAAAGTCTCAAAACTACACATCTAGCTGGTCAGAATTGATAGTCGCGAAATGAGGCTGCACTCGACGAGCTCGTATGTCGATCAGTCTCGAGGACTCATCATCGGCCATTACTGCCGGTGGCGTCTACATATACTAAGGGCAGGTATGTGTGGCATTAGAGACATTCGATGTGGAAAATATCTTCTACCTTGTCAGACAGGGGCCGCCCCTTTGCTACCCTTTAGAGTTGCACATCAAAACTTCGCTTTGGTGGAGAACGTGGACGGCGATTAACTCACTTTTGTCTCTTGAGGGCTCACCAATCCGCCACGAGGTATAAAGGTACCGTGAAAGTGATATGAAAAGTGAAGGGTGATCTGAATGTTTCTTCATTCAGACCACCGTCACTCCGGGTCTGCTCTGCTACAGCCCTACTTTGTGCGTAGCTGTTATACACACAAAGATTCTTGCTACCGATTTCGGAATGATATTGAGATTTCGAGAAAAACATAATTGGGGCATCCCCTACATTATTGCGAAGTGGCTTCAAGTCAATAAGTAGCTGAAGAAATTTAGGAATTTCGTTTGAAAATATTGAAGCTAATGGATTCCCTTAAGCGTCGATATAGGTGGAGATATCTGATTGGGGAGATTTTCTATTTACCCCGGCGGGGGGGGGGTAAATAATGATCTACGGGAGCTGGCTGCATACTCGTTGGCAGCGGGTTTTACCGAGGACTTTGCCATAAAAGCGCTGAATCGTAGGCAACTGAAAGGACATCACAAGCATGACTTACGAAACTATTCGGCACGTCCTCCAGTTAGAAATAGTTCTGGATCCACCATGTTCCCATTAAGCACAACACTCCAATGCAGATGAGGGCCGGTAGCACGTCCAGTCTGCCCTGAAGTGCCAATATCTTGGCCTTTAGCCACCTCATCGCCCACCTTTGTACCAATCTGGTCAAGGTGACAATACATGGTGATCAGGCCATTTCCATGGTCTAGAAAAATAGTCTTGCCGTTAAAGAAATAGTCATCTACCGCTAGGACACTACCGCGCGCAACTGCCTTGATCGGAGTCCCTACAGGAACTGCCACATCAAGTCCTGAATGGGGTGAACGTGACTCGCCATTGAAAAAACGGCGTAATCCAAAAGGGCCGGACATCCTGCCTTCCGCAGGCAAAGTGAATAGTGCATCCGTATCGTTAATTTTGCGCCAGTGACGCTTAAGTTCCAAGATCCTTGCGATCTCGTGCTTGGCACGCGCTGCATTCTTGGGAGACAGGTGTACCTTGCCTTTATCTTTGAGTGAGAGGTGTTGCTCGGGATATTGCTTGGGGATTACCTCAAAGATTTGCGTTTTAGAGACGCCGCCACTATCGATTCGAATCGAATGAGATCCTGGCTTCATATCAAGAGCCAGCCCGATCACAGCGACCCACTGACCTTCATGCTCTTCGACAAACAAGGGGCGATCATTCATCCACGCTTGCGGCGGCGCTTTATTTGTTGATACAACGTCTAATGGAATGACGGCGACCCCGCCCGGCACATTGGAGGATTGCGGAATCGCTGCATGCCCAAGAGAGGGTAATAGAAAAAAGAATAAGCAGGTTCGAAAAAGAATGGTCATCTTCGCATCAAAAATGATCGCCACCGCAAAACAGATGCCGCGCACAAGAAATCATTTCTTGGTGTCGGTATAGGCTGCAACTTTCATGGTATCCCCAGGCAGCTTACCTAATGTGAACGAATAGAAACGACGTACTAGCGGCACAGGATAGAACATCACCAATAGCGCTGTGACGCTGATGCTGACCAGCACCACCATGTAAGTCGTATCACGAATCAGCTCGCCACCCGCCACCCCGTATTGCAGCGGCAATGCAGCCAACACTGCTGCGGCCAATCCCTTCGGGGCGAGCATAGAAGTGATCGCCGCATCGCGCAAACCATAACTTTCGTTGCGAAACACCATGCGCGTTAATCCGAGCCGCATCACATACACCAACAGCACCATCGCCACTGCGACTAATGCCAACTCGGCCGCGCCAAAATGAATAGAGATACCGAGATAAACAAAGAAGTAGGTCTTCAGCAGAAACACCGCTTCGCGATAGAACCCCAAGTCCATCTCGTTCAGAGGTTCGATATTGCTGCCTATGCTAGAAATTCGGTGCAAGCCGAACTTCTCGAAATTCGTCAGCGTGATCCCCAACGCAAGTGAAGCGATCGCACCGGAAAAACCGAGGAATTCAGTTGCACCGTACACGATGAATACGTAGGCCAAGGTAGATGAGATGGTGTTCGGAAAGTCGCGCACCTTTCCCAGCACCAGTAGCCAGCCGATGCCGCCCACCACACCAATCACGGCAGCGAAGATGAGAGCCGACAACACACCACCGATCAATCGCCCCGGATCGACTCCACCTTGCGTGAATACCTGTAACAAAGCGAACACACCGACAATGCAGAGCACATCGGTCAAGGCCGACTCCAGCACCAACACGGTGGCGGGTTTTTCCGACAATTGCAGCGCGCTTACCATGGGGATCACTACTGCAGAAGACGTACCGCCCAGAATCACACCCAGCAAGATGGAGGGTAGCAATTCCAGCTCCAGCACTGCGAATCCGATGGCGGCGACTATGAGCACAGTCAATACGAAACACAGGGTGGCAAGCAATCCCGTCGTTCCTAACGATTTTCCCAGTGTGGTGATGTTCAGCGAAGTGCCGCTCTCGAACAGGATCACCACCAACGCGATGGTGGCGATAAGCGAACCGATCTTGCCAAAATCATCCGGTGTGACGATGCCCAGCACGGGGCCGATCACGATACCTACCAGCATCAGCACCAACACATCGGGAATATTGGTCTTGCGGAATTGCAACGACAAGAAG
>JBAYIG010000037.1:0-18481 GCA_041665725.1 Sideroxydans sp. | reverse complement strand
TGGGCGGGGTGAAGATCACCGAGACCACACGTAAACACGCCGCCGAGTTATTAGGCATCGCCGCTTAAGGTATGATGCCGCCTGTTCTGTGAAAGCTATCCATCAAATGCGCATCCTCATCATCTCTCTATCCGTGTTGCTTGCTTCGTGCGGCAACTTCTCTAATTACCTACCGACCTTTACACCGCACAAGATCGAGATCCGCCAAGGCAATCTCATCACGCAAGATATGCGCGACCGCATCAAGGTGGGTATGACGACAGCTCAAGTGAAAGCCATTCTTGGCGCGCCGCTCATCAACGACATCTATCACGCGGATCGTTGGGATTACCTCTATAGCTTGGAGACCCAAGGCAAGGTGGTGGAAAGCCAACGCCTGACCCTCTATTTCACGCAAGGTATTTTGGCGCGTATCGACGATGCGACCCCGCTGGCTGTGAATGCGATCTCAGCACAGGAGAAGAAATAATGGCAAAGATCAAAGTTGCTATCGCCGGTTGCGGCGGACGTATGGGCAAAGTCTTGTTGGAGTGTGTCGCTGCGGCTGACGACTTGGTGTTGCATGCGGCACTGGAACATGCAGGCAGCCCATTACTTGGTAACGTCGTCACCTCAGACGTGAAGATCACTGCTGACATTGAGATTGCTTTGAAAGGTGCGGATGTACTCATCGACTTCACCCGCCCCGAAGGCACTATGCAACACCTCGCCATCTGCCGTCAGAACAAGGTCAATATGGTGGTCGGTACGACCGGCTTGGATGCGCAACAAAAAGCCCAACTCGGCGCAGGCGCACAAGACATCGGTATCATGTTCGCGCCCAACATGAGCGTCGGCGTGAACCTGATTTTCAAATTGCTAGAGACCGCATCGCGCGTGCTCGACAAAGGCTACGACATCGAGATCATCGAAGCACATCACCGCCATAAAGTGGATGCTCCATCAGGCACCGCATTGGGCTTAGGTGAAGTCGTCGCCAAGACATTGGGGCGTGACCTTTCCAAAGTAGCCGTGTATGGCCGCGAAGGTGTCACCGGTGAACGCGACCCTTCCACCATCGGCTTCGCCACCGTGCGCGGCGGAGACATCGTCGGCGACCATACCGTGCTGTACGCAGGTATCGGTGAACGTATCGAGATCACCCACAAAGCCAGTAGCCGCGCCACCTTTGCGCTCGGTGCCTTGCGTGCGGCGCGCTTCCTCAGCGAGAACAAGGCGGGGCTTTACGACATGCAGGACGTGTTGGGGTTGAAGTGAACTAACGATCAGATTGGCGTTGAATCTACATCGTCCGATCTGTGTTGGTTTCAGAGGTGAATCGAGAAATGAGTGCGGCCACCTCTATTGACCAAGACCACATGAACGCGTGCCCCATCTCCAACACGAACAGCTGCGCTTTGGGGATGCTGTGGGATAGATACTCCGCATGTGAAAGTGGGAAGCAAACGTCATATCTTCCATGAATGATAAGCGTTGGAGCTTGGATGCGCTTTACGGATTCAAGCCGTTCCGGAGATGCGGCGACGGCCAGTGCATGGTGGAAGTTCGCTGTTCTATCCTTTGTTCTTGAGGCGCTGAGTCTCAGAGCGTTAGCGACTTGTTTTCTGGGAAATGGCCTAGCTCCACCATAAGTCACAGCCCATCCTTGCAACATATTATCTTCTAGTTCGCTCTCGGTCTTAGGTGGGGCGGATACCGTCGATCTAATATAGGCGAGCAACTTCTCATCTGGTGGGGGCAGGTCGAATCTTTCCCCATCAATGCCCATCGTTGCGGTCATATAGGGGCGTTGATCCGCTGTGGTGGAGATCAGTACGAGCTTGTCCACCAAGTCGGGATGTTGGATCGCAATGAGTTGCGCGATGTAACCGCCCATCGAAAGACCGACGATGACTGCTTTTTCTACGCCATGCCCTTTTAATACTTCCACTGCGTCACGAGTGAGTGTGTCGAGGCTGTAGGGGTGTCGCTCAAAATCAATGATGGATGACTTGCCTGTGTCGCGATGGTCATAGCGAATCACGAAGTTGCCTTCGTTTGCCAAAGTTTGACAGAACTCATCTGGCCAGAAGATGCCTTGGTTCATCGCACCCATGATGAGCAACACGGTGGGGTCGGTCGATTTGCCGAAAGTCTCTGTCCAGATAATGACGCTATCCTCGGTGGAGATCATCTTTTCCATACTTGCCTCGTTACAAGACTAGCATCTTGATGCCGATCAAGATCAGCACCACCCCACCGAATATCTCCGCCTTGTTTTCCAGCCAAGTGCCACTACGTTTGCCGATCTCCACGCCCACCCAGCTGAATGCGAAGGTCGTGATGCCGATGATGAAGCAAGCAATCCATGCTTCAACTTCCAGCAGTGTCAGACTGAAACCGGCAGCCATCGCGTCGATGCTGGTGGCGACGGCGAGCATGAGCATCATCTTGTGGGTGATGGCGGCGATGTCTTCTTCGATGCCTTCCTGCATGCCTTCGTAGATCATCTTTGCGCCAATCAACGCCAGCAACCCAAAGGCGATCCAGTGCGCGTAAGCGTCCACCCAACCCAGTACACCGCGACCGCCGAGATAGCCGATGAAGGGCATCAATGCTTGGAATGCGCCGAAGTAGAGTCCGGCTTTCAAGCCCAGTCCTTTGATGTTGCCTTTGGAGCCGAGCCCGATGGAAACAGCGAATGCATCCATGCTGAGTGCGATGGCTAATATGATGACTTCAAACATTATTTTATGGGGAGAATGAGGGGTTAGGCATTATACGTTGGGTGATTTGTCTTGTACTTGGGTTTGATGCCGCCCCTCGTTTCGGCTATAATGCGCGCCATTCCAAAAGCGGGACGAGCCAAGTGCTCATCCCGCTTCTTTATGTCCAGATTCGAGGAGCAAGCCGTGTCGCAAACCAGTCCTGCCATTCTAGTTTTAGCCGATGGGACAGTGTTTCGCGGAACTGCCATCGGAGCCTCAGGTAGCAGCGTCGGCGAGGTGGTGTTCAACACCTCGATGACCGGTTACCAAGAGATCCTGACCGACCCGTCCTATTGCCGCCAGATCGTTACGCTGACTTACCCGCATATCGGTAACGTCGGTTGCAACCCAGAAGATGTGGAGTCGCGCCAAGTATTCGCCAGCGGCCTCATCATTCGTGACCTGTCGCAGACGGTGAGCAATTTCCGCGCTACGCAATCCCTGCCTGAATATCTCAAAGCCAACAATGTGGTTGCCATCGCTGGCATCGATACGCGCAAGCTGACGCGCATCCTGCGTAGCAAAGGTGCGCAGAGCGGTTGTATCGCCACCGGCGACAACGTGGAAGCGGCGCTGGCTGCGGCACGTGGCTTTGCTGGATTGGCTGGTATGGACTTGGCGCAAGTGGTCACCTGCGACAAATCCTACGACTGGAAACAACGCGAGTGGGAATTGGGTGTCGGCTATAGCGACATCGCTGAATCGAAATTCCATGTGGTGGCGTATGACTTCGGTGTGAAGCGCAACATCTTGCGCATGCTGGCCGAGCGCGGTTGCCGTATCACTGTAGTCCCCGCGAAGACTTCTGCTGCCGATGTGCTGGCGTTGAAGCCGGATGGTGTGTTCTTGTCCAACGGCCCCGGCGATCCAGAGCCATGCGACTACGCGATCGCGGCGACGCAAAAGTTCCTAGAAGTGGGCATACCCTTGTTCGGTATCTGTTTGGGTCATCAGATCCTCGGTCTGGCATCCGGTGCGAAGACGGTGAAGATGAAGTTCGGCCATCGCGGTGCGAACCATCCGGTGCAAGACACGCAGACCAAGCGCGTGATGATCACCAGCCAGAACCACGGTTTTGCGGTGGACGCGGCGACACTTCCAAAGAATGCACGCGTCACACACATCTCATTGTTCGATGGCACGTTGCAAGGTTTCGAGCTGACTGACAAGCCAGCGTTCTGTTTCCAAGGTCACCCCGAGGCAAGTCCCGGGCCGCATGACGTGGATGTTTTGTTCGATCGCTTCGTTGCGATGATGGGTGGTAAGTAAATGGCTAAGCGTACTGACATCAAATCAATTCTGATCATTGGCGCGGGTCCCATCGTCATCGGGCAAGCGTGTGAGTTCGACTATTCCGGCGCGCAAGCATGTAAAGCGCTGCGTGAAGAGGGCTACCGCGTCATTCTGGTGAATTCCAACCCAGCCACCATCATGACCGACCCTAACATGGCGGATGCGACCTACATCGAGCCGATCACTTGGCAGATGGTAGAGAAGATCATCGCCAAGGAACGTCCTGATGCCATTCTGCCGACCATGGGCGGACAGACTGCGCTGAACTGCGCCTTGGATCTGGCGAAGCACGGCGTATTGGAAAAATACAAGGTCGAGATGATCGGTGCATCGCGCGACGCCATCGATATGGCGGAAGACCGCGAGAAGTTCAAACAAGCGATGACCCGCATCGGGCTGGCATCGGCACGTTCCGCTATCGCGCACAGCATGGAAGAAGCCTTCCAAGTGCAGCAGGTGATGGGATTCCCAACCGTCATTCGTCCGTCCTTCACCATGGGTGGTAGCGGCGGTGGTATCGCCTACAACCGTCAAGAGTTCGTCGAGATCTGTGAACGCGGTTTGGAAGCATCGCCGACCAAAGAGTTACTGATCGAAGAATCGCTACTCGGTTGGAAAGAATATGAGATGGAAGTCGTGCGTGACCGCAACGACAACTGCATCATCATCTGCTCCATCGAGAACTTGGACCCGATGGGCGTGCATACCGGCGACTCTATCACTGTCGCACCAGCACAAACGCTGACAGACAAGGAATACCAGATCCTGCGCGACGCCTCCTTGGCCGTGTTGCGCGAGATCGGTGTGGAGACTGGCGGTAGCAACGTGCAGTTCTCCATCAATCCAGTTGATGGACGCATGGTGGTCATCGAGATGAATCCGCGCGTGTCGCGTTCATCGGCTCTAGCATCGAAAGCCACAGGTTTCCCGATCGCCAAAGTCGCGGCCAAGCTGGCTGTGGGTTACACGCTGGACGAGTTGAAGAACGACATCACAGGCGGAGCAACGCCTGCTTCGTTCGAGCCGACCATCGACTACGTGGTGACCAAGATCCCGCGTTTCGCTTTCGAAAAATTCCCTCAAGCCAATGATCGCCTGACCACACAGATGAAGTCCGTGGGCGAGGTGATGGCGATCGGCCGCACTTTCCAAGAGTCGTTCCAAAAAGCGTTGCGCGGTTTGGAAGTCGGTGTGAATGGTTTGGACAGCAAATACACTGACCGCGAAGCCATCTGTGCTGAGATGGGCAACCCCGGGCCTGATCGTATCTGGGCGGTGGGCGATGCTTTCCGTATCGGTATGAACGTGGAAGAAGTCTTCAATGTCAGCAAGATCGACCCATGGTTCTTGGTGCAGATCGCGGACATCATTCGTCAAGAAAACACTTTGATCGGACGTGGTTTGGAGAGCGTGCAAGCGGATGAGATGCGCGCATTGAAGCGTAGTGGTTTTGCCGATGCGCGTATCGCCACGTTGATGGAAACCGATGATGCCGCAGTGCGTGCGTATCGCCATGCGCTGCAAGTGCGTCCGGTGTTCAAACGCGTGGATACCTGCGCGGCAGAGTTTTCTACCAATACGGCTTACATGTATTCCACTTATGAAGAAGAGTGCGAATCGCAACCCACCAATAACAAGAAGATCATGGTGCTGGGCGGCGGGCCGAACCGTATCGGCCAAGGTATCGAATTCGATTATTGCTGCGTGCATGCCGCACTGGCGATGCGCGAGGACGGTTACGAGACCATCATGGTCAACTGCAATCCTGAGACGGTCTCTACCGACTACGACACCTCCGACCGTTTGTACTTCGAACCGCTGACCTTGGAAGATGTGTTGGAAGTGGTCGCTGTCGAGAAGCCAGTCGGTGTCATCGTGCAATACGGTGGTCAGACGCCTTTGAAGTTGGCGCATGGTTTGGCCAAGAGCGGCGTTCCTATCATCGGCACATCGGTAGATATGATCGATATGGCGGAAGACCGCGCGCGCTTCCAAGCGATGTTGCGCGAATTGAATCTGAAGCAACCGCCGAATCGCACTGCCAGCCATGTGGCTGAGGCGGTAGCGGGAGCTGCTGAGATCGGATTCCCTCTGGTGATGCGCCCCTCCAACGTGTTGGGCGGTCGAGGTATGGAGATCATCCATGCGCAGCCAGACCTTGAGCGTTACATGCGTGATGCGGAAGAATTGGCCAAGACTTACCCAGAGCGTATGCCCATCCTGCTCGACCGTTTCTTGAACGATGCGATCGAAGTGGATGTGGATGCGGTGTCCGACGGTAAGCAAGTCATCATCGGCGGCATCATGGAGCATATCGAAGAAGCGGGTGTGCATTCGGGTGACTCTGCGTGTTCTTTGCCGCCTTACTCTTTGCCCGCTACGATGCAAGACGAGTTGCGTCGTCAGACGGTGGCGATGGCGAAGTCGCTCAATGTGGTCGGCTTGATGAACGTGCAGTTCGCCATCCAAGGTGAGACGGTCTATGTGCTAGAAGTGAATCCACGTGCTTCACGTACCGTACCGTTCGTTTCCAAGGCGACGGGGGTGCCTTTGGCGAAGATCGCTGCGCGTTGCATGGCCGGTCAGAGCTTGGCCTCGCAAGGTGTGACGAAGGAAGTCATTCCACCGTATTACTCGGTGAAAGAAGCGGTGTTCCCTTTCATCAAATTCCCCGGTGTCGATACCATCCTTGGTCCAGAGATGAAGTCTACAGGCGAAGTAATGGGCGTAGGCGCAACCTTTGCCGAAGCCTTCGTTAAGTCGCAACTGGGTGCGAGCGTAAAACTGCCGAAGAGTGGCAAGGTGTTCATCAGCGTGCGCGAAGCGGATAAGACAGGCGCTGCCGAAGTGGCACGTTCCCTCAAAGAATTGGGTTTCACCATTCTGGCGACGCGCGGTACGGGCTCGGTGATCTCGGCTGCAGGTGTCGAGGTGACCATCGTGAACAAGGTGCAAGAAGGTCGTCCACACATCGTTGACATGATCAAGAATGGTGATGTCAATCTCATCGTGAATACGGTGGACAGTAAACCTTCCGTGATGAAGGATTCCTACTCCATCCGCAATGCAGCGTTGCAAGGTCGGGTCACGTATTACACCACCCTGTCAGGCGCACGTGCTGCTTGTCTCGGTATGCATCACTTGGCCGAGTTGCAAGTCTATGACGTGCAGTCGTTGCATCGTCGATTCAATTAAGGAAGCATCCCATGAGTAAGGTCCCATTGACGGTCGTCGGCGCAGATACATTGCGCAAAGAATTGCATAACCTCAAGACAGTCGAGCGCCCAGCCGTGATCAATGCCATCTCGGAAGCACGTGCGCAGGGTGATTTGTCTGAGAATGCTGAATACGAAGCGGCCAAGGAAAAGCAGTCTTTCGTCGAAGGCCGCATCATCGAGTTGGAATTCAAGCTGGGTAGTGCGCAGATCATCGACCCCAAGACGCTGAATGCAGATGGTCGTTGTGTGTTCGGTTCGACCGTGGTGTTGGAAGATGTGAACAACGGCGACGTGGTGACCTATCAGATCGTGGGTGACGATGAGGCGGATATCAAGAAGCGTAAGATATCCATCAGCTCCCCCATCGCGCGTGCGCTAATCGGTAAATCCAGTGGTGATGTGGCAGAAGTGCAAGCGCCAGGTGGGGTGCGCGAGTACGAAGTCGTCGAAGTCCAATATATCTGATTAAGTGCGGCTTCCCAGCTGCTTCTTGGTGAGTGCTTTGCCTGAGCGCCTCTTAGTCGGTGCCTTGGCGATGGGGACGGCGAGTGGACGATAGATGACCAAGATCTTGCCGATGTGTTGCACAGGCCCTGCATTCAATGTTTCGCAGATCTCCGTCAGCATGGTGGTGCGCACTTCGCGGTCATCATTCATCACTCGAACTTTCAGCAAGTCGTGACTTTTCAAGGTACGTTCGATCTCGTCCAGCACGGAAGGTGTCAGGCCGGCATTGCCGATGATGATGATGGGTTTGAGAGCATGGGCGCGACCTTTGAGTTCGAGGCGCTGTGATACGGAGAGGTTCAACATGGCATTCCTTCAATTAAGGCGCGGATTCTAAACGATGAAGGCTACTAAAACCAGCAAACAATGGATGCAAGAGCATGTGAACGACCCTTACGTGCAGCGCGCACAGAAAGAAGGTTACCGTTCGCGTGCCGCCTATAAGCTGATGGAGTTGGACGAGCGCGACAATCTGATCAAGCCTGGCATGGTGGTGGTCGACCTTGGCGCGACACCAGGTGGTTGGTGTCAGGTGGTGGCGAAGAAGATGGGCATGCATGGGCGCATCATCGCGCTGGATCTGTTGCCCTTGCATCCGCTACCACGCGTGGAGTTCATCCAAGGAGACTTTCGCGAGGACAGTGTGTTGGCGCAGCTCGAAAAGATGCTCGATGGCCGCCAAATCGGCCTTGTAATGTCAGATATGGCCCCCAATATCAGTGGCGTAGGTTCGGCCGATCAGGCGCGTTCGATGTATCTGGCGGAGTTGGCTTTGGATTTTGCCGCTAAGCACCTTGCACCCGGCGGCTCGTTTGTGGTGAAGATATTCCAAGGCGTCGGCTTTGAAGACTATCTGAAGCTGGCACGAGGCCACTTTGAGAAAGTGGTCACACGTAAGCCGAAAGCGTCGCGCGACCGCAGTAGCGAGCAGTATCTTGTGGGTCTAGGCAAGCTTGAGAAATAAGCTTGGACGGTGTCTAATGCAACTTCGTTTTTCGCTCGGTAAGGAGCAAGTGTGAACAATCTATTCAAGAGTGTCGGAATCTGGATGGTCGTGGCTTTGGTGCTGATGACCGTATTCAACCAATTCAATGCGCGTCAACAATCGACGGCGCAAGTGCAATTGGATTATTCGCAATTCTTGGATGAAGTGAAGGCGGGGCATGTTGATAAGGTGACCATCGAAGGCCGCAATTTGAAAGCGACCACGACCGATGGCAAGCGCATCACCACTTTCGCACCGAGCGACATCTGGTTGGTCTCTGATCTACTTAAGAACGGCGTGAAGGTCGAAGCGAAACCAGAAGAAGAGCAGAGCTTCCTCAGCCAGGTGTTCATCTCTTGGTTCCCTATGTTGCTGTTGATCGGCGTGTGGATATTCTTCATGCGCCAGATGCAGGGCGGCGGCAAAGGCGGTGCGTTCTCGTTCGGTAAGAGCAAGGCGCGCATGTTGGATGAGGCCAAAGAACGCGTGACCTTTGCTGATGTGGCGGGTTGCGATGAGGCTAAAGAAGAAGTCTCCGAGTTGGTGGACTTCTTGCGCGACCCAACCAAGTTCCAGAATCTAGGCGGACGTATCCCGCGTGGCGTGTTGATGGTGGGTAGCCCAGGTACAGGTAAGACCTTGCTGGCAAAAGCCATAGCGGGCGAAGCTAAGGTGCCGTTCTTCTCCATCTCCGGTTCTGATTTTGTTGAGATGTTCGTGGGTGTTGGTGCGGCACGTGTGCGTGACATGTTCGAGCAAGCTAAGAAGCATGCGCCTTGCATCATCTTCATCGATGAGATCGACGCGGTCGGTCGTCAGCGCGGAGCTGGTTTGGGTGGAGGCAACGATGAGCGCGAACAGACGTTGAATGCCTTGCTGGTGGAGATGGATGGTTTCGAAGGCGCGAGTGGCGTGATCGTTATCGCTGCCACCAACCGCCCTGATGTGTTGGATGCGGCGCTGTTACGTCCTGGACGTTTTGACCGCCAAGTGGTCGTGCCCTTGCCGGATATCCGTGGGCGTGAACAGATCCTCATGGTGCACATGCGCAAAGTGCCGTGTGCGCCTGACGTGAATGCCAATGTGTTGGCACGCGGTACGCCAGGTATGTCAGGGGCTGACTTGGCCAATCTGGTGAATGAGGCAGCTTTGTTCGCAGCGCGTCGTGGTAAGCGTTTCGTCGAGATGGATGACTTCGAGGCCGCCAAAGACAAGATATTCATGGGGGCGGAACGCCGTTCGATGGTGATGCCGGAAGAGGAGCGTCGCAATACGGCATACCACGAATCCGGCCATGCACTGGTGGCGCGTTTGATGCCTAAGACCGACCCCGTTCATAAGGTCACCATCATTCCGCGTGGTCGCGCCTTGGGATTGACCATGCAACTGCCATCGGAAGATCGCTACAGCATGGATAAGATACGCATCCTTTCGACTATCGCCGTGTTGTTTGGTGGGCGTATCGCGGAAGAGATATTCATGGGGCAGATGACGACGGGCGCATCGAACGATTTCGAGCGTGCCACCGATATGGCGCGCAAGATGGTCACCCAATGGGGTATGTCCGAGGCTTTGGGTACGATGGTGTACGGAGAGAACGAGGGCGAGGTTTTCCTGGGCCGCTCTGTCACGACGCACAAGAATATCTCTGAGACCACCATGCAGAAGGTTGATGCCGAGATCCGCCGCATCCTTGATGAGCAATATGCCTTGGCTAGAAAGCTCATTGAAGAGAATCGCGACAAGATGGAAGCGATGACCAAAGCGTTGCTGGAATGGGAGACCATCGATGCCGATCAGATCGACGACATCATGGCGGGTAATCCACCGCGTGCGCCTAAACCGACGCAAAGTGTTAAAGCGACTGAGCCACCGAAAGATGATGCGCCAGCCGCACCAGTGGTCGATCAACCAGCTGAAGGCATCTAACTCAAACATACGGGGGCGCAAGCCCCCGTTTCCATATGTTCTATTGCGGCAGATTCCACTTCGATCTTTCTCGCCCACTTGTGATGGGCATCGTCAATGTCACGCCTGACTCTTTCTCGGATGGTGGTCGGCATGCATCGACACTAGGCGCTATCGACCATGCACAACGATTGATCGAGGAAGGTGCGGACATCCTCGATATCGGTGGTGAGTCAACGCGACCGGGCGCTGCCTATGTGAGTGAGCAAGACGAACTGGATCGTGTGTTGCCAGTCATCGAGGGGCTACGCAATATCGCTATTCCCATCTCTATCGATACTTACAAGCCAGCTGTGATGCGTGCTGCGCTGTCGGCAGGGGCGAGCATGGTCAATGATGTGAACGCCTTGCAAACTGACGGGGCGCTGGACGTGGTCGCCAAGCGCGATGCGGGGATATGTCTGATGCACAAACAGGGCACACCTGCGACCATGCAACAGCGCCCTATTTACCGAGACGTGTTGGAGGAGGTCGGTACCTTTCTGCATGAACGTATCGCAGCGATTGAAGCGGCGGGTGTGGCGCGAGGGCGCATCGCGATCGATCCTGGGTTTGGTTTCGGCAAGACTGTCGAGCATAATCTCGAACTATTGAGGCACTTGGATTCGTTGAAGACATTGGGTGTGCCCATATTGGCGGGCCTATCGCGCAAATCCATGTTGGGTGCGATCACGGGGCGCGATGTAGGAGATCGCGTCGCGGCCAGTGTCACCGCCGCGATGTTGGCGGTGCAGCGTGGCGCAGCAATCGTTCGAGTACATGATGTGCGTGAGACAGTCGATGCGCTGAAGATTTTGAATGCGGTGAATAAGGAAATGAGATGAGCAGAAAATATTTTGGTACAGATGGTGTGCGTGGTCGTGTGGGTGATCATCCCATCACGCCGCAGTTCGTGATGCATCTGGGCTATGCGGCGGGTAAGGTGTTGGCGAGTGCTGAACACACGCAGGGCGAGCGCCCTGCCGTGCTCATTGGAAAAGACACGCGCATCTCAGGTTACATGCTGGAGTCTGCATTGGAAGCTGGGCTGATCGCGGCCGGTATCGACGTCTATTTGGCTGGCCCCATTCCGACACCTGCTGTTGCGTATCTAACCCGCGCATTGCGCCTGCAGGCAGGCGTGGTGATCTCCGCCTCTCACAATCCATTCGAAGATAACGGCATCAAGTTCTTTTCAGGTAAGGGCACAAAACTGCCTGATGCGATCGAGACTGCGATCGAAGATGAGTTGGACAAGCCGATGCAGACAAATTCTTCCGATGGCTTAGGCAAAGCCAAGCGTATCGACGATGCCGTGGGGCGTTACATCGAATTCTGTAAGAGCACCTTCCCTGCGGACATGAATCTGCGCGGAATGAAAATGGTGGTGGACTGTGCACACGGTGCGACCTATCACATCGCAGGACACGTGTTCCATGAACTCGGTGCGGATGTCTTCACTATTGGTGCGCAGCCGAATGGCAAGAACATCAATGACGGTTACGGTGCGACCAAACCACAGAACTTGCAAAAGGCCGTGGTCGAGCACAACGCTGACATCGGACTCGCCTTGGATGGCGATGGCGACCGTCTCATCATGGTGGATGCGCAAGGCAAGCTATATGACGGCGACCAACTGCTCTATGTCATTGCCAAACAACGGCAAGCACAAGGCACGATGAAGGGCGGCATTGTGGGTACGCTGATGACCAATCTGGCTTTCGAACATTCCATGCAGAAGCTTGGCATCCCGTTCGCGCGTGCTAAGGTGGGTGACCGTTATGTGATGGAGTTGCTGCAACAAAAGGGATGGCAATTGGGCGGCGAAAATTCGGGCCACATCATCTGTTTGGACAAGCACAGTACAGGTGACGGTATCGTCTCGGCATTGCAAGTGTTGGAAGCCTTGCGTTCTAGTAAGCAGAGCCTAGCCGAAGCTGCAAAGGACTTGGTGATGTATCCACAGGTACTCATCAATGTTCGCGTAACAGGTAAGGCCGCGGATCTGCTAAATCGCGCTGAAGTGAGAACGGCTGCGACAGAGGCAGAAAAAGCTTTGGACGGTAAAGGTCGTGTGTTGCTGCGTCCTTCCGGTACAGAGCCATTGTTGCGTGTGATGGTCGAGGGTGAAGATGGCGCGCTGGTGAAGCAGTGTGCTGAGAAGATAGCTGCGGTGGTCAAAGCAGTGGCGGTATAAGTCACTCCATACCTCAAATGCAAAACGCCGAGCATCGCTCGGCGTTTTGCATTTGATACGGCATCAATAATTAGCCAAAGCGACCAGTAATGTAGTGGTTACGACATAACGTGCTTTGCATATTAGTCTCCACCGTTACATTACGGTGACGATTAACCAAAACGGCCCGTAATGTAATCTTCAGTCTCTTTTCGTTTTGGATTGGTGAATACGCTGCTGGTATCGCCGAATTCGATGAGGTCACCTAGGTACATGTAGGCAGTGAAGTCGGAGATACGTGCCGCTTGTTGCATGTTGTGAGTGACGATGACGATGGTGAAGTCTTTCTTCAACTCGTCGATCAACTTTTCGATATGCGCGGTCGAGATAGGGTCTAGCGCCGAAGTGGGTTCGTCCAGTAACAGCACTTGTGGCTTCACCGCGATGGCGCGGGCGATGCATAGACGTTGTTGCTGACCACCGGAAAGCCCTGTACCGCTTTGTTTCAGCTTGTCTTTGACCTCACCCCACAATGCGGCCTTCTTCAGCGCCCATTCGACGCGCTCGTCCATCTCATTGCGGTTGAGTTTTTCGTATAGTTTTACACCGAACGCGATGTTGTCGTAGATGGACATCGGGAACGGGGTGGGTTTCTGGAACACCATGCCGATCTTGGCGCGTAGCGTGTTCAGGTCTTGTTTCTTGTCTAACAGGTTCTGCCCATCCAGCAACACTTCACCAGTCGCACTTTGCTTGGGATAGAGCTGGTACATGCGGTTGAAGGTGCGTAGCAGTGTGGATTTTCCACAACCCGATGGGCCGATGAAGGCAGTCACCATCTTTTCAGGGATGGTCAAGTTGATGTCCTTCAGTGCGCGATATTCGCCATAGAAGAAGTTCAGATCGCGCACGATCAGTTTGGGTGTGGTGATGATAGCTTCGGCGGTCATTGCTATTCGTCCTTAGTGACTATTTGGGTTTTGGCGGAACATGACGCGCGCCACGATGTTTAGGATCAGTACGCTCATCGTGATGAGTAACGCACCGGCCCACGCGAGACTTTGCCAGTCCTCGTAAGGGCTCATGGCGAATTGGAAGATGACCACGGGCAAGTTGGCCATCGGTTGGTTCATGTTAGTGCTCCAGAACTGGTTGTTCAGTGCGGTGAAGAGCAGCGGAGCGGTCTCGCCGCTGATACGTGCGACGGCCAGTAGCACGCCCGTCAGGATCCCTGCACGCGCTGCGCGCAAGGTGACGAAGTTGATGATCTTCCATTGCGGTGTGCCTAGCGCGGCGGCAGCTTCGCGCAAGCTATTAGGGATGAGGCGTAGCATGTTCTCAGTAGTGCGGATGACCACAGGAATGACCAAGATGGAGAGCGCCAAAGTGCCACCCCAGCCCGAGAAGTGACCGACCTTGATGACGTAGATCTCGTATACGAACAGGCCGATGACGATGGAGGGAGCGGACAGCAACACGTCGTTGATGAAGCGCGTGACGGGCGCTAGCCAGCCGCGTTGGCCGAATTCAGCTAGATACGTTCCTGCAAGGATGCCTATCGGTGTGCCTATGAATGTGGCGATGACAACCATCATCACGCTACCGAATATGGCGTTGATCAAGCCGCCACTGCTTCCTGGCGGTGGGGTGGTCTGCGTGAAGACGTGCATGCCCAAGCCAGGCAGGCCATGTTCTAGCAGAGTCCATAGGATCCATCCCAGCCAGAACAAACCAAACAACATGGCGAGCACGGACACGCCCAAACCGATGGAGTTGATGATGCGACGGCGCAAATAGAGATCGAACATATCAGGCACCATGCCCTTCGCGTTTTTGCAGTTTATGCAGCATGAGGCGAGCAAGTGAAAGCACCACGAAGGTGATGAAGAACAAGATCAAGCCAAGCTCGATGAGTGCGGAGGTGTAAAGCTCACCGACTGCTTCTGCGAATTCATTAGCTAGCGCGGACGAGATGCTATTGCCCGGCATGAGGAGGGATTGGTTGAGTTCATGCGCATTACCAATGACGAAGGTGACCGCCATGGTCTCACCCAGTGCGCGTCCCAACCCCAACATGATGCCGCCGACGACACCGATCTTTGTGTAGGGCAATACGATCTTCATCATGACTTCCCAAGTGGTCGCACCAAGGCCATAAGCTGATTCTTTGAGCATGGTGGGGACGACATCGAACACGTCGCGCATCACGGAGGCGATGAAAGGGATGACCATGATGGCCAAGATGATGCCTGCGGTCAGCATGCCGATACCCATAGGCGGGCCGGAGAAGAAGGGGCCGATGAAGGGCCAAGTGCCGATATGGTCGTTCAACCAAGGCTCAACGTGGTCTGCAAACAAAGGCGCGAAGACGAAAAGTCCCCACATGCCATAGATGATGCTTGGGATACCGGCGAGCAATTCGACTGCGATACCCAGAGGGCGACGCATCCACTGCGGAGCGAGTTGTGTCAAAAAGATAGCGATGCCCAAGCTGACTGGTATCGCGATCAATAGTGCGATGCCTGATGTGATCAATGTGCCGACAATGGGGATGAGCGCGCCGTATTGGTCGTTGACTGGATCCCACTCGGGGCTGGTGATGAAGCCAAAGCCAAAAGCGTTGATCGCAGGCATGCTGCCTACGACAAGCGACGCGATGATGGCGGCAAGCAACCCCAGTACGGAGAACGCCGCAACGCGAGTCAGTGTGCGAAACAGTGAATCTAGGACTGTTTGTCGTTTGTGAAGCGATTCGCGCAGAAAATTCGGCATGTTTGGGTCGGTGATTTATAAATGATACGGGGGCTTAACATCGCCCCCGCGATTGTAACTTAATACATGCAAACTACTTCCACAGTGCTTTACCTGAGCTGTCCTTGACTTGCTCTTTCCATGCGTCATGGATGGTGGCTTTTAGCTTTGCTGGCAGGGGGACGTAATCAAGGTCAGATGCCATCTTGTCGCCGTTGGCGTATGCCCAGTCGAAGAACTTGAGCACTTCTTTGGCGTTCTCGATCTTCTCAGGAGATTTGGGGATCAATACGAAAGTCGCGCCAGTGATGGGCCAGCTAGCTTTGCCTGGTTCGTTGGTTAGAATCTCGTAGAAGCCATTGTTCTTATCCCACTTTGCATTAGCAGCTGCAGCTTTGAAGCTATCGTCGTTAGGCTTGACGAATTGGCCATCGCGATTCTTCAGTTGCACATAATTCATCTTGTTCTGTAGGGCGTAGGCGTATTCCACATAACCGATGGAGTTCTTGATCGTCTGCACGAATGAAGCGACTCCCTCGTTGCCTTTGCCACCCGTACCAACGGGCCACTTCACAGCTTTGTCTGCGCCAACATCGGCTTTCCACGAGGCACTGACTTGCGACAGGTAGGTAGTGAAGATGAAAGTGGTGCCCGAGCCATCGGCGCGATGTACGACCGTGATCGCTTTGTCAGGCAAAGCGAGGCCAGCATTATCAGCAACGATGCGAGGGTCGTTCCACTGGGTGATCTTGCCTTGATAGATATCGGCTAAAACATCACTACTCAACTTCAGTGTTCCAGCAGCGACAGTCCCAAGGTTGACGACAGGGACAACGCCGCCGATGACTGTTGGGAATTGGGTGAGGCCGCTCTTGGTGAGTTCTTCAGGGCGCAACGGTGCATCGGAGGCGCCGAAGTCGACAGTCTTGGCTTGTATCTGCTTGATGCCGCCGCCAGAGCCGATGGATTGATAGTTCATGCCAGCGCCAGTTTTGGCCTTGTAGGCTTCTGCCCATTTTGCATAGATGGGGTAGGGGAATGTCGCGCCAGCGCCAGTGATATCAGTCGCTAATGCGTTGGTGGATACCGCTAAAGCTGCTGACAGTGTCGCGATTCGTAGAACTGAATTCATCTTAACCATGACTTACTTTCCTCCATTGTGTTGCTGTTGAGTGGCTGATTTACATGCCCTGAAAACCAGCGGGGTGCATACTATTTGAAGATTGTTACGTAATTATTACACAGTCGTAATATTTGAGACTCAGTCTGAATAATCGGTAACTTCACTCAACCATTATTGGGGTGTAATCGAAGCGTTGGATTGACCGAGACGCGTTTCATCGTTACTATCACAAGCCTCAAAACGTACAAAAAGAAATCAAATGCGTCGCAAGTTAGTGGTGGGGAACTGGAAGATGTACGGCAATCTGGCGCGCAACAAGGCGTTGCTAGAAGGTGTACTCAGTGGAGTCCGTGAGTTGCGCAATGCCGATTATGGTGTCTGCGTACCTTATCCTTATTTGGCCCAAGCTCAATCCATGCTGCAGGGAAGTAACATCGCTTGGGGCGCTCAGAATGTAAGTCAAAACGAACAAGGCGCTTTTACCGGTGCTGTAGCGGCAGGTATGTTGACTGACTTCGGTTGCCGTTATGTCATCATCGGTCACTCCGAGCGCCGTGCGCTATTCCATGAGAGCAACGATATTGCGGCTACCAAGTTCGATACGGCGATCAAGGCGGGGTTGACGCCAATCTTCTGTGTCGGTGAGACCTTGGCTGAACGCGAGAGCGGCGTGACCGAGCAGGTGGTTGCGCGTCAATTGGAAGTCATCCTCGATCATGTGGGGGCGCAAGCGGTTGCCAAATCGGTCATCGCTTATGAGCCGGTTTGGGCGATCGGTACGGGTAAGACCGCGACGCCTGAGCAAGCGCAGGCTGTTCATGCCTTCATTCGTCAGCGCGTCGCTCAATTGGATGCAACAGTGGCGCAAGGTTTGCAGATTTTGTATGGCGGCAGCATGAAGCCTGGCAACGCGGTTGAGTTGTTGGCACAGCCGGATATAGATGGTGGTTTGATTGGTGGCGCCTCATTGGTGGCCGAAGAGTTCGTGGCGATCTGTCGCGCAGCGCAATGATTTTTTGTGGTTGGAGTCAAGTGTGGAAACAATAGTTTGGGTAGTGCATATCATCACAGCAGTCGTCTTGGTCGGATTGGTTCTGATTCAGCACGGTAAAGGTGCCGATATGGGCGCTGCGTTCGGTACGGGTTCGGCGGGTAGTCTGTTTGGCTCTAGCGGTTCAGCGAATTTTTTGAGTCGCAGCACCAAGTATGCGGCGGCGGTCTTTTTCGTGACTAGCTTGTCGTTGACTTATCTCTATTCCAAACCGCAGCAGTCTGCAGGTGTGATGGATCGGGTCGATGTGAATGCGTTGCAGAAGGACGCGCCAGTCGTTGTCGATACTTCTGACTCCAAGGCAAAAGAAATACCGAAGTAAAAGAATCACGCGGAGTTGGCGGAATTGGTAGACGCGCAGCCTTGAGGTGGCTGTGTCCGAAAGGACGTGAGGGTTCGAGTCCCTTGCCCCGCACCATACATAGTAAGAACCAAGGCCACATAGGCGAAGGTCGAACACATAAAGTAAGTTGATATTGCGAGCCTTCAAAAGGGAGGGGGAACTCAAATATGTTAGAGAATTACTTTCCAGTTCTGCTGTTCATCGGCATTGCATTTGTGATGGGTGTTGCTCCCATCGTGTTGGGGATGCTGGTCGGCCCCAATCGTCCAGATGATAAGAAATTGTCACCCTATGAGTGCGGCTTCGAGGCATTCGAGGACGCGCGCATGAAGTTCGACGT
>JBAYIG010000036.1:0-18550 GCA_041665725.1 Sideroxydans sp. | reverse complement strand
CACCATCCCCGTTGGCTCAGGCAGTTTCAATACACAGTCGGCACGTGTTCCATTCGGCAGCGAGAACTGCATCTCGTAAGACTGTGGCGGCATGATGTTGCGCACCAAGGCTTCCAGTTGCACTTCTCCGAACGCTCCGCGCGAACGCTTGTCGCCAAGCAGTTCCTGCAAGCTCACCATATTGGTAGTGAGCCCGTCGATCTTCTTCTGTGCCTCGTCGATGGTCGCCAAGCGCGTCATCACACTGACAAAAGTCTCGTTTGTCTTCTTGAATCCTTCGTCTAGGCGTTCATTCACCTTGCCACCGATCTGTTCCAAGCGCCCATCCACCGTCTTGGACAATGCTTCTATGCTTGTCGCCAGATGTTGCGTGGCGTTGCGGAACGAATTTTGGATCAGCTCTTGATCGGCTCTCCCCTGCTCCGCCAGCTTAGCCAATGTCTGCGCAAGCATCTCGGTCCGCAACAGATCCTGCTTGGCTTGCAACGCATTAACGGCATCACGCGTGGCACGCAATTCTTCACTCACCGCCGCGCGTAATCGTTCCGATTCCACAGCCTGCGAAGCGATAAGCCGATCCCCCTGCTTGTTCAGTCCATCATTCAGATCGGCCAACATGGCACGGTGCTGCTGTTCCAATAAATGAGCCGAGCGCGCAGGCTGACGCAGTTGCATCACCAACAAAATGAGCAAAAGCAGGAAAACTAGGATGGGAAATAGGATCTCGAACATGTATATTCAGTTGTTAAGCTTGTTGCGAAGTATAAATGACAAAGGGCGCAAAAGCGCCCTTTGTCATTCACTAGCAAAAGCCAATCACTCAGATTTTGCAGCCTTCTTACGTTCGTGCTCTTTCAAGTAGCGTTTGCGGATACGGATTGACTTGGGTGTCAGCTCGACCAACTCATCATCGTCGATAAATTCAACTGCTGACTCTAACGTCATCTTCAGTGCCGTCGTCAAACGCACAGCCTCATCCGTACCGGATGCACGCACGTTGGTCAGCTGCTTACCCTTGATCGGGTTGACGATGAGGTCGTTGTCACGAGCGTGGATGCCGATGATCATACCTTCATACAACTTGTCGCCGGGCACCACAAACATGCGACCACGATCTTCCAGCTTCCACAGCGCGTAGGCAACTGCATCGCCATCTTCCGCCGAGATCAGCACGCCATTGTGACGACCAGGCAAGTCAGGCTTGACAGGACCGTAGTCATCGAACACGTGACTGATCAATCCACTACCGCGTGTCATCGTCATGAAGTCGGATTGGAAACCGATCAGACCACGTGCCGGGATGTGATACTCCAAGCGTGTACGTCCTTGACCATCAGATTCCATATTGGTCAGTTCGCCGCGGCGGCGACCGATCTCTTCCATGACGCCACCTTGGTGACCGTCTTCCAAGTCGATGGATAGGTTCTCGTACGGCTCGCACTTCTCGCCGTTGATCTCTTTGTAAACGACGCGCGGCTTACCAACGGCCAATTCAAAGCCTTCACGACGCATGGTTTCCAGCAGGATGGTCAGGTGCAACTCACCGCGACCTGACACACGGAATACGTCCGCATCCGCTGTATCTTCCACGCGCAAGGCGACGTTAGTCAGCAATTCCTTAGTCAAACGGTCACGAATCTGGCGGCTAGAGACGAACTTACCTTCAGTACCCGCCAAGGGGGAGCCGTTCACCATGAAGTCCATGGTCAGAGTTGGCTCATCTACGCCCAATACTGGCAGACCTACAGGACTATCTTTATCGCAAATAGTGACGCCAATACCGATCTCGTCTAGGCCGGAGATGATGATGATGTCACCTGCTTCGGCACTATCCACTGGCACACGCTCCAAACCTTGGAAGCCCAACACTTGGTTGATGCGGCCAGAACTGACTTGGTCTGCATGGTTCATCACGACGACGTTCTGACCTGGCTTGATACGGCCATTCAAGACGCGACCGATACCCAAGCGCCCCGTGAAAGTGGAGTAATCCAGCGCAGCCAGTTGCAATTGCAATGGCGCTTCTGCATCACCAGGAGGTGAAGAAACGAACTTCAAGACCGTTTCGAACAGTGGTTTCATATCAGATGCGGCACCACCTTTAGAGGGGGCATCCTTCAGATCCAAACACGCCCAACCGTTCAGGCCGGATGCGTAGATCACTGGGAAATCGAGTTGCTCATCGGTTGCGTGCAGTTTGTCGAACAGATCGAAAGTCTGGTCGAGGACCCAATCAGGGCGCGCACCTGGGCGATCGACCTTATTGATGACGACGATAGGTTTCAAGCCCAAAGCCAATGCCTTCTTGGTAACGAAACGGGTCTGAGGCATCGGGCCTTCGACCGCGTCCACCAACAACAACACGCCATCCACCATACCCAAAACGCGCTCTACTTCGCCTCCGAAGTCAGCGTGCCCTGGTGTGTCGACGATGTTGATGTGCGTTCCGTTGTAATCGATGGCGGTGTTCTTAGCCAGAATGGTGATGCCGCGTTCTTTTTCCAGATCGTTGCTATCCATCACGCGTGCATCAACCTTTTGGTTGTCGCGGAAAGTGCCGGATTGACGGAGAAGTTGGTCGACTAGAGTGGTTTTACCGTGGTCAACGTGGGCGATGATGGCGATGTTGCGAAGTGCGCGGGACATGTTGTACTACCTGTGCTGGTTTCGAAGGGCGCGCATTCTAGCACAGCAAAACAGGCTCTTGAATTTTCACTGGCTTTTATTTTTTCTATCAGTATAATGCGCGCCTTGTCGCCCCTTGGGTGACATTGAGTTCATCGTTTCCTGACCCTCTGCATCCTTGTTGATGCGTCCAGCTTCACCGGTTAGCGACGATGTTTGTTTGCGCCGGTAGAGGTATATCTCCCCCCTACTGAATTTAATTGTGTGGCCCATGGCCACGCATGCGCTGTGTTTATAAAAAAATTATAAAGGAATCACTGTGTCTGAAAATATCATCACAACTGCAACACCTGTAGCCGCCGAACCTGCCGTGACATTCGATTCGTTGGGCTTGGCTCCAGCCATCCTGTCCGCTGTTAAAGAAGCTGGCTATACCGTACCTTCCCCCATCCAATTGCAAGCTATCCCAGAAGCATTGCTGGGTCACGACTTGATGGCGTCTGCACAGACGGGCACCGGCAAGACCGCTGCTTTCATCTTGCCAGCACTGCAAAAGCTGTCCGTCGCCTCCAAAGTGCACAGCAAAGGCCCGCGTATCTTGGTGCTGACACCAACACGTGAATTGGCACAACAAGTTTCCGATGCAGCTACCAAGTACGGCAAGAACATGCGCGTCAAGGTCGTGAGCATCTTGGGCGGTATGCCTTACCCACTGCAAAACAAACTATTGTCTAGCCCAGTCGATATCTTGGTGGCGACACCAGGCCGTTTGATCGACCACATCGACCGTGGTCGTATCGACTTCTCCCGTTTGGAGATGTTGGTATTGGACGAAGCCGACCGCATGTTGGACATGGGTTTCATCGACGACGTCGAGCGCATCGCTGATGCGACACCTGCAAGCCGTCAGACCCTGTTGTTCTCGGCAACCTTGGATGGTGTCATCGGCAATCTGGCACAAAAACTGTTGAAGAGCCCCAAACGTATCAGTGTCACTGCGTCCAAAGCACGTCACGAGAACATCGAACAACGTCTGATGTATGTGGACGACATGGGACACAAGAATCGCTTACTCGACCATCTGTTGCGCGATACAGAACTGAACCAAGCACTGGTGTTCACCGCAACCAAGCGTGATGCTGACATGCTGGCTGACGAGCTTTCTGCTCAAGGTCATGCTGCCGCCGCACTGCACGGTGACATGAACCAGCGCGAACGTAACCGCACGCTGCTCAATCTGCGCAAGGGTAATGTGCGCGTATTGGTGGCAACCGATGTGGCTGCACGCGGTATCGACGTGGCAGGTATCACACACGTCATCAACTTCGACCTGCCTAAGTTCGCTGAAGACTATGTTCACCGTATCGGCCGCACCGGTCGTGGTGGCGCGACAGGCATCGCCGTATCGTTCGCCTCCAATCGCGATGCGATGCATCTGAAGAAGATCGAGCGCTACACCGGCCAGCCGATCCAGCCGCATACCATCGTTGGTTTGGAGCCAAAATTCAAACCACGTCCCGCTTCTTCACAGCCTCGCGGCGAAGGTCGTGGCAATGGTGGTGGTTACGGCGCTCGCAACGGTGGCGGATTCAGCTCTCGCAACAACAATGGTGGTGGCTACGCAGGCCGCAACCACGAAGGTGGTGGTTATGCTGGTCGCAGCCACAATGCCAGCGGTTTTGCTGCACGCAATGCTGAGGCAGGCAACACTCGCCACAGTGCGCCAGACAGCCGTCACGAGCATCCTCAGGGACAACGTCGCGATGGCCAAAAGCACACTCGCTTCGGACACGATGCACGCCCACAAGGCGCGCATCACACGGGTAACAATTTCAATGCCAGCCGTGAAGTGAATGGCAATCGCGCTCCTTCCTCCGCACCTCGTAGCGCACCGCGCCCACAAGGTACGGGTGGATTCTCCTTGGGACGTGGCAACTACAGCGGCAACAAGCGTTAATTCCACACGCCGAACAGGTAAAAAGGCACGCCGCTGGCGTGCCTTTTTTCTTGGTTGTGCGGAGTCGCTCTATCTACTATCCTCGCAACCATTACTAATTTAAAGATACATCATGCCCATCAGCATCAAAACCCCACAAGAGATCGAGAAGATGCGCGTCGCTGGACGCCTCGCAGGTGAACTACTAGATTACATCGGGCCTTTCGTCCAAGTAGGTGTGACCACCGACGAGTTGAACAAACTCTGCCATGACTACACCGTCAACGTACAGAAGGGCATCCCCGCCCCTCTCAACTATGCACCGGGTGGGCACAACCCTTATCCAAAATCCATCTGCACTTCGATCAATCATCAGGTCTGCCATGGCATCCCCAGTGATAAGAAATTAAAGAACGGCGACATCATCAATCTCGACGTCACGCCTATCAAAGATGGCTATCACGGCGACTCCAGCCGTATGTATTACGTGGGAGAGCCATCCATCCAAGCCAGACGTCTATGCGAAGCTGCCTACGAAGCGATGTGGCGCGGTATTCGTGTGGTGCGTCCAGGCGCACATCTGGGTGACGTAGGCCATGCCATCCAAAGCTTCGCAGAAGGATTGGGGTACAGCGTCGTACGTGAATTCTGCGGGCATGGCATCGGCGCTCGCTTCCATGAAGAGCCTCAAGTCCTTCATTACGGCAAACCTGGTACAGGCGTGAAAATTGAAGCTGGCATGATCTTCACCATCGAGCCCATGATCAATGCGGGTAAAAAAGAGATCAAACAGTTGGGAGATGGTTGGACCATCGTCACCAAAGACCACAGCCTGTCTGCACAATGGGAACACACCATCTTGGTGACAGAGTCAGGCTTCGAGGTGTTGACCCTCTCGGCTGGTTGCCCACCTATCCCGAACTGATGAGCATCGCACTGATACGTGAGAGTCTGCGTACGGCACGCCAAGTGCTGCGGCAGGACTACACGGATCAACCCAATCCGACACGCTATCTACGCACCCATAGCAAGACCGTCGATGCCCATGTTATGGAAGTGTGGCGAAGGCTGGGGTTGCCCGCCGAGGTCGCACTGATTGCGGTGGGCGGCTATGGTCGAGCTGAGCTCTATCCTAAGTCAGACATCGACCTACTGGTGTTGCTCCCAGAAGAGGCTGATACCGATCTAGAACAGCGCTTGCAAACACTGGTCGGCAACCTATGGGACATCGGCCTTGAAGTCGGCCATAGTGTACGCACCATCGCGCAATGTCTGCAAGAATCAGTGGATGTGACGGTGCAAACGAATCTGCTAGAGGGTCGCCTGCTCATCGGATCGGCGACGCTGTTCAAAGACCTGCAGGTCGCACTGAGTGCGAATCTCGACCCGCGTGCTTTCTATCACGCCAAACAGCAAGAACAGATACAGCGCCACACGCGCTTCATCGACACCGACTTCAACTTAGAACCTAACTTGAAAGAAAGTCCTGGCGGGCTACGCGACCTGCAAACGGTCATGTGGATATCACGCGCATCCGGTTTCGGTCATACCTGGCAAGCTTTGGCACAGGCCGACCTCATCACCCAGAATGAGGCCAAACAAGCTGCCCATCACGAGCGTTTTCTGCAAGACCTGCGCATAAGACTGCACTACCTGTCGGGCCGACATGACGACCGCGTGGTATTCGAATATCAGACGCCATTAGCTGAGCAGCTCGGCATCGCAGCCAGCCCGCAACTACGCGCCAGCGAGTGCATGATGCGCCATTACTATCGAACCAAACGCGCCGTGCAACAATTGAATGCGGTGCTCCTACAGACCATGCGCGCACGTCTGTTCCCAACCGCCACGACCTACCCATTGAATGAACGCTTCGTGGCACGCGACGACAAGCTGGAAGCGAGAGATGAGCGGTTGTTCGAAACGAATCCGTCCGCCATCTTAGAGAGTTTCATACTGATACAGCAGCATCCGCGCCTCACTGGATTCTCAGCACAGACTTTGCGCGCATTATGGCGAGCACGCTCTAGCATAGGAGCGAACTTCCGCGCAGACCCTGTCAATCGAGGGTTATTCATGGATATATTCCGACAACCCGAGGGGCTGACCCACGCACTGCGCCGCATGAACCAACAAGACATCCTCGGGCGCTATATCCCCGCCTTCGGTCGTGTAGTAGGTCAGATGCAGCATGACCTGTTCCACGTCTACACGGTGGATGAACACATCCTGATGGTGATCCGCAACCTGCGTCGATTCACGCTCCCGATCTACGCACACGAATTCCCTCTGTGCAGCAATCTCATCGCGGATTTCGCACGGCCCGAAGTTCTTTATTTGGCAGGGCTGTTCCATGACATCGCCAAAGGGCGTGGTGGCGACCATTCAAAACTCGGACGTGCGGACGCTTCCCGCTTCTGCAAGCAACATGGTCTGATGCGTGAGGACAACGAACTCATCGTATGGCTCGTAGAGAACCATCTCACCATGTCTACGACCGCGCAAAAACAGGACCTCTCCGACCAAGACGTGATCGCCGCATTTGCAGCCAAGATCAAGAACGAGCGTTATCTCACCGCCCTCTACCTGCTGACCGTTGCGGACATCAGAGGTACGAGCCATAAAGTGTGGAACGCATGGAAGGGCAAATTGTTAGAAGACCTCTTCAACGCCACGAAACGATATCTGAGTAGCGGCAAGGTCGCGGACCAAGCGGGTGAATCGAAACGCCTCGCCAGTGAAGCACTCAATCTGTATGCGATCCATCCTGATGTCTACAAACTACTGTGGACGCAACTCGACAACGAATATTTCACGCGTCACGAACCGCATGAGATCGCATGGCATACAAGGCTACTCGCGCATCATGTGAATACCAAGGCACCGATCATCAAGGCAAGATTAAGTCAGATCGGCGAGGGAATGCAGGTGCTCGTCTACACTCAGGACAAACCATTCCTGTTCGCCAAGATATGCAACTTCTTCGCACGCATGTCCTACAACATCATGGAAGCAAAGATATTGACCACCCAGCACGGCTACGCACTGGACAGTTTCTTGGTCATGGATGCGAACGATACGCAGACAGAATATCGCGATGTGATGAATTACATTGAATATGAACTCACTCAATACCTGTCCAATGATGAGATATCAAAAGCCGCTCAGGGAGGACGCATCAGCCGACAGCTCAAACACTTCCCCATCGCGCCAAAAATCGATATCGACCGAGATGAAAAAGGACAATTCATACTTTCGATCATTGCGGGGGATAGACCAGGACTGTTGGCTCGTATCGCCCATGTGCTCGCACAGAACGATATCGAATTGCATAGTGCAAAGATCAACACATTAGGCGCGCGTGCTGAGGACACCTTCCGTATCGGCGGCAAGTCCATGGCGCAAGAGAACGCCACAGATATATTGCGCGAAGAATTGAAACAAGCACTTGCTTGATTACTCGTGCGATAAAATAGATCTGGAGGCGCGACCCAGAGTCGAACTGGGCTAAACGGATTTGCAATCCGCTGCATAACCGCTTTGCTATCGCGCCATAAAGCAGCGAGTGCTGCTCTGAAATGATAAGGGAAAGCTTAAAAAGCTTTCCCTTGTAATTTGGAGCGGGAAAAGAGACTCGAACTCTCGACCTATACCTTGGCAAGGTATCGCTCTACCAACTGAGCTATTCCCGCAAAAACGAAGTCCGCATTATAGAGATAAAGTTTTTCGTGTCAAGAATCTTGAGAATATTTTTCTCATTTATTCCGTCGCACTTACTCATCTGTATAATGCGCCGCCTCCACAAAGCATCGTCAACATCGTGCTTCGACATCCTGCCCGGGTGGTGAAATTGGTAGACACAACGGACTTAAAATCCGTCGCTCTGGTAAAACAGGCGTACCGGTTCGATTCCGGTTCCGGGCACCAAATATCGCTCTCTAGATCGCTCCTATCAAGCCCTTACCTTGGCATGTGCAGGGCGAAACACCTTGCACTGCTCAGCATGAGCTTCCAGATACGCGCCTTCGATCAGGTCGATGCAATATGGCACGGCAGGAAAGACCGCGTTCAAACAGTCATCGATCGCAGAAGGTTTTCCGGGTAGATTGATGATGAGGCTCTTGCCGCGTATGCCTGCGGTTTGGCGCGACAGGATGGCAGTCGGTACGAACTTCAATGATGCGGCGCGCATCAATTCGCCAAAGCCGGGCATCATCTTCTCGCACACTGCTTCGGTCGCTTCTGGCGTGACATCGCGCAATGCAGGGCCAGTGCCTCCCGTAGTGACCACCAGTGAACAGCCCTCGACATCGCACAAATCGATGAGTGTCTTTTCGATCTGCTCCTGCTCATCGGGGATGACACGTGTCACCGCCTCCCACGGACTGCTCAGCACACGCGTGCACCATTCACGCATCGCGGGACCGCCCTTGTCTTCATACTCGCCGCGACTGGCGCGATCTGAGATCGTCACAAAACCGATACGTGCGATGCCCATCATTCACTCCCTGAAATCCGCTACTTCTTGAAATTCAGTGCCATCCAGCAATTGCACCCTCACCTGTTCTCCCGCCATCAAGCCCTGACTACTCGCCGGCACGATCATCAATCCGTCCGCCTTCGCCATCGATGGCAATATCCCGCTACCCTGCGCACCCGTTGAAGTCACCGCATAGTCATCATCTTCCTGATGCAGCGTCACGCGTACGAATTCGGTACGCGTGTGTTTGTGTTTCACATCGTGCGTCAGCCGCGCCGAGAGGGTGCGTCGATGCAAACGCGAGCATCCCATCATGCGCCGCAGTGCGGGCAACACGAACTGCTCGAAACAGACCATGCTCGACACCGGATTCCCCGGCAACCCGAAAACGAAAGTCGTATCCGTCGAACCGAAGGCCATCGGATGGCCCGGCTTCATCGCCACACGCCAGAATTTCATTTGCACGCCCAATGCCTCCAGCATCGGTCGCACATAGTCATGCACCCCTACCGATGTGCCACCCGACACCAACAACACGTCGTACTGCAATCCCATTTGCAGATAGCGCCGCAGCTCTTCTGGCTCATCACGTGCGATACCCAGAAGTACGGGCTGGATACCCAAGGACTGCACCTGCGCCATCAGCGCATAGCTATTAGCATCGGGGATCTTGTTCGCATCGAAGGCATCGTTCAGCCCTTCCAATTCATCACCCGTAGAAAGAATCGCCACTCGTGGCTGGCGATAAACGTTGAGCGTGGCCGCCTTCACCATCGCCAACATACCCACCACCCCCGGCACGATCTCGGTTCCGGCAGATAGCACCACCTCACCGTCGCGCATGCTTTCGCCGCGATAGCGGATATCGTTACCCTGCTTCACACTGCAATTGATCTGCACAATGTTGGGCAGCATAGATTGCGTATCCTCTACACGCAACACCGCATCCGCACCTTGCGGCACAGGTGCACCCGTCATGATGCGCGCGCACTGCCCAGCTTGCACCGTCTTACTCGGCATATCGCCGGCTTTGATATCCTCGATGATCTCCAATGTCACTGGCGCATTCGCCACGTCAGCACTGCGCAAAGCATAGCCATCCATCGCCGACACGTCGTAGGGAGGTTGATCACGATTCGCACAAACGTCTTCTGCCAACACTCGTCCCAATGACTGCGCCAACGCCACGCGTTCCACACTCATTGCGCTCACTGCATCAATGATGACCTGCTGCGCCTCACTCACCTTTAAATGTTTCTCCATCAATACATTCCCTGTTTGTTCATTTCCATCGCCACATCCTCTGGCGTATCCAAATCGATAAAGCTGCTCAAAACTGGACCGTCCACCAATAACTCATCCTCACTCACGTAACGCACCTGCAATCTCTCCAATAACTCGCGCATACTGTGTTTGCCATCACCATTCAAACATCCCAATACCTCTGCCAAGCAATCAGCGGAATAGAATGCAAGCAAGGGTTGCGGATAGCCTTGTACCATCGGCACGACCGCCTGATGATCGTCTCTGAATTTCGCCAATCGTTCAATAACTATAGGTTCGATAAAAGGCATGTCACACGCCACCGCGAATATCCAAGGCGTCTTTGCGCTCTGTAAGCCAGCTGCTAAACCAGCCAGTGGCCCACGATGTGCAGAGTCATCACAGACTTGCGGCAAGGTAATGTCTGAACGGGGATGGCGAACGCTGATGACAACATCACTGAATAAGGGCTGCACGAGAGTGATGACGTGTTGCATCAGACTGCGCTCGCCCAATTTCAGGCTCGCCTTGTCCTGCCCCATGCGACGTGAATCCCCACCCGTCAGAATGACTGCGGTGCAATCGGGGATCATTTACGTTCCACAATGAAACGCGCGATACCGGCAAAGTCGTCCAATGCAAAATGCGGCAGTTGCGGATAGACCTCATCCATATCGGTGACGATTGCGATCAATCCGTCTTCGATGGTGCAACGCGGTGGCTTATCGCACGCGCGACGTAGCACCTCAATCTTCGCACCCGGTGCATGCGAGAAACCTTCTGCCAGCACCACATCTGCCTCTCCCAAAAAACGCCGTGCCAACTGCTCTGGCTCACGCTCCGATGTTGCATCTGCCACCAATTGCAAAGCGTCACGCGTCAACAACATGCTCAACGCTGCGCCCGCCTCCTTATGCCGATGACTATCTTTTCCTGGCGTATCCAGTTCCACTTTGTGATGGGCATGCTTGATGGTGGCGACGCGCAAACCCTGCTGTGACAACTCGCGAATGAGCGACACCATGAGCGTCGTCTTTCCGCATCCGGAGTGGCCGACGATAGAGATCACGGATGGGGCGTGACCCATGCTTCCCCCTGTGGCGTGATCTCCTTCTTCCAGATAGGTACGCGTTGTTTCAATTCGTCGATCATCCAACGACAGGCATCGAACGCGGCCGCCCGATGCTCTGCGCCCGCCACGATGAGAACGATGTTGTCTCCTGCTTTGACCGTGGCCACCCGATGTACGATGCGCGCATCCAACAGGGAGAATCGCTCGATCGCTTCGATGCGGAGCTTATTCATCTCAGCCAACGCCATACTGCCGTAGGCTTCGAAACTGATCTCACTGACATCACGACCTTCAGAAAAGTCGCGTGCGCAACCAAGGAACGAGGCGATACCGCCGATGCGTTGTGAGCTTGCCTTCAGCGCTTCGATCTCCAAATCTTGCGAGAAATCTTCTGTTTGGATCCGGACCGGATCATTCATCTCAACCACCACTGAATTTCGCCATCAAGGCGATCTCATCGTTATCGTTGAGCGACATTTGCTTGTCCCGCACTTGCACCTGATTGACGGCGATGAAACTGACGATGCTGATTGCCCCCGGATGTTGGGTGCCGACCTTGTGGATGATGTCGTGCAAGGTCATACCAGAGGTGTAGTCAAACTGCATCTCGCGCGTCTGCACACGGTCTGCCACCGGCCCAAAGAAAAGGACACGGATCATTCCGTATCCCCTCGGCGCCACACACCAGACTTGCCGCCGCGCTTCTCTTCCAACTGTACGCACTCGATGCGCATGCCGCGATCGATGGCTTTGCACATGTCGTAGATGGTGAGCAAAGCCACATTGGCGCCGCACAATGCTTCCATCTCGACACCGGTCTGCCCATCGCAAGTTGCAGTAACGACCGCCTTAATTCCCACGCATCCCGTTGTATCCAGCTCGATGATCTCGCTGAACACGACGTCCACCCCACTCAATGCGATGGAATGACACATGGGGATGATGTCAGGTGTGCGCTTGGCGGCCATCACAGCGCCTACATCGGCCACCGTCAACACATCCCCCTTGGCGATACGCCCAGCACGGATACGTTCAAGCGTGGCAGGCTGCATGCGCAGGATGCCGCTCGCGATAGCGACCCGTTGCGTGCTGGATTTTGCGGACACATCCACCATGCGTGCGCGACCAGATTCAGAAAAATGGTTCAGTTCGTTCATCTCTATTCCAACTAGCCACCGATATAGGACATCTCGATCTTCTGGTTTCCCACAGGGGATTGGTGACGCAATTGCGAATACTGGTCATCGCGTCGCATCCAACTGCTGCCGATCACTTCAGCCAGTTCTTCATCACCCGCACCTTGGCGCAAGACACGCCGCAGATCGGCGCTGGCTTCACTCGCGAACAGGCAGTTGTATAACTTACCATCCGTCGACAAGCGCATGCGTGTACACCCATCACAGAATGCTTGTGTGACGGATGCGATCACCCCTATCTCTCCGCTTCCATCGGAATAGCGCCAACGTGCTGCCACTTCGCCATCGTAACGACTGGGGAGTGCTTCGATCGCATGAAGGGACGCGACCCGCTCCAATATCTCGCTCGCGGTGACGACATCCTGCATACGCCAACCATTGGCATTACCCACATCCATATATTCGATGAAGCGCAGGATGACACCGCTATGCCTGAAGTGCGCACTCATCGGTAGGATCTCATGCTCGTTGGTGTGTCGTTTGACCACCATATTGACTTTGACGGACTCGAAGCCCGCGCGCTGTGCCGCTGCGATCCCTGCCAACACGCTAGCCACCGAGACATTGGAATCGCTCATCGCTTGGAAGGTCTGCTCGCTCAAACCATCCAGACTCACAGTGATCCTGGACAGACCGGCATCCCTCAATGCCTGCGCCTTGCCGGACAAGGACACACCGTTCGTCGTGAGCGCCAGCTCGACAGGCTTACCTTCGCGCGTTTGCAGACGTGCCAACCTCTCGACCAGTTGTTCCACTCCTTTACGAAGCAAAGGCTCGCCGCCCGTCAGCCTGATCTTTTGTACACCCAGACGCACGAACGTCCGTGCGATGCGCTCGATCTCCTCGAAACTCAATAACTCGGTGCGCGCCAGGAATGGGTGACGTTCGTTGAATGTCTCTCGCGGCATGCAATAGGGACAACGCAGATTGCAGCGGTCTGTCACCGACACGCGCAGATCCCTCAGGGGGCGTCCCAGACGATCCGTCAATTGCGAATCGAACAGTGACGCATCCCACGCTGACGCGTGGATAGTCTTACTGTTCTGCAACGCAGCGACAATGGGAATGATCTTTGCGCCGTACATGCCGTGACTGAAAGAGTGATCTCAGGTGCGGAACGGATCAGACGCAGCCGGTCGGTTTGGGCAAACCACCGTATTTGGTGATGGGCTTCATCGGCCCCGTCATCCAAATATCAAACAGCTCTTTCTGGTCTTGCTCCAGATATTTTGCGAACTTCCTGATGGGCGGGACGACGTTGAACTCCTCGAAGTATTCGCGCGCCTTGAGGATGTGAGACCACTTCGTCTCATCCAGCACATAACCATCGGCATCGGCCATCGCCTGTCCGATCTCGTGCGTCCAATCTGACATGTCAGCTAAATAACCATCACCATCTCTAGTCGGGATATCCATCGTCCATCCTCCTTCTATCAAGTATTCTGCACCACGATCTTGGGGAACACCGCGCTGTGATCCTGCGCCATGTCAGCGATCTTCACGGCGACACGACGCGCGATCTGCTTGTACACCTTGGTCAGATTGCTGTCCGGCGCGGCCACCACAGTCGGCGTGCCGGAGTCAGATTGTTCACGGATGCGGATGTCCAACGGCAAGCCGCCCAAGAACTCCACGCTGTAATCCGCACACATCTTCTCACCACCGCCCGCACCAAAGATATGCTCTTCGTGACCGCAGTTGGAACAGATATGAGTGCTCATGTTCTCGACGATGCCGATGATCTTCACATCCACCTTCTCGAACATCTTGAGGCCCTTGCGTGCATCCATCAGTGCGATGTCTTGCGGCGTGGTGACGATGATGGAGCCGGTGACGGGAACGGTCTGCGCCAAAGAAAGTTGGATGTCACCAGTGCCGGGCGGCAAGTCCACCACCAGATAATCGAGGTTGTCCCATTTGGTCTTGCGCAACAATTGATCGAGCGCTTGGGTCGCCATCGGGCCACGCCAGATCATCGGCGTATCACCATCGATGAGGAAGCCGATGGACATGACTTGCAGGCCATGGTTGGTCATCGGGTTCATCATCGTGCCGTCTTCGGAATCAGGCTGACCGCTGATACCCAACATGGTGGGTTGCGA
Source organism: Sideroxydans sp. (assembly GCA_041665725.1). GTDB lineage: Bacteria > Pseudomonadota > Gammaproteobacteria > Burkholderiales > Gallionellaceae > Sideroxyarcus. The sequence continues at coordinate 3,876 of JBAYIG010000036.1, read as the reverse complement.
CGGGCCATAGATGTCAGCATCCATCACTCCGACGCGCGCACCCTCGGCTGCTAGCGCCAGTGCCAAGTTGACTGCCGTGGTGCTCTTGCCTACGCCGCCCTTGCCGCTGGCGACTGCGATGATGTTCTTCACACCATCGACCAATTTCACGCCGCGCTGCACCGCATGCGGCACGACCTTGCTGCTGACGTTCGCTTTGACACTGCCCACACCAGACAGTGATGTCTTGAGATGATCCTCGACCAAAGCCTGTATCTCAGCCCACACGCTCTTAGCGGGATAACCCAGCAAGATGTCCAGCGTCACATCATTGCCGTTCACCTTGATGTTCTTCACCGATTTACCGCTGACGAAATCCTTCTTCGTGTTCGGATCGATCAGACTCTTCAACGCACCCTGTACATCCGCTTCATTCACGCTCATCACAAACCCCACATTGGTTGATCAAATAAATATTACTCAGCTCTTTTTCGGCTCAGCGCTTCGTCTCTCGACTGGCGCTGGCTGCTACCATTCTCTCCAAATAATCTTGCCACAGTTCAGACTGTCGACTGCCTAGTTCATGCAGATACTCCCAAGTATAGATGCCGCTATCATGCCCATCATCAAAGGTGATCTGTAGCGCATAACTGCCAGAAGGTGCGACATCTTTGATACGCACATCCTTCTTACCTACTTGCAATACTTCTTCACCGGGGAAATGTCCCTTTACTTCGGCTGAAGGTGAATACACACGCAGATACTCATAAGGAAAATTGAATGTCTGCCCATCTGTGAATCCGATCTCCAGCAAATGCGATTCCTGATGCAACGTGATCCCTGTTGGTTGATACGACATCGCTTTTACATCCCTTCTATCTTCTGTACCGGTAGTGCACCTTAGCTGCCAGCACGACCTCTTGAAATGGCAACTGTGTCAACTCACCGAATCGCTGCTCGGCTAACTCTACCAAGCTCACCACATCGCTGACTTCCGTCGTCCCATCCACTACATATTGCAAACCGATCAGCCCACCACACTGTAAGCGCATCTCCTGCGCATGCGTCAGCGGCTCCTCGACATGCGTCACCCCCAATGTAAAGGTGAAGTTGGTGCGTAGCAGCTGATACAAGAAGAAACATCGAGACCTATGCATCTCATCCTGACATAGCACGACCTCACGTTCTGCCAGATTGTGCTTCTCTATCTGCGAACAATACACACATTTTGTGAGTACGGTTTTTTCAAATGCACATACACGTTCCGACCAAGTACCTCGCTTCAGTTTGTAAGCGGATTCATCCATCGCGGGGTATCAATCATCCCCTAGTTCCGGCTGTCGTTCGCGCACTTGGTTCAACAGATCTTCCGCCTGCAACTCGCTGTCAGCATGGATCATCTTGATGAGTGCAGAGGATCCAGACGCGACCTCGGTCTCTCGTAATTGTTTGACACGTTCGGACGCAGCACGATACGCCTCGTGCTGCTCTAACTTTTCCAGCAGCTTGATCGGTTGTGCTTTGATGCGGTAGATGAAATACGCCATAGTTTGTTTTGTGCCGTTGTTTAACTGCGTTTTAAGAATGTGATGACGTTGGAGTTGGGGGCATTCTTGCTGGCACAACTCCCTTCGCCCAACCCCGCCAACTGTTCCGCTTCATGCAGCAGATTGACGACATCGACATAGTGTTTCTGCTTCACCATCATCAGCGCGGTGTAGCCGCCTTCATTCTTGGCCAATACATCCGCTCCCGATTGGATCAAGAACTCGACGATGGCAGTTTCCCCATAACCTGCCGCCAACATCAAAGGACGCACCGCATAGGCGATGGTAGCCTCCATGTTCGCGCCCGCACCGACAAGGATCTGCACCACATCAAGGAAGCCATGTTTCTGCTCATGGTTGTACACCGCTCTTGCCAAGGGAGTCCAACCCGCTTCATCACATGCGTTCACATCTGCACCTGCGGCAAGCAGTCGCTGTACGGCCGCCGCATCACCCGCATTCACCGCTTCAAATAATGATGTAGACATGTGATCTCCTTCCTAACGGTCATGGCAAGTGAGCCACACCTAATTAATGAAACTTGCCATGATCGTTTCCCCCTATCCAACTTTCCCCCGCAAGCGGGAGAAAGGGCAATCGAATCGCTACGCGAGTTTCAGGTTGACGTTTATTTCTGCACAGTCTTCTGCAATGCCTCGCGGATCGCTTCCGGTGTCTTCATGATGTTCATGAAGCTGTTCTTACCCATCATGCTCAAATCGGGGAAGTCGATGGCGATGCGAAAACGCGCATACAGCGCATACACTTTGTTACCGGAGACCAATACCTCATAGGGCAGATGGGCAGTGGATTTCACGTCGCGAAAGTCGATCTCGGACATGATGAAGCGGTCATCCATGTATTTGCTATCACTACCCCCTTTCATACCCACACCGAACACGCTCTCTTTCTTGCCGTTCACGTCGACACGATAGACCTTGCTCACGCCATTCTTGTTGTTCGCGAGCTTGGCATCCACCGCTTGCACTGCCTCTTCGTAGCTTGAGTATTCAGCGAGCAAACTGGGCTCATCGAAATATTCCATGCCGATGGTGTAGTGGTATTTGCGCGCCTGCTTGGCAGTCATGCCTTGCGCACCGAACTCTTCCACTCTACCCAATGCGTTGGCCAAGGAAGTCGACACCGCAGCCAGATCACCCTTCATGCGATACACATTCGACATATAGACCGGATTGGTATAGCTCACTTGCACTGAATTGCCCGCCTCGGTGATGGACACACGCTGTACAGCGCCGTAACCACCGAACTCGGATGCGGCAGCGTTGCTCCTCAATTCGTCGTTGGTGACAACGATGATGTGTGCTCCCGCATAGGGCGCATATTCACCGGCGAGGGTGAATCCTGCACCGGTCAGCGCAACTTTGACCTGCACGACCTTCTCGGCCACCGTCCCGGCACTCTTGGAACCCAGCACGAACGGTTTGAGAATTGCATCCGCTGCCATCGCTACGGTGGCGGATAACATCAATACAGCAGACAGCAAAATATGTTTCATTCTCATCGCGCTTCTCCCTGGTTGGTTTATTTCACTGCTTCGACAAAGACACGTGACTTGGGCAAACCAAGTCCCGCAAAGAACCGTTCAGCCACGGCAACAGCAGCGCCTGGGCCGGCTAGATAGACATCCCCTCGCATCCATTCCGGATGCAGCGCGAAGCTGTCTTTAAGATGATGCAACAACGCTGACTCGCGCTTCGTATTCATCATGCGTAGATCGAAATCCACGATATGTTCAGAATAGTGGAAGTCATCCAGCGCATCTCCCCAAGCTCGCCCCACATTGGGTAGATACAACTGCGCCGAGTCCGATGCGATCCAACACAGATGAATCTGGGAGACCTCAAGCGACATGGCATGTTCCACCAAACTCTTGATCGGCGCGAATCCGCCATCGAAGGCGAAGAAATACAGAGGGCGTTCCGACTTCTCATGCAGGATGAACTCCCCCTGCGGCCCTTCCACTTCCACCGTCTCGCCTACCTTCAACTTTTCAAAGACATAGTCTGAGAACAGATTCCCCGACTGGCGGCGCACATGGAACAACAGGTTACGATCATCGCAAGGGCAACTAGCGATGGGTAGATCGGCGCTGAACGACTGCGCAACGCGCAACGACACCTGTTGACCTGCGAGAAAACGTAGCCGCTGACTGCGCGGTGTTTGCAGATGGACCAGCATCACCTCTTCACTCAACAGCGCCTTAGACTTCACATTCGCGGCGATGTGCTGATACGGTATCTCCTGCACACTGCCAGTGACGGCGGCTTCCAACGTGATGTCGCTGACCGCCGTGTTGCTGCACATCAGCACGACGCCTTGCTCTTTCTCT
>JBAYIG010000035.1:0-18767 GCA_041665725.1 Sideroxydans sp. | reverse complement strand
CAGTTCTCTTCCGCCTCTTCGGTGGACGCTCCCAGATGCGGCAAGGCAATGATCTTGTCGTTGCTGATGGTCTTGTTGCTAGGGAAGTCGCACACGTAAAAACGTAGGTGTTTTGCGGCCAATCCTGCAATCACCGCATCCTCGTTCACGATGGCATCGCGTGAGAAGTTCAACAACACCGCGCCCGCCTTCATCGTAGCCACGCGCTTGTCGTCGATGAGGTTGCGTGTCGCATCCAGCAAAGGAACGTGCAAGGTGACGAAGTCGCTGTGCTTGAGCAGATCCTCGATGCTGTGCGCCTTCTTCACTTGAGAAGACAAGCTCCACGCCGCATCCACCGTGATCTCGGGGTCGTAACCGATGACACGCATGCCCAGACCGATAGCGGCATTCGCCACTAGGCGACCGATAGCACCCAAACCGACGATGCCCAAGGTGCGCCCCATCAATTCGGAACCTGCGAAGGCTTTTTTTCCATCCTCGACCAGCTTGTGCATGGTCGCATCATCGCCTTGCAATCCTGCGGTGAAATGCAGAGCTGGCGCGATGTTGCGCGACGCCAGCAACATGCCCGTGATGACCAATTCTTTCACCGCATTCGCATTCGCACCGGGCGCGTTGAACACGGGCACACCGCGCTCACTCATCTTCTTTACGGGGACGTTGTTCGTTCCCGCACCCGCACGCGCGATCGCCAACACACTGGAGGGAATATCCATCTCCAGCATGTTGTGTGAGCGCACCAAGATGGCGTCCGGCTGGGCGATGTCGTTGCTCGTGACATATCGACCCGCAGGCAGGCGCTTCAGGCCCGTAGCCGATATCTTGTTCAGCGTGAGGACTTGGAAGGTCTTAGCCATGCTTTTTGGCGAACTCGCCCATAAAGTCAGCCAGCGCCTGCACGCCAGCTAACGGCATCGCGTTGTAGATGGAAGCGCGCATGCCTCCGACTGAACGATGCCCCTTCAGTTGTAGCAGACCACGTGCATCGGCTTGCTTCAAGAAATCGCCATCCAGATTCGCATCCTTCAGCGTGAACGGCACGTTCATGCGTGAACGGTCTGCCTTGGCTACTGGGCAGTTGTAAAAACCATTGCTACCGTCGATGGCGGCATACAGCAGATTGGCCTTGGCGATGTTGTTCTTCTCCATCGCAGCGATGCCGCCGTTCTTCTTCAGCCATTGGAATACCAAGCCCGCCATGTAGATGCCATAGGTCGGCGGTGTGTTGTACATCGATTCGTTATCCGCATGGATCTTGTAATCCATCATGGTCGGCAGACGCGCATCAGCATGACCCACCAAGTCTTCGCGCACGATGACCAGTGTCAGACCAGCTGGGCCGATGTTCTTCTGCGCACCTGCGTAGATAAGGCCGAACTTAGACACATCGATCTGGCGCGACAAAATGTTGGATGACATATCCGCCACCAGCGGCACGTCACCTGTCTTAGGGATCCAATTGAACTCGACACCGCCGATGGTCTCGTTCGGCGTGTAGTGGACATAGGCCGCATCCTTATCCAATTTCCATGTATCGAAGGCTGGAACGTAGGTGCAATTCTTGTCTTTGTTGTCGGCGACCACGTTCACGTTGGCGAACTTCTTCGCTTCGCCGATGGCTTTCTTCGACCATTCACCGGTATTCACGTAATCGGCAGAAGCCTTACCGCGCAACAGGTTCAGCGGGATCATGGAGAATTGCAGATGCGCCCCACCTTGCAGGAACAGCACCTTGTAGTTGGAGGGGATGCCCATCAACTCGCGCAGATCGGCTTCGGCCTGAGCATGGATGCCCATGTATTCCTTGCCGCGATGCGACATCTCCATCACCGACATGCCGCTACCGTGCCAATCAAGCAATTCTGCTTGAGCTTGCTGCAATACCGCTTTGGGTAGAACTGCTGGACCTGCGCTGAAGTTGTAGATGGTCATGTCGTACTCTCCTAGATGTTATTCGGAATCTTCTTCTGTCTCGGCGATGCGGCTCAAGCCTGCCAGCTTGTCGCCCTTGTCCAGATTCATCAGCGTCACGCCTTGAGTCGCGCGGCTCATCTCGCGGATCTCTTTGACGCGCGTGCGGATCAGTACACCGTTGGTACCGATCAGCATGATCTGGTCATCTGGTTGCACCAAGGTCGCCGCCACCACCTTGCCGTTACGCTCGGAAGTCTGGATAGCGATCATGCCTTGTGTGCCGCGACCATGACGTGTGTACTCGACGATAGGCGTACGCTTGCCGAAGCCGTTCTCGGTCGCGGTCAATACGCTTTGCTGCTCGTTCTCGGCCACCAACAACGCGATCACTTTACCGCCCTTGGATAGGTTCATGCCGCGTACACCGCGTGTCACACGCCCCATGGAGCGCACGTCGTTCTCATCGAAACGTACTGCCTTGCCTTCGTTGGAGAACAACATCACATCATGCTTACCGTCGGTGATCGCCACGCCGATGAGGAAGTCGCCCTCATCCAGATTGATGGCGATGATGCCCTTGGTACGTGGGTTCGCGAAGTCAGACAACGGCGTCTTCTTTACAGTGCCGTCAGTGGTCGCGAAGAACACGAATTTGTCTTCGGAGAATTCTTTAACTGGCAAGATTGCGTTGATCTGCTCGCCAGATTCCAGCGGCAACAAGTTCACGATAGGCTTGCCGCGACTGATACGGGTACCTTGTGGCACCTCATACACCTTCAACCAGTACACACGTCCACGGTTGGAGAAGCACAGGATGTAGTCGTGCGTGTTGGCGATGAACAGGTTGTCGACGAAATCGTCTTCCTTGGTCGAAGCCGCTTGCTTGCCGCGTCCGCCGCGTTTCTGCGCACGATACTCGTCCAACTTCTGCGCCTTCATGTAACCACCGTGAGACAAGGTGACCACCACATCTTCTGGCGCGATGAGGTCTTCCATACTCATGTCTTGCGTGTGCGTCACGATCTCGCTGCGGCGTTTGTCGCCGAACTGAGAACGGATGGTCACCAACTCGTCGCTGATGATCTGCGTCACGCGAGCAGGCTTGGCCAAGATGTCCAACAGGTCAGCGATCTTGTCCATCACCTCGCGGTACTCGCCCACGATCTTGTCCTGCTCCAAACCAGTCAGGCGTTGCAGACGCAATTCCAAGATGGCTTGAGTCTGCGCATCCGACAGGAAGTAGCCGCGATCCTTACCTTTGCCCACTAGGCCGAATTCAGGCGCCAACCCATCAGGACGCGATGCGTCGCTGACGCGGCTCAACATATCTTCCACCAACGATGAACGCCACGAACGCGCCATCAACTCGCGCTTCGCATCAGCCGGAGTCGGAGCGGATTTGATGAGGGCGATGATCTCGTCCACGTTAGACAACGCGACTGCCAAACCTTCCAAGATGTGACCGCGCTCACGTGCTTTGCGCAATTCGAAAATGGTGCGGCGCGTCACGACTTCGCGACGATGACGCAGGAACGCCTCGATGACTTGTTTCAGGTTGAGCAACTTCGGCTGGCCGTCAACGATGGCGACCATGTTGATGCCGAAGCTGTCTTGTAACTGGGTCTGCTTGTACAGATGATTGAGTACGACTTCCGGCATCTCGCCGCGACGCAACTCGATGACCGCACGCATACCGGACTTGTCCGACTCGTCGCGGATCTCGGTGATGCCTTCGATCTTCTTCTCGCGCACCAACTCACCCACCTTGATGAGCAGATTGGCTTTATTCACTTGATAGGGCAGCTCGTCGATGATGATGGCTTGGCGGTCGCCTTTGCCGATATCCTCGAAGTGAGTACGACCACGCATGATCACGCGACCACGTCCAGTACGGTAACCTTCCTTCACACCCGACAGACCATAGATGATGCCGGCGGTCGGGAAGTCTGGTGCAGGCACCAACTCGATCAACTCTTCGATATCCATCTCTGGATTGCGCAACAACGCGAGGCACGCATCCACCACCTCGGTCATATTGTGCGGCGGAATGTTGGTCGCCATACCCACGGCGATACCGGACGAACCATTCACCAACAAGTTAGGGAAGCGTGCGGGGAACACCAGCGGCTCATGTTCCGAACCGTCGTAGTTCGGACCGTAGTCCACCGTCTCTTTATCGAGGTCTTCCAGCAGTTGATGCGCGATCTTCGCCATGCGGATCTCGGTGTAACGCATCGCCGCCGCGTTATCACCGTCCACCGAACCGAAGTTACCCTGACCATCCACCAACGTGTAACGCAGCGAGAAATCCTGCGCCATACGAACGATGGTGTCGTACACCGCCGTGTCGCCGTGTGGGTGGTACTTACCGATCACGTCGCCGACGATACGCGCCGATTTCTTGTAGGCACGGTTCCAATCGTTGGAGAGTTCGTGCATCGCGAACAGTACGCGGCGATGGACTGGCTTCAGACCATCTCGCACATCCGGCAAGGCACGTCCCACGATCACGCTCATCGCGTAATCGAGGTACGACTTGCGCATCTCTTCTTCAAGGCTGACTGGCAGGGTTTCTTTGGCGAATTGTTGTTCCATGAGCGACCTAATTAATTAGCTGAAGAGGCAAAAAACAAGCCCGCATTCTAGCACAGCCCCCGACCTCGCCGACTACCCGCTCAAAGCCCTTGCCGAAGACCTCAAAAGACCTACCACGGCTTGCCAAGAGCCTTGCGCTACAATCCGCTGGACAGAAATGGACAGACTTAAGGACTCCCCATGAGCGACACCCAAGAGATCACCCAAGCCCTGCTCGAATTCCGTGACGAACGGGATTGGGCGCAGTTCCACAACCCCAAAGACCTCGCGCTGGCCTTGAACATCGAGGCGGGCGAACTGCTGGAATCCTTCTTATGGAAATCTGCCGAACAGGCGAACAAGGATGAGATACGCGAAGAACTGGCCGATGTCTTCGCCTACGCCTTCCTGCTCGCGGACAGCTACGGCTTGGATGTGAAACAGATCGTGCTAGAGAAGATCAAGAAGAATGCGCTGAAGTATCCCGTGGAAAAAGCCAAGGGGAGCGCGAAGAAGTACACCGAGCTATAAATCCGCCGGACTCTATTTCGCAGCCAACCGCCACAACGAAGTCACCTCTGCCGCCCTAGCCGCATGCAGTGCATCGCTGGTATCCGCCGCCTTTTGATGAGTCGGCTTCACGTCCAGCTTGCCCAACACATTCAACCCCTCCACATCCATCCATCCGAGCAATTCTTCACGGGTGCGCAGTCCCAGATGCTCGGCCAAGTCGGAGAGGATCAACCAGCCCTCGCCACCTTCATCCAGATGTTCTGCCAATCCATTGAGGAAGCCTTTCAACATGCGGCTCTCGGGGTCGAAGATGGCGTATTCGAGCGGAGAGCTGGGACGAGCGGGAACCCACGGTGGGTTGCACACGATGAGCGGCGCGCGGCCAGCAGGGAAGAGGTCGGCTTGCACCACGTCCACCTGCGATGCATAACCCAATCGACTCAGATTCTCTTTGGCGCAGTTGAGGGCGCGTGGGTCTTGGTCGGTGGCGACGATGCGCTGGATGCCGCGCTTCGCCAGCACGGCGGACAACACGCCGGTGCCGGTGCCGATGTCGAACGCTAGGGATTGCTTCTTTAACACCACGGGGAGCGGCGCCTGATTCACCAGCCCGACATATTCGCCGCGTATCGGAGAGAACACGCCGTAGTGTGGATGGATGCGCGCACCGAGGGCGGGGATCTCGACCCCGTTCTTGCGCCATTCATAGGCGCCGATCAATCCTTGCAGACTACGCAACGAGGCGATGTAGGGTTCGGCAGCTACTCCATAAGCATCGGCACAAGCCGCTTGCACATCCGGCGCACGACGCAACGGCACGCTGTGGTCTGCCTCGAACGGGATGAGCAACATACCCAAGGTCCGAGCGCGTTGCGATTGGGCTTGGCGATGCAGGTTGAAAGTGTCTTTGAGCGAGGCGGGTTTGGGCTTGGCTTTGCGCGGCGGCTCATCCGCACGGCGCGCCATGGCTTGCAACAACTGGCGCGCGTTCTGAAAGTCGCCACGCCACAACAGCGCTGTGCCTTCGCAGGCGAGGCGGTAGGCGCTGTCCGCGTTGATACGATCATCCACCACTTCAACCCGTTTGGGCGGCGGCGCACCTGCTTCCGAGCGCCAACGTGCCGAGCGTGCTTCGCCCCCTTCGTTCCAATGGATCACAGGGTAGTCGCTCATTTTGTAGCGTGGGTTGCACTGATGGATGGCATGATTTTGAAGAGGCTCGATAAGGCTCCGCACCCTATCCACTCACACAACAATGGTCAACACTCTTTTTAATTAGGCGCGGTTTTGCTACATTCCACGCACTTCCTCACCAACGCGGCCAACCATCATGTCCAATGTAGACGCAGTAGAAATCGAAAAATTCTCGGCACTCGCTCACAAATGGTGGGACCCGAACAGCGAATTCCGTCCTCTGCACGAGATCAACCCATTACGCTTGGGCTACATAAATAACATCGCTCCACTCTCCGGCAAGACTGTATTGGATGTGGGTTGTGGAGGCGGCATCTTGAGCGAGGCCTTGGCCGGTGCAGGTGCGACGGTGACGGGCATCGACCTCGCCGACAAGTCGTTGAGCGTAGCCAAGCTGCATCTACTGGAAAGCGGCAAACAAGTGGAATACCGCAAGGTGGCCGTTGAAGTCTTGGCGGAAGAACGCCCTGCCTCATTCGATGTGGTGACGTGTATGGAAATGTTGGAGCATGTACCCGATCCTGCCGCCGTAGTGGCTGCCTGCGCCAAGCTGGTGAAGCCGAATGGGCACGTGTTCTTCTCCACACTGAACCGCAATCCGAAGTCTTATCTATTCGCCATCATCGGCGCGGAATATGTGCTGAACTTATTGCCGCGCGGCACGCACGACTACGCCAAGTTCATCAAGCCTTCCGAGTTGGCGCAGTGGTGTCGCAATGCCGGTTTGAATGTGAATGACGTGACAGGCATGAGCTACAACCCGCTGGATAAGTCTTATTCGCTGGGGCGTGACACCAGCGTCAACTATGTGGTGGCCAGCCAACGTGGTTGATGCCGTCCTCTTCGATCTCGACGGCACGTTCGCCGATACCGCACCCGATCTGGGTGAGGCACTTAACCATGTATTGAAACTGCGTGGCTTGCCTGCACTACCCTTGGCGACCATCCGCCCGCAGGCTTCGCACGGCTCACCTGGCCTGCTCAAACTAGGACTGGGTATCGGACCAGACTCGCCCGACTACGCCGAGTTGCGCGATGCCTTCTTGAAACATTACGAAGCTCATATCTGCGACCGCACCAAGCTCTTCGCCGGCATGGCAGCACTCATCGCCGAGTTGGAAGAGCGCGACCTGCCTTGGGGCATCGTCACCAACAAACCTCATCGCTACACCGTGCCTCTCATGGAAAAACTAGGCTACGCGAAACGTGCAGCCTGCCTAGTGAGCGGCGACACCTGCGAACACGCCAAGCCACACCCGATGCCTTTGTTACATGCCGCCTCGCTGATGGGTGTCGAACCCACGCGCTGCCTCTATCTGGGCGATGACCTGCGCGATATGGAAGCGGCGCAAGCTGCGGGAATGATCGGCATCATCGCGAGCTACGGCTACATGGATGCGGCAGCTGGAACCGCTTCATGGCCAGCCGCAGGTAGCGTACAGACTCCGTTCGCATTATTGCGTTACTTGGCGATGTGAACGGCGTTATGATTCCGTCGTCGATGTGATGTGGGATCGCACATGAATCCAGATTCAAAAAACGAGGACGCGCCAGCCGCCTTAAGTTCAGACGGTATCCAGGACATCCTGCACAAGGTGATCATCGCTCACCAACAGGCTCTCTCTCTGTTGCAACAGACCGAAGTGGCATACAGCCGTTTGGTCCCCCACCAGTTGCTCAATCTGCTCCAAGCCAAGAGCATCGTGGACGTGAAGCTGGGCGATCAGGTCGAGCGCAAGATGACCATCCTGTTCTCCGACATCCGCGATTTCACGCCGCTGTCGGAATCGATGACCCCCGCAGAGAACTTCGCCTTCATCAACTCCTACCTCAGCCAGATGGAGCCCGTCATCAGCCGCCATCACGGCATCATCGACAAGTACATCGGCGATGCCATCATGGCGCTGTTCGAACAAAGTGGCGACGATGCGGTGCGCGGTGCGATCGCGATGCTGGAACGGCTGTCCTTCTACAACGCTGGGCGCGCCCGTGCGGGTTATCACGGCATCCATATCGGCATCGGCCTCAACACGGGACGGGTGATGATCGGCACGGTCGGTGGCGTCAATCGCATGGACAGCACGGTGATCGGGGATGCGGTGAACCTTGCCGCACGCTTGGAGGAAGCCACCAAGACCTACAACACCCCGCTCATCATCAGCCAGAACACACTGTATGACCTCGCCGACCCGAACGCCTACCAGATACGCTTCCTAGATCGCATCCGCGTCAAAGGCAAGTCGCAACCGCTCTCCATCTACGAAGTGTTCGACAACGACCCGCAAGACCTGCGGGACATGAAACTGGAGAGCCGATCACTGTTCGAGCAAGCCGTGGCCAACTACCACATGAAGGACATCGCCAAGGCCATCCCCTTGCTACATCGCTGTACCGACATCTCTCCGGATGACTTGTCTGCCCATATCTATCTGGAACGATGCTATGAGTTCCAAGCGACAGGACTACACCTCGGCACGGGTGAACTGGACGTCCCTCTATCGTGGAAAGACGAATATCAGAACGGGATAGAACACGCCGACCAAGCGCATCAAGTCTTCATGGAACAGATCAACCTGCTGGCTTCAGGCATCCGTCAGAACGAGCCTGTCAATTTCAGTGACGTCTACGTGTTCTTGGAGCGGCATGCAGAATCACTGTTCCCGATCGAAAATGAACAGATGCGCCAGCATGACTATCCTTTCGCCGAGAGTCATACTCAAGAACACAAACGCTTCGTCGAGAATTTCCGCGAGTTACGCGACAGAATGAAGATTGGCAACGAAGAACCGCGCTACCTCGCTTATCGCACCCTCCTCCTACTCCTCGATTGGTTCGCCTCGCACGCCACCAAGGCAGACCGCCATTTCTCGCGCTTCCTGCAGAACAACAAGGCAAAGTAAAGCTGTTACAATCCACACGCTAGTAAAACACTATCGAACCGGGGGTGACATGGCTTCGACGTGGGCTACAAAGCAGTGTAGGGCATACCGAGGACCCGCCACCTCGTAAATCAGCTGGAAAACCAATAGTCGCAAACGACGAAAAGTACTCTCTAGCCGCTTAACCGGTTAGACCTCACACCCTGCTGTCCATGGAGGGGCTCAAGGCAGTAATGCCGCGATGAGTGAGGTCATCTACATGGAATCGTGTCGTGCAGGGTCACTTTGTACGAAGCTAAAACTAAGGTGACTCGTCCTGTAGCAGCCTGTCGGTTGGCGTCTGCTGGATAAAATCAAATAACTAGACTAAGTATGTAGAACTGCCTGTAGAGGGCTTGCGGACGGGGGTTCAATTCCCCCCACCTCCACCAATTACGTAGGGATGCGATGGCTGCTCAAGACGTTCCAGAACACAAACTGAAACTGTCCGAGGTGCTGGATATGTTGGTCGTCGACAAGATGGTCGACAAAGACGATGCCGATGCCTTGATCGCAGAGCGTCGCATCCATCGCAATGACGGCCACCCCTTGGTTGTCATCGCAGACAGGGCTTGGAAATCCAAGCTCACGCCGCACCGAGTACTCACCATCGACAGCCTGACAGAATGGATGGCGAAACGTGTGGGGCTTGAGTACCTTCACATCGACCCGATCAAGGTCGATTTCTCCAACCTCACCGATCTGATGTCCATCGACTATGCGAATCGTTTCGCCATCATGCCTATCCGCATCGATGGCGGCGACTTGGTCGTAGCGACGGCAGAACCTTTTCTGCGTGATTGGGAAAGCACGGTAAAACACACCTCGCGCAAGAACATCCGCCGCGTGTTCGCTTCCCCTACCGACATCAGCCGTTACCTAGTGGAGTTCTACAACTTGGCACGCTCAGTGAAGAGTGCGACCAAGGCGACACCCGACTCTTCCAATCTTGCCTCGTTCGAACAACTGGTCGAACTCGGCAAGACCAACAAACAATTCGATGCCAACGATCAACACATCGTGCACATCGTGGATTGGTTGTGGCAGTACGCATTCGACCAACGCGCGTCGGATATCCACATCGAACCGCGCCGCGATCTGGGTCTGGTGCGCTTCCGCATCGACGGTGTGTTGCATCAGGTACATCAACTGCCGATGTCTGTTGTCACCGCGATGACCAGTCGTATCAAATTGCTGGGCCGCATGGATCTGATGGAGAAGCGCCGCCCACAGGATGGTCGTATCAAGACGCGCACCGAAGATGGACAAGAGATCGAGTTGCGTCTCTCTACTTTGCCCACTGCATTCGGCGAAAAGTTGGTCATGCGTATCTTCGATCCCGAGGTCTTGGTGCGCGACTTCTCTGAACTGGGTTTCTCTGACGACGACAGCGCGCGCTGGCATCAGATGACGGCCAAACCCAACGGCATCATCCTCGTCACCGGCCCGACGGGTTCGGGTAAGACGACGACGCTGTATTCCACACTCAAGAGCCTCGCCACACCCGAAGTGAACGTGTGTACGTTGGAAGACCCCATCGAGATGGTGGAGCCTTCGTTCAACCAGATGCAGATACAGCAGGGCATCGACCTGAGTTTTGCCGAGGGCGTGCGCGCGTTGATGCGGCAAGACCCGGACATCATCATGGTGGGCGAGATACGCGACCTTGAGACCGCCGACATGGCGATCCAAGCCGCACTCACCGGTCACTTGGTGCTCTCGACTTTGCACACCAACGACGCACCTGCCGCCGTCACGCGCCTGCTCGATTTGGGGGTGCCGTCCTATCTGCTCAACGCAACATTGCTAGGCATCATGGCGCAACGCTTGGTGCGCACACTTTGCCCTCACTGCAAGCAACCGCAGCCGATGAGCGAGAGTGACAACGAACTCTGGGACAACCTGGTCGCACCTTGGAAAGCCGCACGCCCCACACAACTGCAACGTCCTGTCGGCTGTTTGGAATGCCGCATGACAGGCTACGCAGGGCGTATTGGGATCTACGAGATCCTGCTCATGTCACCCGCACTGCGTAAAGTCATCAACGCTGAGACGGACATCGCCGCATTGCGCGAACAAGCCAGCCGCGAAGGTATGAAGCCGTTACGCATCTCGGGCGCACAGAAGGTCGCGGCAGGATTCACCACATTGGAAGAAGTCATCAAGATCGCACCACCGCCAGACCAAAGTTAATCAATCATCAAACGAAGGAAGACAACATGACCACATTGAACTCTCTCAACCAACAATTCGGCATCGCCGGACACCTGCAATTCATCGAAGTCGATGGCGGCCTCACTTTCGCCGAAATCAACAACGCACACGCAACTGCCAGCATCGCCATTCAAGGCGCACACATCGCCACCTTCCAACCCAAAGGCGAAGAACCGATCATCTGGCTGTCCAAGCTAGCCAAGTTCGTACCGGGCAAATCCATCCGTGGCGGTGTACCAGTGTGTTGGCCATGGTTCGGCCCGCACGCGACTGACAGCAAATTACCTGGCCACGGTTACGCCCGCACCGTGATGTGGGAAGTGCAAGAGACCAAGGCATTGGCCGATGGCTCCACCTTCATCCGCTTCGGCCTCATCGAGAACGAGACCACCAAAGCACAATGGCCACACGCTTCTACCGTGCAATTGGAAGCTACCGTCGGCAAGGCATTGAAGGTCGAGTTGATCACGAAGAACACAGGCAACACCGCATTCCAACTGGGTGAGGCACTGCACACCTACTTCCACATCAGCGATGTCGGCAACATGACCATCCGTGGTTTGGAAGGTTGTGAGTACATCGACAAGGTTGGCGAAACCACACGCCGCACTCAGCAAGGCGGTATCGTCATCGAAAGCGAAGTGGATCGCGTGTACGTGAACACCACCGCGGATTGCGTCATCGAAGACAAAGGTTTGAAACGCGCCATCCGTATCGCCAAGACAGGTAGCAAGTCGGCAGTGGTGTGGAACCCATGGACAGAGAAGGCCGACAAGATGGGCGACTTCGGCCCGCAAGGTCATCGCGGTATGGTGTGTGTGGAAAGCGGCAACGCCTTCGACAACGTCGTCACTGTACAAGCGGGTGAGACACATCGCTTGGTCGCGGTATACAGCTCAGAAAAACTGTAACGCCATCCAGCCGCACGGGGAACACAGCCCCCCAAATCGCATTGCCCCCTATTCCTATTGCGCGCCATCGAGTTGTCGATTGGCACGCAATGGGAACAGGGGGCTTTTCAATCAGGCTGTGAAATCGGAGATGGCGGGATCGACTGAGTCATCTCACAGGCTTGCGCCATACGAGTCACACTGTCAGGCAAGTTCGAACACAGCGATGGATTCGACGTGTGATGTCTGCGGGAACATATTCATCACTCCCGCCGATTTCAGAACATAGCCTTTCATATTCACCAACACATCAGCATCACGCGCCAGTGTCCCTGGATTGCAGCTCACGTACACGATCCGTGTCGGTGCTGTCTCAGGCGTGATGGATTTCACCAGCTCGAATGCACCGTCACGCGGCGGGTCGATCAACCATTTGTCGAACTTGCCCATACCGAGCAACACGTTCTCAGTCATCTCGAACAGATTCATCGAGCGAAATTCCGTGTTGGCACTTAGGCCGTTGTAGTTGGCACTCTGTAGCGCACGTCGTACCAACGCATCACTGCCCTCGATGCCCACCACCTTGGCCCCACTACGTGCGATAGGCAAGGTGAAATTACCTAGTCCACAGAAGAAATCGGCGATGCGCTCGTTCGCATTTGGCTTCAACAACCGCATGGCACGACTCACCATCAATCGATTCAGATCGCTATTCACTTGCGTGAACTCGGTCGGCGCGAACGGCATGGTGATACCGAATTCGGGCAGGCTGTAACTCAGCGCAGGGGCATCCAATGGATAGAACGGCTTGACCGTATCCACCCCACCCGTCTGCGTCCAGAACTGCACATGATGTTCGTCGGCAAAGGCTTTGATGGCAGCTTCATCAGATGGAGTGAGTGCATCCATGATGCGCAACACGAGCACATCGACATCATCACCCACCGCCACTTCGATCTGCGGCAGGATGTCACGTTTGGTGAAACGCTCGTTCAACTCACCCAACAGGGGAAGCAAGTTCGCGATCTTGGGTGTCAATATCTCGCAGTGAGGGATATCAGCAACGTACTTCCCATTGGTTTCGCGAAAACCCACCAGCGTCTTTTCCTTCTTCAACACATGACGCACCGACAGACGCGCACGCTGACGGTACGCCCAAGGCTGGCCATAGATGGGTGCAAGGATGACGTCGGGTTTCACCTTGCCGATACGTTGCAGGTTATCTTCCAATACGCGTTGCTTGACCGCGACCTGCGCCCCCGCATCTAGATGCTGCATCGAACAGCCGCCGCACACACCGAAACTGGCGCACTTGGGCTGCACACGCATGAAGGACTGCTTCAGGATCTGACCGACTTTGGCTTGTTCGAAATTGTTCTTCTTGCGATAGGTCGAGTAGGTGACGAATTCACGTGTGAGCGCACCTTCGATGAAGATGACCTTGCCATCCGCATGCGCGATGCCACGCCCCTCGTGGTCGAGTGATTCAATGACGACTGGATTCATACTGATTTCTTTTCAGGCCACTGTGCGAGGAATTCCTTCCAATGCACCTCTTCAGATTTACTCAATGTGGAACGGATCAACTCCAGTTCCTGCTCATAACGTGCTTTAGTGAACTGCCCGCGCATCAATTGGAAGCGCGCGAACACCAACCACGTATTCACCACATCGGTCTCGCAGTAGTTGCGTATCTCAGCCAACTTGCCCTGCTGATATGCCTCCCACACCTTGCTACCATCCATGCCCAACTTGCCTGGGAAGCCGATGAGTTTCGCCAATTCATCCAGCGGCGCATTGGCGCGTCCTGTGTACATCGCCAACAAATCCATCAGATCCAGATGGCGCGAGTGATAACGACTGATGTAGTTGTTCCATTTGAAGTCCTTGTCGTCCTCGCCCTGATCCCAATAGCGCGGCGATTGGATGCCGTGAATGAGACCGCGATAGTGCAATACAGGCAGATCGAATCCACCGCCGTTCCAACTCACTATCTGAGGTGTATATTTTTCGATGCCATCGAAGAATCGCTGGATGATGCTGCCCTCATCCTCGCCCATCTCACCTAGCGACCACACCTTGAAGTTGTCGCCTTCGCGCAGTACACATGAGATGGCAGCGACACGCTGCAAGTGATGCGGCAGGAAATCACTGCCCGTTTTCTGACGGCGCATCTGGAACGCCACCTCAGCCACCTCGTTATCGCTCACCGCGCTGTCGAGCTCATACAAGGCTCGTAGCCCTGCGATGTCGGGGATGGTTTCGATGTCAAAGACGAGGGTCGGATTCATGGCAAAAAGGGGCAGGCTTTCAATGGGATGCGCATGATACCCGAGCGCCCCTCAAGTTCCTATATCCGACGCTTGACGGACTGCCGGGGAAGGCAAAGAATCACCCCGTTACAGAGTCGTACCTACCCCATCCACCCTCTTCGGGAGAGACCATGAACAAGATCCTTAGCGCGACACTCGCCACCATCGCAACCATCTTTAGTGCCTCAGCCTTGTCTGCTCCTGGTGAGTATTGGGAAGTGACCAGCAAGATGGAGATGGAAGGTATGCCTTTTGCCATGCCCGGGATGACCCAAAAAGTCTGCGTCCCGAAGGGAAGCGAGAACGACCCCAGCAAGACCACGGGTGACAAAGACTGCAAGATGAGCGACATCAAGACATCGGGCAATAGAACGACTTGGAAGGCACGCTGTGACCGTGACGGAGAAGTGATGGTAGGGGTTGGCGAGCAAACCACTAGCGCAAAAGGTTACGAAGGCAAGATGCAGTTCTCCGGCAAGTCGGATGGAGAAGATGTGAACATGAAGATGTCCTACAGCGGCAAGCGAATCGGCGGCAGTTGCGACACCGAAGAGATGATCAAGAAGGCAAAATCTCAGGCATGCGACAAATCTCAATACGACACTACGTCTGCATGGATCAGTGGCGCAGACACCATCCTAGGCAAGAATGCGATGTGTGCAGAACAGCGTACCCAGCTTTGTGACAAGGTGCGTAAAGACACCCCCAAAGATGCGGATGCCTACAACGCCTTACTGATGCACGACCAACGACTCTCGACTGGCGTATCTGTCGCAAAGGAATGCAAAGTGGATATGGCCGCCACGACCAAAGCGATCTGCAAGACGCTGAACGGCAAGAACTATGACCAACTCGCAAAACACTGCCCATCTGAAGCCAAGACCTACCGCGAAGTACAGCGCCGCAAGGACTGTGCAGGCCGTAGCTATACCGCAGAGACGCGTGCCGCAGATATTAAAAAATGTATGAGCGGCCAAAGCGATTCTTCCAATGATGACGATGAGGAACCCGCACCAAGCAAACCAGCCAAGCTGGGCAAACCGTCATCCGACACTTCAGCGCAAGAGATGTTAGAGAGTGCGAAGAAGCTCAAGGGCATGTTCAGTTTCTAAGTGCGCGCCTTACTTTTAATCGGGCTGTGTTGCTTCTCCCTCATGGTGTGGGCGAAGACGCAGCCCGATCCATTTCCGCAAGTCGCCTACGCCTATCAAATTGAAGTCGATGGCCATGTGTTGTGGAAGAAGCAAGCAACGAAGCTTCTACCCCCAGCCAGCTTGACCAAGTTGATGACGGCCTTATTGGTGCTGGAGCAGAACCAACTGCAAGCCCCCGTCAACATCAGTGCGACTGCCGTGCGGGAGACTGGCTCACGCTTGAATCTCAAAGCGGGTGAACACTTTCGGGTGCAAGACCTTCTTGCGGCAACACTGATGCAGTCTGCCAATGATGCGTGCCACGCATTGGCAGACCATATTGCAGACAACGAATCAGCCTTCGTGAAGCTGATGAATCGCCGCGCACAAGAACTGGGGTTGAATGGCACACACTTTCAAAATGCCTGCGGGCACGATGCGCCTAAACATCTTTCCACCGCACAAGACATCACCCGCCTTGCGCATGAATTACTTACACATCCCGCAGTCCTTGCCATCACTTCTCAAGTGAAGACAACCATCACCACATTGGAAGGCAAGGCCTACCAAGTGTCCAACAAGAATGCGCTGATCGGTCGCTACCCCGGCGCGCTCGGATTGAAGACGGGGTACACCCCCAGTGCAGGCAAATGCTTGGTCGCTTACGCCAAGCGAAAAGACAAAGAAGTGCTACTGGTGATGTTGCACGGGCAAGACCGTTGGTGGGACGCGGTGGACATACTCGACCTTGCTTTTGAGCATGCGACACACACGCCCTGAATCGACGCTCCACGTGCTGATGTGGCTGGCACTGGCTGTGTTCGTCAGTTACGCCAATGCGCTCACTGGCAGTTTTCAATTCGATGACTACAACGTCATCGTCAACGAAGCCCAAGTCCACAGTTGGGCGAACTGGTACGCCGCTTTAGGCAATGGCATCCGTCCTTTGCTCAAGCTGAGCTACACCGCGAACTGGACGACGGGCTTAGGCGTGATTGGATTTCACCTCACCAACTTGCTCATCCATCTGGTGAATGCGTATCTGGTGTATCACTTGTCGCAACTGTTCGTGCAACAGCAGACACGCTCTGCCGCATTGCGCCACGTTCCGCTGCTGGCCGCGCTACTGTTCGCTGTCCATCCCATCCATACCGAAGCGGTGAGCTACATCAGCGGACGCTCTGCCTCGTTGATGACACTTTTCTACCTCGTAGCGTTACTGAGTTATGTGATGGGGCGCACGCAGCACAAACCGCTCTATGTGACTGTCATCACACCGTTGTTGTTCGTGCTTGCATTGGCTGTCAAAGAGACTGCGGTCACCCTGCCCTTTGCGCTGCTACTATGGGAAGTAAGCTGTGGCGGCAGATGGCGCTTCGAACTCAAACCACAATGGACGAGTTGGCTGGTACTGACCATCGCTGCCGTGTTCTTCCTGCTCAGCGATAGCTATCTCTCGCAGATGGAACGTAGCGCTGGACTCAACTCGTTCGATGGCAATCTCGCCACCCAACTGGCTGGCTTCGTGTACCTGCTGCAACAGTTCGCATTGCCGCTGTGTCTCAACATCGATCCAGACCTGCCGCTACTCCACCACCTTGCGGAGGCGGCATGGCCTCTCTCCATCACCGTCGCCCTGCTCGGCATGATGGTGGCTTGCTGGCGCAGACGACCTTGGATCAGCTTCGCGCTCGGCTGGGCGATGCTGCATCTGCTACCGCTCTACATCCTGCTGCCGCGCATCGACATCGCCAACGAACGCCAACTCTATCTCGCTGCGTGGCCGCTCTTGCTCGCACTTGCCATCGAACTGACATTCTTATTGGAAGGATGGAAATGGCGATTCGTGGCAGCCGGATTGCTCATCGCCTGCATCGCTCTCACCGTAACGCACAATCAGGTGTACCGAAACGAGATAACACTGTGGGAAGACACCGTCGCAAAGTCACCCGACAAAGCACGTGCGCATAACAACTTGGGTTACGCCTATCTATTGGCACAGCGCAAAGAAGAAGCGCGACGGGAACTGACCGTCGCGCTTCGATTGAATCCACAGCTCTATCAGGCGCAGTACAACTTGCGCAGGCTGGATGAGGAGATTACTTCTTCACCTTGAGCAAACGCTTTTCAAGTGTCAGTCCTTTGACGCGATCGAAACGGTCACCCATCGCACCGTCGAGTGTATTCAACCTATCTTCAGGAAGTGGATGCGTCTTGAACAACAGTGCCACACGATCATCACCTTTGGCCGAGTGGCCGATCTGTTGCAACACGCTCGGCAAACCATACGCGTCATAGCCCGCACGGCTAGCTAACACGACACCAATACGGTCAGCCTCGAACTCGGCATCTTTATCCAATCCGCGTGCAACGACCTCTGCGCCACTGCCGATGATTTGTTGCACCTTGTCGTTACCGCCGACTGATTTCGACAGCGCTTTACTCCCCGCATCCACCAGTTTGCTCTGTTGCAATATCTTCAGATGATGCTGACGGATGACGTGACCGACTTCATGCCCCAGCACGCCCGCCAGATCAGCCTCGCTCTGGAAGGTGCGATACAGCCCGAGCGTGATGAAGATGTAACCGCCCGGTGCGGCGAAGGCATTCAAATCTTCGGATTGGATGACGCCAAAATGCCAAGGCAAGTCGGGACGCTCGCTCTGCGTCGCCACCCAACGTCCGACGCGGTTCACGTACTTCTGCAACTTATCGTCTTTCACCAACGGTGCTGCGCCCAACAGATTGCCCGCGATCTGCCTACCGATGGCGATCTCTTCACTCTCGTTCGGACCTTTGAGTTCTTTCACCGCTTCAGTGAGCTTGGGGTTGACGGGTGGGATAGATGCTTTAGCGGCATCGACCTTACCCTTCAATTCTCCCAAATCGAATGCGCTGGCACTCGCAGATACCAAACACAACGAAGACAACAAGATTTGTACTGATCTATTCATGTCGTCTCTCCTCACTTCGCTGGCAGGTAATCGAATGGACGCGCGACCAGCTTGCCCTGCTTGGCGAATTTCGCCGCGTCTGCCTTGCTCGATGCATTGGCTTCTGCGCGTTGCAACTCTGCCTCGTTGAAGGTCGCCGCTTTCAGCT
>JBAYIG010000034.1:0-18856 GCA_041665725.1 Sideroxydans sp. | reverse complement strand
GTTCGGCGCTGAGACACCAGCGGAAAGATTAGTGGCAGAAAAACAATTCAAATCCGATATCAAAAAACATGTAGATGACATCGCGAGTAAATACATCATCGCCGATGTAACCTCGGATGGTGCAGTCATGTTCATTCCTGCTGAAGCGGTGTTCGCAGAGATCCATGCACACCATCCTGAGGTGGTGGATTACGCCATGCAGCGTCGTGTGTGGATCGTGTCGCCGACCACTCTGATGGCGGTCCTGAATACAGCTCGTGCCGTGATGAAGGATGTTGAAACACGCAAGCAGGTCCATATCATCAAGGATGAGCTAGGTAAGTTGGGGAAAGAATTTGGGCGTTTCGATGAGCGTATGAAGAAACTGGCTGATCACATCCGTCAAGCACATGAAGATGCTCAAGATGTGCGTACGACAAGCCAAAAGATATCTAAACGCTTTACTAGTATCGAGCAGGTTGAGTTGGATAACTCGGAGACAACTGCGCTTCCCAATGCGCCTTTAGGCTAATAGTTCAAAAACTAAAGCATGGGTATAATGCCGGCCGTTTCAGATTGAGATGAGTGGTTTGTTTTTAAATGAATTTATTTGAAGGGTGATTTTATGAAGAAGATTATTTTGGGTTTGTTATTGGTTGGTGTTGCAGCTGCTGCGCAAGCTAGCCAATTCTCCGGTGGTTACGTAGGTTTGAATATCGGACAGAACACTTCTAGCCAAACTTCCTTGGCAGATAAAAAAGAAATCTACCCAGGCCTTAAGGCGGGTTACAACAAAGACATTGGGAGCTTCTTGCTAGGTGGCGAAGTATTCGGCGATGTACATGGAGGTTCTTACACCAAGGAAGATTTGGGTCTGGATGCTCGCCTTGGCCTGCCAATGAATAATTGGATGCCTTACTTGAAGTTGGGTGTGGCCGGCACTGAGCCTGGATCGCGTCTGCATGCAGGTCTAGGTGTTGAGTATAGTTTGTCTGACCGTTGGTCCATCAATGCAGAATATACGACGGACAAGAAGGACGCCTACAAGAACAACAACATCGCATTGGGCATCAACGGTTTCTTCGGTGATGATTCTGGCAAAGCTGGCGCCGCAGCAGCAGCTTCGGCAGCAGCAGCGAAAGCCGCTGCGGACAAGGCTGCAGCTGATGCAGCCGCAAAAGAAGCCGCTGACAAAGCTGCAGCTGCAGCAGCAGCCAAAGTAGCTGATCAAACTGCTGCAGGTCGTGCTGCTGCCGCTAAAGCCGCAGCCGACAAAGCTGCTGCAGATGCCGCTGCAGCAGCCAAAGCCGCTGCGGACAAGGCTGCCGCAGATGCTGCCGCTAAAGCAGCTGAGCCAGCTTACAAGACTTTGTTGACTGACAAGCCCGTAACTTTGGAAGGTGCAAGTTTCGCGAGTGGTTCTTCCAAGCTGAACGTTTCTGCCAATGCTCAATTGGATGACATCGTCAAGTTCGCTGCAGACAACAAAGATGCAGGTTTGACCATCGTGGGTTACACAGATGATCGTGGCAATGCTGCAAAGAACGTGAAGCTCTCCGCCGCACGTGCTGCTGCTGTCAAGGCATACTTGGTTGGTAAGGGTGTCGCTGCTGATCGCGTCACTACCAAAGGTGCTGGTTCTGCCAACCCAATCGGTGACAACAAGACTGATGCTGGTCGCGCACAGAACCGTCGCGTCGAGATCAAGTCTGTCATCACCGAAGTCAAGAAAGTTCAAGTCAAGTAAGACATGACTGGTTGAGGTCGTTCAAAAAGGCGGGGTGTTCCCCGCCTTTTTGTTGTCCATTGAAACGTTGCTATGATGTCGGTTCGCACGAATCATTCGCTACAGACACTTAATTTCAGGAGTACATGAATCATGACTGCATCTCATACTTGGAAATTCTTCCGCGCTGGTGGATTCGATCAAGTCCAATTGGATAACGGTGCCGACCTGTTGGCATTGAAAGAGTTGAATCAAAAGCTTTGGGTGGCGTTAAGTTGCCCTACACGCGGCATCGAGTTCGATGGACGCACCTTGGATATGATCGACTCGGATGGGGATGGTCAGGTCCGTGCGAACGAGGTGTTGGCGGCAATCGAGTGGGCTGGTGCATTGATGAAAAGCAACGATGCCTTGACCAAAGGCACTGATAAGTTGTTGTTGTCTGACATCAATGATGAATCGGAGGTGGGTAAACAGATCCTCGCCTCTGCACGTCATATCCTCAAGAGCTTGGGTAAAGCTGATGCGAGTTTGATCACGCTGGATGATATGGCTGACATCGAGCAGTTCGTGGCTGGGCTGCAATTCAATGGTGATGGCGTGGTATGCGCAAAGCAGGTCAGCGATGCTAGTCTGAGCGCCACCGTTGCGGATATCGTAAATATCACAGGCTCTGTTCCAGATATGAGTGGTGACGTGGGCATCAATCAAGACATCAGCAACCAGTTCTTTGCCGATTCAAAAGCCTATTCCGATTGGTATGCTCAAGGTGAGGCGGATAAAGGTATCTTGCTATTGGGCGCGGAAAGTAAAGCGGCGGCAGCGACCTTACATGCCGTCAAAGAAAAGATCGATGACTATTTCACTCGCTGCCAATTAGCTGCCTATGACGAACGTGCTGCATCGCCATTGAGCCGATCCGCAGATGATTATCAACAACTCGCCACTTTGAGTCTCTCTGCGCAGACCGGCGAGATCGCTAGTTTTCCATTGGCAACGATCGAAGCGAATAAGCCATTATCGCTAGTAGCAGGTGTCAATCCTGCGTGGTGCGCTAGGATAGATGCGTTGCGCAATGCGGTCATCAAACCACTGCTCGGTGATAAACAAAACATCACTGCAACTGAATGGGCTGCGCTGTGTGCACGTTTCGATGCATTCGACGCATGGCAAGGTGCTAAACCTGCGTCAAAGGGTGGCGAGCTGGGTATCGAGCGTGTGCGTGCCATCATCGCTACCGATCATCAAGCAAAGATAGATGCACTCATCGCCCAAGACAAGGCGGTGGAGTCCGAGATAAAGTCCATCCGCTCAGTCGAGCGCTTGGTGCGCTACCAGCGCGACTTGTTCAAGCTAGCTAATAACTTCGTATCTTTCCGTGAATTCTATTCAGGCAAGAAAAAAGCTATCTTCCAAGTGGGAACACTCTATTTAGATGGTCGCAGCTGTGAGCTTTGTATCAAGGTCGAGGATGTGAATACACATGCTTCTTATGCCAATAGCAGCGGCGTTTGTTTGGCCTACTGTCAGTTGGAGCGCAATGGTGGTGCTGAGAAGATGAGCATCGCTGCTGCGTTCACGGCAGGGGATTCTGATTTCTTGATGGTCGGTCGCCACGGCATCTTCTATGACCGCAAAGGTCAGGATTGGAATGCCACCATCGTTCGCATCTCCGATCACCCCATCAGCATCCGCCAAGCATTCTGGTCGCCCTACAAGAAGCTATCGAAGATGATCGGCGAACAGATGCAAAAACTGGCTGCCAGCAAAGCAAATGCGGTTGAGAACAAGATGGCGACAACTGTGGCGAGCGCGCCCAATGCAGTCGCTGCCGCACCGACGCCACCAGCAGCCCCCGTTAAACCACCCTTTGATGTAGGCAAGTTCGCGGGTATCTTTGCAGCCATAGGTTTAGCCATCGGCGCCATCGGCGGTATCATGGCCACTGTGGTCGGCGGCATTTTGAGTCTTGAGCTGTGGCAGATCCCATTGGCACTGATCGGCCTCATGTTGACGATCTCATTACCGTCGATGGTGCTTGCTTGGTTCAAGTTGAAACGCCGCAATCTGGGCCCCATCCTTGATGCTTGCGGTTGGGCCATCAATGCTCGTGTATTGATCAATATCCCCTTCGGCACTTCGTTGACGGCATTGCCGATCTTGCCATCGGGAGCGCATCGCTCTTTGGTTGACCCGTATGCAGAAGAGAAGTCTGTATGGCCTTACGTGCTGGTGGTTGCAGCTATCATTGGCGCACTGGGCTGGGCTTGGTACGCAGGATATTTCTCAAATTAAGTGAACTGAATCAATGAAGATCGCGATCGCACAGATCAACTGTTTGCTTGGTGACTTGGCGGGCAACTCCGCCAAGATCGCCAATTACGCAAGAGATGCCAAGGAGCAGGGGGCGGACATCCTGCTCACGCCAGAGATGAGTCTGTGCGGCTATCCGCCAGAAGATCTATTACTCCGTGATGGCTTCTATCGGGAGTGTGATTTGGCTTTGGCTAAATTGGCCGAGCAAGCACAAGGTATCGTCTTGATCATCGGACATCCACATCAAGTTGGAGGCAATCGTTTCAACGCCGCCTCTGTGTTGCGAGACGGCAAGGTGGTTGCCACCTACCACAAGCATGAGTTGCCGAACCATAGCGTCTTCGATGAGAAGCGATATTTCGAGCACGGGCAGGAAGCATGTGTGTTCGAATTGGGCGAAATCAAGTTTGGCATCAATATTTGTGCAGACATTTGGGAAGACCAGGCAGCTGCAAGAGCACGCGAGGCTGGGGCTGAAGTGTTGTTGGTTCTAAATGCTTCTCCCTATCATTTCGACAAGCAGGCCACGCGCCACGAGACTTTGCGTGAGCGTGTCGATGAGACGGGGCTGTCCATCGTCTATGCCAATATGGTGGGAGGGCAAGACGAGTTGGTGTTCGACGGGGCTTCTTTCGTGATGGATGCCAATGGTGCGTTGACACATCAATTCCCCGCATTCGAAGAGACATTGGGAATCGTCGAGATAACTGATGGCGAACTAGCAGTTGGGGAGATGGCAGAAATCGAAAGGGATGAAGCCAGCATCTACAGTGCCTTATGCCTTGGCGTACACGATTACATCCAAAAGAACCGTTTTCCTGGAATCTTGCTGGGCTTGTCCGGTGGCATCGATTCGGCCCTGACGCTTGCCGTAGCGGTGGATGCATTGGGGGCAGACAAGGTGCGGGCAGTGATGATGCCATCCCCTTACACAGCTCAGATGAGTATCGATGATTCGCGTGAGATGGTCGAGATCCTTGGTGTGCGTTATGAGGAATTGGACATCTTGCCGACCTTCACTGCATTAAAAAACACTTTGTCGCCCGTCTTCAAAGGACTGCCTGAGGATACGACTGAGGAGAATCTGCAAGCGCGCATCCGAGGTACTCTGTTGATGGCGATGTCGAACAAGACGGGCTATTTGGTACTAACCACAGGAAACAAGTCTGAGATGACTACTGGGTATTGCACGCTGTATGGAGATATGGCGGGAGGTTTTGCTGTGCTCAAGGATGTGAGCAAAACTTGGGTGTATCGCTTGTCAAACTATCGCAACACTCTTGGGCGCGTCATCCCAGAGCGCATCATCACGCGTCCACCGAGTGCAGAATTGAAGCCAGATCAAACCGATCAAGATAGCTTGCCACCTTATGATGTGCTGGATGCCATCATGGCCTGTTATGTGGAAAAAAATATGAGCATCCCACAGATCGTGAATGAAGGATTCAGCCAAGCGGATGTACAGAGAGTGGTGAAGTTGATTCGTATCAATGAATACAAGCGGCGCCAGGCTCCTGTGGGTGTTCGTATCACCGACCGTAGCTTTGGTAAGGATTGGCGCTACCCTATCACCGCGCGTTATCAGGACGATTTTTAGATATACTTGCGCCACATTTTAGGGAGACCAGCATGAAGAAGATCGAAGCCATCATCAAGCCATTCAAACTCGACGAAGTCCGCGAAGCCTTATCCGAATTGGGGGTCAGCGGGTTGACCGTAACTGAGGTCAAAGGCTTCGGCAGGCAAAAAGGGCATACCGAACTCTATCGCGGCGCAGAATACGTCGTGGATTTTCTGCCGAAGATCAAAGTAGAGATCGTAGTGAGTGCGGCGATGCTGGATTCTGCCGTTGAATCGATCATCAAGGCAGCTCATACGGGCAAGATAGGTGACGGCAAGATATTCGTGTCCAGCGTTGAGCAAGTCATCCGTATCCGCACAGGCGAGACAGACGAGACTGCGCTGTAATCTTACCGGGTAGTACCAAACAAAAATGGCACTTGAATCAAGTGCCATTTTTTATGGGTAGAAGACTAGCGAAAGTTTATTTTGCTACTTGGCGCTCTCTGATTTCGTCTAAAGTCTTGCAGTCGATACAAAGGGTTGCGGTAGGGCGCGCCTCAAGGCGGTTCAAACCGATCTCAACACCACACTTGTCACAGAAACCGTAATCACCGGCCTCGATACGTGCCAACATCTTGTCGATGTTCTTGATGAGTTTGCGTTCGCGGTCGCGGTTGCGCAATTCCAAGCTCATGTCCGATTCTTGACTGGCGCGGTCATTGGGGTCTGCGAAGACGGTGGCTTCATCTTGCATAGTATGAACGGTGCGGTCGATGTCTTGGCTCAGGCCAAGCTTGATCTCGTTCAGTACGCCACGAAAATGTTCGAGTTGCTTGGCGCTCATATAAGCCTCGCCCTTTTTAGCCTTATAAGGGGTCGATGTCTTGTTTGTTTGTGCTGGCATTACGTCTATCTCCACGGGAAGCTGAATTTTTCAAGCGCGCTTTAATACCAGATAGGGGTATCGGTCGCAACAAGAAAATTGATCCGGCATTGACTATAAAATATTAACACCTTGTTTTTTAAGCATATCAATCAAAACGATCAAGGGTAGGCCTATCAAAGCATTTGGATCATCTCCTTGGATACGCTGAATCAGCGCGATTCCCAGTCCTTCCGATTTTGCACTTCCTGCGCAATGGTAGGGCTGCTCCTTATACAAGTAGCGTTCGATCTCATCGTCAGTCAGGTCTCGGAAATCCACCTTGGTTTCAACCAAGGCAGTCTGCATCTCTTTGGTGTGGGAATTGAAAAGGCTGACAGCAGTGAAAAATTCGACGGTCTTCCCGCGCATGGAGCGCAACTGGCGGACTGCGTTATCGTGCGTAATAGGTTTCCCGAGTTGCTGCTCTTCCAATAGGGCGACTTGGTCTGACCCGATGATGAGGGCATCTGGGAACTGTTGGGCAACCGCTTGAGCTTTTAGCTTAGATAGGCGTTCCGATGTCTTACGTGCAGATTCACCTGCCAAGGGGGTCTCATCTACGTCAGGTGAGGCGGTTTTAAACGGAATCTGCAGGGTGGAGAGTAGCTGACTCCTATATATAGAGGTCGAAGCTAGGATAATCGGCTGAGAATTCAAGATATTCCTTCGATGCGTCTTTGACAGGGAAGGTCGGAATATATATCATGCGCGCCTCATGTTTGCACGGCCTTTAATTGACGCGATGGAATTTGCCGGAAACGGCAGGGAAATACGCGGTGAAATACCCTTTAAAGAGCTGTCTAGGCTGGGTGACATGTTGCTTGATTCTGCTGGGACGTTAGCCTATGTAGTACAGGGTGGGCGTACAAATGATCACAATGTGTTGCAGGTTTCTTTGAATGGGGTCGTTCATTTACGTTGCCAGCGTTGCCTAGGCGACCTTGAATACCCAGTCGAAGTCTCCTCTCGTTTGAAGTTGGCTTCAGCTGAAGAGCTGGATGCAGTCGATGATGAGGATGAGGACGAATATATAGAAGCTACGTCGCAGTTGGATGTGGTCGGGTTGGTAGAGGATGAGCTTTTATTGAGCCTTCCTTATGCGCCTAGGCATGCGGACGGAGTATGCAGTTCGGTGAATGAAGGTTTGAAGCAGTCAGCCAATCCATTTGCAGTGTTGGCTGGATTAAAGAAGTAGTACTTATTGGTTTTAGTGAGGAGTAATCATGGCAGTTCAGCAGAATAAAAAATCCCCATCCAAGCGCGGTATGCACCGTGCCCACGATTTCTTGACAGCACCAGCACTGGCTATCGAGCCATCCACTGGCGAACCACATCTGCGTCACCACATCAGCCCAAGCGGCTACTACCGTGGCAAGAAGGTAGTCAACACAAAGAGCGAATAAGCTCTTTGTTCGATCTGATCATGCATCCCGACTCATGGGATGCGTCATGCACGACCATTTCTCGTTATTGAGGATCGCCCTGTGGATGTGACTATCGCTATTGATGCCATGGGAGGCGACCATGGTGTGTCCGTTACCGTTCCTGCAGCTGTAGCCTATCTGCGTGACCACCCAAAAGACACCATCGTTCTGGTTGGTTTGCCTGATGCCATCGAGGCTGCTGTGCGTGCCTCGGGCATTTCTGGAGAGCATCCAAACCTTCGCATCCATCCTGCGACTGAAGTCGTGGGGATGGACGAGCAACCTCAATCTGCTTTGCGCGGTAAAAAAGACTCTTCTATGCGAGTCTCGATCAACCTCGTCAAATCGGAGGAGGCATCGGCTTGTGTCAGCGCGGGGAATACCGGCGCATTGATGGCAACAGCCCGTTACGTTCTCAAGACACTTCCTGGTATCGATCGCCCTGCGATCGCATCCTTCTTGCCTACCAATACTGGGCAGGTTTGTATGTTGGACCTTGGTGCCAATACCGACTGTACGGCAGAACATCTGTTGCAGTTCGCGCTCATGGGCTCTACTTTGGTCACCGCCTTGGAGCACAAACCAAGCCCGACAGTGGGTTTGTTGAACATCGGCAGTGAAGACATCAAAGGCAACGAAGTCGTCAAACAGACGGCTGAGTTGTTACGCGGTAGTGACCTCAATTTCTACGGTAACGTCGAAGGCGACGATATCTTTAAGGGCGTGACTGATGTCGTGGTGTGCGATGGCTTCGTCGGTAACGTCGCGCTCAAGACGGCCGAAGGCGTCGCCAAGATGATGGGAGGCTTCCTGAAGGAAGGCTTCAGTCGTAATCTGCTGACAAAATTGGCTGCCCTAGTTTCTTTGCCGGTACTGAAAGCTTTCAAGCATCGCCTAGATCATCGTCGTTATAACGGTGCAAGTTTCTTGGGGTTGAAGGGTATCGTCGTCAAGAGCCATGGCTCTGCGGACGCTTTTGCTTTCCAGTGCGCTATCGAGCGTGCGGCCGAAGAAGCGCGTGGTGGGATGCTGCAACATATCAGCGAGCATGTTGAAAAGTGGCATCACGCACGCCAAACCACTACAGGAGAGGCGATTTGACCTATTCCAAGATCATCGGTACTGGCAGCTATCTGCCAGTCAAAACAGTAACGAATTTCGATCTCGAAAAGATCGTGGATACTTCCCATGATTGGATCGTTTCTCGCAGTGGCATTCAAGAACGCCATTTTGCGGCGGATGACCAGAAATCGAGTGACCTAGCCTATGAGGCAAGTATCAAAGCGATCGAAGCTGCGGGCATCAATGCTTCTGATATCGACTTGATCGTTGTGGCGACTACTTCGCCAGATATGGCTTTCCCAAGCACTGCTTGTATCCTGCAACACAAGCTGGGGATCACGAACGGTAGTCCTGCTTTCGACATGCAGGCAGTTTGCGGTGGTTTCATCTACGCGCTGAATACGGCAGATCTATACATTCGTGGCGGCCAAGCCAAGACTGCGCTCGTCGTGGGGGCGGAAGTCATCTCGCGCATGCTGGATTGGAACGATAGAACGACTTGCGTTCTGTTCGGTGATGGCGCGGGGGCGGTTGTTTTGAAAGCTTCCAATGAGCCAGGCATCATTGCATCCAAATTGCATTCGGATGGAAGTCACCATCAACTCCTTAAAGCAGATCCCAAGATTTCAATGGAAGGTCAGGCTGTTTTTAAGTTTGCAGTCAATTCGTTAAGTGGTGTTGTTGAGGAATTGCTAGAGCAAGAAAACATGACCGGCTCGGACATCGATTGGATGGTTCCGCACCAAGCCAACATTCGCATCATCGAAGCAACTGCCAAAAAATTGGGCATGACCTTGGACAATGTCGTGGTCACCGTTGCGAACCACGGCAACACATCCGCCGCTTCGATTCCGTTAGCATTAGATACGGCCGTGCGCGATGGACGTATCAAACCGGGGCAAACTGTCATCATGGAAGCCATTGGTGGTGGGTTTACTTGGGGTGCATCTTTAATCAAGTGGTAGGTTCGATATGACTAAATTCGCTTTCGTATTTCCAGGACAAGGTTCTCAATCTCGCGGCATGATGAACGGCTATGCCGATTTCACCGCTGTTCGTGACACTTTCACAGAAGCTTCCGATGTACTGAAACAGGACTTGTGGCAATTGGTCGCTGAAGGTTCGGATGCGGATCTCAACGCGACTGTGAATACTCAGCCGGTCATGTTAACCGCAGGCGTTGCCGTATTTCGCGCATGGCAATCTCAGAATGGGGCGAAAGCTTCCATGATGGCGGGGCACAGTTTGGGCGAATACACTGCGCTCGTCGCAGCAGGCGCTTTGACTTTGGCTGATGCTTTGCCACTGGTTCGCTACCGTGCTCAATGTATGCAGCAGGCCGTACCAGAAGGTGTGGGCGGCATCGCCGCGATCTTGGGATTGGATGATGAGGTGGTTCGCGCCGTATGTTCAGAAGGTGCGCAAGGCGCAGTCTTGGAAGCAGTGAATTTCAATTCCCCCGGACAAGTCGTCATTGCAGGCAACCGTGCTGCGGTTGAGCGCGGTATGGAATTGGCCAAATCCAAAGGCGCCAAACGCGCCATCATGTTGCCGATGAGTGTCCCTTCCCATTGCAGTCTATTGAAAGGCGCGGCGGAACAACTTCGTGACTATTTGAAGAACGTTTCAGTTGCGATTCCATCCGTGCCTGTCCTGCACAATGCCGATGTCGCTTCTTATAACGATGCTGCCTCGATCAAGGATGCCTTGGTACGCCAGCTCTATTCACCCGTACGTTGGGTAGAGACCGTCCAAGCGTTGGGCAAGCAGGGCATCACCCATAACGTGGAATGCGCTCCCGGCAAGGTATTGGCGGGGCTGAATAAACGCATCGACACCAATCAACAGGCAATGGCTATCAACGATGGCGAAGCCTTGAAAGCAGCATTGGCTGCGCTCGTTTGAGGATAAGAACATGACACTGCAAGGACAAATCGCACTGGTCACTGGTGCTTCGCGCGGCATCGGTCAAGCCATCGCGCTTGAATTGGGCAAGCAGGGCGCTATCGTCGTGGGTACTGCGACCAGCGAAAATGGTGCGCAAGCTATCAGTACCTATCTGAATGCAGCGGGCATCAAAGGCCAAGGTTTTGCTCTGAATGTTAACGACGCCGCGCAAATCGAACAGGTATTGGGGGCGATTCGCCAACAATTCGGCGAGATCTCGGTACTGGTGAACAACGCTGGTATCACCAAAGACAACCTGCTGGCCCGTATGTCCGAAGAAGAATGGGACGACGTACTGACCACCAATCTGAAGTCTGTGTTCCGTTTGAGCCGTGCCGTATTGCGCGCCATGATGAAAGCACGTGGCGGACGTATCATCAGCATCTCATCAGTGGTCGGTAGCATGGGTAACCCAGGCCAGTCCAATTACGCCGCATCCAAGGCGGGTATGGCGGGTTTCACAAAATCGCTAGCGCAAGAGATTGGCAGCCGAAACATCACTGTCAATTGTGTCGCACCTGGCTTCATCGACACAGACATGACGCATGCATTGGGCGACGAACAACGTGCCAAATTGGTTGAGAACGTACCTTTGAAGCGTCTCGGCAAACCAGAAGATATCGCAGCGGCTGTCGCCTTCTTGGCGGGTCCGGGAGCGACTTACATCACCGGCGTCACTTTGCATGTGAACGGCGGGATGTACATGGAGTAAGGCTTGTAGTTTGGAATTCGGCCCGAGTTTGGTAGAATGCGCGGGCTTTTTAGCACTTTAATCATAACGGGAGTAAAACAATGTCCACCAACGAACAACGTGTAAAGAAAATCGTCGCAGAACAACTGGGTGTTAACGAGTCCGAAGTCAAGAACGAGTCTTCCTTTGTGAACGACTTGGGCGCTGACTCTCTGGATACCGTTGAGCTGGTGATGGCGCTGGAAGAAGAGTTCGGCGTTGAGATCCCTGACGAAGAAGCAGAAAAGATCACTACTGTGCAACTTGCACTGGACTACGTTAACGCGCATTCCAAGTAATCAAAGCCTTACCGTTCATAAACTTCAACATCGGAGTCCAGTTTGTCTAAGCGCAGAGTCGTAGTGACCGGTCTTGGTGCCGTCACCCCAGTAGGGAATGATGTCGCCACCACTTGGAAAAACATCGTGGCAGGTAAATCAGGCGTTGCTCGTATCACGCGTTTCGATCCGACCCCGTTTGCGAGCCAGATTGCGGGGGAAGTGAAGGACTTTGATGTCACTCAAGTCATCCCAGCTAAGGATGCAAGACGCATGGATCGTTTCGTCCACCTCGGCTTGGCCGCAGGTATCGAAGCGTTCAAGGACTCCGGTATTGAAGTGAACGAACAGAACGCTGATCGCATCGGCGTTTGCATCAGTTCCGGCATTGGTGGTCTGCCAATGATCGAAGATACACAGAACGACTATCTAGCTAGTGGTCCACGCAAGATTTCACCGTTCTTCATTGCTGGCACGATCATTAACATGATCTCCGGCAACCTTTCCATCATCTACGGCCTGCGCGGCCCTAACTTTGCTGTGGTGTCGGCTTGTACGACGGGTACTCACAGCATTGGCGAAGCCATGCGTATGATCCAGTACGGTGATGCGGATGTCATGGTTGCTGGTGGTGCAGAGTCCTCTGTTTGCCCATTGGCGATTGGTGGTTTTGCGGCGTCGCGTGCGCTTTCCACAAGGAACGATGACCCAACTACGGCGAGCCGTCCTTGGGACAAAGACCGTGACGGTTTCGTCTTAGGTGAGGGTGCTGGCGTATTGGTACTTGAAGAGTACGAACACGCTAAAGCTCGTGGCGCAAAGATCTATGCTGAAGTAGCTGGCTATGGGGCAAGTGCAGATGCTTATCACATCACATCGCCAACCATGGATGGCCCAAAGCGCAGTATGTTGAATGCATTGAAAGATGCAGGACTTGCTCCAGAACACGTGCAGTACGTGAATGCGCACGGTACATCCACACCCATGGGTGACAAAAATGAGAGTGACGCGATCAAGTCAGCCTTCGGCGAACACGCCAAGAAGATCGTGGTCAACTCGACCAAATCGATGACTGGCCATTTGCTGGGCGGTGCAGGCGGTATTGAATCCCTGTTCTGCGTGCTGGCCATTCACAACCAGATATCTCCACCAACCATCAATATCTTCGAGCAGGATCCAGAATGTGATTTGGATTACTGTGCTAACGCGGCACGTAGCATGAAGATCGATGTGGCCATGAACAACAACTTTGGCTTTGGTGGCACCAACGGAACGCTGGTATTCAAAAAAGTCTGACCCTTGGCCACGATGCTGGTCAATGGCCTACCTAGCGATTCTGTCTCAACCCTAGATCGGGGTCTAAACTACGGGGATGGTGTATTCCGCACCTTGCTTATTCGGCAAGGGCGGCTTCCCTCTTGGGAGCGCCACTACCTGAAATTACAGCAAGACTGTGCTGCACTTCGTCTTGATTGTCCTGCAGCAGAAACTCTGCTCGGCGATATCGCCTCATTGATTTCAAGTTCCCCCGATGGGGTGGTCAAGATCGTCATCACCCGAGGTGTAGGTCAAAGAGGGTATGCGATACAAAAGGGGGATGCGGCGACACGCATAACCAGTATCACTCCATTTCCACAACTTCAAGCACACTATTCCACCGCAGGAATTAGGCTTCACCGATGCTCTTTGAAGCTTGGACACCAGCCGAGATTGGCTGGCATCAAGCACCTCAATCGTCTGGAAAACGTCTTAGCCGCGACGGAATATTTGGAGATGGGAATGCCAGAAGGCCTACTTGAAGACACCGATGGTCTGGTGATCTCGGGGACTCGCTCTAACCTATTCGTCATTCGTGGCAGAACACTTTACACTCCAGACCTAAGTCGTTGCGGTGTCGCTGGAGTGCAACGCGAGCGCGTGATGGATTGGGCAAAAGAGCAGGGTGTGGAGTGCAAAGTCACTTCAATACGATTCGAAGAGTTGTTGCAAGCGGATGAGATATTCATGGTCAACAGCGTATTCGGTCTGTGGCCAGTAGCTGAGGTGGATGGCTACAAACGGAATGAGCATCCGATCTCTTGGAGAATTCAGGAATGGCTGAATGATGAGAACAATTAAGAGACTATTTTTCTTAGCGCTATTACTGGCCGTGACTCTGCTTGGGGTGTTCGCCTATCTATCTTTCACTCCCAATCCGCTCACGCGCACCCCGATCGAATTCTCTTTGAAGCCGGGAAGTAGCTTAAAAGGGGCCGTCTACCATATGAAACAAGCGGGAGCTTTGGAAAACGACTGGGCTTTCTTGATGCTAGCCCGCGTGTTGAACAAAGCCACACAGATCAAGCACGGCAACTATCAACTCGAAAAAGCAGTCTCTCATTTTGAGTTGTTGGACATCATCAGTTCTGGACGTACCGAGCAGAGTCAACTGACTATCGTCGAAGGGCAGACTTTCAAGGAGTTGCGCACCTTATTGAATGCGCACGCGGGACTCAGTCACGACAGCGCCAAGATGTCCGAAGCTGAGATACTCCAGAAGATCGGTGCCGCCGAGACTTTTGCTGAAGGCTTGTTCTTCCCAGACACCTACAACTTTTCGAGTGGGAGTAGTGACATCTTGGTGTTGAAGCGCTCCTATCAGACGATGCAGAAGCACCTACAGGCGAATTGGGATAAGCGAGATGCCGGACTTCCTTTGGATACGCCCTACCAAGCTTTGATATTGGCATCTATCGTTGAGAAGGAAACTGGACAGGCAGTAGATCGCCCGATGATCGCCTCGGTATTCACCAATCGCTTGCGCATCAAGATGCGCCTACAGACAGATCCAACCGTCATCTACGGCATTGGTGAGAAGTTCGATGGCAACCTGCGTCGTCGCGACCTGACAACCGATACCCCTTACAATACCTATACGCGAAATGGTCTGACGCCAACACCAATCGCCTTGCCAGGCCTCGCCTCAATTCAAGCAGCCCTCCATCCAGTGCAGAGTAATGCGCTGTATTTCGTGGCAAGAGGTGATGGAAGTTCCCATTTTTCAAGCACCTTGACCGAACACAACAACGCAGTGAATCGTTATCAAAAATGAGTAAAGCAAAATTCATCACCTTCGAAGGCGTGGATGGGGCAGGGAAGAGCACCGGACTGGATTGGTTCGCCGAAGCCTTACGCAAACGGGGTATTGACCTCTTGGTGACGCGTGAACCAGGTGGTACTCCGTTAGGGGAGCAGCTACGCGAGATCCTCCTTAATCAGCCCATGCATGTGGAAACCGAAGCGATGCTGATGTTCGCTGCACGGCGCGAGCATGTCGAAAAAGTCATACGCCCAGCTTTGCAGCGCGGCACTTGGGTCATCTCGGATCGTTTCAGCGATGCCAGTTTTGCTTACCAAGGTGGCGGCAGGGGAGTGCCGTTGGCGAAATTGGAACAATTGGAGCAATGGGTGCATGGTGACCTGCAACCTGACCTGACCTTGCTGTTCGATATTCCCATCGAGGTTGCGAGACAGCGCTTGTCAAATAATGTGAGCCTAGATCGTTTCGAGCAGGAAAAGGGTGAGTTTTTCGAGCGCGTACGCCAAGCTTATCTAGCCAGAGCCACCAAATCACCGCAGCGCATCTCAGTGATTCATGCCGAAAAGTCACTGCAAGAAGTTCAACAAGAGCTTGCAAATATAGTTGCATCGCTTTGAAATGAAACAACTCTATCCATGGCAATCTGATTCGTGGCAATCCTTGCAAGGGTTGCGCTCAAGATTGCCTCATGCCTTGTTGATCAAAGGTTCCCAAGGAATCGGCAAGCTAGATCTGGCACTTGGTTTTGCCCAATCCTTGTTATGCAGCGCGCCAAAATCTGATGGGATGGCCTGTCAAGAGTGTGATTCCTGTCATTGGTTCGAACAGGATAGCCATCCAGATTTTCGTCTCATCCAACCTGATGCGATGTCCGCAGCCGAAGATGGCGAGGAAAAATCTGGCGGTAAAAAACCATCTCGCGAGATATCGGTAGATCAGATTCGCGACCTTTCTAGCTTCGCCAACCTATCTGCACATTGTGGTGGGTATCGTGTAGTGGTGGTCTATCCTGCCGAAACGATGAACAACAATGCAGCTAACTCCCTGCTCAAAACGCTTGAAGAACCGACGGATAAGTTGTTGTTCTTATTGATAACACACAAGCCGCAGCAACTGTTGCCGACCATCCTCAGTCGTTGTTTAGGCTTCACCGTCAACACACCGTCATGCGAAGTTGGTGCCGCTTGGTTATCCACGCAAGGAGTCAAGGATCCCGAACAGGCATTGGCTCAAACTGGCTTCGCCCCCCTGCAAGCTTTGAATTGGGCCGAGGCGGGAGAAGGTGCTGAAGAGAGAAAGTTGTTGTTATCTGCCATCCGTCAGCCCTCCAAGATGGATGCTTTAGCCTTGGCTGAAAGTCTGTTGAAGGCCCAGCCCGTCCATGTCATCCACTGCCTGCAGCAATGGTGTCACGACTTGGCCAGTGCCCAGTTGGCTGGTTCTGTCAGATATTTCCCTGAGCAAGCCAATGAGCTGATCAAGCTGGCCAGCGGCGTATCCTCAGTCGCTTTGATGCGATTCCAGAAGGAATTGCTGGAAGCACGCCGTGCAGCGTTCCATCCGCTCAACCCCAAGTTGTTCTTGGAGTCACTGCTCTTATCCTACCGTCAGCTCTTCGCGGCCTAATATCCTGATGTTCATCGATTCGCACTGCCACCTCAATTTCCCAGGCTTGTCCGAGAATCTGGACAGCCTCTTGGCCAACATGCGAACCAGTCAGGTTAGCCACGCTTTGTGTGTCTCGGTCGAGCTGGCAAGTTTTCCTGAGGTTCTTGCGCTAGCCGTACAGCACGACAATCTCTATGCCTCGGTGGGTGTGCATCCAGATTACGAATTGGACTCCGAGCCTACCCAAGCCGAGTTGGTCAGCCTTGCGAAACATCCGAAGGTGATTGCCATCGGCGAGACAGGCTTGGATTACTACCGCCTTACTGGTGATTTGGACTGGCAGCGTGGTAGGTTTCGCACTCATATCCGTGCAGCCAACGAGTGTGGAAAGCCACTTATTATCCACACCCGATCCGCTGCGGCAGACACCCTAAGAATCATGTCCGAGGAAGATGCAGGCAAAGCCGGAGGGGTGATGCATTGTTTCACCGAGAATCTGGAAGTAGCCAATGCAGCAATCGAATTTGGGTTCTACATCTCGTTTTCCGGCATCCTGACATTCAAGAACGCGACACAGATCAAAGAGGTCGCTCAGAACATTCCGCTGGAGAAGATACTGATCGAGACCGATTCACCGTATCTAGCACCGACACCTTACCGTGGCAAAACGAATCAACCAGCCTATGTGAAACACGTGGCAGAAGAGATTGCTAAGTTAAGAAATATCTCGGTAGAAGAAGTGGGCGAAGCGACCAGTCATAATTTCAACCATCTGTTTCATTTGACGTAATCCGTTTTGAACTTCGTTACACCCTCATCCATTATTCGCATAATGTATATTATGTCAAATCAAAGAAGAAAACGAAAAGGCTCACAGGAATACTGCGAGCCTTTTGAATTTTGGTGGGCGGTACTGGGTTCGAACCAGTGACCCCTGCCGTGTGAAGGCACATCCTAAATCCTTTCAAAGCCTTTTGCTATAAGGTTTGCTAGAATTCCAGAATAGATTATTTGGAAAATTCTGGAAAATGGCAAAGACTGGCAACATGAAAAAGGTTGAGAAAAACATCTACCAGATTGGAAAGTACTCGTTCCAAGTAAAGATGATGGTAGCAGGCCAAAAGATCAGTAAGGTCTGGGATACCCTAGATGAGGCCAGAACCTTCCGAGACAGCCATAGTGTATCAGCCTCCCTCGACGTTCACGAGTCCGCTATATTTGTAAGCCGAAATAAGAAACGAGCTGCCAAGAACTTCACGTTGGCAGATGCCATAGAAGACTACCGTGAAAAAAAGACTTCCAAGAAGAAAGGCTGGCAGGCCGAAGGGTCTAGGTTGAATCTACTTCTAAGGCTGCCAATAGCAAACGAACCGCTCTACATGATCCATCGCAACTCCCTACTCGCCTGCGAGAAAGGGCTCCGATCTGGAACTGGCCAGAGAGTAAAGGGGGTAAAGCCTAAGCCCGTTGCCGATGCGACCGTAAAACGCTACTTCAATCTGTTACGCCACATCTTTCAAGTGGCAAAGGACGAATGGAAAAAGGTCGATTCAAATCCATTTGATGAACTAGCCGCTTCTGAACGCCCTAAAGATGGAAAGCCACGTGACCGTCGGTTTGAGGGGGATGAATATAAGAAACTTCTGAAAACTCTTTCTGGTGAAGCCCGAGTAGCGCTTGTGTTGTTCGTTGAGGCTGCACCACGAAAGGGAGAATTGCTGAATTTCGAATGGGAGCATGTCAAATTCAAAGGCCCAATCGGATCTGTACACATTCCAGAAACCAAGACCGATGAAGCCAGAACAATCCCACTATCTAGTGTTGCCTGCAAAGAGCTGAAAACGCTTATGCCAGGAAAGATCAAACCCAAGGCAGGTAAGGTATTCAAGATTGGCAAAGATGCTCTACGCTATCAATGGCGAAAGGCTCGTGAAGCTATTGGCTCCACAGATCTAAGAATCCACGATCTGCGCCACGAAGCAACAAGCCGCCTCTTCGAAGACAAGAAGTTCAACGTCATGGAAGCTGCATCTGTCACCGGACATGCTGATTTAAGATCACTCAAGCGATATACCCACCTAAACCCAATGTCCCTTGTGTTGAATTGCACCGAAAACTGACCCACCTAGCGCAGTAAATTGCATCCAAATTTGACCCACGTATAGATACTGTCCTGCTCAATATTTGAGCGGGAGCAAACAGGAGTGATCAACGTGGCG
>JBAYIG010000033.1:0-19771 GCA_041665725.1 Sideroxydans sp. | reverse complement strand
TGTTCTTGGTCGGTCAGGCCGTGGAACTTTTCTGGCAGCGGACGCAGCGACTTGGTCAGCAAGCGGATCTGGGTGACACGTACCGACAACTCGTTGGTCTTGGTTCTGAACAGTACGCCGACAGCGCCTAGGATGTCGCCCAAGTCATAGTGCTTGAATTCACCGTGTGTCTCTTCTCCAATATTGTCGTTGCTCAAGAAGAGTTGGATACGACCGCTCATGTCTTGCACGGTGGCGAAGCTGGCCTTACCCATCACGCGCTTCAACATCATGCGACCTGCGACGGATACGTGAATGGGATTGGTTTCCAACTCATCGTGGGTCAGATGGCCGTACAACTTATGCAGATCATCAGACAGATGTTCACGCTGGAAGTCGTTAGGGAAGGCGACGCCTTTGTCACGGATTGCTTTTAGCTTGGCGCGACGCTCTGCAACGATCTGGTTTTCGTCTTGTACGGGAAGAGTCTGTTCAGTAGTCATGATGGTTCTCTAAAGTTAAACGCCTTGTTTCAAACTGGCTGCGATGAATGGGTCAAGGTCGCCATCCAGCACCTTTTGGGTATTGGATATTTCGACATTGGTGCGCAGGTCCTTGATGCGCGACTGGTCGAGTACGTAGCTACGGATCTGGTGTCCCCAGCCCACGTCTGATTTGGTGTCTTCCAGTTTCTGCTGTTCAGCTTGTCGTTTGCGCAGTTCGGCTTCGTACATGCGCGACTTCAGCATGGACATGGCTTCGGCGCGGTTCTTGTGCTGCGAGCGATCATTCTGGCACTGCACCACGATACCTGTCGGGATGTGTGTGATGCGGATGGCGGAGTCGGTCTTGTTGATGTGTTGGCCGCCCGCTCCGGAAGCTCGGAAGGTATCCACGCGCAGATCGGCGGGGTTGATCTCAACCTCGATGGAGTCGTCCACTTCCGGATAGACGAACAGGCTGGCAAAGGAGGTATGGCGACCACCGGATGAGTCGAAGGGGGACTTGCGTACGAGGCGGTGTACGCCGGTCTCGGTACGCAAGTGACCATAAGCGTATTCGCCCTCCACCTTGAGCGAGGCGCTACGGATCCCAGCTACATCGCCTGCTGTCTCTTCCAGCACCTCGACCTTGAAACCTTTACGCTCGCAATACTTGAGGTATTGACGCAACAGGATCGAAGCCCAATCGCAGGCTTCGGTGCCTCCCGCGCCCGCTTGGATATCAATGAAGCAGTTGTTTGGGTCGGCCGGATTGGCGAACATACGGCGGAATTCGAATGCGGCGACGCGTTGTTCGATGTCCTGCACATCGTTGGCGATGCTCAATAAGCTGTCATCGTCGTTCTCAGCCTGTGCCATCTCGAATAGTTCGGCGGCATCAACCAACTCCTGTGTGATGGCGCTGAGGCCGAGCACGACATCTTCCAATGATTTACGTTCGCGCCCCAATTCCTGTGCGCGTTTCGCATCGTTCCAGATGGTTGGGTCTTCGGCGAGCTGGTTGACTTCGGCTAGACGGTCTTGCTTGCCATCGTAGTCAAAGATACCTCCGCAGTTCGGTGTTGCGATTGCTGAGGTCTTGGATCTTGTTGGTGATAGCGTTGAGTTGTTCGGCTTCCATTTTCTGTATTCTTTTGGCGGCTTGGAAAGGCCGCGATTATACACTCTCAGAGGTCTTCAAAGCGCACCAAAGAGTGGTTTCAGAGGGTGAGTAAGCCGATCAGGACGCCGCCAATCATCGCTATGAAACCGACCGCGATGTGCTTGGCAAGCGTACTGCCACCAATCGAGGCTGCCATGCCGAATTTGAATGCCATATTGGAGATGAAGGCGAGCGAGATGGAAGTGATGGTCTGAGCGCTGGAGAGTTTGTCCATGTTGAACAGGCGTAGGCTGGACAAAGCGATCGCATCCATATCGGTCAAGCCAGAGACAATCGCGACGATGTATAGACCGCCACTGCCGGCGATGTCTGATAGCCATGCCGCGAAGAACAATACGACCACGAATAGGAAACCAAAACCGAGTGCAGCGTGTATCTCGGTCGGGTTGGAAGTCTCGGGCATGGGCAATTCACTTGAGTTCTGCAGGCGCTTCCAGTTGTACAAGGTGGCGATCAATCCGAACAGCAACCCTAGTCCCATCACTGGAACGAGTTGATTCAGGATGGCCGGTGATACGACGCCACTGACTACCATGAGTCTGATCAGCACGACTTGGCTGGCGATCAGAATGACGACGGCGGAAAGCCGCAACATGCTGTCGTTGAGTTTGCTGTGCTTGGCATACAACAAAGTGGTCGCCGTGCTGGAGACTAAGCCGCCCAGAAAACCCAACAGCGGGACGCCATAACGTTGACCGGTCAAGCGCAAGGCAACGTAACCCGCCAAGCTCAAGCCCGAGATGAGCACCACCATCAGCCACGCTTGATATGGATTAAAAGCACCATAAGGGCCGTAGTTCTGGTCCGGTAGGATAGGCAAGATCACAAAACTCAGCACTGAGAATTGCAAAACAGAGACGAGGTCTTTTCGAGTCAGTCGTTGTGTGATGCCTTGTAATTCGGGTTTGAAATAGAGCAGCGTGGTGGTGGCGATGGCCAGCATCACGGCGAGCTTGGAGTAGCCTATCCACACCATGATCCCGAGCAGATAACAGATGAGTAAGGCAGTGACGGTGGTAGTGCCCGGATCGTTGTTCTCTGTGGGCGCATTGAAGTAAGACGCAATGATCATTCCTGCGACCGCTAGCAAGCCAGCGATCAGCAACCATGGTGTACCGCTCTTATCGGCAATGAGTGCGATCAAAGTGCCTAGTAAAGAAACGAGAGCAAAAGTACGTAACCCCGCTTTTGCAGAAGGATTGCGCTCGCGTTCCATGCCGATCAGTAAGCCGATAGCAAGGCTGGTGAGGAACTGAGGAAGCGATTCGATACCGTTACCTTGGAAGCCGCTGATGTCCATGATTCACCTCAAGAGCATTGACGTACGATGAGTTGCAGACTCTCTTTACCATTGTATTCGTTGATGCTGAGACTGAATACTGCATGCACCGTATCTGATAAGGGTTCGGTCGAGAAAAAATGGATCGCATCCAAATCACCATTTCCCGTATTCAGTTTAAGTTTGAGATGTTTCTCGCCGACGATGCGTTGGCTGAGCACGCGGAACTCGCCCTCAAATAGAGGCTCGGGGAATCCTTGCCCCCACACCTGTTGTTGCAGCGCACGCGCAATGGATAGGCTGAACTCATCTGCATTCAGCATCCCGTCTGTCACGATGGTCTTCACCAACATCTCTTTATCGATCAGTTCTTGTGCTACTGCTTCGAAGGCCGTGCGAAACTCACTCAATGATTCTTCGCGAATGCTCAATCCTGCCGCCATCGCATGTCCG
Source organism: Sideroxydans sp. (assembly GCA_041665725.1). Classification (GTDB taxonomy): domain Bacteria; phylum Pseudomonadota; class Gammaproteobacteria; order Burkholderiales; family Gallionellaceae; genus Sideroxyarcus. Next base: position 16,395 of record JBAYIG010000033.1, on the reverse strand, counting down.
CCGAATTTCAGGATCAGATGGGGATGTCGTTTCGATACCAGATCGAGTGCGTCGCGCAGATGTAGACCAGCGATGCTGCGCCCAGAGCCTTTGAGTTCGCCATGAGTCGAATGGGCGAATGCGATGACGGGCCGATGGAACTTGTCCTTCATGCGTGAGGCGAGGATACCGATGACGCCCTGATGCCAGCTCTCGTTGAACAAGGTGAGCGAGTTGCTGTCCGCGGGGTCGAAGGTGTCGAGTGCGGAAAGTGCGGTGTCCTGCATGTCCGCTTCGATACTGCGCCGCTCGTGATTGAGCTTGTCCAACTTGGTTGCGATCTCACTCGCTTCGTTTTCATCATCGGTGAGTAGGCAGCGTATGCCGAGACTCATATCGTCCAACCGACCTGCTGCATTCAAGCGCGGACCAACGACGAAGCCGAGTTCGTAGGAGGAGACTTGTGATGTGGTCTTGCGTGCCACTTGCAACAGTGCACGCATCCCAGCGCTACAGCGTCCTGCACGGATACGTTGCAGACCTTGTTGCACGAGGATGCGGTTGTTGCTGTCTAATTTGACGACATCCGCCACCGTGCCTAGTGCGACGAGGTCGAGTAGGTTGCCTAGATTGGGTTCGGTCTTACCCTCGAATAGGCCGCGTTTGCGCATCTCGGCACGCAAGGCCATCAGCACATAGAACATCACGCCTACACCTGCTAGGTTCTTGCTCGGAAAGTCACAGCCGTGTTGATTGGGATTCACGATGCACTGCGCGTCGGGTGTGGTATCCCCGGGCAAGTGGTGGTCGGTGACCAAGACTTGCATACCTAGGCGTTGCGCTTCGGCGACGCCTTCCACGCTGGCGATACCGTTATCTACGGTGAGTAAGATGTCTGGCTCAGATTGCTTGGCGAGCCTCACGATCTCAGGGGTCAATCCGTAACCGTACTCAAAACGATTCGGCACGATGAAGTCGACACGAGCACCTAGGGCGCTCAATCCGCGAACACCAACAGCGCAGGCTGTTGCCCCATCCGCATCGTAATCCGCCACGATCAGTAACTTCTTCTTTTCCACGATGGCATCAGCCAGCAGACGGGCCATCTCTTCGGCATTCAAGAGTCGCGTGAAGGGCAATAGATGTTGTATATCTGTATCGAGCTCGCTGGAATCGTCTATACCTCTTGCTGCATAGATGCGTGCCAGTAATGGCGTGATACCAGAAGCTTCGAGTCGAGTCGAAGTAGCGTGGGAATAGGGACGTTGAATGATCTTACTCATGGTCGCGTTAGTGTAGCAGAGGGGTGGTCGTCTTTTGGGGGCAGTTCGGGTAGAATGCCGCCCACTTTTTATACGACACAGGCATACATCGTGGCATTGATAGTTCAGAAATACGGCGGCACTTCCATGGGTAGCCCCGAGCGCATCAAGAACGTTGCGAAGCGCGTGGCAAGATACAAGGCGCAAGGTCATCAAGTCGTGGTCGTTGTCTCAGCGATGAGCGGCGAGACGAATCGCTTGATCGCCTTGGCTAAAGAGATACAAGCGCATCCCGATCCGCGCGAACTCGATGTGGTCATCTCCACGGGCGAGCAGGTCACCATCGGTCTGTTGGCGATGGCGTTGAAAGATGCGGGGATGGATGCCAAGAGCTACACCGGTGCGCAGGTGAAGATCCTCACCGACAGCGCTTTCACCAAAGCGCGCATCGTCAGTATCGATGAACAGAACATCCGCACCGATCTCGCTAACGGCAATGTGGTCGTGGTCGCAGGTTTTCAAGGCATGGACGAAGCAGGCAACATCACCACGCTGGGACGCGGCGGTTCAGATACAACCGGCGTCGCTATCGCTGCTGCGTTACGCGCCGATGAGTGCCAGATCTATACCGACGTGGACGGTGTTTACACCACCGACCCGCGTATGGTTCCCGAAGCGCGCCGCCTGAAGAGCATCACTTTCGAAGAGATGTTGGAGATGGCGAGCTTGGGCTCCAAGGTTTTGCAGATCCGCTCGGTCGAGTTCGCTGGAAAATATAAAGTCAAATTGCGTGTGCTCTCCAGTTTCACTGACGAGGGCGAAGGTACGCTGATCACATTCGAGGAAGGCAATAAAATGGAACAGGCAATCATCTCTGGAATCGCATTCAACCGCGATGAGGCAAAGATCACCGTCATTGGCGTACCCGACAAGCCTGGTATCGCTTATCAAATCCTAGGCCCCGTTTCTGATGCCAACATCGATGTGGATATGATCATCCAAAACGTCGGTACGGATGGTACGACCGACTTCTCCTTCACAGTTCATCGCAATGAGTTCATCAAAACGATGGACATCCTTAAGAATAAAGTGCAGCCCCACATTGGCGCACGTGATGTCGTAGGTGATAACAAAGCGGCCAAGGTATCTGTGGTGGGTGTCGGCATGCGTTCGCACGTGGGCATCGCCAGCAAGATGTTCCGCACGTTGGCGGAAGAGGGCATCAATATTCAGATGATCTCCACCTCCGAAATCAAGATTTCAGTCGTCATAGACGAGAAATATTTGGAGTTGGCAGTACGCGTTCTGCATAAATCTTTCAATCTAGAGCAAGAAGACGCATAAATCGTTTGACCACCTAGGCCCGAATCAGTATCATTCGCGGCCTTCGGAGAGGTGGCCGAGTGGTCGAAGGCACGCCCCTGCTAAGGGCGCATCTGGTCAAAAACCGGATCGAGGGTTCGAATCCCTCCTTCTCCGCCACAGTAGTAAACGTTGTAAAACATGCGCCCGTAGCTCAGCTGGATAGAGTACTTGGCTACGAACCAAGGGGTCAGGAGTTCGAATCTCTTCGGGCGCACCATATTCATGAGGTTTAGGCTAATCGCCTAAGCCTCTTTTGCTTTTTGTGGTTTTACTATCCTGAGTCGTTTGCAGGTAAAAAATCAGTCGCTTTCCTAGCGCTCTTTGAAGCAAAATAGCGCCACGTAAAAGCCCACTTGATGGTTTCGACAATTGTGTCGAGAGTTGAATATGTTATCCAATCGTTCTAGCGGCATCTTGTTGCATCCAACGTCACTTCCCGGCCCCTTCGGTTCAGGGGATCTCGGCACGGCCTCGTTCCAATTCGTTGACTGGTTATCCCAAGCAGGACAGACACTTTGGCAGATGTTGCCACTGAGTGAGGTGGGGGCCGGCAACTCACCTTATATGAGCAGTTCTGCATTCGCGGGTAGTCTGCTGTTGGTTGATCTGGAAGAATTGGCAAAGCAAGGTTGGCTGACTGATGAAGAATTGCAACCGCTCTCTGGATTCAACGCAGAGCGCGTCGATTATGGGCTGGTTAAGCCATATAGAGTCGAACGCTTGCGTCTCGCATCCCAACGATTCTTTGCACAAGGTGACGAGAAGAGTCGTGTGGCCTATGCGGAATTCTGCAAACAAGAATCTTCTTGGCTAGATGATTACGCACTGTTCATGACGATCGGTGAGCATGAACAGTGGAAAGAATGGAGTGCATGGCCGCAGCCTTTGGCTAAGCGAGATGCCAGATCACTTGCTACGTTCAAGAAGAAAAACTCTGATGAGATTGGCTTTTGGAAATTTTGCCAGTGGAGTTTTTCGAGACAGTGGTTCGCTCTAAAGAAATATGCGAATGAACATGGTGTGCACATCATTGGTGACGTCCCCATTTTCGTCGCTTATCAGAGTGCAGACGTGTGGGCGCATCAAGACCTTTTTGAACTGGATGAGAATGGTCGTCCGACCTTGGTCGCAGGGGTTCCCCCCGATTATTTTAGTGAGACGGGGCAGCTGTGGGGAAATCCGCTATACCGTTGGGATGTGCACGAAAAGTCAGGTTATGCGTGGTGGATAGACCGCATGCAGCATGCGCTACGTTACTTTGATCTGGTCCGTGTCGATCACTTCAGAGGGTTCGCCAATTATTGGGCGGTTCCAGCTTCTGCGAAAACGGCCATCGAAGGGCAGTGGATGCCGGGGCCGAGTGACAAGCTGTTCGAGGCTTTCCAGAAGGCGATCGGCCATCTTCCTATCATCGCAGAGGATCTTGGCTTGATCACGCCTGACGTCATCGAGCTCCGTGACAGATTTGGCCTGCCCGGCATGCGTATCCTGCAATTCGCTTTTGGGGAGGATGAGCGCAACTATTTCTTGCCTCACCACTATGTGGCTAATTGCGTGGCTTATACGGGCACTCACGATAACGATACGAGCGTTGGATGGTGGAATGCCGCCAGAGAGCATGAAAAGAGCTTCGCGCAGCGCTACCTGAATTTTGATGGCCACGAGATCAATTGGCAGATGATCAACGTGTTGTCGGCTTCAGCAGCCAATACCGTGATCTACCCGCTGCAAGACATCATCGGATTGAACAGTACGCATCGAATGAACCTGCCAGGCACGGCAGAGGGCAATTGGGCTTGGCGGTTTGATTGGGATCATCTGCAGTCTTGGCATGCAGATAGGCTGCTTGAATTGTCGCGGCTTCACAATCGGAAAGTGCTCGCTGGTTGATTCAGTTTGCTTCAAACAAAAAGGGTTGGATCAACAGATCCAACCCTTTTTTATTCTAACCACAAAACGCGATGCTGATCGCGCGGATCAAGACTGCGTATATGGTGAATATTATTTCTTACCGCCGTTAACAGCAGCTTTCAGTGTTGCGCCAGCCTTGAATGCAGGAGCCTTGGATGCCTTGATTTTCAGTTCTGCGCCAGTCGCTGGGTTGCGGCCTGTGCGAGCAGCGCGTTTGCGAACTTCGAATGTACCGAAGCCAACCAGTGCTACGTTGTCACCCTTTTTCAGAGTAGCGGTGATGATTTCGATCAGAGCTGCGATGTTGCGGTCTGCATCAGCCTTGCTGCTACCAGTTTTGCCAGATAGTGCGTCGATCAGTTCTTTACGGTTCATGCGTTTCTCCTTTTGTTAGTTTGGGGTTGAATCAACTCCGACGCGGATTGTTCTAGATATTCTGAAGTTTTGCAATAGAAAATAATATCTATATCTGCAAAAAAGATTGATTTGGGTGGGTTGTAGGGGGGGCTGCCGATAAAAACTGGAATCTGAGTGGTCTAAGGAGTAACAAACAGATACCCTCCGAAGCCCATAATAGGGGTGCTTGGACAAGCATAGAAATTGAACATGGATTCAAAAGAGAGGTACCGATGCCACACAGCTATGATGATTTGATTAGAGAAGCGACAGCGCGAGTGCGGGAGATTTTCCCGTGGGAATTGGCGCCTAAGATAGGTGAGTCGAAAGATTTGTTGCTGATCGATGTCAGGGAGTACGGAGAATTCGAGCAGTTTCACATCCCCAACTCGCTCAACGTACCCCGAGGCGTTCTAGAACAAGCATGCGAATGGGACTACGACGAGACCGTGCCGGAACTTGCGGGGAGGCGGGATCGCCCCATCATCGTTATCTGCCGTTCTGGAAAGCGATCTATCCTAGCGGCGGATGTCATGCTCAGAATGGGATTCTCTGATGTCACCTCGCTCAAGTTGGGCGTGCGCGGTTGGAATGATTCCGAACTGGCTTTGCATGACATGGCTGGAACGCATTTAGACCCCGATCAGGTGGATGCCTTACTGGTGCCTAAGCTCAGAGATGATCAAAGGGCGCCAAAACAGAGTCAATGAGGATCATCACAATATCTTGGATGATTCCTCGAAAGATAGGCGAGGACCACGCGGAAAGAGTTTTGTGGCATCTCCGTAGCCAAGATTGATGATGAAGTTGGATCTGATCTGGGTACCACCAAAGAACTCTGCATCTACCTTGGCATTGTCAAATCCGGACATCGGTCCGGCATCCAGCCCTAGGGCGCGTGCGGCAAGGATGAGATAAGCACCTTGTAGTGTCGCATTGCGAAATGCGGTCGTGTCGATCAAAGCTTGATTTCCCGTGAACCAAGAACGAGCATCGGTATGTGGGAACAAGACCGGGAGTTTTTCGTAGAACTCGAGATCCTGAGCAACGATGACGGTGACCGGTGCAGTGCTTGTCTTCTCCTGGTTGCTTGGAATGATGGTCGGTAGCAGCCGCGCTTTTGCAGACGCGCTCTTCACGAACACGAAGCGAGCAGGGCTGGAATTGGCACTGGTTGGCCCCCATTTCAGCAAGTCATAGAGGCGGTGAAGCAAATCATCACTGACGGGTTTATCTAGCCATGCGTTGTGCGTCCGCGCATCATCGAAGAGCGTTCTCAAGCTTTCATCATTGAGCTGCATGGGGTGTACCTCCTTGATTGATATTAAATGAAAAAGCCTCCGCTCGATTGAGAGGAGGCTTTTTCCTTGAGGATGGTTTACTTCAGTTTTTCAATACCGAGCATCTTCATGATGCTGCCCTCGTAGAAGGGCTCCGAGCTGCCTTTCTTCATCTTGCGAATGAAGTATTTCTCGAATGCGACCTTCGCGAGATGCACCCATTTACCCTCAGAGAACCAGTTCACGTTGCGTGGTGGAATCTGCGGAATGGCCACGAACGCGACACCACTTTCACCGAAGTCGGCTAGGCAAACCGCATTCCATGTGGCCTCGCGGTCAGCAGGTTGTCCGGTGAGATCGGCATGGATGTTATACACGGTGGCGGTGACCATCGATTCGATCATGTAGCCTGTCTTCGGTGTGCCGACCGGGATCGGGGTGGCTTCTACCGGAGGAATCGCAACGCATACGCCGACAGCGAAGATGTTTTTATATTTCTGGTTGCGTTGGTGTTTGTCCACGGTGACGAAACCACGTGCTTGGACAAGACCTTCGATGCCGAAGACGGCATCGATACCTTTGAAAGCAGGGAGCATCATGCTGTAATTGAACGGTAGCTCGTGTTTTTTCTTCTCGACGCCCATGTCGTCATGTTCGGTGACGAACATCTTGCCCGCTTCGACCTTGGTGACCTTGGCATTGCAAATCCACTTGATGTGTTTGTCACGCATGCCTGACTCCAAGATACCTTTAGAGTCGCCAACACCCCCCAAACCAAGGTGACCAACGTAGGGTTCGGAAGTGACGAAAGTCATGGGGACTTTGCTGCGTATCTTGCGGCGACGCAGGTCGGTATCCATGATGAACGCATATTCATAGGCCGGACCGAAACAGGAAGCACCTTGCACTGCGCCGACCACGATTGGGCCGGGGTTCTTGCAAAAATTCTCCCATTCGTCATGTGATTTCATGGCGTGGTCTACATGGCAAACGGAATAGGTATGCCCACCATGCGGCCCCAAACCTTCTACTTCATCAAAGGCCAATTTAGGGCCGGTAGCGATCACCAGATAATCGTAGTTGAGTTCCTTGCCGTCGTTCAATTCGAGCTTGTTCTGATCGGGGTGGACTCGCTTTACGCCGGTAGAGATAAAGTCGATTCCCTTGCGCTCTAAATAACTGCGTATTGGGAACTCGATCTGCTTACGCTCGCGCCACTTGACACCGACCCATGGGTTGGATGGGGTGAACTGGAAGTTCTCGCTATTCGATACGACCGTGACCTTGTGCTGCTTATCCAGCTTGTCGCGCATTTCGTAAGCGGCGGGCATGCCGCCGATGCCTGCTCCCATGATGACGATGTGTGCCATGCTTTCCCCTTAACTTTGGTTGGTCGAAGAACTGCTGTCTTGTTTGATAATGATCAACAATGTTGAAGCCATCCTCAGAAACTAGGCCGCACAAAGCGGCCCGTTTCAGTGTCGCTATTAGGCTGAATCGTGACTGCGAGGTCTATAGCCATATCGGGGAGTGTGGGTATAACCCCGATGGGGGGGGTTAGCGCGAATTGTTTTCGTTGCTGCTGGGAGATTCTTGTTCTTTGGTGAACAGAACGGCGGCCTTGACCCGCGAAGAAAGATTCAATTTGTTCAGGATATGGCGCACGTGCTGTTTCACGGTGTCATAGCTGATCTTCAGATTCTGAGCGATGGCCTTGTTGCTTTCGCCGCGCGACAGCAATTGCAGGATCTCGCGCTCACGTTCGGTGAGCAACTTGAGAGAGTTCTTGGGTTCTTGTTCGGGTTGGTCGCCACGCAACATCTCGATCAGCTTCAGCGTCATGGTGGGAGCAACGACGAGCTCTCCTCCCGCGACCCGACGAATCGCATCTACAACGTCATCTGGCGCCATATCCTTGAGCAGGTAGCCGCGCACACCCGCACGAATGGCATTCGTCAGATCAGTTTCGGAATCGCTCATGGTCAGCATCACTGCTGGCGTCATGAATCCTTCGCTGCGAATCTGTTGTATCAGAGAGATGCCATCCAAAGGTTTCATACGCAGATCGACGATGATCAGATCAGGCTTGCCCTCCAGCAATGTGCGCAGTTCCTCGATGCTACCCGTCGTCCCCAGAACGGTGAAATCGTAGCAATTGGAAAGCAACTCGCTCAAGCCGCGCCGACACAGGTTCTGGTCGTCAACCAATACTACTTTCAATTTCTCACTCATTTATGGCTCTCCAGTCCAACGGTGGTTCGGGGAAGAACAATTGTACCTGTGTTCCCAATCCTGCGGCACTTTTGACTCTGATCTCACCGCCGATGCGGTGCGCGCGTTCACGCATGATCATCATCCCGTAATGGCCTTCGACAGGGGTGAAAGTGGACGCGCCGATGCCATTGTCTTCGATGGTGAAGATGTAATAGCCGAAGCGTGCATCAACGAACACGCGCGCGTGGCTCGCTCCTGAATGGCGGGCGATGTTGTTCAATGCCTCATGCACGATGTGAAACACTTGGATCTCATATTCAAGTGGCAACTCAAGGTCGACCAGTTTGTTGTGATATTCAAGTGCGATGTCATGGTGCTCGCTAAAGTTGCGGGTCATCTCCTGCAAAGCGATAGAGATACCTTCGTGGTTGAGGTCGCAACGAAAGTCAGCGATCAGATCGCGAATGTTCTTTTGTCCGATCTCCAGCGCTTCGTCGATGTCGCGCACATATTTTGTGGCCATCAACTCATTCCCGGATCGAACCGTTTCGCCTAATAGGCTCGCTCGCATCCGTGCAAAAGTCAGTGTTTGTGCTAGTGAATCGTGGATGTTGTTGGCGATCTCTTGTCTTGCAGCCAATCTTTCTAATCTATTGGCTTCCCGATTGCTACGAGCATGTTCAATGGTGGCGCACATCACATCTGCAAAGGATGAGACCGTGTTCATCATGCAGCTGGCGCTGTCGTGAGGGATGTCAAAGAACACCGTCAGGATGCCAAAAGCAGTGCCAGGCGAACTGGAGGATTCCAGCGGAGCAACAACGCGTGATTGGAAGCGACAACTCGAATAAGGACAGTTCTGACGAGAGCTACAGTCGCTGAGGTCGGCGGCATGGACGACATGATTAAGTGCAGCTTTGCCAGTGACCTCGCAATCTAGGCCGACGAAATTCTCGGCCTCAGCTTGTAGTTCTTCAGAGATTGCGGCAGAGCTGATGATTGCTAGTGATTGCCCATCTGGTGTGAGTAAGCGCACGACACCCGCTGTCGCATTGACAGTACCAATGATGATCTCAAGAAAGGTACCCAAAAGGATCCTCAACTCTCCAGATCGAGCAGTTGCAAACTCTTGTTCTAGGCAAGCCATCACGCCACCATCTTTGTCAGGTGGTGTGAACTCTGGCTCGCGAACCCAGGAGAATCCGGAATGTGGGGTTATGGTGATAGGCATCTTTGATCTAGTTTCAGGTAGGTAATCACCAAACGATTTACTCTTTTATTTTTCAGTTTAGTCTAACTGCCTAAAATATCAATAATGGAAACGGGATATACGGCATCCCCTCCTTCGGAGTTATACACCAACTCCCTCTATGTGGTTATAGACAGTGTTAGCACGGATTCAGGCTGGTGCTCGCAAATCCCATGCAATAAGCATGGCGGTGGGGCTAGGTAGTCTGGTTTGGATGGATACATCATCCAGACCAAAGCATCACAGGATATCGCCGTGAAGAAATATGAGTGACTCTCTGACGCCAGCGGCGCGGGTCTGGGGCTATAATTCTGCGACCTGACATAGACCATTAGGAGAGCGACCATGCAACACCTCACCCCGAAAGAAGCTTTCGACTTTCTGCAAGCCAATCCAGAAGCCGTGTTCATCGATGTGCGCAGCGAGATGGAATACATGTTCGTAGGTCATCCGCGCGGTTCCATCCATATCCCTTGGGTCGATGGCCCAGATTGGGAGATCAATCCGATGTTCATCTCACATGTTCGCAAAGCGGCCAGCGTCAATCGTCCAGTGGTACTCATCTGCCGTTCTGGCCGACGTTCCGCCGATGCGGGTGATGCCTTGGAGAAAGCAGGCTTGAAGGATGTGTACAACGTCGCGCATGGTTTCGAGGGCGATCTTAACGATACGCACCATCGCAACTCGCACAATGGGTGGCGCTTCGATGGCCTACCTTGGGCGCAGACTTAACGCTCAGAGGTGATGACTGACACGCTTCGCTAGTGGTTTTAATACGATGCAATCCAGCCCGCGCGAGATCGTCACTCCTTTCCGCTCCATCCCTCTGGAAGTCCCAGAGGGGCTGAAGCACAACGAATTCTTCAATAGCACCGAGAACCTGAATGACCTAGTGAACAACAACGGTCTGATGGTGAATTCGGAGAACTTATTGCTGTACCGCAAAGCCTTGGGGCACAGTACCGAGTTCGATTGTTCCATCATCTACAACACCTCCAAGTCCATCCTCAACCCGCTGGGGCGTCCCGTGCGGCGCACACAGGTGGCCGACAATGTGAAGCAGGTGTGGAACCGCATGAATCAGATCATCATCGACTACATGCTGGAGCAATATCCCGATCCAGATGAAGCGCTGATCCTCGCGGGTGAAGCGAGTCTGGATGCGACATGGCCGTTGACTTCGCCCGGTGTGCCCAGCATCCGCATGTTGCATAACCATTTCGTGGTGTTTCCCAAAGAGACCTTGCGCAATGCCAAACTGGCCGATGCGGCCAATCCCAACCTGACCGACGGCGGGCAGCACAGCTTGTTCCAAGCCTACATGCGCGACGTGTATCGCGAATTCTTCAGCAAGGCACTGAGCTTGAAGATACTCAAACCCGCCAGTGAAAAAGACGCGAGGATCGCGCTGACTGGCTATCCACAGGGCTTGCCGAGTTGGGAAGTGCAGGGCGGGGCGGCCGCACTCAAAGACGTGCATTTCTGGAAAGAATACGACGAGGTGCTGAAAGGTTTCATCGACTTCTACCGTACCTTCTTCTCGCAAGTCTCCACCCACAACGCGCCCATACTGCCGGATGTATATTTCCCCGAACAAGTGGAAAACGTACTGTTGTTCAATAACGACTTCATGAAGACTGCCAAGAAGGTGCGCGACCATTGCATCGTGGATGCGAAATACGCCAACGCCATTCGTTGGCAGCCCGCGTTCAAGCAACTCATCTACCGCAACGATGCAGGCAAACTCATCGTCACCATCAGCCAAAACTCCATCGGCAACGCCATCACCGAACTGCTTGGTGTCGTAGTGAATCGCATTGCGGATGCCGATGCTTACGCCAAACATGAACCTGCGTTGATAGCACGCTTGCTCGAAGTGCGGCGTCGCCTGATCGAGGCTGATCTGGGGGAGGGGATCGCGACAGCTTATTGGGGTAAGGGATGAGGTCTGATTCGAGAGTCGCTGGATGACTCGAAAAAATCACGCTATGCAAAGCGTGCGCACCACAAATAAATCAAAAAATGAGCCGCACGACCATTCAGGCTAGTGCGGCTCATTGGTTTTTTTATGGCTTCTTGGGCGTGGTGTAAGGCACTTCTTTCTGGTGCGCTTCCCAAGTGGTTTCATAACCTACAAAAAACTGTCCCGGTACGATTTCTTTCTGACGGGTAACTACGCGGAATGCGTGACCATCTGGAATCTTGGGGCGGCAAAACGGCTTCTTATCATCACTCATAATTCTATCTCCTTAGGTTGTAGAAAACGGTGGGTCGAAAACGGGAGGTGTGTAAACGCATCTCTACATCTTCCACTTTTCTGGCGAAATTATACTGGTTGTCAACGCGTGTAATGCCCCCTCTTTGGGATTACATGACGTACCCCCCCTTGGGGATTCTCAACATCGCCTTTGTAGCGTGGGATGATATGGATATGCACATGGAAGATGCTTTGCCCGGCCGCCGGCCCCACGTTGACGCCGATGTTGTAACCGTCTGGTTTGAACTCATCGTCGAGGATTTTCTTTTCCTCTTTGATGAGGTACATACAGGCCGCCACTTCTTCCGCTGTGAGTTCGAAAAAGCTGGCGACATGACGACGTGGGATGACTAGGGTGTGACCCGGACTTGCTGGGTAGGAATCACGCGCACTGAAAGCAAGTTCATGCAGTTGCGAGACACCGCGTGGGTCTTTGCAAAATAGGCAAGGATCATTGGGATCCCTTTTCTTTTCTTGTATAGGTTCAGACGACAACGGCGCACCTCTTTCTGTACGTTATACTCAAACAAATATTCAAATTCACGAGGAAACTATCTTGGCATCGAATAAAGGACGCGCTTACTTTGCATTGCTTGGTTACCATTTTAATCCTGACGACATCACACGCCGACTTGGGGTAGAGCCCACTACCGTCAACGCAGCTGGTGCATATAGTGGCCTAGACAAACCCGTGATCAGCTCATGGGAGGTTTCAACGGAGACCATGGCAGGGGAGGTGGACGTATTCGCCTTGACCGATGTCATCGTTAAACAACTTGAACCCATCAAAGAAAAAATCGTCGATGTCTGCAAAAGTCACAATCTATCTCCTAGGTTGGGCGTCGTGCTGACCATATCCATCGATAAGAATGAAACAAGCCCAGAAGTCGGATTTGGCGCCAGAACCATTCGCTTCTTGGCAGATACCGGCGCATTCATCGAAGTAGAAAACAAACTCTCCGAACGGGTCTGATCTCAACAGCCTAGCCATTAACCACTTTTTGTTGTGAGAGCGCCATTTTCATCTGCTCCTCGCAATGCTTCAAACAGAGTGGCTGTAGCGCGTGAGGTAAGCATTCCAAGATGACTTCAAATTCATCGGCTACTTCTTCTGCCAGCGCTGCATCATTCGTCATTTGAGCCAACACATTTTGCGCGGTCGCCTTGTTCACGCGACAGATGACTGCCACATGGATAGGCAACTGCTGTTCCATACTGACGGTCCATGCCAACTCATAGGAGTTGATCGCTTCTTTGATTCGCGCAGGATTTTCTTCCGACTCACCGAGGTGATGCAAAACGACAGCCCGATTGTTATGGGTGGCAGTCAGTTCTAAGGCGTAATTGTCCGCGTCGAGGGCAGCTAGGGCATTCTTGTAGGCGACGACGGACTTCTGGAACTGGCGGTTGCCTTTGAGCAGTTTGCCGAAGGTGTGCAAGGTGCTACCTAGTTGATGCAGGGTGAGCATCCATTCTTGCGGAGACTTTTCCCGTGTCCAAACCAGCAAGGCATTGGTGTAAGCATCTACGGCGATCTTCAACGGCTTGGTGTCATCAAGCAAGCGACCCAGCGCATGGCTAGCGGTGCCCAAGTCATATTGCGTTGCTGCCCACTCCAAGGGTGAATCGTTCTGACTGTACTCTTCTAATGCGTTGCCAAAGCACTGGATGGCTTGCTCGAACGATTTCGCATCTCTGCGTTGCTGTCCCAGCGCCGCTAAGATGTTTCCGAGGTCGTTCTGTGTCTTAGCCCATGCGAGTGGTTGTTGATCGCGGCGAACATCGGAAGCAGAGGAGTCTGACAGCGATGCTTCAAGCGCATCGCGCAGGTTCTCAAAGATCCTAGAGCTGAAACGATGCTGCTCGTAGTTTCCCCGTGTGTAACGAAAGTTATCCGCTACAGCCACTTGGGTATCTGGAGCCGCCGCTGCGGCCAACTCTGCATTCAGCAAGCCAATGGAATTGGCTATCGCGCGTTCCAGCGCCTTATTGGGCGGGTAAATGAGGTAGGTGGTGGAGAAGTTCATTTTGCCCGGTCTAGAATCTCATTCAGATCGGGATCGGCTCCGACCGCACCGCCAAGGTCGATCTCTTCTTCGGTAGCATCACGAATCGTTAAGACTTCCAGCATGAAGGTGACATCTCTTCCGCACAGTGGGTTATTGCCATCGATGGTCAATGTCTTGTCGTCGAAGCGGGTGACGATGAAGTCTCTGGGCTCCCCCTTGTCATTTTCCATGGTGATCGTCATGCCGATCTCTCGGTATTCTTCTGGAACATTCTCGATACGGTCAGTGAACACTAATGACTCATCTCTTTCGCCGTACAGCTTGGCTGTGTCTATCGGAACTTCGATGATGTCGCCGACCTTTTTGCCGTACAGTTCCTTGGTCACATCTTCCGACATCACATCATTCACGCCGTGAACATAGCCCAGCGGATATTCCACCGTGACCAGTACATCGCCGGTTTTGTTATCGATGACCTTGTAATTCAATTCAACGAATTTTTCGTCTGCAATCGTATCTGACATGACTAGAGCGCCCTGTGTAAATGTTTTTTTCTTAGAACAGCGTAGCGCCGAAGATCCTTACCTTGTCCTTTTCATACCCCAGCACCAATCTTCCCAGCCATTCACTGTTATTCTTTTTGTTGATCACCTTGTACAGGACGGTGACATATTCTCCACGGCGAATCATGCCTAGGTAGGAATAGTCATCTGATAGGTTTTTGGCAAGGTCGCTTCTTGCGAATTGCTTGCCCATTTCGACTTCATTCGCGCCAGCAATGAAAGAACTCGAAAAGTTGCGAGTGAAGGCGCCGTAGTTCCCTTCATTGGAGTACTTGATAAGATCAGCCCACATCGGGTGAGCCAACGCCAAGATATCTTCATCTGTTTTTTCAATGATGTTCATCGTTATCCCACATACGCACTGTTTGGAAAAAATCTATCTATCGTGATGTCACTTCGCAGAATAGACAAAAAGAGGACCAACAAAAAATATGCTGGTCCTCTTTTGATTAAAGCACAGGTTAACGCAGCAAATATAGTTTCGTAGGCCTGATTTATAAAATGGCTGGATCAGGCCCGCATTTGCTTAGTGATGGTCTGTTGGCGCCGCTTTCTCCACATCACCTACCAAGTGGTAGAGCGGTGCTTTTTCCATCGTGTACTCCCCCGTCTTTGGATCGCGGCGAGAAACTGTCAGTACGTGCCAGTTCTTATCGTCCAGCTTCATCACATCGCCACGGTAGTAGTAACCAGGCCAACGTGTCTCCTTACGGAACAAAGTGTGATGGAACACGCTCTCGGAAGTCAGGTAGCGATGCTTCAGTTCCCATGCGCGCAACAGTTCATGGATATCCGAAGCAGCGACCTTCTCCAAGTCTTCGCCCAAGATCGACATCTTCTTCAGGCCGATGTTCAGGAGCTTGTCGTTGGTCATGTAGTTCACACCGAAACCACCGCAATACTCATCCATCAACTTCTGCAAGCGATCAAGGCCCTGCCTTGGGTTGATGAAGTTAGGGTTGACGGTACCGGCAACCACTTCGTTGCTGAACACGCGATAAGTTTCCAGGGGCTTGTAGATCTGCTCTCTGCGCTTATCGATCTGAGCGTCAGAGACACGGATGCCTTCAGCTTTGCCGTCATCGATGTATTTGCAGGCAGCTTTGGCAGCCAGACGACCTTCAGTGAAAGAACCTGATGAGAAGGCGTGTGGTGTACCGCCTACCGCGTCACCCGCACCGAACAGACCTTCGATGGTCGTCATGCGGTTGTAGCCCCAGAAGTATTCTTCCGGAGAGATGTCTTCCGGACCGGAACACCAAGCGCCGCAACCGGTCGCATGTGAACCCATGACATAGGGCTCAGAGGTGGTCAGTTCAGGGTTCTCATACTTTGGATCAACGTCTGTGGCTGCCCAAAGTACCGCCTGACCGACTGTCATGCCCAAGAAGTTGTGCCAACCGATCTCTTCCAGATGTGGGTCCTGGAAGGCTTCCATGGTGACCATGTGGATAGGGCCACGACCAGCGTTCACCTCGTTGATGATCGCGTGGTTACGCAAGCAGGTCGGGATAGGGCGGTGAGTGCGGTGCGAGACTTCTGGGTCCAGATATTCCTTACCGACCATTTCCTGAAGGGCTGGGAACCACTTGGACTCGTACTCTTCACCGTAGCCATTCTGGGTATAGGTCTTGAGATGCAGGAAGTAGGCGCCGACCGGACCATAACCATCCTTGAAGCGAGCCAGAACGATGCGGTTCTCCATCTGCGTCATCTTGGCGCCAGCTTCGATCATCAAGCCATAGGCAGAACCGGAAGACCACGGTGCGTACCAGACACGACCCGCACCTTCACCGATAGAGCGCGGCTTGAAGATGTTGGAAGCGCCACCGGCACCACAGACGACGGTCTTGGACTTGAACACGTGGTAGTTGCCCGTGCGGACATTGAAGCCCACAGCACCAGCGACA
>JBAYIG010000032.1:0-20403 GCA_041665725.1 Sideroxydans sp. | reverse complement strand
CTACCCAGGAGCCAGTGTCACCGCTCTTGACCGTGCGACGTTCAAGATCGAATCGGGCTCAGTGGTGGGTATCGTGGGTCGTAGTGGTTCTGGCAAAACGACCCTTGCCAAATTGATACAGGGACTCTATGCAGTGCAGGAAGGTGTCGTGCGCTTTGATGGGCTAGATGCGCGCGAGATTGATCTGTCGCATTTGCGGAGACAGATCGGCATCGTCATGCAAGAGAACTTCCTATTTCGCGGGACCGTGCGCGAGAACATCATCGCGACCAAACCAGATGCCTCGTTTGAAGAGATCGTGGCAGCAGCCCAAGCAGCCGGTGCCGATGAGTTCATCGAGCGCCTCCCCCAAGGGTATGACACGCTACTTGAAGAAAATGCGTCCAATCTGAGCGGTGGGCAGAAACAGCGACTATCCATCGCACGCTCCCTGCTGTCGAAGCCGCGCATCCTTATCCTCGATGAGGCTGCCAGTGCTTTGGACCCAGAGAGTGAGGCTATATTCATCCGCAACCTGTCCCAGATCGCGGTCGGACGCACAGTGGTGATGATTTCACACCGTCTTTCGACACTGGTTAACGCCAATTCGATCTTGGTGATGCAGCATGGGCGTCTCGCAGATGCTGGACGACATGAAGAATTGTTATTACGTTGCCCAACCTATCAGCAATTATGGAACCAGCAAACAAGTCATCTTTAAGCTTCTTGGCAAAAGCCAAGCGCGCCCTCTTAGGCGCATCGGGAAGAGTTCAGCCATCGGACGAGACGACTGCGGTCGAGTTCCTGCCCGATGCGGATGCGATTGAGCGTACTCCGCTTCCGCGTTACACACGTATCACCGTGCATGTATTGGCGGTGGCACTGATCAGTTTTTTGTTGTGGGCGAGCTTGTCCAGCATCGACATGATCGTTGTGGCGCGCGGACGTCTGGTGACGCCCCTGCCCAATATCGTAGTCCAACCGCTGGAGAACTCCATCATCCAGAGCATCGATGTGCGTGTGGGGCAGGTGGTGAAAAAAGGGGAGCTATTGGCAACGCTTGACCCTACTTTTGCCAAAGCAGACGAAGCGGAACTAAGAGCGCGCTTGAACAGCCTAGAAACCCAATCCCAGAATTTGGGAGATGAACTTGCGGGCGCCACAACGCCGAAATACACGGGCGCCAACATGGATACTCAGTTGCAAGCGCAGTTATCTGCTGAGCGTCAGGCCAATTACCGTGCGCAACTGCGCAAACTGGAAGAGACCGGGGGCAAGTTGAAAGCCGCATCCGAAACCAACCGCCTTGACCAGAAAGTGTTATCGGAGCGCCTGCACAACCTGCTGAAAATGGAAGCGATGCAGGAGAAACTGGTCGCACAGAATTTTTCCGCGCCGGTTCGCCTTCTGGAAGAGCGCGAAAGACGATTAAGCGTAGAACGGGAACTGCAGTTGGCAAAGAATCGTGAGGTGGAACTCAGGCGTGAGCTGGCCGCGTTCGATGCGGAAAAAATCGCCTTTGAAAAAGGCTGGCGCCAAAAGACGATGGAAGATCTGCTTGCCACTTCGCGCGATCTGGATGCTCTGGGGGAACAATTGCAAAAGGCAGACAAACGCAACCAGCTGGTTATGCTCACTGCACCCGTTGACGCTGTGGTGCTGGATATCGCAAAACTTTCTCAAGGTTCCGTCGCGCGTGCCGCTGAACAGATGTTCACTTTGGTGCCGTTGGTGGCAGAACTAGAGGCAGAGGTACAAATCGACTCTCTGGATGTGGGTTATGTGAAGATGGGGGATACGGCGAGTCTAAAATTCGATGCCTATCCATTCCAGAAGCATGGCGCGCTTGAGGCGAAATTGCGCACGATCAGTGAGGATGCTTTCCGTCGTGATGTAAATACAGGCCAAGGATTAGATGCCTATTATTTGAGCCGGATCAACTTAGGCTCTGCACGCCTGAAAACAATGCCCGAACATGCACGCTTATTGCCAGGCATGACGCTGACAGCTGAAATCGTGGTAGGCAAGCGTTCGGTGATTTCTTATATCCTGTGGCCACTCACAAAATCAATGGATGAATCTATCCGCGAACCATGACGACTCGCCATTCAAACGATATGCAATATGACTACATCCATTGATGGGATGAATACACGCTATGTCCACCGACAACACTGATAAGGAAAAGCGCGCCTTCAAAAAAAGCTTGCGGTTGGCCGAATTTGGCGAACCCAAAGAGCAATTCACGCTTGGATTGATGTATGCGAATGGCGTTGGTGTCGCACAAGATTTTCAGCAGGCGATGCATTGGTATCAAAAGGCCGCTGAAAATGGTGTTGCAGCAGCTCAGTACATTTTGGCTGGCAAATATGAGACTGGCACTGGTATCGATCAAGATGTCCAGAAAGCTTTCTCTTGGTATCACAAAGCTGGGGAGCGCGGACACTCAAAGGCTATCTTCAATCTAGGCAAACTCTACACAAGCGCCCATCCGGGACTAGCCGTGAATTGTATGCACGAGGCTGCCGAAAAAGGGCTCGCCGAAGCGCAATTTTTTCTCGGCACGGCATACGCATCAGGCAATCACGTTGCTCAAGATCATCAACAAGCACTGAACTTTTTTCAGATGGCGGCCGAACAGGGATCAGCGCCTGCTCAAAGTGCGCTGGCAGAGCTATTCGCCAACGGGCAAGGATGTACTCAAGATCTAGAAACAGCGCTGTTTTGGTATCGCAAGGCAGCCTTGCAGAATCACGCCCCCGCGCTGATCGCACTAACAAAGATTGAGGCGCAGGCTGATGCTCAAGGACTGCGCCGCACTCGTAGTAAAACAGTGGCGACAGAACGCGGGAGCTCCTCACCGCGTTGGGCAGAAGTGGCTTCTCAAGGAGATGCTGATGCTCGTTACAATTTGGGGGTGATGTATGAGTTAGGGGCTGGGGTGGAGCTTGATCTGGCACAAGCTGAATCGTGGTATCGAAGAGCCGCTGTAGAAGGTTATGCAAAGGCACAACTCAAGCTCGGGCAATTACGCGAAAAACAAGACATCCAAGAAGCGCTGGGCTGGTACCGCAAAGCTGCGGAGCAAGGCGATACGGAAGCTCAGATCGCATTAGGCAGGCTGTACTCTGCAGGACAAGATGTGGAACAAGATGCCCTCCAAGGATTTTTTTGGTATTTCAAAGCGGGTGAAAGCGGCGAGCCCAAAGCTCAAGTGGCGCTCGGCAAACTGTGTGAGGGTGGACTAGATCACATTGCTACGGCTTGGTACCAAAAAGCTGCGGAACAGAATGATGCAGAAGCTCAATGTCTTTTGGGGCGTAGATATGCCAGCGGAGAGAATGGCCATCAGGATCACTCTTTGGCTATGTCATGGTTCAAAAAAGCCTCCGAACAAGGTTTTGCGGAAGCGCAATTCTTGCTGGGAAACATGCTCGCGGCTGGCCTTGGCGTAAGTCAGGATTTAGAACAAGCAGTGAGCTATTACCAACAAGCTGCAAAACAGGGGTTCGCCGCCGCTCAAAATTCATTGGGGGTCGCCTATTCTCGTGGCGATGGCATCGGCAAGAACAACCGGCAGGCAGTGGCTTGGTGGACCAAAGCTGCAGAGGGAGGAAATGTTGAAGCCCAATTCAATCTGGGATTGATGTACGAAAAGGGCGTAGGAGTTGCGCAGAACTATACCCAATCATTTTTCTGGTACAGGCGCGCGGCAGAACAAGGTCTGATAAAGGCACAATGTGCGGTAGGCGCAATGTGTATCAGCGGCAACGGGATCGTTCAAAACTACAATCAGGCAATCGCTTGGTACAAAAAAGCCGCAGCGCATGGCGATGCAAAAGCGCAGTGGAATCTTGGGGCACTCTACTCCAGTGGTCGCGGCGGCGTTCCTGTGGACATTCCACAAGCGTCAGAATGGTGGAATAAGGCTGCAACTGCTGGCTTTGCGCCGGCACAGTCCTCTTTGGCTGCTCTTTACGCACGTAGTGATGAAGCGAAACATCGCCAACAGGCCGTGTATTGGTGGTCTAAAGCAGCAGAGCAGGACGACGCTGAAGCACAATACAATCTTGGCTTGATGTACAGTCAGGGAAAGGGCGTGGAACAGAATGACGAGCGCGCTTTCTTTTGGTTTGATAAGGCGGCCGAGCATGGATTGCCGAATGCCCAATCCAAATTAGGTTTGATGTATGTGACCGCACAAGGAGTGCCACTAGATTACATCGAAGCTTACAAATGGTTCACGCTAGCGAAAGACAACGGCGAAGTCGCCTCCAAGCAGAATCTGGATCACGTAGCCACATTGATGACCCCTATGCAGATCAATGAGGCGCAACGTCGCGTCAAAGAGTGGGGCAGAAAACATGCATGATCTGCTTAACTGCGACGGCTCTATGGTGGCGACCGTCTCCCTATCAAGGGGCCACGAGCCATTCACCTTACTAACAATAGCGGAACAAGTGTTAATTCCCCCTAAAGTTTTCCCCGTTCGCTCCGATAACTGGTTCAACGGCGGTTGCTAAGCTTCCAAAAACAGCAAACCGAAGTGAGCGACCCAAAGGTCGCAAAAGTGAACTAAGTCAAATAGGAGAATTATCATGGCACAAGTCATCAATACCAACGTAGGCGCCCTTTTCGCTGGAGCAGCTCTGAACAAATCAGCGATTGCTCTGCAAACAGCGCAACAACGCCTATCATCTGGACTTCGCATCAACAGCTCGAAGGACGATGCGACCGGCTTGGGCATTGCCGTAGGTTATGACAGCCAAGTTCGTGGCACGAACATCGCCATTCGCAACGCGAATGATGCAGTTTCTAAGGCTCAAACCTTGGATGGCTATGCAGGTCAAGTCACTGAGAACCTGCAACGCATCTATGAGATCTTGATTCAAACCGGTGACGTCGCGACGACAGAGTCCACTGCCCTGATCGCAGAAAATGCACGTATCGTGGCACTGACTGGCGTGGCTGGCGTACTCCCAGGTACTGTGACTGTGGACGGTGCAGGTGGTACTGTAACTGGTGGTAGTGCTGCACTTGCGGCCGTTACAGGAGCAACTGCTGCAGCTGTGTTGACCGACATCGGCACTGTGACTGCAGCTCGCGCTGTATATGGTGCGGATATGGCGACTTTCGCATCTGCCGTTTCCACCATGCAAACTTCCTCAGTGAACTTGTCTGCATCTTATAGCCGTATCATGGATACAGACTACGCAGCGGAAACCACAGCCATGACACGTAACAACATTTTGCAACAAGCTGGCACCGCAGTATTGGCTCAGGCGAACCAAACACCAAACACAGTCTTGAGCCTATTACGTTAATTAGTTTAGTTTGACTAAACACCCAACTGGGAAACCAGTTGGGTAGTTAGGAAAAGGAGAAGCAAAATGCTCATCCCAAATGTAAGCAACACGATACAGACTCCTCAGTCCGTTAGAGTGCCTGGCGATGGGGCGGCTGTGGTCAAAGATTCAGTGAAAGTACGTCCTAGTGTTGCGCAAGCGGAGCCTCAGCAACCTTCCAACGTACAGTTGAAGAGTGCGGTAGATAGCATCAATCGCGCCCTACAGCAGACGAACATGAAGATGGAATTGAGTATCGATTCCAGCACCAAGAAGCCAGTCGTCAAGATGATGGATGCAGAGACAGGAGAATTGATTCGGCAATTTCCCTCTGAGGAAGTGTTGGCTATCGCAAGCTCGATAGATCAATTCCTGGAATTCCAGCAAGGCTTGCTGTTAAAGACGAAGGCTTAGTTCGGGAGCTAAATCATGGCAACTTCAACGGTAGCATCTACGAGCGCGGGCACACTTGATGTGCCCTCACTCGTTTCTCAGTTGATGGCTGTTGAGCGTCGTCCAATCGACAAGCTGAACACCAAGATCGAGAGCTATCAGACCAAGATATCTTCTTTCGGAACGATCAAAGGGTTGGTATCGGATTTCAAGACCGCTTTGCAAGGCATGAACACCAGCTTGCTGGCTAATAGTGCCACCTCTTCTGATGCTAGCGTCCTTTCTGCCGTTGCAGCCAGCACGGCAGCAGCGGGCACGTATTCGCTGAGCATCACCGACTTAGCTCAATCACATAAATTGGCAACTGCGGGTCAAGTCAGCGATACCAATGCGATTTCGGCGACAGCCTCGACAGCCACGTTCACTGTTGGCACCACCAGCACAGACATCACGATAGCAGCAGGCGCTTCATTGCAAGATATCCGCAATGCGATCAATGCGGCCAACATCGGCGTAACAGCTACCCTCGTTAATGACGGCAGTGGATCACCTTATCGCCTTGCCTTGTCTTCCAATGACTCAGGTACCATCAACGCGATCAACAGCATCACAGTCAAGACTGGAGGGGATGCATCAGTTAACGATCTGCTTGCCTATAACCCAACAGAGAATGCTCCCACTCCCGCATCTCCAATGGTGCAAACGGTTGCAGCTCAAGATGCCGATTTCACAGTGAATGGCATCAGGGTCATCAAATCTTCCAACACCGTGACTGATGCTATCCAAGGAGTCACGCTGACACTGAATAAGAATGCGGCCGCCACCTTGACAGTAGCGCGCGATACGAGCGCGATCAGCACGGCAGCGGCCAGTTTTGTCGAGACCTATAACGCTTTAACCACGCAGCTAAAGAGTCGCTCTGCCTATGGTAGCGCCACTCAAGCGGCCGCAAATTTAGCGGGCGATGGGACAGTGCGACTCATGCAAGATCAATTGAGCAGCATTTTACGTACGGCAGCCACACCCGCAAGCGGCGGCTCGCTTACCTCACTTTCTCAAGCTGGCATAAGCTTACAGGTCGATGGCAAACTAAAACTAGATAGCAGCAAGTTGAACAGCGCAATGGCAAACAACTTCAGTGACGTGTCTAATCTATTCTCCTCAGCTTCAGGCTACGTCACTCGATTGAATAGTTGGGCAGACTCCATAGTGCAAACCAATGGTTTGATCGACGTGCGCACGCAAAATTTCAACACCAATATCAAAAGGTATTCAGAGCAAGTCAGTCAATTGGAAACTCGGATGAGCGTGTTGCAAAAGCGATATACCACTCAATACACCAACCTCAATCAAATGCTTTCGAACATGAACGCCACCAGCGCCTACCTGTCGCAACAATTTAAATAAGACTGGAGCAAGAACATGAACGCAAATACTGCTACCAATGCCTACACTAAAGTCGGCATCGAATCTGGAGTGAACGGTGCAGACCCACACAAGCTCATCACGATGTTATTCCAAGGTGCGTTGCTGGCGATCGCGAATGCAAAAAATGCGATGCTACGCAAAGACTTCAAATCCAAAGGCGATGCCATCTCCAAAGCGATGCTCATCATCGATGAAGGATTGAAAGCCAGTTTGGACAAGAAGGTTGGCGGCGAACTCGCGCAAAGCCTAGATCAATTGTATGACTACGTGTTGTCGAGATTGTTTGCCGCGAATATTAATAACGACGCACAGATTCTAGATGAGGTTTCGCGTTTACTCAGCGAATTGAAAGGTGCTTGGGACGCTATTCGTCAAACTGCTTTGACCAATGCTCCCGTACAGTCTCAACCGTTAGCAAGTCCAAATAAACAACCCGCATTGGTCTACGGAAGGATGTAAGTGATGCACATGATCATCGAAGATTACCAGCGCCTTTCTAGCATCACCGAACAGATGCGCAACGCAGCCGCTGCAGGCGAGTGGGACGACTTGGTCGAGCTCGAAAAACGTTGTTCCCAAGAAGTCGAAAACATCAAACCGCGCGATACAGTGCCCACAGATGAAGCGTCGCGCAAACAGAAGGCCGCACTCATCCTCAAGATGTTGGCGGATGACAAAGCGATACGCTCCTACACCGAGCCTTGGATGCGCCAACTGGAACGCATCATGCAAAGCGCTCGCAGCGAGCAGCGCGTTCAGAACGCCTATCTCGCTCAAGGTTGAGCGTTGCGAAGCGATGAGCTATGCCTGTCAATCCGCTCGCCGCTGCGCTCACTAAGCTCGCACTGAATGAAAAGCCGCTGATCGCAGCGGCAACCGACAAATCCACTCCCAAGTCCGGACTCAAACTCGAGATCGGCCAGCAAGTACAAGGGACGGTGCAAACACAGACCGCGCCAGGCCAATTCCAAGTCCGCATCGCCGACCATGTGGTGCAGTTACAACTGCCCGCCTTCGTGCGCAGTGGCGACCTCATCTCACTGCAAGTCACCTCCTTGCAACCGCGTCTGACGTTCTCGCTCTCTTCCACCACCAATCCTGTCTCCACTTCGGAGCAGCTCAGCTCTGCCTCGCGCATGCTGTCTTCGATGACACAACAACCGCTGGAACAACCTTATGTGAAACCCTTGCAACGTGCCCCCTTGTGGATCGCCAGCGAGACCGCCGCGCCCGACACCACCGTGTTGGCAGAAAAACTGCATAACGCATTGAGCCATAGCGGGCTGTTCTACGAATCGCATCAAGCACAGTGGATCGCAGGTATGCGTAGCACACCGCAACTGATGCAAGAACCGCAGAACCAGCTACTTCAACATACGGCCGCCGCACCGAATGACTCGACAGCGAAACAGAGTATGGCCACTTCACTCAACACCATCCCAGAGCATCTACAGAACTTGGTACAACAGCAGCTACACGCATTGGAGAATCGTCAGGTCTTGTGGCAAGGCATGGCGTGGGAAGGTCAGGAGATGCGCTGGGAAGTGCGTGAAGAATCTCCACGGCGTAGTGCCTCGGGCGAACAAGATGGCCAATGGGTCACCGAGATTCAGCTCGACTTGCCACATCTGGGTAACTTATCGGCACGCTTGAGCCTCAACGGCGGCGCGGTCAATCTGACACTCCATGCGCGAGATGCGAAGACTCGCGAGCTGATGGGAAGTGCAAGCAGTCAACTCGTCTCCGCACTGAACGAACGCGACATCCCCGTTCTAAAGACACGCATCGAGGCGATGGAGGCAATTGCCCCATGAACGCGGCCAACAAACGCCAGATGGCGGTCGCCCTCGCCTACCAAAGTGGTGATGCCGCACCTAAGGTCGTCGCCAGTGGTCGCGGTCTCGTCGCCCAAGCCATCATCGAGCGCGCCAAGGAACACGGCGTGTACGTGCACGAATCCGAAGCTTTGGTCGGTATGCTGATGCAGGTGGAACTGGACCAGCATATCCCGCCCCAGCTCTATCTGGCTGTCGCCGAACTGTTAGCATGGTTATACCGTTTGGAACGCGGTGAAATCCCCGCTATTCCACGCACGAAGCCCAGCCCTGGCGCTTTAGAATCAAAATAAGAACAATCCACCATAGGCAGCATCATGCGTCACAAAGAAGTCCCACTTAAGATCGAAGTGTTCTCCAACGACGAGGACGACGACTTCGTTCTGCACGACCCCAAAGAGATACTGGCTGTGCTGCGCGACATCGCCAGCCATCGCAATCGCGTGGCCCTCTACTTCAACGACGACAACAGCATGGTACTCACACTGCTGCTGGCAGTGGATGAGACGGGGATATGGATCGATGCAGCCGCCAACCCCTTGGACAATCGACACATCGAACGCAGCCACCGTATCGTGTTCGTCAGCACGCACAACCAAGCCAAAGTGCAGTGGATCTCTAGCGAGACCTCACAGGGGCTATACGAAAACACCGCTGCGTTCTTCGTCCCCCTTCCACGAAAACTTTTGCGTTTGCAACGGCGAGACTTCTACCGCCTGATGACACGCGAGCCCGAAGCACTCACCTGCCTCATCCGCCCCTTGCCAGAGCAGGCGCACATCCACCACAAAGCGACCGTGATGGACATCAGCATCGGCGGCGTGGCACTGGTATGCAAAGAGGATGGCGTCGACCTGCAACCTGGGGTGTGCTACCAGAACTGTGAGATCGACCTCCCCGACATC
The DNA here is from genome assembly GCA_041665725.1 of Sideroxydans sp. Lineage (GTDB taxonomy): Bacteria > Pseudomonadota > Gammaproteobacteria > Burkholderiales > Gallionellaceae > Sideroxyarcus. Next base: position 10,518 of record JBAYIG010000032.1, on the reverse strand, counting down.
GGCACCATCAATGCGACCATTGAGGTGAAGAACACTTTTGAAGTGACCGCACGCAACGGAAATGTCAGTCGCCGTGCAGGCTGTGTGTTCGTCAAACCGAGCAGGGAGACCGAGAAGATGTTGCAACGCTACGTTGCACAGATGCAGCAGCAACAGGCCAGAAAACAGCTAGCAGAATGACGACAGGGACGGAAACACCGCCCCTCGCAGCCGCCCCCCATCAAGCGCTCACACCTGCATGTTCATGATGTCGTTATAAGCCGCTACCATCTTGTTCCGCACTTGGACGGCGGTCTTGAACGAGATGTCAGCCTTTTGCATGGCGATCATGGTGTCGCTCAGACTCACCTTGTCGTCACCCAGTACGAAGGCCGTTTGCATATCCTCGGCCTGACGCTGCACCTGATTGACGCCATCCAAGGAATTCTTCAGCACATTGGCAAAATCGGCCCCGCTGGTGGCCTTGGCCGCTGGGGTTGGCTGGCCTTGCGCAACCGCCACGGCCGCCCGCATCTGGGCTAACAGATTGTCTACATTGCTCACGTTCATGCTCATTTCAGCTCTCCTTGCACTACTTCCATGGCCGCCACTGTACGCGCGTGCGCAAGCCATTTAGCGCCCGAAAAGCACCCTATTTCCCCTCCTTTTCAAACCATCGCTATTGCGCCACAAGCCGATAATTCGCACCGTGTGATAGTGAATCAAGACCTAAGCAGGTGACAAAAAATGGCTGATACAGACCTCAATATGAACCCCTCCATGGCGCAGCAGATGCTGGGCATGCCCAGTCAACAGAAGCTGGGGCTGATGGTGGCCGTAGCCGCCACGGTGGCACTGCTGGCAGGCTTATGGATGTGGGGGCAGACCCCGGATTTCCGCGTGCTCTACGCCAACATGTCCGAACGTGACGGTGGCGCGGTCATCGAGGCCTTGCAACAGCAGAACATCCCCTACAAGTTCTCCGAAGGTGGCACGCTGATGGTGCCTGCCGACAAGGTGCATGAAGTGCGCCTGAACATGGCCGCCCAAGGCTTGCCCAAAGGCGGTACGGTCGGCTTCGAACTGATGGAGAACCAGAAGTTCGGTACCAGTCAGTTCTTGGAACAGATCAACTACCAGCGTGCCTTGGAAGGCGAATTGGCACGCTCGGTACAGACCATGGCCGCCGTGGGGAACGCGCGTGTGCATCTGGCCATCCCCAAACCTACGGTATTCGTGAAAGAGAAACAAAAACCCAGCGCCTCCGTGGTGCTGGCGCTGAATGCGGGGCGTTCTTTGGATGAAGGACAGGTCAATGCCATCGTGCACCTCATCTCCAGTAGCGTGCCTGACATGCCCGCCCAGAACGTCACCGTGGTCGATCAAAGCGGAACGCTGCTCTCCGCCGCCCGCGATGGCACAGGCCAGATGTTGGATGCGACCCAATTGAAGTATGTGCGTCAGGTCGAGACCGATTACGTGAAACGTATCGAGGACATCCTCTCCCCCATCACCGGCATCCAGAACATCCGCGCCCAAGTCACTGCCAGTCTGGATTTCGCCGTGAGCGAACAGACATCGGAGATGTACAAGCCTAACCAACCGCCGAATGAAGCTGCAGTACGTAGCCTGCAAAGTTCAGAGGTCTTGGATGGCATCAAGACCGCAGGCGGTGTGCCCGGCGCACTGTCCAACCAACCTCCCGTGCCCGCGACTGCGCCTTTGGTCACCCCTGCCACCGCCGTTCCCGCAGCGAACGGTGGTACATCCGCGAACAATTCGCACAAGGAGATGACCACCAATTACGAAGTCGATCGCACCATCCAGCACACCAAGATGCCCACCGGCAACATCAAACGCATCGCGGTCGCCGTGGTATTGAACAATCGCAACGTCACCGACAAAGACGGCAAGGTGGTGTCCACGCCCTACACCGATGATGAGAAAGCACAGATCACTTTGCTCGTGAAAGAAGCAGTCGGCTTCGAAGAGAAACGCGGCGACACGCTCAACCTACTCAACAGCGCCTTCAACGACACCAGCGAAGTATTGCCGGATATCCCCATGTGGAAGCAGCCTGACATGATCGCGCTGGCAAAAGAGGTATTGAAATACCTATTGATCGGCGGCGGCATCTTCTTCCTGCTGTTCGGTGTCATCAAACCCGCTTTCAAAAGTGTCGCCGAACAAAGCGCCGCCCAACAAGCCGCCCTAGAAACAGCCGGTGGCGAACACGTCAACTATACCGTCGGCGGCCAGCGTTCCACACAACCCGCAGGCGCATCCTATGAAAACAACCTGCAGATCGCGAAGCAACTTGCCAAAGACGACCCCAAGATCGTAGCCACGGTGGTCAAGGAATGGGTGAACAAAGATGAGTGAAATCGGCATCAACAAGAGTGCCATCCTGCTCATGACCTTGGGCGCGGATGAAGCGGCCGAGGTGATGAAATATCTGGAGCCCAAAGAGGTACAGAAGATCAGTACCGCGATGGTGGCGCTGAACAACCTCTCACGTGACCAGATCGCCGAGGTGTTCGAAGAGTTCCACATCAGTGCTTCCGAGAAGACCACCATCGGCATGGATTCCGGCGACTACATCCGCAACATGCTGAACAAAGCATTGGGAGACGACAAAGCCGCAGGATTGCTCGACCGTATCCTGCACAACAGCGACACCAGCGGTATCGAGAGTTTGAAGTGGATGGATCCCAGCTCCATCGCCGATCTAGTCAACAACGAACATCCGCAGATCATCGCCACCATCATGGTGCATCTGGAGCCAGACCAAGCTTCCGCCGTACTGGGTAAATTGCCGGAACGCACCCGCAACGACGTGCTATTGCGCATCGCCACACTAGACAGCGTGCAGCCGACCGCCCTCAAAGAACTCAACGACGTGTTGACCAAGTTGCTGTCGGGCAACGCCCTCGCCAAAAAGAGCATACGCGGCGGCATCAAGACCGCTGCCGAGATCCTCAACTACATCGGCAGCAGCCAAGAAGCCATCATCGACTCGGTACGCACGCACGACCCCGAGCTGGCGCAGAAGATCATGGACGAGATGTTCGTGTTCGAAGACATCCTCGAGGTGGACGACCGTGGCATCCAACTGGTGATGCGCGAAGTGCAATCCGAATCGCTTATCGTCGCCCTCAAAGGAGCGAGCGTGGAGATGCGCGAGAAGATCTTCAAGAACATGTCCTCGCGTGCAGCCGAGATGTTGCGCGAGGATCTGGAATCCAAAGGTCCTGTCAAACTCAGCGAGGTGGAAGCCGAACAGAAAGAGATCCTCAAGATCGTTCGCCGCTTGGCGGACGAAGGACAGATCGTGATAGGCGGAAAGGGCGAGGAGGCGTATGTCTGATAGCGATATCGTCCCAGCCGCAACGGAAAGCGCACCCGAGAAGATGTCGGCGTGGCAACGCTGGGAGTTGCCTGCCTTCGAGGCAGGCAGCGCTTTGGCGCGTCGCATCAACTTGCCCACAGCGGCACAGATGGAATCGATGCAGCATCAAGCACACGACGAGGCCTATCAAGCGGGTTACGCGGAAGGCCAGCAACGCGGTTACGCAGAAGGACTGCAACAGGCACTCGCAGCGAAAGAACGGCTGGCCGAACTGACACGACTGCTGGAGATGCAAATTGACGAAAAGGTCGCCCAAGAATTGATGGGGCTGTCGCTCGATATCGCACAACAGGTACTGAAACAATCACTCAAAGTGCAGCCCGAACTGTTGCTCGGCATGGTGCGCGAGGCTATCGGCACATTGCCTGTGTTCAACCAAGCCGCTCACCTTATCCTCAACCCGGAAGATGCCGCGATGGTGCGTGAACACATGGGCGAACAACTCTCCCATTCCGGCTGGAAAGTATTGGAAGACCTGCGAATGCCGCGCGGCGATGCACGTCTAGAGACCGCCAACAGCCAAGTCGATGCCACCACAGAAGCACGTTGGGATCGCGTGATATCTGCGATGGGACAAGAAGCGAAATGGTTGGATAAGCCATGAGTAGCACTATCCATCAACAACGTTGGCAAGACATGTTGCAGACGAACCGCGACATCGTGCTGCAGAGCAACCCCTTGCTCGTAAGTGGTCGCCTCACCAAGGTGACCGGCTTGGTGATGGAAGCAGTCGGTTTGCGCATGGCGGTCGGCAGCACTTGCCTGATCGAACTCCCCAACAACCGCATCGAAGCCGAAGTGGTCGGCTTCTCAGGCGACAAACTCTTCCTGATGCCAGAAAACGATGTGCACGGCCTCGTGCCTGGCGCACGTGTGGTGCCTTCTGAACAACAACGCGCACCTGTCAAAGTCGGCCAGCAACTGCGATTCCGCCGCCGCACCGCCGACTTGGCGCGCCACCTCCCGGTCGGTGAACATCTGCTTGGCCGCGTGTTGGATGGCGCAGGCCGCCCACTCGATCAATTCGGCGCACTCGCAGAAAGCCGTACCGCGCCCTTGCAGAGTCGTCCCATCAACCCATTGGAACGTGCCGCCATCAATGAGGCATTGGATGTCGGCGTACGCTCCATCAATAGCTTGCTCACCGTCGGTCGCGGTCAGCGTATGGGTTTGTTCGCGGGTTCCGGTGTCGGCAAGAGCGTGCTGCTCGGCATGATGGCGCGCTACACCAGCGCCGATGTGATCGTGGTCGGGCTGATCGGTGAACGCGGTCGCGAAGTGAAAGAATTCATCACCGACATTTTGGGCAAGGAAGGCTTGGCGCGCTCCGTCGTGGTCGCCGCCCCTGCCGACACCAGCCCGCTGATGCGTATGCAAGGTGCGGCTTACGCCACCACCATCGCCGAATATTTCCGCGACCAAGGCAAGAACGTGTTGCTCATCATGGATTCACTCACCCGTTATGCGATGGCACAACGCGAGATCGCACTCGCCATCGGCGAGCCACCTGCCACCAAGGGCTATCCCCCTTCTGTGTTCGCCAAGTTACCGATGCTGGTTGAACGTGCGGGCAATGGTGTCGAAGGTGGCGGTTCCATCACAGCGTTCTACACTGTGCTCACCGAAGGTGACGACCAACAAGACCCCATCGCAGACAGCGCACGCGCCATCTTGGATGGACACATCGTGTTGTCGCGCAGACTGGCCGAATCAGGTCACTACCCTGCCATCGACATCGAGGCATCGATCAGCCGCGCCATGAACCACTTGGTCAGCGCCCAACATTTCCAGATGGTACAGAGTTTCAAACACATGTATGCCCACTACCAGCGCAACCACGACCTCATCAATGTCGGTGCCTACGTACAGGGAAGCGACCCTTTCTTGGATCAGGCCATCGCCTTGCATCCGCACATGGACAGGTTCCTACAACAGAACATGTTCCAGTCAGAACCCTTCAACGCAAGCATGGAGCAGTTCTCCACCTTGTTCCAACACGCATCCTGATAAAAGACCATGACCAAACCTTTCTCTCTACAACCCTTGGTCGAACTGGCGCATCAAAAGAACGACAACGCCACCAAGAAACTCGGCCAACTCAACCAGCAACAACAGAGCGCCCAACAGAAGTTGGAGATGCTGCAACAGTATCGCCGCGACTATCAGCAAAAGTTCCAAGAAGCCGCACAGCAAGGCATGGGACCGACCGACCTGCGCAACTTCCAAGACTTCATCAACCGACTGGATCAGGCGATACGCCAACAACATCTGGTCATCGAAAAAGCGAAGTCCAGTGTGCAGACCGGACGCCACGAACTGATGGATAGCACACGCAAGATGCGTTCCTTCGACACGTTGGCGAAACGCCATGTCACCGCGGAGATGAAGGTGGAAGCCAAAAATGAACAACGCCTGCAGGACGAACAGACTGGTCGTTTTGCCGCACAACATGCCACCGACAAGAGTGGCGAGAAATAGAGGAGCGAACCATGAACAACCTGCCTATCTTAGCCAACAACGCCGCCGCACCGAGCAAGGCCACCTCGCAAACGAACCCGAACTCGAACCCCAATGAGGCTAACGCTCAGGATGCGCCACCTTTCGGTGACGTGTTGGCGCGCCAGCTGTTCAACAGTGAAGTGGTAGAGGCAAAGACAGCAGATATCGCCGCTACTGATGTGCCACTCCTCCTCACGACAGATATGGTGAAGACCGAGAATGCGCTCGATGCGACGAATGCCTCACTCCCTGCGGATATGCTGGCGACACTGTTGCCCGTCGCTGCGGTCGTGGCGCAGATGGCTTCGACTGCGCCAAACAGCACCGTAGATAGCCGCGCTCAAGGCGACCTTGAGCAATTGACGAGTGCGACAAGCAAAGGCACCGCAGCACTACCAACAAGCTCACCCGCCACCCCCTTGGTTGCGAATGAAGGTCTCGCAAAAACCGCAGCCCCAGCTTCGTCAGCCAAAGACAACGCACCCGCATTGGCGCTCGGTGCCAACGTCATGGCTTTTGCCAAAGAAGTGGAAGCGCGCAACAAACTCGATTTATCGGTGACATCCCCCTCGATGCAGGTCGTCACACCTCAAGCCAATCTCGTGCAATCCATGGTGAACACATCGCCCATCGTCGCCCCTGCCACGCAACTGGTGATCGACACCCCGCTCGCACAAAGACAATGGGGCAACGAATTCAGCCAGAAGGTCACCTGGATGGCGACGCAGCAAGACCAGCATGCCGAACTGCACCTCAATCCCGCGCAACTGGGGCCGGTGGATGTGGTCATCAAAGTCAGCGGTGACCAAGCCACCGCTCAATTCACCTCAGCCCACGCGGCTGTGCGCGAGGTGATCGAGCAGTCCATCCCTAAACTTCGCGAGATGTTGGCCGATAACGGAATCATGTTGGGTAATGCCACGGTCAGTGACCAAGCACCGCGCGAGCAACGCGGCGAGCTTGGCAATCAGCGTCAGACCGCACCGAGCGGTCGTCTACTGGAATCTGCCCCCGCCAACATGAGTGAGACACGTGTGGTCACCCCCTTAAGCCGTCATAACGGCATGGTGGACACCTTCGCCTGACATTCAAAATAAGGCTGGAAACCCCGCCTTTTCCTTAGATGCCGAGCGTTGACCACGCAGGATAATGCCAACCAATCGAAAGGAATCAGAAATGTCCAAACCCGCAAAACCCGCTGCTCCTGCCGCCCCTGCTGAAGGTGCTGAAGGCGCCGCACCGCCCAAGAGCAAAAAGATGCTGTTCATCATCATCGGCGTGGTGGTATTGCTCATCGCGGGTGGGGCTGGCTGGTATTTCACCAAAGGCCATGCCCCAGAAGACGAACATGCCGCAGAAGTGAAGGTGGAGCCTGCGCACGAACCTAAGTACGTCTCACTGGGTGAGAACTTCACCGTCAACCTGTTGCATGAGGATGGCGATCAATACCTACAAGCAGGCATCACACTGAAGATCCTTGACCCAGCTTTAGAAGAGAAGATCAAAGCGCGCATGCCAGAGATCAAGAGCAAACTGCTGTTCTTGCTCGCCAACAAACTGCCTTCTGAATTGCAGACCGCCGCTGGCAAACAGAAACTGGTCAGCGACATCATCGCCGAGACCGATGCCGTGCTGGAGCTGGGTGACGCCCATGCCGCACCTGGCGCTAATGCGCATGCCGCCGCTGACCCACATGCCGCACCCGTTGCCGCTGCACCTGCCGCTGATGCCCATGCAGTTCCTGCCACGAACAGCCATGCTGCACCGCCAACAGATCCTCACGCCGCACCCGCAGCTGACCCACATGCCGCGCCACCTGCTTCCGCAGTTGCCGCAAGCGGTGTTGTCGCACCATTGCTACACAAGACGACAGGTATCGTGGACGTGTTGTTCACCGCCTTCATCATTCAATGATATCGAGCTGATGCCATGAGCGAATTCTTATCCCAAGACGAAGTCGACTCGCTGTTGCGAGGAGTCACGGGTGAGACGGACGACCCCAAAGAAGACACCTCCAAAGAGGGGGTACGTCCTTACAACATGGCGACGCAAGAGCGCATCGTGCGTGGGCGCATGCCCACCATGGAGATCATCAACGAACGCTTTGCGCGCTTGTTCCGCATCTCCTTGTACAACTTCATCCATCGCAGTTCGGAAGTCTCTATCGGCCCGGTGAAAGTGATGAAGTTCTCCGAGTTCATCCGCAATCTGCCCGTACCGGCAAACATCAATCTGGTGGCAGTGAAACCTTTGCGTGGTACCGCCCTGTTCATCTTCGACCCGAACTTGGTGTTCATGGTGGTGGATAGCCTGTTCGGTGGAGATGGTCGTTTCCACACCCGCGTCGAAGGACGTGAGTTCACCCAGACTGAACACCGCATCATCCAAAAATTGCTGGAAGTCCTGTTCGAGTCCTACACGAAGTCGTGGGAATCGGTACAGAAACTCGAATTCGAATTCCAGCGTTCCGAAGTGAACCCCCAGTTCGCCAACATCGCCACACCGAACGAAGTGGTGGTGGTGACCACCTTTGAAGTGGAGTTCACCGGTGTCGGTGGTGCTATCCATATCTGCATGCCCTACGCGATGATCGAACCGATCCGCGAATTGCTCTACAGCACCATGCAGGGCGACCATGTCATCGCCGACAAACGCTGGCTACACATGTTGGCCAAACAGATCCAGTCGGCCGACATCGAACTCACTGCCGTACTCGGTCATGCGAACGTGACATTGGATGATGTATTGAAGATGCGCAACGACGACATCATCCCGCTGGAAGTGCCCGAGAATGTCAGCGTGCTGGTGGATGGCGTACCGGTGATGGAATGCAGGTCCGGCGTATCGAATGCGCATTACGCATTGAAGGTTGAAAAGATGCTCGCCACGGAAACGGGCGAGGCGATCAATGGAGGAAGACATGGCTGAAGAAACCGCAGAACAAATCAGTGCTGACGACTGGGGCGCCGCCATGGCCGAACAGGCCGCCGCACCCGATCCCGTCGCACAACCCCACGTGTTCGAACAACTGGGCGGCACAGGGGGAGCCACGGCGCACAACGACTTGGACATGATCCTCGACATCCCCGTGCAACTGACGGTGGAACTGGGACGCACCAAGATGCCGATCAAGAACCTGCTGCAACTCGCTCAAGGTTCCGTGGTGGAACTGGCTGGCATGGCGGGTGAACCGCTGGATGTACTCATCAATGGCTTCCTCATCGCGCAAGGTGAAGTGGTGGTGGTGAACGACAAACTCGGTATCCGTCTCACCGACATCATCACGCCGTCGGAGCGCTTGCGCCGCATCAATAAATAGCGGAGATCCCAACATGAGATACCAATCAGTTGCTGCCCTCGTTGCAGCATCCTTCTCCCCGCTCGTCCTAGCTGCCGAGACCGTGCGCCCCACCTTCACGCCACCGCCTACCGCTGCGGTGTCCACCGGTAGCGTGTTGCAGGTCATCGTGAGTCTGCTGTTGGTGCTGGCTGCCGTGGTGATGGTGGCTTGGGTGTTGAAACGTATCAATCTGCCGCAGCAGGGTTCCGCCAACGCGCTCAAGGTCATCAGCGGTGTCGCTGTCGGCCAACGTGAACGCGTCGTGCTGGTGGAAGTGAATGACACCTGGCTCGTCGTCGGTGTCGCCCCAGGACAAGTGAACGCCTTGCACAGCATGCCCAAAGGCAGCGTGCCCATCCAATCCAACGCTACCGTGAACCCCAGCAACGATTTCCAAGGCTGGTTGAAGAAGATGATGGAGAAGCGCAATGCTTAGTCTGCCGATGTCGAGCGCGCACCGAGCGACGGGGCTGGTCTATCGGCCCGATCTGACTGTGCTCGCCAAAAAGAAAGTGCGTTGGTTCACGTCCGCACTCATCAGCATCCATCCCTTGCTGATCCTTTTCCTGCTGCTCGCCTTCACCACGCCCTTGCATGCTGCCGAAGCAGGCCTCATCTCGGTTTCTAGCACGCCTTCCGCTGGTGGTGGACAGACCTACACACTCAGCTTGCAGACGCTGATCCTCATCTCGTCGCTCACCTTCTTGCCAGCCATCCTGCTGATGATGACGGGCTTTACACGCATCATCATCGTGTTGTCGCTGTTGCGCTCCGCCATCGGCACGCCCGCCTCGCCGCCCAACCAAGTTTTGATCGGCTTGGCGCTATTCCTCACCTTCTTCGTGATGTCGCCTGTGCTAGACAAGATCTACGTCGATGCCTATCTGCCCTACAGCCAGAACAAGATGTCGTTGGAGCAGGCCTACGAGAAAGGCAGCGCCCCGCTCAAGACCTTCATGTTGCGCCAGACGCGCGAGGCCGACCTTGCGTTGTTCGTGCGTATCTCCAACAGCGAAGCATTGCAGACCCCTGAAGACGTGCCACTACGCATCCTTGTTCCCGCTTACGTCACTAGCGAATTGAAGACCGCATTCCAAATCGGTTTCGTCATCTTCATCCCCTTCCTCATCATCGACATGGTGGTGGCGAGTGTGCTGATGTCCATGGGTATGATGATGGTGTCACCCTCGGTCATCTCACTCCCTTTCAAGATCATGCTCTTCGTGCTGGCTGATGGATGGAACTTACTCATCGGCTCTTTGGTGCAGAGCTTTTATACCTAAGGTGAAAT
>JBAYIG010000031.1:0-22250 GCA_041665725.1 Sideroxydans sp. | reverse complement strand
CGATCTCGCCCAGCACCGCTTGCTGTGCAGGCACGAAGCAGCCGACATGCGCGAGCAGCGCGATGATGGCGACCTGTCGCATATAGGTCGATTTACCGCCCATGTTGGGGCCGGTAATCAGTAGCGTGCGGCGCGCGTCGTTGAGCGTGCAGTCGTTCGGCGTGAAGGTGTCTACCTGCGCTTCGACGACAGGATGGCGACCTTGCTTGATGTCTATGCGCGCATCGTTGCTGAACTGCGGTGCGCAGAAATTCAACGTGGCGGCACGTTCGGCAAAGGTGGCGAGCACGTCCAGTTCGGCGATGGCGGCGGCGATGGCTTGCAGTTGCGGGATACTTGGTGCGAGTGCATCCAACAGTTGTTCGTAGAGCAACTTCTCGCGCGCCAATGCACGGTCGTTGGCGGAGAGCGCTTTGTCCTCGAAGGTCTTCAGTTCCGGTGTGATGTAACGCTCGGCGTTCTTCAAGGTCTGGCGGCGGCGGTAGTCGTCCGGCACGTTCACCGATTGTGCGATGCTCACTTCGATGTAGAAACCGTGTACGCGGTTGTATTCCACCTTCAGCGTGTTGATGCCGGTGCGCGCGCGTTCGCGTGCTTCCAATTCCAACAGAAAATCGCCGCAGTTGGTTTGGATGCCGCGCAGTTCATCTAACTCGGCATCGAAGCCATCGGCGATGACGCCACCTTCACGCAGGACGGAGGAAGGTTCGGTCTTCAACATCTGCTGCAACAACTCGACTAATTCATTTCCCGTTCGCCCTGAGCTTGTCGAAGGGGGAATGGGCTCACCAATCTGTCCGTCGCTGCGCGCCGATCCTTCGACAAGCTCAGGACGAACGGTTTGGTTAAGTTCTCGAGCTAAGTGCCGGATGCGCGGTGCAGACACCTTCGCCAACAGAGCGTGCAGCGCTGGCAATTGTTTCAATGTGTCGCGCAGACCAGATAGGTCGCGTGGACGAGCCGAGCGCAAAGCGATGCGTGCGGTGATGCGTTCCACGTCCACGCTAGTTTTCAATTGCTGGTGAACGGCGCTGAACTTGTCATCGAGCTCGTCCACTGCATCCAACCTTGCACGCAGCACCGCACGGTTGCGTAGCGGATGATGCAGCCAGTGCGCCAACAAGCGACTACCCATGTTGGTGGCGCAGGTGTCGAGCAGTGAGAGCAGGGTGGGGGCGGGTTCGCCGCGCAGGGTCTGGGTGATCTCCAGATTGCGGCGGGTGGCGGCATCCATACGTACGAACTCGTCAGCGTGGTAGACCTGCGCACTGCGGATGTGGGAGATGCTTTGCCCTTGCGTCAGTTTGGCGTAGCCGAGCAATGCGCCTGCGGCTTCCAATCCCACGGTGAAATCATCACAGCCAAAACCTGCGAGGTCGCGTGTGGCGAACTGTTGGCACAGCGCGCGGTGCGCGGTGTCGCGGTCGAAGTGCCAATCGGGTAACGATTTGTTCGCAGCATTCTTGAACTGCGGCGCGGCGACACTCTCGGCCATCAATATCTCGGAAGGTTGCAGACGTTCCAGTTCGGCAGGCAGTTGGCTGGCGGCGACTTCGGCGAGGGTGAATTGACCTGAGGCGAGGTTGAGCCAAGCGAGGCCGACTTCGTTGTGGCGTTGGTGCAGCGCGAGCAGCAGGTTGTCGCGTTTCTCTTCCAATAGCGCCGAGTCTGTGACGGTGCCGGGCGTGACGATGCGCACGACTTTGCGCTCGACCGGGCCTTTGCTGGTGGCGGGGTCGCCGATCTGTTCGCAGATGGCGACGGACTCTCCCATCTTCACCAAGCGCGCGAGGTATTGCTCAGCAGCGTGATAAGGCACGCCCGCCATCTTGATGGGCTGGCCGTTAGATGCGCCGCGTTGCGTGAGGGTGATGTCGAGCAGCTTGGCGACACGCACGGCATCGTCCATGAACAGCTCGTAGAAATCGCCCATGCGATAGAACAGTAACTTGTCGGTGTGCTCGGCTTTGATGCGCAGGTACTGCTGCATCATGGGTGTCTGTTTTTCGGGGGCGGTATCTTTCATGTCTCTAATCGAGTGCGACATAGGTGCCGGTGAATTCCACGGCGGTCTTGTCATGTTGATGGATAGTGACGGTCAATGTGATGCGCGCTCGACCCTTGTTTTGCAAAGGATGCATGAATTCAGTCAGTGCGTCGGAGGTGAGGGTGCATGAGGCGCGCAGCTCGCCGGTGACCGGCAGCAGGTAGCGCGTATGCGCCTCTTGGATGACGATGTTCTTCTTGTTCAGACCGGCTTCGTTGAGCTTGAGACGTAGCAGACTCCAGCCGCACAGCACGGCGATGTTGTACAGACTGCCGCCGAACGCAGTGCCCTTATCGTTGACGTTGGGGGCGAGCGGGGCGGCGAGGTGCAAGGTCTGCCCATCGTAGGCGCTCGCTTGCAACTGCATCGCACCGGTGAGGGGGATGTGTTCTTGCAGGAAGCGGTTGAGGGTGTCGGTCGTACGCATCTTGCCTTCAGCTGATCTTGACCACGATGTCGTGCAGTCGGTTGGCGCATAGCGCCATGTGCTGCGCAGCATTGGTCAGGTGGCGGTATATCTCACGCCGTTTGAACATGTTGATGTAGTCAGTACCCTCGAACAGGATGGGCAACGCTTTGCGATAGAGTTTTTCAGCGTGACGTTCCGACTGACGTGCCTCGTTGGCATTGTGTGCTGCCTCGGCAGGGGTGGTGCCGAGTTTGGCGAATCCTTTGGCGAGGGTGTCCACACCTTCTTTGATGCAGTGCGAGATGTCGCGCATGAACTCATCCGGTTTCACTTGCAGCACATCCATCTCATGCACGGTGGTCTTGCAGTACATCACGATGTCATCCAGCGCGATGATTGCGCGGTAGATGTCTTCGCGGTCGATGGGGGTGGAGAAGGCATCGTTCAGCTCATGCAGGTTGCGTACCTTGATTAGGTCGGCCTCGTGCACGTTCTGCTTGAGTTCGTCTGCGAGCATCGGATCGCCGCGTTCCATGTATTCCACCAGCAGGTCGACAGTGTGCGTGACCTTGTTCGCCTGCTCGGTGAGCATGGTGAAGAAGTCGGGCACCTTGGGGAATACCCTATCCAGAATGATCGCGAGCATTGTCTTGGAGGCTTCAGGCATGGCAGTCGGTCAGATAAATGTGCGGACGAGAAGATAGCAGGTAATCGACATCAATGCCGCACCGGGAATGGTGATGAGCCACGTGGTGACAATCTCCGTCGCTTTGCCCCAACGTACCGCCTTGGGGCGTTCGGATGCGCCGATGCCCATGATGGATGAGGCGACCACGTGGGTGGTGGAGACGGGGGCGCCGAACATCGATGAGCTGAAGATGACGCCAGCGGCGGTCATCTGCGAATCTAACGCATGCAATGGGCGGATCTTGTAGATGGAGAAACCGAGCGTGCGCACGATCTGCCAGCCACCGGAAAGGATGCCGAGGACGATGGTGAGCGAACAAGCCAGCATCACCCAGAACGGCACTTCGAAAGTGGGGATGAAACCGCCGAGGAGCAGCACCAAGGTCAGGATGCCCATGCTCTTCTGCGCATCGTTGGCGCCGTGTGAGAAGGCCAAGCCAGCCGAGGTGACATATTGAAGATGGCGCAGGTCGCGGTTGATGGAAGGGTGTGCGCCGCGCAACAAGGCCAGCATGGTCTTGTGTAACAGGAAGCCGACCCAGAAGCCGATGATGGGCGACAGGATGAGTGCGACGATGACTTTGGCGACACCATTCAGATGGCCGTGTAACAAGTCGCCGAATCCCCACACCACATGGTCGGAACCAGCCGCCACCATGACCACGCCCGCCAAGCCACCGACCAGTGCATGCGATGAAGAGGAGGGGATGCCATGCCACCAAGTGATGAGGTTCCAAGCGATGGCGCCGATCAAACCGCACAGCACGATGGTGAGCGCGAGTACGCGATCGATGTCGTCGAGCGTGATGAACTTGCCGATGGTGTTGGCGACGGCGGTGCCGCCCAGCAATGGGCCGAGGAATTCGAAGAAAGCGACCAGAAGAACTGCTTGCACCGGCGTCATCGCACGCGAGGCGATGACGGTGGCGATGATGTTGGCCGCGTCATGGAAACCGTTGGTGTACTCAAAGATCAGAACGATGACGATGGTCGCGATCGTTAGGATGAGTAAGGTATCCATGTTGCTACCCGTAGGACTTTCCTTAGGCTTTGAGTCCGTCCGTCAGGTGTGGTGCGATGATCTTGAGCAATTGTTCGTGGATGAACGGATTGCCTGCGCAGATGTGTCCGCTGGTGAGGTAGTTCTGATTGCCGGCTAGGTCGGTCACGATGCCGCCTGCTTCGGAGATGAGCAGTGCGCCACCTGCGAGGTCCCATGGTTTCAGGCCAGTCTCGAAGAAACCGTCGTAGCGACCAGCCGCAGTCCAAGCGAGGTCGAGTGATGCAGCACCTGGGCGACGCAGACCTGCAGTCTTTGGCATCAGGTCTTGGAAGATCGCCATGTAAGCGCCCATGTGTTCGAAGCGTGTGTAAGGGAAGCCGGTGCCGATGAGGGCATCGATCATCTCTTTGCGTTTGGAGACGCGGATGCGTTTGTCGTTGAGGTAAGCACCGCGACCGCGTGTGGCGGTGAACAGGTCGTTCTTGGTCGGGTCGTACACCACGGACTGGGTCAAGACACCGTTGTGTTGTAGGGCGATGGAGACAGCGTATTGCGGAACGCCGTGCAGGAAATTGGTCGTGCCATCCAGCGGATCGATGATCCAAACGTACTCGGACTGGCCTTGAGCGCCACCCTCTTCTGCTAGAATCGCATGCGTCGGATAGGCTTCCAGTAAGGTCTCTACGATGATGCGCTCAGCAGCGCGATCGACTTCGCTGACGTAATCCGCATGGGATTTTTTCGTCACGGTGAGGTGGTCTAGATTGTCGGCGGCACGGTGGATCAAGTTTCCGGCGCGACGAGCGGCCTTCACCGCGATGTTGAGCATGGGGTGCATATCAGTACGACCTTTTTAATGAGCAGGGGAAATCCGGTGCGTATTTTAGTTGGAATCGCGTTTTGAATAAACCTAATCCTTTCGAGAACATCAGAGTCGTCCTAAGCCATACCACCCATCCGGGCAACATCGGTGCGGCGGCACGTGCCATGAAGACCATGGGATTGCGCCATCTTTACCTCATCAACCCCAAGCGTTTCCCTGATCCGCAAGCGACTGCGATGGCGGCGGGGGCAGATGATGTGTTGCAGAATGCGGTGGTGTGCAGCTCTATCGACGAGGCTTTGCATGGGGTGGCGTTCACTGTGGCGATGACAGCTAGATTGCGCGATATTTCGCTCAAGGTGCTGATGCCGCGCGAGGCGATGCCCGAGGTGCTGCAGCGGGCGACTGCACAGCCCGTTGCACTATTGTTTGGTACCGAGATGTCGGGCCTGACCAATGAAGAGATGGGCAAGGCACAGTTGGGGGTGAACATTCCGTCGCATCCCGATTTCTCGTCTCTCAATATCGCCGCTGCCGTGCAGGTCATCAGTTATGAGTTGAGTGTGGCTACGCAGAGTCATGTGCCTGCTCAGCAAGCAGAGTTGCCCGCCGCGACGCATGAGCGTTTGGAAGGGCTGTACGGACAACTCGAAAAGACGCTATACGACATCGGATTTTTCACCACACAGAATCCAGAGCGTCTGATGAAGCGCTTGCGTCGGCTCTACTCGCGTAGTCGTTTGGAAGATGAGGAAGTCAATCTGCTGCGCGGTATCCTGACAAAAACAACCGAGTACAATGCTCGACTTAGACAACGCTACAAAGAAGAGCATCCAGATGTTTAAAAATATCCGAGAAGATATCACCAGCGTATTCGATCGCGATCCCGCAGCGCGCAGCACATTCGAGGTGTTGACCTGCTATCCGGGTTTGCACGCGCGCATCTTCCATCGTATGTCGAATACCTTTTGGTATATGGGGCTGAAATGGTTAGGGCGATTCACTTCGCACATCGGGCGGGCGTTGACGGGTATCGAGATCCATCCCGGGGCGACCATCGGCCGCCGTTTCTTCATCGACCACGGTATGGGGGTCGTCATCGGTGAGACGGCTGAGATCGGTGATGATGTGACGCTGTATCACGGTGTGACGCTTGGCGGTACGTCTTGGAAAGAAGGCAAGCGCCATCCGACATTGGGTAACGGTGTCGTGGTGGGCGCGGGCGCAAAGATACTCGGCCCTATCACCATCGGTGATGGCGCGAAGATCGGTTCCAATGCGGTGGTGGTAAAGGATGTGCCGGCGGGCGCGACGGCAGCGGGTATTCCGGCACGTATATTGGATGAAGAGAAGAAGGTCTCACACGGTTTCAATGCCTATGGCATCGGTAATGACCATAACGACCCGGTCAATAAAGCCTTGCATGGCCTTATTGGGCATAGTGTCACTGTCGATCAACGTATTGATTTCATTCTGCAACAGCTAGAAAAGATGGGGGTCAGGGTGGAGGAGGAGCGCGCCACTGCCGATAAGTTCGACCCTAACCATCTCAATAAGATTGTTGATTAAAAGCCTAGGGTATTCTACTATTCCATCAGCGCGAGTTCGGATGCCTCGAATCTGGGTAGACCTAACCGCACCATCCGTATAAACAATGCAAGGGGAAGAATATGCGCCTGACAACTAAGGGACGTTTCGCAGTGACTGCAATGGTTGACCTGACTCAGCGTGGGGGCAAAGGCCCAGTCACGTTGGCGGCGATCAGTGAACGTCAAAAGATCTCGCTCTCGTATCTGGAGCAGTTGTTCTCCAAGCTACGCAAGAACAATGTGGTCGCCAGTGTGCGCGGCCCAGGTGGTGGTTACTGCTTGGCTCGCCCTGCGAGCAAGATATCCATCGCCGATATCGTCATCGCAGTGGATGAGCCATTGGATGCGACGAACTGTGATCGCATGGGCAACTGTAAAGATGGCGAGCCTTGCTCTACCCATGACCTCTGGTTCGGTCTGAGCGAGACCATCCATGAATATTTGCGTCAAGTGAGCTTGCAGCAGGTGGCTGATGGCAATGCGAAACAAGCCAGACCTGATGTATCGACGATCACACTGAGCAAGCCTATCCAAAAGATGTCTGCACTCGCCTGATTGGGATGAAGGAATAGAGATGACGCTGCATTTACCTATCTACATGGATTACTCCGCGACCACGCCGGTAGACCCGCGTGTGGCGGATGTGATGATCCCGTACCTAACCGAGAAATTCGGTAATCCAGCTTCCCGTTCGCACTCCTTTGGTTGGACTGCGGATGAGGCGGTGGAATGTGCGCGTGAGCAAGTAGCCGCGCTGGTGAATGCCGACCCGAAAGAGATCGTGTGGACATCGGGTGCGACCGAGTCGAACAACTTGGCTTTGAAGGGCGCAGCGAATTTCTACGCCGAGAAAGGCAAGCACATCGTCACGGTAAAGACTGAGCACAAAGCCATCTTGGATACGGTGCGTGAATTAGAGCGTCAAGGGTTCTCTGCGACTTATCTCGATCCAGAACCCAATGGCTTGATCGATCTGGAAAAGCTAAAAGCCTCATTGCGTCCTGACACGATAATTGTGTCGGTGATGTTGGTGAATAACGAGATCGGTGTGATCCAGGATATCGCAGCCATCGGCGAGATGTGCCGTGAAAAGGGAATCCTGTTCCATGTGGATGCGGCACAGGCGACAGGCAAAGTCGTTATCGACCTGCAGAAGTTGAAAGTCGACTTGATGTCGTTCTCAGCACACAAGACTTACGGCCCCAAAGGCATCGGAGCTTTGTATGTGCGTCGCAAGCCACGCGTACGTCTGGAAGCACAGATGCATGGCGGTGGTCATGAGCGTGGTTTCCGCTCTGGCACATTAGCGACGCATCAGATCGTCGGTATGGGCGAGGCGTTCCGTCTGGCGAAAGAAGAGATGGCGACCGAGAACGAGCGCATCCGCATGTTGCGTGACCGCTTGTGGGCGGGGCTGTCGAGCATGGAAGAGGTCTATCTGAATGGCGACATGGACAGTCGTGTGCCGCACAATCTGAACGTGAGCTTCAACTTCGTCGAAGGCGAGTCGCTCATCATGGCGGTGAAAGACATCGCGGTATCAAGCGGTTCTGCGTGTACGTCAGCGAGCTTGGAGCCATCCTATGTGTTGCGCGCTTTAGGGCGCAACGATGAACTGGCACACAGCTCTATCCGTTTCACAGTGGGGCGCTTTACGACAGTAGAAGAAGTGGATTTCACGATAAAGCTATTACACGACAGGATTACAAAATTGCGCGAGCTATCCCCCTTATGGGAGATGTACAAAGACGGCGTTGACCTGAATACTGTGCAGTGGGCTGCGCACTAACGGCGTAGGAGGACAAAATGGCATACAGCGAAAAATTACTAGATCACTACGAGAACCCTCGTAACGTAGGTTCGATGGACAAGAGCGATTCCTTTGTAGGTACCGGTATGGTCGGTGCACCTGCTTGCGGCGACGTGATGAAGTTACAGATCAAAGTCGGCAAGGACGGCATTATCGAAGACGCGAAGTTCAAGACCTATGGTTGTGGTTCTGCCATCGCATCGAGCTCCTTGGTGACCGAATGGGTCAAGGGCAAGACCGTCGATCAAGCATTGGCGATCAAGAACACGCACATCGCGGAAGAATTGGCATTGCCACCCGTGAAGATCCATTGCTCCATCTTGGCGGAAGATGCCATCAAGGCAGCGGTAGCGGATTACAAATCCAAGCATGGCGCTAACGTTGAAACGGCAGCCTGCAACGGAAACAAATAGGAGCGGAACATGAGCATCACGTTGACGGAAAACGCTGCCAAACATGTGCAGAATTTCTTGGTGAAACGCGGCAAGGGCGTCGGCCTGCGCTTGGGCGTGCGTACCAGCGGTTGCTCGGGTATGGCTTACAAATTGGAATTCGCGGATGCGGTGGATGGTGATGACCTGCAATTCAATAGTCACGGTGTGACGGTTTTGGTCGATCCGCAAAGTTTGCCTTACATCGACGGCATGGAATTGGACTACACCCGCGAAGGCTTGAACGAAGGCTTCAAGTTCAACAATCCAAACGTCAAAGATGCGTGTGGATGTGGAGAGAGCTTTAAGGTCTGATGGGTTTTTCCTCATGAAGTCTCTCGATTTCCAGCAGGACTTCTTCCAGTTGTTCGAACTCCCGCCGCGTTTTGCCATCGATGAGTCGTTGCTCGATCAGCGCTATCGTGATCTGCAATCGCAAGTCCATCCTGACAAGTTCTCCCACCTTTCCGAATCAGAGCAGCGTCTTTCCATGCAGTGGTCGACACGCATCAACGAGGGTTACCAAACCCTGCGCAGCCCATTGGCACGAGGACGTTATCTATTAACTTTGCAAGGTGTGGATACGCAAGAAGAAACCAATACGGCGATGCCGCTGGATTTCTTGATGCAGCAGATGGAGTGGCGCGAAGCCTTGCAGGATGCGCTCGAATCAAAAGACATCGATGGGCTCGATGAGCTTAGTGACAACAATCGAAAAGAGATCAAAGCATTGCAACAACAATTGGGCGCACAGCTCGACGAGTCACATGATCACCTTGCGGCCGCTGGCTCTGTGAGAAAATTGCGCTTCCTAGAAAAACTCGCGGAAGAGATATCTTCCGCCTACGACGAATTAGATTCCTGATATGGCACTGCTCCAAATCTCAGAACCCGGATTATCTGCGGCACCTCACCAGCATCGTCTGGCAGTGGGTATCGATTTGGGTACGACCAACTCACTCGTTGCGACAGTGCGTAACGGTATCAGCGTCGTGCTCAATGATGAGGCGGGGGTGGCACTACTGCCTTCTGTGGTGCGCTATTCGACGGATGTCGGTGTGCAGGTCGGTGTCGATGCGCAGGCGTTGCAGAGTATCGATCCACAGAACACCATCGTATCGGTGAAACGATTCATGGGGCGCGGACTCAAGGACGTCGGCGAGGTTCTCGATCTTCCCTATCGTTTCGTGGATTCGCCGGGGATGGTGCAGATACGCACAGCGGCAGGCGTGAAGAGTCCTGTCGAAGTCTCTGCCGAAATATTGAAAGTGTTGCGTGACCGAGCAGAGCGTTCACTTGGTGGCGATCTGGTCGGCGCGGTCATCACCGTACCCGCTTATTTTGACGATGCGCAGCGTCAAGCGACGAAAGATGCGGCGAAGCTAGCTGGGCTGAATGTACTGCGACTGCTCAATGAGCCGACTGCAGCAGCGATCGCCTATGGGCTGGATAACGCTTCCGAAGGCGTGTATGCGGTGTATGACTTGGGCGGTGGCACCTTCGATATCTCCATCCTGCGTCTTTCCAAAGGCGTGTTCGAAGTGTTGGCCACCAATGGCGACTCCGCATTGGGCGGTGACGATTTCGACCAGCGCATCTATTGCTGGATATTGGAGAAGGCGGGGCTATCGCAATTGGATGCGAAAGATACTCGTCTGTTGTTGACCCATTCTCGCGCAGCAAAAGAACAGCTGACCGATCATGTGCAGACCCAGATCACTGCCATGTTGAGTGACGGCGAATTGGTAGATGTCACACTGACACGCGATGATTTCTATGCGATGACGCAGAACCTCCTGATGCGCACCCTGCAGCCGACCCGCCGCGCTTTGCGGGATGCGAAGCTGAGTGTGGATGAGGTCAAAGGGGTGGTGATGGTCGGCGGCTCCACCCGTATGCCGCAGGTGCAACGTGCCGTGGCTGAAATGTTCAATCAGACGCCGCTCACCAATCTCGATCCAGACAAGGTCGTTGCGTTGGGGGCAGCCATCCAAGCGAATGTGCTGGCAGGTAATCGTAGCGCCGATGATTGGTTGTTGTTGGATGTGATCCCTCTGTCGCTCGGTATCGAGACGATGGGGGGGCTGTCCGAAAAAGTCATCCCACGCAACAGCACCATCCCCAGTGCGCGTGCGCAAGAGTTCACCACTTTCAAAGATGGTCAGACCGCGATGAGCATCCACGTGGTGCAAGGCGAACGCGAACTGGTGAGTGACTGCCGTTCGTTGGCGAAGTTCGAGTTGCGTGGCATCCCTGCGATGGTGGCGGGTAGTGCGCGTATCCGTGTCACCTTCCAGGTGGATGCAGATGGTTTGCTGAGCGTGACTGCACGCGAGATGCATAGCGGTGTGGAATCTGCGGTGACAGTGAAGCCATCGTATGGATTGAGCGAGGGCGAGATCACTCGCATGTTGCAGGACGGCAACCAGCATGCGCGTGACGACATGCAGGCACGTGCCTTGCGTGAACAACAGACCGAAGCCGCACAACTTCTGGAAGCCGTGGATAACGCACTGCAACTCGATGGCGAGGCTTTGTTGGATGCGCAAGCGCAAGCGCGTATCCGTAACAGCATGGAAGCTGTGCGCAGTGTATTGAGCGGGAGCGATCACTTGGCCATCAAGCGCGCGGTCGAAGCCTTGAATCAAGCGACCGTCATCTTCGCGCAAGCACGTATGGACCGCAGTGTTTCGACGGCACTGAAGGGTCACAATCTATCGGAGTTGGAATGACACAGATCATCATCTTGCCGCATGAAGAACTATGCCCCAAGGGCGCGCTGATCGAGGCGACACCGGGCACGTCCATCTGCGATGCCTTGTTGGAGCACGACATCGACATCGAACATGCTTGTGAGAAGTCTTGTGCCTGCACGACATGCCACGTCATCGTGCGCGAAGGTTTCCGTAGTTTGGAAGAGGCGACGGAGCTGGAAGAGGATATGTTGGACAAGGCATGGGGGTTAGAGCCGAACTCCCGCTTGAGTTGCCAAGCCAAAGTGGCGGATATGCCGCTGGTCGTTGAGATCCCCAAGTATTCCATCAACATGACTAAAGAAGGTCATTCCAAATGAAATGGATAGACGTTCGCGATATCGCTATCGCACTCAGCGAAAAGTACCCATCGGTAGATCCAACGACTGTGCGCTTCGTCGATCTGCACAACTATGTGGTCGATCTGGATGGTTTTGATGACGACCACACTCGTGGTGGAGAGAAGGTGTTGGAAGCGATACAGGCTACTTGGATCGAGGAAGCTGAGTGATGAAAGATTGGCGCAATATCTCTAACCGTTGGTTCTACTCTGTCGGGGTGCTCATCGTCCTCGGCTTGATCGGCGGTGCTTTGTATCTGCAGTATGGTTTGCGCGAAGATCCATGCCCCTTGTGCATGATCCAGCGCGTCATCTTCATCGTCATCGGTGTGCTGTTCTTCATCGCGGCCATCCATAACGCAGGACGTATCGGGACTTGGGTGTATTCGAGCTTGATCGCTTTGACAGCGCTGGGTGGTGTGGGCGTGGCTTCCCGCCACATCTGGTTGCAACATCTGCCGAAAGACCAAGTACCTGCTTGCGGCCCCGGCCTTGAATTCATGTTGCAACATTTTCCGATGGCGGAAGTATGGCAAGAGCTGATGCATGGCTCGGGCGAGTGCGCTACAAAAGGTTGGACGTTCCTCGGTTTAGGACTGCCTGAACTGGCTCTGACTTGGTATGTGGTACTCGGTCTCTTGGCGATATTCATCGCCATAAAAAAACCGCCCGAAGGCGGTTCGTCTTAAGGTGAGTGGCATCGGTCTGATGACACTGATTCACACTCAGTCTTCAAAGCGTTTGATCATGATTCGACGCAACAGATTGTCTTTCACGATGAACTGGTGATACAGCGCAGCTGCGACGTGGAACACTACCAGCAGAACCATGATGCCGATGAATAGTTCGTGGAATTCTTTTGCGGGCACTTTGTGGAAGTCAGGGATCAGGCTTGGATCATTAGCCTTGAAGGCGTCGAGTAAGCCAGAGGTGACCACAGTGATGAAGCCAGAGATCGCCGTTGCCAGTACCACCAGATTCAAACCCAAGTGCGTGAGCGATGCGACCTTGTTCAACAAGGGATTCGCATTGGCATCTGCGGGGGCGCCATCCTTCTTGCGGAAGTAGATGCGTACCAAGGTGAGCAATAGGATCAGGTCCCCGATGAGAAAGTGAGCTGGGTACATCGCGAGTTTGCCTGCGGCATCCTTGCTCTCTGCTACTTCATGTCCCAGATAGAAAGCGACGATGACGAGGACGAAGATGATCCAATGCATGAGGGCGGTGCGTTTGCTGTATTGCTTCATGTGTTTCTCCTGTAAAAAATGCTCGCACATTTTAACGGATTGCTCGGAGAATTAGCCCTGTTCTGACTGGGACTTTAGGGGTAGGCGCAAGGTGGCGACCAGTCCTCCGCCTTCACGTGTCGCCAAGATCAATTCACCGTGATGCGCTTTGGCGGCGCGTTCAACGATGGCCAATCCCAAGCCCGAGCCACCGGCATCGCTTCTCGCACTTTCCAATCGTACGAAAGGACGTTTCGCCGATTCAAGGTGTTCGTGGGGGATGCCTACGCCGCGATCCGATACCGATATCTCGATGGATCTTCCTGCTTGTCGCAGATTCACGGTTATCTCGCCATCGCCATATTTCACGGCATTGTCGAGCAGGTTAGTGAGCGCGCGTTTGAGTAAGGTCGGACGCACATCCTGTGGCGCGAGCGTGATGAGTTCAGTGCGGATGTGGTGAGTGGCGTACCGTTGGGCGACTTCACTGATCAATGCGGCGATGTCGGTGACTACGGTTCGTTCTTGCGCATCCAGCCGCGCGAAATCGAGGAACTGCTGGATGATGTCGTCCATCTGCATCACGTCCGCTTCGATGTCATTGCGAAGCGATTCATCCTTGCTCAATTCCGCAGCGATGCGCATACGTGCCAACGGTGTGCGTAGATCATGCGAGATGCCAGCCAACACCAAGGCGCGCTCTTTCTCATTGTCCGCAAGGTCGGATGACATCTGATTGAAGGCGCGCGACAGCGTGACGATCTCGTGCGTACCCACTTCGGGGAGCGGGGTGAGTGATCTGCCTTGGCCTATCTGTTGCGCGGCTTTGGATAAGCGTTGCAGGGGTCGTGCGACTTGCCGTGCGATGAGGTAGGCACCCAGAAGCGCAAAGATGAGCGCTACACCACCGCCTAAAAGGACGATGCGCGACATGGGTTGTTCGATGCGTGTGCGGGGTATCGCCACCCAGAATTCATCCTGTCCGATGTAAAAGCTCACCCACAGATCGCTGATGTCGTTGCGTGTTGCAGCGAAGTGGGTCTCTTTGCCCAACTTGGCGCGCACGGCCTCCGTCATCAAACGCAGTTCGGTGGTGGTTTCGTCAAGCGCTGTGCTGGTGTCGGTGGGTTCACTGATTTCGACGCGCATGCCCTCGGCTTCGCGTAGTTCGGCCAGCAAAGCGCCACGCCATTGCGGTGCGGCAGACAAGATGGCGGCGCGGGTGAGATTGATGGTAGAGACGACGAGCTGTGCTTTCTGTTGCGCACGTGGCGCTTCGGATGCTTGCCGGAAGACCCACGCCAGCGTGACGATCGATAGCAGGATCAGCGCGGTGATGAGCAGGAATGCGCGGGTGAGCAGAGTCTTTGGGATGAGCGTCATTGCTTGTTACCGTCCGGCACAAAGACATAGCCATGTCCGCGCACGGTCTGAATGAAGCGGGGGGATTCTGTGTCTGGCTCGATCAATTTTCTAAGTCGAGAGATCTGCACATCGATGGCGCGGTCGAATGGTTCGTGGTCGCGCCCGCGTGATAGCTCCATCAACTTGTCGCGCGAAAGCGGATGGCGCGGGTGTGAGACCAGGGCGTTGAGCAAAGCGAACTCGCCTGTGGTGAGTTGCACGCGAGTATCGCCGCGTTTCAACTCACGCGTGGCAAGGTTCAATTCGCAATCGCTGAAGGTGATACTTTTCTCTTCAAGCGCGGGGGAGCCAGCGAGCTGCCCATTCTTGCGACGCAACACTGCGTGGATGCGTGCCACCAATTCGCGCGGGTTGAAAGGTTTGGGCAGGTAGTCGTCCGCGCCCATCTCCAATCCCACGATGCGGTCTATCTCGTCACCTTTGGCAGTGAGTAGGATCACGGGCACGTTCTCACCCGTACCGCGCAAACGACGCAGGATGGAGAGCCCGTCTTCCTTGGGCAACATGAGGTCGAGTATCAGCAGATGGAAACGTCCGATGCGCAGTGCGTTGTCCATTGCCTCACCATCCATCACGGCTTTTGCTTCAAAGCCTTGTTCTGTCAGATAGCGTAGCAGTAGGTCGCGCAATCGCACGTCGTCGTCGATGATGAGGATCGAGTGTTTGGTATCCATGGTGTAATCATAAATCATTGCGTTGAAATGACCGTGCGCTAAAGTTGGTCTGTTACAAACGGTTACAAAACAGAGTTTGCCTTACACACTCCGCTTACAATCCAAGTCCACTATCCTCACCACGCCAATGAGGCGGATTAGGGGCAAGCCCCACAGGAGAATGAAATGAATGCCATCGTTAAATCACTGATCGCCGTTGCCATCACTGCTTCGTTCAGCATGAATGCCATGGCGGATAATGACCAAAAAGGCTCGCGTGAACAGAAGCGCGACAAGTTCGAGCAGATGCGTCCATCGGAACGTCAGGACATGCGCCAAGAGATGCGCAGAGATCGCAATGAGGCCGATTCTCATGAGCGTCGCGAGCGCCGTGAAGAGATGCACGAACGTTTTGAAAGGATGTCGCCCCATGAGCGTCGTGAGATGCGCGAAGAGATGCGTCATCGCAGCTACCACAACCATTCACGCCATGAACGTGTGAGCGTGAGCAACCATGGTCGTGCGGTCATTGTTCTGGGTGGGCATCATCAACCTGTGATCGAGCGTGTTGAATTCAAGATCGGCTTCTAAGCCAAGCTAACGCACCTGATCCAGCTACACGCCCGCTGGCAAAACAGGCGGTCAGCAAGTAGCCGCCTGTGGGGGCCTCCCAATCCAACATCTCGCCCGCGCAGAATATGCCGGGCGATTTCTTTATCATCAATTTCTCATCCAGCGATTCGAAGGTGACACCGCCTGCGGTGCTGATGGCTTCGGCTATCGGGCGAGTGGCGGTGAGGCGTAGCGGCAAGTGCTTGATGGTATGCGCTAGCAAAGCTGCATCGTTCATCTGCTCCGCACTCAAGGCTTCACGCAACAGATTCGCCTTCACACCTTTCAATCCCAAGCGGCTTTGTAGATGACTAGACAGTGAGCGCGAGCCGCGCGGGTGCGCCACTTCGTTCAGCACACGCTCTGCTGACCAATCAGGGAGTAGGTCGAGATGCAAGGTGGCGCTGCCAATGCGTTCGATCTCATCACGCAAAGGTGCTGAAAGTGCATAGATGAGCCCACCTTCGATGCCATGCGCGGTGATGACACACTCACCTTGCTTGCGCACATCGCCGAAACTCGCGGCGATTGATTTCAATGGTTCTCCTACGAAGCGTTCACGGAAGTGCGTACTCCATGCGATGTCGAAGCCGCAGTTACTAGGGCGCAGCGGGGCGACATCAGCTCCATGTTGCGAAAGCAGTTGGACCCACGCACCGTCCGAGCCGAGTTGCGGCCAACTGCCACCGCCGAGCGCGAGGATGACGGCATCTGCGTTGATGAGGCTTTCTCCATCTGGTGTGGTGAAACGAAGCTCACCTTGCGCCCCCCAGCCCACCCAACGATGCCGCATATGGAAGCGCACGCCGTTCTCGCGCAAACGATGTAACCATGCACGAAGCAAAGGCGCCGCTTTCATGTCGGTCGGGAACACACGTCCCGACGTGCCGACGAAGGTATCGATGCCGAGCTCGTGTATCCACTCGCGCAATGCATCAGGCGGGAACGCGTTCAGCAGCGGTTCGATGTATTCGCGGCGGGAACCATAGCGTGAAAGAAAGTTGGCGAACGGTTCGGAGTGTGTGATGTTCATGCCGCCTTTGCCCGCCATCAAGAACTTGCGGCCGACGCTGGGCATCGCGTCATACACATCGACTTGGATACCCGCTTGCGAGAGTACTTCTGCCGCCATCAACCCAGCAGGGCCGCCGCCGATGATGGCAACAGAGTGTCGAGCCGCAGTCAAATCGACACTCCGCGTCGTATAGCCATCTTATGACCGAGCATACGGCGCTGAGCGACATCGAGCAGCGTCGCTGCCAGAGGCAGGAAGCGTCCATTCTCAAGCTCGATATGTTTCGCATAGAGTGAGATGAAGTGGCTGGCAATCTCGGCATCCCATGTTAGGGAACGACCAGCCTCCACTTCGACCAACATCGGGCGTAGGGCTTGCCATGCCGCATCCATATCCTTGTGTTCGCTCAGCAGGCGAGTGATGAGGGATGTGATCTCTTCATGGCGCATGGCGAGCAACATCGGAAAGAGGTCGCATTCCTCGTCTTGATGGTGGTGCTGTCCGGCTGTATCGAAATAGCGCAGGATCGCCCGTGCCGCTTGGCTGGCTGATGTGTCGCTGCCGTGCGTAGCCAAGTGTCCGCTCAGTTTGGACAAGGTGGCACATTGCGCTTCTATCCTGCCATGGCAGGCGCGCAACATCTCCAAGGGGTCATCAAAGCTGGGTGCGGCGGCATTGCCGAGTAATGAGTTCATCGTGAAATTTCAGAACAAGAGGAGCGGGTCGTGCGTGATCGCGGTCGCCACGATGTAGGCAAAAGTAAGTAGTGCGGCTAACCATGCCGCCAGTCGCACACCATTCGTTTTCGCGAAACGGAATGCCAGCATGCCAAGCGCGATATACAGCAATAGTGCGACGATCTTTGCGGCTAGCCAAGGCGAGTTGCTAGGAGAGTAACCAAGCTGCCAAGCGAGCAGGATGGCACTGGTGAGCAGAATCGTATCGATACTGTGCGGGGCGATCTTCACCCATCGCTGCTGCATGATAGATGAGCCACGCATGAGCCAGATGCCGCGCATGAAGAACAGGCTGAAGCTCAGGACGACACACGTGATGTGGATGAGCTTGAGCATCAACGTCCTTTGAGACGGTCATCCAAGCGAGATCGTGCGCGCACTTGCGCCTTGTCGTAGATGATGGACAGGTCTGTTGCGCTCACGTCGATCACGCTATCCATCTGTCCCAATGCCCATTCGAAATCTGCTTGCTCAGGGATGACGGTAGGAGTGGTCGGTGGTGGGGCGACGACCGCCTGCGCGGGATAGTGTCTGCCCGGCAATAGATTGTTGATGAGCAATGCCAGCAGCAACGAGATGAATGCATTGGCCATGACGATCATGGCGACCCATTGCCAGCCCATCTCGTGGAATTGCATACCGCTCAAGACGATCGTCAGCGCGGTGGCTGCGCCGGGAGGGTGCAAGCAGCTGAGGACATACATCAGAAAGATGGCGATCCCGACAGCGACACCTGCGGCAAGGGCTGGATCGGGGATGTACAAGCTGCATAACCACCCGACAAGGGCGGAGATGAGATGGCCGCCGATCAGATTCCACGGCTGCGAGAACGGGCTGTGCGGTGCAGCGAACAACAGGACGGCGGAAGCCGCCATCGAACCCAGCATGAGCAGCGGGTACTGGTGTTGCGGCAATGCATACAGTGCCCAGGCCAGCAGAAAGATAGCGAGGCCGCCCGCGAGGCCGCTACGCAGTTTCTCCCATTGGGAGGCGTTGCTCTTTTGGGGGCGGAATGCGTGGAAGAATGAACTGAGACTCATCGTTTGAGCTTCGCTTTCGTGCCGGGGAGCAGGTCAGCCAAGGTGTTGCCATCCAGCGTATCCATGAATGCCTTTTGCGCGTTGAAGAATATCTTCCGCAGACGACAACTGGGCATGAGTGGGCAACAATCATCGAGCGCATCCTCTTTCATGCAGTATAGAAGTGCGAGATTGCTTTCCATCAAACGCACGACATCGCCGATCACTATCTTTGAGGGGTCGCTGGCGAGTCGGATGCCGCCGTTCCTCCCCCGTTCACTGATGACGACCCCCGCCGCGACCAATTGCATGACGACTTTCATCAAGTGCGTCTTGACGATCTCAAAGGCTTCGGAGATCTCTGCGATGGTGGCAGGTTCGTCCTTTTGGCCCAAATAGATCAGGGTGCGCAGGGCGATATCGGTGGAAAGATTGAGTTGCATAGTGGGTTACCCGTATTGATTGATGTCCTGTGTATGGGTGACATTCTGCCGCATATTCGACAGGTTTCATATTACATTCATTTCTCTTGCATCTTTCAAAAAATAGGAATACATTACTTTTCAATGAATCTATTTCGATCTAGGTAGAACGACATGATTGAACCGGCGAGTCTTGGAAATTTCTTCACTATCTTCTTCACCTCTGCGATGGTGATCATGTTGGGAGCGCTGTACGCCTTGTTGTTCGCCTTCTCTCGCCTCAAAGGGGATAGCCGCTTGATGCCACTAGCCTATCTTTCCTATGCAGGTCTGCTCATTTCCACACTCTTTCTAGCAGATGCAGCCAATCTGCTGAATCACCCATTTTGGGTAGTCATCGTGGCATTCATGTTGGTGGGGTACTTACTCGCACCGCATGCGATCTGGCATCTGTGTGTAGGCACACATGCAGCTGAGCATGCAGAGGCCGAGCCAGTGCCGATTAAAGATTTTTAACGTTGAGTAAGGGAGAAAACCATGGCGACAAGTCAGTGGTGGGCATCTGAATCATTCTGGCGCAAGACGGCCATCTGGGTCACCGGCGGGTCATTCGTCGTGCTGATCTTATTGACAATGGATACGCTTCCGCAGATATCGAGCGGGTCAAAACGTGTTCCGGCGTATTCGGTCATCAACTATCGCATCTCGTACAAATTCGATGAGACGCGTCATGTACAAGTGCCGGTGATCGGGGCGAAAGAGCCGCTGTTCGGTAAAGAGTTGAATGAAGAAGAGGCTGAAGCATTGGTCAAGTTGGGCAAGTTGACGACGCAATCGAAGAACTGCATGAACTGCCACACCTTGTTGGGTAACGGTGCCTACTACGCACCCGACCTCACTAAATCATGGCTAGACCAGTATTGGGGTACCAAGGAGGTACGTGAAGTACAGATGCTGGAGTTCATCAAAGACCCGTCGGACAAGGTGCACAACAGCATGGGACGGCGCATGCCCAAGCTCGCTATCACCGATGAAGAAGCGCGTGGCGTCGTGGCCTTCCTGAAATGGATGTCCAGCATCGACACCAACGGCTTCCCCTACAACTTCAAATCCATCGAACAGGAGAATTGATCATGGCGACGCTAGGACTGTTGGATAGTGCCAACCTGAACGGTGGGCAAAAGCTAGCGGTGAAATATTTCACTGTGGCGATCGTGTTGTTCGGCGCGCAAGTGTTGTTCGGCCTGCTCTCTGGCTTGCAATACCTGTATCCGGACTTTTTGTACGGTGTACTGGATTTCAGCGTCAACCGCATGGTGCATATCAATGCGCTGGTGGTGTGGCTGCTGTATGGATTTCTAGGTTCTGTGTATTGGTTGTTGGAAGAAGAATCGCAACATGAGGTGGTCGGACTCAAGCTGGGAAACTTGATCTACTGGGTACTCACAGCGGCAGTCACGGTCGTCGTGCTTGTGTATCTGTTCGTGCAGATCGGCCCTGGTAAAGAATCTTCCATCTGGCTCATCAACGAAGGTCGCGAATACATCGAAGCGCCACGTTGGGCTGATATCGGCATCGTAGTCAGCGTGCTGGTGGTGTTCTACAACGTGGCCGCTACTTTCTCCAAAGGCCGTTACACCGGCATCGCTGGTGTGTTGGTACTGGATATGTTGGCCTTGTTCGGTATCTATCTGGCCGGTATGTTCTACACCACAAATATCTCCATCGACCAATACTGGTGGTGGTGGGTGATCCACTTGTGGGTCGAAGCGACTTGGGAAGTGATGGTCGCTTGCATCATGGCTTACGGTCTGATGAAGGTGTTGGGCGTGAGTCGCAAGATCGTCGAGACATGGTTGTATATCGAAGTCGCATTGATGTTCGGTTCCGGCATCTTGGGTCTGGGTCACCACTACTTCTGGATCGGTACACCTGAATATTGGTTCAGCATCGGTGGATTCTTCTCAGCACTTGAGCCGATCCCACTAGTTGCGATGGTAGTACATGCCGTGTTCGATGCAGGTGCACGCCATGCCAAGAACTCCAATCATCCTGCGATGGCTTGGTTGATCGCGCATGCCTTCGGTAACTTCTTCGGTGCGGGTGTGTGGGGCTTCATGCATACCTTGCCGCAGATCAACTTGTACACACACGGCACACAATGGTCGGCATCGCACGGTCACCTCGCGTTCTTCGGTGCCTACGCCACCATCATCATCGCCATGTTCTACTTGGGTATCCAACGTTGGCGCGGTGGTACTTGGATGTCGGGTGACTTGCCAGGGAATGGTTGGAAGTGGAAGTGGGCACTAGGACTGCTCAACCTCGGCATGGTTGGTATGACCGTTTCGATGTTGGTCTCTGGTTACGTGCAATCACAGATCGAGCGTGCCATCGAAGGTTCTAGCTGGATGGGATATTTCGCAGCACAGATTCATCCTTGGTTCGTTCAAGGCATGTGGTGGCGTGAAGTGTTCGGCGTGATGTTCCTCGTAGGCTTCGTGTTGCTAGTGTGGGACTTGCTGACCATCGGCAAGAGCGAGAGCCGCGCCATGCAGCCAGCCGTTTCGGAGAATTGATCTAGTAAGAAAATTGATAGCCCACTTGGACGTGTTTCAGGTGGGCTTTTTTCTGAGAAATAGAAATGACGTATCGGTTATTCACTTTTCAAATCGAGGAGATGATGATGAGAACAAGATTCAATAAAACGCTGACAGCGCTGGCCGTTTTGGCTGCGTTGCCATTTGCAGCCTATGCGGCTGAAGCCACACGCGTCGCACCTGAAGTGGGCGCACATCACGCGGGGACTTCACCAGTCGGTGCGGTGATCATGCATAAGAATGCCAATGCCGATGCACCCAAGATGACACAAGCGGAGTTCGATCAAGCACGCCAGCTCTATTTTGAGCGCTGTGCGGGTTGCCACGGTGTGTTGCGTAAAGGTGCGACAGGTAAAGCGCTCACGCCTAGCACGACGCTCGGACAGGGGACGGAATATCTGAAGGCCTTCATCGGTTACGGTTCGCCCGGTGGTATGCCCAACTTCCTGACCTCGGGTGACTTCACTGAGTCAGAAGTCGATCTGATGGCGCGCTACCTGCAACAAGAACCGCCTGTACCGCCCGAGTGGGGAATGAAGGAGATGACGGAAAGTTGGAAGTTGGTCATCAAGCCAGCAGATCGCCCCAAGAAGCAGATGAACAAGGTCAACCTGAAGAACGTGTTCTCGGTGACTTTGCGCGATGCAGG
>JBAYIG010000030.1:0-22565 GCA_041665725.1 Sideroxydans sp. | reverse complement strand
TCGCACTCGGCGTGTGCAACGGCTGCCAGATGATGAGCAACCTGCACGAGATCATCCCCGGTGCCGAGAACTGGGCGCACTTCGCGCGCAACCAATCGGAACAGTTCGAAGCACGCTTCGTCATGGTGGAAGTGCAAGAGACGCCTTCAATCTTGTTCGAAGGTATGGCAGGTTCGCGTATGCCTATCGTCGTGGCGCACGGCGAAGGCTTCGCCGACTTCAGCGGCAGCAAGAAACTGAAAGCCGCACAACCGCTGGTCACCCTGCGCTATGTCGATCACAAAGGCAAAGCCACCGAGACCTATCCGCTCAACCCCAACGGTTCGCCGCAAGGCATCACCGGACTCACCACGCCAGACGGCCGCTTCAGCATCATGATGCCGCACCCCGAGCGTGTGTTCCGTGCTGTGCAGAACTCATGGCATCCAAGCGACTGGCAAGAGAACGGCGCATGGCTGCGCATGTTCCAGAATGCGAGGAAGTGGGTGGGGTAGATTGGTTGGTACGAAAGTAAAAAAGGCGACCGGGAGGTCGCCTTTTTGTGTTTACTACTGAGAGAGTTTGGTTATTTTGAATTTGATTTTGTAGGCTGCTTATTTCCAGTGTTTTCTGGAATTGGGGTCGGAAATTTGGGAACATATTGAACTATTAGTGATATCTCCATATCAGCCTTGATTTTTTCAGATAAAAGGGATTCCTTGACTTGATTAAAATCGACGGTGATATGGTAGCCGTCGGCATCCGATGCGCGTGTCAGAATTTTGACCCCAGACGTGGTGACATGATTGGCAACTCCAATTTTCGGGCGTGAACAAATAACTTTGCAAAGATCGGCAGTCAATGGTTCAGATGGAAGTTGAATGAAGTATCTGCCTCCCAGTTTTTTGGCTTCAGAACACTTAATATTCTTTACGACTTTTTCCCACTCAAATGAACGAATAGGTTGACGCGCGCTTTCTGAAATAGATACATCTTTTGAAATGTATATTTTTCTTGGCTCTGTTTCTGCGACACCACGAATGCATACCGAATCTTCAGAATACTCTTTGCGAAGTTGTTCAGGAATGACTTCAAGCTGAAAATTACCATCAACGACGATTCCGGAAGGCCGTGCGAAATCGTTAAGTCTCGCAGCAAGATTCAAGGTTTGACCAGAGTAATCCACAATCTCACGAGGCGCGAAAAGACAAAAGGCCGTACCTCGAGCAACTCCAAAGCCAATATGTTTGGGCAACTCATAATTAATCATGGGGTCTCCCTCTAGCATTGATGGGTAGTCAGCCAATGCTTTAGAGCAACCCAAGAGTACTTTTTCTGAAATTTGAGCCAAAGTGCTTTCAGAATAAGTAAATAACATCAGTAGTCCGTCGCCTGTTGGTTTGGCGTATATGGCTTCAGGGAAATAGCCTTCTAGAAGTTTCACGTAGAATCTTTTTATGAACATCGCTATATCAGGAGCTTCGTGCCCAACGCTAAAGTTTGAGAATCCGCGTATGTCGCAAACGACTGCTATTACAAATTCAGACCTACCATCGGCCTTCTTAAAACTTTCTATTGTTTTAACAAGCATCTTGTTTGAGATTTGTATTTTTTCTGTCATATGGAAGTATCTTTCTAAGTTATTTTTGAAATTAAATAGGGCTGCATCGAAATCATTTCTGCCCAAACAACTCATCCAGCGGATTCTTCCCCACAGGCACACTCGCTGAAACTTTCTTCGCAGTGAACTCTTCTTCGATGTTATCGCGATAGAAGCTCCACGCCGCACCTGAGCTACTGAGTCTGCGCCAAAGGTCTTCGCCCACGCCGCTGTATTGCAGTGTGTCGCCCGTGTCGAGTTTGACTTGCAAGATGCGCGCTCTCGCGTCGTAGCCGATGGCGCGTAGCTTGCCGGAGTTGATGGATTTCATTTCCACGAGGTTGTCCTGTGCGATATCGAGTTAGATTCGTGTGAGTACAGTGGATGTGCCTGGTGCGTTGGTGGGGTGCAGGGTGAGTGTGACCTTTCCTGTTCCTGCTTCTGTGCCAAAGGCAAATGTGCCTTGAGTCACACCACCCCATATATCTATCTCGGTGTAGGTATCTCTGTTGGTTTGGATTCGGTTTCTATAGTCGAGCGTGGTGATGAATTTTCCGCTCGTGTCTTGTGAGAGTTCGTATGTGCCGTTGTAGGTGACGGATTCGTCATCTAAGTAGGTGACATAAGTGCCATTCCCAAGGTAGACCATCAGCTCACCTTGGTCGCCCTTTTGTGCCGAGTCTGGCTCGTGTCTCCAAACACCGATCAATGAGGTTGAATACCCTGTACCCACTCTTTGAAACAGGAATGGCTGACCATTTGGATAGTGTCCGTAGATCAGGTGGTTGGCATCAGTCAGTGTGTAGTAAAGCTTCCATGCAACGAAAAGTAGCCCATCTCCACTTTGCGTATCTTGGGTGATCCTTAATGCGCCACCCTCTGTGTCTTTCCAAGTGCCAATAAAACGACTATCTATGTCCATGATGATTCCCCTTGATCATGTTGTTAGGTCAATGAGTTGAATTCGCAGGCAGTCAAATGCGACACGATTGCTCGCGGCATTGAATGCGAATGTGTCGATGAAGTGTTCAAAGATTCCCCTCGATGAACTGGTTGTGCTGCAGGTGCTGCTTGCCGTTTGCACGGCTTCTTTTCCTGCGCCAGCTCCTATATCTGGGGATCCCGCTGTGTGCCTCTTACCGTACGTGCGGTGAGATGTGCGTGGGGCGGATGTGCAAGTGGGTGGAACTTTATTGAAGTTGAGTCATTTAAGCAATGGGGCTTTGTGCTGGATCAGGTCTCAAATATGCGTGCCTTCATCCGCAAGTGATTCTCGTATCTCATCCAGCTCTTCGATAGAGATGCCCAAATGAGCCAAGGCTTTCTCGAAGTGTTCATCGCTCACTTCGAGGTTGCTGTTCTCACTGTTCAAGGAAAGCAGGCGCTCGGCAACGTGCGTGGTGGCGATCAACGAGACTGCTTCACTAGGTAGGACGGATTCGGGTAATTCGTACACATCTTGCTCGTGATGGAAGCGGATGGATTGGCCGATGATGGCGGGCAAGCCCCAGTTGCGCGCGAGCAATGAGCCAACGATGGGGTGGGTGCAGGGGAAGTATTCTTTTTCGGCTTCGATGAGCGGCCGCTTTTCTTTGATGGCGGTAGCTGTCACATCACAATAATTGGCGAAGCGTTTGCGTAGCAGTGGAATGGCGGAATCGTGGAATAGGGCGAAGGTGTAGGCGGTATCGGGTGCGATGCCGTGCTGTTTGCGGGCAATCATGCCTGCGGCGGTCGCAACGAGCGAGGCATTGTTCCAATACGTCTCCAACCATTTCGCATCGACGCCCGACATGCTGTTGCGCAGGGCGGCAGATACGACGACGCAGACCACGTTGCGAATACCTAGTCGGGCGAGTGCGACTGAGACGAGGCTGATAGGTTGATGGGTGCGGAACAGAGGTGAGTTCGCCAGCTTGATGGTGAGTGCAGACATGCCGACATCTTTTTCGATGGCGGCGCATAGCTTGCGAATATTGGGTTCGTCCTTTTGTGCTTCCGCCATTGCCATGCTGACTATCTCAGGGCAGGTGGGGATGTCCATGTTGTTGAAGACGTGATCGATTTGGTCGTGCGAGAGTTCGAGATTCTTTTTCACAATTATCCAAGCGTATAGGGTTGGTCTTGTCGTTAACGATGAGGCCATCTTAGCGGCCTTGTCGCTTTGCGCCAGCTCCTTTTCTGGGGGAAATCCCGCTGTGAGCCTCTCACCATCTGTGTGGTGGGATGTGCATCAAGTGGGAGTGCAATCGGATGGAACTCTAATTGAGTTTTGGGTATTAAAGCAATAGTGATGATGGAATGAAGAAGGCGGCCGCTGAGCCGCCTTCTTGTGGGTGCAAATGTTGTGTCGATTAGTGTTATGCCACCGTCACTGTCTTATCCAGATACACATCTTGGATCGCATTCAGTAGTGCAACGCCTTCCGCCATCGGTTTCTGGAATGCCTTGCGCCCTGAGATGAGTCCCATGCCGCCCGCACGTTTGTTGATGACGGCTGTACGCACGGCTTGTTGCAGATCGTTCTTGCCAGATTCGCCGCCGGAATTGATCAACCCTGCACGTCCCATGTAGCAGTTCGCGACTTGATAGCGTACCAAGTCGATTGGATGGTCGGTGGTGAGTTCGCTGTACACCTTGGGGCTGGTCTTGCCGAACTTGATGGCGTTGTAGCCGCCGTTGTTCTCGGCCATCTTCTGCTTCACGATGTCGGCATTGATGGTGACGGCAAGATGATTGGCTTGCCCGGTGAGGTCGGCGGCCACGTGGTAATCCTTGTCCGCTGTCTTGAATGCAGGGTTGCGCAGATAGGCCCACAGGATGGTGGCCATGCCTAGGCTGTGCGCGTGTTCGAAAGCATCCGAGACTTCCTGTATCTGACGGCGCGAATGCTCGGAGCCGTAGAAGATGGTCGCCCCCACCGCTACTGCGCCCATGTCGAATGCCTGATCCACACTGGCGAACAGGGTCTGGTCGTAGATGTTGGGATAGGTGAGCATCTCGTTGTGGTTGATCTTCACGATGAAGGGGATCTTGTGCGCATAGCGGCGCGCCACGGAGCCCAGCACGCCGAGCGTGGAGGCCACGCCGTTGCAACCGCCCTCGATGGCGAGTTTGACGATGTTCTCCGGATCGAAATACATGGGGTTGGGGGCGAACGAGGCGCCGCCTGAATGTTCTACGCCCTGATCCACCGGCAACAGCGAAAGGTAACCGCTGTTCGCCAATCGGCCTTGGCCATACAAGGCTTGCAGGCTGCGCAACACACCTGGTTTTCGGTCTTTCATCGCCACCACACGATCTACATAGTCCGGCCCCGGCACATGCAGCGATTCTTTGGGGATTCCGATGCAACGATGATCCAACAAATGAGTGGCTTCTTCGCCCAGCAATTGCACGATGTTCGTCATGATCCTTCTCCTTTGAGTGAACGCCAAAACACACGATTCATCTTACTCTGGCTACATTGAGATGTAACGCAGGTGCCAGACGATCACTGTGGACTGGCCGCATAGACACGCTGTTAAACTCCGTACATCGCTGTAATGACACGCATATAGATATGGGAGAACTAAGATGAAGAAAGAGTTTTGGTTGGAGCGTTGGGATAGGGCTGAGATCGGCTTTCATCAGAATGAGATCAATCCGTATCTATTGCGTTTCTGGAACGCCTTGTCTCACCCAGCGGGTAGCGAGGTGTTCGTTCCTCTATGCGGCAAAAGCTTGGACATGGTGTGGTTACGTCAGCAAGGATGCTTTGTGCTGGGGGTGGAATTGAGCGCGCTGGCGGTGAAGGATTTCTTCCGAGAGCAGGGGATATCTGCCGAGCGTGTGAGCAAAGGCCCTTTCGACAATTACGTCGCGGATGGTTATTGCCTTGCGTGCGGCGATTTCTTCGATCTGAGTAAGCAAGATGTGGCACAGGTGAGTGCGGTGTATGACCGAGCGTCGTTGGTGGCGTTGCCGCCTGAGATGCGTGAGCGTTATGCGCGCCACTTGGCAGAGATATTGCCGTCAGGGACGAAGATCATGTTGATCACCTTCGATTACCCGCAAGCGGAGATGCAGGGGCCGCCTTTCGCCGTGTCGGTGAACGAGGTGGAGGCACTCTATAGCCGATTCGCCGAGGTGCGTCTGTTAGCACAAGCGGATGTGTTGGAGCAGAACCCGCGTTTCAAACAGCGCGGTATGACGCGGATGCAGGAGAATGTGTTTCTGCTGACGTTGCGCTAGGGGAGCGGTAATACGGATGTATGTGCAGGTGTCAGAAATTGTAGATGCCGATGTAATGCGTGATCTCTTGCTGCTCGTTCTTGATGGCGGTGATGGTGAGCCAGAAAGGGTGCAGGATGCGGCCTTCTTTGGTCTTGATGCGTATCTCGCCGCTCCATGAGCCGGTCTGTAGCAGTCGTTTCCAAAGCTGCTCATAGAAACTCTTGTCATGTATCCCCGATTTGAACATGCGCGGATTCTGCCCGACGATCTCTTCCATGCTGTAGCCCAACTTGTCCAAGAACTTCTTGTTGGCGCGGATGATGTTGGCGTTGACGTCGGTGATGATGCTGGGGTCTTTGATCTCAAAGGCGACAGCGGCGATGCGTAAGTCATCCTCGGTGCGTTTGCGCTCTTCGATGTTTTGGATGAGCGGACGGAAGATGAGGTAGTAGAAGATGGGGAACAACAGTAGCGAGAGTATGGCGGCATCTAACAAAGCGCCGACGGTCTTGGTGGTGGGCGGCATCCAATGCATGATGTTCATCACGAAGGCTTCGATGAAGAACACGGCGCCGATCAGGATGAACAACAAGCGCGTCACGGAATGATGGTTCTCTTTGTTGGATTTGTTTTGTTGCATGATGTGTCCCCTGAGCCGATATATTTTTTCTGATGATGTTCCCGTCTATGTGGATTGGCAATAGGGGCGGGCTCTTTACTGGAGTTCAGGGTAGGGGCAAAGCACTAATAGGCTGCTGAAAAAT
Source organism: Sideroxydans sp. (assembly GCA_041665725.1). Lineage (GTDB taxonomy): Bacteria > Pseudomonadota > Gammaproteobacteria > Burkholderiales > Gallionellaceae > Sideroxyarcus. The sequence goes on along the minus strand of JBAYIG010000030.1, from coordinate 16,007 downwards.
GATAATCTGCGAGCCATCAATAGGAGCGCATCCATGGAGCAAGTAGCTGCAACGATCACTGAGTTCAAACACCGCAGACGCACGTTCTATGTGCGCGGGATATTGCCTGTGGTGCTGTTGATCCTGTTCGGGTGTGTGGTGATGTGGCAGGGTTTGCCAGATGACAAGCCCATCGTGTTGCTGGCGAACCTCATCATCTTCGCAGCTGGGATCTGGTACGTCATCTCGGCGAAGCGTTACTACCGTTGTCCTGCGTGTGAGAAGGTGGTGGTGCCCACCAAGGCGGATGGCAGACCGAGCGACATCAGCTTCGGTATCGACTACTCGCCAGAGGAGTGTCCGTATTGCAAGGTCAAGCTGAGTTAGCTTGCCATTCAACGTATGTAATCGATCTTAAGGAGTAACAAAAGTATGAAGTACGTTTTCGCGATCTGTCTGTTCTTCTCTGTTTCCTTCGCATGGGCGGCGGAGCCGCATCCGCCAATGCAGTCCGAATCGGCTATGGTCGAAGGTAAGGTGTTGGAGGTGATCAACGTGGAGGGCTTCACTTATCTGCGTCTTGATACTCGCCAAGGCAAGGTGTGGGCTGCGGTGATCAAGGGGGAGGTCAAGAAAGGGGAGAACGTCTCGCTGGATAACGTGAGTGTGATGAACAACTTCGAGAGCAAGACGTTGAAGCGGACATTCGATCAGATCTTGTTCGGCAGTCTGGTGACCACGAGTCACGGTGTGGCTAAACCTTCTGCGCTGGGCTCTTCTTTCAAAACGACACCTCCGCGTATGGCCGCGCCAAAACTGGATGTCATCAGTGACGCTCCCGTTAGCAAGGCGACAGGTGCGAACGCCAAGACGGTGGCCGAGGTCGTTACCAATGGCGGTCAGTTGAAAGACAAGACGGTCGTGGTGCGTGGCAGGGTGGTGAAGTACAACGCGGACATCATGGGCAAGAATTGGGTGCATCTGCAGGATGGTTCAGGTTCGGAGGTGGACGGTACGAACGACATCCTTGTGACGACCACCAACGAGACGCAGGTGGGCGCGGTGGTGACAGCGACGGGGGTGGTGCATACCGATAAGGATTTCAGCGCGGGCTATGCGTACAAAGTGCTGATCGAAGAAGCGAAGCTGAAGTAAGGCGTTGCGCAGGATGTGAAAAAGGCGACCACTCGGTCGCCTTTTTCATTGAGCTAGTATCGGCTCAGTACAGCACTTCTACCCAACGTCCAGCGGCCACCAACGCTTTACGTTTCGCAGCCCATGCTTCAGATGAACCCGCGATGGTGCTCATCGCTTTGTCGATCTGTGCTTGCATCTTGGTCAAGCCGGCCACGTAGATGTGGCTGTTCTCACTGTTCACCATCTCCCACACTTCGGCGGCATTCTGTTCCAGCGCTTTGTCTAGGGCGATGGGTTCGTTGAAGATGGGTCGAGGGCTGACTGCTTGGAAAGCTTTGAACGTGGGTTGGTCGTAGTACAGCGCAAGGTCGTTGTTGGCATCGTTCATGTAAAGCATCTCAAGCCCTGAATGTGCGCCATGGAACAGGCGCACCTTGCCTTGCCAATTGCCATGCTTGTCGTAGATGGAGCGGATGAGGCTGCGGAAAGGCGCGATGCCTGTTCCCATGCCTATCATCAACAAATCCGTGTAGGGATCGGCAGGGATGGCGAAGGGGTAACTGATCGGGCCGGAGAATTCGAGCGTGCTCTTGGGTTTCAAGTCACACAGATAGTTGGAGGCGACGCCACCGCATTCTTCGCCACTCACTTCGTCCACGTAGGAGCAACGACGCACGCACAGCGAGAATTCGGTGCCGGCGGTGGTGTAGTCGTGGTCGGCCAAGGAATACAGACGTGGGTGGTAGCGGTTGCCGTATTCACCGGGTGCCAACACGCGGATGCAACTGCCGGGTTGTGCATCGAACTTGGGATCGTTGGTGCGGAAGCGCAATTGCCATACCTCTTCGCGCGATGACTCAGGCGTGATGCGGGTCGAGCTGACCAGTTGGGCTTGGTGTATCGGTGCGTTAGCTGTTGCTGTGTTTGCCATGTCGTTCTCCTGATCTTCGATCACTGATATGTTCGCTTCGCTTCACCTGCTTTATACATCTCTTCAAGTTTAGCCTTGGCATCTTGATGTTTTTGCTGGGCCGCTTTCTTGTACCACTCGACTGCCTTGTTAGCATCGCGTTCTGCGCCTAAGCCTTTGCGATACATGCTGGCGACGGTGTATTGCGCGCCAGCATCACCAGCGCTGGCGGCTTTGGTGTACCAGTCGAGTGCGATGGCGTAGTCGGGTTTGAATGCGGCTCCATCGCTATACATCTTGCCGAGTGCAAGGTAGGCATCGAGATTGCCTTTCTCGGCGGCGAACATGTACCACGTCAGCGCGACGTCGTCACTCTGGGGAACGCCGTTACCTTTGGCATAGATCACGCCCATGTTGTACATCGCCCATGCATCGCCTTTGTTCGCTAGATGACGATAGAGATCGAGTTTCTGCGGGCAGGTGGTCTTGATGAAGCGCGCTTGTGTCTCGGCGTATTGCGCATCGACTTTGGCAGCGACTTCCTTGTAATTGGCACGCCAATCGCCTGCTTGGTATTTTTCTAGCACACCGAGGGCGGCATAGTTGGCTTCGCACATGCGCCGTGTGTCACTTTTGGATTCTGCGGTCGCGGCGTCGCGCGTGTGCTTGTGTGCGGTGTCCATCGCGCGGAGTGCGCAGTTGGATTCGTTGTAGAGCGCGATCTTGGGGTCGAGCTTGGGCGGAGTGTTCGGATCGCAGCTCGATGCGTGCGCAGATGTCGTGAGGAGCGTGATGCTGGCGACGAATAGAAATTGGGTGATGCGAATCATGGGGCGATCCTATTGCGTTGTTCGTTCATGGCGTAAGGCACTCTAGGGGAGTCGGGCTGCGGCTGTCAATGCGCCTCGCTATTCAAAGGGGAAGGACACGCCGAACCCCAACGTCTCGTGCTTATGGTTGTAGTCGATGAGGCTTTCGCCATAACCATTGAAGTAGTGCAGGTGGATGTTGGTGTTGTGTTCGCCGGGTGCGGCGAGAGCGAGTAGGCGGTAGGCTGTCCACGGTGCGGCAAGGTCTAGTTGTACCGAGCGAGCTTTTAACAACAATGTCGCTTCCCAATTCCTGCCTTGCGAATAGCGCAGTTCGATGTCACCGTACCCCAGATAGTTCGTGATGTCAGGATTGTCGTCTCCTCCAATGGATTCGCTGATGCGCTGCCAGCCGCGAACGAGTGCGATCAGTTTCCTGTCTTCGGCGTAATCCTTTTCGAACCCTGTCTGCACATAGACTCGATTCCAACTGCGTGAACGTGGGTTCGCTTGTCCATTTGATTGGTGGACGACGCCGATGTTGACAAGGCTGGGATTGAAGCGGGATTCCCCAAGGAGTTTGTCTGGCTTGATGGAGTAGATGAGTTCCGGTTCGTAGTTGTTCTCGCGGAAGGGGCGCGAATGCGCCGAGTCATACACCTGCCAGAAGGAGAGCAGCGTGAAGCCTGCCCACACTGATCCTAGTCGGTCGAGGTCAGCGACATCATGCTTGACGCTGAGTTGGAACTTCATGTTGCGCAGGTCTTGTGGCAATGGGGTGGTCACTTGGTTCTGCGGATTGGGGCTGGTGGGGCTTTCGTTGGTATTGGAAGACTTGGCGTAGAGCAACACGTAGTTCATGCGGTGTGTCACCAAGGTGGCATCGCTGGATGCCCATTCTTGTTCCAAGCCTTTAGCACGTGCCGACAATAGCGGTTTGCTGATGTCGGTTTCCTTGGCCTCACTGGCAGCAGCTTGGCGATAGCAATCGAGTTCGCGTTCGGCAGGCGCTTTGTCTTTCAACTCGATGCAGGGCTGCCAATGATTCTCTTCAGCGGCGTATGCGGTGGACACTAACAGCAAACAAGCTGCACAAACGAGGGGGAGTATTTTCATACCGATTATCTTGGTGACGGTCCGCTCATCTTACTGGTTCATCCGCAGGCTTGCACGCTACGTGGTGGGTTCTGAGAGGGGGGGCGCAGGTATAATGCGCGCCTCTATTCCTAATCTTTTTGGAGTCATCTTGTTCAAGCTCATCGGTATCGCTGCGGGTTATTACTTCTTTGGTTGGTGGGGCGTGTTCTTCGGTTTCCTGTTGGGTGCGTTCATCGACCGTGTGCGTGCGTTTGGTCAGGGGGCGTTCAACCCTTTGCAGAACGCTCTGCGTCAAGCGGTGTTCCTTGAAACGACCTTCATTCTGATGGGTAGATTGGCCAAGGCGGATGGGCGCGTGTCAGAAGAAGAGATCGCCCACGCCGAAGAGTTCATGAACAAACTGGGCATGACGAGCGACCATAAGCTGACAGCTATCACATGGTTCAAGCGTGGTGCCGACCCTGAGTACGACATCGAGAAGACTTACACCAAGTTCCTGAACTACTGCGGCCACACCAAGAATCTGAAAGAAGTGTTGCTGGTCTATCTGATCGTGATGGCGCTGGCGGACGGACACTTCCATCCGGAAGAAGAGAAGCTGTTGGCCGAGATGGCGGCCCGCCTAGGCTTCGGCCCGAACGCATTCAAACACCTGATGGACATGGTGTTGAACCAGACCCACTTCGGTGGCGGCAAGGTCGCTACGGCGGAGTCTTTGGATGATGCCTACAAGGCGTTGGGCGTGACCAAGGAAAGCAGCGATGCCGAAGTGAAACGCGCCTATCGCAAACTGATGAGCCAATACCATCCCGATAAATTGATGGGACAGGGTATGCCGGAAGATATGATCAAGATGGCGACCGAGCAAGCCAAGGATATCCAACTCGCTTACGACCTGATCAAGAAGACGCGCAACCTTTGAGCGTATGAAGATCGTACTGGTACGCCACGGCGAGAGTGAGGGCAACGTCCAACACATCATCAGCGACGACCCGAAGCGCATCGTCGATCTGACCGAACTGGGCAGGGCACAGGCAGAAGCTGCTTCAGGCAAGTTGCGCGAGATGCGCTTCACCCACGCCTATGTCTCACAATTCGCGCGGGCGCAACAGACAGCTACCATCCTGCTGCAACATCACAAGATCAAGTTGGACATCGATGCGCGCCTGAACGAGCGCATCTCGGGCATGGACGGACTACCGGTGCACCTCTTCAACGATCTGGTCAGCCCCGATCCCTTGCATCTCAAGTCGGAGAAGGGCGAGACTTTTTTGCAACAGATGGCGCGTGTGCGTAGTTTCTTGGATGAGGTGGCGCTACGCCATACAGATGGAACGGTGTTGGCGGTGTCGCACGAGAATCCCATCGTGGCCGCCTTGGCGCTGACGGTGGATGATCCCGAGAAGGTGGTGCGCAGCAATGTGGAGAATTGCGCTTGGATCGTGTTGGATTGGCCAGCCGACTCAGCGTGTCGGTAGACCTTCGCCACGCTTGAGCATTGCTGCAAAATCATCCGCAGGGAGCGCCTTGCTGAATAGGTAGCCTTGCATCTCGTCGCAGCCACGGGTGCTCAAGTAGGCGAGCTGCTCGTTGGTTTCCACACCTTCACTGATCACCCGTAGTTTCATGCGCTGGGCCAAGCCGATGATGGAGTCGACGATCATCGCGTCTTCTGCGCGCATCGTCACCCCTTGTACGAATGACTGGTCGATCTTCAGGCTGTCGATAGGGAAGCGCCGCAGATAGCCGAAGTTGGAATAGCCTGTACCGAAGTCGTCCAGTGACAGCTTCACACCCACGTTCTTCAATTTTTGCATCGCTGCGATGGCGCGGTCTGGTTCGTGCATCAGCATGCTCTCGGTCAATTCAAGTTCAAGGCTGTGGGGTGGTATCTTGAATTTATCCAGCGCGGCAGCGACGAGTTTGTCCAGATGCCCGCTGCGGAACTGACGGGCAGAGACGTTCACTGCGATGCACACTTCGGGTAAACCTGCATCTTTCCATGCGCGTATCTGCGCACATACGGCTTCCAGCACCCAATTACCAATGGTGAGGATGACGCCCGATTTCTCTGCGAGCGGGATGAATTGGCTGGGAGCGACCCAGCTCGCATCCGCCTTTTGCCAACGCGCCAAAGCTTCTGCACCGCAGATGCGCCCGGTGCGAAGATCGACTTTGGGTTGGAAATGGATGAGCAACTCGTCGTGTAACACGGCTCGGCGCAGGTCGTTCTCCAACTCCAGTTTGTTACGCGCGTCCGCATTGAGCTCGGAAGTGTAGAAGGAGAACTGGTTACGGCCGTTCTCTTTTGCCAGATACATGGCAGCATCGGCGTTCTTGGTGAGGTCGGCAACGTTGGTGCCGTCATCTGGGAACAAGCTGATGCCGATACTGCCACCGATGAACACCTCGACACCGTTCGATAGTTTGAACGGTTCGCTCAAAGCATTGATGAAATCGCGCGCGATGATGGCAGCGTCTTGTTTCTCTTGCATGGGGGAGGCGATGAGGATGAATTCATCCCCGCCCAATCTTCCTAATGTGTCGCCTTCGCGCAGGCGTTCATTCAGGCGTTTGGCCACGGCACACAGGAGCTCGTCACCCACCAGATGCCCGAAGCTGTCGTTCACTTGTTTGAAGCGATCGAGGTCGATGAACAAGACACTGAGTTGTTGGCTGTGTCGGTGCGCCTGTTCCAGTTCCTGCTTCAGGCGCGATTCGGCGAGCGCACGGTTGGGAAGCATGGTCAACGGGTCATGGTGAGCCATGAATTCCAACTTGGCTTGATTCTCTTTCAACTGGGTGATGTCGGCGAACACGCCAAGGTAGCGGTCTGGACGGCCATTGTCGTCGTAGATCGTGCTGATGGTGAGCAACTGCGGATAGATCTCGCCGTTCTTGCGTCGATTCCACAATTCGCCTTGCCAGAAGCCATGCTTCAGCAGGTTTTCCCAGAGTTTCTCGTAGAACGCCTTGTCTTGACGACCTGAACTGAGCAGTCTCGGGTTCTTCCCCAAGGCTTCCTCTGCGCTGTAGCCCGTCATCTCTGTGAACGCGGCATTGACGGCGATCAAATTCGCCGACGCGTCGGTGATCATCACGCCTTCATGCGTGTTCTGCATCACGGCGGCGGCTTCGCGTAATTGCGCCTCATCCGCCTTACGATGGGTGACGTCGGTCAGCGTAGCGATATGGCAAGGCCTACCGGCGAACACACCGCTTGCCGAGGTCATCAGCACCCAGATATGTTTCCCCGTCGCGGTGCGCATCTCGACTTCTTCGCCTTGGATGGTTTCCCCGGCAGCTTGGCGAGCGACGATGTCGGCCCGTACGGCGGGATCGACATAGAAGTGTGACGCGGTGATGCCGGCGACATTGGTGAGGTTGATCTCAAAGAGTTGTTGGGCCGGTTTGTTCGCAAAGGCGATGGAGCTGTTCTCCACATCCACGATGACCACAGGGAAAGTGACGTTCTCGACCAGAGAGCGGTAACGTTTCTCATTCGCTTGCAGGGTCGCTTCGAATGTTTTCTGTTCGCTGATGTCGCGCGCGACGGCGATGACGACAGCTTGTCCGAAATAATCGCCCTTCACCAGACTGACGCTCTTGGGAAAGATGCTTCCATCTTTGCGCCTGCCCCAAAACTCAAATTGCTGCGGGATGCCAGCGAAGGCTTTCTTCACAGCGTCGAGGGTGGTCTTGAGGTCGTTCTTATCTGGGGCACTCAAAAAGTCGGGTGACTGGCCGACGATCTCTGCACGTGAGTAGCCGGTCATAGTCTCCGCGCCTTGGTTCACGTCAAGGAAGATACCGTCCGCGCCTTGGATATAGACGGCTTCGTTGATGCTATTGATGATGCCACGGTAGGTCAGATCAGATTGTGCGAGTTTGAGTTCGGCCGCTTTGCGCGCGCTGATGTCCTGCTTGACCGCGATGAAGTGGGTGATGACCGCGTCGGTATAGACCGGTGTGATGGTCATCTCTTCGGTGTAGTGTGTGCCGTTTTTGTGTTTGTTGACGACTTCTCCGCGCCACACTTTTCCGCTCAGGATGGTGTTCCACAGCACTTCATAGAACTCGCGCGGCTGCACACCTGATTTGACCAGTTCTTTGGGGCGTTTTCCGATGGCATCTTCCAACGCATAGCCCGTCATCAAGGTGAAGGCGGGGTTCGTCCATTCGATGATACCGTCTCGGTTGGTGATGATGACCGCGTTGGCGGTCGAGTTGAGTGCGGTGTTCTTCAGATGCAGCCGCGCCTCGACTTGTTTGCGTTCGGTCAGGTCGCGCGCCACCGCGACGATGTAGCGCTCATCGTCTTTTTGGATGAGTGAGGCATTCACTTCGACGGGGAACATACTGCCATCACGGCGACGGTGCTGCGTCTCCACCAGCCGACGGCCATCCTGCTCGAAGATAGCGACCTCCGCAGCCCAGGACGTGCCTGGGGAGATGGAGGTGGCGATGTCGAAGATGGTCATCCGCAGCAATTCATCGCGCGTGTAACCCAGGCTACGGCATGCTTGATCGTTGCAATCGACGATGATGCCTGTGTGTTCCTGCGAGACAAGGATGGTGTCACTGATCTGATCCATCAGATTGTGATAGAGCAACTGCTGGCGGGTCAGTTCGATCTGTTGATGCGCCTGATGCAGATCTTTGCGCTGGCGTTCCAAGGTCTCATGCAGGAATTCGATATAGCGTCCCTGCATGTTCTTCACGATATCGTGACGAGTGACGATCCCTTTCAGGAGGGTGTTCTCGACCACCACCAGACGACGGATGCTGGAAGACTCCATCAACGCCATCGCCTGTTGCAAGGGATGTTGCGCATCGATCGTCTGCACCGGTGATCTCATCACCCGCGTGATATCGACACGGGTCGGGTCATTGATCGTGCGTGCCAACGTCACCGTGTCGCGCTCGGTCAAGATGCCGACCGGTGCGCCATCGCGCGTGATGATGACGCAACTGATCCGGTGTTTCGCCATCAGGTCGACGGCATTGGCTAGCGTGGCGTCCTCTTGGAGTGTGACGAGATCGCGTGACATCGCAGAGCTCACCGTCTTCAATTCGACCAGATACTCCATACCCATGTGATGGATGAAGTCCGCTTCGCTGACGATACCGATGAGCTTGCCATCTTCCGCAACGATGATGAGGTGTCGGTGGCCTCGGTTGGAGATGAGTTGGTAGGCATCGCGGAAGTCCATGTCCGCGCGTGCAGTCAACGGAGGACTGCTCATCACATCCGACATGCGAAGTTGCGCGACCACTTTGCGTTGGGCCATCAAACGGATGGCATCCTGTTCGGTGAATATCCCCACAGGGTGATATGCGCCATCGACAGCGACCACGCAACTGATGCGCAGTGTCTCCATGTTGGACAGCACATCGGGCAGGGGCGTATCCGGTGTGACGGTGAACACCGAGGAGGAGAGGATAGAGTGAAGCGTCAGTTTATGCATAATCAGCCTTGTACCCAGCTGTTCTTGTCTGCATTGTAGTCAATGCTAGGCGTGCCATCTTGATATATATCAATAGTCGAGGGGTTGCAGACTGAAGCAAACCGTGACTCGATACCTTGCAATAGTCAGAAGGAAAGCATCTTTGAGTGATGGGATAAACAAAAAGGACATCCGAAGATGTCCTTTTTAGGGTTTGCTGCGGTAAGCATCACTCGATCTTGGCTTTTTCGCGCAGCTCGGTGATGGCCTTTTGGATGGTCTCTTGTTGTTTGCGTTTTTCCAGTTGTGGACGCACTTCTTCAAATGTTGGCACCTTTAGTTCGCGAGTATCCTCAAGGCGGATGACGTGCCAACCATATTGGGTCTGCACGGGTGCGCTTACTTGACCCTTCGCTAGCTTCAGGATGGCTTCGCCGAAAGGTTGTACGAAGTTGGTTGGGACAGTCCAACCCAAATCGCCGCCGTTCTCTTTAGAGCCAGGATCTTTAGATTTTTCCTTAGCGACCTTAGCGAACTTCTCTTTCTTCACACGTTTAGCGATGGCCTTGGCTTCATCTTCTGTAGCGACCAAAACATGAGATACCTTGTACTCTTTGCTCCCTACGCGCGCTTTCAGCGCTTCATAGTCTTGCTTCAAAGAATCTTCGCTGATCGGGTGGTTCTTGGCGTAGTCCTGTACGAACGCGCCTGCCAGAACGGATTGCTTCGCCAATTCCAATTGCTGTGCGGTCTCACCTTGCTTGTCCAACCCTGCTTTCACGGCAGCTTGTGAGATGACTTCCAGATTGACGAGGTCGTCACGGATGGCTTTGCGCATCTCAGGTGTGTCAGGCTGCCCACCTTGTGTGGTCGCCACTTTGACACGCAGATCGACGCGCGATTGTGGGATGGATACGCCATTCACCAGCGCGGCGGATTTGTCTGCGGCCGGTTTTTCATCAGCAGCGTGCGCGCCTGCGGCAAAGGCCAGCAAAGCGGACATCAGAGCGAGTTTGGAAAATTTCAGCATGTTTCTTTCCTTCTTTCAGAGTTTGGTTGGGGGTGATTCATTTACCCGGCGCGCAATATAGCACAGGGCCAACGGGCATTGGATTTTAGGCTGGGAAGACCTTCTTGTAGGGACGCACAGCGACTTGTGCATAGACCCCGGCAGCAACATAAGGGTCGGCATCGGCCCACGCTTGTGCTGCTTCGAGCGAGGTGAACTCGGCCACGATGAGGCTACCGCTGAAGCCGGCTGCACCGGGGTCGATGGCATCGATCGCAGGGAAGGGGCCGGCTAGAAGCAAGCGTCCCTCATCTTGCAACTTTTGCAAGCGAGCAAGATGGGCTGGACGTGCGCCTTTGCGTTTCTCTGAGCTGTTCGGTACATCGTTACCAAAGATCGCGTACAACATCATTGACCTTCTTTCTTATCTTCTTCTACGTACTTCGACAGCATCGAAGCTTGAACGAGAATGAATACGATCATCATCGCAGTGGCGCCGAATAATTTGAAGTTGACCCACGCATCGGTGGAGTAGTTGAACGCGACGTAGAGATTCACCAAGCCGAGAACGGCGAAGAACGCGCTCCATGATAGATTCAGGTAATGCCAGACGGGATCTGGAAGTGTCATCTTCTCTTGCAACAGTGCGCGCATCAGATTCTTCTTGAAGAAGATAGGCGAGAACAACAGCGCGGCGGAGAAGAACCAGTACAGCACGGTCGGTTTCCACTTGATGAAGGTCTCGTCGTGCAACAACAGCGTCGCGCCACCGAACACGGTGATGATGCCCAAGCTCACCCACAACATGGTGTCCACTTTGCCATGACGATACTTCACCCAAGCGACTTGGGCGAAGGTGGCGACGATGGCGGTCGCAGTCGCGGCGAACACACCATAGGCTTTAAAGACGGCGAAGAAGAGGATGACGGGGAAGAGGTCGAACAGTAATTTCATTGTTACTTTCTATCGAGTGCGAGTGAAGTGGAGTTGATGCAGTAGCGCATGCCAGTGGGTTCTGGGCCGTCCTCGAACACGTGACCTAGGTGTGAATCGCAGTTGGCGCAAACGACTTCGATACGATCCATGCCGAGTGGGTCTTCATCACGATAGGCGACGGCGTATTCATCGATGGCTTGCCAGAAGCTGGGCCACCCAGTACCCGATTCGTACTTGGTCTCCGAATCGAACAAAGGCGTGCCGCAACAGATGCAACGATAGATGCCGATGTCGTTGCAGTCCCAATACTCGCCCGTGAAGGCAGGTTCAGTCCCGCACTTGCGGCAAACTTCGTATTGATCAGGCGTCAGCTCTTCACGCCACTCTTCGTCGGTCTTGTCTAGCGGGTCGGTCATAACACCTCGGCGGCATGGTCTGCCAAGCGAGAACGCTCACCGCGTTGCAAGGTGACGTGACCGCTGTGTGGCCAGCCTTTGAACCTATCCACCACATAGGTCAGACCCGAACTGCCTTCGGTGAGGTAAGGCGTGTCGATCTGCGCGATGTTACCCATACATACCACCTTGGTGCCGGGACCAGCGCGGGTGATGAGTGTCTTCATCTGTTTAGGCGTCAAGTTCTGCGCTTCGTCGATGATGAGGTACTTGTTGAGGAAGGTGCGACCACGCATGAAGTTGAGCGACTTGATCTTGATACGGGAGCGGATCAGGTCACGCGTTGCGGCACGTCCCCATTCTCCGCCTTCTTCCGATGTCTGATTCAATACATCGAGGTTGTCGTCCAATGCGCCCATCCACGGCGACATCTTCTCTTCTTCGGTGCCGGGCAAGAAGCCGATGTCTTCACCGACAGGAACGGTGACACGCGTCATGATGATCTCGGAATACAGCTTGTGTTCCAAGGTCTGCATCAAGCCAGCAGCCAAGGTGAGCAAGGTCTTGCCCGTACCCGCTTGTCCCAACAAGGTGACGAAGTCGATCTCGGGATTCATCAGCAAGTTGAGCACGAAGTTCTGCTCGCGGTTACGCGCGGTGATACCCCAGATCGCGTTCTTGCTGTGGGTGTAGTCGGTGAGTGTACGTAGCGTGGCAGCTGAGTCGTCTTGAGTGGCGACCACGGCATAGAACGGCTTATCAACGCCTTCATCTTGATAGACAAACTCGTTCACCAACAGGTCGCGACAGGTCGGTCCTTTGATGTTGTAGAAGGTATGGCCTTCCACTACACCTGACACCATGTCCTTGCCGTTCTTCTCCCAGAAATCAGGATGGAGTTCCAGCATGCCGGTGTAGAGCAGGTCGGTATCTTCTAGCACTTTGTCGTTGAAGTAGTCCTGCGCCGACAAGCCCAAGGCACGCGCTTTGATGCGCATGTTGATGTCTTTACTGACCAGTGCGACTTCGCGCTTGGAGTGCAGCGTATGCAGATGGCTGACCACCCCCAAGATGGCGTTGTCGGCTTTGCCATTCGCAAGGGTGGCAGGCAGTGGGGTGTGGATGAACTCGGTCTGTAGATACAAACGCCCCGTGGCGTTCTTGTTGCCCAAAGCATCCAAGGGTACGCCATCGTCGATGTTGTCTTGGCTATCGTTGACCAGATTGTCGAGGAAGCGGCTGGCCTGACGTGCGTTACGTGCTACTTCGGTCATGCCTTTTTTGTTGTTGTCCAACTCTTCCAATACGAACATGGGTAGATAGACGTCATGTTCCTCGAAACGGAACAAGCTGGTCGGGTCGTGCATCAGCACATTGGTATCCAACACGAAGAGCTTGGTGTCTTTGTTCGGAGTTACTTTACGTGCGTTCATGGCTTCCCTTTTTTATAGAGTTTGAACAAAGGCGAGAACTTCTTGCGCGTGGCCATCCGCCTTGAGGCCACGCCATTCTTTGCTAATGACACCTTTCTTGTCGAGCGCGAAAGTGCTGCGCTCGATACCACGCACTTGCTTTCCATACATCATCTTTTGCTTCATCACACCGAACAGATTGCACACCGTCTCATCCGCATCAGACAGCAATGCGAAGGGTAATGTGAACTTTGATTTGAAACCCTCATGCGATTTGATGCTGTCGCGCGATAAGCCGACGACTTCGCAATCCGCTTTTTGGAATTCCGGATACAGATCGCGGAATTGTTGTACCTCCGTGGTGCAACCTGGGGTGTTGTCCTTGGGGTAGAAGAAGATCACCAAGGCTTTGCTGCGGATGGGGTGAAGTGTGAAATCGACTCCGCCAGTGGCGGGGAGGGTGAAATCGGCGACTGCTTTATTTGGCATTGAGTGCTCCGTTGACTTGCTGGCATTGTTGTCAAATTCGCCTGAATAGGCAAGCGCAGACAAGTATCTTTTTCTGTGCTACGTTGCCCACCCCTGATTGTTTGAGAATTTTTGATGCTGGATGTCGATTTCATGCGCGAGGCGCTCAAGCTTGCCGAGCAAGCGGCACTCGCTGGCGAGGTGCCCGTCGGTGCAGTGGTGGTGAAGGATGGTGAGATCGTCGGCCGCGGGTTCAATGCGCCTATCTCGCGTCACGATCCCTCTGCCCATGCCGAGATCGCCGCGCTGCGTGATGCCGCACAGCGCATCGGTAACTACCGGCTGGTGGGCTGTGAACTCTTCGTCACCTTGGAACCCTGTGTGATGTGTGTCGGCGCCATGTTTCATGCGCGCATCGCTCGGGTCGTGTTTGGTGCGCCAGACTATAAGACGGGGGCGGCAGGCAGTGTGCTAGACCTGTTCGGAAGGTTCCCCCACCCCAACCCTCCCCCAGAGGGAGAGGGGGCTACTATCAGTCTCAACCATCATGCGACCATCCAAGGCGGAGTTCTGGCCGATGAGTGCGGCAAGACCCTCACCGATTTTTTCGCGATGCGTCGCGCGCAAAAGCAAGCGGAAATGCCCTCACCCTCCTTCGACAAGCTCAGGACAGGCCAAGCCACCCCCAAAGGGAGAGGGGGATGAACATCATCATCCATATCGCTACCCAGACGCTGGAACTGTTCGACGACAGCGGCAAGTCATTGCGCCGCTATTCAGTCTCGACAGGTGCGCAAGGCGTGGGTGAAGAGAATGGTAGTTTCTGCACGCCGCGTGGTCGTCACGTCATCCGTGCCAAGATCGGCGCGGGGCAACCAGACAATGCGGTGTTTGTGAAACGCCGCCCTACGGGGGAGATTTATACCCCCGAGTTGGGGTTGCAACATCAAGGACGCGATTGGATACTGACGCGCATCCTATGGCTGTCCGGTTGTGAGAGCGGTTTCAATCGCTCGGGCAGTTGCGATACCATGCGGCGCTATGTTTACATCCACGGCACGCCAGACAGTACGCCGTTGGGCAAGCCCGGTTCTCGCGGTTGTGTGCGTATGCGCAATGCAGAGTTGATCGAGTTGTTCGATATGATTTCGGTAGGTACGGCAGTGGAGATCATTGCCTAAACGTATAGGAGGTGTTCGATGAGCAATCCGTTTACGGTCAGTTTGGTGTGTTGGCATGATGGCGAACCTTTGTTGCGTGCAGTGCGCGATGCGGTGTTCATCCGTGAGCAAGGCGTTCCCGAAGAGATGGAGTGGGACGAGTTCGACGAGCAGTGCCGCCATGCGTTGGCATTGAGTCACAGCGGAGACGCAGTCGGATGTGGGCGGATATTCACCAACGGGCACATCGGTCGTATCGCGGTGATGAAATCGTGGCGCGAACAGCGTGTGGGCACGGCGCTCGTCGAGGCATTGCTGAACGAAGCCCGCTCACGCAAATATAAGTTCGTGGATGTGGATGCACAGACCCATGCCGTGCCCTTCTACGAAGGATTCGGTTTCTCCAAGCAAGGTGAGGTGTTCATGGATGCCGGGTTACCTCACATCAAGATGAAGTTGGAACTCAAGCCGCGCTAGATTTATTTCCCGTCGATATATTCCGCATCACTGAAATTCATCACCGCTTGTGGTTGGAACACAGTGAACGCAGTGATGAGCATGCCAGTGATGAATGCCTCGGTCAGCATGATGATGGGGGCGACCATCAGATAGTGGTGTTGCACCTCTCCCCAGTTGTATTTGCTAAGCATCAACAAAAGTAAAGTGGCGGCAAAGGTGTTGAGCGCGACTGCCATCGCACCACATAAGAAACCATTCCACAGTACGAACAAGAACAGGTTCTTTGGCATGCGACGCTTGCTGAAACGCAACAGCCATTCGCTGAACAGCACGGGGATGGCGATCATCAGCAAGCCGTTCATTCCCAGCGTGCTCCAATCCATGCCAATGCGAAGCCATGTCGCCGTCATCACTAGCGTGAGGGCAACGGTGGCGACCTGCCAACCGAACATCAGCGTGAAAAGCGTCGCGCCCAAGATGTGGAAATTGAAACCGGGACGTATGCCTGCGTTGAACTGCCAGAAGATGAAGGCACCGATGATGAGTGCGACCAGCGCATTCACCATGATGCCGTTATCCAATACGGTGCGCCAAGGTGCATGGCGCGCAGAAACCACAACGAGACCCGCGAACAAAAAATTAGCCAGCCACCACCAGTCGCTTGCGAACAGTTGGGCTGGCAGGTTCACGGTAAGGCGTAGGGGAGTGTTTGGAATTGCAATTGCGGGCCACCTTTGCCGAGATGCACGGAGGCACTCTCATGGCTCGCCGTTTGCACCACAGCCAGT
>JBAYIG010000029.1:0-23771 GCA_041665725.1 Sideroxydans sp. | reverse complement strand
TCGGCGTCAGGCGCTTCATCGAATCAGGATATGCCACGTATTCGCTTGGTTTCGCTTGAGCTGGTGCGGTGTTGCGTGGTGTTTCCGCAACAACGACATCATTCGTGACGAAGGCTTCTACGTTGGTGTTCTCGCCTGTAGCGGCAACATTCGGGTCACGACGCTCACGCTCACGACGACCACCGCGACGACCGCGCTTACGGCCGCCACCTTCGCGTCCGCTGTTGTTCTCTTCACCTTGCTCGCCTGCGACGGCGGGTTTGTTGGTTTCCAGAACCGGTTTGGGTTCGCGTGGCTCACGCGGAGGACGTGGTGGGCGTTGCTCGTTGCGATTCTGCTGTGCTTGCTCCTTGTTGGCGTTATCTGCCTTAGGCGCATCGTCACGGTCGCGGCGTTGCTTGCCACCTTCGCCGCGCTCGCGACGTTGGCGATTACCACCTTCGCTACGTTCACCGCGATTGCCACGGTCACGTCCTTGGTTGCCACGGCCGCTCTTGGCAGGTGCGGCAGGCTTCGCTGGCTCGCTTTCGCTACCTAGTGATTTGAACCACCCGATGATGCCGCCCAAAAGTGAAGTGGTCTTCTCTTCTTTCACTTCATGCTTTGGTGCAGGTTGTGCTGGTGTGATGCCCTTCACCGCAGCTTGCGCGCGCGGGGCAGTCTTGGCATCTTGTGTCGTTGCAGTCACTGCCTTGCCTTCTTCGGGCTTCTCTACCAACTTGTAGCTGGCTTGCAGATGGTCGGCCGTGATGTCATCCATACGCAGACGGTTGACCGTGTAATGCGGCGTCTCCATGTGCGGATTAGGGATCAACACGACGCTGACCTTGAAGCGTTGCTCGATGCGATGGATGTCGGAACGTTTCTCGTTCAACAAGAAGGTGGCGACATCGACGGGAACCTGAGCGTGGATGGCTGCGCTGCTGTCCTTCATTGCTTCTTCCTGGATGATGCGCAGGATGTTCAATGCGGAAGATTCGGTGCCACGGATATGACCGATGCCGTTACAGCGTGGGCAAGTGGTGTGGTTACCTTCTTCCAAACTTGGCGCCAAGCGTTGACGTGACAGCTCCAACAAACCGAAGCGGGAGATCTTCGCAGTTTGGATGCGTGCACGGTCGAAGTGCAGTGCATCGCGCAGACGGTCTTCCACGGCGCGTTGGTTCTTGGTCGCTTCCATGTCGATGAAGTCGATGACGATGAGGCCGCCCAAGTCGCGCAAGCGCAATTGGCGGGCGATCTCGTCAGCCGCTTCCAAGTTGGTGTTGAGCGCAGTCGTCTCGATGTCGCTACCGCGCGTGGAACGAGCGGAGTTGATGTCGATGGCGGTCAACGCTTCGGTATGGTCGATCACGATGGCACCGCCGGATGGCAGGTTCACCTGGCGGGCGTGCGCAGACTCGATCTGATGTTCGATCTGGAAGCGGGAGAACAGCGGCACATCGTCGTGATAACGTTTGATACGATCCACATGGTCTGGCATCACTGTGCCCATGAAGGCTTGTGCTTGCTGGAAGATGTCGTCGGTATCGATCAGGATCTCGCCGATCTCTGGGTTGAAGTAATCGCGGATGGCGCGTACGACCAAACTGCTTTCCAGATAGATGAGCGAAGGCGCTTTCTCGGATTGGGCGGCACCGTCGATGGCATCCCACAGTTGCTTGAGGTAGTTCAAGTCCCATTGAAGTTCTTCGGCATTGCGGCCGATGCCTGCTGTGCGGGCGATGATGCTCATGCCCTTAGGCACTTCGACTTGCGACAGGACATCACGCAATTCGTTGCGGTCTTCACCTTCGATACGCCGCGATACGCCGCCGCCGTTCGGGTTGTTCGGCATCAAAACGATGTAGCGCCCCGCCAAGCTGATGTAGGTGGTGAGGGCTGCGCCTTTGTTGCCACGCTCGTCCTTTTCCACTTGTACCAACAGCTCTTGACCTTCGCGCAATGCTTCCTTGATGGAAGAACGGCTGTTGGCGCCAGATTGGTAGTACTGGGGGGCGACTTCTTTGAAAGGGAGGAATCCGTGGCGGGTGCCACCGTATTCGACGAAACAGGCTTCGAGGCTAGGCTCGATGCGTGTGATGATGGCTTTGTAGATGTTGCTCTTGCGTTGCTCTTTACCGGCTGTCTCAATGTCGAGGTCAACTAGTTTTTGACCATCCACAATGGCGACGCGTAGTTCTTCCGGCTGCGTCGCATTAAATAACATGCGTTTCATTTTATTATTCTCCCGCGCTCTGACACGGGCAGGGCAAAGCTACGCGCAGTTAGCGCGCGAGAAGTAGGAAGCTCGGGTTGTGATACTTAAAAAGGTCCAAGTGCTTGTTCTCGTTATTAGCTTTTTGATACTTGCGAGTCGCCGAAAGGCGGCAACTCGCCAAAATTTTTTCTGCTGATGCTTAGAGCGCGCAAATCAATTACCATCACTGCTTGTCTCCGGTGAGTGAGATTAACCGGGCGGGGCTGCTTCGTAGGCGGCTTGATTGCCTGCCTTAGGTTGGACGGGGAAATGAACATCCCGTTTAACGAAGGCGCACACGCGAGGCGCGGAGTATATTCAAAATGAGTGGTTTGAGCAAAGAATCCGTCACTTGGGTCGAAATAGATGAGGGAAGCGAAGGTCAGCGCATCGATAACTTCCTCTTCAAGCACCTGAAAGGCGTCCCCAAGAGTCATATCTACCGCATCTTGCGCGGTGAAGTGCGGGTCAACAAGAAGCGTATCGACCAGACCTATCGCCTTCAGATGGGCGATCTTTTACGCATCCCGCCCATCCGCGTGGCGGAAAAACCCGAGGCTGAGTACGTCCCAGCCACTGAATTCCCTATTTTGTTTGAGGATGAAGCACTTATCGCCATCAACAAACCGGCTGGAACGGCCGTACACGGTGGCAGCGGAGTGAGCTTTGGTGTCATCGAACAGCTACGCAGCGCGCGGCCGCAGGCCAAATTCTTGGAATTGGTGCATCGGCTCGACCGCGAGACTTCAGGAGTCTTGCTGATCGCTAAGAAACGTTCCGCGCTCACCGCGATGCACGAGATCATGCGCGAGGGGAACAGTGACAAGCGCTACCTCACCTTGGTGCTGGGGCAATGGAAGAACGCCAAACAGCATGTGAAGTTGCCGTTGCACAAGTTCGACACCCCGCAAGGCGAGAAGCGCGTCATGGTGCGCGAGGATGGGCAGGCGTCTCACACCATCTTCTCAATCATTAAGAGTTACGCAGGCAGCACTTTGCTGGAAGCGCAACTCAAGACAGGTCGTACGCACCAGATCCGTGTGCATACCTCACATCTGGGTTTTCCTATCGCGGGCGACGACAAATACGGCGACTTCGGGCGCAACAAAGAACTGATGAAGCAGGGACTTAAGCGTATGTTCCTGCACGCTCATACCATCGCTTTCAACCATCCACTCACGGGTGAACCTTTGAACATCACTGCACCGCTTGCGCCTGATTTGCAGAAGTACCTCGATAGATTGGATAGCCAGCAATGACGAATACGGGGGCATCGAAGTATTCCGAGCGAGCCTTGTTGTTGACCCTCGCCAGCATCCAATTCAGCCACATCCTCGACTTCATGATCATGATGCCTTTGGGGCCGTTGCTGATGCGCGAGTTGGGCATCACCACCCACGAGTTCGGTTTGCTGGTGGCGTCATATAGTTTCAGTGCCGCCTTTTCTGGTTTGTTGGCGGCGACCTTCGTGGATAAGTTCGAACGCAAGCGGCTGCTGCTCGTCATGTTCATGCTGTTCGGTTTGGCGACGCTGGCTTGCGGTCTGGCACCCAGTTACGCGACGCTCATCATCGCGCGCGGTCTGGCCGGCGCGTTCGGCGGTGTGTTGGGGGCATTGGTGCAGACCATCATCGGCGACACCATCCCGTTCGCTCGTCGCGCCAAGGCAAGTGGAACGGTGTCGGCCGCCTTCTCCTTCTCGACTGTGGCGGGGGTGCCGCTGTCCTTATGGCTGGCCAGTCATTTCCAATGGCGCGCACCATTCATCTTCATCGTGGTCTTGGTGGCGATCTTCATGGTGATCGCCGTGAGGGTGTTGCCAGAACTGCGCCACCACATGAGTTCCGAGAAACAAGCGCACCCGTTCTCAGCGCTGTTCGCAGTGATGCGTGATGCCAACCATTGGCGGGCGATGACCTTGTCTGCGCTCATCATCTTCTCGGGCTTTTCGGTCATCCCCTACATCACGGTGTATGCGGTGAACAACATCGCCATCAGTCAGCATGACATCGCCTACATCTATCTGGTGGGTGGTGCGGCAACCCTTTTTACGGCACGCCTCATCGGACATTGGGCGGATGCAAGTGGCAAAGTGAAGGTGTATCGCTTGATTGCGTTCTTGGCGATGGTTCCGTTGATTGCGGTGACGCATATTCAAAGTGCATCACTGGGCGTGTGGTTGGTCTGTACCACTTTATTCTTCGTGTTGGTGTCGGGACGCTTCATTCCTGCGATGGCGATCATCACCTCGGCAGCGCAACCAAAACTTAGGGGAACGTTCATGTCGCTCCACGCGACCATCCAATCGCTTGCGATGGGGTTGGCTGCGACCTTGAGTGGATTCATGATCACGCAGGATGCGACAGGCGCACTTGTCGGCTATCAGAACGTCGGTTATGTCGCTATTATTGCGAACGTCATCGCCATCTGGTTCGTGTCGCGTGTCGTGATGCATGATGCGCATCCGAATCTACCAGACGTCACACCGAAATAAGTACTTAACCTTTGCTAATGACGTGCCGATAGTTCAGTTGTAAAGACTGTGAGGAGGGTGTCATGCGTTTTGTACCGGAGATCAAACCTGCTACGACTGGGCCGAATTCCAGCCTCGTTCCCGGTTTGTCTGCCGTTCATGCGGTGAAGCCTATCCATTCACGTGAACAGACTGTGTCTCAGGTTGCCGCCTTGCGGGGAAGACATAAAGAGGCAGTGGAAGCTGATCAGGAGCGTGCAACAAGATTACCTTTGGAAGACAGGCGCAAAGCCTGCCGCCGTATCCACAATCAAAAAGTATTGATCGAACTACGTTCGGGTGTGGATAGACGACACCACGATCTGCTTGGCAATCACGCCGCCGAGCACATCGACGAGAAAGCCTGAATCACTTCTTCGCCCTAGTCAGGAACACCGTCACTTCTTCACGGTCATGGTAGAGCTGCTTGGTCTCTAAACGATAGCGAACGCCTTTGGCGTTGAGCGCGGTGCGTATCGAACCCAGTGCGACTTGTAACGCATCGACACGTTTCTTCATCGGTAGCTTCAGATTGAAGATGGCATGCATGGTGTGCCCACCGATGAACCACTCGGTCACCAACGTCGCGACACGTTGCGGTTGTTCCACCATGTCGCATACCAGCCAATCGACCATTTTCTGTGGTCGGAACTTGAAACCGTCTTGACGTAGATGTTTGATGTTCGGGTGCGTGGCAGCAGCGCCTTTGAGTGGGCCATTGTCTACGGCGGTTACTTTCAATCCACGTTGCACCAACTGCCAAGTCCACCCTCCTGGTGCCGCTCCCAAATCGACAGCTGTCATGTGCGGTTTCAGCCAGAGCGATTGCTCTTTCTTATCCAGGAACACTTCGAATGCTTCAGCGAGTTTCAAGTAGGAACGGCTGGGCGCATCACTCACCATGCTGACGCGTTGGATACCATTGAGCGCGCTGTTGCTGTTGTCGGGATTGCTAGTGGCGATCAACGCGCGCTGTTCGTTGGGGAAGAAGATGTGCAGACGTGGCAAGTTGGGGTCATCTACCAATCGAGAGCTTTCGCGTAACGCCTCTTCGAGCAACGGTTGGAAGCGCTTGGTGAAGCCAGACAAGGTCTTGCCGTCATTGGTATCGGGTACTTCGAGATACAGCGCGCCGAATCTCTCTGGGGTATCAGGCACAGCTGCCAGCAAGGGGCTGAGTCGGTCACGCTCCGGCAGGTCGTTCACTTCGCCGTGCAGCGTCAATAGTTGGCGCACGAAGGTGAGTTGCTTGTAGGCGAGTTTCGCCTTGCCTTGCAACAACAGGAAGCCGCTGTTCTCGTCACCTTCGACGACTTTGGCTTGTGTCTCTTCGGCACAATCGCGCTCGAAACCGGGGCGGCAGTAGATGAGCCAAGAGGGAAGTGATTTATCTATCATTCGTAGGGGCGGAATCTCGGTAGGTGGATATGCCAGCGTATCGCCGCTAGGCGGATGGCGACGATAACGATCATTGATGTGATGAGTGCGATGTTGTGCGCCATGCCCATGCTGTCCAACGCGATGAGTAGCAAGGCGCCGACCAAGGCAGCAGTGGCATAGATATCGGTACGGAAGATGAGCGGGACTTCATTGCACAGGATGTCGCGGATGACTCCGCCGAATACGCCCGTGATCACGCCCATCAAGGCGGCGATGAACCAGTGCACCTGTAAACTCATGGCGACGCTGGTGCCAATGACGGTGAACAGCGCCAGACCGACCGCATCGGGCAGCAGAAAGAAGTTCTTGGGGATAGTGATCTTACGTTCGAAGTAGAACGTGAGCATGGAGGCAGTGATACCCACTACGACATAGATAGGGTCGTGAATCCAATAGACGGGTAAGCGCCCGAGCAAGATGTCGCGCACTGTGCCGCCGCCAATACCTGCGATCACCGCGATGGTCGCCACGCCGAAAAGGTCTAGCTCACGACGTTGCGCTTCCAGCGTAGCGGTGATGGCGCAAACGGCGACAGCGCACAGGTCGAGGATATAGATAAGGCTCATGACATTACCAATCAAAGGGGCGCGCATTATACGGGGATGAGTTATGCCCAGTGGTAGAATCCGCGCCTTACTATTTAGGTGATTCAGATGGCGAAAAGATATGACCTGATCGTGTTCGAATTTACTGGATTCTAAAAATTAGTAGACGTTCATTTTTTTTGGCTATAATTTAATGAATGACAAATCATTAATAAACGGTTTCTGAATAGTCGGAAAAATGGGAAGAAAGAGTAAACCTCCAGTCAAGATCGAATCAGGAAATAGCGACTCTGAAATAAGGCCGCTAGATGGGTTGCCTTCATTTAAGAGATTTATCGATGTTGTTGGGAAGAAGCATGGACAGAAAGTTCTCACACGCCTTTTCTTCGTGAGCCCATCCGATGACGATGTCACGGATACGGTACAGAAATATCAATCTAAGGAGATAGATGTTTCCGTTATCGGGGCGACGATGCCGTATATGAAAAACCGCAACACCAGTCCGCCGCTATTCGAGTTCTGTAGAGCTAGCGGATTCTCTGAGGATTTTTGTATCGACATTGTCAGAATAGCTGTAGGGCATCTTCAAAGAAAGCATCTTGGCAAAAACTCTGTCAACCTCGCAGAAAAGTCGTTAAGACATTTCATTGGTTTTCTAGCAACACGCACTAAAAGGCCTATAACGCTGACTGATATCAGCAAGGAGGATTGGGCTGACTATTTAGAGCGTTGTGCAGCAGACAGCCGCGAAGTTTCCGAGGCGCTTTTCAATACTGCGCGCCAAATATTCCATGCTTACCCGCCAACTTCGATTGGTGGTTGGTTAGATGGTTTAATGTTCAAGAAAGGAAAACGTAATAAGCAACTCCGAGAACACACTTCGGAGCTGGCAGAAACCAAGGACTATTCAGATGTAGTCATGTATCAATTGCTCTCTTTGTTTATTTATTTTTTTGAACAGCGGATTGGATATTTGAAGCGTTATGAAAGTCTGTCTGAGGAGGATGTGCCCGAGGACTGGATATATCCCGGTCGAAAAGCAATTGTCAGGAATCGAGGAGCGGGCAGTGATGTTGCTCAATTGCTTTACGAATGGCTTTGTGATGATGGTGTAGGCTATGAAATTCTAATTAATCATTACATCTTGCATCATAAAGCGGAATCAATTGGAATTAAATTCAAAAACAGAAAAGAATCAAAATTTGTAACCCGGCTAGTTGATTTTTACAGAAACTCCAAAAGTAATCGAGCACTGGTTTCCAAATTCCATGAGGCAATGGGACACCGGTTTGGCTACGACCCTAAAGGTTCTTTAAACCCGCTTTCCTTTCATGTCAACAGTAAGAAAGCACCCACTGAAGCGAATAACGTCATCAATCAAATCGGTTGGTGCCTAGCGAACTTGCTTATGATGCAAACAGGCGTAAATAAGGAGGTGGTCTTGACCATTCCCTCCAAGGCTGAGAATGGCAAGTCTATCCTGACGCGATGTGACACAGTCTTTGTCAAAAAGGACGGGACGGAAACTGAAATCAATCTCTATGGGATAAAAGCACGAACCGGAGGATCGCCTGAAAAAATCATCCCAATTATCATCGCAAAGAGTAGTCCACTCTACGAAATGCTGGTTGACTATGAGCGTTACGTTAAAGTGGGTGACGGACCTTTTTTTGAATTCAATAAAACCTATATACTTCAATGGTCGACTGCTGGATCTGCCTCCTACAGACTTCAGAAGTATTTTCCTGTAATCGATGAAAATGGGGAGAAACTGACTAGTATCGACTCTACTCGATTTAGAAAAGTATTTGCCAGTGGTCAACTTCTAGACCGAATGAAGAACATCAAGGATATGAATGAGCTTGCTGAAAAGTTGCGGGATGACTTGAATCACGGCAACCTGGATACAACGCTTACACACTATCTCCTTAAATCGTCAGTCGGCCGTAGCGTGATAGATATTGCAATTGCGACAGTTACCGGTGGGAAACTGAATGATCTTAAGTGCCAGAGCAGGATACAACTTCGCAAGCAGATTCAGCACAAGAAAAAGGTCTTTCTATGTCATTGCGTCGATCCGCACAATCCCAGTCATGATGTGGCAATTGCTGAGGAATGCCGGCACTACGATCTATGCCTTGGTTGCGAGCAAAGCATCATTTCAAAAGAACATCTTCCATACATTTGCTTAAGAATTCTCCAGTATGAGGCTGAACGAGAAAAAGACCGTCTCATTTGGGCCGCTATATTTGAGGACAGGTGGTGCATCGCCCATGATGCGCTCGCGCGTTACATTGAAGCAGACAGAAAGAATGGGCGGCAGATTGTCGATGATGCATGGAGTGCGGCGCGGGAAGGGCGCATCAGCCTTCCGCCCATCATCGCACCTACGAGGATTTGATCATGAAATCTTTAAAAATAGATGATTCGAATTTCTTCACCAAGGTTCAAGAGGAAAGAATCACCGATTCTGAGTTGGCTAAGTTCCAGTGGGCGCTGATTGGTGACCTGGCGCTTAGATATCATGGTAAGACTATCTACGGCACGACATGCAAGTTCGAGGACGATAACTGGTACAACATAGATAGTTCGTCTACTGGGTCACGCACTGGCATCAATTGGCTGCTTCTTGCTGCTAGCTCACCTGCACTTAGAGTATTAGTCAAAGCAATGATGTTTGAGACGATATTTGATCGGAGCATGGAACTCAGCACGGCCGCAGGGAGATTCCATTCGTTACGTGGCGGAATTATTTCTCTCATTGAAAGCAAAAAACTGCTTACAGGAAATAACGGTGACACTATTCTCGGACTGAGCCACCTCAATGATCACGATTTATTGGTCATGCTAGACGCTCAACTTGTCGCTGCGGCATCTGAAGAAAAGTTCCGAACAAAATGCTATGAGTTGGATTCATTTCATGCATACGCAAATCACGTTGCTGAGCAGGTTCCGGTATATCAAATTCGCGCCAGCCTTCCATGGCAAAAGTCAGGTGAAACAGTGGCGAACTGGGCTCGAAAAAGAGCTGCCGATCTAAAGGTAATCTTCCCAACAGTTGAAGGGTATGAACCGCTGCCGAGCGAAACGGTACAGCCTCTGGTAGAGAAGTCATTGACTCTGATTGAGGAGCACTTCGATCATTTTGTTGAGATTGCTCCACTTGTCGCCGCGTACGTCGATGCAACCTCCTTTGACGAGACTTATGCGCTCGGTATCTTAAAACAGTATGGCCCTATCTTCGGCTATATCCATGCCCCACCGAAGCTTAGCGGACGGACCACGGACAAGAGAGTTAAGGTGGCAGCCGTATTTAGTTGGTTGCGCGAACTCTTGTATTTGGCGCGCGGCGCGTGCGCCAATGTCATCCTCTTGACGACAGGCTTGAGGAATTCAGATGTGCGTACGTTACAGATCGGTGAATGCCGTCCGAGTGGACGGATCGACATGCTGTTCTACCTGCGAGCAGACATTAGCAAAACTAAAAATATTGTAGTGCTTCCTGTCCCCGGACAAACCGAGAAGGCATGCCGTTTGCTTGAGAAAATCAAGTTCGCAAATTCATCATTCCTCATCGATAGTTCACTGTGGCCTGCATCGGAGGAGTCAAAGGAGGGGAAAAAGAGCGGCGGCAAGTCCAAAGATTCAGCACGACTTAACTACGGAGATCAGCTGAATTTCATAATCAGAGATTTTGCCATTCACTTCAATATCCCTTTTCAGAACCCCAAGACAGGCAAATACTACACGGCACACTGTTATCGCACGACCGTCGCAGGCTGGCTGGGATCAGCCTCCAATTTATCGCTCCTACTGGTGCGTCGTTTGTTCGGCCACTCAAACGATGTCATGCCGACGGTGTATCTGAACAACAACCCAGCATTCCTATCTGAACGCGAAGCTCAAAAGAAGCGCGCCAACACCGAAACCGCAAGACAAATGGCACTTGCCGCATCGAAGGGACGTGTAGCAGGAATGAAAGGGGAGCAGTTGGTGCGTGGATTTCAAGAGCACAAATCGCATATGGAATCAAACAAGCAGAAGTCGCACAGTCTGACAGACGCTGAAATTCTAATTTCGTTCGCAGAAATTCTCGAACAACGAATCACGAGTGGAAGTGCCTGCGGCTTTTTGACGCCATTTGGAGTTCAGTGCATGCGAAATCCATCAGACACCAGTCAGCCACCCTGCGCAAAGCGTGCGAATCGTGACAAGACTCAAGGTATTGCCCCAGAACTATTAAGATATGTCTCGGATATTAATCCGCAGCAGTGCATTGGTACGAGCTGTTCGGAGGCGATGCTTGGTCCTTGGTCGACATCTGTCTTGGAAACGTTGAACTGGTACCGCGCGCTGATGCGACACCAGCTTGGTAATGCTTTCAACGAGGCGCACTTCATCGAGAGCGCCGCACAATTCATCAGGCAGTACGAAGCCCCTCTCAAGAAAGTATTTGGGATTACGACGCTACAAACTGATCCAATACTAGTGAGCAATGAGGACAAGGATGGGCTTGTCAATGGCTGACGAAAAGCGAACTCATAATCAACGCCTCGCCAAGCTTAGGGAGGTGTTCGGGCGTAGGCAGGAGATTGCTAAGCAGTCAGGCAAAAAGCACGATGTATCAATTGCAAAGATTTGTAATGAGGCAGGCGTCGACAAGGTCTATTTGCATGGCTATAGGCTAAAGGAAGAGTCTCCAGAGCGTGCCGAATATATTGCCTTCAAGCAGGAGGTGTTAGAGTTTCAGAAGAACCTCGGCGCGGGACATGAGAAGACTGAAGACAAGCGGGAACTTGAAGAGCTGAAGCAACGATACGCTGCATTATTGAGTGACTGCGAACCATTGCAACGGGAATTGGCGTACTACAAAAATCTGTCGTCGAACGGTATGGGAGAACTGGATCACAATCGATCAAGGATGACCCAATTGCTGGCTAAGGTCTCAGAGCTAGAAGATGAACTGACTCATACTAAGAAGCAGGGCAACTTGGCGGGCGCGATAACGGGACGGATGCAAAAGCACGTGGTTTCACCTGACAATTTCCGTACTGTTGGTGGTCGCTATAAATTCGGCTCAAAGGCACATGAAAATGAAGCTTGGGGGCAAGCCTACAAGAAATTGGTGGACCTACTTTCCCGTAAGTTAACAATGCGCCTATACGTCCTCGTTGGGCTTCCTTGTTCGGGTAAGAGCACATGGGCAGAGGAGGGGGTGGTTGCGCCCGACAGGCATCCTGTAATCTTTGATGCAACAAATCTGACGAATGTCGATCGATTCCGTTTCGTTCATTCACTTTCGCGGTTCACGGATTTACCAAAGACCTGCGTCTATTTCGATACAGATATGGAAATCATTCGCGAACGGAACCGAACGCTGCGCACAGCGGGGAAGCAGATGACCGACGATGATCTGACCATGCTTTATTCCAAGCTCGAAAAGCCCGATCCATACGAGGAAACCTGGATCGATGAGCTAATTGTGGTGCGCTACCGTGGATAAGTATGCTTTCAGAGCGGCCTTCATTGATGGAGGCAACTGTGCAGATTGAGTTGGTGTGGCCAGAAGGTCGGGTGGTGCCTGTTCCGCTCAAAGATGACCATCACATTCATAACCATCTGTTCGGTTTTTTGGTGATGCGTTACTACTATCCCCGCGACATCCGTCCGAACATGACGCCGGTTACGGGCGGGTCGCTGCGGCAAATCGCCTACGACCTCAAGGCGTTTCTAGAGGCACTTGCCCACAACAAAATTGAATACACGGAAGCTGATTTCTCTGACCATATCGAGAAGATCGTTGAAGCACAGCTCGGTGAGGCGACCCCCACGACGTATAACGCCAGAATCACACGTATCAGGGACTTTTATGACTACCTTCAGAAGCAAGGTATACGAGTGAAGGCCAGATTCCCCGCTCGAACTGTCCAGCGTCGCTCCCTGAACCAGGACGATAACTTTCTAAGTCATACGACGTACGGCCATAGAACTACCCATGAAAAGGATGACAGCCACAAACGAACGACCGAGAAGACCGACTACAAAGACCAAGTGATTAGCATCGATCGCTACGGCGAGCTTTATCGCGCGCTCAAGGAAATTGATCCTGTGTATGCGGTTATTGCGCAGGTCATGATGCAGACCTTTCTTCGTGTAGCTGATGTTTGTGAAATGCCGCTTCACAGCAATCGCTATAACCCTTACCTGCCTCTGTGGCCAGAGTTCGATCGCCAAGGTATAGATTCGCTGAAATACAAACTCCTGACAAAGCGTAGCAAGCTGATCGTCGTTGATATTTACAGCGAAACCTTGCAAGCCATCTACGACGACTACATTGAGCCACATTACCAGGATCGTAAAAAACTGTTTGATTCAAGCTATATGAAGAGGACTAATGCGACGCTTGAATTCGGCAGCTTACGCGACAAATCGCGGCGTACTTGTCCTGAAGACATTCTGTGGATGACTGAGTCAGGAACACCCGTGAAGCCGTACATGATCGAGGACGCTTTCAGGAAGGCTGGATTGGATGTTCATCCCCACATGCTGCGCCACACAGGGGCAACACACATGCTCTGGAACTACTGCCAGCTTCATAAAATTGAACCGGATGTTCGGCTTGCGGTAATGTTCCAAGAAATTCTGCAAGAACAGCTAGGACACGCAGATCTCGAAACCACACGAATGTATATCCGGACAATCATCAAGCTCAAGGGGCGCAAGACAATGCCCTTTGTCATTCCTGGTAACAAAAAAGAGATTGATGAACATCTGGCGAAGACGATCAGAACGGATATCACGGAACATATGGCAAGGTTCTTCGAGTACCGTGCTGAGACTGTAGAGGATGAAAAATCTGAATGATGTGCAGCCATCCTAGGCAAATGAGAAAATGTTTGTAATAAGAATTAGGAGTAACGTTCGTGGCAACTCGTAAAGTTATAAACGGAAATGAAATTGAGCTAATTGCTTTTGATTTCGATGGAACCCTTATCGACTCGACAACAGCAATTGTCGAGTCGATTCAGAGTGCTGCGGCTGATATTGGTGTTCCAGTTCCTTCAGATGAACGCGCGAGCCATATTATTGGTCTTGGGTTATTTGAAGCGCTACGTCGAGCCGTGCCTGACTTGCCACATGAACGCTATCAAGAGCTTACTGATCGCTACCGTCATCACTATTTTGCCCGCGATTCCCAACTACGATTATTTGTAGGCGTAGAGGCAATGCTTGATGAGTTGGCCGGTGCAGGCTATTTGTTGACGGTAGCTACAGGTAAAAGCCGCGCAGGACTTGATAGAGCCTTGGCTGCGACTGGGTTGGGCAGGCGGTTCCTGTCATCACGATGTGCAGATGAATGCCATTCCAAGCCCCATCCTCAAATGCTTCAAGAACTGATGGATGAGTTCGGGATTTCTCCTGAAGCGACATTGGTGATTGGAGACACCACACATGATTTGCAGATGGCCAAGAATGCAGGCGCACATGCAGTTGCAGTAACCTATGGAGCTCATCCTCGCGATTCATTGGAAGCTGAGCATCCCGCTTTTTGTGCAAACAATGTTGAGGAACTTATGAATTGGTTTAATTACGGTAGCGACAAAACCTTATGAGAGCTCGATAGGTCTCGTTTTAGAGCAGGTAAATTCCAACTCATGAAAGTGCACCCGCGATTAAAAATCGAAATAAACCAAAAACCCGCAGTTACACCTATGCATACGCCCTTCAAGTGAGGCAGGCTATGTGTTGCCAATATCTTAGTCCCGATGTGTGAATCGAAACAGAAGAGTTCACAATGCGAAGAAGCCCTAAAGACATGCGCAGGAGTGCGAATCTTGGCGGGTCGTGTTCGCTGGGAACGCACTCGATCCAAGAGTATCTGTATTGCCTGATTCATATCAGAAGCTGCATGCTCAATTCTAGTTCCCGCGTTCGATCCCGAAGCGGATTTAACCAAAAAGCGACACCGTCGTGGTATTGAATTGCGAGAATAGTAGTGCGAAGGCTATTCTTCTTCGTTCGCATCAGTTTTTTGCTTCAGCTGTATTATGTCGTCACTTTTTTCCATAGCATCAATGAATATCGCTACGGACGTGAAGTCATCCATCCAAGCCGAAGCAATCTGAATTGAATCCTTTAAGTTACTCACATCCTTCACCCGTACCTCATAACATGGGCTGGTGAGCACCTTTCTGACTACTACCTCCCGATCTAGGAAAGTCAACGGCCGTTCAAACCAACTATCTGAGCATTCATAGTAACCGCATTCTTCTAGCACTAGCTTTTCGTGCGTTGTAAATTTAGCTCCAGTCTCATATTCGTTGTCTTCATCCTCGGTCTTCCACGCTTCTGGGATTTCGATGTCTGCTAGGCGTTCATTAAAGCCTACGTCTCCATCAAATCCCAGCAATGAATACAATTCGATGCTGATCTGGGAACGCCCACAGCTTGTGCTGCGAACAAACGGTTTGTTTTGAAGTTCTCCAGACAGCCGCTTGGAAGCAGTCTCTCTGATTTTCCCTTGAATCGTGTTGAAAGCATGCTTACGCCCTTTACATGCAGGTGTCTGTAGGAATGCTGCAGCCGATTTGGCTGATGACCAGATGCAGGGGATGATGCAACTGACGGGTAATGAATCAAGCAGTTCATCAAATATCAACTTGGTCTTTTCTCCAACAGGCTCATCAAATCCGTACTCGCTCAGAATGTATTGGAGGTACTGAACGCATTCTTCAACCGCAATAGTGCGCATAAGATCTGGTAGCTGACTCTTCTGCCAAGGTTGTAAGCAATTGGGAATAATCCCCTGTAAGAGGGCGATGGTTTCCTGAATGTCCAAAACACGATCGCTGGTGCACAACGACGGCTGCAGTGCCGTCAGAAAAATATACCAGGAGATTGAGTGGTCTTCGTTTTCAACAAAAGCTGAATCTGGGCTGTTGGAAGCATCGATGTTGACCAGTTTTGAGCGATAGATCTTGCTTATCGTCTCACGGGTCATACTTGAAGTCGGACACAATATGTTATGAAGAGAGTCCAGAGGCTGGATGTGATCCAGCTTCTCGGAAGACCATGTCCGTAACAGCGCAAGCAGTCCGAGTAGGCTGGTGAGATCTGCCTCGTACTCAATATCCTTAACGTTCAGGCTACCTTGCGTTTTGTAAAATTCGTTGATCCGGTCACGAAAGGCCGATGGTTTCTTGCTCGTCATCTTCAACATCCCATTGGATTCGCCATTCTGGCACATTGGCGTTTTCTGTGGGAACTGATTATTTGATAGATCTTCATAAGGATCTCCGAGCTAGATATTTTTCATTACCTTAGGCAAAACCTCGCTCGCAATCGTATGGCTAGTTTGGTGAGTGCGTGATAGGTTCAAGCGCAATGGGTAATGCACCCAAATGCGCACGATGGTGTCCCAAGTTTTGTGTTTTCCATCTGTCAGCAATTGATTAGCTGATCTTGGATGTGTCAGGTCAAGGAACATCAACTTCCAGATAAGGTGAATTCACACTGTCGCCCCAAGACGGCAGCCTCAATAATTTAGGTAGCACACTAAAGATTGCGCGCAAGTCAAACGAACCTCATCTCTCTCCAGTCATTTGTGTGCCAAAATCGAGCATATGAAACACAATTATGACGGGAGCGATTAAATGGCTTTAGATTTCGGAAAACTGAGCGCTGGAGCAGTAACAAAACAAATAGATCCGCGAAAGATATTTACCACTTTGAAGCGCGATGCGCGATTCAAGCGTCCACTCGATGAACAAGCGGATGTTCTAGATACTTGGTACTCGCGCAGGGCTGAAAAGGATTTAACCATCAAGATGAACACTGGTGGTGGCAAGACAGTTGTTGGTCTGCTCTGTCTCCAGGCATCACTTAACGAAAACATCAAGCCCGCTGTTTACATAACCCCTGATCCGTTCTTGGTAGCACAAGTGCTAGAGGAAGCAAGTGCGCTAGGAATCGCCGCGACCGATGACGAAAAGGATCCAGATTTCATTGCTGGTCGTGCCATCTTGGTAGCCAATGTATTCAAGCTAATTAACGGCCGTTCGGTATTCGGGGTTGGCGAGAAGAAAATTCCAATAGGCTGTGTCGTGATTGACGACGCTCACGCGTGTTTAGGCGTTGTGAATGACCAGTTCTGTATAAAGTCCAACGTCGGAAGTCCAGTCTATGATGGTCTACTGACACTTTTCGAGGAGGATCTGAGAGCTCAATCTCCGGCGGGTCTGCTAGACATCAAGGCGGGGGATCCAACCATCGTTATGACTGTTCCGTACTGGGCTTGGCAGGCTCACCAGAACGATGTTGTCAGACTCTTGCATGCCCAGAGAAACACAGATGAGCTTAAGTGGAACTGGCCGTTACTGAGCGAGTGCATCCCACTTTGCTCCTGTGTATTCGGGGGCGCTCGGATGGAGATAGCTCCACACTTTGTTCCTATTGATCGTATCCCAGCCTTTGCCAGCGCGCAACGGCGGATATACATGACGGCAACTTTAGCTGATGACACGATTCTGGTCAGTCATTTCGAGGCCGATGCTTCCGAGGTCGTAAAGCCAATTAGACCCAAAGGAGGCGGAGACATAGGAGATAGGATGATCCTCGCGCCGCAGGAGATTAATCCTGACTACACTGTCGAGCAAATTAAGGCACTAGTATCGGATATTTCAACTGACTTGAACGTGGTCGTCATCGTCCCCTCAAACCAGCGAGCCGACTTTTGGGCAGAGGTCGCCCATCAGATACTGAATAAGGACAACATACGCGAAGGGGTTGAACGTCTCAAGGCCGGGCACGTCGGCCTAACCGTGCTTATAAACAAGTACGATGGCATCGATCTGCCTGGTAAGGCATGTGAATTACTTATCATCGACGGTCTTCCGGAAGTGTACGGTCTGGGCGAGCGCCTAGAAATGCTGCTTCTTGATGGAACTAGGAGGCAGTTGGCTCGCCAGGTTCAACGAATCGAGCAAGGTATGGGGCGCGGTGTGCGTTCAAGTGACGACCACTGCGTGGTGTTGCTGCTCGGTGGGAAGCTAACAGAAAGACTGCATAAGCCTGAAGCTGAAGAAATGTTCTCGTCGGCGACCAGGGCACAGATTACTCTTGGAAAGAATGTCGCCGTCCAGATTCGCCGGAAACCACTTGAGGAGTTGAGGACGATTCTGGATTTATGTCTAAAACAGGACGATGACTGGGTTCAGGCTGGTAGAAATGCCGTTGTAAATGCACCAGTAGTCAATGATGGCCATCTCGACGGTAATCAAGTGAAACTTCGGGAGGCATTCGATGCCGCCCGCATCGCAAGATACGACATTGCCATCGGCAAGGCACAAGAAGCGGTAAATGGAGCAACGGAGCCTAAAGTGAAAGGGTATCTGAAGCAGCAACTTGCTGAGTACACCAACTTTACGAATCCTGCGAAAGCACAGGAGCTGCAATTGGCAGCATTGAGTCATAATTCGCGTCTACTTAAGCCCATCGCGGGCACAACCTATAACAAGCTCAGCGCTCCCGCAGCAGGCCAAGCTGCGGCCGCTTCCCGCTTCATGAGTGAGAGATTCCTTGAAAGTAACGATCTGGTTATCTGGGTCAATGGTCTTCTTGATGATCTAGACTGGGGAGAGGAAGGCTCAAAGCGGTTCGAAGCCGCGATGTGCGATTTGGGCATATTCCTGGGATTCGGATCGCAGCGCCCGGAGGAAACTGTTGGTCGTGGCCCTGACAATCTTTGGGCGCTCGGAGGACTTGCATACCTTGTGATTGAATGCAAAAGCGGGGCTGTGGTAACAGATAAAATATCTAAAGGTGACACCAATCAACTCAATGGATCGATAGTCTGGTTCAACGAGAAATATGACAATACATGCAACATGACACCTCTCATGGTTCACCCCAGAACGGTCTTCGAGCATGCCGCTTCACCTCACGCCGACATACGAATCGTTAATCGTCCTGGTCTTAGTAAGCTGCGAGATTCAGTTCGCGCCTATTCGGTGTCACTAGCTACTTCCGGAGAATTTAATGACGCGAGGGCGGTAGAAAAGCAGCTTCAATATCACAAGCTGTCTGCTGCAGAGATTGTCGGACTGTGTACCGTAGCTCAAGGTGCCAAATAGAGATATTCCGAAGGAAATCGACGGTCGCACCGAACGTTTACTGCCAACCGGAATATCTAATTTGGGCTATTTGCAATCTGAGGTTGAAATCATATTTCCGAAATTTTCTGGCCATTACTCCGTACTGTGCAAGCTGGGGTTGAATAACACCGAATAAGTATGCACAGTTGCGTGCAATACGAGGCATTTCCAGCAGCAGGAGCGGCCTTACACATTTTTGTAATGGGTGACAGCTGCTCGGCCAAAGCGGTCTAACAGGGATGTCAAAGCTAACGACTAGTTTACACGGGGTTGCGGACGCGCTCCAATCACAACTGGGAGTCAGACGTGCAGACCTTGACGGCTGTTCGATGGACATGTACTAAATATATTCTGGTAGAAAAAAACTAAATTTAACTTGGATGGTACATAAATTGAAAAATGCAGTTGAAATTGCTAATGACTCTATTCGCTACAATGAAGATATAGAATCTATCTTGTTCGCACGGAAGGAATTGTGGAGTAAAGCAATGCGGATTGATTTGATTATGAGCGAGAGCTCACAATTACGTATCGATTCATTGCTAAACGCAGATGAAATTGCGCAGATCAATGACGCTAACAAAATACATATCCAAATTAGAGATGGTATGCGAGGTGCGGTAGATATTTTGGGCGCAAAAATGAAAGTATTAATAAGTCAAAAGAATGAGGCTAAAAGCCAAGATATTAGTTAACTATTACCTGTCGCAGATAATCAAGATTGGGCTTTCTAAGAAACTAGAGCTCAATCCGCTTAAGGTCGCCAAGGAACATAGACAGGGAGAATCGCTGCTCATGGCGACTGCCAACAGTCTTAATTAATCATACCCGATCGACATCGACTTCCTACTTGGACTGCCTGAAGAGCTGACGCCAATTTTCAAAGAATGGGCTGCAAACAATGCTTTAATTCCAGCGGGTGTTTACGACATTAGATAGCACAATATCCAACATGACGGACGTAGTTGCGAATTTCTCGGAGCTTGGATCCGGCATAACGGACAATATGAAGCACTGCAATGAAAAAGCTCAATGCGCGTTGTTTAGCTTGTGTGTTAACCGTTACGGCAATGTTGGGAGTGATTCTTATTTCTAAGTTCACGCTCAAACATTTTGACGGCAAATATTCCTAGCCCTACGACCAGCAGTGTGATGGCGATAATTGGTGTTGCCAGTAACAAACTGTTCATCATGATAAGTTTCCACAATTACTTGCATCGTTCAACACGTTGTTCGCTCAAACACCAAAGAATGTGAGGACGACAACTGCCTAGTAGGGTGCGAGTCCAATTCTACTGTCGCCACAACCTATATACAAATGACGTACTGAAAGTTCGGAGTTGGGAATCAGACTATGAACTGCCCATCTGGGGTGTTAGAGTTTTGGACTAGCAAAGTGACATAATGGTTATTCAGTAGTCGATGAAACTGGAGCCAGTTGCTCGTTTTGAGCGTAGCACTTGCTCAAGAATATGGTATTGAT
The DNA here is from genome assembly GCA_041665725.1 of Sideroxydans sp. Classification (GTDB taxonomy): domain Bacteria; phylum Pseudomonadota; class Gammaproteobacteria; order Burkholderiales; family Gallionellaceae; genus Sideroxyarcus. The sequence continues at coordinate 3,400 of JBAYIG010000029.1, read as the reverse complement.
CTGAGTGAGGACAAATGAAAAAAGCAAAAGAACTTGGAAGGAGGAGGCAATCCAAACTTCGGCAGTCATTCCTTACGCCCTTCGGGAAGCGTACTTCATTACTGAGGCAGCTTCATTGCGTTCATGATTGGAAAGAAGATGGGCAAACCCTGACAGCTGTACGTTTAATATGTGCTTGGTGCGGGAAAACGGAAATGCGGTGAGTAGATGCATTGGGTACCGTAGATTCGTGCCCAACTGCGCAGAAGGATCGACATGGCGATATCCATGGGGAAATTTGAAGAAACTGCCTGCCCAAGCGGTCCAATTACTTGAAGCGGATCAGATCCATTAGACCATTTAGGTCTGCCCTGACGGAGGCCCAGAAGCCCTGCCAGAAAGATTTTCCTTCTTCCTTTGGCATTCGAGATATCACTACAACGATCGCCAACACAACCGCGAAAGCCAGGCCAAATACAAGTGCAGCCGCCTCGGTCAACTCCCATCCTCTGACGATCACCAGGATCGCAAGGATGCTCGAATAGATCAGAGCGGTGAGGATGGTTAGCCAATGCATCTTTTGTTATCAGACAACCCCGCCATGACCAATCGCAGACAACATTTTCCGCACCTCAGCGGCACCTTCATCGGTATCGAGCAACTCCAGTGGAGTTGAGCCCAATACCAGGTTCTTAGTATTCAGCCATTCAAGTGCTTTCGAATGAGAACCGAAGACCTGCTCAGCTTCCAGCTCAATTATCCGGTTTTGTTTTTTGACGTCGTTTGCAGCATTCATGGCTCACTCCCCACACTGATGGTACAAGGTAGGAATGTAACGTCTTGGAAATGCAATGTCCACGGTAGTGCGGACACTATTACATGCTTGCATAAGCCACTTGCCGCCCGCATGGGTCCCAGCGGGGATTGCAGTAGGGCTTCAGCACAAAGAAAGTATATCGATTGAGTTTTCTATAACTGTTTAGGTGACCGACTCACTGTTGAATTATCGTGAGACCGATCTTCGGCCAAAGCAGTCCACTCATAGGGCGATGCAATTGGACTGGTTAGCTGGTCAGTGAGGACACCGCTTCGTCGTTTGAAAAAAATCCGGCCATTCTTACAATGTTTCATGGAGTTATATGAAGTTATACCTTTGAGTATAAGTTTGTATAAGTTTATTTCATGCATATTTCATCACTCATTTTGGCATCATGGAACGATGGGGGGGCTCATCAGTGCACAGAAGCAGATTCTTACTCAGCAGCTTTATGCTCCTTTTGGATGTAAGTCAGTGACTGATACTCGGCCATTCCGGCCGGTGGCATTTAGCTGGGCCAACGACTGGTATGCAATGACAACCGCCATAGGTACGAGAAACATCTTGAATGACTGCTTTCTCAGGTCGCGACTGACTACTCTTAAACACATTGATCTCTAGATCGATGCTGCAATTTAGCACTCTTATTTGGGAGTGCCACTTCTGGATTAAGGTTAAACCTATCTTTCGATAGTTGGCCGTACACAAATAATTCACCAATTCGTAACAAACAATTCACTAGGTTGAAATAGTTGATGTCCATAGTGCACGTCATTACATATCTAGACATCTGCACTCATGAGTCTTTACGCAATAGATCGAGACACCGGCATTTCACTGTATGCACAAATCGCTGAAGTTTTGGAGCGCGATTATGTACGTCAGGGATCTGCTGGAGATAAGTTGCCATCCGAAGGAGAGTTGGCGGCTCGCTTCGGAGTAAATCGCCACACATTGCGTAGAGCGGTTGAGGAGCTAATTGGGGCGGGCCTGCTTGAGCGCCAGCATGGTGTTGGCATCTTTATTACAGACCAGTTGCTTGATTACCGTGTTGGTACAAACACTCGCTTCACACAAACCCTGACAGATATAGGTATTTCTACAGATACCAAAGTTGTGCGAAAAATGGTCGCACCTGCTTCTGCAGGTGTTGCGCGCAACTTATCGCTTGCTCCTGATGATCACGTGCTTTGGATTGAGACATTACGCCTTGCTGATGGCATTCCATTCTGTGTGATCTCTCATTTCTTTCCAGTAAATCCATACAGTGAATTGCTCAATGATTACCAAGACGGTTCTTTGCATGATTTGTTGTCAGCAAGCTGTGGAAAGCTTCGTCGTACTGAAAGTTTAGTCACTGCTGTACTTCCCCAAGGCGATGACGCGAAGCTCCTCGGCATTACGAAGAATCGACCTGTTCTTCGTGTAAAGAGTTTGAACGTGCTGGATCAGGGTAATACCCCGGTCGAGTACGCCATTACCCGGTTCCGTGCAGACCGGATCCAACTGCGCATTACCCCCTGATTAGTCATAACCCGTAGTGAACTTAATAGGAGTCTTACTAAATGAAATTTAACAAAATTATTCTTTCAACACTGATCGGCGTCGCGCTGATTGGCACGGCAAGTGCAGCAAGTGCTCGTGAATTGGTAATGGGACTTATTCCCGCAGAAAACAATGAAGAGATGGTCAAGACTTTTGAGCCAATGCGCGCTTACATGGAAAAGAAGCTTGGTCAAAAAGTGAAAGTATTCACTGCAACTGACTACGCCGGCGTGATCGAGGCGATGAAGAAGAAGCGTGTGGATATCGCGTGGTTTGGCCCTTTGTCTTACTACTTGGCTGAGCAAGAAGCTGGTGCTGAAGCGTTCGCTGTGGGCATTCGTCAAGGTAGCGATTCGCCAACTTACAAGAGCTTGATCATTGCTCCTTGTGACAGCGGCATCAAGAGCATCAAGGATTTGGCCGGTAAGAGTGTGGCATTCGTCGATCCAGCCTCAACATCGGGCGGTCTGATGCCAACGTACATGGTTAAGAAAGAAACCGGAAAGATGCCTCAAGATTTCTTCGGAAAATTCACTTACGCCGGTTCGCATGACGCCGCTGAATTGGCTGTTAAGAACAAAACAGTTGATGCAGCTGCCGACAATGACATCACTTACGAAAAGATGCTGGGCAAAGGTATGATCACCAAGGAAAGCAATTGCATCATTGCTGAGTCGACTCCACTCCCAGGCTCACCTTTGGTCTATCGCAGCGATCTGCCTAAGAAGTTGAAGGCTGATATTCGTGATGCTGTTCTGAATGCACACAACGAAATCCAGGTCACCGGATACGGCAAGATCAGCCACTACGTCTCAATCGCTCCAAAGGACTACCAGATGATTCGCGACATGGTGAAAGACCTTGGTCTGAAAAAAGAGCAGTTGAAGTAAGTTGAACTCAAGTCAGCAGTCGGTGTTTGTAGCATCGACTGCTGAACTATGGAGGTTGTATGGCTCAGATAGATATTAAAAATGTATGTAAACGCTACCCCAATGGCTTTGAGGCTTTAAAGGGAGTAAGTGTAGAGATTGCTGCAGGTTCCTTTACGGTCATTCTCGG
>JBAYIG010000028.1:0-25231 GCA_041665725.1 Sideroxydans sp. | reverse complement strand
ACTCAATCGGGAAAGGGAGGTAAAACCAGAAAACTATCCACAACCTGAAACGTTCAGAGATAATTCAAGGGTGGGTCAAAATTCAATGCAATTGGTGGGTCAGATTTAAACGCAATTCAACAGTCTGGCAAGATATTTACTCCGCCAGTCTAAGCGTATGGCAATCAATTGCTTCAAGGCATTGCATCAGGAATACGGCGGTAAATTTCCCCCGGCTGATCTTGTTGGCAATGTTCTCGGGGGTCTCGCTAACGCCTAGTGCGGCGAGTTTATTTGCCAGATCTTGGTATGAGACATTCCGACGCTTTAACTCGGCCTTGAGCAGCCCTTTTACTTTGTTTTCACATTGCTGATCTACGGACATAGAGATACTCCTGAAAAATATAAACATCATCATACGCGATATATTTATATTGACAAGCGATGCAAAAGGCATATCATTAGAGATATAAACATATCGAAAGTGATTATAATAATGTCTCAGCACTTCCTACTCTCCGCCAAATCCCGCACCCTCTCTGTACGAAAGGTGATGGAACTCACCAACGACGAAGCCTTTGAACTGTTCAAGGAATTGCGCTGGGGCGGAGGCGATGAAGTGGTGTGCCCGACCTGCGGAACTGTCGGCAAGCACTACTTCCAACGCACCCGCAAGCAATGGCGCCAAAGATTGCAGCCATACGTTCAGCGTTACCTCCGTCCGAGGATGCGACAGACAGTAATCGGCCTTAGCGGACGGTGGCAATTTACTTAAATTGACGGTTGTTCTAGTTCCTGCGATATCCACTTTGAAGCTATTCTTAGAGTAGCTCCGCCCCGTTCCGGCTAGTCGAAATTTCTGTAACGGACTTAATTTGCTTAACGCAGCAGATTACTATGACTAAAAATTAACAATTCTATCCCTCCAAAACCCATCGTCGGTAGGAGTAGTTATTAAAAACACTATGTAATAGATACGCTGCATGCTTGACCACAGTCAAAAAGAGTTGTGGTATCTTCCCCCGTATGGCACCTAATCAGCTAATTCCTCTCCGGTATGTCACTGTAAAGCGCGCGACTATCGACCAAATGCTTGAGACCATGAGGGAATTCGGATCCCATGGTTGGGAAGTTCTTGTGCTCTGGTTAGGCACGATTGAACCCAACTCTGGGAAGGCACATGTCATTCAAGCATTCGTTCCTAAGCAGAAAGCAATCTCCAGTGAGGATGGTGTAGGCTATTTCGTGGAGAGTGATACTCTGTTTCAGTTAAACAAAGAACTATCTGAAACAGGTCTGCGTTTAATCGCACAGGTTCATAGCCATCCGCAAAGGGCGTATCACTCAGCAGCGGATGATCGATATGCAATTGTTACTGCGGAAGGCGGATTTTCACTTGTAGTCCCAAATTTCGGTCGGGCCTTAAATCATCCTACTGCTTGGGCAGTCTATAGGCTCCAAGGACGAACTTGGCGAGGAGTAAGCACACAAGAAGTTCAGACAATTTTTGAGGTAATTAACGAACAATGAACATTAAAGCGATTCGGCTCCGAAACTTTCGCGGTTTCAGAGATGCGCGTATTGAATTGAAACCTCTTACGGTGTTGATAGGACCCAACAGTGCCGGTAAGTCATCTTTTGGACAAGCGCTGGCTGCACTGGCTCACGTTCACAGGACCTACGCATCTACGCCGCAAGCCTCATTAACGCCACCACCAAATGATAAAGTCGAAGATTGGCCGGTCGATCTGGGTACAACAACGGATCTGAGAACGGAGGGTACGGAAGGTCCAGTCAAAATTGACCTGGAAACCATTAACGGCCTGGTGGAGCTTGGCTTCGGAGGCATGCTCCACAACGATGGCCTATTCCTAAGTTACGCTGCCCTACCTAGTGGTGAGCATAGCTTACCCGGAATATTACACCAGAAGGTCGTCGCAGGCGTCCCGAAAGGGCAAACAAGTGGTGTTGTGCCAGTAAAAGGCACGTTCCATGAAATCAGCGCAACAACCGAGTTAAAGCAGGTTATTGAGATCAAAAAAATTGACGAGTTAACGTGGCGGGAAAATGCGACAGAAGTCTCCGTCATCATTGATGGATTGATCGTGAGTGCAGTCCGGCACATGACTGGTACGGCGAGACAACTAAGCAATGCTGCTAACGATGACGTGCGTTCACTCCTCGTGAAGCTAACCTACCTGCGTGCAAATCGAAAGCGGCCATCCCGAGGATACAGGGATGGAAATCACAGGTACCAGCCAATCGGTTATAGCGGGGAGTGGACGCCTAGCATCCTTTTTAAGAAAGGATCTGAACAAGTCACATATCTTGAGCCACCGGTGATTCCCAATAGTGTTGATGAGGCGAAAAAAAGTGGGGTCGAATGGAAGCCAAAGAACCGCACGTTAAGTGAAGCGCTAGTTGATTGGTTGGGGCGGCTTGAAATTGCCTCTCATGTGGAAGTTAAACAATCAGGGGCAAGTAATGACCTGCAATTGCGCGTAGCACCCAAGGGGCAATCCCCTCACGACATAACTGAAATTGGGTTTGGTGTTAGCCAAGTTATTCCTGTGTTGGTAGCAGGCCTTCTTCAGCCAAAAGATAGTCTATTTATTGTTGATCTTCCAGAAGCCCATTTGCACCCACGGCCGCAAAGTTCTATTGCAGATTTCTTTTGCTCGCTAGCGTTGTCCGGACGGACGGCACTCGTAGAGACACACTCTGAAATGTTTTTTCATCGTTTGCGTCTTCGTGCAGCACAAGATCCAAGTTTGATGGATAAGATTGCAGTATATTTTATTGATGCGCCAAAGGATGGAGTTTGCACTCCTCCACGCTTAGTTGGTTTGAGGCAGGAGGACTATCTTCGGTGGCCTGAAGGCTTTCTGCAAGAAGCTTGGGAGATGGAGACTCAAATTAAAGCCGTGCGAAAGGCACGCGATACGAAGTTGTGACAACACTCCTGCTTGATTATCGCTGGGAATTAGTCGATGCGCTTAATAACCCAGATGTTTCGGTTGCGCTTCGCAAATTCGTTAACCTTTTGAGAAAAACTGGATTAACCCCCGCGCCCTTCATTGAAGACCACCAGCAAGATGAACTGTGGTTGAAACTCGGGCAAGAACCGCCGCGAAACGGTGAATGGCAACAATTAATGGAGTTTTTAGATCTATGTCGCCGTCCAGACGGAAGTGTATGCCGTGCAGTGCCCGATCATGAACCCACAGGTATTAGCGATAATTGGAAGCGAGCGTTACGAGATCAACTAATTGACCCACTTGACTGGCGCACTCCTCACATCGTTGTCCCGGAGTCACGCTTGACAGAATGGGGGGCAAACCAGAACGAAGTTGCCATACGATGTGAAAAATGCAATGGTCAGCCTGCATCTGGCCCTCATCATCGCGTATTTGCCGCTCTAGAAAGTTACGAATCCCATCCGTTTGCAATATCTGATCTAGATCCATGGGATCTGCGACGAATCCATCCTCCCATTCCTGATCGACCTCGACAGCATCCCGCTTTGCTGCCTAAGCCTCGATTGCCAATTGGTTTCCCCCTGCAAGATATTCATGATTATATAAATGCGGCGTGTGCTTTCCATTGGGAGGTTGAAGGAAGATATTGTTTCATCCCCCCTAAGGACTTTGATCCTCTAAATATTGATAAAGAGACATGGCGGAAGGGGCGTGCATTTCGATACGAAACTTCGCCAGATAGTAATAGATCTGGGCCAGTTGATTACAACGGCATAGTGTGGAGTTGGGATGAGCACGAACGTCATTGGGACGTTCAAACGAAACCGAAATACATGCGGATCAGTCACACGGGAGAGCGACTACCCGATCCTGATTAGCGAACCGTGCCCCATTTCTGCGCGTATACCTCTTGATAATCCGGGTCGCCGCATATACAGCCTTTCTCACGAGCACGCGGTTTTCCCCAAACGGTTGGTGGCGCGCGCAAGATGTCATCCCAAGAGATCAAAGCTTCTGATTGCGAAAGGGCTGCAAGTTCTGGCTGTGTTCGCTTCAGTAGTTCTGCCGCCATTAAAATACCGGCAAGGGCTGATTGATGTGCCAATGGAACTGTTTCAACCCTGCCGACGCCAGTTACGTCTAGCGGAACTGCACCACAAACAACGTCCGTGTACAGATCTCCTAATGACTTCCCTTTCCACGGTTCTAGGACCTCATCTTTAACGCCAAGCGTCTCAGCTGCAGTATGAATGTCTTCGTCTGATAGCGGCTGGTGTGTGACCCAAAGTAGAGCGACGCGATCGTGAGGCAGGCCCAAGGCTTTTGCTGCTTGTTCAGTAGCGGAAGCACCCTGTCTATGAGGATGATAGAGACACGCGAGGCAGGCGGTGTCCCGCGATAGAACATGCCAGGATGCGCCAAGAGCTTGATCTCCTGTCCATCCGTTGACAACCAGGCGAGGCAATAGTGCTTGAGCTGAGCGGCGGCCATCCACGTTGTCAACCGAAACGACCAATACAGGTATATCGATAGCCCCCTGTGCTTCGATAAATTGCTCGAGCGTTAACTGTATTGGTTCTACGGCCAAGCTTGACCGTGAAAGCGCCGCTTTACCAAGCAATACTTTTGAACGACCTACTTCCGCGTAGCTGGTAAGCGCATAACGCTGAAGATTGGAAAGAGTGACTTCTTCTCCATCGACAAGCCATAGTCGTCCACGAGTTTGGGTGTCGCGTGAGAGCACCCACAATGCTGCATTTCCAACAGCACCCACACCGACAAAAAGTACTTCGCCAATATTTTCATTTACCAACTCCAATGAGGCGCCGGTAGCTTTATCAAAGTTAAGCAAGGACAATGAAACATCTTGCTCTTGAGGACTCTTCAGAAAAATTCGTCTGAAAATTTCGGCACATGCGAGTGCCGCAGCTGCGCCAGCAGCATAAGGGTTCGATGGCCCACCATGCTTTGAAGGTGTGTGATTGACGCGTGCAACCCAACCACTCGCGTTTGGATAAATCGCATCTTCTGCAATTGCCGCACCAACGCATATAGTCGGCGCACCAGATACATTCTCTGCAAACTCAATTTCAGGATTAATCTTTAACGCAATATTTCGCAAAGCAGTGACATGCTTATGCGAACCCATAATGGCAATTCGCGGATATAGCCTAGCCAATAAATTGATAGAAAGTTCAGCTATCCAAATATCGTTCTTATCAAGATTCTTGCCGCATAGGATGCCGACTGTTACGTCATCAAGTACTGAAGAAAGGGAGTCTCGCGAGATTGCTAAGTGGCCACCAAGCGCACCGTATACGCGTTCAAAAAATGGAGCAAGAGCCATCTAGGCCTTCTCCTCGGCATTCCATTGCACCTGAATGCCGGAGGGATGAAAAACAATCATGGGGTGAATCAAATCGATGCTGACTCTCCAGAGAGACATCACAATCGAAAAAAGACTCATCTCAGTTCTATATAGCAGCCAATCGTCACCTGAATGTTGAGGATGCTCGTGATATTCCCTGATTCCACGCAAACAAAGGAATGGCTTGTGAGTTGTCGGATGATTGTCTAGAAGTACGAGGTGTTGTTTACGAGTTATTTCATATTCAAGAGCACGGAACATGGTGGCATATTGAAGCTCGGCGTCTGACCAAGGATCAAGAAATACTAATGAAGGCGCACGCAAATCAAAATCTGTAAGATCGAATCTCGCTCTGAAAGACATTGCAGAGAGGCTCGGAAGTGCGGCAACAGCCATTGGTATTGCGCCTGCTGGAACTTCTGGAGGTGGATTGACATTGTCGGGTAGTTTTGACGGAAAGGCCACCTGCAAACAATGGTGTGGTACGAAGAGTAAATCAATAATCGGAAAAGTCGGGGATCCAAGTAAAAAAATCCCGCGAGCCTGCAAGGCTGATCGCTGGTCTATTAGTCGATTTACCTCGCGCTCAAATTTGAGCCGACTGACTTCAGGATCAATTCGGGTCAATGCCGCCTGCTCCGACACGTAGGCTAAGAAAGAGACGAGTCCCTTCATGCAAGCCTATATCTTTAGGTGTACGATTTGTTTCCAGCAACACGCCACTGGCATCACGAACTTCCCACTCGTCCGGTTCACGTCCAGTATTGTTGCTTTCAGCAAGTGCTCGTTTCACGGCCTCCATGAGGACTGCGTTAATATTCACTTTAACGGAATAATCTTGCCCGTTGATAATGAAGATTAGCTGAACCTTATGGTCCTTCTTCTCATGATCCTCATGATCCTCATGGTCCTTTTTGCTCACTTTGAATCCCTTCTTGAAGACTTATAGATTTAGCTTATCACTGCATACATACCTGGATTTTCAATAAAGAAAAACACATACAGTTGCTTTTGCAGTCCAAATATTATTGGTAACAGCAGAGTTTGCGAGAAAGTTCCTTCAGATTCTCATCCAATCTATTTCACCTGACAAATTCTACAGCAAAGCTGCTTTTGCTGTCGCTTCCTCAATTTAAGTGATCTGCACATGTTGCGTGCTCGTGACGGTTAGGGAAATTTGTAAGCAGACATTCCTCTCGGTCATTCCGAAACCCTGCCCATAAAATGACCACCGTCCGCTAAGGCCGAGGACCAGCCCTTCACGTTGCCATCGCCGAGGTCGTCTGAATGAGGTCAACCATGTGCGTCGTCGCCATCAGATGCAGCATACCTCCAAGCGGAAGCTATACATCTAGCATCAACTAATGCGTGGTGTTGCCTCGCTTGGTGTTCGTGTCAATAGCGTGCAAGCTGTGCGTTATATCGCTCGTGCAGTTCGATAGCCGTCCATTCCGCAAAAATAACCCGGGCATCCTTCCTTCGATATATTTACGATCTGTCGCCAGCAACAATAGGTTTTATCCTCCGCCATACTCAAATCAGTCACAAATCCTTCCTGAATTATTCCAAATTCTCCGTCAATTCAGCCTCGATCTGATCTTTGGTCTATATCGAATCAATCTAAATTCAGTCGCAAATGTATTGAAATTTTGCAGCAAATTTGCAGCATTATTTTTTGAATGTGCTGGACAGGATGCCGGATGTGTGCCTCACGACACAATCCAGAGTTTCGTCCGCTTGATTGCTAGGCACTCAGCGCAGACGCCTCAGGGCTACGCCCCGAGACCCACAAATAATTTGAATGAATTTCAAAAAGTAGATAAGCCATCAAGCCACCTAATGAAAAATATTAGGTTAAGCGCAATACCGCTAGAAATTAAATCGCGCCGACTTTCTTTAGCGCCTTCCATGCTGCTTGGCGCGAAATACCTATCTCTTTGGCTGCAGTGGGTATGCTTTTCCCTTCTGCAATTGCAGCCTTTAATCTGACTACAGTATTTCGATCTCTGGGGATAGGTGATTTCCGAGTGTGTTTGGTTGAATCCTTATGAACCAAGAGGTATGCAACGTAACGAATGTTTTTATCAATATTGAAGTAGGAAGGAGGGAAGTTTTTGGGACGAGGCAGATGTTCATCTAATATCTGATCCGAACTACCTGCCGGAACATAATACGACATCAAGGAATATATGATGTCTTGTCCATTAAGGCAGCGTTCGTCCGCTATTTCTTTCAATTCATCAATGCCATCAGTGTAAGAATGATTCCGCAATGCCCCAGACAGTACGCCAATTTTTTCATGGAATGCATCTCGATAATTAAGGTCGCGTCGATATTCATTTGTCCCCGGCCTGTGCCTTTCACAAAACCTCATACTGATTTTATTCCGCTCATCCCTCTCCTTATTAAAGCTAGATACACGTATTTTTTCAGATTCACAAAGCCTGTGACAAAGCTCACAAAATGGAAAGTGTTCTAACCTTTTACGAAGCTTTATTCGCCCCTCGTTTCCCGTGCGGGTGTGGGGCATACGGTTATTGCAGAACTGAATTAACGTAACCAGAAATTCTAGTGTTCCGTAGATGCCCCAATCTTCTTGGGTAAGTACCCCCAGTTCTGAGTACAGCCTCGCTTGTTGCCGACATCTATTTTCCAGGCCCCTCAAATCATTTATTGCGCTCTTGAAAAGCCCTTGAGGAGCAATTCGATCAAAGCATTGTTGTCCCAATATTTCCAAAATAATTGGCTCTATCTCCTCGCTCATGAGATGCCAAATTGAAAATTTCTTTGCCTTAGCTGATTTGGTATGTGACTTTGTAAGCCTGCTGTTAAAACGACCTATCGCAAGATCCAACTCAGGTGGGCAATCAGCATTCCCTTCTAGTTTCCCCATCCTCAACTCCGCTCCGTCAACCTTTCGCATTATGCTACTTATATTCATTAAAATCAATGTGATGATGCGTTATATCTTTAATAAACTTAACTGTGGGAGACATTACATGAACGCTTTATTTCAGAAGCTAGCCCCAGAAAAAAGAAAATCATTTCGGGTGGCGATACGCTTATCTCGCAAGGAATATGAAGAAATACAAGTCAACGCAAAAATTAGAAATCTAACAGTTTCCGAATTCATTCGTCGTGCCGCACTGGGTCGCCGGGCCGATGTCAGGATTGAGACCCAAATCGTGACTCAACTCATCCACCTCGTTCAAGAGATTCGCAGCCTTAGAAAGTCCTTAGCCGAGGTTGGCGCATGCCCGCCTGATGAAAAAATCATCGATTTAATCAGGCAAGCATCTGCCGTGATGTTGCAAATTAAGAATTATTGCCAATAATCAAAAAAGCGAGACAGAGCCATGCCCTCTAAGAAAATTAAAACTCATCGTCCGCTCCGTCGAGTATCTGCAGCCGATTCAAGTGTGGCTCGAGAAGTGCTTAAAACTTTAGCTACGTTGGGAGAGCCTCCTGAACTCACCCAACGCAGATTATTCATCGAGCTAATCCCCCACATTTACGTTATGCGCAAAAGATTCGGCTATACATTCAAACAAATTAACAAGCTGTGCCACGAGAATGGCCTAAAACTAAGCCAGTCAACCATCCGAGTTTATTATGCTCATTTTGTTCCTCAAATGAAGACAGAATGCGAAGCTGCGTTGGTGGAAATTGAACAATTTACACAGAAAATCACAATCCTTGCTGCGCAACGCACTCTCGACTCCCTAGAATCTAGAGCCCAGATGACTGGTGGATATATTCCACTCGATCAGATTTGAATTTACCAAGCCAAAAGTGTTGGAAATATTCTTCAACAACACAGCTATCGCGTGATGAGCACACTTAACATTGAACAAGCTGCTGCGTTTTTGCACCTTCACCCCGTCACTGTTCAACGAATGGCAAAACGCGGACAAATCCCCGCAGCCAAGCTGGGTAGACGTTGGGTATTCCTTGAAATTGACCTTGTTGCTTGCCTACGTGCACAATACCCACCGCGGATGATGCAGGGCGAACATAAGGAGATAAATTTATGTCGCTCTACAAACGTAAAGATTCTTCCGTCTATTGGATCAAGTTGCACCACAGCGGAAAGATCGTACAAAGAAGCACTGGGACTACCAATAAGGTAAAAGCTCAGGAATACCACGATAGGCTTAAAGCCTCGCTGTGGGAACAGGAAAGGCTCGGTATTAGGCCGCGCTATTCTTGGCAACAGGCGGCAGGTAGATGGATTGAAGAAACCAGCCACAAGGCCACACACAAGGACGATATAGCCAAGCTGAAATGGTTGCATTCGCTCTTAGGTGAATTGATGCTCGATGAGATCACGCTTGATGTGGTCGCGCGTATCAAAGCAGCAAGGCTCAAGGAGGCTAGCAAGTCCACTGCAAACCGTTTTTTGGCGTTGGTTCGTTCCATTCTCAAACGTGCTGTCGAAGAATGGGATTGGCTCGAAAAAGCGCCAAAGGTAAAGCTCTTTAAAGAATCCGAAGGCCGTGTTCGTTTCATCACGCCCGAACAGGTGCAAGCCCTAATGCTTGAGTTGCCAGCCCATCAGAAAGATATGGTGCTGTTCGCTTTGCAAACAGGTCTGCGCCAATCGAATGTGCTTAAGCTCGAATGGTTGCAGGTGAACCTAGAGCAAGAGCATATGTGGGTGAATGCGGCTGATTCGAAGAACCGCAAACCAATTGCAGTTCCTCTCAATCGTGAGGCGTTGGCAGTCCTGCATAGGCAGCTTGGCAAACACCCCAAGCGAGTTTTTACCTATCTGGGCAAGCCAATATCCAATGCCAACACTCACGCTTGGAAGAACGCCTTAAAACGGGCTGGCATTGAAGATTTCCGCTGGCACGATCTAAGGCATACATGGGCAAGCTGGCACAGGATGCAGGGAACACCCACGTATGAACTGCAACAGCTTGGCGGGTGGAAGACAGGCGCAATGGTGGAACGCTATGCTCACCTTGCTTCTGACCATCTGGCAGCGGCGGCGGCTCGGTTGGATTCTGTGATGATTGGCTACGATTCGGCTACGGTCGCCAAATAAAAAAGGACTCACATCTCTGCAAGTCCTTTTCTCATTGGTGGGTCGTGCGGGGATCGAACCTGCGACAAACGGATTAAGAGTCCGCTGCTCTACCAGCTGAGCTAACGACCCGGAAGAGGCGCGCATTTTAGGTGAGCGGCTCTAATTGTCAAGAAATTTATCCCGTTAGATGCCTTTGAAGTGCCCATTCCACGTGCTCTTTAACGATGTGTGATGGGTGCTGGGCTCGCGAGTGCAAGGCTGAGATGATAGCCATCGTTGTTGGGGAGTTCCCTAGCGCGACTGCGATGTTGCGTAGCCACTGTTCGTGCCCGATACGGTATATGGGACTTCCCGCCAGCCTCGCTTGGAACATGGCTTCATCCCACGCAAAGAGTTCGATGAGGCTGACATCATCTAGTCCATTGCGTATCGCGAAGTCAGGCTCGATGGTCTTTTGCGCAAAGCGATTCCACGGACAGACCAGCTGACAATCGTCGCAGCCGTAGATGCGATTGCCGATAAGAGGACGTAGCTCGACAGGGATGCTGTCTTTCAGTTCGATGGTAAGGTAGGAGATACAACGCCGCGCATCGAGTCGGTAAGGAGCTGTGATAGCTTGCGTGGGACAGATGCTTATGCAGGCATTGCATGTGCCGCAATGATCGTCTTGCGGTACATCAACAGGTAGTGGCAGGTCGATGAATATCTCGCCCAAGAAGAACCACGAGCCTTGCTCACGTGACAGCAGCAAAGTGTGTTTACCGCGCCAGCCGAGTTGCGCCTTCTGCGCCAACTCTACTTCCAACACAGGTGCACTATCAGTGAACACACGACACTGACATTCGACCTCATCACGGATCTGCTGCGCCAATTTCTCTAAACGATTGCGCATTACCTTGTGATAGTCACGCCCCAAGGCATAGCGCGACACGAAAGCGCGGCTACTGTCTTGCAGCACCTCATCCGCGTCCTTCGCATGCTCTGGGTAGTAGTTCATGCGCAGCGAGATGACGCGCAAAGTACCGGGCACCAACTCGGCTGGGCGTGCGCGTTTGGCGCCATGTTTTGCCATATAATCCATCGCGCCGTGATGACCGTCCGCAAGCCATTGCAACAGGTGTGTCTCGGCTGAGGCTAGGTGTGTGTCGCTGATGCCCACCGATTGAAAACCCAACGACTTCCCCCACGTTTTGATGCGTGTGGCAAGTGCGTCCAGATCAGTTCGAGGTGTCACGTTTTGCATGAAGCGAATCATAGCCGAAGTGGTGTGAACCAGCAGTCTGCCTCACGGTGTGAACTTGCCATACATCTGCCGAATGAGGCAGCGACCATCGCTTTCGCGACACGATTCGCACACACCTTGCAGCCCGGTTTGGTGATCTATCTGCGCGGCGACCTAGGTGCAGGCAAAACGACCCTAGTGCGTGCGCTATTGCAGGCACTGGGCTACACAGGTCGAGTGAAGAGCCCGACCTATACCTTGGTCGAGCAATATGCGGTGGCTGGGTTAAACTTGCGCCATTTCGATCTATACCGATTCCGTGACGCTGATGAATGGGAGACCGCTGGTTTCCGCGATGAGTTCGATGGTCGCAATGTGTGCTTTGTGGAATGGCCAGAACAAGCCAGTGGCTTGCTACCGCCTGCAGATATCATCATCACTTTCAATATCCTTCAAGACGAGCGAGAGCTATCGATACATGCTTACACCGATGCAGGACAAACATGCTTGAACGCACTGTCCGCTTAGCCCTCATCGCCACCCTGCTGTGGCTACCGGCCGCATGGGCAGAGATCGCCATCAAGTCGGCGCGCATCTGGCCCGCGCAGGATTACACGCGTATCACACTGGAATCCAAGCAAGCCATCCGCTACAACTTATTCACCATCAAGAATCCAGAACGTTTGGTGATCGATCTGGAGGATGTCGCCATCAATGCCGCTTTGAACGAGATGGTGAGCAAGATCGGTAATGACGATCCTTACATCAAGAGCGTGCGCATGGGCAGATTCAAACCCGGTGTGGTGCGCTTGGTCCTTGATCTGAAGTCAGAAGCGAAACCGCAACTGTTCAGTCTGAAGCCAGTAGGCACCTATGGATACCGCCTTGTTCTGGACGTATACCCACTTGTAGCAGTAGACCCCTTGATGGCGTTGGCACAGCAGAGCGAAAGCAAGTTGGTCGCAAACGAGGCCCGCCCAGCCCCAACATTGAGCGAATCGCCTTCGGTCGCACTCAAACCAAGCGTGGAACTCCCTGAGCCACCTGTGACCAAACCTGCACCGCTGACACGCTCCGAACTCAGCACACGCATCCTCGTCGTGGCGATCGATGCCGGACACGGCGGTGAAGATCCGGGTGCGCGCGGACATCGCGGCACGAATGAGAAACATGTGACGCTCTCCATCGCACGCAAACTGAAGGCGCAGATCGACGATATCCCGGGTATGCGCTGTGTACTTGTGCGGGACGGCGACTATTTCATTCCGCTGGTCGGACGCGTAGAGAAAGCGCGCAAGGCACACGCCGACCTGTTCGTCTCCATCCATGCCGATGCATTCGTCAAACCGCACGCTCGCGGTTCGTCGGTATTCGCCTTATCTGAACGCGGGGCTACTAGCGCCTCAGCGCGTTGGTTGGCGAAAAAGGAAAACGAGGCCGACTTGATCGGTGGGGTGAACCTCGCCATCAAAGACCCCTACCTCGCTCGCACGCTACTCGATCTGTCTCAGACCGCCACCATCAATGACAGCCTGAAGCTGGCCAAGCACGTACTGAAAGAAGTGGGCCGCATCAACGACCTGCATCGCGGTCATGTGGAGCAAGCGGGCTTCGCCGTATTGAAATCTCCCGATATCCCCTCCATCTTGGTCGAGACTGCGTTCATCAGTAACCCAGATGAAGAGAGACGACTGCAGGATGAGGATTATCAAGACGAGATGGCGCGCGCCATCCTCGGGGGAATCAAACGTTACTTCGCAGCGAATCCAGCCTTATCAAAGCAGAAAGTCGCGCAGAACGACTAGACTGGGAACACGCCCGTGGAAAGGTAGCGGTCTCCCCGATCACACACGATGAACACGATGGTGGCGTTCTGCACTCTTTGAGAGATGCGCAAAGCCACGCTCAATGCACCACCAGATGACACCCCACAGAAGATGCCTTCTTCACTCGCTAAGCGACGCATCATCACTTCCGCATCTTGCTGCCCCACATACTCCAGCGCATCGACATTCTTCGGGCTGTATATCTTAGGCAGATAGGCTTCTGGCCATTTACGGATACCCGGGATCTGCGCGCCCTCTTCCGGCTGCACGCCGATGACTTGGATGCTGGGATTCACTTCTTTGAAGTAGCGCGAGCAACCCATGATGGTCCCAGTCGTTCCCATGCTGCTGACGAAGTGCGTGACTTGACCTTGTGTGTCGCGCCATATCTCCGGCGCTGTGCCTTCGTAATGCGCCAATGGATTATCTGGATTGCCAAACTGGTCGAGGATGATGCCGCGCCCTTCGTTGCGCAATCTTTCCGCTGTGTCGCGCGCCAACTCCATGCTGCCTTCCTTCGGCGTCAAGATGAGTTCTGCGCCGAACGCACGCATGGTCTGGCGTCGCTCGATACTTTGGTTATCTGGCATGACGAGGATGAGGTTGTAGCCACGCATGGCAGCGGCCATCGCCAGTGCGATACCCGTGTTGCCACTCGTCGCCTCGATGAGTGTGTCGCCCGGTTTTATCGAGCCGCGCTCTTCAGCACGGCGGATCATGGAGAGCGCAGGTCTATCCTTCACTGAGCCAGCAGGATTGTTTCCCTCCAGCTTGGCGAGAATGACATTGGAGGTGTTACCGGGAATGCGTTTGAGTCTGACTAGCGGCGTGTTACCTACAAAGTCGTCGAGTGTCTTGTACATGTTGCGATTCCATCAAGGGAGAACGCCAGCATGATAATTGCTGGCGTTCTCTTTTGCACTGCTTGGATTAGATTGCGACACCCGAGGCGTCGAACATGCCTTCAAACAGGATGGAGCTGAGATAACGCTCACCCGAATCTGGCAGGATAACGACGATGGTCTTTCCTGCGTTCTCTGGCCGCTTGGCCACACGCACTGCCGCAGCCACTGCCGCACCGCAAGAGATGCCCGACAAAATTCCTTCCTCACGCGCCAAACGACGTGCATACAACACCGCATCTTCGTTGCTGACTTGCTCGATGTCGTCCACCAAAGACATATCCAGCGCGCCCGGCACAAATCCTGCACCGATTCCTTGTATCTTGTGCGGCGCTGGCTTCAACTCTTGACCAGCGCGTTTTTGCGTGAGGATGGGGCTTGCAGCAGGCTCTACCGCGACCGAGCGGATGGCTTTGCCTTTGGTCTTCTTGATATAGCGCGAGATGCCAGTGATAGTGCCACCTGTGCCTACACCTGATACGAGGATGTCTATCTTGCCATCTGTGTCTTCCCATATCTCTGGCCCAGTCGTCGCCTCATGGATCGCAGGGTTGGCTGGATTCTCGAATTGTTGCAACAACACATATTTCGGATCGGACTCGGCGATCTCCTTGGCCTTAGCAACAGCACCACTCATGCCCTTCGCCCCTTCGGTCAGCACTAGCTTTGCACCAAAGGCAACTAGCAGTTTGCGACGCTCGATACTCATGGTCTCAGGCATGGTCAGGGTGAGCGGGATTCCACGTGCGGCAGCGACGAACGCCAAAGCGATACCTGTGTTACCACTGGTCGGTTCGACGATCTCTTTGCCGGGGCCCAGTACGCCGCGCTTCTCGGCATCCTCCACCATCGCTACACCGATTCGGCACTTCACCGAGTACGCAGGATTGCGCCCTTCTATCTTGGCTAGGAGCGTGGCGTTCACGCCATCACCGATGCGATTCAGTTTAACGAGCGGAGTACGTCCGACAGATAACGAGTTATTTGCAAATATATTCGACATGTCTCACCTCTTGATTGGTATCTCTGATTGGCAAAGTCTAGCTGAATTCTGATCCCATGCTAACTAACCCCTTGTCATAAGCTATGAAGAATTGAATCTAAGGCTCGGACAAAATAAAACCCGCTGTGCGATGCAAAGCGGGTTTTGATGAGGTTAGCTAAATCATCAAGCGGATTTCGCCAGCATGTACTTCACATAGTTAGCCGTACCTTGCTCCACGGTCAAGAACTGTTCGGCGTAGCCCACATCACGCAAAGCGGTGATATCAGCCTGTGTGTAGCTTTGATATTTACCACGCAATGCATCTGGGAACGGGATGTAACGAATGATCTTTTGATTATGCATCTGCTCCAACGTCAGCGCACTTTCACCTTTAGCCACGCGCAGCGTGTTGATGGTGGCAACCGCCACATCATTGAAGCTTTGCGCATTGCCCGTCCCCAGATTAAAGATGCCAGATTTACCCGGATGATCGAGGAAGAACATATTGACTTTGACCACATCTTCAATAGAGACGAAGTCACGACGCTGACCGCCATTGGCATAGCCGTCACAACCTTCGAACAGCTTCACGTAGCCATCAGCACGGAACTGGTTAAAGAAATGATAGGCCACCGATGCCATACGACCTTTGTGTTGTTCGCGCTTGCCGTACACGTTGAAATAACGGAAGCCTGCGATCTGCGCAGTGCGATTCGCCCAACGACGGCGTACCACTTGGTCGAACAAGAATTTGGAGTAGGCGTAGACATTCAGTGGCGACTCGTATTCACGACTCTCTTTGAACACGCCACCGCCGCCATACACAGAGGCGGATGAAGCATACAAGAACGGTACTTCTTCACGCTGACAGTGATCGAGCAGTGAGAGCGAATAGTGATAGTTGTTCTCCATCATGTAACGACCGTCTGTCTCCATCGTGTCGGAACACGCTCCTTCGTGCAGCACGGCAGTGGTGATGCCTTTGAACTGACCGTCCTTTAATTTTTCCAGAAAGACATTCTTGTCGAGATAGTCAGAGATTTCGCAATCGGTGAGATTTCTAAACTTGTCAGTGTTGGTTTTCAGATTGTCGACCGCGATGATGTTGGTCTCGCCACGCTCATTGAGTGCCTTGACGATGTTAGACCCGATAAATCCAGCTGCTCCCGTAACGATGTAGTACATATCTTCTCCTCAATCCTACTGCTTCATATCTTCTAATATCTCGGCACGCGAGACGGTTGCAGTTCCCAACTTGGCTACCACGATACCTGCCGCGCGATTAGCGATGCGTACGGCATCCGCCATGTCTGCCCCACTTGCCAGCATCACTGCCAATGTGGCGATGACTGTATCACCCGCACCGCTCACGTCGAACACCTCACGCGCTTGCGTCGGTTCATGCATCACATCCTTCTCACGGAACAATGTCATGCCTTCTTCGCTGCGCGTCACCAGCAACGCATCCAAGCCCAACTTGGCTCGCAATGCCTGCGCTTTGGAATTCAGCTCGGCTTCACTATGCCAATTGCCTGCCACTTCACGGAACTCGCTGCGATTCGGGGTGAGCAGTGTCGCACCTTGATAGCGCGCATAGTCGTCACCTTTAGGATCGACCAACACAGGTTTGCCTGCTGCACGCGCAGCCTTGATCATCTCTGCGATATGGGTCAAACCACCTTTGCCGTAATCAGACAAGATGACCACATCAGCCAAAGGCAGCTTGGCATGGAAATCAGCCAGCTTGGCATTCAATACTTCATGGCTTGGCGGCGTCTCGAAATCGATGCGCAGTAGTTGTTGATGACGTGCGATGGCTCGCAATTTGACGATAGTGGAGATGCTTTCATCGCGATGCAGCAGGGCTTCCACCCTACCCTGTTCGGTCAACAGGCGTTGCAGGCAATCCCCCGCCTCGTCCGCACCAACGACCGACAACAAGGTGCAGTTCGCACCTAAGCAACCGATGTTGCGCGCCACGTTGGCCGCACCACCGGGACGCTCTTCGACTCGGCTGACCTTCAATACTGGCACTGGTGCTTCGGGCGAGATGCGATGCACGTCGCCGAACCAATAGCGATCCAACATCACATCGCCAACGACCAATATGCGCGCCTTCTCGAATGACGGTAGCTTCATGCTGCGCCTCCTATGTCTTGTGAAATCTCTTTGAGTGCCGCCAATGGATCTACGGCTTGCGTGATGGGACGGCCGATGACCAGATAACTAGATCCGACTTCCAAGGCGGCGCGGGGAGTCATGATGCGCGACTGGTCGTTCGCCGCCGCATTAGCGGGGCGTATGCCGGGGGTGACTAAGCAGAAATCCTTGCCGCATTGCTGACGCAAAGCCGTTGCTTCCTGTGCAGAGCAAACGACACCATCAAGCCCGCTGTCCTTCGCCAATCCTGCCAGACGCAAGACCATCTCGGCAGGCGATGCGGTGATGCCGATGCCGAGCAGATCTTCCTGCGCCATGCTGGTCAACACTGTCACGGCGATGAGCCTAGGACGATTCGACACATTCGCCAGCGCCTCACGCGCTGTCTCCATCATGCGTCTGCCGCCCAACGCATGTACGTTGACCATCCACACGCCGAGTGATGCGGCAGCCTTGACCGCTTGAGCAGTCGTGTTGGGGATGTCGTGGAATTTAAGATCGAGGAACACATCGAATCCACGTTTTTGCAATTGCTCCACGAACTGTGGGCCTGCGACGGTAAACAACTCCTTACCCACCTTCAAGCGACACAGCGATGGTTCCAATCTTTGTACCAACTCCAACGCAGGAGCCGCTTGAGGATAATCGAGTGCGACGATGATCTTTGCGTCTTTCATATGGTCAATCCATTCTCTTCGCTTCGCTTAGGTGAGTAGCTTTCCCAACTGTGACAGGCAGGGCAGTGCCAATAGAATTGCTTCGCCTTGAATCCGCAATGCCCACAACGATACATCGCCAAGCTGCGTGTGCGGTTGTGAATGAGCCCCTTCACCAGTTCGATATCGGAGCGTCGTTCGCCGCTGTAGCCCAGCAATTGCGCCTCCAGCAACTTGTCCAAACCGAGCAAGCTAGGATTACGCTTCAATTCGCTACGTACCAATTGATATGCCGCTTCCGCACCATCGCGTTGCACGATGACGCCGAACAAGACATTCATCAGATCGAGGGATGGATATTTTTGTAGGTAGCTCTGCAACAAAACAACTCCAGCATTCTCATCATTGTTCTGGCGATAACCCTGCAACACACGCTCTGCCACCAAGGGCAGATACTGCGCATCCTGTTGCTCGACTTTCTTCCATATCTCGATGGCGCGCGGTGCATGTCCTGCCGCCAATTCGATGTCACCTAGCATCATGCTGGCTCGCACGCTTTTCGGATTCACACTCAAAGCCTGCTCCAGATGCACTACTGCGGCCTCAGTTTGTTTCTGTACAAGTTCAGTAGCAGCCAATTCACAAAAGAAGAAAGCAGCCAAATTCCCTCGCGACTCACCGATCAATGCTGTCAGCCGCTGCGTGATGTCGATGGCCTTCAGCCAATCGTGTTCCTTTTGGAATATCTCCAACAAGAACTCAAGTGATTCTTTTTCGTAAGGTGTACCGTGCAAACTTTCAAAGGCTGATTCGGCCCTATCCAAGATGCCCGCCTTCAAATAGTCCTGCGCCAACTCGAACAGTGCTTGCTGTTTCTTTTCCTCATCCAGATCGCCCCGCTCGACCAGATTCAGATGCATGCGGATGGCTCTATCCACTTCACCTCGACGACGGAACAAACTTCCCAAAGCGAAGTGCAACTCGACCGTTTGCGGGTCGACCTTGACCACCTCGATGAATGCCTCGATGGCTTGGTCTTGTTGCTCGTTAAGCAGGAAGTTCAGCCCTTGGAAGTAAGAGCGCGGCAGTGTGTTCGACTCAGTGAGCAGCTCTTTGATGTCGATACGCGCAGCCAACCATCCCATTCCGAAGAAGAGCGGAAAGACCAGCAGCATCCAAGGTTCAAAATCCATCTAGAGTTCGATCAAGAAGTTTGTATGGGAAGACGGCTGTTCTCTTCAGCCTGATCCAATCTTTGTCGCAATTGAAGCTCTCGTTTCGCGGCCGCCAATTCGCGGCGTTGCTGCAACACAGAACCCAACATGGCGAGGATGCCGACAGCAGCGCCGATCGCGAAGAAACATAGCAACACGACCACCAGTGAAGTGCTCCACTCGAAGCCCGAGAAATAGCGCAGTGTGACGGTTTGGTCGTTCTTCAGCGCGAAGCCCAAAAGGGCAACGAACAAAGCGACTCTCAATACCCAAATGATGTAACGCATTCTCTTTTATTTCTTCACCAGATAGAGGCGCAAAGATAGCATGAACAGCCAAAAAATTGGCGGCTCATCTTGCGATGGCCGCCAATCATTTACGACAATTTCATTTTCTTACGATTGCGGTAGATCGACACGTTCACGCAGCTCTTTGCCTGCTTTGAAATGTGGCACGTACTTGGCAGGTACTTGAACCTTGTCGCCCGACTTGGGATTACGCCCCAAGCGCGGTGGACGATAGTTCAAAGCGAAACTGCCGAAACCTCGGATCTCGATACGTCCACCTTTAGACAAGGTCGACGACATGCTATCCAAGATCACCTTCACAGCCAGCTCGGCATCTTTGCCGAGCAGCTGTGTGTGACGTTCCGCAAGCTTGGCGATAAGGTCAGAACGAGTCATGACACCCACTCCTCTTCTTACGACTCAGCCTTGCTGGAATCCATCTTGGCTTTGAGCAACGCACCCAGATTGGTCGAACCGGAGACATTGGTGTTGTCAGCGGCGAACTTCTGCATCGCTGCTGCTGTATCGGCCTTGTCCATCGCTTTGATCGACAGGTTGATACCACGGTTCTTACGATCCACGTTGATGATGACGGCCTTGACGGTGTCGCCTTCTTTCAAGTGTGTGCGGATGTCTTCTACGCGGTCAGCAGAGACTTCAGATGCCTTCAGATACGCTTCGACGTCACCGTCCAAAGCGATCACAGCACCCTTAGCATCCAGAGATTTCACGGTGCCAGTAACGATCGCGCCCTTGTCGTGGCCAGAAGAAACGAAGCCGCCGAAAGGATCACCTTCCATTTGTTTTACGCCGAGAGAGATACGCTCGCGCTCAACGTCGATGGCCAATACGACTGCTTCCAGATCGTCGCCCTTCTTGTAGTTACGCACAGCTTCTTCGCCTGGGATGCTCCAAGACAGGTCAGACAAGTGCACCAGACCGTCGATACCGCCGTCCAAACCGATGAACACGCCGAAGTCAGTGATGGACTTGATCGCGCCCTTAACTTTGTCTCCCTTTTGGTGGTTAGCTGCGAAGTCGTCCCATGGATTGGACTTGCACTGCTTCATACCCAAGGAGATACGACGACGTTGTTCGTCGATCTCAAGAATCATGACTTCTACTTCGTCACCCAAGGAAACGACCTTGGATGGGTGTACGTTCTTGTTGGTCCAATCCATTTCGGAAACGTGTACCAGACCTTCGATACCTTGCTCGATCTCAACGAAAGAGCCGTAGTCAGTCAGGTTAGTCACCTTGCCGAACAGACGTGTACCTTGTGGGTAACGACGTGCCAGACCATTCCAAGGATCGTCGCCCATTTGCTTGATGCCCAGAGAAACACGGTTCTTCTCTTGGTCGAACTTCAGGATCTTGGCTTCGACTTCGTCGCCAACCGTCAACACTTCGGATGGGTGCTTCACGCGACGCCATGCCAAGTCAGTGATGTGCAACAGACCGTCGATACCGCCCAAGTCAACGAATGCGCCGTAGTCAGTGATGTTCTTGACGATACCCTTGACGATCGCGCCTTCTTTCAGATTTTCCAGCATGGACTCACGATCAGCGCCTTGAGTCGCTTCCAGCACAGCACGGCGAGAAACCACCACGTTGTTGCGCTTGCGATCCAGCTTGATGACCTTCAATTCCATGGTCTTGTTTTCGTATGGAGTGGTGTCCTTGACTGGACGTGTATCCACCAACGAACCCGGCAAGAATGCGCGGATGCCGTTAACCATGGCAGTCAAACCGCCCTTGACCTTGCCGCTGACATAACCTTCAACGATACGGCCTTCTTCCATCGCTTGTTCCAGATCGATCCAAGCAGCGAGGCGTTTCGCCTTTTCACGCGACAAGCGCGTTTCGCCGTAACCGTTCTCCAGAGACTCGATAGCGACAGTGGTGAAGTCGCCTGCTTTGACTTCTACGTTACCTGCTGCGTCTTTGAATTCTTCAACAGGGATAAAACTTTCGGACTTCAGTCCGGCATTTACTACGACGACGTTTTGTTCAACACGCACAACTTGAGCGGTGATCAATTCGCCTGCGCGCATTTCCTTACGCGTCAAACTCTCTTCAAACAGGGAGGCAAAACTTTCCATATCGGCTACAGCGGTCATTTGATTTACTTTCAAGGCAATCCCGAGTGAGCGGGGGTTAGTTATAAAACCCAAACAGAAAGGCTTCTATTTGGACTCCAACGCTTGGTAGCGATCTAACACTTCCTGCACCGCCTGCTCGATGTTCAGAGGAGTCGTATCCAGCAAGCTCGCACCTTGCGCCTGTTGCAGGGGAGCCACGCTACGTTGAGTATCTCGCTCGTCGCGCGCCTGTATGTCCTGCAAAAGGGCGGCGATACTACCACCCATCCCTTTAGCTTTCAACTGCTTATATCGCCTTTCCGCGCGCGCCTCGGCACTGGCGGTCAGGAATATCTTGAGTTTGGCATCGGGAAACACCACCGAAGCCATATCGCGCCCATCGGCCACCAAGCCTGGCGCACGACGGAAAGCCCGCTGTTTATCCAGCAAAGCCGCCCGCACCAAGGGCAAAGCGGCGATTTTGGAGGCCGCAGAACCCGCCTCTTCGGTACGCAGCTCATCCCCGACCTTGACACCGTCTAGCCAGATATCCTCACCTTCGAAGCGGATATCGACCTGCCCCGCCAACTCGGCCAGTTTAGCCTCTGCCTCAAGCGCGACGCCTCTGCGCTGCGCTGCCAGCCCCAACAAGCGGTACAAAGCACCACTATCTAGGTAATGCATGCCCAAGGCGGTCGCCACGCGTTGCGCCACGGTGCCTTTGCCCGAGGCGGAAGGGCCGTCGATGGCGATGACGAGCACCGACTGCGCCACCTTGGTGAATTCGGCGAAATACTCAGGGAATGTCTTGGCGACACACTTCGGATCGTTGATACGCACACCCGCCGCACCGAACGCGGCCAGCGAGAAACACATCGCCATGCGATGGTCGTCGTAGGTATCGATGGCAGCATGTTTAATCTGCGCTGGCGGCGTGATGCGAATGTAGTCCACTCCCTCTTCCACCGTCGCCCCCACTTTGCGCAACTCGATGGCCATCGCTGCGATGCGGTCAGTCTCTTTCACGCGCCAACTGGCAATGTTGCGCAACGTGGTCGCGCCGTCTGCGAACAGGGCCGCCGTTGCCAGCGTCATCGCCGCATCGGGGATGTGGTTGCAGTCAAGGTCGATGGCTTTGAGCTTTCCGTTTAAAGGACCAGTTGCCACCATTGAGTTCGGCGACATCACTATCTGAGCCCCCATCTCTCTCAATGCTTCAGCAAAACGCACATCCCCCTGCACACTGTCCTTCCCCACACCTTCCACACACACAGGACCGCCGCCGATAGCTCCCGCCGCAAGGAAATAAGAGGCCGACGAAGCATCACCCTCAACAAAAATGACACCGGGGCTCTTGTAACGCTGACCACCAGCCACAACAAAACTTTGCCATCCGTTTCTGCTCACTTGAACACCGAATCGCGCCATCATTGCCAGCGTTATTTCGATGTATGGCTTGGATATCAACTCCCCTACCACCTCAACCTTCACCGTGCGGTTCAGCAACGGTAAAGCCATCAATAAACCCGTGAGGAACTGGCTAGACACATCGCCACGAACCTGCGCCACCTCGCCCGTCAGCTTGGCCGACGAGATTCGCAAAGGTGGAAAACCTTCATTGCCCAAATAGGCTATGTCCGCACCGAGTTGACGCAGTGCGTTCACTAGGTCGCCAATAGGCCGCTCGTGCATTCGAGACACACCAGACAATTCATAACTACCACCCATTAAAGCCAAAGCTGCGGTCAATGGTCGAAATGCCGTACCTGCATTGCCGAGAAATAAATTGGCTTCCCTATTTAGAAACCTCCCCCCGCAACCTGTTATTCGGTGCGCATTGGGAAGGTCAGTCTCTCCAGGATACTCAATCCCTACTCCAAGCTTTGCCAAGCTCTCCAACATGCGCTCAGTGTCATCCGAATGCAGTAAGTCGCACACATCAGTCACACCTTCTGACAGCGCAGCCAACAGCAACACACGATTGGAGATGCTCTTAGAACCAGGCAGACGCACTGTACCGCGCGCAGACATCAAGGGAGGGAGTTCAAGGAATTCGTGTTGAGACATGCTAAGAACCGATCAGATTATTTTTGCACCCAAGCACTGCGCACTTCGCGTGCCAGACTGAATATCTCTTCCAGCTTGGCGGCATCGTTGCTCTCTAGGGCTTGATGGAGGACATACAGTTCGGCGGCATATTGTTGTAGCTCGACCATAAGGGCGTCACGGTTCGCCATACAGATGTCGCGCCACATCTCGGGAGAGCTGGCGGCGATACGGGTGAAGTCACGGAAGCCACTCGCCGCGAAAGACAGTAGCTGGTCTTTGTTGTCGCGCTTGGCCAAGTCATGCACCAAGGCGAAAGAAAGTAGATGCGGCAGATGACTCACAGCGGCAAAAACGGTGTCGTGCTGCTCGGGTGTCAGCTCACTCACATTGGCGCCGCACAACTCCCACGCCTTGCGGATACGCGCGACTGACGCTTGCGAATTTTCGGACAACGGGGTGAGCACCACTCGTTTGCCCTGATACAGATCAGCCAGCGCAGCGGATGCACCACTCTTCTCACCACCCGCGATGGGATGTGCAGGAATGAACTGCGAGAGTTTGTTGCCGAGGTTGGCACGTGCGGCAACCACCACATCGCCTTTGGTGCTGCCGCCATCGGTGACCAGCGTGTTCGCACCAAGATGCGGGGCGATACGTTTGAGTATCTCCGCCATCTGCGCCACAGGTGTGGCGACCAGCACGATATCGGCATTGCCTACTTCGCAAGCGACATCATCACCGATGCGATCAAGGATCCCGAGTTGCTTGGCTTCGTTCAGCGTCGCTGCGCTACGCCCGAAGCCGACGAC
The DNA here is from genome assembly GCA_041665725.1 of Sideroxydans sp. Taxonomy (GTDB): domain Bacteria; phylum Pseudomonadota; class Gammaproteobacteria; order Burkholderiales; family Gallionellaceae; genus Sideroxyarcus. The sequence continues at coordinate 683 of JBAYIG010000028.1, read as the reverse complement.
TTCCGTCACCGCTCCCGCCTTGCGCAATGCTAACGAGAAAGACCCGCCGATCAGTCCGACGCCGAAGATGACGACTTTTTGAAAGGCGGGTTGCATGAGTTAGAGCGTTCTGCCGATCGCACCCGCGATCACGCCCAACGTTCCCATGAGTTTCTTCAGCTCATCGGGTGTCAGTGCTTGATCGGCATCGCACCATGCATCGCATGGGCTTGGGTGCATCTCGACCAACAGACCATCCGCCCCCGCCGCGATCGCGGCTTGCGACAGTGCTGGCACCATCCATGCCTTACCACCGGCATGTGAAGGATCGACGATGACGGGCAAGTGAGTCTCTTTCTTCAGCACCGGGATCGCAGTCACGTCCAACACGTTGCGGTAAGCCGTCTCGAAAGTACGGATGCCGCGTTCGCAGAAGATGATGTTGTGGTTGCCACCTGCCGCGATATATTCCGCCGACATCAGCCATTCGCTGATGGTGGCAGACATACCGCGCTTAAGGATGACTGGCTTGTTGGTACGGCCGATCTCTTTGAGCAGATCGAAGTTCTGCATGTTGCGCGTACCGATCTGGATCACGTCCACGTCATACTCCATGAACGCATCGATCTGACGTGCATCCATCAATTCAGTGACGATAGGCAATTTGTATTTGTCTGCGGCCTTGCGGAACATGTCCAGGCCTT
>JBAYIG010000027.1:0-26965 GCA_041665725.1 Sideroxydans sp. | reverse complement strand
CCTTGGTGTCGATGTAGCCCTGAGCCTTAAGATGCGCCCATAACACTTTGGATTTTTCGAAACCCAATGGTGCTTCTTTGCCATCATCTCCCTTGACTACCACCGCTGCAAACTGGTGGTCTTGCACAATGCCGAAACGAATCCCGGTATCAGCCTCAATCTCTTTTTGCAGGTTGTCGGCAAACTGCTCATAGCTTTCCGTGGCGATCACCGTCAGCGTATTGATGTCAAATCCCCGCAACCGTTGCCCTTCCTGATTCACGCACAGGCGCAAGCCGCGCCCGATGGTCTGGCGGCGCTCGCGTTCGCTCTGAATGTCGCGAAGTGTGCATATCTGGAACACATTGGGGTTGTCCCATCCCTCGCGCAAAGCTGAGTGCGAAAAGATGAATTTCAGCGGTGTTTCAAAGCCTAGAAGCTTTTCCTTGTCGCGCATAATCAGGTTGTAGGTGTCGTCGTCTGCTTTGGTATCACCGCGCGTGTCTTTGAACACCTCAACCGATTTATTGCCGACCTTTTTCTTGTCGATGGAAAAGTAGCCGTTATGCACTTCTTCGGCAGCAGTTGCCAAATCAACCTCAGTGAACAAACTTTGGTAACCCGGTTGCTTGGCAATACGCCGATACTCTTCCTCAAATATCCGGGCATAGTCACCTTTGACTATGTTGCCGTCAGCATCGTACTGGCGATACTTGTCCACTGCGTCGATGAAGAACAGCGACAGCACCTTGATGCCTTGCGGACGTAACCGTTTTTCTTTATCCAAGTGTTCCTTGATGGTGCGGCGGATCATCTCGCGCTGCATCGCCAATGGCTCCACATCGCCATGCGCTTCACCGATGCTCAAGTACTTCTCTCCGCCGGGATAGCGCAACTCTACAAACGCCTCTCCCTTCCCTGCTTTGATTTCGCCGATTCGGTAGTCGGCATACATAGCGCGATTAGTTGTCTGCTCCAGGTCATCCCCATCTTCAACTGGGACTTCCTGCCTTTGCACGCCAGCTAGCGTTTCAACATCCAACTCAACTCTGGCAACAGGGACGCCTTTCTTATTGCTTATAGACACGACTCGCACGTAAGGCTTGTTGTTTCCGCCCTGCACAGTCGCCGCTGCCACCTCAATCTGCTTCACCAGCTTGCGCTCGTAGGCATCCACCGCATCGAGGCGATAGATCATGTGATGCTTGTCCACATGGGTAGCCGAATAGCGCAAGGTACAGAGCGGATTCAACTGCTGCATGGCCTTCTTGCCCTTGCCATCCAGACCGCCATCCACCGATTGCGGCTCATCAACGATGACGATGGGACTGGTTGCCCGAATCAAGTCGATGGGGCGCTCGCCGCCCGTCTTCTCACTGTGGCGGTACATCACGTTCTGCGACTTCTGGCGCGCCTTGTTTTCGTCAGACTCTTCGGCCTTTGCCTCGGCTTCATCGCCAAACTTGTTGATTGCGCCAACCGTAACCACCATGATCTGTATATTCGAACTGGTAGCAAAGTTGCGCACCTGCCCCAGCTTGGCAGAATCGTAGATGAAGTAATCCAACGGGACGCCTGCGTAAAGCCCCTTGAAATGCTCTTCGGTGATTTGCAGCGACTTATAAACGCCCTCTTTGATTGCCACCGACGGCACCACAATTACGAACTTGGTAAAGCCGTATCGCTTGTTCAGCTCAAAGATACTGCGCAGATAGACATAGGTCTTGCCTGTGCCAGTCTCCATCTCCACGGTGAAGTCACCAGAAGCCAGCATCCCAGAAGGTGGCAAGCCGCCACGCAACTGAATGGCTTGCAGGTTTTCAGCAATCTCATCATCCAGCAGAGTGAGCTTATTGCCGATACCCAGATCGGACTCCGCCACGCCCAGACTCATTTGCTGTTGCTCAATGGCTGCGCGCATGGTCACAGTGAATTCCGAGCGGCAAATCTCCTGCCCGCGAAACAGATCGCATACCGCTTCAATAGCGGCCAATTGGTAATCAAGGTTGGATTCAAAGTGAAGCTTCATGGTGTTTGCCCTGAGATAGCATCCAGTATTTTTAGTTTGAGCGATTCGTTGTCTTCCTCTTCCATCAGGTGCGCCGTGATGATCTCTAACAGCAACTCCTTGTCGATGTTTCCGGCAGCGACGTGGTAGCTGATATTTTCCATCTCCCTCAGAAAGCTGCTGGCGCAGTACATGTACCCGTTGAACAGCAGCATCTGTGCGCTGAGGGTAATGGCGATCCGCTTATTGCCATCCTGAAAACAATGAAACTTGCACGCGCTAAAAAACAGGTGTGTCAGCTTTTCTTCAAATGTCGGGTAGTAGTCATCGTTCTGGATATTCTGTAGCACGCTATCCAACTTGCCCAGTTCAAGGTGACCCAATGCCCCACCGCCACTGACCTCTACCGTCTTGGCGTGAATGTCGATAGCCTGATCAAGGGTGAGGTAGGTCAACGCCACTATTCGCGCTCCTTGAGCCGCTTCATCACGTCCTTGGCTTCTTCCAAGCGTTCGGACAACTCGCGGCTCTTCTCACCCAAGAAACGCTCATAGTCCTCTCGCTGCACGGGAGCAACGTATTCCTTGAGCTGGAGGTGAAGTGCATCTCGAAACGCCAAATCACGGCTGGCCATTTTCAAACGCGCTTTTTCAATCAGAGGCTTCCAATGAGCCTGCGCTTCAAATGTTTTGAACAGTGCATCAACTTCCAAAGGAGTAAGTTGGCCATCTAGCTCATCAGATTTCCGCTGAAGCATCTCCCCGAAACCGCACTCGTAAGCGGCGATCAAGTCGAGCACTTCGGCATAAAAGGTCTCGCGCACGTTTTCCTTGCTTTCGAGCTTCAGTATTTTCCGGTATTCGTGCGCCTTCTCACGGAAAATGCTGACGTAAATCTTGTCCGTATAAACCGCGTATTTGAAATTTCCCATTGCCACACAATCTTTCAGGGCATCGGTAAACTGCTTGCGGTAGTTTTCCCCGGCAAAGGCGGAATGCAGGAAGTCCTCGTCGCGTTGATTGATATACTTCGTTCCTCCACCGGTGCGACTGTTTATCGTGTCGATCACGATGTCGAGAATCGCTTGGCGCAACAGTTTTGCCCGTTCGCTTTCTGACACCAGCATGGCCAGATTGAGGAAAGCCCGGAAGTCAAAAATACCCAGTTGGGGGGTCTTTGCTATGTTCCCGAAATCGGCTTCGGGAACATCTAAGCCCTGAATGGCTTCCTTGAGCAATTTCAGCCGGTTACCCTTCAATACCTCATAGCCGTTTTTGGATAATTCCTCAGCATTTTGCTCAAGATAGTTCTCGATGGTACGAGTCGTTACCTCAAAAAACGCCGCTACCTGTTCCTTGAGCACCACCGTCTTACCTTCAAAGGGAATGCCCTGAACCCCAGCGGCCTTCTCAATCTCGGCCAATGCATAGGGGTTATTGAGGATATTTTGCCGGTCAACGGCGGAATTGGTCAGGTCTTTGCTCATATCGCCTCCTTACAGGCTCCGCACGTTGGCGATGCCGTACTGTTCCAGAATCGCGGCGAGGTTGCTCTTGGCGATGTCGTTCTCGAAGGCACTGTCGCGGAACACGCAGGTGGTATCGCCAGCCGGAGCAAGTTCCTTGCGCCATGCCACGATGCCTTGTGCCAACTCTTCCACCTCTTTGGTGGTGATGCGTTCGGCGAGGCACGTCAGCAGCACGCCGCCACCGATAGCTCCTACCGTTTTGCCTGCGATAGTGCGCGATTCAATCGGTACGCACAAATCCAGCCCAAGCTTGAGCAGCAGTTCATACACGATGTCCGCTTCCGTTCTGCCTGGCAGGATGTGCTCCTCGTGGTCGAGCAGCGTTTTTTCTAGATTGTCGCGATCAGGGTTCCATGCGCGAATATTGGAAGTGTCCAGCTTGAAGACGCGAAAACCAGTATCACCGGCGAACATCGGATTGTCCATTTTGATCTTGGTGCCAGCGCGTCGTAAACGTTCCTTAGTGAGTTCAGCAATCGTTCTAGGTTTGCAGAGATCGTCACAGAATTCGGCAGGCAATTTCTGTTCCTTATTTTCTGAATCTAACGGCTCAGGAAGTTGGACAAGAATATACCTTAGACTACCTCCAGCAGCAGCGTTTTGCGCCAAAACTGCATGGCCAGACGTACCTGAGCCCGCAAAAAAGTCAATTACGACGTCGTTCGCTCTTGCTCCAGAGAGACTAATCAGGTGTTGAATCAATCCTACCGGCTTAGGGGTGTCAAATGGAACGCTTCCATCAAACAGGTCCTTAATTTCACTCGCCGCATCTCTCGTTGTGCCTACATCTTTACCAAATAAAATAGTTTCCGGGGTTCGACCATCAAGCGTGTTGAGATAGATTTTTCGAATGATTCTTGATTCATCTGATGAAAAAACAATCTCACCAGTTTGGATTTTTGAGGCTACTGTTTCCTTACTCCAACGCCAACCCTTTTCGGGAGGATCTATTGTTTTACCCGATGGTGTTGTTATCTTGTAAATCAGATTTGGACGATATAGCGCATTCCGCACATCACCCGCCCGCCAAGGACCGTTCGGATCATTGTCTGGGTTGGCACAATTCTTATTATGCTCGTCCGTACGATCCATGTTAGCAAGCTCAAAGAATTCGCTTTTTTGATAGCAAAGAACATAGTTGTGATGGACTGAAAAGGTACCGGAATAGCCTTTGGGTTGAAGGCTATGTTGCCAAATAAGAATTCCTTTACAATTTTCTTCGCCAAATATTTCGTCGCAAAGGCTACGGACGTTTGCCACTTCATGATCGTCAATGGTGATAAACATCACGCCATCAGTTTTAAGCAGATTTCTCGCTAGTTTTAACCTTGGATACATCATGTTCAGCCAGTCGGTGTGAAACCTTCCGCTAGCTTCCGTATTGCTGCTGATTTTCTTACCCCCCTCAACCTGTCCAGTCAGCTCCAGATAGTTCTTGATGTTATCCTGAAAATTATCTGGGTATACAAAGTCGGAGCCCGTGTTGTACGGCGGGTCAATAAATATGAGTTGCACCTTGTCCGCATAGCTCTTTTGCAGCAGCTTCAACACTTCAAGGTTATCGCCCTCGATCATCAGGTTTTGCGTAGTGTCCCAGTCCACACTCTCGTCCGGGCTAGGGCGCAATGTGCCGGTGCTGGGTGTCAGCGCGATTTGGCGGGCGCGGCGCTTGCCATACCAGTTGAGGCCGTATTTTTCTTCCGTATCAATGGCGGTCGCATCCCCCACCAGTTGCTTGAGCACGTCCACATTGAGAGCGATGCCATTGGTGCTTTCGGTCAGAAGCTCGGGAAACAGCGCTTTGAGCTGTGCAATGTTCTCTGCCTTGATATTGGTAGACTGGGCTTCTGCATCTTGTGCTGTGAGTTTCTGCATCATGTCTGGATCCTTACTGTTTATAGCAACGCACTTGCTTGGCGATGCCTGTCCTGCAACTGTTTAATTTCGAGATTCAACTCCACTTGGCGGGCCAGTTGTTTTTCCTTCGATGCCGCCGATCTCAGAATGGCAATCTGTTGGTCAATATCCCTACATTCTCGCAGGCTTGCGCGCCTAGCTGCTGCCTGCTCGTCGTTCCGACTCTGAGTAAATGCACCAGTGATCAGCGCGGCCTGAAAAGCCGCCAGTGTATCCAACCAGCCTTGATAGAGCACCATCAAGTTTTCACGTGGCTGACGTGCAATTGATAAAGCACGAAGGAAATCCGAGGTCAATTCTCTCGCGGGAGATGGTTCGCTCAAGTTCACAGCAAGCACTTCACCATCCAGTACCACCTTGCCTGCTTCATTTTGCGCCCAACGAATATGTGCCATTGATACGGTCAATTGGCTTCCTGACGTCATTAGCAACATTAGTGGATAAGGCACTGCTCGGTGCGTGAGTTCCGCGATGCGCGCTGCTTTGGCATCCTGCCGCAATACAATGTGAAGCACGGTAATTTCGAGATACTCGCGGGCTTCATCGCGGTATTCTGGCACGCCAATGGATGAGGATTTTAGCGAAGCAACCCACTGGATTTCTTCTATGCCTTCATTGATGTTGCGCTTGTCGGCGGCAGTAGGAGCGCCATTCTCTACCAGTAACTTCTTGGGTATGCGCTGATCGACGCGACAACTGGCAGGCAGTTCCAGTGCGGCAATCAAGTCTTGCAGACTCATGCAGCGACCTCTGGTAGCACAATCATAAACGCCACCACCTCAAAATCATTACTCCCTGCGAACTCTCCTTTCATGGCGTGTGTTCCACCGGGAGAGAACAAACTGGCAACAGCGCGCTCTTCGCTCTTGCCGACAACTGAGGCGACGGCCGCTGCAAGCAACTGCTGAGCATGATGCATAACTTCGCCTTGTTTGGTTTCTTTATCGTGTCGCGCACAAGCACTAGCGTCTGGCAGGTCTCGCCCCAAGCTCAAGCGCTTGAGACGATCCAGAATGAGCTTAGCTTGGGTGAAGGGCAATAGAACGCTACCATCCTCACCGACATGCACCAGATAGTGAGGTGCGAGTGGGTAGCCAGAATCAGCGATCTTTCCTGCTGCCGCCCCCTCGGCCCGCAGGCAAAACACGATACCAGGAGAGATATCAGCATCTTGGCTGGTGGTGACCGCACATGCACCTAACGGCATGTTTTCCAGCTTCCCGGGATGAGCCTTGAAATACTGTGCAAGGTCGATGCGGAAGTCGGTGAGCGTAAGGTCGGTAATCGAAACGCCGGTTGAGAGGTCTTCAAGATCAATGACGGTGTCTTGCAGCTTGAGCAGTTGTTTGCGGCGGTATTCCAGATCGTTCATCTGGTTGCCTGATTGCTGCTCGATGAGGTTTTCTTCGCCCGTAGCGGAAATATCCAGCAGCACCATGCGCCCGCTTACGCGTTGCTCTAGGTTGATGTATTCCTCCAGCTCCATATTCGGCCAGAAGTTGACAAGCTGGATGCTCTGGTTGGGCGAACCAATTCGGTCTATTCGGCCAAAGCGCTGGATGATGCGCACCGGATTCCAGTGGATGTCATAGTTGATGAGCCAGTCGCAATCCTGAAGGTTTTGTCCTTCGGAAATGCAATCGGTGGCAATCAGCAGGTCCAGCGTGCCTTCGTGCGCGAGATCTTCTGGGCGTTCTTTTGAGCGCGGTGAGAATGCTGTGAGTATGGTGGCCAAATCTTTGCGCATTCCGGGTATGGTGGTTTGATTTCGACCTGAGCCAGTCACCAACGCCGCCTCGATGCCTAAGTCTTTTTTGGCCCACCCTGCGATTTGTTCGTAAAGATATTGCGCCGTATCGCTGAAAGCGGTGAAGACAATCATCTTACGGTTGCCATCGTTGATGGGATTGCGACATTTGTTCTTTATCATTTCCCGCAACTCATGCAACTTGGCGTCCCGGTCAGGATCAACCTGCATGGCAGCGGCAAGCAAGGTGGCGAGGCGGTTGCGGTCTTCGATGAGATCTTGCTTCCAGCGGATTAGGTCAACGTCCCCCAACAGCACTTTCACTTTTCTTCCTACTAGCAAGCTCTCGAATGTCGGATCCTCGATGTCCACATCAGTGATGTCCAACTCTTCGAGTTCTATGGTCTGGGATTCGATGCGTTCCAGCACCGCCTCCACATCTTTCAGTTGCCGTTCAACCGTAAGCCGAAACGATGAGACCGCGCTTTCCATACGCTTGAGTACGTTGACGCGTAGCAAATGAATCAAGCTTTCTTCACGGTCAACTTGGCGGAAGAAGCTCTCGCCGCCACGAACCTGAGTGCTGTATTTAGCATCGTAAGCTGCCTGCTTGTGCGGCAGTACGTAGCGCAATGGGGCGTAGCTGGCTAGGTTCAGGCGGCGGATTTCCATGTTGATGTCACGAATGGAGCGGAATTCCCCTGCCCTGTCCACGTCAGCCTTAATGTTGATAGGCGGCAGGCGATCTGGGAAACGGCCTGTTTCGGTGATGCCGTAGTATTTCTCGATGTGCCTGCGTGAGCGTGCAATGGTGAGATGGTCAAGCAAAGTGAAGTAATCGAAGCCCAGCATCTCGATCAACTTTGCTGGCGTTTTCTCAGCCTCATCCATTTCTAACCAGCGGTTGAACTGCCTTTGCGCCAACCGTGTGGTGCTATCAATACTATCTATGCCATGCTCGGACAACGCCGCATCATCGCCTTCGGTCACGAATGCAATCTGGTTCTTCAGATCAGCCAGCCGGTTGTTGACCGGTGTTGCCGAGAGCATGAGTACGCGCGTCTTTACGCCTTCCTTGATGATGCGGCGCATTAGTCGGTCGTAGCGCGATTCCTTGTCTTTGTGCGTCGCCTTATTACGGAAGTTGTGAGATTCGTCGATAACAACCAGATCGTAATTACCCCAATTCACATGGGACAAGTCGATATCGCCGGAGCTTCCCCCGTCACGCGAAAGGTCAGTGTGATTCAACACATCGTAGTTAAGGCGGTCAGCTGCTAATACATTGCGCTTATCGTTGGTAGTGTAGAGCGTCCAGTTTTCTCGCAGTCGCTTCGGGCAAAGCACCAAAACACGGTCATTGCGAAGCTCGTGGTATTTGATGACCGCTAGTGCCTCGAAAGTTTTCCCCAGACCGACACTGTCCGCAATGATGCACCCACCAAATCGGTTGAGTTTATCAATCGCACCGACAACGCCATCGCGCTGAAACTTGTACAGCTTCTTCCACACCAAAGTGTTGCGGATCCCCGTGGCGGATTTAACGATGCGCTCTTCGTCCATCTCATCACCACTGCTCTGAAACAGGTGATGCAACATCAGCACATAAATGCTGTACGGATCGCGCGAGTCAGTGATTGACTTGAGTTTTGTCAGTAAAGCGGCCTTCGCTTCTGGTTGGTCCTTCAGGCTATTCCATTGGACATCAAACCACTCGTTGAGCCGCCTGCTCTCCTCATCGGTTTCTGATGACTGAATTAGATTAAGGGGGTTGCCAGGTGTGATGCCGAGTCCATCAGTGCTTAAAGAAAATGACCCCATGATGCCGAGTTGAGGTACCGAGTCTGCGTTGCGCAATACAGCCGCCCCCTGAGGCACAGCACCACTGACTCGCCGTAACTCAGATTTTTCTTGTATCCACTGAGCAAGCCGCAGTGCTAACCAACGCACTTGAAGCCGATTGCGTGCACCTCGGTCATGCTCTGTGCCGAACAACTTCAGATCGTGATCTTCACTGGGAAGTAATAGGCGTGTCTTTTGTATCGACGATAGTTCATTGAGTAGTTCGGCAAAGGCGAACAACGACAATGAAGAAGTCGCCATGTCCATGCTGCCGCCCTGTTTCAATAGAGGCTTGATTAAATCAAGTGTTCGCTCAGTTCCAGCGTTGCGTAGGAATTTCATGCTAATTTTGTGAATTCACATGCAAAACGACAACATAAAGCCAATTTAGAGTCATTTTCAACACATCCACCTTAATTTATGTGTCGAATAATACCCTTGAGAGAATGGTCGGTATATAAAAAGCGGCTAGATTTTCAAAACAGTATGAAATCTAGCTCCTGCAGCCATGTTTCTATTGCATCCACACCTCGCACCATATTTCCAGTGCCGCAATATAGCTCCGCGCTCTTCAATCAGTCCTATCCCCGATCGTAGCCCCGTACCGCTTGGCGATCACCAAATTCACCCTCTCTACCAAGTCGGCACGCTTGAACTTCAGGTGCAGGTTGCCGTTTTTGAATGCCTTGGCTGCAAAGTAGTCATCCTCATAGCGTCCGCCATCCTGGATTGCTGTGTTCATGGCGCAGGATAGAGAGCGCTCTACATACCGCTTGCCATCGAATGTCTTGAATACGCGGTCGATGTCGTTGATCTCGTCTTCGCCTTGACCATGGCGCAGCTGCAAACCTCGCCGAAAACTTGGCTCAACCATCCAAGTCATCACCACCTTGTCGCCAATGCGGAAGCCATCATTGGTCATGTATCTATTGGACAGCCGGCGAAACACGTTGACCACGCCATCCTCAAACATCTTTTCGGCGTTTTGGGATAGATCGATGAAGCTCGATTGCACGTTCTCGATGGTGAACTCGGGTGGATTCTCTTGCAGATCCCGGTCGAACTTCTTTTTCGATTGAGCGTCCAGCAGCTGCATCAGGCCAGTGTGGTCGAATGATTGGCGCCAGTACATGCGGTCCAACTCTTTAATCGAATCCTCAAGCCGACCAAGAGGCTCAGAGCTTCTGGGCATCCCGTACTGGTAGAACTTTTTCATTTCAGCTTGGATCAACTGAAAGTGAGCATCATGCTCAGTGAGCAGCTTCACGATGCCGGCGCGGTGGTTGCAGAAATCCACCAACGTCTGGCGCTTGGCCACGAAGGTGTCGAACACGCTCACTTTTTTTCCTTCAGGCCGTCGATGCGACCGCGCAATTCGGCGGCCTCTTCTCTCGCCTTCACTGCTGACTTTCGCTCGACATCAAGTTCGGCGCGCACCTTTTCAATCTCGGCCTCGATGCGCGGTACTGCCTCAAGCCTCAATTCTGCCTTGGCCAATTGGATGCGAGCCTGTTCCGCAGCTTGGCGCTCAGCCCCCAGCTCTAATATCGTGGTTGTGAGATCGGTAGTAAGCCGCTCAATCTGTCCGGCCAGCTTTGCCCCCTCTTCTTTATGAAAAGCCGCCTCTACAGTCAGATCGCTTATTTCGTTGGATTGGCGCTCGTTCTCCAAAATAACTGAAGCCAATTCGCCCTGCATATCGGCCAAACGCGCAGTGGAATCGCTGATGGCCGTTTGAATCTTGGTGGCGATGTGGGCGTTCAACGCACGGGCTACAGACTGATCAATACTGTCGTCCGTCACTTGGCTTTGCCTAGCTTGGCCAGACTTCCACTGCTCCAGGAACTTGCAGACAGTCGCCATGCTGCCAGTGCCCAGAACCTCTCGCACTGCACGGCTGGTCGGCTTTACGTCTTTTGCTTTGAGTTCGTCGGCGGCGGTTGCGACCTGTTCATACGTGATGTTTGCCTCTCGTGCCATGCTGATCTCCTTTTCTATTTGATATGATACGTTACGATATGATATTACGTTACGATATGAAATAGAGCAAGGAATTTTGGGCAAGAAAAAAGCCAGCACACGAATGTGCTGGCTTCTCTTACTGCCTACTGCTTAACGGCCTTCTTGCGCCGCTTTGGTTTTGCATTCTCATCGTAGCCAAAGCGCTTCCACGCCTCGGGGTCGATGATCAAGGGGGTTACTCTCCCCGACTTGATGTTGACGAACTGGCCATGATGCGTGAGCCGTCCATAACGGAACAACTCCCACAACAGATTGCATGCCGCATTCGCCATCGTGTCGTTGATGAACAGAGACTGCTTCTCCAACGCTTCAGCCAAACTACAGCTGGGCGCATCGTCTGTCGCATCCTTCGACCCGTCGATGATGTCTGGGTAGAGGTCGGCAACGTGAGGCAAGCGATGTTCCCGCTTGTAGCTCTCGCCGAAGATCTCGCCTAGCACCACTTGGCCATCATGTTCACGATTGCCAATATCTAAGTAGTAGCTGGATGAACGGTACACACTGCGTTTTAGCGCCTTGAGTATCGAACCTCTGCCCTTCCTGTTATCGACGCATCCGATCACGATATCTGGCTGATTGAACCGCGAATCGTCAGTGACTTTCGCAATTTCAGCTTGCCAGCTCGTTTGCATCATCATATTGCAGCGGTTGACCAGTATTTCGGCCTTCGGCTGCCCAACATCGGATGGCCAGAAATTCTGCCGACCGACATTCGTTTTTGAAACGGTGTCTGGATCGATCACCAAGACATCCAAACCTTCAGGATGTCCCAGCTCGACCATTGCTAGGTGCATGTTGGCCAAGCGCCGTAAGACGTGTGACCCCGTACCCCCTGCACCGACCAACACCACTTTCACCGCCCGCGTGAGCAGGTCGGATTCGATGTTATGGATCATTTGCTTCCTTCCTGCCCAATAGGGCTTTGAAGAGGAACAAACACCCCATTCGCACAGAGGCGAAAAGATGCTGTCACCTCTGGTTGGTCTAAGTTACCAATGACTCCGGCGATTTTTACTTCGCCTCGGCCATCATCGTAGTTGTCGGTACCGGAAAAGAACGCGTCCAGCAGCCCGTGTGAGTGCAAATCCAAGACCATGTGTTCGTCTTCCCCCAATGTTGGCCGGTCGACTTCGACATGCGCTGGACCTACCGAACGCTCTTCGAGCATCAATAGCTTCCACTCGTTCGTCCGCTGATTCCAGACGACCCAAGCTGCACACTCATTTGGACTGCGAATTCTGGCCACCTCGATAAATTGAGTGACCATCGCTGTCGGTAATTTGCCAAAACCAAATCGCAACTCCTTGCGCACCAGCCCGTAAGGAACCGGAATGCGCGGAGGTAATGCGACCTGCTCGCGCACATACAGCCATGCGCGGCAAACTTCCAGCCAGACACCGTTTGAGGCCATCAGAAGTCGATTGCCCGGTGTGTCCAACTCTTCCAGTTCGGAGTAACTTGGCACCATCACCGTGGGCATCACGAATTGATTCGCAACGTCACGGCTGTCCATGTTTCACCGTCCTTTCAAACGCCTTATCCAGCGTCTCACCGGCGCGCACCAATGATTCAGTCGGAAATGCTCGACCTTTCATCAGGGAACGCCACAGAGAGAAGATCCCGCCGCGATATTTTGTCAGCGCACCTTTTCCATGCTGGTTCGGATGAGTGAAGTAACTCCTGAAAAAAGCCTCTTCCCACGCTTCTGTACTGAATTTCAATCCCCCTTTCGGAGTCTCGATGTTGCCAGTACAAATGCGTCCACCTGCCCATACGTTGAGGTACGGAGCTACATACAGTGGCGTGCTCGATGTTGGACGCTTGTTGCCTTTGACGGCGAACACATGCCAATCTTCCTTGCTGGTGATGAACACCAATCCAGGTTGATGGCAATTTGCGCTTACCTCGTTTCCGATCTCATCGTTTTTGAACCACACATGACGCTTCTGGGGTTTGCAGTACCACACGAGGTAGTCGCTCCCTTTGGCGAGGATGTGATTCCCCAACAGCTCTGCCGGCGCGTAATCCTCCGGCACGAGGGATTGCATCATCTTCACGAGGCCAGCCTTGGAGACCGGAGTTCCCGCTTCGATGGTTGCTACACCCTCTTTGCTTGTTTGAATGTCATGCACCGAAGCAAATACAGTCTGTCCGCCGCGTTCGCTATACAACAGGATCGCTTGAGACATTCCGTACACCTTCTGCGCGCCAGACACGCATGCTGCTTGAACTTGCATGATGCCTCCTTTATTGAACATCGCCGATGCAACGCATCAGGCGATCAAGTTGTGTGTAGAGCGCGAAGCCTTTCTCCATGTCGGACTTCCATTTCAGGAAAGCCTTCTTGTTGAATGCGACCTCGGCCACTCCATACATGTCGGTGTACTCACCGCCATCGCTCGTGCTCTGATAAAAGTCATCAATCACACGACCCAGCATGTCGTCACCTGTCCCCATGTAGCAGGAAAAGTAGACCGGCTCCCCATAGAAATCGTGGAGGTAGGGCAACTTGGCATCCTGATCAATCAAGTCCAAGATGGAAATGATGACCCGCGCCGTTTCGCCTGCCGGTTCAGTGCTGGTTGCGATACGTTGAATCACGTCGCGCTCAAGCTTTTCGCCGCTGACTAGATAGCTTGGAAATGATGCTAAGAACTGGCTTGGCAACAATGTATCGTCGTCAAGTTCGCCCTCTTCACCAATACAGCCCATCTCTTCTTTGTAATCCTCATCGTTATCCATCCCACACCAATACAGGTATGAGGCGTGATGAAGAGCCACTTGCGGCGTGAATGCTGTGAACGTCCGGTAGCTGGCCAATTCCGCGATAGTGACTGCGGTTCGACCGAGACCGGGATGCACCGACTCCAACATCTCGACTTTCGCCTTGACGTTGATGTATGGCGTTGTTTGCTGTGATTGAAAACCGATGTACAGGCATTTCTTCTCTCGCTCACCCTCGTAATCCAGACCGAAAGCATCTCGTTCCAGACAGGCGATAAGCTCGAATTTATCCAGCACTTGAATATCTGCGCAGTGTTTTGAAGCCCACACAGATAGCGATTGACCGATGATGTCGCGCGCCGATGTGTTGTCATGGATAACGAGTTCGTCATCCTCAACCAATTCAGCGCACAACTTGGCGGTCTGCAACCACTTCCCATCTTCCTCATCGATCACCGATGTAACTGGCACGTGCTGAGAAATGTTGGGAAGAGTCAGAAAACCAGCGGCAGCGCCCCCGAAGGAGGCAGCAACAGGTCTTCTTTCTGTGCACTTTTTGACGAGCGCACGAGTTGAACCAGTGCTGTTACGCATGATTGCTCCTCTTTGGATTCAAACGGGGCTATCTCTAGCCCTGTCTGTTTGGTTGAGGTGTCATCCTTGGATAAGGCTTTGAGCCTTGCCTTCAGTGATGACCCCATGATCAGCCCTTCGTCCCCACGCCCTTTTTGAACGTGTAGACCAAGTTATCCCCCTTCTTTTCTGGTCCCTCGATGGAGGCAGAGATCAGTTCAGGGTAAGTAGCTGCGTAGACATCGCGGACTTCTTCCAGCGATAAACCGCTCCCAGGATCAGGAAGGGTCAAGCCGCTGTACGCAAAGGTGCGCTTCAGTATTGTGGTTTGGATAGCCATTTCGTCATCCTCCCCTTAACCCCACAAGTCCGGAGCCGGTTTAGCGGCATCGGGTGTGGTAGCTGTTGATGAAGGTTCTGCTGAAGACGGCGCAGTGCTGCTTGTGCCGAGTTCATCATCACCGCCAGCCTCATCATCATCTTCCGGATCCTCTGAATTTCCAGCGGTCGAAGCTGATGCGTTTTTAGCTGGCTTGGCGATCGACTTCTTCGCTTTCTCAGCAGATTGCTTCTGTTGCGCTTCCAAAATAGCTTCGGTAGCGGCCAGTTGATCTGCTAAGGTTTCCCGTTTGGCCGTATAACTGGCCAAGTGAGCGGCGAACTTCTCATCAAGTTCGGCGGCGGGGGCTACCATTTGCAAATCGTTATCCAGATTGCAGCCCTTCTTAACTCCAATTGGGCGAACTGTCAGCGTGATAGTGCCGTCTGCGTTTTCAACCATGATGATGGTCAAACTCGCCACGGTGGACAGCAAGGGTTGTAGTGCTTGGAACATGGTGGATCTCCTTTTTACGTGAAACAAAAAAAGGGGACACCATGCCCTTGCGGGATAGTGTCCCCGCTTGGGTTTTAAAAATGCTATACGGTGCAGATGCGACCGTTTAGAAGGTATGTGCTATACCCGTTATGTTTTGCGTGATTGCGTGCTATTTCAGCAGCGGCCTCAAACTTAACTTCACGAATAAGTGTTTCACTTCCTTCTTTTTCATGCTGAATTGCTAGACTGTAAAGCGGTGTCTCATCATCTTCATGTGAACCACCAGACTTTTGAGCTATCGAGTAACGCACCACACAATTCATTGCAAACTACCTGTTGGTGTGAAGTCGTGAAGAGCCTCACCAGATGCCACGTCATAAATTGCCGACCAGTATCCATTGCGAGTCCAGTATTCTGCTTGGCGTGTTGCTGCCTCGCGCGAATCCGTATTCCACACCATTGCGGGATTTGCTCCCTCATCAGTCCGAGGGTTATGAACGGTTGCAACCACACGGAATGTCGCCGAATCACAACGATAAGAATCATAGTTGCGAATCTTTGAACGTCGATCACTGTGATGCTGTTTTAAGACTGGTTTTTCGCCAGTCTTCTGTTGGAATGCCTCGAAAAACATATCCAAATCACAATCTTCTTCGAGGTAGGCCGTGTCACCACGTTGGTAGCTGTATGAGGTGATTTTTGAAGCAATGCCGAGATCTTCAAGCAACTGCTTCTTGACTGCCATCCAGCCGTGGCCAGGATCGGCATAGAACTGAAAGACTTTTTGCATGTTGTGTCTCCTTGAATAAAAATGGGGACACAACCCCGTCGGGGAAGATGCCCCCGTTGGGTGAGTGATGCTTTGGGTGATTCATTGACGATTGCTCGTCTTCCGTTTGTTTTGATTGGTCGGTCGCCAATATCAACTCAACGCATAAGCGCTGGGTGTGAAGCCTTGTTTTCCGAAACGTACTTTCTAATGCGCTTTGGAAAACCACCCCCGAAGGGGTGGGTGAATCTTAATCTACATCGTGCTTAACACCGCTGGAATCTTACCTTCAAAATCGAAGTTTTTGCATTCCATGAGCGCCTTGATGAACTCATCCTTTTTGCCGCCTTTTGCCTTGGCATATTGATCGCCAAGCGCGGCCTTCAGTCCGAGCTCTTCCGCGATAACCTCGATCTCGCTCTTGGTGAGCAAGTCGAGAAATTCCGCGTTCAACTTCCAGTGTTTCGCCAAGTCCACTTCCATGAACTTGAGCATTTCCGGCAAGTGATGCTTCTCGATGCTATCCGTGATCAAAATAACAATCCCAGACAACACCTTTGAGCGCACTGCCTCGTCTGCCTTGGCCACCATCGCCGCAGCTTCCCCGACATTGCTGACGGGGGGCTTTTGCGAAGTTAGCGCCTCGAAACCAGAAGCCAGCTTTGTAGAAGACACATTCGACCCGCCGCGAGTCATCATTACACCGATGAGCAAGCACAGGTTCTTATGCGGATCCTGGAACAACTCTTTCTTCAACGCCTTTCGCCAGACACCGATACGATAGTCCACGACACGCTGAGTGTCTTGAACCGATGTCACGGTAGACTTGGAGGTGGTTGTGGATTTCTCCCCAGCCTTGCCAGCTACAGGCTTTGAACCGGCAGGCTTGGCCGTTGTTGGAGCAGTCGCCGGCTTCGCAGCCGCTTTCTTTTCCGCCAACAGACGTTCACCAACCTTTTTCGTATGACAGGTCGTATCGAAGCAGTGCGATTCATACACGTTACCCACTTTGCCGGGTATCGCGCTGACCGCTGCACCGAACGACTTGCAACTACGACATGCCGCCGCTTGCTCAGCACCAACACCAGTTGCACCATCAGCCGTCAACTTGATGACTGTGTGGTTCTCGCCCTGTCGGACGATGACCACCTTTGGATAGTTCTCAGCCAAAGATTTTGCCTTGGCTTCCAACACATCCTCGGTTTTTCGGTCGAAACACTCGCCATGTGTGCAATGTCCGTCAGAGACGGCATCGGCAAACAATGCTTGCTGGTTCCCACTGTTATGGTGACAGCTTGCACAGTCAGTCTTATCAAAAATCGCTGATGCCATAGAGCGTGAAATCTTCTCCAACCCTGCTTTGAATTCAGCAACGCTTGGGAGCGCTGTTTGAGCAAGGAGGATTGCGATCGCCTTTTCCTGTCTATCTTTTGGTACGGCGGCAAGCAATTCGGCATGACCAAGTTTGATTTTTCGTTCTGTCAGCGCCTTCTTCACGCTTTCAGCACAATTCATCAAAGCAAGCCGCTTATCAAAGTCTGGACGTTTCAGCCCTAAGCGACCAGCAGCTTCATCTCGATCACCGCCGCAACGCCCCAATTCTCTGGCTGCGGCTTCCGCTTCTTCTGTGGGACTCATGGCTGCACGATGGATGTTCTCAATCGTTGCCAATTTTTCCGCCTCTTCGTCCGACATGATTCGGATAAGAACCGGAATTTCATAGTCCTCACCGAACTCTTCGATTGACCCTTGCCGACGACGTGCGCCAGCAACCACCTCGTGGTAGTCATCTACAGGACGAATCAAGATTGGCGTGATGACTCCACCAGCTGCCCGAAGTCCAGAGCGCAATTCAGCCATTTCTTCGGGATCGAAATATGTCCTTGGGTTGTACTTCCCTGGACGGATGTTTCCCACACGCATGCGAGTATTGATATCGCCCTCACGCATCTGTGATGGATTGTTTTGCTGTTCCATTGTGTATCTCCTTTATTGATGAAGCGAATAAAGGGATGCCCTACCCCGCGAGGGATAGGTACATCCCCGTTGGGTGGGTTAAGTTTTCCGCCAATCAGCAGAATCGCCGATGGTGAATGTTTTGATTTACGTCGCCATGTAGAACTGCTGGTACTCAGCGGGACCCATGTGAGTTCGCGCATGCTCCATCAGTTCGTCATAGCCACTCTTGCGCTCAAGTTCAAGCTCAGGGGAAAGATAGCCAAGTTGCAAATGTCGACGATTTATGTCGGCAAATCGCTCACTCAACTTAATCATTCCCAGAGTTTTGGCACCTAGTTGATATGCCTCCCCGTGCGCATTTGTGCTAGTCAAGATAGCCATTTGCCGAATCAGATCGCTTTCGAGTTGATTTTTCAGAGCCTCGATTTCATGGGAACAAAAGTCTTTGCCCAGAAATCCCTCATACGAGGCAGTCGTTAAGTAAACACGACATGGAATCTTGAAATACACCCCGCGACCTGCGCCAGCAACATTGTGATGAAAAATCCAAAACGAGCCTGGCAGCTCTGCGTCTGTCTGTTCCAGCTTGTCTGCCGGTGTACAAGGATTCAATCCGCCACTAAAACTAGCTCCTCCGTTGTTGCACAGAAAAAACGAGCCGCCTGCAGATGTCTGCAAACCATCTCCCCAATCATGGCTGAATCTCTCCAGTTCTCCGGTCGGAAAGCGCACATAGTCACCTATGCGCGGTTCTCCGTTTTGATCGCGAGCGATGATGAGCTTACGGATGATTTCTTGATCTATTGCATCCAGACCATTGGTATCAAATTTCATTTGTGTCTCCTTAATGAATAACGAGACATCCCCCTAACGGAGCGATGCCCCGTCAGGGTTGATTTGTTGCATTTAGTTTGAAGTAGACTCCAAGTGCTCCCTTACCTTCGCGATGATTTTCCTTGCAGCCACACTAGCTAACCCCTGAAGGTCGCTATGTGTAACCTCATCACTGAGTTCGGCAACACTCAGAATTTCGTTCTCTACTTCCATGGCCAGCAACTGATCTTTGGATAGTGGCGTGTTTTGATTGTTCATCTAACAGCCTTTCTCACGAAGTTGTTGCGTGGTCATTGCCCTATCACCATACAGCGCACGCCAGATTGCATCAGAAGCTGCATCGGCTAGTTCTTGTGAAGCATACAAGTTGTCGCGGTGCACACCATACATGGCGAACTCCCGTACATCTTTCGTCGCTCCTACATCCTTCAGTCGATTACCGCGTGACGTGAAGATTGTGAGGTGGCTACGCCCACTTTTTAACTGATTGGTGTCGATATAAACGGCACCGTGCGCTGTAAATAGCCTTACCAAATTAGGATCACTCATTACCCACCTCCCCTGCTTTCGCAGTTTCGGCACCGGCTTTGAGAATCTTGTTGGCTGCTGAAAACACCCGCGCTGCGCTTTTCTTTTTGAACTCTTCGGATTGCTCCTTTGAGTCCAACCAATGTTGAATATACGCGCGGCTTTGTTCAAGCCCCGGCAACTCCAACGTCGCGCAACACAGATATGCAACGCTTTCCGCTTCGGCTTCCTTGATGCACTTCTGCAACATTTCGCCATCAGCCATTTGCGCTTCTGATGAGTGCAACAGGCAGTGCGCCATCTCGTGAAAAGTCGTTTTCCATGGCAACGCCGCAAGCGGGTTGATGGCTAACTTCTTCTCGTTCGGAATCGCGTAGCCTTGAGCGTTGCCGTTCATGTGGCTGAAGCCTTGTTCTGTGATCCCCAGTGCGGCCAAAGCTTTCGCCTTGTCCCATTTCGGAATAACGACTTCGTGCGCATGTTCCGCGCCGTCCGTCTGACACAGTGCAAACCAGTTATTTTTCAGGATGAATATGGTGCGTCCCGAGCTTTTGGCTTGCGTATTTGAACCAGATTCCGTGTTGACCCCACCATCCTCGCCCTCATCTTTCGACTTGGACTTGACGGTAACGGGCATCACGAGGGCAATCGCCTTCTCACCTTTCTTGACCATGCGGCCAAGCTCTTTCCACTTGTTGAAGCTGGCGATGGGTGAAATAGGCAACTTGCGGTCGATCAGTTGGCTTGCGGCCAAGAATGCGTTGCCTAGGCTGTACTCGTAGAAAACCGAATACGCCTTCGACATCACTCCTGGTTGCGTCAGCGCCTGCTCGAACAGCGAGTTCCAGTCTGGCTTGTTTGATTTATCTTGCATGGTGTTCTCCTTGTTAAAAAGGGACACCACGCCCCAGAGGGGAGAGTGTCCCCCGATTGGGTTTTGAAAACTGCCGTGCTAGACTGCCCACATGAAAAACACATGCGCACAGCTCACGGTGATTGATGGTGGTGGTAATGAATTCAGGGAATCCATTGGCCGCCAACTCGTTACTGCGATCCTGCAACGGGATGATGCGGAGTACGACAAGCTTCGTCGCACCCTGCACCCTACCGTTAGCCTCTCTGTTGTGACTTCAACTTGTAATACTCGGCGCGAGCCAGCAATTCCTCATCACACTTCCGAAGAAGAAATTTAAGGTCTGCCGCTACGTTGCCTTCTGGGTCTACGTCCGCAAGAGACTCTTGCACTTTCGCTTTGCTCTTCTTGATCTCCTCGATCGTTGCCTCCGAGAGAAATCTCAAAAAACTTAATACGTCTTCACGATCCATGGTGCTCTCCTTAAAAAGATGGAGACACACCGACCCTGACGGGGATGTGTCCCCGCGTGGGTGGATAGGTATTGCTTGGGTAATTCGTTGACACTCTCGTGTCTTCTGTTTATTTGGATTGGCCAGTCACCAATATCAACCCGAAGCAATAAGCTTCGTGTGTGAATCCTGCTTGTTGCGGCACACTCGTTTGAATGTGCCGTAAAAAGCCCCGGCAAGCGGGGTAAAACGGCCTAGGACTTGCGCTCGCCATTCACATGGGGATTGCAGCCTAAAGCGCGACCGTTTTCATTGCTGACACTTTTAACGTGCCATTCACCACATCAAGCCAATCGACAGACTTCATTCCTTGCGGGATGTCGTTGTCGGGAATCTTGACGGATGCTTTAGTACCTTCACTCCAAAGACGCTTCAGTAGTAATTTTGCCGAACTCTGTCCGTGTCCTTCCGGGTGTTGCTTGGAAGGAAGGTCTTTGTCAGCGTAGATCACCACGTCCACCCCTTTGGGGGGCACAAAGTTTTCCAGCAGGTACGCATTGCCAGTTGGCCATACAGGTATGTTGAAAGCACTCATTACTGCCAGTGCCGTTTCGATACCTTCTGTGACCCCCAACACCTTGCTCTTGCCTATCACTGCAATTTGCATCGCACCAAACAGATTATCGGCACAGTGCCGCATCATCTTTTTGGCCGACTGGACAGGTGCTTTTGTCCCTTCGGGTGTTAAATAGGTACGATGAATGGTTGATGGACAACCATTTGAATCGCACACCATCGTGACAATCGCAGGGTACTTTCCAGTTGACCTGTACTTGCCGGTATTTTCGTCCTCTTCGAAATAGTCCAGCGAAGGAACGAAGCGAATCATCTTGCTATCGATCTTCCGATAGTCAACGTTAGTGATGCCACGGTTCGCAAAATACCGCCTTGCTGGCCGCGCTTCTGGTGATGAGAGAGTCACGCTGTCTTTCCAGACATGATTCAGGGAATCACGTATGTCTTCAACGTCCGTCTCTTTCACCTTTTTTGTAACTGGCTTGGTGGACACTGGCGGGAGGGTGATGTTTCCACCTCCTACCAGCAACACATCTTGCAATGTCTCATGCGTGGTTTTGAAATCCCATCCATTCACCCACATGAGCAGCGAGTAGCCATCGTGCTTGATACCGCACGTGTTGCATACGCCGCCGCCTGTATCGTTGAAATCCTTAAACAACCGGAATCCATCCGTGCCCTCATGCACAGGGCAAGGGACGTGGTGAGGCAGGCGATCTATTGCTTGCCCTAGTTGCGGAGCAAGTCTTGCAATGATGCTTTCCCAGCGGCCAGCGGCCAATTGTTTCAATTCTTTTGCTTCCATGATGCCTCCTTGGTTAGTCCATACGGGACACACCAAAGCACCCCACGGGATGTTTTAGTGTGTCCCGCACAGGTTGGTGGGTGTTAAGCCACCGGCAAGGAAGCATCCCCTAGGGGGATGTTCCCCCTAGGGTGGGTACTTCAGTTAGAACGGTTCCTGATCACTCTTCCCACTCTTCGCACTCTTTGCTGGACCTTTAGCGGGTTTCCCCGCTGGTGCCGCGCTCGAATGCTCTTCGTGGTCAGCCTTGTTGTTACCACCGAGCATTTTCATCTCGGAAACAACAATCTTGGTTGTGTAATGATCTACGCCGTCCTTTTCGTACTTCTCGGTTGTCAGTTTGCCCTCGATGTAGATGAGAGCGCCCTTCTTGACATACTCAGCAACCACTTCGGCAAGGCCGCGATAGAACACGAGGTTATGCCACTCGGTTTTCTCTTGTTTATCGCCTGCCTTATCCTTCCATGATTCCGTAGTCGCCAACGAAA
Source organism: Sideroxydans sp. (assembly GCA_041665725.1). Lineage (GTDB taxonomy): Bacteria > Pseudomonadota > Gammaproteobacteria > Burkholderiales > Gallionellaceae > Sideroxyarcus. The sequence continues at coordinate 4,544 of JBAYIG010000027.1, read as the reverse complement.
TGTTGGCCACGGCATCGCCAGAAGTCATGTGACGAACCTCCGGCTCTTTGCCGGTGCGACCGATGAGTTGTACTTTGTTCAACATGGTGAATCTCCTTTTTTGATTGATACATAAAGAAGCGGTCACACCATGCCCCAAGCGGGATATGGTGATCCCGCATTGGGTTGATGCTACTTAGTCGAACAAACCACCTTTGCCTTTGAGGATCGCTTCTTTGCAGGTGCGATATTCAACAAGGATGGATTCGAGTTCGGAATCGCTCAGGATGCTTTCGGCGTGTAGATAAACTTCATCCAAACCCTCAATCGTTTCCGCCTTTTTCAAGGCATCTACGACCTTGCCAACAAGATCCTGTGCTGCCGCTTTCGATGCCTCTTCTGCTTTCGCTTCTGAAGCCTTGCCGTTACCAGCCTTACCGCCATCAGAAACTTCAACAATCTCGCCTGTCGTTTCATCAACAACCGGTGTGAAAACCCCAGCTGCTGCATCATCGACGTTCAAGTGTTGTCGCCCTGCGTTGTCATCCAAGGACAGTGCTGTTGCCAGCTCTGGTGATTTCGGAAGCCACTTGCAGAGACGACGAATGGCAGTTTTCAGGCCCATCGCGCTAAAGTCGGTATCCCATGGGGATTCCTTTTTGTACTTCTTTGCGGCTTGATAGCCTTTGCTGCCGTCACGGACTTTTACGACTTCGGCACGAGACATGGCCACGAACGTTCTACTACCGTCCTTGAGCACGCCCACTGCGTAGAAGCCGACCACTTCACCGCGCTCTTCATCAGACGCTGGAAAGCCGCCTTGAGCCGTGAGTGGTTCGTGTTCCAAGCTTCGCTCCATACCGAGCTTGAGCGCGAACTTGTCATTGACACGCACCGCTTCTGCATAGATATCGACGACCAGACCACTGTTGCGCGCCAACTTCATCAGCCCTGTGTAGCCGGGGATGAGTTGACACTGATTGCCGAATGGAACGAGGTGAGCTTCGCCCATCAAGCCGATCTCCAATCCCAATTGCGAGGACTGGATCACGGCGGCAAACACGCTTCGCGGATCGCATTCAGCCAACTTCGGAGTCATGCGGAACGCGGTGAGCGCAATACGCGCCATGCGGTCAGGGTTGATATGCTTTGGCAGTGCGCGGGCAATTTCGCCCTTGTACTGTTCAAGCATCGCAGGGAAACCGGCTGCTTCTGCTGGCTTATCTGCTGTTGCGGCGTTGGAACGACGGATGTTTTGAAGTGCTTGTGACATGGTGGATCTCCTTATTGTTTGAAACAAAAAAGGGGACACCATGCCCCGAGGGGATGTGTCCCCGTCGGGTGATTACTGCTTTGACTACATCAACGACAATTGGCCTTTGGGAGCGCCTGTTGCGTGATTGGTTACTACTGTTTGCACGATCTTTTCTTCATCCATTCCAGCCTTCAGATAGTCGAAGATTTCAGCTAGCAACGATCTTGCATTGCATTTTCCAAGCGATGGTTCAACTTGGAATGCTTTCAAAGCAAGGCTCATTGTTTTTGCGCGTATGCGCTCAATCGGCCTAATACGTCGCGCAGTCGGATCAGTGCGTCGCATGGTTTTCTCCTCCATCGTGTTTTGCAAAGAGTGTCCAATCGCCCATCGGAAATGAATCCTCTTCAGGATTGAGCGCAGCAACTTTCTGCTTACGCACACGTTTGGTTTTCACCTTCGCGGTCAGCACGGGAAAAGGCATCCCGCGTCGAACGAATGTTGGAGCTTCATAGCCACCCCAATTTTGCTCTGTCGTGACATCCGGCAAAGCTTGTTGAGTTGCTTCTGTCGCTACGACGGCACGTGGCTTGTTGATGAATCTGCCCCACACCCATTTGCCCAGCTGATACAGGCCGATTGAAAAAATTACCAAGATTGCGATTCCCATTTGTGTCTCCTTAAAGTTGATAAGAGGACACAAACCCCGAGGGGAATGTATCCCCATTGGGTTGGTACTACGGTGAATCGGTTACTCCCAATCAGTACGGTTGTATATCTCGATGAAGTCGCTGCCGACATAGACATCGAAACCTGCGCAAAGAATCGCGTAGACAACCAGATTGATTGTGTTATCCCAGCCAACGGAATGAACCATCTGCTCCAGACTGTCAAAACCTTCTGAAATCGACAAATTCACTCCGAGATTTTTCTCCCATGAGGCCAGCACACGCTCTAACTCATCTACCTTGTTTGGCTCGTGCCACTCTTGGTAGTGCGTGTACTCGATCGGTTCTCGATCACCATCTGGTCGAATTGAATAAAGCCTTCCTGCCATGATGCTCTCCTTAAAGTAAAACCGGAGACGCACCATGCCCCGAGGGGAGGTGAGTCCCCGATAGGGTTTTAGTCATTACTTCGGCACGCGTTATTGGTTTCCAGTGAAGATCCAGCTCAATCAAAATGTCCGACTGAACTAACTCTTCAATGCTGATGTACCCCGACTCGGGCCCGAAGCCCAAATCAGCCATGCCGTAAGCTTGAATGGTGCCATCACCTTCCATATCCTTCTCAGTGATGAACCAATGACAGTTGCCGTAAAAATAATGCAGATGAACGATTGCTTGATCACCTAATTCGTCTTGCTGATAGGTGACTGGCATCGTAGTGATGACGCTTCGCAATTCCTCAATCTTTTTGGCAAAGAACTCGCGTTCCTCACCTTGCAGACATTCGGCAATTTGAAAGCACTGGAACTTCGGCAAAAATGGAATCAGAGTTGCATCGATCATTTATGCCTCCAGCTCGAAGTTCGCTGCCCAACGTGGGAGATCAATTGTTTCGATCTCGCCATTCGGTTGATAGCCAGGATACTGATTGTTCTCCTGACACCATTTCAGCAATTCAAGCGCACCGCGATACTTGGCACGCCCCACTTCGATCATCTCTTGACTGGCCTTGTAACAGGCAGTCGTGTACGGCGCTGTCTTCTCTACCGCGATGAAAAAGAAGTCCACCGATTTTCCGGTTACCGCCTTCATGCCGTCGATATAGAACGCCGCCTCAATGTCATACCCGAGGTTGGCTACTACTTTCGCAAAATCGGCCTTGTTCGCAGATACGCAGCTTTTTAGGTCTGCCATTCCGCCTTCAAACCAGTGGTCTGGGCGAACTCTGCACTTCAAGCCGGTGATCTCGTCCGTCCAGAATAGCGACGTTTCGGATTCGCCAGTAACTAGCATTCCCGCCGCGCCAGCGTGCTTGAAAACGCTTTTCCGCATAGCGGTCAGCGCATCCATTTGGTCTTGTTTGAGAATGATTTTGGCCCCGTACAAGCGGCTGTATTCATCTTCACGGAACTTGAACACAGACTCAGTATCAGCCGCCTTGATGGCCAGCTTCAATTCATCCTTATTCAGTGCCTCGAACTTAACACCCAACTGCGTCGCCGCAGCTTTGTAGTCGTCCAGTGTGGCAAGTGTTCCAACCAACTTATCAGCAGTCAGCACAGCAATTTCAGCTTGAACATCTTCGCGGAATTTGAATTTTGATTCGCCGTCGAAAGCCTTGATAGCCTCCTTCAGCTCATCCTTCTTCATTTTGCCGATTGCGATTCCAAGTGATTCGGCAGCTTGCTTGAGTTCATCAAGCGTAGCCAAACTTCCAGCCAGTCTTTCAGCTGAAAATGAGGCAATATCTGCTTGAACATCATCTTTGAATCGAACAGTGAAATTTGTATCAGCCGCCTTGATGGCCAGCTTCAACTCATCCTTATTCAGTGCCTCGAACTTAACGCCCAACTGCGTCGCCGCAGTCTTGTAGTCGTCCAGTGTGGCAAGTGTTCCAGTAAGCGCAGCTTCATCTACAACGGAATACACCGCTGCAAATAACTCAGGCTCCAGGATGAAAGAGTGGAAAGCCGAACCGAACTCCATCGCTGGTGTTGGTTCGTCTTCGCCACTTTTATATTGCAGATAGTGCTCTGGTGACTTGAGCAGCTTGACGATGCCACTGTGAGAAATCTCTTCCCCAGCGTGGTAGTCCTTGATTGGTAGATTGCGTACAAAGCGTTTCATTCTGTGTCTCCTTAAAGAATCAAGGGGACACAACCCCAGCGGGGAGTGCCCCCGATGGGTGAATTTCTGGATTAGAAACCAAGCGACCGCACTGTCCATACCACTGGACGGCTGATTGCATAACCAGTAACGCAGCAAGCAATGATGACTAAACTCATGGTGATCTCCTTATTGTTTGAAACAAAAAAGGGGACACCATGCCCCAATGGGGAACGATGTCCCCGCTTGGGTGGGTGATTTACAACTTGACGATTACTCGCCTTCTGTTTGTTTCAATTGGCCAGCCACCAATATCAGTTCGAGCAATAAGCTGCGAAGTAGATGCGATCAAAATAGCGCGTCACTTATTCGCTGTCAATCACTACCACAGTGATTATTCACCAATCAATTCGCTGAATAATTTCCACACGCACTACAGAGCAACTACAGCACATCTAGCCCAAAGGATGAGCGAGCCACCTTCAGTGATACCGCTCCGATAGCCTGCAAATTTGCAATCTATCGGTGGGATTTTT
>JBAYIG010000026.1:0-29657 GCA_041665725.1 Sideroxydans sp. | reverse complement strand
TTGACACCCAGCGTGACAGTAGTGCCAGCGGAACCGCAACTCGTGGCAGGAACGCAACTCGGACCAGGTATGGGCGGGACGAAGCCGCCAGTCGGATCCACCGACGCATAGTTGGTGATCGAACCGGTCGCACTTGGCGCGATCGCGATGATCGTGTATCGGGCCGTGCCATTCGCAGAATTCGCAGGCAACCCTGACGACAAAGTGGTACTACAGGTCAGCAGCGCTCCGGGCGTATTGAGTGGGGAACAACTGACCGACGACACCCCCGTCCCGGGGTTCGTAGCCGTTGCGTAGACTCCTGCCGGCAACTGGTCATAGAACGTGGCCGAGGTACCCGAGGTCACCCCACCACTGTTCCCCAGATTCATCGTGTAGGTGATGGTACCGTTCGCCGCCACAGAGGCTGTCGCGGTTTTGGACATCGTGAGGTTGGAGCCAACATAGACGGTCGCCGAGCCGCAGCTCGCAGCGGGCGCACAAGCGTTGCCCGGTGTAGGCGTTGCCGACCCAGCCGCAGGATCGACGGCCGCATAGTTGGTGATCGGACCTGATGTGGAAGGCGCAGTCACCGTAATCGTGAAAGTACCCGACTGAGCGGCATTCAGACCATTGTTGCCTAGTGTCACGGTACAACTGATCGGGTTCGATGTGGTGACACAACTGACCGCATTGATCGAGGTTCCCACGGCCGACGACACATAGGTCACCCCGTCAGGTAGCAGGTCTTTTACGACGGGGAAAAGGGTCTTGGGGATCGTTGCCGAGCCGCTGTTGGTCATGGTGATCGTGTAGACAATCTGCCCACCCGTTGCCACAGACGTTACGTTCGCCGTCTTGGTCAGGGTCAGGTTCGCCGCACTGGCGATTGTCGTCACACTCGCACAGTTATTCGTGGTGCAAGCGCTGCCCGGTGTCGGTGGCGTACCGCCGGTCGTCGTCGCGACCGAGGCATAGTTCACTACAGTGCTTGCCGTCGTGGGCGCGGTGGCATTGATCGTGAAGCTGGAACTGGCACCTGCGGCAAGACTGCCACTGCTGAACGTCAGCGTACAATTGGCTGTCGTGCCGGCTGTCATAGTGCCGCAATTCACCGCATTACCAGTGCCGCTGGTAGCAGAGATACCCGTCAGACCGGCCGGAAGTGCCTCTGATATCGAGGCCGTCGCACCGCTCGACGCGCTGCCATTGTTCGTCACCGTGAGTGTGTAGCTGTACGCGCTGCCCGTCAGTACGGTCGTAGCGGAAACGGATTTGGACAGGACGAAGTTGGCGGCACTGTTTACAGTTGTGCTGGCACTCGAACAGCTGGTTGCAGGACTACAACTGGCACTGGGTGCCGGCGGCGCATTGCCACCACCAGCGTCGACGGATGCGTAGTTAGTGATTGTGCCCGCCGTGCTCGGCGCGGTTGCATGCAGGGTGATCGTGGCACTTCCATTCGCTGCGCCAGCTGCCAGCCCTGAACTCAAAGTCACAGAACAGGTCACCAGTGCACCGGCATAACCCAGGTTGCTGCAAGACACGCCGGACACGCCAGTGCCAGCAGTCACAGAGGTCGCAGTGACCCCGGCAGGCATCTGATCGGCGATGGTAACCGTCGTGCCGGATATGGCAGAACCACTATTCCCGATACCTAATGTGTAACTGATTGCCCCACCACTACTTACGGATGTTGGGCTACCGGATTTACTCAACGTGAAATTGGGGCCGAGATTATTGAGGGTCAGGAACGAGCCTGAAATAGGGATCTGATTCGAATCGCCAACGAATGCCGCATTGGCACCTTTGATGAAATACTGGAATTTGCCACTCGTCGCTGTGGCAGACCATAGCACCACATAGTACGAGGCCGCGCTCAAAGTGACGGGAGTCGGAAAATTGATCGTCCTGGGTGTGTACTGGCCACTGACGTTAGCACGCGACAGTGACGTCGTTGTGACCAGGTTGCCACCCGCAGACGGACATGGATCTCCACCTGTGTAACCCACCGGCAATGCAGTACAGATAGACAGATGGGCGTCATCCATCGCACTGCCACCTTGCTTGATGGTGAATGTGCCGCCCCCGAAATCAAAGTTTTGCAACACATTGAATTGCCAGATCGACGATACCGATGAGTCGAATGTCGTATTCGCGCCGGTGATCGGCGTGTAAAGGTAATAGGTCGCGGCACTGGCTGCTATCGAGAAGAAGGAGAGCAGCAGCCCCCCCATCAGGACAACCAACCTACGCGATATGTTCATGAACTTGCCGATCATCATTGCTCTTCCTCGAACCTTGCCTTGACGACACCCACCGCCTTTTCGATACCTGTCTCGTCGAACTTCATCCGCAGGTTGAGATACAGGCCGCTGCGCGTGTAATCGCCGCCCGTCAGGTCACGATCACTGAATCCAGCAAGGTTGTATCCCACACCAGCCCATACATTCTTTTCGACCTGATAGCCGATCTCCGCGCCATAGGCATACTGGTTGCTGCCGGTCTTGACGTCCCTGAGCGTGCTCACCATCACACCGACATCCCAAGTGGCGCTCAAATCGTAGATCACCCGGCCGGAGAGCATCCAAGCAGAGAAACTGTCCGGCATACCAGAGAGGTCCTCATTGACTTGTTTGGCAGCGACGCGAACCATCGTCCACCATTCCCGCTCCGGGTGCTGGTTGAGATTCACCGAGACGATATGCGCCACACGCAACTCGGCTGGGGACAACTCCTGATTCCGCTCGTATTTGTTTTCGTAACGCGTCAGAACATCGAGATCATTGGTATCCACGGGACGGTAACTTGCCCCAGCCTGGAAGCGGTTCTGCAACTGGTTCCCAGCGAGCGAGCGATTGTCCGTCGTCAACAGGTAGTTACGGAACAGCGCCGACCAATCCTCATCCACGCGCTTATACAGCGAGAGCGAATTCAGCCAGCTATCCGTCGTATCATTGATGGCTACGCCGGCAGTCGGATCGAGTTGGCGCCATTCGAGCCTGGCGGTGCCCTTCCAGTCCGGCCCCGACCAATCCAGACCGCCCCCCAAGGCTGAGGCACCACGCCGAGTGCCGCTCAATATCTTGAGTCTTTCCGCGCTCACGTTTGCCTTGAGGTCTGCGTTGACATCAAAGGTGTTGCGCACTCCGGTCGCATTCTCCAGCTCGCGCGCATTCATCCCAGCATGCATGCGCATCTCGGAAAAGCCCTCCATGCCGGCACTATTCGCTTGGCGCACACCGAATACCCATGCTTCGCTCTTCGTCGTGCTATCCAACGCATAATTGGACACCAACCCCTTTATATTTTCGTAGCGACCATAAAGGCTGGCACTCTCCGTCAGCTTGTAATCCCCACCAGCGGTCGCCTGCCCCGTCGGTATCTCATAGCGTGCAAACAAACGCCCGTTACGATGGCGATAATCGGTGTTCAGTGCAGTCCAGTAAGGATTGCTGGCCAGACCGATGTCGTGCCCGACTTCTGCGCCGGCATGCCAGTTTTCCTTGAGCGCATAGGTCGCGCCCCCCTTCACCGTCCAGACATTGAGTTCTGGGCTGGTAAGGCCGGAATTCAGAACCTGGCCGTTCAGCATGGTCTGGGGCTGACCTGTCACGGGGTCGATCGCCGCGCCCGTACCCCAGAAACCAGCACCTGATGGATTCAGCCCGGACGCCCCATAGATCGGCGCCTGCCCAGGCAAGGTGATACCCGATGCACTGCTTGATAGGGAGTTGCCTACTCCCGCGCTCTGATAGATATGGCGGACACCACCATCCACGACCCAGCGATCATCCAGCGTCTTCTCAATATGTACAGATTCGGCATCCCGTCGCGTGTTCGATGCCTTGTTAGCATCATGGATGCCGGACAGGAATAGTCGCGTATCCTCGGTCAACTCCGCGGCGACCTTGATACCTACCTCTTCCTTGCCATTGGTGAACGATGCCGCCGGATTATTGAAGTCTTTTTGCGACTCCCCGCCCCATACCCGTGATGAATATTTGAGCGGCGTCTCGAGCGACAGCGGACTCGTATAGACCCCTTGCCCCGCATAGTCGAAACGTCCCGCCCAGCCGCTCACATCCCCAGTGAGCGTCGCACTGTTAGCTTGCGCAAGTTCGGCAACCAGCTTCGATTCCGGTGAAAGCTGGAAACCCACGTTCGCGCTTAATAACTGACGCATCTCTCGAGGCTGCGCCGTGGCGCTGCCCGTTGTGGTCGCATACCCCACACCGCCACTCGGCGCGGATGTGTTCCAGTCCTTCATGAACGAACCACCGATCTCGATCTGCTCATCAAGATGCCGCTGCCCCGCCACACCAAGCAGCCAGAACGGGTCTTTGCCAGTATCCACCTCATAGGTGATACGCAATGAGACCGGGTTCAGGTCGCCATCCAGCGAAGCCAGCGGCGCCTTGAGCAAGATCTGCCCATTGAACGGTTCGAAGATGTAGTCCACGAACCTGACGAGTGGCATCACTGACACGATGCGCGAAAGATTGTTGCGATCACGCACGATCACTTCTATCTTCTCGCTATTCTCGAGTGCATAGCGGTTCCCCACCGAGAACGGACCAGACGTCCCATTGGCTCGATATTCCTCGATAGCTTGGCGCAGGGTATCCCGCATGACATAGCTATCAAGGAAACCCTGCTCATTCTCGCGATGCACCCGCAGTCCGGTCATGGTGCGGTTGTATTGCCCCAGGTCTCGCTGCTTCAGACTGCCGACACCCGCCCCGCCCAACTGCTGACTAAACCCTTCCCCGGTCGCAAAATCGCCATACAGTGCATAGTTCTTGCCATTGTCCAGGCGGACATAGAGCCGGCTCGACGACTTGGCTTCCATGCCACGCACCGCCGAATCCCCCATGACCGGGTAATACTTGTCCGGATTGACATCCTGCAGTGTCCTGCCCGGTAGCGGCTTATCCGTATCGAAGGTCGCGGTCAGCAGGTATTCGCCCTTGATCGCACCTTTGACGAAGAAAGCAGTTCGCGCAGCGGTGGAGAGCTTCCCGTTGTTGAACTGACGTTGGAAACTTTTCAACTCGTTGGCAAAATTGTCATTGATGCCGCTTGAAGGCGTGATCGATTGCGCCCCCTTGGAATCCAGATGGATGACCCCTTCGATCAAGCCCGCAGCGATCAAAGGGCGTAGGTCCGGTGAAAAGCTAACCTTTCCTTTTCCTTCTTTGCTACCCGCGCGGATCAAAAGCGGCACTTCCATCGGAGAGGTCGGCGCTACCAGATCGAATCTCAGACTACCATCCTCGGCAACCAGCGCAGCCTTGCCTGTATAACTGCCGGCTTGCTCGCCGGCACTGCCTGATGACTTGGTGACGATGCGCAGATAACCTGCATCCACCCGCACCGGGACACGCCCCTTCATCAGCTGCCCGCAACCATCCAACAGTTGGACTGTCACCGGCACAAGTCCCAAACCATCTGCCGGTAGCATGGTGAGGGTCTGATCCTGTCGACCCACATCGACCTTGATTGATGCGACATGCGCAACCAGTTCGTCACCGACGATGTCTTGTGAGGAGATCGCTGCCCAAGGCGCATCCACAGGCACAGGGAGATGGGATTCCGGATCAAGCGGTACAGACTTCTGCCGCCAAGCCTCACATGTGGGCTGCGTGTGATCAATTTGCCCTTGCGGGGCAGCTACGTTGGAATCCGGCTGATCCGAAGTTAGTATTGAAGTAGCCGAGCCATCTGCAGCCCCTTCAACTACCGATGCCGATCCGCCGTCCACAGCTTGGGCGTGCACATCCCCTGCAGGTATTTCACATACCAGCACGACAAGTAAAACGATATATTTTCCAAACCAGTCCATTACTCAGGCCGTTGACACTTCAGAAAAATCAATACAAACCCCACCTGTCTTAAAAAAGGCAGAACTAATCTCATTCACAATATCAAAGAGTCTCAGCCAAACCTGAGGCCAGCTGAGGTCGCCGAACGGCGAAGCCGGCAAAAGTGTCTGCTGGCCAATGAAACAGTGCTTGATGATGCAGATAGAACGGGTACTTTGGATATGCCAGAAGCGCACTCTGTCAAGGACAGTTATCCTCGACCAAGCGACACACCTAGCAGTTCAAACCCAACGGGGAAGATTCAGAATTCTCTATACATTCGACGAAATGCCTTCTCCAACTTGCGCTGGCAGGTATGCCACCTCATGGAATGAGCAAAGTGTCGCCTAGGATAACTACGCGTTCCTCACCTGTAACAGCACCATAGCCACGAAGAGTGAATCCATTCTGAGTTGAAAACGTTAATGCCATTTTGCGGCTATACTGCCTCCAAAAATTCAATCCGCTCTGGGAGCGGGTTGATGCCTGAAATCTCTCAAGGAATGAACACAGTTGCTCAATGTACGACTCGAATATGTCACGGATGTGAAGCTGACCTACCTCTACCAAGAAACCAGCATAACTTGGCAGCGAGCGTCATGAAGCCTCACTTTCTTGTCGTGCTCATCGAGGACAACGATAAATTGCGACAGGTCACCACCCTACTCTTGGAGCATGCCGGCTTCCATGTCTCAGGTGTCTCCTGTGCGGAGGATGTGGACGATCTTGAATTGCCCAGACCTCCTGATCTGTATGTCGTGGATCTTAATCTGCCAGGAGAAGATGGCATCTCTTTGGCACGCAGGTTGCGCAAAGGCAATCCACGTGCTGGCATCGTAATCACCTCTGGGCGAACTCATCTGGATGACCGCGTGGTCGGTTACGAATCTGGGGCTGACATCTATCTGGTCAAACCTGTCGCTTCACAAGAATTGGTCGCCGCCTTGAACTCTGTCGTACGCCGAAGTAAGGATGACGAATCTCACTCATCCTGCTGGACACTCGATTTTGCCCGGATGTACCTCGCAGGCCCCGAATCCAAAGCTAAACTCTCAAAACCAGAGACACAGCTACTTGCAGCCTTGGCCACAGCCCCTCAACAAACGCTCCAATACTGGCAGTCCTCACTACATCTAGTCGGCCCAGACAATGAGCTTAGCAACAACACACTTCAAGTACGCATCAGCGCCTTACGAAAAAAATTCAAACTTTGTGGTGCCAGAAACGAATCCATTCGCGCAATTCGAGGTGAAGGGTATCGACTATGTTTTCCGCTAATTGTGATCTGATACACGAGATAAGCTTTCTAGGCTAAGGTTCAAGCAACTTGTCAAGCCCCACTTGGGTGAGTCTGGCAAAATGCAAGGATGCGAAATCATCTCTCCATAAAATCGATTTGGATACTTATTAGCTGGGTTGTGCTAGCGGGAATCCTGACTTTTGCAGGCGCCGCCCACGCTTGTGAGAAGTGCATCGTCGATCAGAGCTGGGTATCAGACTCTGCTTCATCCATGACACTGGATCAGGTCAAGCCCCTCCCCGGAAACCGCTTCGATGGCTTCCTTAGCAGAGGCTATGGAGACGGTACGATATGGGTCCGTCTGAGAATCGATCCCGCCCCGGCACACGTCGCACCGAGTGACACACTCTACCTCGGAATTCGCCCCACCTATCTAGACCAAATCACCCTATACGACCCATTGCGCACAGGAGAAGCTCCAATCGTGCACGGGGACAGCATAGCCATGCATGCCGACGAAAAACCATCGGCCGCCATATTGTTCAAGCTGCAGGCTGGCGACCGCCCCCGCGATCTATGGCTGGCAATCCGCTCAACCAGCACCCGGACTGCGCATTTCGAACTCTGGAATGAACGCGAACAAGAACAAGTAAATACCCAAGATGTGGCTTGGAGCTCGATCCTAATGGGTGGAATCACCTTCAGCCTGCTCTGGGGACTAGTATTACTGGCCACGGACAGAAGCATCCTGATAAAGCTGTACCTTGTATCCGTGTCCATGAACTGGATATTTTCATTCTCTGCCTCAGGACTCAGCCGTTATTTCTTCGGCCATCAACTTCCGCCCTGGGTGATCGACTATTCAATCACACTGAGTGTGCCCCTCTATGCCGTTAGTGGTTTGCTGTATATCTATCTTTTGCTAAGACAAAACCTAGTGATCCCAAGATGGGTGAACGCTGTCAATATCAATCTACTGGCGTTTACAGTAACGGAACTTGTGCTGATCGGAACTGGTCGGGTCTCCACTGCCTTACAGATCAATTCGTACTTCATCATGATCATGCCTTTCATCGCTCTGGTCATCGCTCATATTTCCAAGGCACCCCCATCCTCCGATGATCTCCCCCAAGTTCTGGTGCCGCGACATCTCATCATAGGATATTGCTGGCTGGTGACTCTGACTATCAGCATATATGCAGCTTTGATCACCGGCTTGCTACAGACCAGTCACAGCATCCTTCTCTACGCCCCTATTACATACAGTCTGTACAGCACGATCCTGATGCTGATCGTGCTGCAATATCGCAACCATCGCTTTCATCAACGAGAGAAAGTGCTGTATGCCCAGAACCTCAACCATCGCACCAAGGCAGAACAAGAACAGAAACACCGCGAGGCGAAAGATAAACTCTTGTCCATGCTCAACCACGAGATTAAAACCCCTCTCGCTTCGATTCGCATGCTCGGCGCCGTCCGCGGTCTGCCACAAGCCGTATCCAGCGACATCAACGAACTATCCGAAACCATCCGGCATCTCCTAGACCGCAGTATGCAATCCAATGATATCGAGGACGGCAACCTGCGCATCATCTCGGTCGACTTCCCGTTGGAGCCATTACTGCAACAAGCCTGCCAGAACCTCCCAGGAGCGGAACGAATACAGTATCGCGGTCTGAATCAGGATATTTGGCTGCACACCGACCCGATCTACCTAGAGGTGATATTGAAGAACCTCGTCGAGAACGCATTGAAGTATGGCTCACCTGACAAGCCGGTTTTGGTCTTGATCTTGCACCATCCCAGTGATCATCAAGTGCATATCGAGGTCGCCAATCCCCCCGGATCAGGCGGATGGCCGGACCCAGAAAAGATTTTCACCAAGTATTACCGTAGCCGGCAAGCCGCGACACAATCCGGCACCGGCTTGGGACTCTATCTCTCGCGAGGACTCGCACAGATGCTCGATGCTCGACTTGAATACGTCACGGACGCTGATCAGGTACGCTTCCGTCTCACCGCTACAACAACTGCACGGAAAGCACTATGAAGTCAAAATTGTCGGTGATGCTCATCGAGGACAACGACAAATTGCGCGAAACCACCGCCATGTTCCTTGAGCAGTCAGGATTCCATGTTTTCGGGGTGCCCTGCGCAGAGGATGTGGACGATACCGTACTACCTATCCCGCCAGATCTATACATCGTGGACCTGAACCTCCCCGGTGAAGATGGCATATCTCTGGCACACAGGATACGCAAAGCACACCCTAGTGCCGGCATCGTAATCACTTCCGCTCGTACTCGCCTAGACGAACGTGTAGAAGGGTATGAGTCAGGCGCGGACATCTATCTGCCAAAACCAGTCGATCCACTGGAATTGGTTGCAGCCCTGAACTCACTCGGCCGTCGAGTCCGTGATAAGGAATCTCAACTGCCAGAATGGGCCCTAGATTTTGACAAGTTTCTCCTCACCGGCCCGGCTGCAGATGTGAAACTCTCGCAGCCAGAAGCCAGACTGTTAGCTGCGTTGGCTACTGCTCCAGAATATACGCTCCAGTATTGGCAGGTCTCGTTTCACTTGGTTGGAACAGAAAATGAGCTGAGCGCCAATGCACTGCAAGTCCGACTGAGCACCTTGCGCAAAAAATTAATCCTCTGTGGCGCCGAAACCGAATCCATCCGCGTTATCCGTGGAGAAGGCTACCAATTGTGTATCCCCCTAAGCATCAGCTAGATACCGCTGAGGTCGGGTTGCAAGCCATATTGTCATTCCAGCCAACCCAAGTTTGGCCTAGGGCTAAGGAAATTTCCCGAGGTTTAATCGAGAAACTTGAATGCATCAACGACGTGGCCTCAACAATGGCGGATTAGTTAATCAAATGCAGACATAATTACTTCATAGAAGCTCGCTCATAACTCTCAGGATTCGCCCATATTGGCTTCAAGTTTAAATACTTTAGCGATTTCGTATTCCCCCATACCTCATGATCACATAGGGGAAATTCCACCACATCCTGCGTTATATGATATAAATCAGCTGTTTTTGAAACTCAAAAACGGCAATACATCTCAATTTCTTAGGGAGCATCACGAAAATGAACCGCAAAGAACTGATCGACGCATTGGCAACAAAAACTGGCAGTAGCAAGGCTGACGCAGACCGCAACATCGCAGCTCTGATTGAAATCATCACCACCACTCTGAAAAAGGGCGACAGCGTTGCTTTAGTTGGCTTCGGCACATTCGAGGTACGTAAGCGTGCGGCTCGTAATGGTCGAAATCCAGCAACAGGTGCCGCATTGAAGATCAAGGCTTCCAAGGCCCCAGCATTCAAGGCCGGCGCCACATTGAAGGCTGCTGTTAATGGCAGTAAGAAATAATATTTGAGGTACGCAAGGCTGGTAACAACGCCAGTCTTGCTATTCACATGAAAGAGATTCTCGACTATCTCAAAGCCAAGGGTGAGAGCATCGACTCAGACATCGCTAAGGCTGTTGGTCTTCCCCTTGCCAAGACGCTCGTTCAATTATCTGAGTTGACGGCCAAGGGTGACATTATGTCTTGCCATTCGACCACATTTGTTGGTGGCAAGAAGGTCGAGTGCATGAAGTGCAGGGCGTCTGGATGTATTCCTAAGGGTACCCCGGGTAGGAAGTCTGGGAAGGTGCAGTTGAAATTGTCCTGACTAAGACGCTATGTCTGTCGGAATCCTCATTGACACAGTAGTTCGCATAATCGCCTCAAATATCGGCAACGGGGGGAGGCCGGAATTTTGTGTAAACGGAAATGGCTAAAAATGACCAATTCCGTAGAAATGTCTCATTCAACGGTTTGCACCCTTCGTTTGAGCTGAAAATGAGCCCTCCCCTGATTGACCCAGATCCCACAAACAAAAAAGCACCAAAGTTTTAACTTTGGTGCTTTCAGCGTCTTGATTAACAAAATTGTCCTTGTTAATCAAGATGTTGTGGTTGCGGGGGCAGGATTTGAACCTACGACCTTCGGGTTATGAGCCCGACGAGCTGCCAGACTGCTCCACCCCGCGTCTGAGGGGCGGCATTGTATGGATGTAGCACACCTCGGTCAAGCGCTTATTCAAAATAAGCTGGGATGTGGATGCGTTCGCGCATCTTGCCGCACTGAATACAGTGCGATGGGAACTAAATAGCCAATCGCAAGCCTACCCGCCCGATGAAAGTACATATGATACGAACCAATCTTCATGATGCTACATGTAATCGGTAGTTAAATTAGAATCACTCCCTACAGAATTTTGAGAGCGCATCTCGGAGAAACAACGTAATGAAAAGAATTTGCATATCTGTACTAGCAATACTCCAACTTACTCACAACGTATCAGCTCAAGACCTCGCGCTATCCGCAGTTCAAATAAATAAATTAGGCATCTTGACCGCACCACTCCCGCCAAAGCAACAGGGTGAGCTCTCGGGAATGCCCGCCGAAGTCGTTATCCCAAGCAATCAGCTATTCACAGTCAGCACACCTTTAGCAGCAATGGTCGAACAGACATTTGTTGGCGTAGGAGATTCGGTGACCAAAGGTCAAGTGATCGCAACTTTGCAAAGCCCTGCGCTCGCCGAGGCTCAACGTGGGCTGCTACAGGCATATACCCAGTCCCAACTTGCCAAAGAGAATCTTTTACGTGATGAGCAGTTATGGAAGGATGGGATCATCTCTGAAAGCCGCCTGCGCGCCACTCAAAGCCAGCAGCGCGAAGCAAATGCAGCCATGTCTGAACGCAAACAAGCACTCAAGCTCTCCGGTATGTCCGAAAACGCCATCGAACACCTGCAGTCGAATAACAGCCTGAGCAGCGTGCTTTCCATCACCTCCCCCATCGAAGGCGTGATCCTCGAAAAGACCGCAAGCTCAGGCCAACGTTTAGATGCGGCGACACCGCTCTTTAAAGTCGCCAAGTTGGAACCACTAGCATTAGAGATACAAGTTCCTCTGTCCAGCGCACGCAACCTAAAAGCGGGGGCGGCCGTTGTGATTCCAGCCTTCGATGCAAAAGGCAAGCTGACCGCAGTAGGACGTAGCTTGAGCGGTGGGAATCAAACCATATTGGTTCGCGCCCTGATCAACGATGGCGTGTCCAATCTGCGTCCAGGCCAATTCGTTGAAGCCACGATTTCCACACAGAGTGGCGGCTCCGCTCAATGGAACATCCCTAACAACGCCTTATCTAGACTCGACAACAAAACTCTCCTCTTCATCAAGACACCGACAGGCTTCCGCACCGAAGCAGTCTCTGTTTTGAGCGAGGGCGCTCAATCTAGCGTCATCAGTGCGGCACTCAAGGGTGACGAACAGATCGCCGTGCAAGGCATCTCTGCTCTGAAATCTTCTGCGATGGGTATTGGCGGGGGCGAGTGATGCTGTCTAAATTAGTCGAGTTCTCGCTGACTCAGCGCCTGCTGTCTGGCGCACTCACACTCTTGGTCGTGGGCGCTGGTTTCAGTGCATTCCACGAACTACCAATCGATGCTTTTCCTGATGTCTCGACCACTCAAGTCAAGATGATCATGAAAGCCCCGGGTATGACCCCCGAGGAAGTGGAAGCGCGCATCGTTGCTCCCATCGAATTAGAGATGTTGGGCATCCCCAACCAACGTGTACTACGCTCGATCTCCAAATACGCCATCGCCGACATCACCATCGACTTCACCGATGGAACGGATATCTATTGGGCAAGACAGCAAGTCGCAGAACGTCTTAACAATGCCGTCCGCGACCTTCCCTCTGACGTATCGGGCGGACTTGCCCCCATCACTACCCCGCTAGGTGAGATGTTCATGTTCACCGTCGAGGGGGAAGGCATCTCACTGGAACAACGTCGCACGATTCTGGATTGGACGATTCGCCCCGCTCTGCGCACCTTACCGGGAGTAGCCGATGTGAATTCGCTGGGTGGCATGGCGCGTAGCTTCGAGATCGTCCCTGACCATAATGCACTCGCATCTCATGGAATCTCATTTGCCGCTTTGCAAGAAGCCATTCAATCGAACAACCGCAATGACGGTGCAGGACGCATCAGCGACGGCGATGAGGCTTTGTTGGTACGCGCCGAAGGTAGCGTCAAGACCTTGCAAGACGTACGCGACATCGTCATCTCCACCTCTCAAGGCAATCCGACGCGCGTAGGTGATGTCGCTGAAGTTCGTATCGGCGCACTCACAAGATATGGTGTAGTCACCCAGGATGGCAAAGGGGAGGCCGTAGAGGGACTGGTGCTTGGCCTACGCGGAGCGAATGCGCAAAAGGTAGTGGATGGCGTTCGCGCGAAGCTGGATGAACTAGCGCCGACGCTACCCAAAGGCGTGACCACCAAAGTCTTCTACGATCGCGGCAGTTTGGTAGAACGCGCCGTTGGCACCGTCACCAAATCACTCACCGAGGCCATCCTCATCGTCGTGATATTGCTAGTTCTATTCTTGGGCAATCTTCGCGCCGCATTGGTCGTTGCATTGACCTTGCCACTCGCTGTACTTATCACATTCATCTTGATGCAAGAGTTCGGCATGTCGGCGAACCTGATGTCACTGGGCGGACTAGCGATTGCCATCGGCATGCTGGTCGATGCGGCGGTAGTGGTGGTGGAGAACATCATCAATCATCTCGCCCATAAGCGGGAACACATCCCTCATCTGCACGTCATCTACCGTGCGGTAAAAGAGGTCATCACCCCCGTTGCAGCCGGTGTCGCCATCATCATCATAGTGTTCCTGCCTTTGCTGACCTTGCAAGGCTTGGAAGGCAAACTGTTCATTCCCGTTGCACTGACCATCGTATTCGCGCTGGCGGGTTCGCTGTTGTTGTCACTCACCTTTGTGCCTATGCTCGCCTCCTTCCTATTAAAGGAAGCTGACCACGGCGAACCTTGGTTGGTACGTAAGGCAATGAATCTCTACACACCGCTGTTACAGCGCGCTTTGAATAACGAAGGCAAGGTCATCAAAGGCGCACTCGCTATGCTAGTGGTGACTGTGGGTGTCTTTATGATGCTGGGCAAGACCTTCATGCCGGAGATGGACGAAGGCGACATCATCATGCAGGTGTCTAAACTCCCCTCGATCAATATCGCACAAACATCCGAAATGGACCAACGCATCCAAGCCGCGATACTGGCGCAAGTGCCTGAAGTCAGCGGCATGGTTTCACGTGCTGGGGCTGATGAACTCGGCCTCGACCCCATGGGCCTGAACGAGACGGACAACTTCCTCGTATTGAAGCCCCAGAGTGAATGGCAAGCGGAAGACAAGGTCGCCATCATCGACCACATCAGAAAAGTGATGGATGACTTTCCTGGTGTCGAATACAGTTTCACCCAACCCATCGCCATGCGCGTATCCGAAATGCTCACGGGCGCTCGCGGCGACATCGCCATCAAGATATTCGGTAGCGACCTCGACAAACTCAATGCGACCGCCGAACAGATGGTGAAGGTATTGGAAGGCATCGAAGGCAGCGAGGACGTGTTCACCGTCAAAAACAGTGGCGTGCAGTATTACCGCGTCATCATCGACCGCATGGCGGCTGGACGTTTGGGATTGAGTGTCGACGATATATCTACCGCTCTGCGTGGACAGATCGAAGGCCAACAACTGGGTACGGTCATCGAAGGGGCTAGGCGCACTCCGCTCATCATGCGCGGCGACTCCGACATCCAACAATCGCCTGCCTTGTTTTCTGCTCTCACGCTACCACTCCCTAACGGTCAGGCTATCCCACTCTCCGTCGTTGCGAAGTTGGAGCGTGCGGATGGCCCCGTCAAGGTAGATCGACAAGATGGACAGCGCATGGTGGTAGTGCAAAGCAACGTGCGTGACCGTGACTTGGTCGGTTTCGTCGAAGAAGCCAAAGCCGCCGTTGCCGCGCAGATACAAATACCAGAAGGTTACAGCCTGACTTGGGGCGGCCAGTTCGAGAACCAACAACGTGCCGCCGCACGTTTGGCTGTCGTTGTACCGATCGCACTTGGCATGATCTTCATGCTGCTGTTCGCCACTTTCGGCTCGGTGCGACAAGCTGCATTAGTATTGACCAACATCCCATTCGCTTTGATCGGTGGCGTTTTTGCACTATGGATCAGCGGTGAGTACATGTCCGTCCCCGCCTCGGTCGGCTTCATCGCCCTGCTCGGTATCGCCGTCTTGAATGGCGTGGTGATGGTGTCCTACTTCAACCAATTACATGCAGAAGGGATGAGCATCACCGATGTGGTGTTCGAAGGGGCGAAGCGCCGCCTACGCCCTGTATTGATGACTGCCAGCATCACCGCATTCGGTTTGTTACCCGTGCTATTCGCTACAGGTCCAGGTTCTGAGATCCAGAAGCCATTGGCGATCGTTGTCACTGGCGGCCTCATTTCTTCGACCATCCTGACACTCATCATGCTTCCCATCTTGTACCGCCGATTCGGTCTGGAGAAAGTTAAAGTCATATCATGAAAGAGATGAATTGTTGCCTGACCTTGGTCTGCCATAGGTCTTTGGAAGAACGCTTGGTGGATCATTTACTAGAACATCCTGATTGGGTACGTGGTTTCACACTGACTCGGATCGAGGGAGGGAGCCAAAAAGAAAAACTCCCGAGTATGTTGGAACAAGTACGCGGGCGTTCACAACGTGTACAAATCGTCACCGTATTGAACAATGAAGATGCCGCAGAACTCATCGCCCACTTGAAACACGAAGAACCCAATTCGGAGATCGCTTATTGGATCACCCCTGTCATCGAATTCGGGAGGCTGGGATGAGAAGCATTCATGTTGTAGGCTGGATCTTGTTTGGAGCGATCTGCCACGCGCAAGCATCTGAACTACCCGACCTCCCCCCTCACGATCAGATCGATGTCGCGTTGGATTCTCATGTCAACGTACTGAATGCGCGCTCGCAATTGCAGATCGAAAAAGTGAATCAACGTAAACGTGACAGCGGTGATTACGAATTCACTGTACGAGGTGGTGCTTATGAAGACTACTACTTCAATCCAGGCGGAAAAGAAGGTTTTCGCGATTGGGAAATCGCGATCGAGCGCCCATTCCGCCTACCGAACAAGATGTTCATCGATAGCGAGATCGGTGCCGAAGGTGTCGCGCGTGGCGAGAATGGACTAGGCGACGCACGCCACGAAGCCTCCCGCACATTGTTGCAGTTGTGGTTCAGCTGGCAACGAGAGCGTGCACAACTCTCCCAATGGCAACAGCAGGTCGACATCCTCACCCAACAAGCCACCATGACGGAGAAACGCATCAAAGCAGGTGATGCGCCGCGTATGGAACTGAACCAAGTCAATGCGGCCACCGCATTGGCCAGTATCGCCTCACAACAAGCTCGTTTACGCGCCGAGTTGGCTGCCAACGAACTGACGCGTCAGTTTTCAGCAGTCAAACTACCTGCCAAGATCAGCACCACAGATCCACAAGCGATCAATGGGGAGCTTGCTCATTGGAAGCAGCGCATCCTCAAGCACAACCATGAACTGGGCTTGATCGAAGCGGAAACGCGCCTGCAATCCAAACTATCTGAACGTGCGCGTGCGGATCGTTTACCCGACCCCACCCTTGGCTTGCGCTATGCCTCGCAACTGAACAACAGCCAACGCATCAGCGGCGTGTACTTCTCCATCCCACTGCCATCTGGCCAACGTTCTGCTACGGCTGACAGTGCCGCACTTGCCGCACAGATCGCATCGGATCGCGAGATCGCTGTACGCGCTCGCCTCGATGCAGACATCTTCACTGCATACACCCGAGCTGTGAACAACTATCAGATATGGCAACAGGCTCGGGATGCTGGCGTTGCGTTACGCCAGAATGCCGAGTTGGTCGCACGCGCTTACAGCCTAGGCGAAAGTAGCCTAGGAGAGACATTGGTCGCGCGTCGACAGGCATTGGAAGCCTCATTGGCTGAAAGCATCGCCCGCCTCGATGCCAACGAAGCACGCTATCGTCTGCTACTCGATGCACACCAACTCTGGGTGGATACCGACCCTCACGAGGGGCATTGATGCAACTTGCCGAACTGATAGGCAGCTTGGCGGCGATACTCACCACCACCGCCTTCATCCCCCAAGTGTGGCAGGTGTGGCGAACCAAACACACCAAAGACATCTCGCTCGCCATGTATACGCTATTCACCAGCGGCGTTGCGATGTGGCTTGCCTATGGCATCCTGTTATCTGCTTGGCCCATCATCATCGCCAATTCGGTCACCCTCCTACTCGCCGGCAGCGTCCTCATACTGAAGCTAAAGTTTGGCTGAAATTGGCCGATATGGCACGCAGACAATTTTTCTGACCTGACAAGATTCTCACGATGCGCAAAAAGATTCCCGTACGCAACATCCGGCTTGGTATGTACATCCAAGAACTGTGTGGTAGCTGGATGGACCATCCCTTCTGGAAAAAGTCATTCCTGCTGGAATCTCCACAAGACCTCAACACATTACAAACCTGCGGCCTACAAGAGGTGTGGATAGACACCGAAAAAGGACTCGATGTAGAGGGCGATGTACCAACCGTCTCAGCAGAGGAGCAACAGCAAAGGATCGCTGAAGAACTGCAACGGATAGCCACGGCAGCACCCCAAGCGATCGCCAAGATATCTATCCAACAAGAGTTGGAGGCAGCTCGAAAGTTGCAGGCGAAAAGCAAAGCTGCCGTCACCTCCATGTTCAAAGAAGCACGCATGGGTAACGCCATCAAGATAAGCGAGGCAGCCCCGCTGGTGGAAGAGATCAGCCGATCCATCACCCGCAATCCAGAGGCCTTTCTCAACCTTGCTCGCTTAAAGACCAAGGATGATTACACCTATATGCACTCGGTAGCCGTATGCGCCCTGATGATCGCACTTGCAAAACAGCTAGGGCTCGGCGAGAACGAGATAAAAGAAGCCGGCTTGGCTGGCCTCTTGCACGATGTCGGCAAGATGTTGATCCCCGACGAAGTGCTCAACAAACCCGGCAAACTGACCGACGAAGAGTTCGAGATCATCAAGGATCATCCGCTGAAAGGATGGGAGATATTGAACGGCTCACCCGACATCACCGCGACCGCACTTGATGTGTGCCTACATCATCACGAGCGCGTCGACGGCAAGGGATACCCTAACAAACTATCAGGGAGCGAGATCAGCCTGTTCGCCCGCATGGGCGCGGTGTGCGATGTGTATGACGCACTGACCTCCAACCGTTGCTACAAGAATGGCTGGGAACCTGCCGACACCATCCGCAAGATGGCGGAGTGGAAGGATGGACATTTTGACGAGCGCATCTTCCAAGCCTTCGTCAAGACCATTGGCATCTACCCCTCAGGCACCTTAGTAAGGCTCAAGTCAGGAAGGCTGGCTATAGTCCTCGAGCAAACTGAGAAGAGCCTTTTGATGCCTATCGTCAAAGTGTTTTTCTCTACCAAGTCTAACGAGCCGATATCACCGGAAATGATAGACTTAAGCCGTTCGCAGGAGAGCATCGCCAGCGCCGAAGACCCTACCAAATGGGGCTTTGATCTGAAGCAGATCGCTGGCGTCTGAATAGACAACCAAAACTAAGGGAACCCACCATGTCCAACATCCAGTCCGTCATGCACGAGAACCGTGTATTTAATCCCTCCGAGGCCTTCGTCAAGCAGGCCAACGTGTCAGGGATGGCAGCCTACCAAGCGATGTGCGCCGAAGCTGAAAAGGACTATGCGGGGTATTGGGCGAAATTGGCGCGCGAGACGCTGCTATGGAAAAAGCCGTTCACCAAGTCGTTGGATGAAAGCAACGCCCCCTTCTACAAATGGTTCGAAGACGGCGAATTGAACGTCTCCTACAACTGCCTAGATCGTCACCTCACGACACAGCCACAAAAGACCGCCATCATCTTCGAAGCGGATGACGGCAAAGTCACCAAGGTCAGCTACAAGAACTGCACACCCGCGTCTGCCAATTCGCCAATGGCCTGAAGAAGCGCGGTATCAAGAAAGGCGACCGCGTCATCATCTACATGCCGATGAGCATCGAAGCAGTCGTTGCGATGCAGGGTTGCGCACGTATCGGCGCAATCCATTCCGTCGTGTTCGGTGGCTTCTCCTCCAAGAGCTTGCATGAGCGCATCACCGATGCACAAGCCGTCGCCGTCATCACCTCCGACGGTCAGTTCCGTGGCGGCAAAGCCATGGCACTCAAACCTGCTGTCGATGAGGCATTGAGCTTCGGTGGTTGCGACATGGTGCATTCCGTCATCGTTTACAAACGCACGGGTGGTGATGTGCAATGGAATAGCAACAACGTTTGGTGGAACGACGTCATCGCCGGACAAGGCGACACCTGTGAACCTGAATGGGTAGGTGCAGAACATCCATTGTTCATCCTTTACACCTCCGGCTCCACTGGCAAACCAAAAGGCGTACAACACTCCACAGGCGGCTATCTGCTAGGTGCGATGGTCTCCATGAAATGGGTGTTCGACTACAAAGATTCCGACATCTTCTGGTGTACGGCTGACGTGGGTTGGATCACGGGTCACAGCTATGTGGCTTATGGCCCGCTGGCCATGGGCGCAACTGAAGTCATCTTCGAAGGCGTGCCGACTTACCCCGATGCAGGACGTTTCTGGAAGATGATTCAAGACCACAAGGTCACCACTTTCTACACGGCACCGACTGCGATTCGTTCCCTCATCAAATTGGGCGGCGACCTGCCAACCAAGTACGATCTCTCCAGCCTGCGACTGCTAGGCACCGTGGGTGAGCCGATCAATCCAGAAGCTTGGATGTGGTACTACAACACCGTAGGTCACGCGAAGTGCCCGATCGTAGATACGTGGTGGCAGACCGAGACAGGTTGCCACATGATCGCCCCATTGCCAGGCGCGATGCCGATCAAACCCGGCACCTGCACCCTGCCTTTGCCCGGCATCATGGCCACCATCGTGAATGAAGCGGGCGATGAGGTGAACGACCAACACGGCGGCTTCCTCGTCATCAAGAAGCCATTCCCGTCGCAGATCCGCACCATCTGGGGCGACCCTGAACGTTATAAGAAGGGCTACTTCCCTGAAGAGATGAAGGGGGCCTACCTCGCGGGTGACTCCTCTCACCGCGATGAAGACGGCTACTTCTGGATCATGGGCCGTATCGACGACGTGCTGAACGTCTCCGGTCACCGCCTAGGCACCATGGAGATCGAATCCGCACTGGTATCCAACCCACTGGTGGCTGAAGCCGCTATCGTCGGCAAACCTCATGAGATCAAGGGTGAGGCCGTTGTCGCCTTCGTGGTCTTGAAGGGCGCACGCCCCGCAGATGCAGCCGCAGCCAAGAAGCTGGCTGAAGAATTGCGCAACTGGGTGGGTAAAGAGATCGGCCCGATCGCCAAGCCGGATGAGATCCGTTTCGGAGAGAACTTGCCTAAGACACGTTCTGGAAAGATAATGCGCCGCCTCTTGCGCGCTATCGCCAAGGGCGAGGAGATCACCCAAGACGTTTCTACGCTTGAAAACCCAGGCATCCTTGAGCAACTGAAGGAAGTCGTCAAATGATGCATGACTGGGTTTTAGTGAAGACGTAGGAATCCTCGGGAAATTTTATAGAGGTAATTCGTTGATCGAACAATCAGTCAGTTACATCAGCATCAAAAGGACAGCGCGCTTAGCCGCGCTGTCTTTGTTTATTGCGACAATGATTGCATCAACCTCAACCATCGCGTTAGAACAGCAATCACAAGCTCCCGCACCGATCCGCGAGGCGATGATCGTTGCGCCAGAACCTGTTGCAGAGACGCCCACAAAACGTGTCTTCTTTACACCCGCAAAAGCCATAGAGACAAGCAACGACGAGGTCGAAGTGACCAGCGTCAAAGAAGCATACCCAGTGATGTCTGCCATCCCCGACGAAGATGTATGGCAACGCATCCGTAGCGGCTTCGCCATGAACGAGCTGAACAATCCGCTCATCCAGCGTCATGAAAAATGGTACGCAAGCCATCCCGAATACGTCTTGCGCATGAGCGAACGCGCTAGACGCTACCTCTACTACATCGTCGAAGAAGTGGAACGTCGCGGCATCCCGACTGAGATCGCGTTGCTGCCCGTCATCGAGAGTGCATTCAACCCCGGTGCCAATTCGGTCGCGAGTGCCTCTGGTATCTGGCAGTTCATCCCCTCCACAGGTAAGCACTTCGGCATGGAACAGAACTGGTGGTATGACGAGCGTCGTGATGTCATCGGCGCGACCAATGGTGCCTTGGATTATCTGGAAAAGTTGCACGAACAGTTCGGCGATTGGGAGCTAGCGCTAGCAGCCTACAATTGGGGAGAAGGTGCCGTCGCTCGTGCGCAAGCCAAGAACCGTAGACTCGGTAAACCGACTGACTATTCGCACATCAAGATGCCGCGCGAAACTCAAAACTATGTCCCTAAGTTGCTCGCTGTTAAGAACATCGTAAGTGATCCAGCGCGTTTTGGCCTCGTTCTCAGTGATATTCCGAACGAACCCTATTTCGCCATCGTCACCCCATCCAAACCAATGGACATCAAGGTCGCCGCGGCTTTGGCCGAGATCTCGATGGAAGAGTTCACAGCGCTCAATCCCGCCAACAACCGTCCTGTCATCTTGCAAGACCAAGCCGAAGTGATCTTGCTGCCCGTGGATAAAGTGGACACCTTCCGTGCGAATCTGGAAAAGAGCGATCAACGCTTGGTCTCGTGGAAATCTTACAAGAGCGAAAAAGGCGAATCGTTCCAAGAGATCGCCTCCCGCTTCGACATCCCACTAGAACAACTGCGCTCGGCCAACGGCTTGTCTAAGTATGCAGTTCAAAGCAATGGACAGACGCTGCTGGTCCCGGCAGAAGATGACGATGAGTTCTCTCCATTCAATATGCATGCGACGGCTGTGCAAGAGATGTCCGGCTTCTCGTACACCGTGCGCAAAGGCGACACCATCTCTACCATCGCACGTCGCTTCCATACCAGCTCGGCCAACCTGGTTGCAATGAACCGTGGCAGCCATCGCTTGCGTGTCGGCCAGCACTTCACCATCTTGCCGGGCGCTTCTTATCCTCGCCGCGCGAACGTAAAACGTAGCAATAAGAACCGCCCATCCGTTTCCAAGAAAGTGAAACGCGCTGCAGCCACCAAACCGGTCAGCCGCCTCGCTTACAACTCCCGCTAGTATTATTGAGTTAAGAGATGACAGCGCACGCGATGCGTCGCGCTGAGTGCTGTCGATTCAGGATAGGTCGCGCAGGCTGGCATCGCATGTGAACAGCGCGGCGCAAAATGGCAGCCCTGTGGTGGATTCGCGGGTGACGGCATATCCCCTTCCAACTTGATGAACGTCCGCCCTTCACCGTCGATACGTGGCACAGCAGACAGCAACGCCTGCGTGTAAGGATGTTTGGGGGAATGCATCACCTCATCCGTCGTGCCGCGCTCGACGATGCGCCCCAGATACATCACGCACACTTCATGCGCCAAGTATTCCACCACGCCCAAGTTGTGCGTGATGAAGAGATAGCTCAGCCCCAACTCATCTTGTAGCGACTTCAAAAGATTCAATATCTGCGCTTGCACCGACACATCCAACGCACTCGTTGGCTCGTCGCAGATGAGTAATTGTGGCGATACCGCCAATGCACGTGCGATAGCGATGCGCTGGCGCTGCCCACCTGAGAACTCATGCGGATAACGCCACTTGCTGTCGCGGGCCAGCCCTACCTTATCCAGCAACCCATCGATGTGTGCCTGCCGCTCGGCGCTGTTGTTGCCAATGTTCAGCGCACTCATCCCCTCTTCCAATATCTCTGCAACCCGCATCTTGGGATTGAGTGAAGCGTAAGGGTCTTGGAACACCATCTGCATCGCTGCACGCGAGGCATCAGTGCCGAGCAATTCTTTACCCTCGAACTGCACGCTACCGTCAGTGGTTGGCACGAGTTGCAGTAGCGACTTTCCGAGCGTCGTCTTGCCGCACCCAGACTCACCGACCAATGCCAGTGTTCTAGCTTTTGGAATGGATAACGAGACGCCATCCACTGCCTTCACACTGCCAACGACACGTTGCAACAAACCTTTGCGGATTGGGAAGTGAACTTTGAGGTCTGTGACTTCCAGTAGAGAAGGGTGAAGTGATAAGGGTGAAGGGGCGACCCTCTGCTCCGTTTCTGCCTCTCCCTCGTCCCCTTTCTCCCTTCCCTTGCCCTCTCCATATAAGTGGCATCGCACGCCCAGCCCCTCACCTACCACTGTCCATGCTGGCGTCTGCGCATGACACAAGGCCCACGCCTTGTCACAACGCGGTGCAAAGCGACATCCATTCGTGATACTGCCCAGCGGCGGCACGCTACCCGGAATGGCACTTAGGGCTTGCCCTGCACGCCCTGCGCTGGGTAAAGCTGCAAACAATTTCTGAGTGTATGGATGCAACGGTTGCGCGAACAATTCATCGCGCGATGCCTGCTCCACGATCTGCCCAGCGTACATCACGCCGACACGATGCGCCGTCTCTGCCACCACACCCAAGTCATGCGTGATGAGCAGCATCGCCATCTCAGTCTTGGCCTGTGTATCGCGTAGCAGTTGCAACACCTGCGCTTGTATCGTCACATCCAATGCGGTCGTCGGTTCGTCCGCGATGAGCAGACGCGGACTGCCTGCCAACGCCATCGCTATCATCACCCGCTGCTTCATGCCGCCAGAGAGTTGGAAGGGATATTCATCGATACGGCGCTCCGCATCGGGGATGCCAACCTGATCAAGCAATTCAATACTTCGCTGCAGCACAGCATCTACCTGCAAACTTTGATGCAACTCCAACACCTCAGCGATCTGCTGCCCCACCGTCATCACCGGATTCAAACTCAGCCCCGGCTCTTGGAAGATCATCGCCATCGTACCGCCGCGCACACTGCGCATCTCGCGCTCTGGCAACTCTAAGAGCGATGCTCCATCCATCTGCACCGCACCGCCTGCCTTCTGCACACCATCGGGCAGCAGACGCATCAACGACAGCGCCGTCATCGACTTGCCGCAGCCTGATTCACCCAACAAAGCAAAAGTCTCACCCGCCGCGATGTCGAACGAGATGCCATCGACGATGTTTGCGCCGTTGCGCAACTGGGTGACCAATCCCTCGACCTTGAGCAAGTTCGTCATCACTTGGTCTCCGTGCGATTCAAACGTGGATCGAAGGCATCACGCACCGCATCGGCGAACAAATTGGCGGCCAACACCAACACCAACATGAAACTGAATGCAGAGGCCAGCGCCCACCACACCATCGGCTCACGCCCCATCTCCAAACGCGCGCCATTGATCATGGTACCGAAAGAGATCATCGAAGGATCGACACCCACGCCCACGTAGGACAACACTGCTTCAGCCAACACTAATCCAGAGAAATCCATCACCAGCGCGATGAGGATGATGTGCATGACGTTGGGCATGATGTGGCGCGTGAGGATGCGCATGGAAGACACGCCGAAGGATTGCGCAGCTTGGATGTATTCCATCTCACGCAGCTTCAAAGTTTCGCCGCGCAACAAACGACACAGTCCCGTCCAACTCGTCATACCGAGGATGAGACACAAGAACACCAGCCGCAAATCAGCACGCGAGGCGGAAGTGGTGAACCATTCAGGATGTGTGTCGATGGTGACTTGCATCATCAACACCGCCGCTGCGATAAGCAACACGCTGGGGATAGAACTCAACACGGTGTAGACATACTGGATGACATCATCCACCCAGCCTCGGAAGTAACCCGCCGCCACACCTAGGAACAAAGCCAATGGCAAGGTCACCAGCGTCGTCACCGTGCCGATGATGAGACCAGTGCGTATGCTCTTCAGCGAGAGGTACAACACATCCTGCCCCACCTTGTCGGTGCCGAGTACATGGTAGGCAGTGGCGAGATTGGCAACAGCGCCGATGATGATCGATGCAACAAGGATGGTGACGAACACAGCGGTCTGCGCGAACCGTCGTCTAACCACCCACGCCACCAGCCCACCAACGAGAGCGCCCATCAAAGCACCTGTCGCCGCACGCTTCATCACATCCACATCTCGTGCCACTTCATCTGCCAGATGCGCCCCACCAAAGCGCAACCTTGGATATTCGCGCACGATGTTGCCCTGCGCATCCGTGATGCTTTCTTTGGCATACAGCGTCAGCGCGAATGGAGAGGAATAGGTCTTCTCGGTATGGGTGCGCAACGGTTCGACCACCTTGTCGAACACGCTCAACACCTCAGGCGAATACACCTTCTCGCCGTTATTGGTTTGCGGCAGTGCCACGCGGAAGTGCAGCGTATCGAGCAGCCCAACCAACAAGAACAAAGACAACACCAACAGCGACACCATCGCCATACTGCTCTGCGCCACACGCCGCCATGGCAACAAAAGATGTTCACGTTTGCGCACATAAACTGTCGCGACGATGCATGCCGCGATGAGCAGGAACACCAATGCATCGCTCCACAGGATGACGGGGATGAAGTTCATTGGAGCCTCACCCTAGGATCGACCACCGTGTAAGAGACGTCGGTCAGTATCAGCCCCACGATGTACAGCACCGAACCCAAGAACACCATCGCGCGCACCACGCTGAAGTCCTGCGCGTTGATGGCATCGATGGTGTAACTACCCAGACCGGGGATGCCAAAGAAAGATTCCGTGAGCAGGCTACCCATGAACAGCAATGGAATGACCACCACTACACCAGTCAGGATGGGGATCATCGCGTTCTTCAACACATGGGTGAACAACACGCGCAACTCGGACAAGCCCTTGGCGCGTGCCGTGCGCACATAGTCCTTGCCGATCTCTTCGAGGAAGATGGTGCGATACCAACGGCTGCTGGAACCGATGCCACCGATGATGCCGACGACGATGGGCAGCACCACGAATTTTAAACTATCCGCGCCACCCGCATAACCAGAGATAGGCACCAGATGCCACAGTTTGCTAATGAGGAACTGCCCGCCGATGATGTAGAACAGACCAGAGATAGACATCAACACCACACACAAAGCCACGCCAACGATGTCGAGCGCAGTCGCTCGGAACAAGGTCATCAGCAAGGCGAAACTCACATACACAAATAGGCCAACGAGAAAGGTCGGCAGCGCGATGGCTAGGCTTGGCCCCATACGGGTAGAGATCTCACGCCCGATGCTGCGCCCGTCATCTGAATATCCAAAATCGAACACGAACATGCTGGCCGACTTCTGCCAGAAGATGGTGTCAGTGAGCGTGTTTGTGCCCGTCGCTGCGCTGTTGATGAGTAGCGGCTTATCGTAACCACGCTGCTGTTTCCACTTCTCGATGGCTTCGGGAGTCACCCGCTTCACCCCAAGCTGCATACGCACCATATCGTCTGGCGTGTTCACCACGAAGAACAAAGCGAAGGTGAGCAGATTCACCCCGATGAGAATGGGAATAGCGTAGAGGATGCGGCGGATGAGGTAGGCGATCATCTTGCATCCTCACGCTTCTTCAGCACTCGCCACATCCACACACCGAACAACGAAAGCGCAATGAATCCAAGCGCCAACGGCCAGTACGCAGGACGATTCCACTGGCTACGCAGTTGCTCGCGCTGTGCCGCATCCACCCGCCAGTATTTGAGTTTGTTGTTGGCCATGATGTTGGGTTTGATGTTGTGCAACCAGCCGTGCTGTAAGACATATTGCTTGGGGTGGTAGCCCCACAGCCACGGTGAATCGCGGCGCAATATCTCCAGTGCTTGATTGATGATGGCTTGGCGGGCTGGGCTGTTGTCCATGTTCTTCATCTGTTCGAACAGACGGTCGAATTCTGGGTTGTTGTAGTTGCTGGCGTTCTCTCCGCCCTGCTTCACCTTGCCCTGCGGCCCGTGCAACAGGAACAAGAAGTTCTCAGGGTCGGGATAGTCTGCGTTCCAACCGTAGTAATACATCTGAGTGTCGCCACGTCTTATCTTGTCTTGGAAGCGGTTGTAGTCGGTGCTGCGCACATCAAGTTGCACGCCAATCTTGTCGAACTGTTTGCGTATCCAATCCAAGCGCGATTTGTTACCTACGCCGTTGGCGGTGGTGTCGAGATGGATGACTAATGGCTGTTTGGTCTTGGCATCCACGCCATTGGGATAGCCCGCTTCCGCCAACAAACGATTGGCTTCGGCGATAGCTTTACGTTTTGGCGCACCATCCACCCAGTCGTACACGTAGCGATTGATACCATCCTTGCCTTCTTTGAAACCGAAGATGCCGAGCGGGATGGGTGACTGCGCGGAGATGCCGCGCCCGTTGGCGAAGATGGAGATGAACTCTTCGAAGTCCACCGCGATGGCGATGGCACGGCGCAACTTGGTGGCGCGCTCAGAGTTGCCGCCCACGACGGGATCGAGCCAGTTGAATCCGGTGTACATGGTTGAGGTGGCAACCGAGGTATTGAGCGTGATGCCCTGCACTTTCATCTCGTCACTCACTGCCGCTTCGCCACTCACGCTGACTTGCACGGCTTGATCGAAACTATCCGAGCTGATGCCTGATGCATCGTAATAGCCTTGCAGGAATTTGTTCCAGTACGGGATGGTCTCTTTCTCCAACGAGAACACCACTTGATCGATGAGCGGCAATGACTTGCCTGCATCCGCCAAATAGCCAGCTTGTGCGTCCCCTGCTTCGCCTTCGCTCGGATATGCCTCGCTGTCGTAATACGGATTCTTCGTCATCACCATACGGCGGTTAGGATCGTTCTCCGACAGGTAGTACGGCCCACTCCCCACTGGCCACCAGTCCAGCGTGAGATTGCGTTCTTTCATTCCCGCTTGCGCATAGAAACGCTCTACCTCTTGCGGCATAGGCGAGAAGAAGGGCATCGCCAGCCAGTAGGCGAACTGCGGATATTTACCGTGAATGGTGATGCGGTAGGTTGTGTCATTCACCACCTCGACGCCGCTCAGTGGATATTTATCGATATCGATGAAACCTGGCGCCTTGCTGGCCGCTTGCAACGTAGCGGCATATTCCTTAAGACCGACGATGTACTCGCCCATGACACCCGCGATGGGCGTGTGCAGCTGCGGATGTACGAGGCGTTTGATCTGGTGCACGTAGTCGGCAGCAGTGACGACGCGTGTGCCGGTTTGTTTGAAATCGCTCAAGGTATGGACACCTGCCAAATCCACCTCCGCAAGCTTCATGTTCTCAGCGACGAATGCAGGGTGCGGCTGGTAGCGCATGTTCGGCTTTATACGCACTTCATACACACTGTAGGCGATACGCTGTGGTGCGACAGTCGCAGGCAATGGGCGCTTGTCTTTATCCAAATAACGCACAGATGGCATCTCACTCGCTGCCAAGGGCACAAGCTGATACGGACGCTTAAGATAGTGATATTGCAGTGGTGGCGAATAGATGTGCGCGAGGAACTCGTATTCGTTCTCGCTATAAGCCTGTGCGGGGTCAAGGTGCTTGGGGCGCTCGGTGAACGCGGTGTAGAGGATGGACTTGCTTGCATCGTCAGCCGGATAGGGATCGTTCCACAGCGCGCCATCACAGGCGGTGAGCAGTAACAAAGACAGGGCAAGCAACAAGGATTTCATGGTGCGAGAGTTTAGCCGAAGGAGCCTCATCAAGGTAAGATTGCGGCACTCGCAAAACGGATACCACCATGAATCAAGACTGGCAAAACTTTCTCTCCACCCAAGGCGCACATCTGCAAGACAGCGTCGTTCAACATTTCGGTGATGCCGCCGCTGAACGCATCGCCACCCGCGATGGAGCCATACGCTGCGACCTCTCGCAATTCGGTTTGCTCAAAGTCACGGGCGAGGATGCGCAATCGTTCTTGCAGAATTTGCTCTCCAACGACATCCGCGAAGTCACCTCGAATCGTGCCCAGCTCTCCAGCTTCAACAACGCCAAGGGACGCATGTTGGCGAGCATGCTGATCTGGCGTGATGGCAACGACTATGTGCTGCAACTGCATCACAGCCTGACCGAGCAGATTCGCAAGAAGCTTTCCATGTATGTGCTGCGCAGCAAGGTGAAGATCGTCGATGTGAGCGCCGAGTCGGTTAGTGTCGGTGTCGCAGGTGCTGATGCCCTCAAGACCTTGCAAGCACTCTACCCCGAACTGCCGCAACAAACGATGGATGTCGTGGCGCAAGGCGCAGACAGCATCCTGTGTCGTGAAGCGAACCGCTTTCAACTCACCACCACGCCCCAACGCGCCATCGATTTGTGGCAAGCACTTTCCACTTTGCGCGCTGTTGGCTCACCCTGCTGGGATTGGCTGGACATCCGCGCGGGCGTGCCTTTCGTGCAAGCGGCCACGCTCGAAGCCTTTGTTCCGCAGATGCTCAACTTCGAAGTGATCGGCGGCGTGAATTTCAAAAAAGGTTGCTACCCAGGACAAGAGGTGGTGGCGCGCATGCATTACCTCGGCAAGGCCAGTCGTCGTATGTATCTGGCACATCTAGCAGAGACGGCAGAAGCTAAAGCAGGTGATGCCCTCTTCAGCACCGTATCAGAAGAACAGTCTTGCGGCACGGTGGTGGATGCCCGTCCCTCACCGAA
>JBAYIG010000025.1:0-31265 GCA_041665725.1 Sideroxydans sp. | reverse complement strand
CTTCGCGCCGTATTGATTCGTGTGTGAGGCGTACGGTCTGATGAGGGAAGCCGAAGATCACTTCATGGTGGCCGACGATGCCGCCCAGTCGTAACGAGGTGATGTTCTCACCACCAATTTCCAGCGTCTCGGCGATCTTGCGTGCGGTGCCTGACACCTCGGGTTTTTCCTTGAAGTGCTGTTCGACGATCTCCACATCCGCGAACGGTGCGATCTTGCGCAACAGTTTGGCAGCGACGATCAGAAAGTTGATGCCCAGCGTGATATTGGGTGAACACAGCACACGGGTGTGCTCACCTAGTGAACGGGCGTAGGCAAGGTCGTCATCCGTATATGCAGAGATTGCACTGACCAGCATGATGCCGCGACGGCTGACTTCGCTACCGTAGGCGCGGAGGCTGTCAGGGGTTGAGAAATCTACCAACGCATCGACTGGATATTGCTCAAGTATCTGGGCGAACGGGTGTTGCTCGATACCGATGATTGGGATGTTCGTTGCAGGATGGAATTGTGATTCAGAGGCGCTCCGCCGTGCGATCCAACGCAGTTCGAAACGCGGATCGGCACTCAATACATTGGCGACTGCACTGCCTGCTTTACCGTAGCCGATCAAGCCGACGCGTAGCTTTGGGATCATGATGTTCCTCCTGGTGTCATATTTCTTATTGTTGACGCGTGAACGCCACTCGGGAGTGATCGATTGTAACACCTGAAAATTCGCGTGCTGTGCAGCGGGATTTTAGAAAAACACGGCATGTATAATCCGCCGCCTGATGTAAGAGAGGAACCGCAATGTCCACAACAATTCTCGTCATCGGCTTGATGGTGTTCTTCGCACACTTCTTGTCGTTGCAATTTCGCAAGACCAATATTCCTGATGTGCTGGTGCTGATGCTGGTCGGTATCTTAATCGGCCCTGTGCTAGGTATCGTCACGCCGGACGATTTCGGCAAGATCGGTTCACTCATCGCCACTATCGCGCTGGTAGTGATCCTGTTCGAGAGTGGCACTTCGCTAGATCTGAACGTACTTGGACGATCAATCGGAACGACTGGGGTGCTTACGATGTGGTGTTTCGTGTTGACCGCGCTCATCGTGACGACGCTTGGCTTCTATTTGCTTGAACTGGAATTACTCCCTGCTGCTATGTTGGGGGTGACCCTAGGCGGAACATCTTCTGCGGTGGTGATCCCTATGGTCAGCGCGCTGCAATTATCAGAAAAGCCGGCCACAGTGCTGGTGCTGGAGTCTGCCTTGACCGATGTGTTGTGCATCGTCGGCGTGTTTGCCTTGTTGCAAATCTATATGCAAGGTGGGGTCGAGCCGGGGCGATTGATCGGTGGCGTAATGTCTGCATTGATCTTTGCTGCTGTGATCGGCGTGGTGGGTGGTATTGGCTGGTTGCTGGTATTGGGCAAGGTGCGCGATTTCCCCAACACCATCTCGTCTACCCTAGCCTATGTTTTCATCGTATACGGAGCGACTGAGTTCCTCGGTTTTTCCGGTGCGATCGCTGCACTCGCACTCGGTATCACGCTGACCAATTTTGAAAAATTCGGCTTAAATCGTATTCCTAATATCGATCGCAAGATCGTGCCCCTGAACGAGATGGACTTGGGGTTTTATCGCGAAGCGGTGTTTCTGCTGAAGACCTACTTCTTTGTTTATCTCGGAATATCGATCCATTTTGGTGCGGCCGAATTGGCATTGATTGCCATAGCCATGGTGCTGGTGGTGTATGTGATGCGTCTGGGATTGACGCGTCTAGTGTTTCGTAATGAGAGTTACGGTTTGCGCGATGCGGCAATCACCTCCATGCTCGCACCCAAGGGGCTAGCGGCGGCGGTGCTGGCTGCATTGCCTTTGCAATACGGAGTGGTGGGTGGTGAGCTGATCCGCGATACGACTTACATGGTAGTGCTGGTCAGCATCACTTTGACTGCGGTGCTGGTGATGCTTTACCCCGTCCCACAAGTACGTCGTTTCTATTCGTTCGCATTAGGCAAGCCACCCGGGGATACTTTGAAAGTTGCAGCCTATACCGATACCGAGAAATGATTTTTTGTACGCCGCATCGAATTTGCGATGGCGAAAAATTTTGATGCAAAGATGATTATTCTTTTTCGAACTTGTTTTTTCTTTCTTCTACTGCCCTCACTTGGATATGCGGCGCTTCCGCAATCTTCCAATGTGCCGGGCGGGGTCGCCATTGTCTCTCTGGGCGCTATAGCGGCAAGTGACACATCCCCTCAAGTGTGGATAGATGATCGACCCGTTTATGTTGCGGCTAATGAGAACCAGTGGGTCGCTGTGATCGGGCTGGCGCTTAATATGAAGCCGGGAATACATTCGCTTCGAATCGATAGGGGCAACGTATCTAACACTCAAATATTTGAGGTCCATCCCAAACAATATCCTGAGCAACACCTCGTACTCAAAGACAAGGGCAAGGTGAATCTGTCGCCTAAAAACGAGGCGCGCGCCAAGCGCGAGATCGCCAGGATCCAGAAGCTTAAGCGCCACTGGCGCAAGACAAACGATACGGATGCCGTATTCACTCTGCCTGCGGAAGGCAGGATGTCCAGTCCTTTTGGATTGCGCCGCTTCTTCAACGGCGCACCACGTTCGCCTCACGCAGGCCTTGATGTGGCACTTCCTGTGGGGACTCCGATCAAGGCGGTCGCACGCGGTATTGTGCTGGCAACAGATGACTATTTCTTCAACGGCAAGACGATATTCATAGACCATGGGAACGGCTTGATCACCATGTATTGTCACCTTGACCAGATTGGTGCAAAGGTGGGCGATGAGGTGGCTAAAGGCCAGGATATTGGCACTTCAGGGCAGACTGGACGTGCTACCGGCCCTCATCTGCATTGGAGTGTTGTGCTTAATGGGAACATGGTGGATCCAGAACTATTTCTAACTGGAGGAGGTGCCGAATAGTTTCGTAAGTCATGCTTGTGATGTCCTTTCAGTCGCCTACGATTCAGCGCTTTTATGGCAAAGTCCTCGACAAGAAACTATCGCCGCTCAGTAGTATTCAACCCGCGCCAGTAGATGAATATTTACACCCGCCTGTGTGAAGCGAATATCTCCCCGCTCAGTCCCTCCATCATTCTCGACGCTTAAGGGAATCCATTAGCTTCAATTGTTTCAAACGAAATTCCTAAATTTCTTCAGCTAGTTATTGATTTGAAGCCACTGCGCAATAATGTAGGGGATGCCCCAATTATGTTTTTCTCGAAATCTCAATATCATCCCAAAATCGGTAGCAAGGATCTTTGTGTGTATAACAGCTACGCACAAAGTAGGGCTGTAGCAGAGCAGACCCGGGGTGACGGTGGTCTGAATGAAGAAACATTCAGATCACCTCTCACTTTTTCATTTTACTTTCTAATAATTCAAATTAACTCTCCACATTAAAGGTGGGGCGTCATGGCGAGCAACCAAAAGATAGTCAAAGTTCAGGCTGAGGTTATCCCATGCTTTCGCAATATCGCTAAATAGGTATCTGGCTCTGGGCGCACGCGATAGTTGTCCGTCTCGTGCGTCCATACGATCTTGCCGTCTTTGCCGGTGATGATCACCGTCGGCATCACCGTGTCGCTGTCGTATCCCATCATCTGCATGCCCATGGGCAGTCCGTTCTTATGTTCGATACCGAGTGCGTGCGCCGCTGCGTTGCCTTCGTCAGTCAGGAAGCCGAATTTCGCGCCATAGACCTTTGAGACACCCACCGTATTCTCATGCGGTTGTGGGGCGATCAGAGCGACGCGCACGCCGAATGAATCTATCTCTTTATAGCGTCCCATCAACTCTTTGATCTGCGCGGTGCAGAAGGGACACCAGTTGCCGCGATAGAAGATCAGGATCGCTGGTTTGTCGGTCAATTGTGCCGAGCTGATCAGCTTGTCGTTCACGTCGCGCACGGTGAAGTGCGGTAGCTTGGTGCCGACGATCAGTTTCATACTGGGCTGACGGTCTCCATAAGTAGAGAACCAGTAGGAGTACAACAGGAAAGTCGTCCAGCCGATCACAGCGAGTAGTGCGGCCAAGCCTTCAGTGCCGATGCTGAACCAGACATAAGTAGTCAATGCCGCACCTGCTGCGCCGAGTAGATTGATCATGGGGAAATGTGCGCTAGTGCGTGCCAAGTTCTTCAACATCATGGCGCGCATCATGACCATCAGGATCGGCGCTGTGGTCAACAACACACCGCTCCATGCCATCGTATTCTCGCCTTGGTAGAGCATCCAGCCCGCGTATCCTGCAATGGCCATGATGGCCATCATGTAGCTGCTGATGAAAATCGATTTGAGTAGATTCACAGTAGATCTCCTGTTTGAATTTATGCCATGCCGCGCTTCGAATAGATTCAAAGCGCGGCGGGATGGGGGAGCTAAGCAGCCTTCTTGCAGGAAGCGTGTTCGTCCGAGGTTTGCCAGACTTCTCCCGCGAATGCGGCATCAAGTGGCGTGTCGGTCAGGTGGTTGGCGTAGTTGCTCAAGGTCTTCATGGCGACACCGAGCAACACCTCAAGCGCGTTCTGTTGGGTGTAACCCGCCGCAAAGAAGTCGATCAGTTCTTGACTACCGATCACCTGGCCGCGTTCACGCACCACAGCACGAGTGAAAGCGACTAGCGCATTTAGCTTTGCATCTTGCAGGCAACTTTGGCCACGCAGGGCATCGACGCGTGCACCATCCACTTTCACCATGTTGCGTGCGATGAAGGAATGCGCAGCGACGCAGTATTCGCAACGATTCTCGGTGCTGACGGTGATCAACACGACCTGTTGCTCTTCCGGTGTGAGCGAGCTCTTTTCCAGCAATGCACCGAGTTGTTTATAGGCTTCCAGCGCGACAGGCGCTTCGGCTAGGTGGGCGTACAGATTGGGAATGAAGCCCAGACCTTTGTTTGCAGCTTCGAGGATGGGCAGCGCCCCGATGGGGGCGGTGGCTAGGGTATGCAGTTTGAATGTGCTCATGACGATCTCCTGAAATGGTTGGGCAACTTGATTGTTGCTGGGACTCATTGTCAGGAATCGGAGAGTTGCTCTCCATGACTGCAAGGCGGTGATTTATGTCCGAACGTCCAGCTTCTGCCAAGATTGTTTCGGAAGATCTTGAACATCAACTTGAAATTGCGATCTTGATTCACGAATGTGCACCATTCAGATGCGAGCCCTTATATTTGCATCCTCTACAGGACAAATTTCCGTTGTTTAACTTGAGACAGGCCATTCGGCCTATTTAAACCCATGTCGTGCTGTGTTACCTTCTCGCTCAAGATTACGCTTTTATAGCTATTAGGCTATAAGACCCGACCACGCTGCACTACAACGACAAGATCACCCTGACCGGCATCCCGCTAGCAGCCTACGACCACATCGTGAACGGCAAGCCCGCGCTGGATTGGGTGGTGGAACGCCAATGCGTGAAGACCAACAAGGATAGCAGCATCGTCAACGACGCAAACGACTGGGCAGTGGAAACAATGGGCAACCCGCGCTACCAGCTGGAGCTGTTCATGCGCGTAGTGATGGTGAGTTTAGAGACGATGAAGATTGTGAATAGTCTGCCAAAGCTGGACATTGCGGCAAGCTGATTGATTCGTAGTACCTATGAGGGAGAAATGCTTTATGGATCAGATCGAATATTTGGAAAGCGAAAGAAAGAAAATATGGGCGAACCTACTGGATTTGCGCGATCTGATTGAGAAGAGGACACCCGACTACGAGCAAGAAGCAAAGCAGTCTTCAAAGAAAAGTTCGGAGTACAGAAATAAGTGTGAGGCCGCCAAGGATGAAGCCAAGGCGTTTGTTGAAGAAATACAGAAAATTTCAAATGAAATGGCACAAGCCAATGTTAGCGGCCTAATAGCTGACATTAAGAATGTCCATGAAAATTTCATACCTAAAACACAAGCCCTAACGCAAAAACTTCAGGAGCTTGAGGCGTTATTTGCATCCTATGCCACCTATGCAGATAAATTAAAAAAGCTAGATGAGTTGAGCGAGTCTGCTGATGAGGCAAGCAATAAGATTGAAACGACCATTAAACAACTGGCGGCAAGAAAAAATGAAATAGACAAAACCTACTTTGAAATCTTTGGATATTCAACCACTGATGAGAAGACCGGTGCCATAACGATAATAACGGGCAAGAAAGAAGAGCTCGATAATTCATTTATCGAATTGAAGAATGGCTTTGAAAAGTTTTCACAGGATAAAACTGACGAATTCAATGAAGCCGTCGAAGGGTGGAGTTCACAATTTTTAGCAATTCACGAAAAGATCGAATCGCTGCTTCCGAATGCGCTTACTGCCGGATTGAGTGCGGCATATTCAGACAAGAAGAAAGATGAGCTTATTGATTACAAACGGCTAGAAGGCCAATTCAGAAGTGCCATTATCGGATTGATTGCTGTTTCTCTGATTCCATTTATTGTCAGCATATATTTTATTTACGATGGCAAATCGCTTGCGGAAACGATCTATGGCATGCCTAGGTTGGTGCTTTCCATCATGCCGTTGTACATACCGGTTCTTTGGTTAGCTTATTCCTTCAACCGAAAAATGAACCTGTCCAAGAGATTGATTGAAGAGTACACACACAAAGAGGTTCTAAGCAAAACATTCGAGGGACTTTCCACCCAGATTCAGAATATCAAAGACTCCGATGTGTCGGCTGATCTCAAGGCCAGATTGCTGTACAACATTCTTGAGGTTAGCTCGGAAAATCCTGGCAAACTGATTTCCAATTATGACAAGTCCGATCATCCACTTATGGATGCACTCGACAAGAGTGTTAAATTGCACAATTCAATTGATTACTTATCGAAGGTTCCTGGAATGAGTAAACTAGTCGAGGTACTAAACAAGAAGGCTGATAACTTACTTGAGAAGACGGCAACTAAGGTAGAGGTAGGAATTGAAAAGGCAACTAATATTTAGGATTCTTACTTTGCTAGATCGCACCTCGCTGCCCAAAATCACCCTGACCGGTTTTCTGCTGGAAGCCTACGACTACTACATAGTAAATGGTCTACCAAAGCTTGATATTTAGAATATGACCTACCCCATCACCACTGTTTCGCCAGATTCTTCTACCCAACTTGAGCAGTTGGGAACAAAAGAAAAATGCTGGTTTCAGCAAGGTGAAAACATGAAGTTCTTGTTTAAGGTCGGGCGACCCAATACAGGCGAGAACTGGGCTGAAAAAGTTTGTTGCGAAATAGCGCGTTTACTGGGATTGCCTCACGCGGAATACGATTTGGCGCTTTGGGGTGACAAGCAAGGCGTAATTTCCCCGTCACTGGTTCCTGAAAATGGGCGGCTGATTCTCGGCAATGAATTGTTGGCCTGGGTGGACAAATCCTATGAGACCGCTGCGCGATACAAGACCACCCAACATATTTTGCGCAGGGTAATTGCAGTATTACAGCAACCCTCTATCGGTACGCCGACTGGTTGGGTTTGCCCGCCTCAAGTTTCGGATGCTGTTGGTGTCTTCGCCGGGTATCTTTTGCTGGATGCTTTGGTATGTAATCAAGATCGGCACCATGAAAACTGGGGATTAATCGGCACGCCTGAACACGGGCTAGCGCTTTCGCCGACTTTCGATCATGCGTCAAGTTTGGGGCGGAACGAAACGGACGAGACCCGAAAAAACCGTTTAAACACAAAGGACAAGGGGTATTCGGTAGAAAGCTATGTGGAAAAAGCCCGTTCCGGATTCTTTGAGAATAGGTCCAGCACAAAAGCTATGAGCACTATGGATGCCTTCCGCGAGTGTGCGAAAGCCAATGCTGGTGCGGCTCAATATTGGCTGGATCGTTTGGATGCAATAAATGAGGCTGATTTTTCGGCTATACTCGCGCAAATCCCAGACGATTTTATTTCATCAGAGGCAAGGGACTTTTCCAACGCAATGTTGTGCATTAACAGAAATCGCCTTTTATCATTAAACGGCACGTGGCAAACAT
Organism: Sideroxydans sp.; assembly: GCA_041665725.1. Taxonomy (GTDB): domain Bacteria; phylum Pseudomonadota; class Gammaproteobacteria; order Burkholderiales; family Gallionellaceae; genus Sideroxyarcus. The sequence continues at coordinate 23,276 of JBAYIG010000025.1, read as the reverse complement.
GAAGGCTCTCTTTGTAGCATATCAAGATACGGTTTCAAGAACGTGGACTCCTGTCGCACGGCTGACCCACGACGGTAAGTATTATCATTTTGCGTATACCCGTGGCGCAAAGAACCTACCTGATTTTGTTCCTTTCGGGCGCATGACCGAACTGGATGCGGAATATGTTTCAGAGCAGATTTTTCCGCTGTTCGCGAATCGCTTGCTGCCTAAATCGCGCCCTGAGTACAAAGATTATTTGAACTGGCTCGGGCTGTCTGGCGTGGGCCACGATGCCTTGGATGAGCTGGCGCGTACCGGTGGTCTACGCGCGACAGATTCGCTAGAGCTGATTCCGTGCCCTGAGCCGACCAGTTCCAACCAATACGAGGTGTATTTTTTCTGTCGCGGCCTCAGGCACTTTCCCGCCGATAGCCAAGCGAGATCGCTGGCGCTGGAAAAGGGGGACAGGCTTTATCTTATGCAAGACCTTCAGAATAGCAGCGATGGCATGGCGCTGCTCTTGCGCACCGATGATCCGGTAACCGCAGTGGGCTATGTTCCCCGCTACTATTCTGCGGAGTTTTCCAGCTTGGTCAAGTTGGTTGGGGCAGATGCAGCCAAGGTGACAGTTGAGAAGATCAATGCTGATGCCCCGGTTCAATATCGTGTCTTGTGCAAGTTTTCGGCTCCTTGGCCGATGCAATTCCAGCCTTGCCAAACTGGGGTGTATGAAGTCAATTCCGTACTACGTTCCCCTAAGTCCTAACTAATTAGAGCGCCTTCTAATTCAGCCGCGTACTTTTCCCGGCGGCACACCGATAACTCGCTTGAACGCCTTGCGGAACGCTGATTCTGATTCGTAGCCGCACTTCATAGCGACATCCAGCATGTTGGCGCGACCATCGGCGAGCAGGGAGGTTGCCAGTTGCATACGCCATGTCGCAGCGAACTCCATGGGGGACATCTTGACGAGTTGGGTGAAACGCGCCGAGAAGGTAGAACGTGATTGGCAAGCGATAGAAGCCATGCGTTCAACCGTCCAAATTTCCTCGGGTCTATCGATGAAAGCTGAGATGGGAAGGCGTAGATTCTCGTCCGACAAAGCGGCGAGTAACGGCGAAAGTCTTGGTTCGATGTGAAGCACGTGTCGAATGGCGTACAGGAACAAAGCATCAGACAAGCGATCCAGGATCGCCGTGACACCCAGATCGTTGCGGATCGCCTCGTCGGTCATCATCTCGATCAAGTCTTGCATCTGTCGCCCTACTGGACTCACATCTGGTCGAATCAACATGAAGTCAGGGAACGAGGCGAGCAGGAGACGGCGGATATGGGTGGGCAGTCTCAAATGTCCACATAGGAGCCCCGATCCCGGAGCATCTTTGTCCAGTGGACTGGGGCTGCTGTAATCGAAGGGGTGATCCGGGACGCTAGGGAATGCGCTGAAAGTGTGTGCTGCATCGTGGGGGAATAATGCGATATCGCCCGCCCGCATCTGCGTCGGCTTGGATTGGTTCGGCATATGTATCCATGCCTCGCCATGACAAAGTAGATGGAAGGTCGTGGCATCACTTCCCCCCGGCGTGGACATATGCCACGCATCGCACAACTGGCCAACGTAATAAACCTCCGAGCCAAGATGCAGGTGGCGCAGAAAATCGTTGATGTGTTGTGTCGGCAGTGACATCGGGATGATTAAAGTTTGCGCGGCAGTTCGCGTGCGGCCTTGTGGATGAAGGCGAGTTGTTTCTCGAAGTTGCGACAACCGCGACACATCATCAAGTGCATACGCATCGCCATTCTTTCGCGCAGTGTTATCGGCCGCTCAAGCGATTGAGACAGCAGTTCGGTATTTTGTTTACAGTCGAGCATGATCACCTCGCATTTCCAAACCATTTTAGATCGAGACATTCGCGCAATGAGAGTCGCGCACGGTGCAACAGCACCCAGCAGTTAGTCGTGCTGATGGCCAGTTCCTGACAGATCTCTTCTGTCGTCATATCCATGAACTCACGCATCATAAAAACACGAGCCGTATTGATCGGCATATGTTGGTTGCATTGCTCGAAGATCTCCCAGAAGTGTGTGTTCTCCATGGACTGCTCTGGATCAGCCCAGGTCTGCGGCGGATCGGCCCAGTGCCCGTTCTCCTTGAACAAAGCATCGACCAGTTCGCTTTCATCTTCGCCGTCAGGAACGTTCAACTGTGGCTCGCGGGATCGCTTGCGCAGTACGTCGAGTATCTTGTGTTTAAGGATGCCGACCAGCCAAGTGCGCAGGGATGACTGGGCTGAGAATTTGCTTTTACTCTCGATGGCGGCCACCAAGGTCTCCTGCACAGCATCCTCGGCCAGATGGGGGTCGCGCAGTTGCAGGATGGCGTAGCGCACCAGATAACTGCGATGTTCATTGAGGACATCAAGATTGATTGCGGCACTCATGCATTTCCCATTTGGGTGTCGTTATATGGCGAAGGATAGTAGCACTGGCAGGCATCTGCTCTATAGCCCAATGCAACCTACCTGCCAAGCTGCGGCAGGTAGGTTGCATTGGCGATCATGATCGAGACTAGTGCTTCTGTGCCGCACACGGATTCTTGGCCGCGCATGGGTTGCGAGCGGCACAGGGATTCTTTGCGGCACGTGAATTGGTATTCCGCATAAACCCTTTTTGCACAGAGGCGGTGTAGGCAGTCAGTGCCGCCAACTTCTTGCCATTCCAAGCCAGTGGTTTGGCCGCCATCGGTACCACCATGCAGAACTGCACCATCTCATCTAGGTGTACCGCTTTGACTCCTGCGCGCTCATCGCTCATTTGCACATAATGCGGATAGGGCTGCGAGAACGTCGCTTGGAATGCACCGTTGTCATCGTGACACGTGTTGCAGGACATGCCGTTGCTACTCAAACGAGTGTCACTGAACAAGGCTTTTCCCTCTTTGATAAGTGCCTTCTGTTTGCTTTGATACGGGCGATAGTTAGCTGGGCGCATCACGGCTTTCACATCCATGCTGACCATCGCTGCCGCGCATGGGTTGGCGGCAGCACACGGGTTCTTGGCGGCGCATGGGTTCATACGTGAGCTACGCGGAGCGCATGGATTGGCGCGGCAGGGGGAAGCGATAGCCAAGCTCCCCATCGACAAAGTCAGCACGCCAGATGAGATCAATATCTTGGTCAGGTTTGAGGGAGTCATGTTTGCTCCTGTGCTTAGGCTAAGAACAGGTAGGCAGTAACGCCCAAAGCGATCAATACGACCATCGCCAGCATCATCTTTTCGTGGATGCACATACCGTGCGTCGTTTCACAACTGCTATTCATTTTGCACATCATGGACATTTCAGCCTCCTATCAAGAATTGGATAAGTCACGAATCTGACTGTGACGTGCATTGGTCGTAGGGGATGAAGAAACCTTACAAAAATATATTTCGATGTAAGGAAACGTCGTTTTGTCCGACCAATGCACATCGAGATGTTCGATGACCTCAAAAAAGGAGCGCGCTATGAATGCACTTAAAAAACTGTTGGCTGTATTGGCTATGTCGTTTCCGTTGTTCGCCCATGCTGTCGGCGAAACCTATACGCAAGAAAAGATGGATGCGTTAAGCAAGGCTGGCAAACCCACGCTGGTGTTCGTCTATGCCGATTGGTGCCCTACCTGCAAGGCACAGGAAAAGATACTGAACGAGTTGTTGCCAACGGCTGAGTTCAAGGGGTTGACCACGCTGAAGGTGAACTTCGATGAGCAGAAGACTGTGTTGCGCGCATTCGGCGTCAAATATCAGAGCACCTTCATCCTCTTCAAAGGCGGAAAAGAAGTTGTTCGCGTGACCGCTGAGACTGATCGTGAGCGTATCGCCGAGTGGCTGCGTCAAGCCTTGTAGGCGGATCACATGGAACTCAGCTTGAGTAGCTATGGCCTGTCATTTTTGGCAGGCGTGCTTTCCACTCTCTCCCCCTGCGTGTTGCCGCTGGTACCTATCTTGATGGGATCGGCAGCAAGCACACATCGCTTCGGTTCTTTGGCATTGGTGATCGGTCTGATGCTCTCGTTCACCCTGATCGGTGTGGGACTGGGTTCGTTGGGAGGTTCGATCGGGCTGGAACAAGATACCTTGCGCGTAGTGGGTGGTGGGCTGTTACTCGTCTTCGGTTCGGTATTGATGTCGAGTACGCTACAAGAAGCTGTGAGCGGTGCGATCAGTCGATTGGGCGTGGGGCAAGGATTACTCTCGCGCTTCAATCTGAACGGGCTGCATGGTCAATTCTTGTTGGGGTTATTACTTGGCATCGTATGGAGTCCGTGTGTAGGCCCCACGCTCGGCGTGGCGATCACACTCGCAAGCCAAGGACAGGCGCTGCTTGAGGTCACCAGCGTGATGTTGATGTTCAGCTTCGGTGCAGGCTTGCCGCTAATAGCCATTGGCATGTTGTCGCGTCAGGCGCTGGGTAAATGGCGCGGGCGTATGATGGAAGCAGGACAAAAGGCGAAGAAGGTATTTGGCGCGGCGCTATTGCTGATCGGCATACTGGTGCTGTCTGGTGCAGACAAGTCATTTGAAAAATGGGCGGTGAACGTGATGCCCGACTGGTTGGTGACCTTGACCAGTCGCTATTGACGGAGTTTGTGATGGCTGAAAAAGAATCGTTGTTGAATACGTTGCTCGGCTTGTCGATGATCGTCGAGGCGCGCGACCCCTACACCGGCGGTCACCTGTGGCGCGTGTCGCAGTTCTCCAAATTGCTAGCCCAGCAAGCGGGGCTTTCTCAACGCGATGTAGCGTTGAGCGAGATCGGCGGGTTCTTGCATGATCTCGGCAAGGTCGGCGTGCCCGATGCCATTCTCAATAAACCCGATCGACTAACCGACGGCGAATACGAAATCATCAAGACACATCCTGCGGTGGGTGGCAGGCTATTGGCGAACCATCCTCTCGCCAATTTGGCGTTGGATGCCGTGGTTGGTCACCATGAGCGTGCAGACGGCAAAGGTTATCCGCATGGCATCGTTGGAGAAGTGATCCCAGAGGTGGCGCGCATCGTCAGCATCGCCGATGCCTTTGATGCCATGACCAGCACACGTGCTTATCGCAAGGGTATGCCAATGGAGAGAGCGTTGAGCATCATCGGAGAAGAATTGGGTTCTCAATTCGATGCGCGACTGGGCCATCATTTCCTAGCATTGGATCGTACAAACGACATCGCGCACATCGTCGGACACAGTGAGCCAGGCATGCCTCTGCTTCCTTGCCCTTCCTGCGCAGCCCCCGTGGTGATCAAGCGTTCACAGCATGTTGGCTCGCACATCTATTGTCGTGCCTGCGGCGGGGAGTCACGCCTGAACAAAGTCGGCGCCAGCCTTAAATTAGACATGACTGGACAGATGGGAGATGCAGCAGTGCTAGCGCCGGACAGCGATCCCGATCTGATTGGGGCGATGGTCGCGGACATCGCACCACACGTACTGTGAGGTGACACCATGAATGCACCATTGAATAACACCATCGAAATCAACGGCAGGTCGGTGTCTGTGGAATGGACGAAAGCCGCCGCACGCGAATTGACGCTGCGCACGCAACCGCTCGTGGTCGAACTGGAACTGTATTTCTCCTGCTTGGTGAAGAAGTTCGTCCACTTCCACGAAACGCCACCGCAACGTGACACCATCGCGGTCAGCGACAAACTCGCCGTCTTCTTCCGTCCCGTCACCTCCACCGCCTGCTCATTTGAAGTGGCAGACCGTTTGGGAAGACAACCCGAAATCGAGATTGACACAGCCAACGTGCGCAAGATCGCGCCCAAGCGGGTCAAGCTCGATTTCGTGCGAGGGGTGTGGCAGGGGAATTATTGGATCTAGGGATTCTGATGGGGCGGCTGTAATTCGGCCACAAGAGACGCTGACAAAATCCTGAGATAGCTGATTAATTGATGTGAAGGGAAGTCCGCTTCACTGTCAACAGCGGCCGTTCAAAACTAAGAGTTCGATGATGCTCGTCCGCCCCTTGGCCGATGATGAGACAAACAGTCATTTAGCCTGAACACTCGTTGGAAATTTCCTGATACGCCGGAAAATTTGGTGAGTTGCTATGTCCGCTTCACTTCCAGAAATGGAAGTTTGAAGTCAATTGCAGCAGGGTAATAGGTCACAACAAATCCACCATTGAGTTGTCATTTTCAACATGCAGTTCACCATCAGTTGGGAAAAATCTACGTTCATTATTGGCTGCGACAAATTGCCGCGTGCGACATCATGTCGCATTCCATTCTTTCAAAAACAGAATTACATTGTGCATTGCCAAGTCAGCAAGCCAGTACGTCTCCTCCCAGAAATGCTGCTTTGTACAAACGCTGGCTTGGCGACCTACCTATGCAAACTTACCCGACACGAAGCGTCACCTACAATCTGGAGGGCAACATGCAAAACACATTCACAGTTCATTGTGTCCCATGGGAAGCATGTGCACCGATATTGAACGAAGTGCGTGTGGCGGCAAGCCAGATGCGAGCCATCAGTCATTTGGAAGCGCTAGCGGACGAGCAAGATGAATCGGCACGTCATGCGATTGCCATAAATACAAAAGGCCAAGCTATCGGGTGCGCACGCGTCATGCCAGATGGGCGCATCGAACGCATCGCGGTATTGCCGCATGAATATCAAGCGCAGATCAAAGCGGCGATGATTGAGATACTGAAAGATTTTGCTCAGCAAGGTAAGCGGTCGCATTAGTTGTAGTCATCATTTACACAGGAGAAATATATGGTTAGTCAATTTTGGCGATTCGCATGTGTATTTGTATTGCTGCTTGGTTTCGTGGGTGTTGCACAAGCCGAAATGACGCGCGAGGAATATGCCATCAAGTTTCGCAAAAGCAGTTACAGCGTGTTGGGGTGGTACTACGGTTCAATGCATCGGGTCATCAAGGGAATCAATCCATATGATCAAGAGACGTTCTTACGTGATGCAGAGCGTGTCGCATTCTTAAGTCAATTGCCCAAAGATGGATTCATTGCAGGAACAGAAACAGGTGATACCAAAGCAAAGCCAGAGATTTGGACAAAGACAGAACTCTTCAAAGAAGATAATGATCGACTTGAAAGTGAAGCTGCCAAACTCGCCGAATTAGCGAAAGGCAGCGACTTCAATCTTATGAAGGAGCAGTTTGGCAAAGTGCAAAAAGCTTGTAAGACTTGCCATGATGACTTTGTAAAAAGAAAAACCGAGTGATATTCGACGGCAGCCTATCTGCTGAGAGATAGGCTGCGACAAATTGTCACATGCGACATCATGTCGCATTCTCGGAAATTCTTTGCGGTATTAAAATGCGCCCCGATTTTTAGAATCAATCAATCAATCATCAGGGGAGTGTTATGAACAAGAAACTCATTTCCATGAGCGCGATGTCGCTTGTGCTGTCTATGCCTATCGCAGGTTCTTCCTATGCAGAAGAGACGCAAGTTGTAGCCCCAGCTACAACCTCTGAAGCAGGAAATCCGATTGAGAATAAAGAAGCTGTGAAAGAGACGGCTACTGAAAAATCTAACGCACACCAAACATTGGGAGATGTGGTGGTGAGTGCGTCAAAGATCGCACAATCATCATTGGAAGCACCAGCTAACGTTTCAGTTTTTACCGCAAATAAAATTGAAAAGTCGAACAATCAACGACTAGGTGATGTGATGGTTGCCAAGGTTCCCGGGCTGTATTTGCGTGGGGGCGCACTAGGGAATGCTCGACCCGGCGTGACAATGCTAAGTTCTATGCGCGGTCAGGGCGGTACGCTAACAAAGATTGCCGTGCTGGTGGACGGCATGAGTATGATTGATGCCTATTCTGGCCAAGTGAACTGGGCTATGGTGTATATGGATAGTGTTGACCGAATCGAAGTTGTACCTGGAGCTGGTTCGTCTCTATATGGGGGGAATGCGATGGGTGGTGTAATCACAGTAACAACCAAAGCACCTACCAAAAAAGAAATCAAGGTAAAAGCAGGGCTGGGATTTGGTGATGCCGCCGGCAAATACGCAAGTGCATCCTACCAAAATAGATTTGAAAGCGGACTGGGGGTTGTATTCGGTGTTTCACAAAATGATCGCGATGGCTACATTGCTGAATACGTCACCAAGACACCTGCGGGTGCGCCTGTCGGGGGCGAGGTGGCAGTGAATGGCGCGCGACCAACTACTACGATTGCAGGCGTCCCGACTTACATAATCGGAGATAAAGGCAAGAATGCGTCCACAGCCAAACAGGTCAATGCCAAACTTTATTATGACTTGACCCCCAATTCCAAAATCCATGCAGGGTTTGCTTATAACGACAACAAGAGTTTGGATGCGCCCTATCATAGTTATTTAACCAATGCGGCAACGGGCGTGGCTGTGCCTGTGAACAATGCAGCTACCAATTTGACTCTGAATGGCTTGAAGACATCCTTCAAAGAGTCTGACTTTTTTGGTTCTGTTCCGATGGGCAATACCACGGGTAGATATTTTGCGGGTTATGACGGTGAAATCGGTAGCGGGAAATTGAGTGTGAAGGCGGGACAGATTATCCGTGATAGTTGGAGCGTAAGTGCAGGTGCAACAGCGACCTACACTGCAGGTGCGGGTACGATGAGTTCCTCACCTAACAGCACTGCCAATCTGTCTGCTCAATACACAATGCCTTTATCGGAATCACATCTATTGATTGCTGGGGTGGGCAACGAGGTCGGAACCCTTAATCAAAAGAAATACAAGCTTATCAACTGGAAAGATGTGAACTCCAAAACAGCCGTTCTGGATCAGATTGACGCACGTAGCGTTACAAATTCATTGTTCGTGCAAGACCAGATAGCGGCGACTGATGCGTTGACGCTTTATGTGGGGGGGCGATATGACACTTGGAAAGCAGGTGGTACAGGCAAAGTCATCACAGGTTCTGTTCCGGGTACTTTTTATTATGCGGATCGTCACGATTCCGCATTCAGTCCGAAGGTGGCAGGGGTCTATCAAGTCAACGAACGATTGTCGGTGAAGAGTTCTGTTGGAACCGGTTTCCGTGCTCCGACAAATTACTATCTGTTTGCCAATCCAACGTTTTCGGGTGCTGCTGCGCCTAACGGCAAAATGATCTACTCCAATCCGGACTTGAAGCCGGAATCCAATCAGGCATTCGATCTGGGGGTGGAGTGGCAAACGAGCGCAGGGGGCAACGCAAAGGCGAGTTACTACATTACCAAAACAAAGAACTTGATCTATCAGCGTACAACCAAGGTTGCACAGTACACCGATCCGGTCATCAACAAGGTGATTGACTACCACACCAAGCAGGAAAATACAGGTGAAGCACTGGCGCGAGGCATTGAATTGTCTGGTGCCTATCCGCTGGTTTCTTGGCTGTCTGTCAGCGCGAGTTATGCCTATACAGATTCCAAAATCACCAGCGACCTCACCAATACAGGACTGGCTGGTAAGCGCGTGACCAACGTGCCAAAGGATATGGCCACACTCGCCCTAGAGGGGGAGTGGGGTAAGTTGAGTGGTGTGTTTTCGACTCGATATGTAGGTGAGCAATTCAGCAACAACAACAATTCCGATATCGTCAAAGGTGTATGGACAGGCTACAGCAAGTACGCCGTCTCTGATCTGAAATTGGGGTATCGAATCACGCACGATTGGAAGGTTAATCTGATGGTGGATAACGTGTTCAATCGTGAGTACTACGAGTACTACCGCATGCCCGGACGTGGCACGACCTTGGAATTGGCCGGCAGTTTCTAACTGTTGAGACCATTCAAACAAAGTCGAATCAATGATTCGACTTTGTTTTATTCGAAGTGCTAGGAGGGCGTATGAGTAGCAAAATTTTGAATACTGTTATGGGCATGTCTTTGCTGGCACTTGCATCCACGAATGCCGCATATGCGGAGTTGTTGTGGCTAACCGAGACAGCGCCACCGAAATCTAGTGCGACTCAAGTAGCAGATCATGCCGCGCATCATCATGCTATGCATACGCCAACTGCAGCGGTTTCTAGTACGGTTGTGACCGACTCCGGCAAGCATGACCATACCGGCATGATTGTGTTGGATGAAACGCCGGGCAAGGATCACAGGCCCAGCAAGCAGGTGTGGTTGCGTCGCGGGGATGACATCAAGAAATCCCCCTTTGCCGCTTTGGATGGAGGCGTTGCCTATCTCACTTTGATAGACCAAGCAGGAAAAAAATCTGTTGTGGAAGCCGGTCAAGAGAATGGTCTGTTCACCCTTAAGGCGGAAATGCCGGAAGTCGGATTTTATGAAACTTATTTGGAGCAGCGCTCGGTGAAAGAAGGGCGATTGCTTGTGGAACTGCCTAAGATCGAATTGCTATGGGCATCCTGCCAACCCAAAGAGATTGATGAAGAGGCTGTGGCAAAGCCGATCATCAACGATGCATTGGCTTTGGAACTGGTGCGTATTCACAAAGAAGATGAAGGTTGCATGAACCGGCTCGTTTCTGGTGATGTGGTGAATTTTCAAGTGCTGAGTTACGGCAAACCGATTGCGGGCTTCCCTGTGTCAATGGTGACTCAGGAAGGCTGGCGCAACACACAGCCGAGTGATGCGAGCGGCACTGTAGCCTTCACCATGATCCGCGAGTATTTTCCAAACTGGCTGGAGTTCAAGAAATACCACACGGATGTATTCCTTGTAAGCGCAGTAATGGATAAACAAGAAGCAGGGGCGCTCAATGGTCAGCCTTATATCTCTGTTCGTTATGAAGCAACATTGCCGGGTAAATACCGCCCATCGCCCCATGATTATCGCTCCTATGCGTGGGGCCTCGGCATAAGCTTTTTTGTCATCGTATTCGGTGGGCTTGCCGTGTATCTGTATCGCCGACGCCGCCTGAAGCCGTACAAAGAGGAGCGCGTCGATGACAAATCTTGAGGACATCCGCACTGCGGTCAATAACGTCCAGTTCAACCGCTTTCGTTTCTGGTTGCAGATATTCTTCTTTGCGTTGCTGGTGTATGGCGGCTATCTAGGAATCGAATTGGGCAAGCATCTGCCTACTTTCGCCTGCGGGTACAACAAGGAATTGCGCGGTGGGATGTGCTTCCTCATGCCTTTGCAGCACTGGATGGAATGGCCGTGGGAAAAACTGTTCAGTGCGGCGGCGCTGACCATTCTGTACGGTTTTACCATCTTTTTTCTTTGGTTCATCGCGCTCAACCGTGGTTGGTGCGGTTTCGCCTGTCCAGTAGGGACGATTCAGGACTGGATCACTTCTTTGCGGCGTTGGACTGGCATACGCTATTCGCGATACTCGGAAGGACAATACAAGGGCCTGGGCATCATTAAATGGGTGTTGCTGGCATTAATGTTTCTGATCCCGCTGGGTATCGGAGGCGGCTGGTTCACTCATGACCTCAAGTCACCCTTCTGCATGATCTGTCCAGGACGCACTGTCGTTCCTCTGTTCGGGTTGGATGTATCACAGTGGAGCATCGACTTCTCCAGTCGCACCAACATGATCATGACCAGCCTTGGCCTGCTGGTGACGGGGCTGTTTTTCATCGGGGCTTTTGTGAAAAAGCGTTTCTTCTGTTTCTACTGCCCGATGGGGGCGTTGCATTACCTGTTCTCCAAAGCCGCGCTGTTGAGGCTGAACAAAGAGGGAGCGAAATGCACCCGTTGCGGCGATTGCTACCGCGTGTGCGATTTGCAGATCAAGGAGATTGCAGACGACATACAGAACAAGAACATCATGACAGACGATTGCATCATGTGTCTGAAATGTGTGGCAGCGTGCCCTGAACCCGGTGCATTAAAGGCGACATTTGCAGGGATTCCGATTTTTGAGGCGACGGAAGCGGGATTTATCACACGCATGAACAAGGGACGTACGGATGACAAATGAAACTTCCAAGGTGATTCCCATCCAATCCATCCCCTACAGCCGTTCAAGGCAAGCTGGGGAATCGCAGGATGTACTGGACCACATCATCGACGACTTCCATGACAACCCGGAATCGATGCAGTACTTCTACGACCTTTTTCGTAGCGTCTATTGTCATGGCGAAGAAGTGAAACATGAGGGGATGCTGGTTGGCACTACTTGCATTCAAGCGCCCGAAGAATTGATCTATGCTTTTGGGGCGACTCCGATGCGCTTGTGCAATGGCTCTTATCACTATGACCAGAAGGGGGCGGAGTTCATGCCATCCAAATCCTGTTCGCTGGTGAAGGCGACATTGGGCATGCTCAATTCGGACAACGTTATCCCCAAGATCGGCAAGCCGGACATGATCGTCAATCCGACGACCTGTGACCAGAAGAAGAAGTCCAGCTCGATGATGGGCGACATGGGTTACAAAGTGTACGACTTGGAGTTTCCCAATGTCAAAGAGAGCGAAGCTTCGCGTCAATATTGGCAGCGCTCGGTGCGTCAGTTTGCAACTGAACTGCGTCAATTGACTGGGCGCAAGTTGACCAAGAAGGGTTTGCAGGCCGCTTTCAACAAGACTGGTAGGGCACAGGCTGCATTCCGCAAATTGCACAGTTATCGCTTGCTGTCGCCTTCAATCATTTTAGGCAAAGATATTTTTCTGGTGACCAACGCTTATTTCTTTGACGACATCACGCGTTGGACGGAAAAAGTTGAAGCATTGAATGTGGAGTTGGAGGCGCGCAAACAAGCGGGCTTCAAAGCGGTGCAAAGCAAAGCGCCGCGCGTGTTGTTCACTGGTTCGCCGCCGATATTCCCCAATCTCAAATTACCGCTGCTGATTGAAGAAGCGGGCGGGGTGGTGGTGGCGGATGAATCCTGTTCCGCCAACCGCATGTTGTACGACATGACGGCGGTGGACGAGTGGATGGTGAACGACATGGTGGATAGCCTTGCCGATAAATACCTGAAGCCTTGTACCTGCCCCATCTTCACCAAGAACGAAGACCGCAAACGCCGTCTGCTCGACCTGGTGAAATCATTCAATGCTGACGGTGTGGTGTATCAAGCCTTTTCGGGATGTCAGGTTTACGAGATGGAATACCGAAGTGTGGCGGAGGCATTCAACCAAGCAGGTATCCCGATGTTGTATGTTGAAACGGATTACAGCCCGGACGACAAAGGGCAGTTATCCACTCGTATCGAAGCCTTTTTGGAGTCAATGAAGAACCGCAAAAAACAAAAACAGCGCGCGGCGGGCTAATCCAAAAAAACTAAACAGGCCGTTATACCGGCGCAAGGGAAATTAAATGAATTATTTTGCTGGCATCGATGTGGGTTCGACCGCGATCAAAGTGGCAGTGGTGAATGAAGCTGGGGATATTGCAGGCGTGCATGTCACCGCATCAGGCAGCTTGTTCCATAAGAACTCATTAGAGGCGCTCAACACGCTGCTCGATAAGCTGGGACTCAAGCGAGAAGATGTTCGCTACCTCATTGCCACCGGTTACGGTCGCAAGTTGTTCAAAGAGGCGGACGATTCCATCAGTGAGATCACGGCCAATGCCATCGGCGCTTTCGAAGCGGGCAAGGCATTTGGCGGAGTGCGCACCATCATCAACATTGGTGGACAAGATTCCAAAGCCATTCAGATTGACGACACAGGAAACGTCGTCAACTTTGCCATGAACGATAAATGTGCGGCAGGCACGGGGCGCTTCCTAGATGTGGCGGCGCGCAATCTGGATTTGGATTTGGAAGAGTTGGGTGAGTACCACTTCAAGTCCGAAGTCGCACCGCTCAACATCAACAGCACCTGCACCGTGTTCGCGGAATCTGAAATTATCGGCTTACTGGCAAATGGTCACGGTAAGGCGGAAATTATCGCGGGCATACATTATTCCATCGCTTCGCGCACGGTGCGTTTGGCCAAACGTGTTGGTATTGAAGATCGTGTGTATTTCGATGGTGGACCCGCACTCAACAAAGGTTTGGTGGCGGCTTTGCAAGATGAATTGGGGCGCGAGCTGGTCATCCCGGAACATCCACAAACCACCACTGCCTTTGGTGCGGCCGTCTTGGCGCGTAATGAATTTGTGGCAGAGCAAAGTTCGGAAAAAGTGTGATTGATATCAACATGGTGGTGAGCGTGCCGATGGCGGCGACTTTGGGATTCGCCTACGGCATGGGGCCATGTCTTATCAGTTGTGCCCCCTTTCTTGCCCCAGTGTTCCTAGCCAGTGAGGGCGGCATGAAGCAATCGTGGCGCATCTTGTTACCACTCTCACTTGGTCGGTTGGTTGCCTATTCCAGCTTAGGCGGAGTGGCAGGTGCGGTTGGTTATCACATCAAGGGGATAGCGACTGGCTCGGCGTTGCATCTGTTGCTGGGTAGCGCGGTGCTGTTGATGGGGGGCGCTTTACTACTGCGAAAAGCGGGGATGGCATGCAAGATTGGAACGACGGGTGAGCAGCACACATTGCGGCGCATGGCTCTTCCAGTTCACCGAACTGCAATGCCGGGCGGATTATTCCTGATGGGGGTTGCAATGACGTTGAGTCCGTGTGCGCCGCTGGGCCTAGTTCTGTTCTCGGCAGCCATGAGTGGAGGCACGATGAGTGGAATGTTGCTTGGGCTTTGTTTCGGGCTTGGTGCGATAGTCGTTCCTTCTGTTGTATTTGGTGTCGGTATGGCTTACGTCGGTGCGAGTTTGCGCGAACAGTTGAAAGATTGGCTCCCACGCATTGAAAGATTGAGCGCTTGGTTACTGGTTTTGACAGGGGTTGGCAGTCTGGCAAGGTGGTAGTGGGTGCGACGATATGACGCAGGGACGTCTTGGTCTTGTTTGTAATAATTCGAGAATCATATTTTTAGGAGGTTGCTATGCGTAAAGCTATCGTTTGGTTGCATCGCTGGGTGGGATTAGCAGTGTTGCTGTTCATTGCAGTCGCAGCGATCACAGGGGTCATCCTTGCTTTCGACAAAGAGTTGGATCACACCTTGAACAAAGATTTGTTCTACGTCGAACCTTCAGGCCAGCATATGGAGATGGATGATTTAGTTAAGCGTGCGGAATCGGTGTATGAGGGTAAACGTGTGACTTTTGTGCGTACACCTGATGAGGCAGGTCGCGCTTATGAATTTTATTTACGTACCCCAAATGCAAAGGGCGACGAAGGCGCGAATTTCTTCAAGGCTAATAACAAGTATCACACCGTCTATATCAATCCCTATAACGGGATCGTACTCGGGGCACGTGTGAATGGTGAGTTTGGGGTGGATGCACGCCACCTTATTCCGATGCTGGTGAAGTTGCATTACACCTGGTATCTGGGCGATTTTGGAAAATGGCTGATTGGTATCGCCGCTTTATTGTGGCTGTTGGATCATTTCGGCGCGGTGTATTTGTCCTTCCCCAATCTGAAGAGTTGGAAAAAGTCTTTCGCGTTTCGTTGGAATGCGGGAGGGCATAAATTGAATTTCGATATGCACCGATCTGGCAGTATGTGGATTTTGCCGGTACTGATCGCCTTGGCCTTGTCGAGTGTGTATTTGAATCTGAACGAACAATTCAAATGGGTGGTGAATAAGTTCTCACCTTTGACAACCGTAGAGTGTTCTTGCCATGTTGACCCCAATGCGAAGTGGCTAGCCGATACCGCCTCATGGGACGGTGCAATTAAATTGGCACAACAAACCAAGCCGGACATGGTGGTGGGCGGCATGACCTTCTTGCCTGATACGCGCAAGTTTATTGTGTCGATGAAGAGCTCGGAAGATCTAACTGCCGAAGTGGGCATGACGAAAGTGTATGTGAATGCCATCACGGGTGAGTTGATGCACGTACATGATCGCAGTGCGGAGACTGCAGGCGACACCTTCAATGCTTGGCAGTTGCCACTGCATAGTGGGCGCGTGTTCGGCATCATCGGGCAAATTATCATTCTGCTAAGCGGTATCGTCATTACGATCATTTGCGTGACGGGTTTCTTGATTTACCTGAAGAAAGCAAAAGCGAGAGATTCTAAAGATGCACAGGCATCCCCCGTCATCGGGCAACGCAAACGTGAAGAAATCGTTTTTAATAAGACTCGTGATGTGAATCCATAATTCAGGATAGGAATGTAATGAAATTCGTCTCAGTTTCATCAAGCAGTTCAAACCACAATACCGCCAAGCTGGATTGGAGGTGGAGTGTGGCTTGTCTTATCGTAATCTCGATGCCTACTCACTCATGGGCTGAGGAGCAGCAAACGTTGAAAGAAGTCACTGTCACAGCAACTGGCGTAGATATTGCCGAACGTCGAGATTCCAATACTCAAAAAGTCGTGATTGATCGTAAAGAGATCGAAAAGATGAGTGCGATGACCGTGAGTGAAGTGTTGGGGAAGTTGCCTGGTGTGGAGTTGAACAGCAATGGCATGGGGCAGCAAACACGTGGTATGACTCGCGATTCTGTACAAGTGTTAGTCGATGGTGAGCGTTCTGCGGGGGGTGGCACGTTTATTGGTGTCATTGGACGCTTGCCTTCGGGTGAATTGGAGAGGGTCGAGATATTGCGTGGTGCTTCTGCCGAGTTCGGAGGTGCTGCATCAGTCACTGTTAATCTCATCATGCGCAAAGCGGTATCGAAGAGCGCAACAGAAACGCGTGTCGGCGTTGGGGTGCGTGGTAATCAAGTGAATACCCAGCTTTCGTATTCGCCAAGTGGAGGTGACGGCAATTTCTCTTGGTCGTTCCCTATTAATTTACTCTGGAGCGCAACCCAATTGGGGAGCCAACTTGACCGCCAAGATTTAGCAGGGACAACTCGTACCTTATGGCAACAAGAGGAAGCGAGTGGTCGAACTAAACTAGGTCATCACGCTATCTCACCGCGTTTTGGTTGGAAATGGGGAAGTGATAGTTTCACAGTATCTCCAATGTATTTTTGGGGGCCAGTAGATACAAAAAGCGATAACGTTATGACCAAATATACGGCGCCTGCATCGGGTTCTGGTCTTGCGTTTAACGGTGATCGTGCATCTCAGTTCAACGGCTATACACAAATGTATCGTTTGCGTGTGGAGGGTGAAAAGCATGTTGATGATTTCAAATTTACGGGGCGTTCATCTATTAACAGTGGTAAGAAGACGGGAGATACCACGCGCACATCACATGACGCACTTAATGTTTTATCAACAGCCGTAGATAACACCAAAAAAATTGAGAATGAATTCAATATGGCGTTGCGTTTAGACAAGCCACTAGGTGAAGCCAATCTGGTGGCGGTGGGGGTGGAGCACATCAATCTACGTCGCACCGACGACCAAGCGCTGTCTGGTGTAGCGAATGTGTATCAAGCACAAGAGCGACAATCTATCGTGTGGGTGCAGGACGATTGGATGGCGCTACCTAAAGTAACCTTCACCTATGGCTTACGAGGTGAGTCGGTAGCATTGAATTCGAATGGCATTACACAACAGCGTGGACAGGTGATGCCATCACTGGCTGTGAAATGGGAACCGGCGGATAAATGGATCGTACGTTCATCTTTGGGTTCTGGTTTGAAAATGCCCAAGCTGGATGAGATTAGCGATGCGGCCACGATAAGTCTTTCTACCAATACGCCAGTTGAAGCGGACAAGCGAGGAAATCCCAACTTACTACCAGAGCGTAGTTGGAATTACGAAGCGGTGATGGAGCGTTATTTGGATAAAGAGATGGGCGTGTTTGGTGCGAATCTATATATGCGATCCACACAAGACTTCACTGAACGACGTGTGCAGCAGGAAGGAGCACGCTGGGTTGATAGGCCGCAAAACGAAGGTCGTGCAACACTCTGGGGGGTGGAAGTTGATGGGAAAGTGCGCATGGATAATTTTGGTTGGAAAGGGGCAACGATTAAGTCGCACCTGACTCTTCCTAACGCGCGAGTGAAGGATGATCGCCTTGGTATCACACGCATGGCGCGTGAAACACCGAAGTACATTTTGTCGGCTGGATTGGACGAAGGCTTACCCAGCTTGAATTCCAGCTACGGTGTTTCGCTGCAAATATCTGGGCGCAGCGAAACCAATATACCTGGTGAGCAAGTGGGCTCAACTCAAGCTCGTACCACAGTGGATGCGTTCTGGCTGTATCAGATCAACCCAATGTACAAATTTCGTTTGATGGGTCAAAACTTGTTTGCGTCGGACACTGTGAAAGATATGACTTTTACTTCAGCAGGAAACACATGGCAGTTGCACAGTGTGAACAAGGGATACCGTTCTGTCATGGCGACTGTTGAAGGGCGCTGGTAGGATGTCAGCCGTCTTGAACATGTTTGGATCGATGCAGATGTATTCGCAATTCTCGAATGAGCCAGAGAAGTCTCCGCTGAGTGAGCGTTTTTCAGTGGTGGGGTTAGTGGTATTACTGCATCTTTCGGTGTTTGCGGGCTACTTGCTACAGCCAGAGATGCCTGCCGTCATGGTCAATGAGATGTCCATCTCATTCTCGAATGTACAGATGCAGCAGGCTGACATCGTTCCGCAGCCCAAGCCAAAACCTAAAGAGATCGAGCCTGAGCCCGTGCCTGCGGATGAGCCTGCCATCAAAGAGGTTGCGCCTCCTGAGCCTCAGAACACATCCCCCCCTTCGCCTGTTCAACTTGATGCTCAGCCAGACTATCGCGCAGATTATTTGAACAATCCACGCCCGCCCTATCCAATGGTTGCAAGGCGTATGGGTTACAACGGCAAAGTGATACTGAATGTAGAAGTGTTGGCAGAAGGCAAGGCTGGGCAGGTGTTGCTGCATCAGAGCAGCGGCTACGAGATATTAGATAAGTCCGCATTGCAAACGGTGAAGACTTGGAAGTTCTCACCTCCTAAACGTTTTGGGCAGCCTGTCACGCAGTGGTTCTTGGTACCAATCAAGTTTTCATTAGAGGATAACGACGCATGAGTAATTTCTTTGCCATTAATTCAGTTGTTGTATTTGTGACGCTGATCTTGTTGATCATTCTTTCCATCGTGACTTGGTCTATCGCTTTATTCAAAACATGGAAACAGTACCAAGCTAAAAAGCAGGATAAGGAATTCATCGAACGATTCTGGGCAGCACGTGAGTGGACTGAAGCGCAGAGGGTAGCGCAAGAGGGGCAGGGTGACTTCGCCCGTTTGGTTCAAGCAGGTTTTGCAGAGATCAAGGCATTGGGTGAAGTGCAGCATGACTTGAAACACATGGGTAAGCCGCACGATGTGCTTGAGCGCCAGTTGATTCAACAGTTACAGAACATCCAGCGTCGTCACGAGCGCGGCCAAGCTGAATTGGCGACCATTGGCTCTACCTCGCCCTTCGTAGGTCTGTTCGGCACGGTGTGGGGCATCATGCATGCTTTGCAAGACATCGGAAAGAGCGGCTCGGCATCTTTGGATGTGGTGGCAGGCCCGATTGGTGAAGCCTTGATCGCCACTGCTATAGGTATCGCCGTCGCGTTACCAGCCGTGTTGGCCTATAACTTCTTCCTGCGTCGCCTAAAGGTACATGTGACCGACTTGGAGAATTTTGCGCACGACTTCATGCGTCTGGCTCAGAAGCACGATTACAAGTTGTGAGGTAATTATGGCATTCGGAAATTCATCACAAGAAAATGGCAGCATGATGAGTGAGATCAACGTCACGCCCTTGGTGGATGTGATGTTGGTATTGCTGGTGGTGTTCATCATCACCGCACCTTTACTGGCACCACAGTCGCTCAAGATCAATCTGCCCAAGACGGAATCGGTGGCGAAGGATGACAAGTTGCAGAAAGTCAGCTTGGCCATCGATGCCAAGGGGGAGGTGGCTTATGAATCCGCCCATTTGAGTGATGAAGGCTTGGCAGAGATGCTGAAGGTGCGCGCCAGTGACCCCAACTTCCAACTGCAAATCCAAGCGGATGAAGCGGTGAATTACGGTCGTGTGGCGCAGGTGATGGCCATCGCTCAAAAATCCGGCGTGAGCAAACTTTCCTTCTTGACGATTACGGGCAAATAGGCGCACGATTCAAACAAGGATTCAGGATGGCTGGGTGATTTTCCAGCTTTGTTCGCTAGGCTAGCAAAGGAGGGTTCATATGAGATCTGTCGTCATCGCAATGTTGTTGGTGTTCGGTGTTTCTGTATCCGGTAGCGTTCTCGCCTGCGAAGGCAGTAAGAGCCACAAGGCTAAGACCAGCACGAGCGCACCTGCCGCACCAGTGCCTGTACCAACAAAGTAGTTCAGTAAGGTATTACATCAAACGGGGCTTGGGAGACCAAGCTCCGTTTTCTTTGCATGACTTATGCGTAAGGGCGCAGTAAACTTGACGTGCTCTACTAATAACATTCCACACAAAGGAGACGACCGTGAATCGCAGAGAACTTTTGATCGGGGCTGCCGCAATGGCAGCGACTGCAGTGAGTAGCAAAGCTTTCGCCGCGGAACATCAACACGACCATGCCGCTATGGCACACGAACATCATGCATCTACCCGAAATGAGAAATTGATTGCTGCTGCGGCTGATTGCGTGCTCAAAGCTAATATCTGCATACAGCACTGCATCACATTGTTGGGTGAGGGTGATAAGACGATGGCGGCTTGTGCCAAGTCATCTAGCCAAGTCATCGCGATGTGTACTGCTTTGGAGCAAATGGCAGCTGCCGAATCCAAGTATCTACCGCAACTCGCCAAAGTTTGTATGGATGTGTGTAAAGTCTGCGAAGAAGAATGCAAGAAGACAGAGAAACATCCGGAATGCAAGGCTTGCAAGGAATCATGTGAAATTTGCTATAAGGAATGTAAGGCTATAGCTGGTTAGCCTATCCCATTTTGGGCATCGAATTTTCAATTGTATTTGACTGCCGCAAGCGACGATCTGGTGCCCTCTATACACTTCCTAGAAGTGACAGCTTCAGTGCTGAAAGCGGACACTCCTCCAACCGAGGCAGACAACCTTTTCAGAAAATCACCAATGTCTCTTCAGGCCGATTATGCAGACTGCTTGATTATGGAGTATGGCAAAAGTGAATTTTCGCGGAAGCCAAGCACCAAGCGACTTCTCCGAAGAAATTGATTGTTCGAAGTCAACATAATTTCTGGAGCTAGGCAACTGCCTGTCAAAGCAAAATCGGTCGTTGATTTAATGTGAGACCGCACAGGGACTGGCAGTGCCGCGATGACGACCATCTGAGTGACACCTCGACTACAACTCCCTAACCTTGGTGGATTGTGGATTATGTAGACCGTTGCATTAACATCCACCGCACCAGCCAAGGGCTTATGGCAGGGGCGGAGCTTCAAGTCCACATAATCAACTGGTCTACATAATCGGCCTTATGTATCGCTCCACATAAGGCCGACAAGCCGTCACGCTCAGCTTTGCCGCTGGGCAATCGCTAGCTTCAGCAGCCAAAGCGTATCTTCCACCGAAACAGCCATCTGACTGGTGATATCTAGTTTGCGGTCTTCGAACACATCCTCGCCAGGATGATTGGCAGCCCATTGCCACACGCTTTCATCACGCTGTTTGAGCAGCATCTCGATGTGTGGGCGGAACAGTACGAACATCGCAGTTATCCAACGGTTCACTGGCCACGATGGGAACGCATGGTCGATGATGAAGCGATCTAGCATCTGCATGACTTGCTCCGCCGGATACCAAGCCTCGGCGGTCACCCATCGATTGGTGGTGAACAAACCGGTCGGGAAGCCATTGCCATCCATGGCGATGGCGATTAGGTGCGACAGTGCTTCATCACCTTGCGGCCACGGGTCGGTGGCGGGATATTCAATCGGCTTCACCTCTTGCGGCATTCCTTTTGGACGCAGAAAGCAATGGAAGTGCCCATGCTCGCCGATCTCGCCTCGATGCGCGTGGTAATAATACTGCGCATGACTTTCGCGGTCATACACATCGTCATCGGGGTAGTGATTGAATTCATAGAACGTCTCGCCGCGACTCAATGTGTCGCGCAAAACTTCACCCACGATATTCATCCCGGCTTTCTTGAGCACGCGATAACAATCGAGGATCTCCAGCCCCGCTTGCTGCATGACCAGCAACTGTGACAGCGGCAAAGCAGAAAGATCGGGCTCAACCACCCGCCCCGTAGTTGGGAGGATGGTTGGCATTGCAGGTGATTCGCTTAGTGAGTCTTGGCGGCGCATGGGTTCTTGCCTGCACATGGGTTTTTAGCAGCACAGGGGTTCTTCGCTGCGCACGGATTCGCCTTGTGTTGTTTGTGCTTAGCTTTACACGGATGCTTGCCTGCACATGGATTCTTGCCAGCGCAGGGATTGGCAGAGGCCGACATCTTGGATCGTGCCGCACAGGGATTAGCTGCACCACAAGGAGCTGCCATTGCGGCACCGCTCATGACGGCAGCTAATGCGCCAGAAGAAAGCAGAGTTTTTGCGATTTGATTGAATTTCATTGTGACTCTCCTTGAGAAGATTGAGCACTGCCGAAATGGCGGATGCAAGCATTAGTCTGGGAAGAGTCGGATTCCTTACATTCAAGATTGTCCGCATCTGCATAGTTGTGCGGGAACCTACCTGTCTCACCTTCAGCCGAATACCGAGGAGTTTTTTAATCCCTAGCCGACGAAGACAAATAGGGGGGAGAGGATTTCAACGAAGGGGCTCACATAAATAATTCACTAATTTGTAACAAACAATTCACTTGGTTGAAATAGTAGGTGTTCATAGTGCGTGTCATTACATATCTAGACAACTGTACTCATGAGTCTCTACGCAATAGATCGCGACACCGGTATCTCCCTGTATGCACAAATCGCTGAAGTATTGGAGCGCGATTATGTACGTCAGGGATCTGCTGGAGATAAGTTGCCATCCGAAGGAGAGTTGGCGGCTCGCTTCGGAGTAAATCGCCATACATTGCGTAGAGCGGTTGAAGAGCTAATTGCGGCCGGCCTGCTTGAGCGCCAGCATGGTGTTGGCATCTTCATTACAGACCAGTTGCTTGATTACCGTGTTGGTACAAACACTCGCTTCACTCAAACCCTGACAGATATAGGTATTTCTACTGATACCAAAGTTGTGCGGAAAATGGTCGCACCTGCTTCTGCGGGTGTTGCTCGCAACTTATCGCTTGCTCCTGATGATCACGTGCTTTGGATTGAGACATTGCGCCTTGCTGATGGCATCCCATTCTGTGTGATCTCTCATTTCTTTCCAGTAAATCCATACAGTGAATTGCTCAATTATTACCAAGACGGTTCTTTACATGATTTGTTGTCAGCAAGCTGTGGAAAGCTTCGTCGTACTGAAAGTTTAGTCACTGCTGTACTTCCCCAAGGGGATGACGCGAAGCTCCTAGGCATTACTCAGAATCGACCTGTTCTTCGCGTAAAGAGTTTGAACGTACTTGAT
>JBAYIG010000024.1:0-31876 GCA_041665725.1 Sideroxydans sp. | reverse complement strand
TGACCGATCCTGAAGTGGATATCGTCATCGAACTCATCGGCGGTTACGGTGTGGCGAAAGAGCTGGTGCTGAAGGCCATCGCGAATGGCAAGCATGTGGTCACCGCCAACAAGGCGCTGCTGGCGACACATGGCAACGAGATATTCAAGGCTGCACAAGACAAGGGTGTGATGGTCGCGTTCGAAGCGGCAGTGGCGGGGGGCATTCCCATCATCAAAGCCGTGCGCGAAGGTCTCACCGCCAATCGCATCGAGTGGATCGCGGGCATCATCAACGGTACCACCAACTTCATCCTGTCCGAGATGCGCGACAAGGGATTGAGTTTCGATACCGTGCTGAAAGAAGCACAACGTCTGGGCTACGCCGAAGCTGACCCCACCTTCGACATCGAAGGTGTGGATGCGGCACACAAGATCACCATCCTGTCCGCACTGGCATTCGGTATCCCCATGCAGTTCGATAAAGCCTACATCGAAGGTATCTCCAAGCTGGATGCCATCGACATCAAATACGCCGAACAACTCGGCTATCGCATCAAGCTGCTGGGCATCACCAAGCGCACACCAGAAGGTGTGGAGCTGCGCGTACATCCAACTTTGATCCCAACAAAACGCCTCATCGCCAACGTGGAAGGCGCGATGAACGCCGTTGTGGTGCAAGGCGATGCAGTCGGTGCGACGCTCTATTACGGTAAGGGCGCAGGTGCAGAACCGACCGCCAGTGCCGTCATCGCCGACTTGGTGGATGTGACACGTATGCACACCGCTGATCCGTTGAACCGCGTGCCACATCTCGCGTTCCAACCGAACGCGATGGCCGACCTGAAGATACTGCCGATGGATGAAGTGCAGACCAGCTACTACCTGCGTCTCCGTGTTCAAGACAAGCCAGGCGTGCTGGCGGACATCACGCGTATCTTGGCGGATGAACAGATCTCCATCGATGCTGTCATCCAGAAAGAACCTGAAGAAGGCGAAGAGCAGACCGACCTCATCATGCTGACGCACCTGACACGCGAGAAACACGTCAACGCGGCGATCAAGAAGATCGAGGCACTAGGGGTTGTTGCGGGGAAGGTCACCAAGCTGCGTTTGGAAGAGTTGGGTAAATAATTGGACTCCCCTCGCCCGCTTGCGGGAGAGGGGCTGGGGGAGAGGGGCTTTGAAATTCCACCCTCTCCCTAACCCTCTCCCTGCAAGGGCGAGGGAACTGACGAGGTAGATTCAAAATGAAATACATCTCCACACGCGGCAACGCGCCCGCCAAGACATTCACCGAGATTCTGTTGGGTGGTCTCGCGCCCGACGGCGGCCTGTATCTGCCGGAGCAATATCCGCAGGTGACCCGCGCCGAGTTGGATGCTTGGCGCAAACTGTCTTACGCCGACCTTGCATTCGCGGTGTTGTCTAAGTTCGCGACTGACATTCCTGCGGCAGATTTGAAAGCCATCGTTAGCAAGACCTACACCGCCGAGGTGTACAGCAACGGGCGTGTGGATTCCAATGCCAAAGACATCACGCCGCTGCGTAAGTTGAGCGAGGGGGTGTATCTGCAAGAACTCTCCAACGGTCCGACGTTGGCGTTCAAAGACATGGCGATGCAGTTGTTGGGCAATCTGTTCGAGTACGCCTTGGCGAAAGACCATGCCGAGTTGAACATCCTCGGTGCGACATCGGGTGACACCGGCTCTGCCGCCGAATACGCGATGCGCGGCAAGCGTGGTATCCGTGTGTTCATGTTGTCGCCGAACGGCAAGATGTCGTCGTTCCAACGTGCGCAGATGTATTCGCTGCAAGATCCGAACATCTTCAACATCGCCGTCAACGGCATGTTCGACGATGCACAGGATATGGTGAAGGCAGTCTCCAACGATCACGCTTACAAAGCCGCACACAAGATCGGTACGGTGAACTCTATCAACTGGGGGCGCGTGTCGGCGCAGATCGTGTACTACTTCAAAGGTTATTTCGCTGCGACGAAATCCAACGACGAGCAGGTCGCGTTCTCAGTTCCTTCTGGTAACTTCGGCAACATCTGCGCTGGCCACATCGCGCGCATGATGGGTTTGCCTATTGGCCAATTGATTTTGGCGACGAACGAGAACGACGTGCTGGACGAGTTCTTCCGTACCGGCGTGTACCGCCCTCGCGGAACAGAACATACCTACGAGACCAGCAGTCCTTCGATGGACATCTCCAAGGCGAGTAACTTCGAGCGTTTCGTGTTCGACTTGGTCGGGCGTGACGGAGCGAAGGTGCGCGAGTTCTGGAGCAAGGTGGATGCAGGTGGCGCATTCGATATCAAAGATTCTGCCTACTGGAATGAGTTGTCCAAGTTCCATTTCGCATCGGGCAAGAGCTCACATCAAGACCGTCTCAAGACCATCCGTGAAGTTTGGGAAGAGTATGGCGTGATGATCGACACACACACGGCTGATGGATTGAAAGTGGGCTTGGAGCAACGCCGTCCCAGCTTGCCACTCATCTGCCTTGAGACCGCGTTACCAGCGAAGTTCGCCGAGACCATCCAAGAAGCGTTGGGTCGTCAGCCAGAGCGTCCAGAGTCTATGGTTGGCATTGAAGACTTGCCGCAACGCTGTGAAGTGATGGATGCGGATGTGGCGACATTGAAGGCGTTCATCTCTTCCAACATCCCTCACTGATCATTTGGCGTAAAGCAGAGGCATGAACAACCTTCTCCTGCTCATCCTTTGCTTCATCGTCGGCATGCTGCTGCGACGCTTCAAGCGCATGCCGGACAACGCACCAGCAACGCTCAATAGCTTCATCATCCATGTCTCGCTACCTGCGCTGACTTTGCTGTACATCCACCAACTACGACTCTCTGGCGATGTCTTGCTGACAGGGTTGATGGCGTGGTTGGTGTTCGGTCTATCGGCAGGTTTCTTCTGGCTGATGGGAAAATGGTTGAACTTGTCGCGCGCCACGACAGGAGCGTTGATATTGGTTGGCGGCTTGGGCAACACCTCGTTCTTTGGCTTGCCGATGGTGGAGGCGTTCTACGGCAAGGAAGGTCTGACGACAGCTATCATCGCCGATCAGTTAGGTTCGTTCTTCGCGCTCTCTGTGTTGGGCATCACGGTCGCGGGTATCTATTCCTCAGGGCGTCCAACGGCCACTGAAATCATCAAGCGCATCGCCTTGTTCCCGCCGTTCCTCTCGCTGTGTATCGCACTACTGCTCATTCCGATCGAGTATGCAGAGTGGTTTAGTGTGTTGTTGAAACGCTTGGGCGATACGCTTGCGCCATTGGCTTTGCTCTCGGTAGGTATGCAGTTGCGCTTGGGGCACATCGCAGAACACAAGCGCAACCTTGCGCTAGGACTCGGCTTCAAACTCATCCTCGCACCGCTGGCGATCTATCTGCTCTACGTGCAACTGCTCGGCGCGCATGGTCTGAACATGCAGGTCACATTGTTCGAGGCGGCCATGCCGCCGATGATCACCGCCGCTATTGTGGCGAGTGAGCATGACCTCGATCCACCACTGGCGAACCTGATGGTGGCGGTGGGACTCATCCTTTCCTTCATCACGCTCAGCGGGTGGTGGTACTTCCTAGGCTCGGTGTGATCCTAGAAACCTCAGTTGACCGCTCCATTTAGCTCGCATGACTAAACTGTCTAAGTAATTTGCGATTTATCTACGTTAATCCGTATGGTAAGTTGCTACGGCACGTATTGTGCGTCCCTCGCATCCCATGGCGGTGTTGCTCCTCCTCGGAATGGAACGACCATTCCTCGTCGTCCCGCCTTGCCCTGTGACGCGATGAACACACACTACGTACCGTCCAACTGAAGTTTCTAGGATAATGCGCCCCCTTTGATATTTTTTAGACAGGTTTTCCGTGTTCGATCGTCTCGCTGTACTACTGCAATACCTGCTTCCCAAACAAGCACTCACTCAACTCGCTGGCAAGTTCGCCAGTGCACGACTCTCATGGACGCCCGTGGTCATCAAGTGGTTCATCGGTCGCTACAAAGTGAATATGGCGGAAGCGGCCAATCCCGATATCCATAGCTACGCCACCTTCAACGATTTCTTCACGCGTGCACTGAAGAGCGGTGCGCGACCATTGGCGGATGCGGATTTCGTGTGTCCTGTGGATGGCGCGATCAGCCAGTTCGGGAGTATCGAAAAAGACCAGTTGTTCCAAGCCAAAGGTCACAGCTATTCCACCACTGCGTTGGTCGGTGGCGACGCGGCGTTGGCAGCACAGTTCCAAGACGGCGATTTCGCCACCATCTATCTCAGCCCCAAGGACTACCACCGTATCCATATGCCGTGCGCGGGACGCTTGACGCGCATGATCTATGTGCCAGGTGATCTGTTCTCGGTGAATCCGGTGACGGCGCGCGGTGTGCCGGGATTGTTCGCGCGCAACGAGCGCGTGGTGTGTGTGTTCGAGACTGCACATGGTCCGTTCGTGTTGACACTGGTCGGCGCGACCATCGTCGGCAGTATGGCGACGACTTGGCATGGCGTGGTCAATCCGCCGCGCACACGTGACGTGCGCGAGTGGCGCTACGACGACCAACAGATCACTTTCAACAAGGGCGATGAGATGGGACGCTTCTTGTTGGGTTCTACCGTGGTGATGCTGTTCCAAAAAGACGCGCTTCAATTCAATCAGCAATGGTCACCTGCGCTGCCTGTACGCATGGGCGAAGTGATGGGAATGCATAAGTGAGCATCTGGGACGAGCGCTACGCGGGTGACGAGTATTTCTACGGTACCGAGCCGAATGCGTTCCTAGTGTCGCAACAGGCGCGCCTCAAACCCAGTATGAAATGCCTCGCGGTGGCCGATGGTGAAGGGCGTAACGGTGTGTGGTTGGCACAGCAGGGATTGGATGTGCTGTCGGTCGATGCATCACCCGTGGCGCAAGCCAAGGCACAAAGACTGGCACAGCAACGCGGTGTGCAGATGCGCTTCGATCAGGTCGATCTGATGACTTGGGACGGTGGCGGAGAGACCTTCGATGTGGTGGTCGCCATCTTCATCCAGTTCGTCGGCCCAGCCTTACGTCCACAACAGTTCGCCAACCTCAAACGATTCATCAAGCCGGGTGGTTTGCTATTGCTGCAAGGCTACACACCACGCCAGTTGGACTACAAGACCGGCGGCCCTTCGCAGGTCGAGAACCTTTACACCGAAATTATGTTGCGCGAATCCTTCTCTGACATGGATATCCTGCATCTATCCGAACACGACGACATCATCCGTGAAGGTTCAGGGCATAGCGGTATGTCGGCGCTGGTCGATGTGGTAGCGCGTAAGCTTTAGTCTTGTAACAACCTTACAAGTCTTTCGATAGCTTCATCTTGTGAAAGTATCGAAGTGTCGATCACAAGCGCAGGCTCGGTCGGCGTTTCGTAAGGGGAGGTGATGCCAGTGAACTCCGTGACCTCACCTTTGCGTGCGCGCTGATAAAGTTTCTTCGGGTCGCGTTGTTCGCACACTGCGATGGGCGTGCTCACAAAGACTTCCTTGAAATGTCTATCACCGATGATGTCGCGAGCCATCGCACGGTCTGCTTGGAAGGGTGAGATGAATGCGGTGATGACGATGAGTCCTGCATCGTTCATCAGCTTGGCCACCTCGGCGATGCGGCGGATGTTCTCGCTTCTATCCTCTGCACTGAAGCCTAGGTCACGATTCAAACCATGGCGCACGTTGTCTCCATCCAGCACGTAGGCAGTTTTTCCCTCGCCGATCAGCTTCTGTTCAAGTGCGAAAGCCAGCGTTGATTTTCCCGAGGCACTCAAGCCGGTGAGCCAGAGCGTGGCCGGTTGATGAGCGAGCACCGTAGCTCTGTCTGCTGGAGTGACTAAGCCGATGTGATGGGTGAGGTTGGCTGGATTCATGTGATGAGTTTCCTGATGCGGATCATCTTAGTAGCGAAATGAACTCTTCGAATTTTCCGCCCTTCGTCTTAGGTAGTTCTTCTTTGAAGTAGGAGAAGCGAAGCGGGAATGCGTGGCCTAAGGCGCCATGGATGAGTGTGGTGAGTTGCGATTCTTGTGTGGATGATAGTGGTGCATCAACGACCAATCGTATCTCCACTTCGCTCAGTGAATGTTGGATGGCTTGGTATTGCTTGATGTCGGCCACTTCGCGGAAACGATAAGCGCCGATCAGCGGCCAGTGCTTGCGTCCATCCGGGAACACCACCATGTTGCGCCGCCGTCCCATGATGCGCGACAGGGTGGGCAATCCGCGTCCGCAGGGGCAAGCGGGGCCGACCTCGGCGTAGTCTCGTATCTCGTAACGGATGAGCGGGGTGGCGAAGTTGTGCAGGTCGGTGATGACCACGCGACCGATCTCTCCCGGCTTGCATTGGTTGCCTTCATCATCCAGCACTTCCACGATCAGGCTCTCGCTCTGGATGTGGTACAGGCCGCTGTCCGGGCATTGCAGCGCGATGAGGCCGACCTCCTGCGCGCTGTACATGTCCACGATCCCGATGTCGCCCAGTTCCTTGCAGCGCTCGCGCAGGCCGGGATGCAGGGTCTCGCCTATCGTGCGCACCTGGCGCAAAGAGGATGGAAGGAGCGAGCCGCTTTCGTACAGGTCGAGCAGTGCATTCAGATTGGAAGGATAGGTCAACAGATACTTGGGGTCGATGCGCGTAAGCCACTCAGCCTGCTGCGTGACATCCATCGACAGCGGTTGCGAATACGAAGGACCGGTATCGAACAGCAGGGTGCTCGGATGTCCCCAGCCTATCCTTGCTGCCTGAACCGGGTCGTCGACTGTCGGAGTCATAGCCTTGATGACGGCGAGCGTGGCTGAGAAATCGCGCTCGTGCCACAGATGTTCGCGCATCGCCAAGGCTAGCCATACCAACTGGTTGACTTCGGTCTTCGATACCGTGACCACCTGTCCGGTCGAACCCGAGGTCTGAATCTTATGGATGGAGCCATGTTTCTGCGGCAGCGAGCGGCACTGGATATTTTCCGCTTGCAGCATCAACTCGGCGCGCGTCAGCAGCGGGATGCGCGAGAAGGACTCCTGCGTCCATGTCTGCGCTGCATCCTGTCCCGCCTTGTCGAAGCGTTCGCGAAAGAAGGGTGAATGTTGCTGCGCATGCGCTGCAAGTTGCGAGAATTGCTCAAACTGTCTTTGCGCCAGCCGCTCGGTCGACCACCACTGGCTGCCATCCAGTTGTGCCAGTTGCGCGAGCAGATTGGCCGCGACCGGATCAGGTATGGCCGGCCAGCCTATCCCGCCGATGCTACTTTTTAGATTCGACAAGGATTTCATTTTTTCGATTGCAGGATGAGGATGGGGCAGCGGTCTGCCAGTTCATAGCGGCCAACGATCAAATCAGTCTCCTTGAGCGAAGGATGAATGGTCTGCCGCACATGGTCCAGCGTGGGGTAGCTGTAAAGCGCTGTGGAGTCGCGATAGAAATCGATGGTCTCGATATCGTCCATATGCCACCGGGTCGCGGAGGCGAGCTTGGTGCGGTCGGGGATGAGGCGGTCGAAGGTCGCCAGAGTCTCTGCCACGCGGAAGGTGTGATCCCTGTATTCAGAAGCGATCGCCATCGACAATCGCCATTTGAAAGCATGGAAGCTCTTCATTTTTCCGTTGAGCGCTTCTCGGCATACCGCTTCTGCGCTTTCCTTGCGTGCGGCACTTACGAAAAGCCTGAGTACGACCTTACCTCCGGGAGCGACCACACGGCCGAGTTGCTCGAAGAATTGCGCGTACTGCGCTGGGTGCGATAGCAGCGTCAGGCATCCATCACCTATCAGCGTGTCGAAAGAATCCTCCGGAAAAGGCAGATCCAGCCAATCGCCCTGAATGGCGGTGTGTCTGCCAGTCCACAGCGCAGCAATCATCGCGGTGCTGTTGTCGATAGCGATGAGCGACGGATCAAGGTCGGTCAGTTCCGGCGTGACACCCAACAGCAGGCATCGGCCGGGATCATTGCCGATGGCCTTGCGGAAATTCTCCACGTCTTCCGGACAGGGGCGCAAAGGCGAACCCAGCCGGTTCCACTTCCTTGCGAAATCCTGCCAGTGGTTGTCGGCGGCGGGGGCTGGCATGTTCAAAACAGATCTTTCTCTTCGAGAGCGCGGAACAGGCCCTCGACGTTCTTTTCCGAGAAGGGCGCATCACTCCGTTCGATCAGCTCGATGCGCACGCCCGTTGTCGGGTCGCGGTGCAGGAAGGTCTGGCGTATCCCCTCGTCGCTGATGACGGGCGTGTCGGAGAGGCTGCCTGCTTTGGCTGCACGCTCGATCGCCGCATCCAGATCAGTGACGGCGAAAGCGATGTGATGCATGCCTGTCCCGAATGCGGCGATGAACTTCGAGACTTGCGATGCGGCAGACGTGCCCTGCACCAGTACGATGGTCGAGGACGCGCATTTCAGTACCGCATAGACCATACCCGAATGGTCGCCGGAAATCTCGCTACGATTTAGGAGTGTGAAGCCGAGTGCCGAGCAGTACCATGCGACGGAGGCATCGATATCCTCCACGGCGATGGCGACATGGTCGATGCCGAGCGCCAGATCCCCCAGTTGCGTGGCGAGCGAGTCAGTCATATCCGGTCAGCGCTTAGGTACTAGGTCGCCCAGCTGTTCCAGCAGCGGGCCGAGGAATTTCTCGTATGAACGCCAGCGTTCCACCGAAGTGGTGTAGATCGGCTGGCGTACCTGTGTCACGCTGGCGGTGCGCACCTGGCGTTTGGTCTTGTGGAAATCGAGGCAGGCGGCATCCCATTCGAGACCGCAATATTCCAGCAGTTTGCGTGCCTCGCCTTCCTGATCGGCGACGATGTTCTCGTATTGCACATCGTAGAACGCCCCTGCGGGCAAGACTTGGCGCCAGTGATCCATCAGACGCGCATAGTCGGCGTAGTAGCGCCCCAGCTCCGCGAGGTCGTATGTGTGTTCCTGCTTGCGGTGGAACAGGCGCGTGAAGCAGGAGACGCAGGTATCCACCGGGTTGCGGTTGACGTGGATGATCTTCGCGTTCGGCAACATCAGGTGAATGAGCGGCACAGCAAAGAAATTCGCTGGCATCTTGTCGGTGATATGCTTCGCTTTCGGCGCGCGTTGCTTCAGGCCGCTGACGTACTCGGCGCCCCACGCGTTGAGCGTGGCAGGGTTCAAATAGCGCAGGTTGTCGGGGAAGGTAGTCGTCTTGGGATCGGTCTTGCGGTGCGCGATGCGCAGCAGGTCGGGTAACTCGCCCGCACCGTACACGTCCGGGTGGCTGGCGATGATCTGCTCGGTGAGTGTGGTGCCGGAGCGCGGCATGCCGAGCACGAAGATGGGTAGGCCGGAGGGATCACCCGCACCGCGCAGTCCGTCGATGTACGCCTTGCCGAATATCTCTTTCAGTTCGGTGAATTGCCTGGCCGTCGCATCGGGGGCGTAATTGAACTTCGCGCGCTTGATCTTGCAGCCTTTCAGGAAATGCGGGAACGCTTTGTCGTAATCCTTGGTGTCGTCGTAACACTTGCCCAACGCGAAATGTAGAGACAACTTGCGATTGTCTGAATGCTTGTCTGCATCCTTCTCTTCTTCCAATAAGGCAACAAAATTCTCATCCCCCACCTTCACCTTGTTCGCTTGGATGAGGTGGATGCGTGCAGAGACATTGTCTGGTTTGTTCGCCAGTGCTTTGCGGAACAATCCCTCGGCGCGTTCGATGTCGCCGTTCTCTACACACAGATGGCCGAGGCCAAGCAATCCTTCGCCACTCTCTGGGTCTATCGCCAAGGCACGGTCGAATTCAGACTCGGCTTGCACGGGACGTGAAGTCTCGGAATAGATGCTGGCGAGCAGTGCGTGAGCTTTGGGACTATGTGCATCGATCTGTAGCGCTCGGTTGGCGGCGCGCTCGGCATCTTCGAGTGCATCCATCGCTTGCATTGTCTTGGATAGTCCCATCTGCGCTTCCAAGTAATCAGCGCGCAGTTCGAGGGCGCGTTGAAACTTGGCGAGCGCCGCCTCGTTTTCCTCTTGCGCCAGATGGACACCGCCCATGTTGCAGATAGACTCGGCGTAGTTGGGGTGCAAGCGCAATGCCTTGTTCAACGCCTCGATGGCTTCAGGGATGCGATCCTCTTCCAGTAACAGCGCCCCCAAGTTGTTCAGTGGCTCAAGGTAATTCGGATTGGCGGCAGCCGCTTTGAAGTACCAGTCCAGCGCAGCCTTCTTGTCGCCACGTTCACGGTAGATGCTTCCTAGGTTATTCAACGATGGCGCAAAAGCGGGATCGAGCGTGAGTGCACGTTGTTGGCAAGCTTCCGCTTTCTCGTATTCCTTATGGTCGAACCAAGCGATGCCGAGGTTGCTGTGCGCCATCGCCATACGCGGATCGAGCTCGACAGCGTGTTCGCCGTGTTCGATGGCTTTATCGTGACGTTTGAGTTGGCGTGATATCTCGCACAGATTGGCATGGAACAGAGCGACATCGCCACGAGAGGTGATGGCGCGCTGAATGAGATCGGCAGCGATGGCTTGCTTGCCACATTGATGTGCGATGACACCGAGAAGGTGAAGAGCGAATGCGTGTTGTGGATGCTGCTGCAATATCTGTTGCAGAAGATGCTCAGCCTCTTGCAAGCGACCATTCGACTGTAATTGCGTGGCGAGTGCCATCGCTTGATCGATAGAAAGAGTGTTCTGAGAAGACAAAGTCATATTGGATTGGTAGGTTTTATCCGAGACGATTTAACCGGTAACGGCACCTCGTGAATCGTGACATGAATGAAAACATCTTGCCATCCCTTTCTGTAGATTGAGAATTTTTATTTTGATGGAGCAATACACCCGAAATTTGTAGTATTTTCATACCTGTAAGTGTATTGTTCATTCAGTTTGTTGTGTTCCCACTGAGGTAATGTGAGAGGGGCGGGTGAACCATGAAGTCATCACTTAATAGCATCTTCCGCACGATATGGTCTGAGGCGCTTAGCGCTTGGGTCGCGGTGTCTGAAATCACTAAGACCAAAGGCAAACGATCTTCCTCCAGCCTCATACGTTCGATACGCCCTGTAGGCGCAGACCTAGATTCAGCAAGTGATATTGGCGGACGACTCAAGCCCGTTGTATTCGCAGTCGCATGTTGCTTCGCACTTGGCGCACAAGCCAACCCCCTCGGCGGTCAAGTCGTCAACGGACAAGCTACCTTCAACACCACTGGCAATACACTCACCGTCACCAACACCCCAGGCACCATCATCAACTGGCAAGGCTTCAGCATCAACTCAAATGAAGTCACGCATTTCGCGCAACAGAGCGCAGCGTCAACCGTACTCAATCGCGTCATTACCAACAATCCGTCTGCCATCCTTGGCATCTTGAGTTCCAACGGACGTGTGTTCTTGGTCAATCCATCCGGCATCTTCTTTGGCGCAGGCTCTACTGTGGATGTGGCAGGTTTGGTAGCGACCTCGCTCAACCTCAGTAATGCGGATTTCTTGGCGGGGCGTCACAACTTCACCGCAGTGGCTGGCGCGCAGAACGTCAGCAACGCAGGCAACATCACCGCCCAACAGAACGGGCAGATATACCTTATCGCCCCCAATGTCGAGAACACCGGCATCATCAACGCACCTAATGGCGAGATATTGCTCGTCGCAGGGCATAGCGTAGAACTCGTCAACGACCTCGATCCCAACTTGCGCGTCAACATCACCGCACCCGCAGGTGATGCCACCAACATCGGTCAACTCATCTCTAGCGCTGGCACACTTGGCCTGTTCGGCACCGTGGTGCGCAATAGCGGCGTAACTAGTGCCGACAGCGCCACGCTGCAAGGCGGCAAGATCGTGTTCAAGTCCAGCCAGCGGACCGAAGTGGGCGGCACGGTCAGTGTCACAGGTACAACTGGCGGCATGATCGAGGCCTTGAGCAACAATGAAGTGCGAATTACCGCCGGTGCGACACTGGACGCATCCGGAACCAATGGCGGCGGAACGATACTGATCGGTGGCGACAAGCAAGGTGCCAATGCGAACGTTGTGAACGCGCTCACCACTTATGTCGATGCCGCAGCGATCATCAGGGCCGACGCCATCCAGTACGGTGACGGCGGCAAGGCCATAGTGTGGGCGGATGATGTGACCCGTGCTTATGGCAGCATCTCGGCACAGGGTGGTGCCAATGGCGGCAACGGTGGCTTCGTCGAGACTTCAGCACACTACCTTGATGTGGCTGGAATCAGAGTCGATGCTTCAGCTAGGCATGGCGATGCTGGTATGTGGTTGCTCGATCCCGCAGATGTGATTATCGATGCGGCAACTCAGTTTGGGGGGACTCTCACATCACAAGGAGCATGGTCGACAAGCGCTACTCCTTCATATATCTCAACGGGCACTATCGAAACTGCTATTAATGGTGGCACTTCAGTTACCGTTACTACGGCAAATGGAGCACTGGCTGGCGCAGGGGATATTTCCGTAAATGCATCGATTGCAAAGACGCTCGGCGGTAATGCAACACTGACTTTGCTGGCTGAGAACAATATCAATTTCGCATTAGGTGCAGGATTTAGCTCGACCAGTGGGGCGCTCAATGTGGTTTTGCATTCCGACTTCGATGGTAGCAGCGTGGGGACGGTGACATTTGCCGGTACCAACACATTCAGTTTGCTTGGCGGCCGTGCAGATATTTATTACAACCCGACCTCATACGCCACTCCGACTAACTATTCCGGTACATTCGGTGCGACACCATTTACCGCCTGGATGCTGGTGAACAATGCCAATCAGTTGCAGGCGATGAACACTAATCTGGCAGGCAGTTATGCGCTTGGTGCAACTTTCAATGCGTCGGCGACTTCAACATGGAATCCGGATGGTTTGGGTGGATATTTTGGTTTTACACCTATCGGATCTATTTCAACTCCATTCACTGGACAGTTCGATGGGTTGAACCACACCATCGATGGACTCTACATCAATCGATCAGGCGAAAGCTATGTAGGTTTGTTCGGATTTACGAATGCCAGCACGATAAAAAATGTGTGGCTGACTAACGTTAATATTTCCGGCGGTAGTTATGTGGGTAGTCTGATTGGTTGGCATCAGGGCACCTTGGTTGGTGGACATAACGCCACTGGTACGGTCACGGGAGCGGTCAATGGTAGTTCGATTGGTGGTCTGGTGGGGATCAACTATAACTTTTCAAGTATCGACAATAGCAGCGCCGGGAGCACGGTGAGCGGAACCAATAATGTAGGTGGATTGGTTGGCTCCAGCCAGAGTTCTACCATCAGCAACAGTAGCACTAGCGGGAATGTGACCGGCACGAATATGAATATAGGCGGTCTGGCGGGCAGTATGGAAGGTGAGGGTGGCGTCGGTTCTTCGCTCATCAATGTCATTGCCAGCGGCAACGTGATCGGCGGAACCAACGTCGGAGGGCTGGTCGGATGGAGCGGTTACCGTTCCACCATCAATACCGGTGTTGCCAGCGGCAATGTATCCGGCAATACCAGCGTGGGCGGACTTGTGGGTATGAATGCCTACAACATTTCGAACAGCCATGCCACCGGCGGTGTGCTTGGTGTCACCAACGTTGGCGGCTTGGCCGGATTCAACAACTGGGATGGCGACACACTTTCCAACTTTACCTATGGAACGATCACAACCAGCTACGCAATGACCGGCGCCGTGTCGGGCACTACTTCGGTGGGCGGTCTGGTCGGCAACAGTTCCAGCAATGTGGCGAACGCCATCAGCTCAAGCTATGCCTCTGGCAGCGTGAGCGGTACCACCAATGTGGGCGGTCTGGCTGGATATTTTTACTGGAGCACGATCCTCAATTCCTATGCCAATGGCAACGTGAGCGGAGCCAGTTTGGCCAACTCGAATCTGGGTGGTCTGGTCGGCGTTCTCGTCATCGGTACGATCAATACGTCTTACGCGACAGGATCGACGGTGGCGGGCGGAGCCGGTTCGTTGAATGTCGGTGGCTTGGCCGGTTCGCATACGGGCACGATCAGCAACAGCTATGCCTCGGGCGTGATCGTTTCCGGCGGTAACGGGATAGGCGGACTGGTGGGCAACAGCGGCGGGACGCTCACCAACAGCTATGTGACTACGGGCAGCGTGACCGGCACGTCGAATTATGGCGGGTTGGCGGGTGGCTACACCGGCGCCATTACCAATTCGCATTACAACATCAATGGCGTCACCATCAACGGCGCCAACATCGTCACTGTCGGCGGGTTGTATAACGACAATACTGCTAGTTTCAACGGCGTCGGGCAGTACACGGACTGGCTGGTCAACGGCAGTATGTCGCTGAACATCAACAATTACACTTCACCCTACGGCTCGCTCGTCAACGGTGGCGCCAATATCTACATCATCAGCAATGCGCAGGGCCTGAAGGATATGCTCGGTTTCGCCGACAACTCGGCGTACACCTTCGTTTTGGCGGCCGATATCGACCTGACTACGCTGGGCAATTTCTACATTCCCATTCTGGAAAGCGACTTCGATGGGGCGAGCTTCACCATCTCCAGCCTCAGCCTCGCTCAGGATAATTCCAATCTCGGCATGTTCGGTAAAATTACCAGCCTTGGTTCGGTGAGCAACCTTGTCGTTCAGAACGCCACGATAAACTCGGCGGGAGGGGATCAGATCGGAGGGCTAGCCGGATCCAATGCGGGAACGATCACTAACAGCATTGTCAACGCAGGCGTGGCAGTGGCGGTCACAGTGGCCGGGGGCACTCGGGTCGGAGGTCTGGTTGGCCGCAACGATGGCATCATCACTACCAGCAGTGTCAGCGGACTCGGCGGCACATTATCGGTAGCCGGTACGGATTTTGTTGGCGGGCTGGTTGGGTACCACTTTGCGGGCTCGATCGCGGACAGCCATGTCTCGGCCGCGAACGTGTCGGGCAGCAATTCTGTCGGCGGACTGGTGGGCGTGGCCAATTTTGGCAGTTCGATCACGAACAGTTATGTGAACAGCGGCGCGATTGCGGCGACCGTTGGCCACATCGGTGGCCTGGCCGGGCTGGAATCGGGCACGCACGCCAACTCCTACTTCGATATCGATAACGTCACTACCAACGGCGGCAACAACGTCACCGTCGGCGGTCTGTACAACCCCGGCGGGGTGGGGCAGTTCAATGACTGGTTCAATGGCGGCGCGCTCACGCCGCTGATCATTGGCAACTACCTGACACAGGATGTTTTGCTGAATTACCAGATCGGCACTGCGCAGGATCTGAAGGATATGTTGGCCTTTGCCGATAACCCCGCCTACAACTACAGCCTGACGACCGGCATCAGCCTGACCGGAATGTCCGGCTATTACGTTCCCAAGCTGGCCGGTGATTTCAATGGCAACGCATTTTCCATCTCCAACCTCAGTCTTAACCTGCCCAATGACGACATTGGTCTGTTCGGCAGCATCGCGGAAGGCAGCTTGGTCAGCAATCTCGACTTGGTCAATGTCACCGTAAGCGGCTTGTCTAACGTGGGTGCCGTTGCCGGCAGCAACTTCGGCAACATCGACACCGTGACTGTCAGTGGTACCCCGCTCACGATGAGCGGTGCGAGTAATGTCGGGGGTATGGTGGGGCGCAATGTTTCTTCCGGTACCACCACTTCGGGTGCACTGACGGGCGGGAACATCAGCAACAGTTCCGTGAATGGAGGAACTGTTGTTGCCAGCCTTAGTGATGCTGGTGGTCTGGTCGGCTGGAACACAGGGAATATCGCCAACAGCGATGTATTGAATACTGCGGTGAGTGGCTCCAATACGGTTGGCGGCCTGGTGGGCTTTAACTTGGGTTCCGCTTCCACCTCGGGGTTCCGGTCCGGCATCATCTCCGGCAGCACCGTCACCAACGGTTCGGTGACGGGTACCGGGGTCATCGGTGGCGGAATCGGCGGATTGGTTGGAAACAATGAGCATGGCGAAATTGTCGGCAGCTACGTCATCAATCCAAATATCGTTGGCGGCTCGGGCAGCGCTGTTGGCGGACTGGTCGGGGATAACTTCATCGGTTTCACCGGATCCAATTTGCCGGCTGGCAGCTTTACCATCAGCAACAGTTATGTCAGCGGCGGCATGGTCGCTAGCACGGGTAGCTATGTTGGCGGGCTGGTGGGCTACAACTTCGGCTCTCCAATCAACGCGAGTTATGTCGATGCAGCCACGATAAGCGGCGGGACATCGGTTGGCGGGCTGGTGGGATATGACGGCGGCGAAGGATATGGAGGCGGACTGGGCCTGATTGGCAACAGTTTTGTGTCGAATACCCAGGTGACTGGAACGTCACAGGTGGGTGGCCTAGTAGGCGAGATACGCGTGCCCACCAGCCATGGTGCCGGCGACAATCTTGTGGCGATCATGAACAGCTATGTCAGTGGCGGAACCGTGAGCGGTGCCACTGATGTCGGCGGACTGGTCGGATTCAATGATGGAGAAGTATCGATGGCCTACACGGCCAGCGGCTTGGTGAGCGGTACCACCAACGTCGGCGGTCTTGTCGGATATAACGAATTTTCCGCTGTTGTGAGTAACAGTTTCTGGGATATCGATACAACAGGACAGGGACTGGGGGCGGGGTTCGGCCAAGACTGGGGTTACATAAACACCACTGGCGTGTCTGGCCTTACCACGGTGGAGCGGATGACCATGTCCAGCTTCACCGGCTGGAGCATCGCCAACACCGGCGCCGCTGGGATGGCTTGGCGTATCTATGAGGGCCACACCGGACCCTTGCTCACCAGCTTCCTCAAGCAGCTTGTCATCACGGCTGACGCAGCGAGCAAGACTTACGATGGTGCTGTCTACAGCGGCGGATTGGTCAACCCATCCTATAATCCCGTGTCTCCGAATCTTCCGGACATTTTGGGTACTGCCAACGCATACGGTCTGAATGCCATCAATGCAGGAACTTATGCTCCTGCACTCTATTCCGGTCAGTTGGGATATGACATCAGCTATGTGGGCGGCATGCTGACGATCGGCACGGCAAGCCTGAGTGTCATCAGCTTGAACGGCACGCGCGTCTACGACGGCACGGCTGATGTGAATTGGAGCATATTCACCCTTGCCGGTTTGATAGGCGGCCAGACCCTGACCCTTAGCGGTGTGGGCACAGTGGCAGACGCGAACGTCGGCATCAACAAGCCGGTGACGCTGGGTACGCTTGCTCTGGGTGATGGCTCGAATGGTGGGCTTGCCAGCAACTACACATTTACTGGGGGGACGCACAGAGCAACGATCACCGCTGCTCCGCTGACCGTTGGTGGTAGTAACGTAGCATCAAAAGTGTATGACGGTACGGTTTCGGCCACTGTAGGGGCGGGTGTTTTGAGTGGTCTGGTGGGTGGAGAGACGCTGGGTGTGAACGCGAGTGCTGCATTTATCAACAAGAACGTAGGGACTGCAAAAAATGTCTTGGTGACATACTCGCTAACGGATAGTACCGGGCTGGCGAGCAACTACAGTCTGCCGGGTGAAACGCTTACAGCCGACATCACCGCGCTTCCGGTCACACTGACAGCGCCAAGCCTGACCAAGACGTACGATGGTGGTTTGGGTTACAACATGTCTGCAGCGGATATTGCAAACTTGAGTGGTGCTTTAGTGGGTGGGGATGTTGTCAACGCGGCCAATATTACTTTCGTCGATAAAAATGCAGGTACTGGCAAAACGGTGCTCTTCAACAGCGTGGCGATCAATGACGGAAACGGCGGCGGCAACTATAGTATTTCGCTTGTTGGAAATTCTGCCAGCACGATCAACCAGGAGAATCTGATCGTCGTCGCTAAGAACTTGAATAAGGTGCTAGGAACGCCCGATCCAGCGCTGAGTTACTTGTTGTTTGGATTACATGACCCTGTAGACACTACCTTAAGTGGAACGTTGACGCGAATTGCCGGTGACACGATTGGAGCGTATTCGATCGATCAGGGGTCCGTGACACTTCTTGATACGACGAATTATTACATGACGTACGTCCCTGGCGTCTTCAGGATACTTGCTCCGACCGTGGTGCAGGAGATCACTCAGACTGCTGTGGGCTCGAATCCGGATGATGAAGAGAAAGAAAAGCAAAAGGCTAACGAACTTTTGGCGGATGCCACCACCGATGACAGCGGCCTACCATTGGCGACTCAATTGCCGGTGTGCCAATGATGAGGGGTAGAACGAAAATGTATCTTGTGAAGAGTCCATTCAAACTTTCTAGCCTTCTGCTTGGTTTCTTACTGAGTGCTTCGTGTGCGCATGCTGCCGAAGTGCCTACTTCTGGCGAAGCGGCGATCGCAACTGAAATAGAAGAAGCGCCAGAGTTCATCCGCTTCGCGATCAATGGCTTCATAGTCGATGATGCGAAATTATTCTCTCAAGCTGACTTCGACGCAGTAGTCGCGCCGTTCGTGGGTAAGGAAAAAGACTTCTCTGATGTGCAGCGCGCACTGGAAGCGGTGGAAGAGTTGTATGCATCTCGCGGCTACTCGGCAGTGAGTGTGTTGTTGCCGGAGCAAGAGTTGGAAGCAGGCACGGTTCACTTCCAAGTGATTGAAGGTCACTACGGAAAGATCATCGTCAAGGACAACAGGTTCGTGAGTGAGCAGAATGCATTGGATGCCATTCCTTCTGTTCGCAGCGGCGGTGTGCCGCGCGCAAAGCAGGTGGGGCGTGAATTGAGGTTGGCGAACGAGAATCCTGCGCGTCAGTTGAACGTGGTGCTCAAGGCGGGTGCGAATGACGATGAGGTGGATGCCAACGTGTTGGTCACCGATAGCAAGCCAGATTTATGGACGGCTACTTTTGACAACTCCGGCTCACCCGAAACAGGACGTTCGCGTTTGGGCTTGGCTTATCGCCACGCGAATCTGTTCGATAGCGACCATGTGGCGCAGGTGAACGTGCAAGTGTCGCCGTCGTATATGGATCGCGTCAAAGTGTTGGGCGGTAGTTAC
Source organism: Sideroxydans sp. (assembly GCA_041665725.1). Classification (GTDB taxonomy): domain Bacteria; phylum Pseudomonadota; class Gammaproteobacteria; order Burkholderiales; family Gallionellaceae; genus Sideroxyarcus. The sequence goes on along the minus strand of JBAYIG010000024.1, from coordinate 12,930 downwards.
AAGATTCCGTTGTACGAGCAAGGTCACAGTGTCGAATTCTTCGGCGGCTATTCCAACGTCAACTCGCTGGTTGGAACGACGAACTTCCAAGGTGGCGGTCTCATCTTCAGTTCGCGTTACAACATACCACTCGATCGTTGGGGCTCGTTCGATCCGCGCGTCACCTTCGGTTTGGATTGGCGCAAGTTCGATAAGATCAAAATGACGGGTGTGGCGCAGCCGTTGTACAACGACATCGTCGTCACGCCGCTCAGCGTGGCTTATTCGGCCCAAGGCAAGGCGGGTAAAGGGGACGTCAATTTCAATGCTGCCTTCGCGCTCAATGTGCCGCTGATGGGCAAAGGCAAGTCGGCCGATTTCGCCAACTATGATTTTGTGAATGCTTCTAAGCCGACTGCGACCTACAAAGCCATTCGCTTCGGTGCAGGCTACTTCACTGCTTTCGGCGGTGATTGGCAGTTCCGCACCGCGATGAACGGACAGTGGAGTGGCGACACACTCATCCAAGCCGAGCAGATGCGCCTAGGCGGTGCAGACGGTGTGCGTGGATTCTCTGAAGGCAGTGAGACGGGCGAGGTCGGCGTGCGTTACAACATCGAGACCTACTCCCCAGCTTTTGAGACGAGCGGGGCCAAGTTGCGCGGTCTGGTGTTCGTTGATGGTGGTACGGTGAAAGCCAAGGCCGGTGGTAGCACTAATATCTCGAGCGCAGGTTTTGGGTTGCGCACCGCCATCACAGATACTTCTTCGTTACGATTAGATGCGGGACGCATCATCAAAGAAGGTAACGATCCACAACAATTGAAGGGCGACTGGCGTATCCATGCCGCGCTTTCCGCGTCATTCTAAGAACGAGGTGTGATGTGATTAAAAAAATCTTGTGGTCACTAGTTCTATTGCTTGTCGCTACCCCAGCTTATGCAGAGGCGTCAGGCAAGATCGGTTACATGAGCGGAGCGCTCGTTGCGCAAAGACCTGATGGTACTGTGAAGGTGATGGGGCCTAAAGCCGAAGTCTCAGAAGGGGATCTGCTCGTCACTGCAAAAGATAGCTACGCGCAAGTGGTGATGAACGATGGCACCAAGATGACTATGCGCCCCAATTCCAACCTTAAGATCGAGTCTTTCAAATTCAAACAGAACGAGCCACAAGCTGATGCAGCCGTGTTCCGATTGCTCAAGGGAGGCTTTCGTACAGTCACCGGTTTGATCGGAAAGCGCGGCAATAAAGATGCCTACAAGTTGCGTGCGGCGACGGCCACCATAGGTATCCGTGGAACGGACTTCACCTCTCGTTTGTGCGCCACCAAAGATTGTGCAGACGATGGCGATGCGAAACCAGTACCCCCCCCAGCACCGCAACTCAAAGCGGTTGGGCGTGTGATGCTCATCCAAGGTGAGTTAGCAGCCAAGGACAAAGAAAGTAAGGCGCGTAAGTTGAACTTGGGCTCGCCGGTATATGAAGGCGATGTGTTGCAAAGTAGCGTGCAGACGCATGCCGTCGTTGCTTTTCGCGATGGCAGTCGCATCACCTTGCAAGCGAATAGCGTGTTTCATATCGAAGCATTCAGCTATGACAAAAAGGCGAATCAAGAGAACGCCGCATTGCGTCTCATTAAAGGCGGTGTGCGCGTGGTCACAGGCTTGATTGGACGCGTGAATCACGACAACTACAAGTTCAGGGTGTCTGCTGCCACCATCGGTATTCGTGGTACAGGTTTTGATGCGTGGTGTAACGGACCATGCGCGGATGGTTCGAACAATCCTCAGGCCGCCTACACGACGCTCTGGTCACAGTATGCAGAGCTACGTCCACTTTCCAGCATGAACGATGCAGGTAGCCCAGCCGTTGTGTGGGCACAAGTTGCAGAAGCCGACACGGGGGCAGGTAATCCGCTGAATGGTGCTGGTGTCTATGTTTGGCAGGGTGAGGTGGTGTTCGCATCGGCTGGCAGTTCGTTCACGGTGGCGCTCAATCAAGCTGCCACGCTCGCAAGAGAGACGGGCAAGCCGATACAGATCATGTCCATTCCTTCCAGTATCACCAATAACACCACGCCACGGCCAGACAGCGTCAATGTGGATCTAGAGAAGTTGTTCGAAGAGAGTGCTAGTGATGGCGAACCTGGCCTATATGTGACGGTGCATGACGGTCAAGTCATCTTGTCCAAGGGTGAGCAGAAGGTTGATCTAGGTAAAGGTGAAAGCGGTTTTTCTAGCGAGCAACTGCTGACACGTTTATCGGTCACTCCCGGATTTATGGGGGGCGACAGCAAACTAGACAATATCGAACGGGGCGTTGATGGGAAGTCAGGCATAGGTGGCAGCGGCTGTGTGGTCGTTCCGTGATATCCAAAGGGGAATGGTTTGAGTAGCTTCGCGTTCTATCAGAAAGTCGTTCCGCTCAATTCAAACATCCATCGCAATCTGAGATTCGATACCGCCAAGGTCAATTTTGAGTTCGTGCGTGACACCACAGCCGTGCTGTTGGGCGCGATCGAATTTGCCGAAGCAGCACGTGAATATCCCATCGTGTTCATCAAAGCACAGGACGGCAAGATGCGCCCCGTTGTGTTGCTGGGTGTTCGCACAGGTGAGAACTTGTTCGTGGATGACAAAGGCAAGTGGGATGCGCGCTACATCCCCGCTTTCGTACGTCGCTATCCTTTCGTCATGGCCGAAGGCGGTGCGCAAGGTCAGCTGATGGTGTGCATCGATGAGGAATGCCCCGCGTTGAATCCAAGTGTAGGTGAGGTGTTGATTGATGAAGCGGGACAGCTACAACCTCGTATGAACGAAGTGATGCAGTTCCTACAGAACTTCCAAGTCGAGTTTGCCCGCACCGAAGCACTGGTCAAGCAACTGGATGACCTAGGTCTTTTTGTGCAGCAAGGTGCGCGCTTCGATACTCCCAGCGGCGAGACCTTCCAGTTGAATGATTTTTATCTCATCGACGAAGTGAAGTTCGGCCAACTTGCGGATGACAAGTTGCCTGCGTTGTTCAGAAGTGGCGCATTGGGGATGGCCTACCTGCATCTGGCCTCGATGGGCAATATGCGCCGCCTGTTGGATAGGATCAAACCTTCTGCAAAGAAGCCAGAGATGCACTGAGTTTTACTGCTTCAATGAAAACGGGAAGTGTCGTCGCTTCCCGTTTTCATTTACGCATCTTTTCCAACTCGTTTTTATAAGTGTCATAACTTGGAGCGGGTGTGACGGCTTGTTCGTTTGGTGTCCTCTTGGCGTCGTTGCTTGCCTTGATTCCTTCATAAAGGTTGCGTGCTGGGTCGGCACACCCGACCAGCACCAATGCAGAAAACGTCCAGAGCAATTTCATGCGTTCGATCTTGCCCACGCCACGATGCCGTTCACATCCATCGCCCCTGCCTGACGTGCGACTTCTTTGCCACGCTTGAACAAAGCCAGCGTCGGGATGCTGCGGATGTTGTATTGCGCGGCGATCTGTTGGGCTTGTTCGGTATTCAACTTCACCACGCGGATGTTCGGTTCCAAGCGTTCTGCAGCTTGTGCGTAAGCAGGTGCCATCATGCGACATGGCCCGCACCATGGTGCCCAAAAATCTACCAGCACGGGCACATCACTGCGTGCGATGTGTGTCGCGAAGTTGCTTGCGTTGAGTTCGACGGGGTGAGCGGTGAACAGCGCTTGTTTGCATTTGCCGCAAGTCGGTGCTGCGCCTAGTTTGTCCTCGGGTACGCGGTTCACCGCATCGCAGTGGGGGCAGACGATATGTTTGGGTTCGCTCATGATGACTCCATAAAATTAGAGAACTCTAATATATGGGCATTCTATGAGATTTCAAGAGAGTTGCAAACGCATCGATAGATCGATGGCTTTCACATCCTTGGTGAGTGCGCCAATAGAGATACGATCCACGCCGGTCTCGGCTACAAGACGGATGTTCTCCAGCGTGATACCGCCAGAGGCTTCTAGCTCAGCGCGTTTAGCGGCGTGAGTCACCGCAGTGCGCATATCGGCCAGTGAGAAGTTATCTAACAAGATCAGTCGTGCGCCGGCAAGCAAGGCTTCATCCAATTCAGCCAGCGACTCCACCTCGACCTGTATCGGCACGTTGGGTGGGGTGATCTGGAAGGCATGTTCCATCACCTTGCCTATGCCACCTGCGGCTGCGATGTGGTTCTCTTTGATGAGCACCCCATCGAACAGGCCGATACGTTGATTGTGGCCACCGCCCACCTTCACCGCATACTTCTGTGCGATGCGTAGAATGGGTAGCGTCTTGCGGGTATCCAACACCTTTGCCTGCGTACCGCTCACTTCATTCACGTAGCGTCGAGTCTGTGTGGATACTGCGGATAGCGTTTGCAGGAAATTCAAAGCAGGACGCTCGGCAGACAGCAAAGCACGGGCATTTCCGTGTATCTCACACAGTGTCTGTTTGGCATCGACCGCATCGCCTTCTTTGTATTTCCATTCGATTTTGCAGTCGGGGTCGAGCTGCATGAAACATTCCTCGAACCACAGCGTACCGCACAGCACCATGTCCTCGCGCGTGATGACCGTAGCGTGAGCTTGAGTGTGTTCGGCGATCAGTTGTGCAGTAAGGTCGCCCGTACCCATATCCTCGGCGAGCGCAGTAAGGACGTCGGAACGGATCTGGTGGGCAAGGCTAGTGTGTGGCATCGAACATTCCCTAAATTGAGGCCGTAGTATAAGGGAAGGAGCGTGGCCTTGAAATCTGGAAGGCCTACCCCATCTAGTAATTAGTTAGATATCCCTACAAGGAGTTTCGAAATGAGATTCGACAAATTCACGACCAAGTTGCAACAAGCCATCTCCGATGCCCAAGGCTTGGCCGTCGGTGCGGACAATCAGTTCATCGAGCCACAGCACCTGCTGTTGGCCTTGCTCAACGATGCCGATAGCGGGGCAGGCTCTCTCTTGGCTCGCGCGGGCGGTAACACCAACGCGCTGAAGACAGCGTTGAGCGAAGCCGTTTCGCGTTTGCCCAAAGTAGAAGGCCACAGCGGCGAAGTGCAGGTCGGGCGTGACCTTAGCAATCTGCTCAACCTCACAGACAAAGAAGCGCAGAAGCGTGGTGACCAGTTCATCGCCTCTGAGATGTTCTTGCTGGCACTCACCAACGACAAGGGCGAGACAGGTCGCTTGCTGAAGACGCACGGTGTATCGCGCGCACCTTTGGAGACCGCCATCGCTGCAGTACGTGGTGGCGAGTCGGTCGGTTCGCAAGAGGCGGAGGGGCAGCGCGAGTCGTTGAAGAAATACTGCGTCGATCTGACCGAGCGCGCACGTCAAGGCAAGCTCGACCCCGTCATCGGTCGTGACGACGAGATTCGTCGTGCCATCCAAGTGCTGCAGCGCCGCACCAAGAACAACCCCGTCCTCATCGGCGAACCCGGCGTGGGTAAGACCGCCATCGTTGAAGGCTTAGCTCAACGCATCATCAACGGCGAAGTGCCCGACTCACTCAGAGGCAAGAAGGTGTTGTCGCTGGACATGGCTGCACTGGTGGCGGGTGCGAAATACCGTGGTGAATTCGAAGAACGCCTAAAAGCCGTGCTGAAAGAGTTGGCACAAGATGAAGGTAACAACATCGTCTTCATCGACGAACTGCACACCATGGTGGGCGCAGGCAAGGCGGATGGTGCGATGGATGCGGGCAACATGTTGAAGCCCGCACTCGCGCGCGGCGAGCTCCACTGCGTTGGTGCGACCACGCTAGATGAATACCGCAAATACATCGAGAAAGATGCGGCACTGGAGCGTCGTTTCCAAAAGGTGTTGGTGGACGAGCCGAGCGTGGAATCCACCATCGCCATCCTGCGCGGCTTGAAAGAGAAATACGAAGTGCATCACGGTGTCGAGATCACCGACCCCGCCATCGTTGCAGCGGCTGAGTTGTCGCATCGCTACATCACCGACCGCTTCTTGCCAGACAAAGCCATCGACCTCATCGACGAGGCCGCATCGCGCATGAAGATGGAGATCGACTCCAAACCAGAGGTGATGGATAAACTCGAACGCCGTTTGATCCAATTGAAGATCGAACGTGAAGCGGTGAAAAAAGAGAAAGACGAAGCCTCGAAGAAGCGTTTTGAGTTGATCGAAGTCGAGATCAAAAAACTCGAACGCGAATATGCTGACCTCGAAGAAGTGTGGAAGGCAGAGAAGGGCGCTGCCCAAGGTGCGGCCACCGTAAAAGAAGAGATCGAGGCGATGCGCGCCGAGATCGTGCGTCTGCAACGCGAAGGCAAGCTGGAGAAAGTTGCAGAGTTGCAATACGGTAAGTTGCCACAACTCGAAGCCAAGATGAAAGAGGCCGCGCAACGCGAAGCCGAAGGCGGCGCTTCCAAGAACAAACTGCTGCGCACCCAAGTCGGCGCGGAAGAGATCGCCGAAGTGGTGAGTCGTGCCACTGGTATTCCCGTGAGCAAGATGATGACGGGCGAGCGCGACAAGCTGCTCAAGATGGAAGAGAAGTTGCACGAGCGCGTGGTGGGGCAGGACGAGGCAGTACGTCTCGTGTCCGATGCCATCCGCCGTTCGCGCTCCGGCTTGTCCGATCCGAATCGTCCCTATGGTTCGTTCCTGTTCCTCGGCCCCACGGGCGTGGGCAAGACCGAGCTGTGCAAGGCGCTGGCTGGTTTCATGTTCGATTCGGAAGATCATCTCATCCGCATCGACATGAGCGAGTACATGGAAAAGCATTCTGTCGCGCGTTTGATCGGTGCGCCACCCGGCTATGTGGGTTACGAAGAAGGCGGCGGCTTGACCGAGGCCGTGCGGCGTAAACCCTACAGCGTGATATTGCTGGACGAGGTAGAGAAGGCGCACCCCGATGTGTTCAACGTGCTGCTGCAAGCATTGGATGATGGTCGCATGACCGACGGCCAAGGTCGCACCGTTGACTTCAAGAATACCGTCATCGTGATGACTTCGAACTTGGGTTCGCAGATGATCCAGCAGATGCAAGGCGATGATTACCAAGTGGTGAAGCTGGCTGTGATGGGCGAGGTGAAGACCTACTTCCGTCCCGAGTTCATCAACCGTATCGACGAGGTGGTGGTGTTCCACGCGCTGGACGAGAAGAACATCAAGAGCATCGCGCGCATCCAGTTGCAGTATCTGGAGAAACGCTTGGCTGCGATGGAGATGAAGTTGGACGTGAGCGAAGCCGCACTCGCAGAGATCGCCAACGCTGGCTTCGATCCGGTGTATGGTGCGCGTCCGTTGAAGCGTGCGATACAGGCGCAGTTGGAGAACCCGCTCGCCAAGCACATTTTGGAAGGTCAGTTCGCTGCGAAAGACACCATCAAGGTGGATTGCAAGGCGGGGGTGATGCGTTTTGAAAAAGGTTAACTAGATGCAAAAGCGATTCGTGTTGAATGCCAACGCCCAGCCGCGTAGCCCTCTGCGCAAGCTGCTGGCGCTGGTCGTGGGTGTGGTGATGTTCGCCTTGTTGTTGATGTTCTCGGCGGTGGTGCTCGTCGTCCTGCTTGTCGTCGGCACCATCGCTTTTGCCTATGTTTGGTGGAAGACGCGTGAGGTGAGAAGGGTGATGCGCATGATGCGTAGCGTTGCTACACCAGAAGCGCGCCGAGCAGCAGAGGCAAGCAACGATGGCGTGTTCGAAGGTGAAGTGATTCGCGTGGTCGATCCCAAAGAGGTGAAGTGAATCTTTGAAGCAGGATGAAAAAGCCCGGCAGTGCCGGGCTTTTTATTGACTACTCAATGGTGGACTGAGGGAGGGATGAATGGCTGGGCATCGTGATGATGTTTCTTCTCATGTTTCGCCATCCGCTTCTCCTTCGCGGTCATCAACGGTTTTTTCTTACTGTCTTTGTGAGTGTTATGAGATTTGGGCATGATCTGACTCCTTATGTTGATTAAGGGAAGAACTGCAGTTTCATCCTACTCCAACGAATCAGCCTTGTCCGTAGATTGTTTTGGCTCATTCGCACCCATGATCGGTAACTGGTCGCGCGGCAGTTTGAGCGCCTCGAACACCTTCAACGCCGCGTAGGCATCGTTCGCTGCGTAGAGTCGTTGTTGTTGCGACAGCTCATGCTGCGACCAATCAGTGGTGGTGATCTTTCTCGATTTCACGAAGCGTTGCTTGAACACGAACGCTACCGCGTTGCGCACCCCCATCTCTTTTTGATGCCCCTGCATACTGAACACCACATTCAGATCGACCACACCGCCGAACTGGATTCCGAACTTCTTGAAGATGTGCCCGCTGTCCGACTTCAAACCGAAGCCCACCTTGATGACCGCATCCGAGCGCAGTAATTCGCTCAAGAACGGCAAGCCTTCGGTGCGATGCACTTGAAAAAGATAAGCGCGGTCAAGCAACGCGAACTGCACCACGTGCGGCCCGTTGCTCACTTCGCCCACTGAGAATGTAGGCTTCGATTCCGTATCGAAGCCTACGATGCCAGCCGCCTTGATGGCTGCTGTGGCAGCGGCGAATTCATCTTCGCTCGTCGGCACGTGCACTTGTTCTAGGGTGAGGCCGACAAAGACAGGCATCAGTGCGATCTCATCTTTGCTTGGGGCGTGTTGTTTCATTGGGTGTGTACCTTGATTCGTGCAGGTTTGTTTTTTTTAGTTGCGCGTGCGCGCAATTGCCCGCACGCGCCTTCCACTTCTTGCCCTGCGGAATCACGCACGCGGGAATAGATGCCTTGTCGATTCAGTGTGTTCATCATCTCTGCGGTGCGCTCGGCAGAAGGGCGTCGATAGGGCAGGCCATCCACCGCATTGAAGGGGATGAAATTCATCAGCGCGTATTTGCCTTTGAGTAATTGTGCGATGTGCTCCACCTCGGCATCGCTATCGTTCACACCCTCGATCAACGTCCATTGATACTGCGTCGGATACCCCGTGGCACGTGCATACACCTCGGCGCGTTCAACCAATTCTTCCACTGAGATGGTCGGTGCGTGCGGCAACAACTTCGCACGCAATGTCGCATCCGTGCTGTGCAATGAGAGGGCGAGGGCGGGTTTTACACATTCTTTATCCGTTCGTGCTGAGCTTGTCGAAGCATGAACGGGCGCTACGCCTTCGACAAGCTCAGGCCGAACGGTCTTTGTAACTCTCTCCATCAACCTATCGAACACCCGCACATCCCCCACCGTCGAAAGCACCAGCTCCTTATGTCCTATACCGCCCAACGTACCCAGCACATCGATGGCTTCCAACACGTTGTCCAGATTGTGCGCTGGCTCACCCATGCCCATGAACACCACCTTGCTTACCGTGCGGCGTTTGCGCGCCAGCACCACCTGCGCCACGATCTCTGCACTGCCCAGTTGGCGGATCAAACCATCACGTCCACTCATGCAGAACACACAGCCCACCGCACACCCCACCTGCGTCGAAACGCACAAGCCACCGCGTGGTAGCAATACGCTCTCCACCATCTGGCCGTCATGAAGCTCGACGAGCAGACGCGCGACCTCATCGTTGTTGAAAGAAGCGCGTAGTGCGGCGTTTGCTCCCTCTCCCGCAGGGCGGGGGAGGGTTGGGGAGGGGGTGGAAACGGCATGTTCACTCTTCAGCCGAGCCAACCCATTCAGCTCAGCCTCGATAGCAGGCAACTCTTTGCGCATCGCTGCCGGAAAGAAAGTCTCAGCCGGGCTACCCTTGACGTCATACGAACGCACCTGACTCCAACCGCGCAACAACCTATCCTCATGGCAAGGTTTGCAGCCGAGGTCGTGCAGGCGTTGGCGAAGTTGAGAGATACGCATCGATGAGGGAGAAGCGGAAGTCAAAGCTGGTTTGGGAATGATCGCGTTGGAGTGTGGCTGATTTTAACCCAAGCCAGCGTCTCTAATGCCGCACAAGGCTGTGCGCTTAAGCTAGGGCGAGTGTCGGCCAATCAATTAGAATCGCAGCCTTTACTCACACAGTCGAAAAGATATGAAACACATCGGTTTGTTGACCAGCGGCGGCGATGCCCCCGGCATGAATGCAGCGATACGCGCAGTGGTGCGCGCAGCCACTTATCATGGCATCAAGGTGACGGGCATCGAGCGTGGATACAGAGGCATGATCGACGGCTCGATCCGTTCACTGGGTCCGCGCGATGTCAGCGGCATCATCAATCGTGGCGGCACCATCCTCTACACGGCGCGCTGCAAGCGCTTCATGGAGCCGGAAGGGCGCAAGCAAGCAGCGGAGAATCTAGCCAAATGGGGCATCGAAGGCATCGTGGTGATCGGTGGTGACGGCTCCTACCAAGGCGCGGAAAAATTGTATGAAGAGTTCGGCATACATTGCATCGGCCTGCCCGGCACCATAGACAACGACATCGGCGGTACCGACTACACCATCGGTTTCGACACCGCTATCAACACCGCGATGGAAGCCATCGACCGCATCCGCGATACCGCCGCCTCGCACGACCGTATCTTCTTCATCGAGGTGATGGGGCGAAGAAGCGGCTATGTCTCTATGATCAGCGGCATCGCAGGCGGCGCGGAAGACATCTTGCTGCCGGAAGTCGAGACGACAGTCGAGACGTTGATCGAACGATTGCGCAGCGGGGAACAGAGAGGCAAGAAATCTTCTATCGTCATCGTCGCGGAGGGCTGCGAATACGGTGGTGCGATGGCGTTGGCGAAGATGGTGAGTGATCGTTCCGAATACAAGGACAACCGCGTCACCGTGATCGGCCATCTGCAACGCGGCGGTTCTCCTTCTGCCTTCGACCGTGTGCTTGCCAGCCAGATGGGTGTGCGCGCCGTTGAAGCGCTGCTCGCCGGTGAATCAGGGAAGATGGTCGGTATCGCAGGGCAGAAACTTCAATTGCGCCCGCTCAGCGATGCATGGGAGAAACGCACCCGCTTCGATATGGAACTGCTGCGGGTGGCGCACGTACTGAGCATCTAGCGCGAGGAGGGTTTGCGCGTTATCGCCTCAATCGAACTTCTCGCGTAACTCGTCGCGATCGAACCACCAAGCATCGGCAACGATGATGTCCACCACCTGCCCTAGGCGCGGCAAAAAGACACTGGGCTCGCGCAGTTGCAACCTGAACATCCACTTGTCCATCGCTGCTTGATCGCGCACATCGCTGTGACGTTTAGCCACATGCGCGATCAAATTGTCCGCAAGGAAACTCAAACTCTCGTGCTCCGTGTCGTCGGCACGCAGGTCGATCACGTAGCGCGCTGCCACAGCGGCAAGTGCCGCCCCATCTGAGTTGTCGGGTGTCTCCTCCACGATATGCATCAACATCGCCAGCGTCAGTTCAGGGTCGACTGGGAAGCTCACCGCCAACCACACCCCCATGCCCAGCGCGGCAACCGAATCCTCCTGTTCGCACTGATACAGCACATCACATGCCTCCACCGCATCTTTCCATGCATCGTGCGCCAGCGCCGTGTCGAACGCCTCGCGCGCCAGCGTCCAAGCTTCGGCTTTGCGTTCCAGTGCCACCAAGATCTCTGCCACATCCAATTGCAAGCGCGCACGGGTCAACCGTGTGGCGTGGCTAGGGCTGTTCAACTCCTGCAACTTCTCGACCAGTTGCTTGGTCAGCTCGGCGCGCTCGGTTTCTTTTGTGCTGTCTTGCTTCTCAACAAAATTCTTACTCATGTCGGACTACTCTTTGGGCGGTTTCACAAAGCTGAGCACTTGCGCATTGGGAATCGAACCATCCTTGTAATACGGCTTGGCTTCATCGAAACCAAGTTTCTCGGCCAACTCTCTTTCCCGTTCCGAGATCAAGGCGAAGCAATCCTTGATGTCTTGGATCGTGTCACCCGTCAACGGATTGGGGCGGCCACCGAGCGGTGTCACATCCCTGACCACATTGCCCAGCGTCTTGCGCATCGCGCGCAGGATACGTTGCTCTTTGCTCAATTCTTCTGTGTTCATGGAAATAGGCCGAGGTAGGTAACGGGGGCTGACTTTACTAAAACCAATACCCCGTTACTACGACCCTTTCGGGTCAGAGACGCCCGCCCATAGTGTCATTCATCGCTTGCGGATTCGGCGCTATCATCCGCCCACTTCAACTTGGGTCTCACTCATGCAAACGCGCAAGCCGATCAACATCCCCGTCGTGGCCGCCCCCTCCCAGCCAGAGGCAGAAACCGAAAGCAACTGCTCCGGCAACGAACTCGTCGCCCTCATGGTGCTGGGCGATAGCATGCAGCCGGAATTCAACGAGGGCGAGATATTGGTCATCGAAATGGGAAGGCCTGCAACAGATGGCGCGTTCGTCATCGCAGAAGTAGCGAAGGACGATTTTCTCTTTCGCCAACTCAAACGTGGCGAACAAGGCGGCTGGGTGCTACATGCACTCAACTCAACTTATCCCGACAGCCCCATCTCAGGGCTGGAGATCATCAAAGGCGTGGTCATTCACAAGCGAAATGCTCGTTCGCGCAAGACGGTTAAATTCTATGTGCCGCAGGCGGGGCAGTGAGGTAGACGAAGTTGTAGTTACGCTACAGAAGAAAAAGCCCGGCGATGCTGGGCTTTTTCTTGCGAAGCTGTCCCCATTAGTCCCTAGCAGACTTAGGATTTGCGGCGTTGGGAGGGCAGGTGCTGTTTGCCCTGCACCAGATCCTTGGTCGGGATCCAGCTGGTCTTCGTCTTAGGCTTGTCGGTCTGGATGTTCTTGCCCTTGTGGCTGTGTTGCGCCACCTTGTAGCTCTGAATCGCCGCCAGCAGCTGCTCTTGGGTGACCCGTATGCTTGGGTGTTTGTCCTTGGCATCGAAGTCGGTGAGCTGTTGCTTGATGCGAGCCAGCCGGGTGGCACTGTCATCCTTGGCTCTGAGCACCGCCATCATCGCCTGAGCAGCAGCAGAGAGGGTATAACCACCCTCTGCCTCGGTGATCAGTCCACAAACGCCCATGCGCGCAAACGCGTCCACCAGTTTGGACTTGGCCGGAATCTCGCCGTGC
>JBAYIG010000023.1:0-32585 GCA_041665725.1 Sideroxydans sp. | reverse complement strand
TCAAGTACGGATGCAGCAAGGTTTCTTCTCGGTGCAACAGACCTGCCCACGCTGTCACGGTAGCGGCAAGCACATCCCCTCTCCGTGCAAGGATTGTCACGGCTCGGGGCGCATCAAGAAACAAAAGACACTGGAGATCAAGATCCCCGCAGGTATCGACAGCGGTATGCGTCTGCGTCACAGCGGTCACGGTGAAGCGGGTAGCCACGGCGCGCCACATGGCGACCTTTACGTCGAGATCCACATCAAGCAGCACAGCGTGTTCCAACGTGATGGAGACGACCTCCATTGCGAGATGCCGATCAGCTTCAGCACCGCAGCATTGGGCGGCGAGATCGAGATACCGACACTGGATGGCAAGGCCAGCATCAAGATCCCAGGTGAGACACAGAGCGGCAAGATTTTCCGTCTACGTGGCAAAGGCATCAAAGGCATGCGCACTCACGCTCATGGTGATTTGCATTGCCATGTGATTGTGGAGACCCCCTCCAATCTGACCGATCGTCAGAAAGAGCTGTTGCGCGAATTCGAAGAGATTAGCTCCAAGGACAGTGCACGCCACAATCCACGCGCGAAATCTTGGATGGGGAAAGTGAAAGACTTTTTCGGTCAGTAAGAAATGCAAACATTCCCTCCCCCATGCAGGGGGAAGGAATGTATCGCCGCTAGTCTCCGACACGGCAAGCATAGAAAGGCATTTCGATGAAAATCCAATCGCTCGGCCACGTCGTACTTAAAGTGCGCGACCTCGATGTCTCCGCCAAGTTCTATCGAGACATCCTCGGCATGAAAGAAGTAGCACGCTACAAAGGCGCGATGGCATTCTTCTCACTGGGTAGCAATCACCATGACCTCGGTCTGATGCAACTCGGCTCACACGCACAGGATATCGATCCGGGCGCCATCGGTCTCTATCACGTGGCATTCAAGGTGGGTGACTCCCTAGATGAGTTGCGCGCCTGCAAAGCACATCTGGAAGCCAACGGCGTCAGCATCTTCGGCATGAGCGACCACGGTGTGAGCCAATCGCTCTACCTCCAAGATCCGGACGGCATCGAGATCGAACTGTATGTCGATGCCGACCCTGCGATATGGAAAGACGATCCCGGTGCCGTGCTCACCACCAAACGCTTGATGCTCTGAATAACTGGAATATGCAGAATTGCATTATGATTCTGCGCGCCTCATTCATACATTAGGGAGTCACACCATGGGTAGCGGTCTCATCCTCCTCGGCATCTGCGTCGTTGCACTGATCTACGGCATCAGCCTGTACAACAATCTGGTCAGCCTCAAGCATGCGGTCAGCAAAGCGTGGGCGAACATCGACGTATTGCTCAAACAGCGCCACGACGAACTGCCCAAGTTGGTCGAAGTGTGCAAACAATACAAACAGTTCGAACAAGAAACATTACAAAAAGTGATCGAAGCGCGCTCCATGGTGCAGACCGCACGCCAAGGGCAAGATGTCGAAGCGCTAGGCAAAGCCGAGGGTATGTTGCGCATGGGCTTAGGCAATATCTTCGCGGTGGCCGAAGCCTACCCAGAGCTGAAGACCAACGAGAATTTCATGCAGTTGCAAACACGCATCACCGGATTGGAGAACGGCATCGCTGATCGTCGTGAGTTGTATAACGAATCAGTGAACATCTATAACGTCGGTATCGAGCAGTTCCCTGCCGTACTCATCGCCAACATGTTCGCTTATCAACCCAAGCCACTGCTAGAATTCGCCGCCGCCGAAAAGACTGATGTCGATATCAAGGCATTGTTCAGCTAGGAACTAAATCCAAGGAACCACACTCCTAGCACCGCCCTCGGTTGAAACGAATGGAACTGATGGCTTTTGTTGGACACTTTCAAAACTTTGTAAAAGGAAACACACCATGAAGAAACTGCTCGTATTGGCTGCAGCACTGAGCATCGCTCAACCCGCAATGGCTGGCACCATCAATTCTCTGCAAAGTCTGGGGCAGGCAGACTTCCGCAGCCTCTCTGAAGACCTCGGTTCCGCATTGAGCCACAAGAGCATCTCCCCAGCAGAGTCGCTTGGTGTGACGGGTTTCGACGTGGGCGTGGACATCACTCAGACCACGCTCGCTAAGACCAAGGATTCCAACATCTGGACCGCGATTGGCACAGGCAACAAACCAAGCAACCTCTACGTTCCCAAACTACACATCGCCAAAGGCCTGCCAATGGGCTTGGATATCGGCGGATTCGTGTCGACCATCCCCACCACAGGCATCACCTTGATGGGTGCGGAAGTGAAATATGACATTCTGTCCGGCAACGTCGCATTGCCAGCCGTCGCCGTTCGAGGCGCATTCACCAAGTTATCAGGTGTGAACCAACTGTCCTTCGACACCAAGAGCCTTGATGTTTCCGTCTCCAAGGGTTTCGCCATGTTCACCCCGTACGCAGGTATCGGCCAAGTTTGGGTGAATAGCAAAGCGAATGTGACAGGTGTGGGCAACGTCAATCTGTCCGAATCCTTCACCCAACAAAAGGTATTCATCGGCGGTAATTTGAATATGGGCTTCACCAATATCGCACTTGAAATGGACAAGACCGGCGCAGCCAGCTCGACCAGCCTCAAACTGGGATTCCGCTTCTAAGTCGAAGCCGCCCAGCGCGCAAGGAGCGTGAACGCATGTTGACCTCCTTGCGACGAAGTTACGCGCAACTCATCACTTCCGGCGGACAGCTCTTATTGCTGTTCGCCGGATTTCATTTTGGCACTCGGGAAGCATGGTTCTGGTGTCTAGGGCTGATGGCCGTCATCAGCTTGTTCGCATGGTATTCGGCGCTACGCCGATATCGTCTCATCCTAGGCACACCCACCTCGCGTATCGAATCGGCAGCGCAAGGCTTCGTTGAGTTGCTCGGCGATGCCATGCCGAATGGCACGCACATACTCGGCAAATACTCATCCCTCCCCTGCTTGTGGTATCGCTACAAGGTAGAACGTAGGAACCACAAGAACGAATGGCGTACCGAAAGTACCGGCGAGAGTGACGCCCCTTTCCTAGTCGATGATGGTAGCGGACACTGCGTCATCCACCCGCACGGCGCCGAGATCATCACTCATCATAAGGACACATGGCAGGAAGCTGACCGTCGTTACACCGAGTGGAAGATATTGGAGCGCGACGAGATATATGCACTCGGCGAATTCACAACCGCAGGCGGCAGCACGACGACAGTCACACAGAATGAATTGGTCAAGCAAGTATTGAACGAGTGGAAGATGAACAACGAAGAGCTGCTCAAGCGCTTCGACTTGGACAACAACGGTTTCTTGGATATCGACGAGTGGATGCTAGCTAGACAAGCAGCAAAGCGTGAGGCGAACAAACGTCTAGCTCTTGAGCGCGCCGAACCCGACGTCCACCACCTGCTCAAGCCACACGATGGCCGGTTATTCCTTCTCAGCAACCTATCCCCAGACAAACTCGCTGGACGCTTTGTCTTGTGGACTTGGTTGCATCTAACCATCTTCTTCGGTGCGCTGGGAGCGATCGCTTGGCTACTGGGACGACCAGGCTAGCAATTTCACTCAGTCTTGGAATCGTTTCGCGATCTGATCGAACTCTTCCTGGATCGCCAAGAACGCATCGACCACATCGGGATCGAAGTGCGCGCCGCGCCCCTCTCGTATGAAGGTGACTGCCTCCTCGTGCGAGAACGCCCGCTTATAGACACGCTTGCAGATCAAGGCATCGTAAACGTCGGCCAGCGCCATCAAGCGTGCCGAGATCGGAATGTCGTCGCCCTTCAGTCCTTTTGGATAGCCACTGCCATCCCACTTCTCGTGGTGCCCACCCGCGATCTCGCGACCGATGTGCAGGAACTTACTGGGGGCAGGCAGGCTACTTTCGGCAGCCGCCAGTGCGTCACTACCCAGTGTCGGATGCGTCTTCATGATGTCGTATTCTTCGGGCGTGAGCTTGCCCTGCTTGAGCAAGATGTAGTCTGGGATGCCCACCTTGCCGATGTCGTGCAGCGGTGCAAGTTTGTACAGTGATTCGATGATGTCATTGCTCAGATAATGACTGAACCTCGGATGCGTTTGTAACTGTATCGCCAAGGCTCGGATATAGGTCTGCGTACGCTTCAGATGATTGCCCGTCTCGTTGTCGCGCGTCTCTGCCAGCGTACCCATGGCGATGATGGTCACATCACGGATGCGTGATACCTCATCCGTCTTCTCTTGCAACTGCGCCGTACGCTCGACCACCTTATGTTCCAGCACATCGTTCATCGATGCCAACTGATTGGCCATCGAGAGATTTTCGAAGCGCTGGCGCAACGACAGCAGGATGAACTTGCCCAAGAACTGCCCGGAGACCAACATCACGATCAGGAACAGCATCAGCATGAATCCCAAAGCGATATGCGTCTCGTCCGCCTCCACCATCACCCGAAAGATGAGCGGCATCATCAAGCCGAGCAGATAAACGTAAAAAGCCGGTGGATGCATCGCATTCACGGTGGTGGAACCTGCCGCGATCCCCAGCATCACGCAGATCAGCAACACCTGCGACAGTAGATCATGAGGAAAGAAGAAGAGCGTACCGACGCCCCACATCATGCCGATGACCAAGCCAAAGAATATGAATTGCCGACTCCAATCCGCGCATTCGGCAACCGTGTCCGTCGCGTCACGCTGATTCCACCAACTGACACTCTCTGCAAGATGCAACAGATACACGCACCCCAACCACAACAACAGATGCTGATGAGAGGCGACCTCCCACATGAGCCAGACAAAGAATATCTCAGCCAACATCTGAGCGAACCACATGAGCGGATAGAGTTTCAGACGGGCTCGTAACTGCTCCGCACGTATCGACAGATTGTCCTCGTCGATACGAAACCTCAGATCATTTAGCAAATCGGGCAGAGACCGCATAGATTACTCGACACCTCCATCCACACCCTATCGGCAATGAATCGTGTAACTTGAGACATCGATATCCCTCTTTATTATTCAGGGAGGGCATTATGCACGACTGCTTCAGTCGGTATAATCCCAAGAAGTCGCCCCTCTCACCAATGAGGTCGCCAAAGAGCGCCCCATCGAGAACGATGCTGCGACACAGGAGGATTCAAACACATGATAAACAAGAGCGAAGCCTTTATATCGAACTGGGATCAGTTGCAACAGAACCCGCTAGCGCTCCGCGAAATGATCGACAAGTTGGTCGAACAGCGCGCCCCCGAGTTGGCGACCGCTTTCTATGACTACATGCTGAATGACGAGGTAGCCAAATCCTTCTTGAATCACGACTTGGTGAACCAACACTTGCGCATATCCATGCAAGCCTGGTTGATCGAGTTGTTCTCCATACACTCCAAAGACCCGCTGTCCGTCTATAAACACCAGTGCCATGTCGGCGCTGTGCATGCGCGTTTACAGATCCCCATCGTATTGGTCACGCGCGGCGCGCGGCTACTCAGGCACGCCATCGTGACCTCCCTGACTGGATCGAAATTGGATCGCGGCGACCTGATCAGGGCGACGACCTTCGTGTTCGAGATGATGGAGCTCGCGTTGGATGCGATGACGGATGCGTTCATCATCGATGTGGAGAAGAACGCGCGCGCGGACGAATCCTATCGAATGTTCGCACTGGGTCAGAACATGTCCGCCGAACGTGAACGGCAACGTGCCGCATTGCTGGAATGGGTACAGAACATCCTGTTGCGCCTGCTCGTCGACAAGGATCGCACCGCTTTGCCTGGGCTCAAGAGCTCCGAATTCGGGATGTGGTTGCAACATAAAGCCGCCATCGTGTTCGAATCCGCCCCTGAGCTAGACAGGATCAGCCAGCATGTCGATCAGATCGAAAATGCGCTGTCACTCAAATTGCTCTCTACCCGTGCAGAACAGGGCGATGTACATGCAGTGATGAAAGAGATAGAACAGGAGATATCCCAGATCAAATTCCTGCTGGGTGGATTGTTCGACCGTTTCATCGAAGTCGAGAGCGGCCGCGACGCCTTGACCCGCTTGCTGAATCGTCGTCATCTGCCTGCCGTGCTGTCGCGCGAATTGGCCTTAGCTCGTCGCAACGACATACCGTTCTCGGTGTTGATGCTGGACATCGATTATTTCAAGAAGGTCAACGATACCTACGGACATGCCGGTGGCGACTTGGTCCTGCAACAAGTCGCTGAAGTCGTCACCTCCAGCGTGAGAGTGGGCGACTTCATATTCCGTTATGGCGGCGAAGAGTTACTGATCCTGCTGGTCGAGATCGATCAAGCGCAAGCCATCATGGTCGCCGAATCGATACGCCAAAGAATAGAGAACGAGCCTTTGCGCGTTGGTGAATCCAAGACTGAAGTGGTGACAGTGAGCATTGGTGTCGCTGCGTATAACGGCCATCCCGATTTTGAGACGATCCTCAAAGAGGCAGACCACGCTTTGTACCAAGCCAAGCATGCGGGTCGCAATCGTTGTATCGCAAATTCACCTAGCCCACAGAAGTAGCAAAGAACGCCACCGCTTCTGCTTCGTCGCGCGTGCGCTTGAACGGCGGCAGGCTCTGCCAGATGCGCTTGCCGTAGTGTTTGGAGATGAGGCGCGGGTCGCAGATCATCAGCACGCCTTTGTCATTCTCATCGCGTATCAAGCGCCCTGCGCCCTGCTTGAGGTTAATGATGGTGCGCGGCAGTTGGAATTCCATGAAGGCATTGCGCCCCTGTTTGTTCATCTCCGCGATGCGTGCCGCCAACACCGGATCGTCGGGCGGCGCGAACGGTAGCTTGTCGATGATGACCAACGACAGTGCCTCACCACGCACATCCACGCCTTCCCAGAACGACTGACTGCCCAACAACACCGCGTTGCCATGTTCGCGGAAACGCGACAACAATTCGTTGCGCGAACCTTCGCCTTGCATCATCAGCGGATACTTCAAATTCTTGCGGTCGAACTCCGCTTGCAATATCTCGTACGCACGCTGCATCGCACGCAGACTGGTGAACAGCATGAATGCGCGGCCCTTGCTCGCCTCGATAAGCGGCAACGCCGCCTGCACCACCGCATCGGTGTAGCCCTCACTGTTCGGCTCGGGCAAGCCATTCGGCACATACAACAACGCCTGCTCTTGGTAGTTGAACGGACTGTCCCAACACGCCGTGCGCGCATCTAACAGTCCCATCTCAGCTTGGTAGTGCGCGAAGTTCTGCTTCACCGCCAGCGTCGCCGACGTGAAAATCCACGCACGTGGATGTCCGCTGATCTGCTTGGCGAAGATGTCCGCGATGGAGAGGGGCGTGGTGTTGAGCTGTATGGAATGATGGAACACTTCTAGCCAGCGTACCACCCCACTCCCCTCGCCCTTTGGGAGAGGGGCTGGGGGTGAGGGTTGCTCCGCCCGCCACACCTTCAACATCGCCACCAACGCCAACGACCGCTGCCAGCAACTCTCCAATCCCTCACTGCGCTCCGCCTGCTTCTCCAACAGTCCAGTGAGGTTCTTCAACTTCTCGCTCAGTTTCTCCAGCGCAGGCGCGAAATCTTTGAAGCTCTGCGTCGCATCCGCCGCCATGCGCCCTTCCTTTTTGAACACCAAGCGCAGGTCACGCGCCGCTTTGTCCAACTCATCACACGCCACTGGCAGCGGCGCAAAATCTTTCGCGCTAGTCAGCGCTTCGATGCGCGTGTCTTGCGACAGATCAAACAACTGCGAAGTGGAAAGGCTCTCGCCGAAGAACAGACTCGCCGTCTCGGGGAGTTGATGCGCCTCGTCGAAAATCACCGTGTTGCAGGCGGGCAGCAGTTCCGCCACGCCCTCATCACGCAACATCACATCGGCAAAGAATAGGTGATGGTTCACCACGATGACATCCGCCTCCATCGCATCCTTACGCGCCTTGAGCACGAAACATTCTTCATGCTGCGGACATTCCTGCCCCAAACAGTTGTCGCGTGTGGATGTCACGTTGAACCAGATGGGTGCGTTCTCCGGAACATCCGCCAGCCCGCTCTTGTCACCGCTCTGCGACACCTTGGCGTAGTTCACGATCTTCGCCAGATGCTTCACATCCTCGCGCGTCTTGAACAGCCCGTTCGATTGCGCCAACTCCAAATGGTAGTGACACACATAGTTCGAGCGCCCCTTGAGCAAGGCAACCGACACCGGCGCCTTCAGTGCATCGCGCACCATGGGCAAGTCTTTTTGAAATAGCTGGTCTTGCAGGTTCTTGGTGCCCGTAGACACCACCACCTTGCCCCCCGCCAACAACGCGGGCACCAGATAGGCAAAGGTCTTACCCGTGCCCGTACCCGCCTCGGCCACGAGGATGGCGTTATCGCGGATAGCCTCTGCCACCGCCATCGCCATGTCACGCTGTTGCGCGCGCGGACGGAACGAAGCCACCTCAGTGGCAAGCGGGCTTTGCTCGGAAAAGAAACGTTCGACTTCGGAGGTCACGTAAGGGAAATTGGCAGTGGTTATTCAAGCGGGGCAACGATATAGTGCGACCTGAATTTTACGCGAGGGGCGCCTCAGCAGTTTGATTTTCTAGCTCATATTCGAGACCAAATTCCATGCAAATCCTCATCGACGCCGACGCTTGCCCCAAGGTCATCAAAGACATCCTCTTCCGCGCGGCGGATAGGCGGCAGATACTAACCACGCTGGTGGCGAACAAGTTGTTGCACTGTCCGCCCTCGCCTTTCATCCGCGCACTGCAAGTGCCTTCCGGTTTCGATGTGGCGGACAACAAGATCGTAGAGATGACGCAGGTGGGTGATCTGGTTATCACGGCGGACATCCCACTTGCGGCACAAGTCATCGCGAAAGGTGGGCATGTTTTGAATCCGCGCGGGGAGTTCTATACCAAGGACACCATCCAAGAGCGGCTGACGATGCGCAACTTCATGGAGAATTTACGCGGCAGTGGTGTGGAAACGGGCGGGCCGCCCGTATTCAATCAGCGTGACCAGCAGACGTTCGCGAATCAGTTGGATAAATTCTTAGCTAAGCGCGCTTCATGACAGCAGCGGATTGGAGCCAGCACTCTGGGAGAACAGTTTCAGCCTTTCTCACCTTGCCGTTTTTTCACTTCGCTGCGCTGTTTCCACGTCGAGAAACACTCTAGTCCGCAGAAGTGTGCAACGTAGTCTTCCGCTTCAAAGCGATTGGCTTCGGAGAGCGGTATCTCTTTCTGACAGACATCGCAGGAGACCATTGCGTTTTCAGGGAGAGGATGGGAATGGGTAGTCATGGCACACCTCCTTTTAAGGCATTGACGTTCCATCAGGCTATTCCTGTTCGGGGTGAGCCGCAAGCGATATAAAACGACACGGAACGTCCCTACTACGATGCGTTGTTCACATCATCGCGTAGCGTTTCTTCGCCTCCACCGCCTTCACGATGTAACCACGCGTCTCTTCGTACGGCAGCTTGGTGCGTAGTGCATCGAAGACTTCATCCGGACGCATGGAATTTATCTTATCCAACGCATCTGCTTGGCGCGCTTTTCCGGTGAGTGTGCTGAACGCGCGGAACACGTTGCTAGGCCCGGTGTTGTAGGCAGCGATGGCGCAGTATTCGCGCGACACAGGGTTCTGTATCTGGCGCAACGGACTGTCGTTGAGCAACACGCCCAGATAGGTGGAACCTAGCTCGATGTTGTTCTCGGCGTCGAACAGGTATTCCTTGCTAGGTGACACATCTTCGCCCTTGGCTTTGCGATACGCCTCGCGCCCGCCGCTGGTGGGCACCAGTTGCATCATGCCGTAGGCGGGTGCGCTGGAGACGGCGTAGGGATTGAACGAACTCTCGATCTTGATGATGGCGAAGATGAGGCTACGGCTGACGGTGGTGTTCTCGGAATTCTTGCGCACGGTGGCGGCATATTGCACCGCACGTTTATCGAGGTGCGAATTGACCATACTCATCTGCACGTAGATGACGTTCTTGCTCACGCCATTGGCATCGATGGTGCGACGCTTCATCTGATTGGTGACGAGGTAGTCGGCGTAGCGTTCCACATCCTCACGCGACTTCAGCACGGTACCGCTCTGATCCACCACCATCTCCTGCAGATACGGTTTTCCTGTCAGGGTGATCTCCTTGTCGGAGAACAGATCGACCGCACCCGGATCATCCGGTGTGAGCAAGGCGACCACGGCCGCGTTGCGCAATTTGTCTTTCGCCTTGTCTTCGTCCAGATGTTCGATGAGGATGCTGCCCGCGTCGTAGTCCACCACCACGCGGTTCTTGTAGTTCTCGGTGTACTTCACGTAACGGGTGCGACTAGGCAGGGTGCCAGATTCGCGCTTGCCCCACTTCGCACCGCTCTCCTTCTGCACGTTACCCATCAGCAGATTGAATTCGTATTGCGCCTTCTTCAGGTCGGCGACGATGAGGGTGGGATTGTATTTGTAGGAATTGACGCGACTCTGCGCCATGCCCTTCAAGGCTTGTTCAGGACTCTTGGCGAGTGCCACCTGCATCATCTGTTTGGTGGTGCAGGCGGGTAGGCTGAGGACGCATGCGGTGAGTGTCAGTAGTAGAAGCTTTCGGTTCATTCACTCTCTCCACTATCTATCCCTCACCTGCAGACAAGGGAAATAACTTAACGCCCCTCCAACGCCTCCCAGCGCGTCATCAGGTTCAACAACTCTTCTTCGATCTCGCTTGCGCGTTGCTGTAACTGTTTCGCATGAGCAGGATTATCGCGATACAACGCGCCCGAGCCAAGTGCCGCCACGATGTCTTCCTGTTCGCGTTCCAACACTTCGATGCGTTGCGGCATCTCGTCCAACTCTTTTTGTTCTTTGAAACTGAGCTTGGCGGATGATTTGGGTTTGCTTGGCTCTGCCTTGGCGGCTGGCTTCGCTTGCACGGGCGCGGCTGATTTCTGATTGGCTTCGAATTTCTTCATGCGCACCCAGTCTTCATAACCGCCCACGTATTCCATCAGCTTGCCATCACCTTCGAAGGCGATGACTTGCGTCACCACGTTGTCGAGGAAGGCACGGTCATGGCTCACGAGGAACAGTGTGCCGTCGTATTGCGCCAGCATCTCTTCCAGCAGTTCCAGCGTCTCAATGTCGAGGTCGTTGGTCGGCTCGTCCAGCACCAGCACGTTGGCTGGGCGCGTGAACAAACGTGCCAACAGCAGGCGGTTACGCTCGCCCCCGCTCAACGATTTGACAGGTGAACGTGCGCGCTCCGGTGCGAACAGGAAATCGCCGAGATAACTGATGACGTGTTTCTTTTGCCCGCCGATCTCGATGAAATCTGAGCCTTGGCTGATGGTGTCGGCGAGTGTGGCGTTGTCGTCGAGTTGCGCACGCAACTGGTCGAAGTAGGCCACGCTCAATTTCGTGCCAAGATTCACGGTGCCGCTGTCTGGCGCTTGCTCACCCAAGATGATCTTGAGCAACGTGCTCTTACCTGCACCGTTAGGGCCGAGCAGACCGATCTTGTCGCCGCGTTGGATGCGGCAGGAGAAATCGTTGATGACTTTGCGTGTGCCGAAAGACTTGCTGACGTTCTCCAACTCCGCCACCAACTTGCCGGAGCGGTCGCCCTTGTCCAGATTCATCTCGACCTTGCCCACCTTCTCACGACGCGCGGCACGTTCCAGACGTAATTTCTCCAGACGCAACACACGGCCTTCGTTACGGGTGCGGCGCGCCTTCACGCCTTGGCGTATCCACACCTCTTCTTGCGCCAGCACCTTGTCGAACTTGGCATTCACCACGGCCTCGTCCGCCAACATACGTTCTTTGATCTTTTGGTAAGCGGCGAAGTTACCGGGGAAGCTCGCCAACTGACCGCGATCCAACTCGACGATGCGCGTGGAGACGTTGTCCAAGAATTTACGGTCATGGGTGACCAGCAACACGCTGCCACGGAAGCTGGTGAGCAGACCTTCCAACCATTCGATGGAGGCGAAATCCAGATGGTTGGTCGGCTCATCAAGGATGAGCACTTCTGGCTCGGCCACCAATGCCTGCGCCAAAGCCACGCGCTTGCGCACACCACCAGACAATGAACCGATGAGCGCTTCGGGATCCAACTCCAATTTCTGAATAGCGGTCTCGATGCGCGCTTGCACCGCCCAACCGTTCTGCGCTTCTAGCGCGGTCTGCAAGGGTTGCATCTCTTCCAGCAACTTTTCGTAGTCGGCATCTGGTTCGCCGAGTTGATGTGACAGGTGGTGATAGTCGGTAATGAGTTTGTAGAGTGCGCCCAAACCACGCGCCACCTCATCGTACACGGTGGCGTTCGCATCCAGCACCGGCTCTTGGCTCACGTAGCAGATGCGCGCGGTGGGTTGCCGCCATAGGATGCCATCATCCAACTTCGCCTCGCCCGCCAATATCTTCAGCAGGCTGGATTTGCCACCGCCATTACGCCCGATGAGGCCGACACGTTCGCCTTCATCCAGTTGAAAATCCACATGATCCAAAAGTGCGACGTGACCAAAGGCCAGAGCGGCCTTGTCTAAGGTGATATACGGCATTTAGCTTTTCTTTTCTTGCAGACGCATCGAGGATTGATAGATGAAGGAGAAACCCACGGCGAAGAATCCCATGCAGAGATAACCGAAGGCGGTGGTGAATTTATTCAACACGAGATGCGTGTTGTAGTCAGTGATCGTGGTGGCGAACATCTGGAATATGAACAAGCTCAGCGCCAGTGCGTTGCCGATCAGCACCAGACGATGACCAAAGAGATAGTCCTTCTCACCCGGTGTACCTCCGGGTGGCAAGCTCTTGCGAAAATACAGCACCGCGAACACAGCGACGAACAGCAACAGCGTGCCCACGATGCGGCTAGGCACATCGCCTTCCACGGCGGGAATACCCAACAGTTGCAGCGATATCTCGCCCGTTTTGGCTACCCACCCCATGAAGAGGGTGTCCACCATGAAGAACCACGCTGCGAAAATGTTTGTCTTTGGATACTTCATCACTGCCCCTTCTTATTGAAACTAAAAAACACACACCGTTCGCGGTGAGTGTTTCCCGTTCGCACCTTCGATACATCGCGCTTCGCGCGACACTCAGGACGAACGGGAAATGTATCGAACCGTGCGACTCTACTTCTGAAACTGTTTCAGATCTTCGATGATCTCGCTCGAATGTCTCGACGTCTCCACCTTTTGATAAACCTTAGCCACCATGCCTTGTGGATCGATCAAGAACGTATAGCGCTTAGCGATCTTGAATACGCCCAGATCCATCAATGCACCATAACGCGCCGCCACTTCCGCTTTGCTATCGGCCAGCAATGGGAACGGCAGATGATATTTCTTGGCGAACTCGGCATGGCTCGCGCCATCGTCCACACTCACCCCCACCACTTGCGCACCCAACTTGGTGAGCTTGCTCAGGTCATCACGGAAAGCACAGGCTTCCTGCGTGCAACCCGGCGTGTCGTCCTTGGGATAGAAATACAACACGAGCCACTTGCCAGCGAAATCCTTGAGCTGATGCTGCTTGCCCTCTTGATCGGACAAGTTGAAATCGGGCGCTGCCTCACCCACTTTGGGCAATTCCCCCGCTCGCGCCATCTGCGTCACCAACAAAGCCACGGCAGCGATCAAACCGAACAAGATCAACCATTTCATAACGCTCTCCTTGCCCCTCAGCGGGGGTGGGATTTTACGTTAGAATGCGCGCCGCATCGCGCACATCCGCTGTCCTCGTAGTTAAATGGATATAACCGCCCCCTCCTAAGGGGCAATTACAGGTTCGATTCCTGTCGAGGACACCATTTAGAACATTCCGAAAGAGCATGAACCATGCGTACTTCGAGTTTGATGGTGCTGTCCTTCATAGCCACGACGCTGCTGGCCTTAACGACCACTCCTACCCTCGCCTCCAATCTACAAGATGTCGATTCAATTCCCCATCTCGATGCAGGTGGCAAAGAAGCCTACCGTGCTTTCCTCACCGCCAAAGGCCATCGCGCCTTCGCCATCGCGCCCGGTGGCATGTGGTCTTGGAAAGGCGATGAAACTTCAGCGGGCGCAGCATCGGAAGAAGCATTGCAATCTTGCCAATTCGAATCGGAACAACAGTGTGTCTTGTACGCCGTGGATGATCGCGTGGTGTTCGATAAACAGCACTGGGCGAGTCTGTGGGGGCCGTATGTGAGTCGCACCGAAGCGTCGAGTAAGGCGACAGGTGCGGAGCGTGGCAAGCGTTTCTATGACATCAAGTTCAAAGATGCATCTGGCAAAGGACTGAAACTCTCCGAGTTGCGCGGAAAGGTCGTCATCGTGCATTTCTGGGGTTCATGGTGCCCACCCTGCCAACGCGAACTACCAGAATTGCAGCGGCTGTATCAGGCCTTGGACAAATCGCCCGACATCAAGATGGTGTTGCTACAAGTGCGCGAGGACTTCAACACATCCAAGCACGCCGTGAAGCGCCATCGCTTGAAGTTGCCGCTGTACGACTCCGGCGCGCAAGCGAAGTCGGATGACAAGCTGCAACTCGCAGGTGGCGGCACGCTGAAAGATCGCGACATCGCGGCCGTCTTCCCCACCACTTACGTGTTGGATAAACACGGCATCGTATTGTTCTCACACGTTGGGCCTGTGAGTGACTGGATGGGATATCTGCCCTTGCTCAAAGACGCCGCAATACGATCAGGGCGTTGACCTCGAAAGCATTACTTCTATAGCTTAATGCGAGCTGGCTTGGACTTCATGAAGGCTTCGAAGGCTTCGATCTCAAGTGGTTTGCTAAACAGGTAGCCTTGCAGGTAATCGCTTTTGTGTACGCCGCTCAAGAAATAACTTTGAGCATAGTTCTCGACGCCTTCGGCAACGACTTTCATATTCAACTGATGCGCCAGATTGATCGTTGCTGCGCAAATAACAACCGCGCTGTCGTCCGTCTCGATCAAGCTAACGAACGATCTATCGATCTTCAAAATATCTACTGGCATCCGACTGAGGTATGACAGCGACGAATAGCCCGTTCCGAAATCATCCAGAGAGAATCCCACACCAAGCGCTTTGATCGCCGACATCTTGGCTATGGTGATCTCGCCATCAGCCACCAACATACTTTCCGTCAGCTCCAACTTGAGTCGCTCGGGGGGAGCGCCTGTCTGCTCCAGTATTTCAGTAACATGCGACGCAAATTCATCTTGTTTGAATTCACGCGCACTGACATTCACTGCAATCGTAAGATGCTGCATCTCAGGTCGAGTTGCCCAACTAGCCAATTGAGCACATGCGGTTCTAAGTACCCAATTTCCCAAGGGCAAGATAAGGTTTGTCTCTTCTGCCAACGGGATGAATTCGTCCGGAGGAACAACGCCTCGTTCGGGATGCCTCCAACGTACCAGCGCCTCTACCCCTGCGACCTCCCCCTCAGTTGAAACCAAGGCTTGATAACAAAGATAGAGTTGATCGTGCGCTATAGCTTCTATAAGTTCCTTTTCAAGAGAGGCGCGTTGCTTGATCGTTTCCTGCATCTCCGGATCGAAGAAACGCACCGAGTTTCGGCCTGATTTTTTGGCCTGATACATCGCGATGTCGGCTTGTTTTATCAACTCATTAGAGCTGCGTGTATTTTCATTAAAGAGCGCAATACCGATACTGGCTCCGCAATTGTGCGCATGGCCATTTAGCGAATATTCGCCATTGATGTTATCCAATATCTTCTTTCCGATCTGTTTGGCTTGAGTCGCAGCCTCGGTCATATTTTCGTGAAGGTCCAAGAGCATCACAACGAACTCGTCTCCTCCCATCCGTGCCACAGTGTCGCAATCACGAACAGCGGATGAGACACGCTCCGCCACCTGCATGAGTAACATGTCCCCAATGTTGTGCCCCATGAGGTCATTCAACGTCTTGAAATTATCTAGGTCGATGAACAACAAGGCGCCATTCCGTCCGTTTCGCACACTTGAAGACAAAGCCTGATTCAGGCGTTCCATCAACAACCTGCGATTTGGAAGCCTCGTCAAAGAATCATAGAAAGCGAGATGGTGGATCATCTCTTCGGATGCTTTGCGCTCCGTGATATCAGACTGGGACGAGACATAATGGGTAGTCACACCGTCTTGATCTTTTATCGCGGTTATCGTCAACCACTTGGGATATACCTCACCATTCTTACGCCGATCCCATATCTCCCCGCTCCATGTTCCCTCACTCAATATCTGTTTCCACATCTCCGCATAAAAGGTTTCGTTATGACGTCCCGATTGGAGAATCTTTGGTGTCAGACCAACGATCTCCTCTGCTGCATAACCTGTGATCTCACTGAAAGCCTGATTCACACGCAAAATCTTGGATTGGCTGTCTGTGATCATGATGCCTTCTTGCGCTTGGAACGCGGCGGCGGAAATCTGAAGCTCTTGCTTGGTTTGATGGAGTTGCTCGACCAGATTTGAAGACTCGATGAATTTGCCACGTTGCTGATACATCGCAACGACAGCGACGATGACCAACAACTCCTCTGCGGCGAAGATCAGATTTGCCCAGACAGCCTCTTTGTGGAACGTCAGCGGCAACTCACCGAACGGTGGAATGAACATGTAAGTCGCTATGCCAGATGAGACCAACAATGCCAATATCCCCGGCCCCATTCCTCCAAAAACAGCAGCGAGTGTGACTGCGGGGAAGAACGTCAAGAATGGGATACCTGCCTCAACTGGAGCGATCAAAAGCCTCACCGCCAACGCCAGCAACACCAGCAACAACGCCACGAAATATCCCTGCACGCGTCTTTTTTTGGCCGGTGACATCGCGTCCAGAGCCGAATCCACATAGGCGTCGAAGTGCTTTCTCAACTTGCTCATCCTTTGAATGAATAACCATTAGTTTTTTAATGATACTTGTGTTTATCCAAGCGCTCCACTCAAACATTCTTGTAAATAAAAAAGCCACCCAATCGGGTGGCTTTTCTCCATCACCTTTGAATTGTTTCAATCCACTTCTTCCCATCCTGTGACCATCGCCTTGATGTGAGCGGTCGGCGTATGACCTGTGGTGGTGAGATAGAGATGCGCGATGAGGAAGGTCAGCATCATGAACGCACCGACCGTGTGGAAGAACGCCACCCATTCCAGCGACAGGAATCCGTTCACGCCCCATGCAGCCCAATCACCGTAGAACAAGTAGAACCAACCTGTCAGCCACAGCAGTGGGCCAATGAACAGCAAGACACCGAGATAAGCGATGCGTTGCAGCGGGTTGTGCTTCTTCAGTTTGGTGGGGCGATAAGGATGCGGTTCGCCTTTGAAGATGCCTACCGAGTAGAAGCGCATCATCGCCACCACCTTGTCGGTGGTCGGGATGTATTGCTTCCATTCGCCGGTGGTGAGATGCCAGAAGATGGCGAACACCCACAACGTGACCAACGACCATGCGAACACGGTGTGGTAACTCACCGCGTCCTCGAAGCCGAGGAGCGTATAGCTGCCATGCACTTCAAAGCCCGTGGTAAGCATTCCAATGATGAGCAAGGCCTGCGACCAATGCCAGAAACGCTCGAAGCGTTTGAACACGTATATTTTTTCAGCGGCCATGATGTTAGCCCTCCTTCTTGCTGGAATAGATGCGGATGGCACCGTGAACGAGTACACCGATCAAGGTGAGCAGAGCCAACGACCAGCCGATGACATCGAGCCAATGTTTGCCATCACGTGCAGGCATGTAAATACCTTGGATGTCTTTCAGGCGACCGTTCTTGCTGTGGCACTGCGCACAGCTGAGCGCGTCTTCCTTGGGGGCGACCATGTGGGTGATGGGCCATGTGAGCTCGGTATCCACGAAGGCGAATTTGCCGCTGTAAGGCAGGTTCGCCGCCTTCATGCCGGTGCCGATGGCTTTTTGCCAATCATAGTTGTGCCACAACGCAGTCGCATCTTCCCCACCGGTGTGTTGCACGGTCAGGTAGTTGTTCTCCACATCGTAAGGCTGTTTACCGCGATGCACCTTGGTCGGCCAGATACGTGACTCCGGATCGTTCGGGCCGCCGCCCACGACGCTCAACTGCACGGTCTTGGTCGGATCGATCTTGTCGCCGATGACTTTATAGGTCGAGGTGCCGTTGAACCAACGATATTCAGGGATCACATACGACTCCCATTTCCACTGACCTTTTTGAGAATCGAAGGAACGACGACCTGCGCTGTCCTTGCGTACCATGCGCTTGCCATCGGGCCCCATGATGGTGGCCTTGGACCAATCCCAGCTGAGTTCGGTGCCGATGTCGTTACGGGCGAATTCAGGGATGTGGCAGGTCTGGCAAGCGAGCTTGTCAGTGTGTTGGTTGAGCAACGCATGCTTCGTCGAGTGTGGCTTGTCGCCGTGGCAGGACTGACATGCAGCAGGCGATGCATCTGCCTTACCGCGAATATGTGCCGGCCCTGTCATCGCTGCCGAGGTGTTGTAGCGGCTACCCGACACTTCGTGACTCTTGGTCGCATGACATTCGGTGCAGGTGAAGTTCAATCCCTTCTCGTTCATGTGCACGTCCAGATATTTTCCTGGATGCTGCAATGAACTATCCATATCGCCATGCTTGGCTCCGTTCGCTCCGCCACCGAAGAAGTGACATGCGCCACAGTTGGTACGCGTCGGCATACCGATGCTCTGCGCCGCTCTCTTCAGATCGACCGCTTCGACGAACTTGCCAGACTTGGGCGGAAACTCGCGGCGCTTGTACACGGGATGTCCTGCGTTCCCCGGTAACTTGCGATACGTACCGGTGTTGTCGTGGCACACCAAGCAGTCCACGTTCTTCTGCACTGAGAAGTCGAAGCTACTGTCCTTCCAGCCGTAACCTGCGTGACAGGCCATGCAGTCCTTCTCGTTGGAGAGGACGGCAGTGCAATAGTTGTTGATGATGTTCTTCTTGCCACGCACTTGCCCCGTCTTGGGATCTTTCGATTCCCATGTCCAGTGCTTGGTGTGCTGCACTTGCTTGGCTGCCTCAGTGTGGCAGATCAAACAAGCCTCGGTCACTTCCGGGCCGGTCTTGAAGTTCTTTTGTAGTTCTTTGAACTTGCTGTGATCAGCAGTGGAGTCACTTTCTTTCTTGGGAGTGGCCGCCGCCTGTTGTGCAGGCGCTGCCTCGGGTTTGGCTGGCATCGCGAACGCGACCAGCGCTGTCAGCATGGCCGCGATGGCCGCTGCCGACAGGATGAGTTTGGGTCTAACTGACATGATGTCCCCTTGAATGATCTAGGAAAATAACGGAACGAGGTTCCGCTTAGCAGCCGCCTGCTGCGCCGCCGCCCGCACCACCTGTCGCTGCGCCGGGCATGCCCTTGATCATTTCAGGCGCTGGCTTGCTTGGGTCGAATTTGACGAACTTCTCTTGATCCTTGGCGACCTCGCCCATCACATCACCTACCATCGGGCCGAACATCTTGCCCATCAAACCCGCATTCATCATACCGATGTAGGTCTTACCATCGTTCTTCTTGTACACGGACACCTTGCATGGCATCAGGATGGAAAGGAAGCGCACAGAATCGTCCTTGAGGATGGGACCGGAATACTTGGTGCTACACGCCTCCACCATCATCACTGGCAAGGTGTTGCCACCAGCCGCCTCGACAGCTTTGCCCGGATTACGCAAACCGGACAACGCCCAACCGTTACCCACGCCTTGGATGTTCTGCTGGATACGCGCGACGGTCTCTTCGACGCCGAACGGACTCTCGATCTCTCTGAACATGAGGCTACCTGCGTAGGTATAAGCCAACACACCCACCACGATCAATCCCAGAAAAAAACCACCGATGACTTTAAACATTTTGATGTACCTCCGATAGACCTAAAACCAAACTTGGGATGACTGACCAATCGCACCATTAACCCTTCAATAATTAAGAATATTCTAATATTCTGAGATTTCATAAACAAGGCTGCACACCCTGAAATTCTTCAAAGGATTCAATATGCTTGAGTGATTCGCTTATGCATCGTGCCGAACGGGTCGAAAGCAGCCACGAAACGACTAAGCGTGCTGGCACTCGATATCCACTTGCGGCACGAAGAATGTACCTGCGTGAATGAAGCCTCCCCATTCGGGTGATTGCTTTCGTAAACATCACAAGGCAGGATGCCCGCCCCTAGCCCGATGAACACACGCCATGATCGAGTACATATTCTTTGATGCAACGCTACGCGACAGATTCGTGACCTTTGCCGAGCAACGCGGTGTGCCCTTCATTGCCACAGACGATCCGATGGGAATGGTGGTCGAGGTCTCAGAGGATATTTCGGATGAATTGTCCGATGAGGTCGAGGCCTTTTACGACACGCTGGAATTGGAACAGGAAGCATTGAGCAAAGCGGACGGCGATCTGAACCGGCTTGCCGGTTTCCGCTTCAATCTGCCCAATGGTCAATCGCGCATGCTGCCTGTGGAACCGGAGATCGCCAATCGACTGATGGCTCATTTCACTTTGGAAGAGATCCAACATCTACTGGATGATGTGGCACATTGCACGATATTCCCTAACGACGAACATCTATGCAAGATTTTGGCCGCGCGTAAGCAGGCGCGTTGACCTAGCTCTGCTCCAAACACAAAGCCCGCTTGCGCGGGCTTTGTTCACTTGGGCATCACCTACACGCCTTACTTGTCAGCCACCACCTTTGCCGCTTCGGCGATGCTGATGATCTTATTGAGAACGCCAGACAAGTCTTTTATCTTTGCTTCTAGCACGATGATCTCTTGCAACTTGGCTTCGAGCTGGACACCACTGTCGGCGATATCAGCCGATCGGGCCTTTTCTTGCTTGATCTTTTCTTTCAGCTCCTCGATGGTGCGCATCAGTTCGAGGGAGTATTTCTTTTCTTCTTCGATCTGTGCATTGCGCTTGGCGATCTGACTCTCCTCCAGCGCAACCATTTTGTTCAACTTGGCTTCGAGCTGTACAGCTTTCGCTTCTTGCTCAGCCGCTTTGGCTTGCTCTTGCTTCAGGCTCTCGCGCAACTGAACGACGTTCTTGAGCAATTCGAGAGACTTGTTCCGTTCTTCATCGAGCTGCGCTTGCTTCTGTTCCAGCTCAAGCGCGACGAACTTGTCCTTCGAGATGTTTTGCGGCTGAACAAGTCCCTTGGTCGGAGCACTGTAAGCGCTGATCTTTACTGTTTTATCCATAGTGTGTCCTCACGACCTCGCTGTATTCTGGGAACTTGCGTGGCTCGAAACCAAGCGATCTACGCCGCTTGAACAGGGATGTTTTCGCGATGCGCGATGATGCGGTTGTGTTCGTCCACATAGACGAGGGACGGGTGGTATTTCTGCATCTCCATCTCAGAATAGATGGAATAGGCAGCGATGATCAGAATGTCGCCGGGACCAGCCTTGTGCGCGGCCGCGCCGTTCACTGAGATGGTGCGCGAACCACGTTGAGCGCGGATAGCGTAGGTGGTGAAGCGTTCGCCGTTGGTGACGTTGTAGATGTCTATCTGTTGGTATTCTTTGATGCCAGAGGCTTCCAGCAGGTCGTCGTCGATGGCGCACGAACCCTCGTAATGCAGCTCAGACTGCGTTACGCGCACACGGTGCAATTTCGCTTGTAGCATGGTTCGTTGCATTATCAGTTGCTTCCTTATCCCAACTTCGGGGCGCGCATTATAAACAACGACGCCCTAAAGACAAACCTCAAGGTTATCGATCAATCGAGTCTTGCCCAGCCTTGCTGCCGCGACAACCACCAGCTTTTGCTCTCCATCTGCCGGTTTAATTAGGCCGTTCTGACTACGGATGGCCACATACTCCACTTGCCATCCACGATTGGCAAGGGCTTGGCTGGCTTTCGACTCAATCGCAGCAAGGTCTTTGTATCCAGCCTTAAGTTCGTTCGCCACATCGGTCAGCGTTCGATACAGATGAACGGCTTCAGTTCGCTCTTCTGGAGAAAGATATTGGTTGCGCGAGCTCAAGGCTAGGCCATCCGCCGCGCGCGAAGTCTCAGCACCCACGATCTCGATGGGCAGATTGAACTGCGTGACCATCTGCCGAATGATGGCGAGTTGCTGGTAATCCTTCTTACCGAAGATGGCGATTTGCGGCTGCACCAGATTGAATAGCTTCAACACCACGGTCGCCATGCCACGGAAATGACCGGGACGGAACGCACCGCACAACTCATTGGCGATGGGTGGCGGCTCGACGTATAGAGTCTGCTGTTCTGGATACATGTCGCTGACAGCGGGTGCGAACACCACATCGGCCAAACCTTGTAGCTTGGCGCAGTCAGCCTCCAAAGTACGCGGATATTTATCGAAGTCTTCGTTAGGGCCGAACTGCAAGGGATTGACGAAGATACTCACCACCACGCATGTTCCGCGCTGCTTCGCCATGCGCACCAACTCGATATGCCCCTCGTGCAGATTGCCCATGGTGGGGACGAAGGCAATGGCGCGCTGCTGCGCCAGATGGGCGCGTAGCTCGACTACTGAATGGATGAGTCGCATCAGAAAGAATGCTCTACAGCAGGGAATGCGCCCGACTTCACTTCGGCGACATAGTTGGCAACGGCTTGCGCGATGGAACTAGCGCCCGGCATGAAATCTTTGACGAAACGCGCTTTCTTGCCGGGGTAGATGCCCAGCATATCGTGCAGCACCAACACTTGTCCGGAGCAGCCCGCACCCGCACCGATACCGATGGTGGGAACGGAAAGACTATCGGTGATCTCTGTGGCTAGCACTGCAGGCACAGCCTCCATCAACACCATGCCCGCACCCGCTTGCTGCAAGGCGATCGCATCGTCACGCAGGCGCTGTGCCGCAACATCACCTCTGCCCTGTACGCGGTAACCGCCCAGCTGATGTACCGACTGCGGAGTGAGGCCGATGTGTGCGCAGACGGGAATACCACGCGAAGTGAGGAAATGAATAGTTTCGGTCATCTCGACACCGCCTTCGAGTTTGACCATCTCCGCACCAGCCTGCATCAACTGCACGGCATGTGAGAACGTCTCGCGGGCGGAGAATTGTGAAGTGCCAAAGGGCATGTCAGCAATGATGAAGGCTTGTTGCGCGCCTGCTGCGACGCAAGCGGTGTGGTATGCCATCTGCTCGATGGTGACAGGTAAGGTGCTCTCGCGGCCTTGAATCACCATGCCGAGCGAATCACCGACCAGCAGCACATCGACACCGTTGTTCTCCAACAGCGTGGCGAAACTGGCGTCGTAACAGGTCAGCACGGCGATCTTCTCGCCCTTGCCGCGCATGTTCTGCAATGTAGTGAGTGTCTTACGCATCAAGCCCTCTCTAGCCCTCTCCTCTATCCTCTCCCGCAAGCGGGAGAAGATGGGAACGAGGAAAACAATATTTAATTACTGCCGACGTTGAAGTATTCGCGCCGTCCACGCATCTTGTCGATGCGGTCTAGTAACAATTTGAAGTCGTTGTCATTATCCACAAAATTCAGATACTCGCTATTCACCACCAGCAGAGGGGCTGTCTCGTAGTGATGGAAGAACTCGCCGTAACTCTCGGACAGGCGAGTCAGATAATCATCGGAGATGGCGCGCTCGTAACGATGACCGCGACGTCTAACGCGCTCGATCAAAGATTCGGTGGAGGCTTGCAAGTAGATCACCAAATCCGGACTTGGCGCTTGTGGGGCAAGGCTTTGGTAGATGGATTGGTAGAGTTTGTATTCGTCATCACTCAGTGTGAGGCGCGCGAACAAAGCATCTTTCTCGAACAGGTAGTCGGAGATGGTGCGACTTTGGAACATGTCCATCTGCGCCAGATCTCGCACCTCATTGATGCGCTGAAACAGGAAGAACAATTGCGTCTGTAGCGCGTATCTCTCTGGGTCATCATAGAACCGAGACAGGAATGGATTCTCTTGGGGTTTCTCAAGCAGTATCTGCGCCTCGGCGTGCTCGGCCAATCGCTTGGTCAGACTGGTCTTGCCGACACCGATGGGGCCTTCGACAACGATATAGCGATATTTACTCAGAGACATTCAACCGCTCCAGTGATTGCCCTGCGCAACGCTGTGATGCTTCGTCCGCCCTACCCACCCCCGGGATCACGCAGTTTGGCGCGATCTCAACCAAGGGCTGCAACACGAAAGCACGTAGATGCATCTGCGGATGCGGGATGGTCAAGCCATGCTCGTGATGGATGAGATCGTCATACATCAATACATCCAGATCCAAGGTTCTCGGCGCATTGAGGAACTCGCGCGTGCGACCGCATTCAAGCTCTAATGCCAGCAAGGCTTCCAACAAATCATGCGGCGTCAATTCTGTCTCGACCTGCACCACGGCATTGATGAAATCAGGCTGATCGAGATAGCCAACGGGAGCACTGCGATACATAGACGAGCGCTTCACCACACGCGTGTGTGGCAGCTTATCCATCGCAGTGATGGCATGCGCGACCTGCGACAAGGGCTCAGCCAGATTGCTGCCCAACCCGACGAATGCAACGTGCTCCATTAGTCTATCGGCAGTTCCGCCTGTACGGCATTAGATGGTTTCTTGGTGCGGCGGCGGCGTTTCTTAGGACCTGCGGTGTCGGGCAACAACATCTCGGCGCGACGCTCTTCACTGGCATGTTGGAACTCTTCCCACCATGTTCCCAGTTCCACTTCCGACTCACCACTCTGGCAACGCAACAGCATGAAATCGTAAGCGGCGCGGAAGCGCGGCAATGCAAGCAAACGCATCGGACGTTGCCCACCGCGTTGTTCGAAGCGCGGTTGCAACACCCACAGCTCCTTCATCACGGTGTCGTAACGACGAGGGATGGCGAGTTGCGCACGTTGACGCTCCAACACTTCATCCATCGCTGCATGCATCGCAGCGATAGGACGCTCTCCCGCTTCTTGCTTGATCTTCCAAGTCGCCAGCACCTCATGCCATAGCAACGCAGCAAAAAGGAATGCTGGGGATGTAGGCTTCTCAGCGGCGATGCGGTCATCGGTATTCTTCAGTGCCGACATGACGAACTTCTCGCCCATCGGTTGTTCAAGAATGACGTCCAACATGGGCAACATGCCATGGTGCAATTCCATCTGGCGCAACTTCTTGATGCACTCCAGCGCATGACCGGACAACAACAACTTGAGCATCTCATCGAACATGCGTGCTTCCGGCACGTTGCTCAACAAGCCTTTCATCTTGGAGATGGGGGCGGCAGTCGCAGGATCGAGCTTCATGCCCAATTTGGCAGAGAGACGCACCGCACGCAGCATGCGCACCGGATCTTCGCGGTAACGCACCTCGGGATCACCAATCATGCGCAAGATATTGGCACGGATATCGGCGTAGCCGTTGTGGTAGTCGAATATCTCTTGCGTAGTCGGATCATAGAACAGCGCATTGGCGGTAAAGTCACGCCGTGCGGCATCCTGCTGTTGGTCGCCGAACTCATTGTCACGCAGGATGCGGCCGTGTTCGTCGGTCTCTGCATCTTCCGCGTCGATGGCGCGACGGAAGGTGGAGACCTCGACTGTCTCCTCGCCGAACATCACATGCACCAACTTGAAACGGCGGCCGATGATGCGTGCGCGGCGGAACACACGGCGCACTTCTTCTGGCGTGGCATCCGTTGCCACATCGAAATCTTTGGGTTGTTTATCCAGCAGCAGGTCGCGCACCGCACCGCCCACCACGAAGGCCTTGAACCCCGCTGCTTGCAGACCATCGGTGACGCGCTTAGCGCCGAAGCTGATGCCATCGCGGCTCACCTTGTGCGCCTCAAAGGGAATCACCAGCGCAGCGCCCACAGCGCGTGTCGCAGCCGATTTACCGAATACTCGTTTGATCAGTCTTTTTATCATTATCTAGAAAGTGAAGTCGCCGCAAAGGGTGCGGCGACGGAGGGGATTATACACCCCAGCAAAATCCCAGAAATCAGCGCAGGGAAAGCACGGGCCAACCGTGTTTCTCCGCATGTGCACGCAGCGTCGCATCCGGATCGACCGCCACAGGATGTTTCACCTTGGCCAGTAAAGGCAGGTCATTCAAAGAATCGCTGTAGAACCAAGATTGCTCGAAGCTATCCCAGCCCCACCCACGCTCGGCCAGCCACTGCTCCATGCGTACCACTTTGCCTTCGCGAAAGCTCGGCACTCCAGCGACACCGCCTGTGAACTCGCCGTTCTTATGCTCCGGATCGGTAGCGATCAGATGCTCGACACCGAACTCGCGTGCGATGGGCGCGGTGACAAAACTATTGGTCGCGGTAACGATCATGCAGATATCGCCAGCCGCGCGATGTTTCTCCACCAAGGCTTTGGCTTGCGCCCCCATCATCGGGCGCACCTTGATGCGCATGAACTCCTCATGCCACCCATCCAAGACCTTACGCGAGTGACGCGACAGGGGGGCAAGTTGGAATTCTAGGAATTCCTCAATGTTCAAGGTTCCGGCCTTGTATTGTTCGTAGAACGCGAGATTCTTCGCTTCGAACAACTCACGGTCGAGTATCCCCTGCTCGACCAAGAACTGCGACCACTCAAAGTCACTGTCCCCACTCAACAAAGTATTGTCCAGATCGAATAAAGCTAGATTCACCATCACTCCTAATCTCAAAAAACGAAGCCTGCATCGCAGCAGGCTTACGTCACTCAAAACGACCAACTGCTTTAGAAACGATATGAGATGCCAACATTGACGACTGGCATGTATTTGAAGTTCTTCAAATCTGTTTCTAATTGAGCAGCTCCTGCAGAGACGTTGCTCTGCAAGCCAGCACATCCTCCCGCAGTAACTACTGCAGCGCCACAAGCTACTGTATTCTTGACTTTGGGCGAACCTTGAAACAGAACGCCGATATCCATGGTCATGCCCCACTGCTTATCTTGTGCCGCCGGATTACCCCAACCGATACCCAGATAAGGAGCAACACTATTGAAAGTCATTTCTCCCGAAAATGCACCAACATCGGAAGATGTATAGGTCACCCCGTTGAACACATAGCTTCCAGCTCCTGTCGGTTGGGCGGTGATTGTCGCCTTGTTACCGTTATACACCGCACCTGCTGTCGCTCTGAACTTGCCCGCCCATGGATAGTAATCAGCTAAGCCAGACACTGTCATCAGCTTTAGATCGACACCGTAGTTACCATTGGCATCTTGTTGAGTCGTGCTTATCTTAAAAGTATTAAAGCCTAGGCGCGCGCCCAAATTGTTATTGATTGACGTACTCGCTCCCAAACCAAAACCATTCGTACCTGCACTGCCATATGCAGCAAAGTTAGATGCGTTCGCCATCAATGGGAACAAGCCTGCCACTACCAATGTCATTATTTTGATTTTCATGTTTTCCCTTATTTAAATTGAAATTTCAGCCTAACAACGGCGCGAATCGCAGTGAGATTTAATCACAACCTCAGCCATTCATCACTTCTTTCAGAATCGGCACACTTGCACCTCTCTTTAGTCGCAAACAACGTTCATCCAGCGCATCTAGCGTCCCTAAGAGGGATGGTAGGTCACGCCTTCCATGACGTAACAGATAGCTCGTCACTTCGCTGGGCAACTCAAAGCCACGTGCTTGCGCATGCTGGCGCAAGGCTTCCGCCTTCTCGGCATCATTCAATGCATGTACTTGGTACACCAAACCCCAGCCTAGACGGGTACGCAAATCATCGCGCAACTTCAAGAATGCAGGTGCTTGCTTGCCGCTGATGATCAACAGTCCACCACTCTCGCGCATACGGTTGTACAAAGTGAATAGCACGATCTGCGCCTCGTCATCCAGCATCTCGACATCATCCACTGCGACCACCTCATTCAGCTGTGGCACTGCACCGCACAAACAGATGGCCGTTCTTCCCGCACTGCGCGCACTGACCACGATGGCTTGCAACAGATGGGTCTTGCCACTACCTGCCTCACCCCACACATAGAGACAACGTTCACCTTGCGACGAAGATAAAGCGTGGCGCAAGGCGGACAGCAATTCCACATTGCGTCCGGCAACGAAATTCTCTAGGGAAGGTATCCACTCAGGCGCGATGCCCAATAGCATTTGGGTCATGGCTTGTTATACATCTCGCTGTTCAGATAACGCTCACGTGAATGACGCAACACGACCAGCAGGATGGCTGCCAGCGGTAACGCCAGCAACACACCAAAGAAACCGAACAGTTGGCCAAAGGCGAGCAAAGCGAAGATGACCGCCAGCGGGTGCAGACCGATACGCTCGCCCACCAACCATGGCGTGACCACCATGCCCTCCAACAATTGCCCTGCGCCAAAGACTGCCCACACCATCACGACATCACTCAAAGCAGTGAATTGCATGGCTGCCGCCAAGGTCGCCAAGCCCAAACCGAGCACCATGCCGAGGTAAGGTACGAACACCAACAATCCCGCAACGATGCCGATAGGCAAAGCGAACTCCAGCCCAACCAGCCACAGCGCTGCCACATAGAACACGCTCATCAGCAACATCACGGAGAGTTGCCCGCGTAAGAACTCGGCCAACACGCCATCCGCCTCGCCTGCGATCTCGCTCACTTTGGCATGCCAATGACGCGGGATCATGTGGTCGACACGTTGGACGATGTCGTTCCAATCCCGTAACAAATAGAACATCACCACAGGGATGAGCAGGAGATTGACCAGCAACCCTAGCAACATGCCACCACCACTCTCTAACCACGGCAACAGCTTGGCTGCCACACCACCCGCACTCTGCCAATGTGAAATCAGCAGGTTCTTCAACGCCTGCACGTCCCACTCGATGCTGATACCGAACCACTGCTGCAATAGGGGAAGTAAGCGAACACGTGCCGTCTCCAACCACTCAGGCGCACGCACCATCAGCAGTCCAATTTCCTTCTGCAACAGTGGCAACATGATGAGTAGCAAAACCACAAAGGCCAGCACCAGCCCCAACATCACCAGCACCACGGCCAAGGTGCGGGGCAGCTTCCAGGCACACAAACGTGCTACCAAGGGGTTACAGATGTAAGCAAGGATGGCCGCCGCCACAAAAGGGGCGAGGATGGGGCCGAGCAGATACAGTGCCCCGAACAGGACGACGGCAACAGCCAACCATTGCATTGCGGCAGAGCGGGATACGGTCATTTCGGGTAAAATTCGGCTTTGAAAAATTGTCGGCACTTTACAGTTTAGAAAGCGAGAACTCAACTTGAACACCCCATCCAATTCCCTTTCCTACCGCGACGCGGGTGTAGATATCGATGCTGGCGACCAATTGGTCGAGAACATCAAGCCCTTTGCCAAGCGCACCATGCGCCCTGAAGTCCTGTCCGGCATCGGCGGCTTCGGCGGTCTGGTCGAGATCTCTAAGAAATTCAAAGAACCCGTGCTGGTGTCCGGCACCGACGGCGTAGGCACCAAACTCAAGCTCGCTTTCGAGCTCAATCGTCACGATACGGTCGGTATCGACTTGGTCGCCATGAGCGTGAACGACATCTTGGTGCAGGGTGCCGAGCCGCTGTTCTTCCTA
Source organism: Sideroxydans sp. (assembly GCA_041665725.1). Classification (GTDB taxonomy): domain Bacteria; phylum Pseudomonadota; class Gammaproteobacteria; order Burkholderiales; family Gallionellaceae; genus Sideroxyarcus. The sequence goes on along the minus strand of JBAYIG010000023.1, from coordinate 3,165 downwards.
GACTATTTCGCCTGCGGCAAGTTGGACGTGCCTGCCGCCACTGAAGTCATCAAAGGTATCGCCAAGGGATGTGAAGATTCTGGTTGCGCATTGATCGGTGGCGAAACGGCCGAGATGCCAGGCATGTATCCCGTCGGCGAATACGACCTCGCAGGCTTCGCAGTCGGCGTGGTGGAAAAATCCAAAATCATCACGGGCGAACACATCAAAGCGGGCGACGTGGTGCTGGGGCTCGCTTCCAACGGCGCGCACTCCAACGGCTACTCACTGGTGCGCAAGATCATCGAGCGTAGCAAACCTGATCTGAACGCCAAGTTCGACGGCGACCGTTCGCTGGCTGACTGCATCATGGCGCCGACACGTTTGTACGTGAAGCCGATGTTGAGCCTGATGCAGACCATCACCGTCAAAGGCATGGCTCACATCACTGGCGGCGGCATCACCGAGAACGTGCCGCGCGTGTTGCCAAGCAACGTCGTCGCTGACATCGACAGCAAGACATGGAAGATGCCGAAACTGTTCGACTGGTTGCGTGAAGGCGGCAACGTCGAAGCACAAGAGATGTTCCGCACATTCAACTGTGGAATCGGCATGGTCGTCGTGGTTGCAGCAACCGATGCCGATGCAGCAATCAAGCATCTGCAAGCCACAGGCGAGACCGTGTCACGCATCGGCGTGATTCGCGCACGTAGCGGCGACGAACACCAGACTCAGGTACGTTGAACAACGTGAAGCGCATCCTCATCCTCATCTCCGGTCGTGGCAGCAACATGGAAGCGTTGCTGAAGGCGAAGTTGCCTTGTGAGGTGGCGGCTGTCATCAGCAACAAGGCCGATGCCGCAGGGTTGGAGATCGCTAAACAACACGGTGTCGCTACCGCAGCGATCTCGCACAAGGACTTCGCCAGCCGCGAAGCGTTCGACGCTGCACTGGCGCAAGAGATAGACCGCCACCAACCTGATTTCGTCGTGCTCGCTGGCTTCATGCGCATCCTCACAGCGGGTTTCGTCAATCACTATGCTGGTCGTCTCATCAATATCCATCCTTCTCTGCTCCCAGCTTACACAGGAGTGGACACACATGAACGTGCACTAAAGGATGGAGTAAAGATCCACGGTTGCACCATCCATTTCGTCACCGCCGATCTCGATCACGGCCCTATCATCATCCAGGCTGCCGTCCCTGTGCGACAGGACGACACTCCCGCGACTTTGTCAGCGCGAGTCTTGCACGAAGAGCATCGCGTGTTCCCTCAGGCAGTGCGCTGGCTGTGTAATGGAAATGTGCACTTGAATGCGCAAGGTCGCGTCGAAACAGACCGTCTTGAGCAGCGCGGTACGACGCTCATCTCGCCTGGGTTAGACTAACGACATGCGCACTCTGCTCACACTCGCTTTGTTTTCCCTCTCCACCCCACTCTTTGCGGCAGAGATACCGCATCGCATCGAAGCGAATTACGATTTGCAAGTAAAAGGGGTGACGCTAGCCAAAGTGCGCGAGGTCTTCGTGCGTGATGGCAATCAATACCACATCGAGTCCATCACCAAACCCGTTGGTCTGCTCGCTCTCTTCAAGCCTGAGACCATTGTCGCCACTAGCGACGGTGATATCGGTGAGCGCGGATTGCTTCCACTCAAGTACACGCACAAACGCGCACAAGATAGCCACAAGAACAGTGCCGCAGAATTCGATTGGGCGCGTCACGAGCTCATCCACCGTGACAACGGCGGCATCCGCCAGCTACCCCTCGCTCTGGGCACACAAGATCGTCTGAGCATGATGTATCAGTTCGTGGCCGAACCGCCACGCGGAAAGTTGGAAGTGAAATTGGACATGTCCAACGGCAGCATCATCGAAAAGATGCACTACCAAGTGAAACCCGAACAGACCGTCACCACCTCGTTCGGCACCATGCGTAGCTACAACCTGACCTCGCTCCCCATGAACATCCCAAAGAGATCGAACGTGTGGCTAGCCATCGATCACAACTTCGTACCCTGCAAAGTGGTCTTCACCGAAGACGGTAGCAACTCACTGACTCAAGTCCTTACCGACCTCAAAATCGTTCCGTGAACGTTCCGTTGTCCACACCCAAGCAGCGCATCATCGCCGCACTTGCAATATCGCTCATCGTTCACGCGATATTCCTGTGGATACCCAACATCGAACTACCTGCATCCACTCCAGAACTGCCGCCCTTGATGGCAAAATTGGAACCCGTCTCACGCCAAGCAAGACTGCCCGCAGCAAAGAAACCGCGCAGCAAACCGCCCGCAGCCACCCCATTAGAACAACTGCCTGTCGTCAAACAAACAGATGTCAAAGAAATCTCTGCAGAAAGTAGCGTAGCCACCACGAGCAGTATGGCTGAGACAGATAGTTTGGCAGCGCTGGCAACAGAGGCGCTCGATGCTGAAAGTACTGTGATTGCAGCAAGTAGCGTGGCCGAATCGACATCTGCCACCCCACCGCGCCCCCCACTCCCCAAGCACGCTCGCCTCAGATTCGAAGTGAAGTTAGGCAGTGATGGCATGGTCGTGGGTGAGACCATCCACACCCTCGAATTCGATGATGGGCAATACAAGCTAGACTCAACGACGCAAACGATCGGCCTCGCACGAATGGTGAAGTCGTTCACCCTAAAGCAGAGCAGTTGGGGGATGTCAGATGGACAACTGTTGTTCCCGCGCAAGTTCACCGAAGATAAAACAGATGAGAATGGAACGCGATCCTACCAAGCCACCTTTGATCGAGAAAAGAACAAGTTGGTCTTTGCTGACGGCCAAGAAATCGATATGCCCACAGATGCACAGGATATGTTGAGCATCTTGTATCAGTTCCCACCGCTTCCTGCCGATGGAGACGTATTGCCTATCTCGGTCACTAACGGACACAATCTGGATAAATACCGCTTCGAAGTTACCACCGATGAGGCATTGATCACCCGCATGGGAAAACTACACACGGTACACTTCCGTAAACTGCAACCCGCTGGCAAAGAAGGTCTGGAGATATGGTTCTCGCAAGAGCACCGATTACTGCCCGTCAAAGTCCGCCACATCGAACCTGGTGGCAAAATTGGCGGGGAAGCCATCATCACCGAGATACGTCTCTCGGATAATTAAGAAAGCCACATCATGTTACTCACCGAATACCGTCTCGACC
>JBAYIG010000022.1:0-33217 GCA_041665725.1 Sideroxydans sp. | reverse complement strand
TGTTGGGCGACAAGATGGAAAAGATACATGCGCTCTCTATGAAGACACTCACCCCAGCGCAATGGGCAAACAAATAATTTTGGAGAAATAAAATGGACGAAAAACAGATCGCATTAGACACCATCAAAAAGACCGTCACCGAGAATCCTATCGTGCTGTACATGAAGGGCACGCCACAGTTCCCGCAATGCGGATTCTCAGGCCGCGCGGCGCAAGTGTTGAAGGCCTGTGGCGTGACCAAATACGTCGCGGTGAATGTGCTGGAAGACGCAGGCGCTTGGAACTATCTGAAGTTCTACGCCGACTTTCCGACTTTCCCTCAGCTCTATCTCAAAGGTGAGCTGATCGGTGGTTCGGACATCATGATGTCCATGTACGAACAGGGGGAGTTGCAGAAATTGATCGCGGACGCAACGGCTCAATAAATAGCTCATGCTGAATCCGCATCAAGCCAGTCAACTTGTACGCCTACGCTGGACGGCGTTCATCGTCGTTGGTTTGGCCTATGTGTTGTCGTTCTTCCATCGCTTCGCACCGGCAGCTATCTCGGGTGACTTACAGCAGACCTTCCATGCCAGCGGTGCTGAGTTAGGCGGATTGGCGGCGACGTATTTCTACGTCTACATGCTCATGCAGATACCGACGGGCATCTTGGTCGATACGATGGGGCCGCGCCGTGTAGTGGCGATAGGTGGGTTGATCGCAGGGATCGGCTCGATGATGTTCGGCATGGCGGACTCACTTGCGGCGGCTTCGGTCGGGCGCGTCTTGGTTGGTCTTGGGGTGTCAGTCACATTCATCTCTTTGCTTAAGCTCAACGCATCGTGGTTCCACGATAGGCATTTCGCTACCATGACGGGTGCGACCATCTTGATGGGTAACGTGGGTTCGCTACTTGCGGCAGCACCCTTGGCATGGGCGCTGGGATTTGTTTCTTGGCGCACCGTGTTCGTCGCAGTTGGGGCTCTCTCATTGTTGCTGGCCGCGTTGGATTGGTGGTTGGTGCGCAACCAACCAACAGAAGTTGGGTTGCCCAGCATGCGCGAGTTGGATGGCAAAGAGGCGCATCCGCTCCACACTGGCCATTGGTATGACGGCTTGCTCATCGTTGTAAAGAACCGTGCGACATGGCCAGGTCTGTGGGTGAACATGGGCATCGCAGGTTCGCTGTTCGCCTTTGCGGGCTTGTGGGCGGTGCCTTTCCTGCGCGATGTGTACGGCATGGATAGAGCGACTGCGACCGACCACACGACTCTGTTGCTGGCGGGTTTTGCTATCGGTGCGTTCTTCATCGGCACCTTGTCTGATCGCATGGGTAAGCGAAAACCCTTGATGATCGCCGGTGCCTTGATCTATAGCCTGTGTTGGTTGCCGATGTTGTTTGGAATGAGCCTCGCTTCAGGTTTGAGCTACGCCTTGTTCTTGCTGATGGGGTTGTGTGCGCCGAGTTTCACTTTGAGTTGGGCGTGTGCGAAAGAGGTGAATCCGCATGCACTATCAGGCATGGCGACCAGCGTGGTGAACATCGGTGGGTTCCTCGGTACGGCCATCATGCAACCGCTGGTGGGATGGGCGATAGACCGTGCGCATCAAGGTGTTGGAATCGCACCCTTGGCGTTGAGCGATTACCAATACGGTATCGGGATATTGTTGGGTTTCTCTGTGATCGGATTGGTCGCGACGTTCTTCATACGCGAGACGAACTGCCGCTACGTGACGAGCCAATAGCTTGTTTTTGGTGGAAATAAAAACGGGGCTTGATAGCCCCGTTTTTTTATTGCCGTGAAGTAGCTTTATTGCTTTACAACGAGGTCGTTTTCGACTTTGACTTTGTCGCCTACAACGACATTTGGATTGACAGTGTGGCGCAAGATACGAGTTTCGCCACTGACTTCCATTTGCACAGCCACATCAACGACAGTGGTCTTCTTCATGTTCTTTTCGATGGCATTGCCAGCGATTGCACCGCCGACTGCGCCAGCCAATGTGGCCAGCTCTTTGTTCTTGGAATCGGCCATTTGATTGCCAAGCAGTCCACCAATTGCGCCGCCGACGACAACACCAGTGCCACTAGCTTTCCCAGATTGTTCGATCACATTGATGGAAACGACTGTACCGCAGTTGTCGCAAACGACTTTGACTGGAGCGGGTGCAGCTGCTTTGGGGGCAACTGGTTTAGGTTTTGCAACTGGCTTTGGTGCAGCGACCGGCGTAGCCGCGACCGGTGCGGATGCTACAGGAGCGATCTCAACGACGGGTGCTGGCGCAGCAGTGGTCTCTTTTGCTTTCTCTTCGAAGCAGCCGCTCAATGTGAATAAGCTGATCAATGCGAATGCAGTGAATGCGATATTACGTGTGGATGATTTCAAGATGATTCCCCTCAAATATGGTGATGGTTGCGTTCAATAGGCCCATCTTTAGACCTTGCAAGGTAACGACGAATGCAGTCTGACCGAAAAAACCTGGCCCGCATCATACCATTTGCTTGAGTGATTTACTCTGAGATGGGAGTGAGCAAAGCGAGCTCGGCCTCGTTCAGATAGCGCCATTCGCCTTCAGATAAGGTGAGTGTATCCAGTCTTAAATCCCCGATCTGGGTGCGACACAGCGCTGTGCAATGATTGCCGGCGGCAGCGAGCATGCGCTTGACTTGATGATACTTCCCTTGTTCCAGCACGATCTCCAAGCGATGTGTGTCGAGTGGCTTGCATACGATAGCTGCGAGCGGAGCGGGTTCGTCATGCAATTTCACGCCCTTCAGCAGTTGCGAAACGAGTTCTGGCGTCACAGGATCGTGTGTGGTCGCGACATACACTTTCGGTATATGCCGCTTGGGCGAGGATTGCGCGTGAATGAAGCTTCCATCGTCCGACATCAGTAACAAGCCCGTGGTGTCATGGTCAAGACGACCAACAGGTTGCACATCGCGCAGGGCGAATTGCTCAGGCAGCAGGGAGAGCACACCAGGATGATGGCTGGGTTTGCGTGAGCACTCGTAATCGGCAGGTTTGTTCAGCGCGATATAAAGATGCTCGCGGTACAGCCAGTCTTCGCCATAGATAGTGAAGATCAATCCATTCGTTTCGAGGTAGAGTTTGGTATCGGTGACGACCTCGCCGTTGATGCTGACTTCACCTTCTTCGACGAGCTTTGAACACCATTTACGGGTGCCAAAACCTTGTGATTGGAGGATGCGTTCTAGTGTGTGTTTTGCCATGGCGATACTTTAGCAGAAGCCATGGCGCGGTATGATGTGCACCTCTCAAGAAATCATCCAAGCGCTATGTCAGTTCCCTTCGCTTTTGTTTCCATCATCTTGATCTGGTCTACCACTCCACTTGCTATCAAGTGGAGTGCGCTGGGTGTCGGTTTCAGCTTCGCGGTGTTCTCGCGTATGACCATCGGCGTATTGCTGTGCGTCTTTCTGTTGGCGGTGTTCCGCATGCGGTTGCCGCTACATCGCAAAGCGCTCCATGCCTATCTGGCGGGCGGTTCGAGCATGTTCATCGCGATGGTGTTGACCTATTGGGCATCGCAGTTCGTCACCTCCGGCATGATCGCAGTCTTATTCGGTCTATCACCGTTGGTCACCAGTTTGGGGGCGATGGTGTGGTTGAAGGAGGAGTCGTTCTCGCCAAACAAACTTGCCGGGATGCTACTCGGTGTCATCGGATTGTGGCTGGTGTTCCATGGTGGACTCGACTTGGGCGAGGGAGCAGCGCTGGGTGTCATCGCGGTATTGTTGGCGATGGCTTCTCAATCCTTGGGGCTGGTTTGGATCAAACGTATCGGGGACGACAGCTCGGCCTTGGCGATGACCTTGGGCACGTTGGTCGTTGCGTTGCCCTTGTTTTGCGGCGCATGGTTGTTGGCAGACGGCCACTGGCCCAGTGAGATGCCTGAACGTGCCGTGGCGGCGACGGTATATCTCGGCACGTTCGGTTCTGTGGCGGGCTTCGCCTTGTATTACTACCTCATCAAACATACCGATGCATCTCGGGTCGCGCTCATCACACTCGTCACGCCGGTGATGGCATTGTTGTTGGGCCATGCACTGAACGCTGAATCGGTGTTGCCGCAAGTATGGTTGGGCACGGCGAGCATCTTATTGGGGCTGGGATTGCATCATTGGGGCGAGCGTTGGATGCGTGCTTTAAGTAGCATCCGCAATCAATAAGGAGACGCAACATGGAATTGCAACTGAAGGACCGACAAGAACTGAAAGCGCGAGCGCTGTTGTTGGGTGACCGTCTGGATCTGAAACTGTTCAAGATCGCGGATTGCCTAGCGACTACGCCGCTGACCTTGCAAGTCGATGCGAATGGTGGCATCGCAGTGCTGTTCCGTTATGGTGTGGTGGTGCTGTTCGGTGTACACACTATGGATGAGGTGTGCTTCATCGAGTCACTCAAACCCTTGTTGACCAATGCCTATGCCGTACCCGAGACGGAAGAGCTTGAGATACACAGTGGACGCAGCATCATCGGTGTGCAGAGCGGGGCGGTGACGTTGGATGTGGTGTCTTTGGAAAAGCTACAACTCATCGCAGACGCCTTGAGCAAGAACCTCGTGCTGACTTTGTATGAAAAGAAAGTTGCGGGAGAGTTCGACAAGATCGAACCGCTGGCGCAAGAGTTGGCGACACATGGCAAGGTCAGTGCCGATACCAAGAAATTGTTGCAGAAGATAGGCTCTATGTTGTTGATCGAGCATCGCATGGTAGGGCGCGCTGAGATCGGGGATAGACCCGAGACACTGTGGGACTACCCGCAGCTCGAGGGCTTATTTGCTGCCCTAGAGGATGAGTTCGAACTGAAGGAACGTCAGTCTGCGCTAGATAGGAAGTTGGGACTGATCTCAGACACGGCGCAGACCTTAGCTGATGTGTGGGACAACAAACAACTGCACAAGCTAGAGTGGTATGTGATCGGGCTGATCCTGTTCGAGATCGTGATCAGCCTGATCGAGCGCGGCGAGAGGTTCTTTAACTGGCTTGCGCAGGTTTTTTGATCAGAACTCGTAGGTGAAATTCACCCCCATGTGTGAACCGTTTGTAGGGGCGCTACCGGCGAGTGAGTAAGTAACGCCATTCCATACTTCAGTCTTGGCCTGATATTTATCTGATACGAATCGGAAGTTCAACCACCCACGTGGGTCGAGTTGATAGCCGATCTCGGCGACCAATCCTTTGGTGGCATCGAAGGTGTATTTGTCGTTGCCACCGATGTCGGAGGCTAGCTCTGCCCCGTTGATGATGCGCACGCCGCCTCCGAATCGGAACTTCTCTTTGCCTGTGTAGTAGGCCAAGACTTCGATAGGAAAACGATCGAAGGATGCCGTACCATTCTTCGCGGTGACGCTATCGAAGTGATAGTTGGCGCTGAACATCAGCGCAAGTGGGGTGTCGTCGAATTGGTAAAGTCCGCCAATGCCGAACTGCATGAGTGATCCTGCTTTGATGTTGCTCGTAGAGCCGTTCGTAAACGAGATCTTTCCGATGGTGTCGCCTCCATAAGTCAGTCCTGCGTTCAATACCCAGTGCAGACCGGGCGCTGTGCGTTGATTCGCGGCCATCTGGTTGGGAGCATCAGACACCGTAGAATCTGTATTCGCGGTGACGTCTAGCGCTTGGGCACAAAGGGGAAGTGAGAGCAGGGTCGCGAGTATCAGGGGGCTATACACACTTTTCATGGCATTGGGCTCCATAGTTGGTTTGGGATGGTGCCCATTATATGGGCGAACTCGCCCGCACTTTATAGATCGCAAGGGGTAAAGGCAAAATGGATATAATTCATTCTGTGAGCGATCGTTCACCAAGTTCAAAATCAACCAAGAGGAGATTCAATATGCGTAGTCTCATCGTTGCTGCAATCGTTTCATTGTTCGTTGCTAACACTGCATTCGCGACACCTTGCGAAGACAAAGCGGTTGGTAAAAACGGTAAACCGCTGGCTGGTGCAGCCAAGAATGCTTTTGTGAAGAAATGTGAGAAAGACTCAGCAGCTCCTGTCGCTTCTGGCGCATGCGCTGACAAAGCAGTGAGCAAAGATGGCAAGCCACTGGCTGGTGCTGCTAAAGCGGCATCCATCAAGAAGTGCGAAAAAGACGTAGCCGCTAAGTAAGTTCTTGGCGCTCACGTAGTGACGATTCCGGCGGGTTTATCCCGCCGGAATCATTTGTAGATATTGAATATGCTCGACTGGAAAGACGGACAACCCTATTCGGATCGCTTCGGCGATGTGTACTTTTCGACCGACTCCGGTCTGGAAGAGAAACGTCACGTGTTTTTGCAGGGTAACCAGTTGCAAGAACGCTTCGCCGCATTGTCTACGGATGATAGTTTTTGTATTGGGGAGACAGGTTTTGGTACGGGGTTGAACTTTCTGTGTGCATGGCAGTTGTTCGAACGCTCTGCACCCGTAGGGGCGACTCTGGATTTCTTCAGCGTCGAGAAATTTCCATTGAGTGATGACGAGCTCAGCGCGGCATTGGCGTTGTGGCCTGAGTTAAATCCATTGGCTAATGGACTGTTGGCGCGTTGGCATCGCCGTGTTCCGGGATGGAATCGCTGGAGCTTTGCCGAGGGGCGCGTTCGATTGACCTTGATGTACGCGGATGTGGATGAGGCATTGCCGCAGTTGCCAGCGCACAGTGTGGATGCGTGGTTTCTTGATGGATTTTCGCCCGCCAAAAACCCTGAGATGTGGAGCGACGCGGTGCTTGCCAACATCGCTCGCGCTTCGCGTAATGGCGCCACCTTGGCGACGTACACCAGTGCAGGCGGTGTGCGGCGCGGTTTGCAACAAGCGGGATTTGAAGTGGAGAAGGTTGAAGGTTTCGGGCGTAAGCGCGAGATGACATGCGGACGGATGTGTCACACCACTGAGGTTGCTATCAAGAAACAAAAGCCCAGTACCGCCATCGTCATTGGCGGTGGAATCGCTGGCTGCGCAGCTGCTCATGCACTTGTTCAGCGGGGCATCAATGTCACCCTCATCGAGCGTGCTCCGGAACTAGCCAGTGCAGCATCGGGCAATCCGCGCGGCATCTTGCATGCCCGCTTCGGGGCAGGGGGCGATCCTTTGCATCGATTCGTGCTAGCTGCTTATGGGCATGCACTTGGCTTGATGGATGATGTGTTGCCCGTAGATGGTGAGGTGCGCGCCGAATGTGGCTTGCTTCAACTGGCCTGCAAGCCAGTCGAGACCAAACGCATCTCACGTTTGGCAGAGCTGGAGTGGCCAGAACATCTGATGCGGTTCGTGGATGCAGAACAGGCATCGCAGTTGGCGGGCGTCGAGATGAGGTTCGGTGGGTTGTGGTTCCCTGCTGGCGGTTGGGTCGTGCCGCCAAAGCTATGTGCGGCGTTGGTTGAACATGAGCACATCGATCGACGGCTGGGGCATGATGCCCAGAGTCTGGAGAATACCAAGGCGGGTTGGCGTGTGAATGGGGTTGATGCCCAAGGCCTCGTGTGGAATGCCGAGGCGGATGTCGTTTTGGTATGTTGTGCACACTCTGCCAAGAAACTCGCGCAGTTCGAACATTTCCCCCTCATCCCAGTGCGCGGGCAGATCAGCCTAGTATCACAAACAGAGATGAGCCAAACGTTGCAGTCGGTGGTGTGTGGTGATGGTTATTGCGCACCTGCCGTGGATGAGGTGCATGTCATGGGGGCGACGCATGCTTTTGATGATGAATCGTCAGAGACACGCAGCGCAGACCATGCTGACAACCTGACAAGCCTGAGTGAATATGCGCCAGCATTGCACCAAGCATTGGGGGAGGTGAGTCTAGATGAGTTGCAAGGCAGAGCATCGGTGCGTTGTTCTGCGCCAGGCTCGACACCACTCGTGGGCGAGGTGGAGCGGGGACTTTACTGTAGCTTGGCGCACGGTACGCGCGGGCTACTCACAGCAGGTATCGCGGGGGAAGTGTTGGCGGCACAGATATGCGATCAACTGCCGCCGCTCCCGACATCGATATTGGAAGTGTTGGCACCGTTGCCAAGAGTCAGACATAAAGGTTAAGGTAGGGCATGAAAAAGACAATCACCCCAGAATATCCTGAGATACGTGCTGGACAATCCATCGAGCTACTAAAGGCGCTGCACATCCTCACGCGCGACGGCAAGATGAATCAGGACTCGCGCCGCAAACTGAAGCAGGTGTATCACCTGTATCAGTTCATCGAGCCGCTGCTGGAAGAGGTGCGCAAGGAGAAAGGCGCGCTGACCTTGGTCGATCACGGTGCAGGTAAGTCCTATCTGGGCTTCATCCTGTACGACCTGTTCTTCAAGGCGCTGAAAGATACTTCCCACATCTACGGTATCGAGACGCGCGAAGAGCTGGTCACACATTCGCGCGAATTAGCGCAGCAGCTAGGTTTTGGTGGCATGTCATTCGAGAACCTATCGGTCGCTGAATCGACCCTGTCGGACAAGCTGCCACCTCAAGTCGATGTGGTGACCGCACTGCATGCCTGCAACACAGCCACTGACGATGCCATCCACTTCGCACTCAAGAAACAAGCCAAACACATCGTGCTGGTTCCGTGCTGTCAGGCTGAAGTGGCCGCCGTCTTGCGTAAGAACAAGGGCAAGCAACTTGCGAAGGATGCGCTCATCGAATTGTGGCGCCACCCTATCCATACTCGCGAGTTCGGTAGTCACCTCACCAATGTGTTGCGCTGCCTACAACTGGAGGCGCATGGTTATCAAGTCACGGTGACTGAGCTAGTGGGCTGGGAACACTCGATGAAGAATGAACTCATCATCGCTACCTACAAGAACCTGCCGCGCAAACGTGCGGCGGATCGCTTGGCAGAGGTGTTGAGCAGTGTCGGGTTGGAAGAGATGAAAGATAGATTCTTTACGGAGTAGCACGATGCAGATCAGTAACGACACACGCAATCATTACGAACGTATCGGCGGTGAGCCAAAGGTGCGCGCCTTGGTGCAACGTTTCTATCAATTGATGGATGAGTTGCCCGAGGCGCACCGTATCCGCCAGATGCACCATATCAGTCTAAAGAACTCGGAAGACAAACTCTTCATGTTCCTCTCCGGCTGGATGGGTGGACCGCAGTTGTTCGTGGAAAAGTTCGGCCATCCACGTTTGCGTCAGCGCCACATGCCTTTCTCCATTGGGGATGAGGAGCGCGATCAGTGGATGATGTGCATGACGCAAGCGATGGATGATGTCATCGAGGATGTAGCTCTGCGAGCAGAGTTGAAAGCAGCGTTCTTCAAGACAGCCGATTTCATGCGTAACAGGGAAGCTTAGTCATGGTCAATACATCGCCCGATATGGATAGACAGGTCACATTGCGTATCGGCCTGGTGTTCTTGCTCATCGCGGCGGTGGAATCGTTGTGGTTGCACGCGCTGTCCCCCTTGGAGAATCGGCTGTCTGATGTGTTCGTGCGCGTGCAGGCGCAACAACTCACCCCCGATGCTGACATCGTCATCGTGGATATCGACGATGCGAGCTTAGCCAACATGCAAGACACGGCGGGTAGCTGGCCATGGCCGCGCGAGGTGCATGGTGAGTTGGTGCGCGGTATCACCAAACAGAAGCCGAAAGCCATCGTGTTCGACATCCTGTTCAGTGAGCCGGACACATTCCGACCTGACAGCGACAAAGCTTTTAATCAGGCGCTGAAAAGCGTGGACAACGTCTATTTTCCACTGGTGCGGCGTGATGCGGCAATGGATGCGCAGGGTGCACCCGTAGCGCAGATCGCACCCTTGCTAGGTTTGCAATCGACAGCGAACGCCGTCGCAGATGCACACGTGGCCTTGCTCCCTCCGCTCGCCATCGACCCAGCACATTGGAAAGTCGGCACCATCAATTTCGTGGAAGATGCCGATGGCGTAGGGCGGCGTTATCAGCTCTACACCGGTGCTTATGGCTGGCTCATCCCCTCTTTGCCTGCGCGCGTAGCGCACGACTTGGGGTATGACGTACCTAAAGAATCCGACTTCATCTTGGCGTGGCGCGGCAATGCGGGTGCGATCAAACATATCTCCTATGCCGACCTGTATGCCGACCTAGACCGTGAGCATCCACAACGTGCGGCAAATGAACTCAAGGACAAGATCGTCATCATTGGTACGGCTGCAACAGGCTTGCACGATGTGCGTGTGACGCCGATGGCGAGTCTTTATCCCGGTATGGAGATGCTGGCGACAGCTATCGACAACCTGAAGAACGGCCGTGCCATGCGCGCGGCGGATGAGATGTTCGGGCTGGGGATATCTTTGCTGCTCCTAAGCCTGTTGAGCATCGCCTTCTTGCGCAAGTTGAACGCACTCAAGATCGGCATTGGCTTGCTGGGCGTGTCGGCATCGTTGCTGGCGGGTTCATTCCTCGCTGTCGGCCAGCTGATGTTGATGCCCGTCCTCACGCCGCTGTTACTGGCATGGTCAGCCTACATCGCCTTTGCGTTGCGTGAATATCTGAACGAGCGCAAGTCACGCGAGCAGGCGGTGCAGATGTTCAGCCGCTTCGTGAATCCCCATGTGGTGAAAGAGTTGGTGGCGCACGGCGGCCTGAGCCGTGCAGGTGAGAGCCGTCAGATCACCATCCTGTTCTCCGACATCCGAGGCTTCACCACGCTTTCGGAAAAGCGCACACCACAACAAGTGGTGGAGTTGCTGAATCGTTACTTCACGCTACAGGTCGAGGTGGTTTTCCGCCACGGTGGCTCACTGGATAAGTTCATCGGCGATTGCATCATGGCGTTCTGGGGTGCTCCGCTGGATGACCCAGATCACGCGCGTCATGCCGTCGAAGCTGCGCTGGAGATGGCAGAAGTGTTGCAGAAGTTCAAGCAGGAACTGGGCGAGGAAGATGCGGACTTCGATGTGGGTATCGGCATCCATACCGGCCCTGCGGTGGTCGGTCTCATCGGCTCGGAACAGCGGCGTGAGTACACAGCCATCGGCGATACCGTGAATCTGGGCAGTCGCATCGAAGGCTTGACCAAGGGCGTATCGCGTATCCTTGTTTCGCAAGATACGATGCAAGCCTGCGGCGATGCCTTCGAGTTCCAATCGTATGGTTCATTCAAAGTGAAGGGGCGCGAGCAAGAGGTCGAGTTGTTCGCGCCGATTTTCAAGGAAGGGAACTGATGATGAAAAGACTGAGCTTATCTTTATTGCTATTGGTGGCTAGCAGCGCATGGGCGGGTGATGCCGCGTACACCATCCGTGCCACCGAACTGAAGGCCAAACCTTACGGCGACGCGCAGACCTTGCGCTCGTTGCCGCCACGCACCAAGGTCGAGGTGCTGAAACGCCAATCGAGTTGGACACAGGTGAAGGCAGGAACGACCAGCGGCTGGGTGAAGATGTTGAGTTTGCAATTGGAGGCGAGTGCCACAGGTCGTCGTAGTGACAATGGCTTGAGTGCGTTGTTCAACGTTGCAGCCACAGGGCGGGGTGGCAGCACCGTGACCACTGGTGTGCGCGGTCTGTCAGAGGAGCAACTGAAGAATGCGCAGCCCAACCCGCAAGCCTTACGCGCCGCGAAGAAGTATGCCGTGAGCCGTTCCGAAGCGGAACGCTTCGCTGAGGAAGGGCAATTGCAATCACATGATGTGGACTACTTGAGCGGAGGTCGATGATGAGAGCGCAACTGTTCATTGCATCACTGTTGGTGTCGCTACCCGTGGCCGCATTCGACTTGGGAGGCTTGGGCAACATCGACCTAGAGAAGGCAGTCAAGGTCGTGCAGAAAGTGCAGAAGGCCAATGCCGACGTCAGCGAACCGCAGGAGATTGATCTTGGCGGCGGCATCGCCAGCAATCTGCTGGGTGCAGCACCGCTGTGGGACAACCCACCCGTGCAACGTTATGTGAACAAAGTGGGGCGCTGGCTCGCGCTACAAACCGAACGTCCTGATCTGCCATGGCAGTTCGGCGTGTTGGATGACAACGACGTCAATGCCTTCGCTGCACCTGGCGGCTATGTGTTCATCACCAAAGGACTGCTCGCGCGCATGAACAATGAAGCTGAATTGGCGGGCGTGTTGGCGCATGAGATATCGCATGTGCTACGCAAACATCATCTACAAGCGCTCAAGAAAGGTGCACGTTCCGAGTTGATGTCTGATCTGGCCAACGATGCCATCAAAAGCCAAGGTGGTGACCCGCGACTGAGTAAATTGGTGAGTGCCGGTACAGAGATCTATGCGCGTGGTTTGGACAAACAAGATGAATACGAAGCAGACCGCATGGGCGTGGTGATCGCCGCACGTGCAGGATACGACCCCTATGGATTACCTGCTGTGTTGCAGACTCTGCAATCCATCAATCCTAACGATTCCAACCTGGCCTTGATGTTCAAGACCCACCCGGCATTGGGCGATCGACTGAGTCTGCTGGATGGTTTGATGTCTGAGTCGCTGGCAGATAGAGAAGGGCAGCCTGATCTGGCGGCGCGCTTCGCGGCTCAACTCGGTGCTAAGTGACAAGCATCGGGTGGTTTAGCTGGCTGCCCTAGATTCAGGGTTGCAGTTGTACTTCTAGCAAGACTCTGACGTAATCATTGAGCCCATCTTCGAATTCATTGCGAACGATGGTGTGTACGGCAGGCGCATACCAGTTCGTCATCTTCAGACGTCCACTTTTCCCTTTTGTGTCGTTGTGCCAAAAGCCGCTGTATTCGATCTTGAATGCATCGAACTCTCCAGCGGGCACTTTGACTTTCTCATAAGCAACCACGGTTGCTTCAAGCTTCCAGCGACCTTTTGCAGCTTTGGCTTTATTGGTGAAGTTGTATTGGTATTCCCATGTCTTGCCCACTTCAAGTGGAAAAGCGAGACGATTTCCTTCGCCAGCGACGATAACGGTGGGTGATTCGATGAGGTTTAGTTCAGGAGTCCATACGAATCTCTCCTCATTCTCCAAACCTTCGATCTGTGTAGGAGAGATTGAAGTGATGCGTTGGGTGATGACGGGTTCTTTGACACCCGAGCGGCGATCGGATTGCTCAAATTTCCATTGGTCACCCACCTTGATGATCGGGGCTTGGGTGAACTCACCCTGAGCCAATGCGGTGCTAGTAAGAAGGCCGGTGAGTGTAGCTAGTATAGAGATTTGGTGGAGGAAGCTGACGATACCGCTGCGGAATCTTGTGGTGTTCATTTAGGGCTCCATTCATTTGGTTGCGAATAGCTGAACTAGGCTTGAGTTCACCTCGGAAGGGGGAGAGCAACAGCGATCCTATTTTCGTACAGGTGGCTCCAGATCGCCAGTGAGCAAAGTGAATACACCTGTCTTGCGTTCTTTGAAGTAATGCTGGAGTGCGAATTTGACGGGGCGGAACGCTAGCGTGTCCCAAGGTATCTCTTCTTCCGCGAACAATCTCACTTCCAGACTTTCTACACCCGGCGAGAAATCCAGATCGAGCAACGTAGCACGATACAGCAGTTGCACTTGGTTGATGTAGGAGAGGTTGAACATGGCGTACAACTCGTGGATTTTCACGCGGGCGTTGGCTTCTTCTAGCGTCTCACGCGCAGCGCCTTCTTCAGTGGTCTCGCCGTTCTCCATGAAGCCGGCAGGCAGTGTCCACAATCCGTGGCGTGGTTCGATGGCGCGCCGACACAGCAAGATGCGTCCATCTTTCCACACGGGGATGCAACCGACGATGTTGCGTGGATTCTGATAGTGGATGGTGTCGCAGGTGGTGCAGATGTAGCGCTCGCGGCTGTCGTCCTGCGGGATGCGCAGTTCAACGGGGGAGCCGCATTCTGCGCAATACTTCAAATCAAATCTCCCAGAACTTCCACCAAGGCGTCTCACTCTCTTTGAAGTAAGTCTTCGAGGGTTTGATGCCGTCTTTGGCGACGTTGCTGTCGAGGATGCGTTGCGTGTCTTGGCTCAGGTCGTTCAAGCCGAGACGGTGGTATGCCTGCACCATGATCTGTAAGGCATCGCGTGTCTGTGGTGTGTTGGGGTAGCTCTTGAGCACGTCTTGACTGCGATTCACGGCAGCCACGTAAGCGCCGCGCCGCAAGTAGTAGCTGGCGACAGCGATATCATGTTTGGACAGGGTGATGAGCAGATATTGCATGCGTACTCGCGCATCGACGGTGTAGCGGCTGTCTGGAAAGCGTGTGGCGAGCTCCTTGAAGGCATCGAACGATTCACGCAAGGCGGCAGGGTCGCGTTCGGCGGGATCTTGCATGAACACGGTGCCGAACAGACTGTTGATGTTCTCGTTGAAGTTGATGAGGCCTTTCAGGTAGTACACGTAGTCTAGATGTTCGCTGTTGGGGAACTGCTTGACGAAACGGTCGAGTGCGGCGATGGCAGGAGCGGGTTCACCTTGTTTGTAATAGGCATAGGCCACTTCCATCTGCGCTTGCTGTGCGTAGCGCCCATAGGGATAGCGCGACTGCAAGGTCTCCAGACGTTTGATGGCGCGCTCGTAGCTGTGGTCGTCCATCGCCTCTTTGGCTTGGGCATAGAGCTCATCGGCAGTGGCGGATTTGTCATCTTTTGTTGGGGTGGAACTGCAAGCAACTAAAGAGAACAACAGGAAAACGGTTAAAATACGACGCATGATAGAACCCGAAGAAGATTTACTGGATTATAGCAAAGACGAAGCGTCTTCCTCCCCACTTGAGATGCGTGTGCCGATGCAACATGGCGGCCTGCGTTTCGATCAGATACTCACCAAGCTGTTGCCTGAATACTCCCGCAGTCGTTTGCAGGACTGGATCGAGCAGGGTTTGGTGACGGTCAATGGCAAGGTTGCGACGGCGAAGTTGAAGGTTTGGGGCGGCGAGCGCGTCAGCGTCACGCCACAGACCTTGCCGTCCGAGCAACCCTACATCGCGCAAGACATCCCCATCGACATCGTGTACGAAGACGACGACATCGTCATCGTCAACAAACACGTCGGTCTGGTGGTGCATCCTGGTAGCGGTAACTGGGAAGGCACATTGCTCAACGCCTTGCTCCACCATGTACCCGAACTGGCTGAAGTGCCACGTGCCGGTATCGTGCATCGCTTGGACAAAGACACCAGCGGATTGATGGTGGTGGCGAAGTCGCTCATCGCGCAGACCGCATTGGTACGCCAACTGCAAGCACGTACCGTCAAGCGCGAGTACCTCGCCTTGGTATGGGGTGAATTGGACTACGGCGACACCATCAATGCACCCATCGGTCGCCATCCTTCACAGCGCGTAAAGATGGCGGTGGTCGAAGGTGGTAAAGAGGCGGTCACGCACTTCACCATCGAAGCGAACTTTCCAAGTTGCACCTTGGTGCGTTGCCGTCTGGAGACAGGCCGTACCCATCAGATCCGTGTCCACATGACCTACATCGGACATCCTTTGGTGGGCGATAGCGTGTATCAGAAGGGCGTGCAGAAATGTGTGTTGCCCCTGCGCGAACTGTTGAACGGCTTCCCGCGTCAAGCATTGCACGCCACCAAGCTAGCACTGGAACATCCAGTCACCGGCGAACATATGGAATGGGAAGTACCTCTGCCGGAGGACATGGAAGAGCTGCTCGATAATATCGACGAGGCTAGCGATGGGATCGCCTGAGCATCACATCACCCCGGATTGGCCAGCTCCTGTAAACGTTAAAGCGCTACAAACCACGCGTCACGGTGGTGTCAGCGTCGCTCCGTATGATTCACTCAATCTAGGGCTGCACGTTGGCGATGCACCCCTTGCGGTGAACCGTAACCGTCAATCACTGTCACCGTTGATGCCGAGTGAGCCGGTGTGGTTAGAGCAGGTGCATGGCACAGTGGTGGCGAATGCGGATGCGGCGAACTGTGTAGAGCGGGCAGATGCTTCCATCGCACGTCAGGGCGGTTCGGTGTGTGTGGTGATGACGGCCGATTGCTTGCCGGTGCTGCTGTGCGACGAAGACGGCACGGTGGTGGGTGCTGCGCACGCGGGCTGGAAAGGGCTGGCGGCTGGCGTCATCGAGACTACTGTGAAGGCGATGGATGTCGCGCCACACAAATTGATGGCATGGCTTGGCCCCGCCATCGGTCAGCAACATTTCGAAGTGGGTAGCGAAGTCAGAGAGGTCTTCACACAGCACCTTCCGCAAGCGGCCGAGGCATTCATCGCGCATGGTAGTGAAGGCAAATATCTGGCTGACATCTACCTGTTGGCGCATCAGCGTCTCAATGCATTAGGCATCACGCGGGTCTTCGGTGGTGGTCGTTGCACCTACGCCGAGGCGGACACTTTCTATTCTTATCGCCGTGACAACGTGACCGGACGTATGGGCACGTTCATCTGGCTGGCTTGAACTCCACGGTACATATGGAAAAGACACCCATCACCAAGACCCAACGCAAAGTCGTGCTTGCCGCATGCTTCGGTACCTTCCTCGAGTGGTACGACTTCCTCACCTTCGCTTCTCTCGCCACTTACTTCAGTGTGCTGTTTTTCCCGCCGGAGAATCCGACGGCCGCCTTGCTGGCCAGCCTCGCCACTTTTGGCGTGGGCATGGTGGTGCGTCCGCTGGGGTCGGCACTGTTTGGCAATCTGGCGGATAGGTTCGGTCGTCGCCCTATCTTCATCGCCACCATCTCGCTGATGGGCATCACTACTTTCTTGGTCGGTCTATTGCCGACCTATGCGCAGATCGGCATGTTGGCTCCTGCCTTGCTGTTGCTGCTGCGCTTGCTGCAAGGTTTCGCGGTGGGCGGCGAGATCGGCGGGGTGGCGGTGTATCTCACCGAGCACGCGCCCAATGGTCGGCGCGGCATCTACACCAGTGTGCTGCAACTGATGGGCCCGCTCGGCATCTTGGTCTCGACTTTGCAGATCGTGCTGTTGCTGGCCTATCTGTCTCCCGAAGATTTCAGTGCTTGGGGCTGGCGTGTGCCATTCTTGTTCTCGGCCGTGTTGCTGTTCATCTCCATCAAGACGCGCATGAGTCTGGAAGAATCGCCGGTGTTCCGCGAGTTGCAAGCACAAGGCACGGTGTCCAAAGCGCCGCTGCGCGAATGTCTGCGTGACAAGCGCACCTTGAAGGGCATGGCGCTGTTGTTCTTCTGTATCTCGGCAGGTGGCTCGCTGTTGTTCTTCTCATCGCAGGTCTATACCAATGTGTTCCTCAAGAGCGTAGTGCGCTTGGATGCTCAGACGGCGAGCATGTTGGTGATGTCGAGCACGCTAGTGCTGTTCCCGCTCACCATCTTCTGCGGCTGGTTGTCGGACAGGGTAGGGCGCAGGCCGGTGTTGTTGGCAGGATTGTTGTTGGGCGCCATTGCCATCCTGCCTGTGTTCAAGGGATTGCAGCATTACGGCAACCCACAGTTGGAACGCTTCAACAACGAGGTCGCGGTCACGCTGTACGCGAACGAATGTGATTACAGTCCGTTCCGCAAAGCCGCTAACGATTGCGAACGTATCCAAGAATTCCTCATCAAGAATGGTGTGTCGTATAAGCAACTACCGCAGGGCGAGAAGATCGACGTCACCCTTGCTATTGGCAACAGCGCAGAGGTGTATGGTTTTCATCCAGATGAGACGACTGCCGAGTTGAAGAAAAAGGGCTGGATCGAAAAGGCAGATAAACAACAAGTGAACATGATGATGTTGTTCTTGCTGCTCATCGTTCCTGTCATCGCGGTGGCGCTCATCACTGGGCCGCAGACGGCTGTACTGGCAGAGTTGTTCGCGGCACGCACACGCTACACCGCTGCTGCCTTGCCACACAACCTGAGTGCGGGTTGGATCGGCGGGCTGTCGCCCTTCATGGTCACGCTCATCTCGGTGAATGCGGGCGATGCCTTGGCCGGGCTGTGGTATCCGGTGGGCATGCTGATCTTCGCATCCATCGTGGGATTGCTTTTCCTGCCAGAGACCAAGGATGTTCAGCTGGACGCATAAGTTACAATGCGCGCCCTTAACGTTTCGCACCTGACATGACAATTCTTTCTTGGATCATCCTCGCCAGTTTCTTGGGCGGTATCTTGAGCGTGATCGCGGCGGCGCTGTTCGCGCTCAATGCACGCGCCAACTACCTTAGTGGTCTGGTGAGTTACGCCATCGGTGCGCTGTTGGGTGCCGTATTTTTGGATATCCTGCCCGAGGCGATCGAACTCGCGCCAAATGCGGCCACGGTGAGTGCCACCGTGCTGCTAGGCATCTTGTTGTTCTTCACGCTGGAGAAGGTACTCATCTGGCGTCACTGTCACCACGACCATTGCGAGGCGCATGAGCCGTACGAGCCTGCGCCACACGACCACGGACGTAGTGGCACCATGGTCATCGTGGGCGACACTTTCCACAACTTCGTGGACGGCATCATCATCGCGGCGGCTTTCTTGGTGGATGTGAATCTAGGTATCGTCACGGCGCTCGCCATCATCGCGCATGAGATCCCGCAAGAGGTCGGCGATTTCGCCATTCTCTTGCATTCCGGCTACACCAAGTTACGCGCCTTCCAGATGAACCTCATCTCCAGCTTCGCCACCTTGGTCGGTGGTGTGCTGGGCTACTTCGTATTGCAGGAGATGCAGGCATTGGTGCCCACACTGCTGGCACTGGCTGCATCCAGCATGATCTATGTCGCGGTGGCTGATCTGATCCCCGGCTTGCACAAGCGCACCCAGATGCGCGACACCGTGCAGCAAGTGGTGTTGATCTGTGCGGGTATCGCGACCATCGCTTTGGTCAGTGTCGCAGTGGGGGAATTGGGATGAAGAAGATATGGCTTGTTTGTGTCGCCGTGGTGACCACAGGTATTGCATCTAACACGTCGGCGGAGGAGGTTAATGTGACTCCGTATCGTCCTACCGTCACCAATTCCGCAGGTCTTTCCGCTCCCGGTTGGATGGAGTTGGAGACAGGTCTCATTACGCAGGAAAACAAAGACGGCTCCAAGCAACAAGCACTTTTGTATCTGACCAAGTTGGCTTTCACGCCAGACTTCGGTGTACTCATCGGGGGTGACGCTTACGCATCGCAAACAGATGCGAGCGGCAATCGTGTATCCGGTGTGGGCGATACGCTCTTGCTGTTGAAACATCGCTTTGTGATGAACGAGGACGCGGCGCTCGGCTGTGAATATGGCTTCAAAGCACCCACTGCGGCGACAGGCTTGGGCAGTGGCAAGAGTGATCTCGTGCTGAACGGTATCTACAGTCGCGACATTCGTGGTCATTCGCTGGATGTAAACATGAACGTCACTAAATTGGGCGATGCTTTGGCGAGTGAAAGCGCTTATCAATATGGCTGGTCGGGCACGGTATTCCGACCTATAGATGATAAGTGGGGCGTGATGGTTGAGCTCTCGGGCGCCATGCGCAAAGGTTTCACACCTGAGAATCAATGGCTGGTCGCCAGCAGCTACGCCTTGAGCAACAAAGTTGTATTAGATGCAGGGCTGTCAGCAGGTATCAACAGCGCCTCTCACCGTGTCGCCTTGTTCGGCGGCATGTCGATGTTGTTAGGAAAAGTTCGTTAAGGTTCCAACGGTGACGACCAACCTACAGCGCTACGCATGGCTTTCCATCGCAGCGGCGGTCGCCACCATTCTGCTCAAGGGCATCGCATGGTGGCTTACGGGTTCGGTCGGTCTGTTATCCGATGCGCTCGAATCCTTCGTCAATCTTGCAGGCGCGCTCATGGCGCTGGCGATGTTGTCTTTGGCCGCTTCCCCGGCAGATAAGAAACATGCTTACGGTCACGGCAAAGCGGAATATTTCTCCAGCGCGTTCGAAGGCTTCCTCATTCTGTTGGCAGCAGTCAGCATCGCCTATACGGCCATCGATAGATTCCTGCACCCACAAGAGATCGAGGCGGTCGGTGTAGGTCTGTTGGTCTCAGTCGTCGCCTCACTCATCAATCTTTTCGCGGCCCGCGAACTCCTGAAAGCAGGGCGTGCGCACAACTCCATCACGCTTGAAGCCGATGCCAAACATCTGATGACCGATGTATGGACATCGGTCGGTGTCATCATCGGGGTCGGTTTGGTTTGGCTAAGCGGTTGGCTGTGGCTTGATCCGCTGATCGCCTTGTTGGTCGCCGCCAACATCGTATGGACCGGCTGGCATCTGATGTCCCGATCCGCATCAGGTCTGATGGATGCCGCTATTCCCGAGGAACAGATCGCGGCTATCGAAACCGTCTTGGAAAGATACCGCCTACAAGGACTGGACTTTCATGCACTACGCACCCGCCAAGCGGGGAGGCAAGCTTTCATCTCACTACATGTGCTGGTGCCGGGAGAGTGGACGGTGCAGCGCGGGCATGATGTCGTTGAGGACATCGAGACGGACATCAGGTCTGGCGTGCCGTTCAGTCACCTGACGACGCACCTAGAGCCGATAGAAGACCCCGCTTCGCATGCAGACCAAGGTTTGGATCAATAGCACGGTCAAATTGGTTTCCCCCGAAAATCGACGGTGTTTCCAGCAGCACTTATTGGATACAATCGAGCACAGTTGTGACCCATCACGAACCCTAGGGAGAAGAAGATGCAGACCGTAAAGTCCTTCAAGAATCCGTCAGATGCTAACTTCACACAACTGTCTACACGTTTCGATGCCGAGTTCGGGATGCTATGGACTTACAGCGACCCCGAAGGTGTACCTTGCTTCAATCAGACATTCCTAGGCGATCTGATACGCCATCACACGGATATCAAAAATAGTGGCGGCCTGATATCTGTCAATGGCGAGACTCACGAGATACGTTATTCGATCGGCGCATCGCTGACACCCGGGGTGTTCAATCTGGGGGGGGAGATATCACTGTTCAGGCAGCTCATCCGAGACAAAGACAGAGCGGGGTTGTTGAGATACGCGACCCAATGTGTCGATGCGCTGATATTACGTATCCATCATTTCGATCTGCCTGTCACGACCATCAGCTTGGTACAAGGCGATGCCTTGGGTGGCGGTTTTGAAGCGGCGCTCACGAGTGACATCATCATCGCTGAGAAGCGCAGCGTCATGGGATTCCCTGAGATATTGTTCAACCTGTTCCCCGGCATGGGGGCTTATAGCTTGTTGGGGCGCAAGGTCGGTTCGGCCAATGCTGAGAAGATCATTCTGAGTGGCAAGATGTACAAAGCCGAAGAGTTGTACGAGATGGGCGTGGTAGATGTGTTGGCAGAGGATGGTGAAGGCGAGAATGCGCTTTACGATTACATCAAGAAACAGGAAAGGCGCGCCAACGGATATCAAGCCGTACAACGTGCCAAACATCGCTTCAATCCAGTTGCTTATGAAGAACTCTTGGACATCACCACCATTTGGGTCGATGCCGCACTGCGGTTGACCGACAAAGACCTCAAGGTGATGGATAGGCTCGTTCGCTCACAAGAAAAATTGTTCATCCCTGTGGTGGAGACTATCCAACAATCGAACGCCGCTTGATCGCGTCATAGCGAAGCGCGCGAATATTGGCCTAGATGCTGTATCAATAGCATCCGGGTCGATTTGAAGCAGGCTTGTGTTTGTTTGAGCAGGGTATTCGCTTTTAAGTCCAACTCGGTCGGGTTGCTTTGCATGATCTCAGAGCAGAGGTCGTGCATGGCATCCGCACCCACGTTGCCCGAACTCCCTTTGATGATGTGAGCCAATTCCTTGAGGGTCGCGTACTCCTGATTGCTCAGAGCGGTGCGCATCGTTTCCAGTATCTTCTCCGTCTCTGAGATATATCCGTGGATCACCACTTGAAGGAAGTTGTCCTGCCCTTCGCCCAGCAATGCCAACTGATGCAATGTATTCTCATTGAGGAATGATGATTGATCGGTATCCTCATCGATAGCGGGGCTGAGTTCAGATACATCCGCCGTGTTGACGGTGGCGGTCAATCTGGCGATGGTGTCCAGCAAGGTGATGGCATCGACTGGCTTGGTCAGATATGAGTCGATCTCGGCGGCCTCGCATTCCTGCATCGCGGCGATGGTGGCATCAGCGGTCAGGATGATGACTGGCGTTGACGAGGTGTGGGTGGACATCGCTCGATGTAATCTCACCACTTCCAGTCCACCCATCTGCGGCATGTTCATGTCTAGGATCATCAAGTCAAAGCGCTTTTGTTCCAGTTTGTCCAGCGCCTGCTCACCATCCTCGACCAGCTCTACCTTGTGTCCGCCGTGTTCCAGTATGCGTGCGATGATCTTGCGGTTGGTGCCGTTGTCGTCAGCGACCAAGATGCGCACACCACGTTTCTCTTTGTTGCTGCGTTCGTAATGGTCTTTGAAAGAGATGACGCCCGAAGTTGGACGGGGCGTCATCACCCCATGGAGCGCATTGAACAGCAAGGTCTTATCGAGCGGGAAATGCAGCGAGCAGCTATAACCGAGTCCGAGGCTGTCATCGCCCGCATCCGCCGCGAACAAGATCAACGATATCGAACCGTTTGGGTTCATTGCCGTCACCTTCTCTGCGAATTCTTTCGGGGTCATTCCGCAGTTCTGCGGTGAACACATCACGACCACGCCTCTCTGTTGACTGACTTGGATCAGGCTGAGACGGGAGAAGAAGCGCTCGACCGACTCCTCGTATTCGTACCTGACGCGCCATCCAGCCAGATGGTTGGCCAGCGCCTTGCGTTCGGCTTGAGCGATGCCAATGCTGATGACACGCAGCTGTTCGAGTGACGTCGGGACGACTGACTCAGCAGTGGTGATCTGCTTTGTGAATGGGAGCTCGAACCAGAACACGCTACCGATCCCAAGCTCGCTGCTCATGCCGATCTGACCGTCCAATAGTCGTACGAGGTCGCGCGAGATCGTCGTGCCAAGGCCGCTACCGCCGTATTGGCGTGCGATGGAAGAATTGGCCTGAGTGAAATGCTCGAAGATGGTATGTTGCGACTCGGCAGGGATGCCGATCCCTGTATCGATCACTTCGAATCGGATATGGGTGCGTGAGGCATCTTGCTGAACGGTGCTGATCCGTAACTCGACACTCCCCTTGTTGGTGAACTTGATCGCGTTGCCGACGAGATTGACGATGATCTGCAGCAGGTGGAGCGCATCGCCATGAAGTGCAAAAGCCGTGTCAGGCGTAAAGCGCACACTCAGGTGCAACTTCTTATCCTCCGCCTGCGGTTGGAACATATCAATGATGTTGTTCACCAACTCGTGCAGGTCGAAATCGATCTTCTCTGATTCCAATTTTCCGCTTTCGATCTTGGAGAAATCGAGCACGTTCTCGATCAACTGTCGCAATATCTTGGAGGAGTTCTTGAGTGTCTTCACCAAATCGTATTGCTCACTGTTGAGCGGTGTGGCAGTGAGCAGATCACTGGCGCCGATGAGTCCGTTCAAAGGCGTGCGCATCTCGTGGCTCATGTGCGCCAAGAACTGACTCTTGGCTTGGTTGGCTTCTTTTGCACTATCGAGCGCTTTGTTCAGTTGGTTGCGGAGTTTGAGAATGTAAAGCGGAATCAATAGAAGTATCGCGAACAACCCTTCGGCCAAGCGTGGGTTGGATATCCAGTAGGGGCTATTGGTGGCGACATAGATGAACCAGATCAGACTGCACACGTAAGAGAGCATCAGGGCTGGGACGCCGTAGCGCATACCGTTCCCAACGATCACCCAAAGATATATCCCGTAGAAGATGATCCCGCTCTCATTGGCGAGCATCATCGAGACACTGGTGGCTGAGATATCGGCGAGGATGCTTAGGCGGATGCGCCAGACATTCTCAGCAGGGCTGAAGAGGATATGTGAACCGAGCAAGACTGAATAAAGTGCGAAGGCAAGGACCACGAATATCTCACTTTGAGAATTTTGCCCATTGACCAGCCACAGATACATGAAGAGTGCAGGGGTGATGAACAAGCGGATCATGGCTTGCTCATGCTCGCCACTGCGTTGTTTCAATCTCAAATAGAAATGACGGAATAAACGCTTCATTGGATCACCCTGATGTTCGAGGTGACCGGTGCGTCTTGCAGTTGTTGTTGTATCAATTGCACTTTGCTGTATTGCGAAACGAAGGATTCGACGCAATCGGGATCGAAGTGCGTACACGCGTGGGTGACGATGTATTCCAGTGCGCGCTCGTTCGTCCATGCTTGTTTGTATGGTCGAACGGTGGTCAGGGCATCATAGACGTCCGCCACGGCGACGATGCGTGATTCGAGCGGGATGTCCTTGCCGCTCAACCCTTTCGGATAGCCGCTGCCATCGAACTTCTCGTGATGCCCCAAGGAGATATCTGCGGCGAGCGCGATGAACTTCGATTTACTGCTGTGCAACATGTTGTAGCCGATCGCGGGATGGTTCTGCATCTGCTTGAATTCTTCAGGTGTCAATCTGGCAGGTTTGAGCAGGATGTTGTCGGGGATGCCGATCTTGCCGATGTCATGCATCGGTGAAGCGATCTCGATCATCTCGCAGCGCTCTTGCGGCAGTCCCAACCCTTCGGCGATCAGACGCGCGAACTTCGCCATGCGCAACACGTGGTTACCCGTATCGCTGTCACGGAACTCACCGGCTTTCGCCAGACGATAGAGCGTTTCCTGTTCACGTTCACGTATCTGCTGGGTCGCCTCGACCACGGCTTTTTCCAGCGACTGCGCACGACTCAACACGATCTTCTCGTGCAAGCGCATGGCGAGCAGATTGCGACAGCGCACGCGGCATTCGTAAGGGTCGATAGGTTTACTGATGAAATCGGTCGCACCTGCATCCAGCACTTGATAGCGGATATCTTTTTGATCTGCCACGGTGACCATCACGACAGGTACATCTTCCAGATGAGCCGAGTGGCGTATCTTGGTGACCACTTCGAGTCCGGACATGGAACCCATCAGATAATCTACCAAGATCAGATCGGGTAGGTTCTTGCTCAGCCATACCATCGCGGGGATCGGGTCTGAGAACGAAGTGACGACGATGTCGTGATGGATGTTCTTCACGATCCTTTCTAGGATCACGCGGCTGGTGAACTCATCATCGATGATGAGTACCGAGGGAGAAGGTGAATCCGGTAGCACATGTTCCAATATCTCAAAAGGCATTACTTATGCTCCTTAGAATGCGATGCTCGAACGGTCAATAATGCGCCCGCAGACTAAGGGGATCCCTAGGTGAGCATCGAAAAAGCCTACTCCGCACTGTAGATTGGCGGTCGTGGGTCTTGGAGTAGAACTCATTCGGCAAATTTCCGTCAAGCATCGACTACTGTTCACGCAACCTCGCTTCTTTGCTTTCGGCAACATCGAAGGGAACTTTAGCCACTGTATAATGCGCGCCCGTCGCACCTCCAGCCACGGTCATTCGGACATTGAACACATGAGCACAGCTTCCCCCAAGATCGGTTTCGTTTCCCTCGGTTGCCCCAAGGCGACGGTCGATTCAGAACACATACTCACGCGCATGCGCGCTGAGGGATACATCATCACGCCAAGCTATGAAGACGCTGACCTGGTGGTCGTGAACACCTGTGGTTTCATCGACAGCGCGGTCGCTGAATCACTCGAAGCGATTGGCGAAGCATTGCAAGAGAATGGCAAGGTCATCGTCACAGGATGCTTGGGAGCGAAGGGCGACATCGTGCAACAGACGCACCCCAAGGTGCTCGCCGTCACCGGCCCGCACGAGACCGAGGCAGTGATGGATGCCGTGCATCTGCACCTGCCGAAATTGCATGATCCATTCACCGACCTCGTGCCACCTCAAGGCGTGCGCCTCACGCCAGAACATTTCGCCTATCTGAAGATCTCCGAAGGCTGTAACCATCGTTGCACTTTCTGCATCATTCCTGCATTGCGCGGCGACTTGGTGAGTCGTCCTGTGCATGAGGTGATGGCAGAAGCGGAGAAGTTGGTGGAGTCCGGCGTCAAAGAATTACTGGTCATCTCGCAAGACACCTCGGCCTACGGTGTGGATGTGAAATACCGCACGGGTTTCTGGAATGGTCGTCCGCTCAAGACTCGCATGACCGACTTGGCTGCCGCATTGGGTGATCTAGGTGTGTGGACGCGATTGCATTACGTCTATCCCTACGAGAGTGTGGATGAAGTCATTCCCTTGATGGCTGCGGGCAAGGTGCTTCCTTATTTGGACATCCCGTTCCAGCACGCCAATGCGCGCATCCTCAAAGCGATGCGTCGTCCTGCCAGCAGCGAGAACATGCTCAAGCGTATCCAAGGTTGGCGCGAAGTGTGTCCAGAGCTGACTATTCGCAGCACATTCATCGTCGGCTTTCCCGGAGAGACGGAAGAAGAGTTTGAAGAGTTGTTGGACTTCATCGAAGCCGCACAGTTGGATCGCGTGGGTGCGTTCAAGTATTCACCAGTCGAAGGTGCTGAGGCGAACGACATGGGAGAGCACATCGACCCAGAAGTGCAAGAAGACCGCCTCGCACGCCTGATGTATCTGCAAGAAGAGATCAGTGCCGAGAAGCTGGCGAAGAAGGTCGGCAAGATCGTGCAAGTGATCATCGATGATGTGGATGAGGATGGCTCTGTCGGACGCACTGCGGCAGATGCACCCGAGATCGACGGCCTCGTCTATATCGACGATGAAGAATTGGAAGTAGGCGAGTTCGTCATGGTTCGCATCACAGATTCTGACGAGCACGATCTGTGGGGTGAAGTGGTCAGATAATGCGTGCGGTGGATAATCCCTGCCTAAGTTGCGGTGCATGTTGCGCTTACTACCGCATCACTTTGCATGCGGATGAAGCAGTAGCGATACCTACTGAATTTCTTGAGCCATTGCAGCCAGAAGTGTTCTGTATGAAAGGTACCAATAGCTATCCCCCGCGTTGCTCAGCTTTGAATGGAGAGGTCGGCCAACAAGTATCCTGCGCCATCTACGAGAACCGTCCATCGTCCTGTCGCGAATTCAACGAGTACGAACTCGACGGCTCACCAAACATGCGTTGCTTCAAATTACGCGGCATCACGCCGCCTGCTACAATCTGACGCATGACTCTCTATGCCTTCCTCGCGATCGGAATCGGCGCAGCCATCGGTGCATGGCTACGCTGGGGTTTGGGTTTGTGGTTGAACCCAGCCGTACCAGAGTTGCCGATGGGTACGCTCACAGCCAACTTGGTTGGTGGCTACCTCATCGGTATCGCTATCGCTTACTTCATGCAGAATCCCACTATCTCGCCGGAGTGGCGTTTGCTCATCATCACGGGTTTCCTCGGCGGCCTCACTACTTTTTCTACCTTCTCAGCAGAGACGGTGACACTATTGATGCGTGGGCAGTATGCTTGGGGAACCGCCATCATCGCCGCACATTTGGGCGGATCGTTGTTGATGACAGTGTTGGGTATTCAGACGATCAAATGGCTACAGACAGGAGGTTGATATGCATGGCATCTACATCAAGTTCTATCTGACAGAAAGTCAGCGGCATGACAGCAAGTTGCTGTACGAATGGATATTGGAGAAAGCCAAGCAACTCGGACTACCTGGTGGCTCAGTGTTTCGCGCGGTCGCAGGTTTCGGCAGGCACGGCCATCTGCATTCAGACACCTTCTTCGAGTTGAGCGGCGAGTTGCCGATGCAAGTCGAGTTCGTTCTGAGTTCTGTGCACGCAGAAAAACTCATCGTTGCCATGAACGATGAGAAGATCAAACTACCTTATGTGAGTTACTCCGTTGAATACGGAGTGACAGGCGACTGACAAGCGGCTTGCCGCTTGTCAGTGAAGCGGATCACTTACCAGACAAGAACTCTTCGATCTCGATCTCGGCGGCGATCCAATAACCCATCGCACCGCCCACGAAACCATTCTTCTCTGCCAAGTAGTAAGCCGCGTCTTGCACCATGCGATAACGCTCTTCAGGGCTAGGTGCAGGAGAGGATTTCTTAGCGGCCACTTTCTTTGCCGCTACTTTCTTTGGCGCAGCTGCTTTTGGAGCGGCTGCTTTTTCAGTTGTCTTTGCAGCGACTTTCTTCACGGCGGGCTTAGCGGCAACTTTGGTAGTTGTCTTAGCTGTTGCAGTCGTTGTCTTCTTTGCAGCAGGCGCCTTTGCAGTCACTTTCTTTTCAGTTGCAGCAGCTGTTGTCTTAGTGCGAGTCGTCGCGGGTTTCTTGGCTGTCGTAGCCGGGGTCTTCGTTGTTGCCATGATCACTACCTTTCAAGATTTACATTCCAATGCTCGGGCAGGTTCATCAAAAACATGACAGCCCCTGCTTGCGGCGCCGGATTTTACACTTAAGCACGCTCGGACGTTGTTGAATCTTTTGTTAAATCTTCAAAATCCCGCCCGCACAAGTCTGCGCTTGTTCAAGTCGGGTGATGGTGGGGAGCAGATTCAAACCCGTATTTTCTTTCAACTCGATAGCGTGTTCTTTCATATCTTCCAAGTCGATGGCGATCTCATCACCCGCTGTCGCAAAGGCGATCACGTTGCCACTCTCGCAAGAAGGGAACTTCAGTGCACGGTCATCAAAGGCTTGCCGGATATAGGCAAAGCCACCCTCGACACCACGACTCAGCCCGATGAGGTTAACGCCCAACACACCTTGATCCGTCAGGCGATTGCGGCACACTTGATAGAAAGGCAAGGTGTTCAGATCGCCAGGATGTGCGCGATCATTGAAGCCATCCACCAAGATGAGATCGAACTTCTTGTTCGTCTCCATCACGTACTTCGCACCATCATCGATCACCATGTGGATGCGTTTGTCGTCATCGGGTAATTTGAAATACGTCTTCGCCGCTTCCACCACCAGCGGTTCGATCTCTACCACCGTGATGTGCGCCAAAGGCAGATTGCGATAGATGAATTTGGTGAGTGAGGCGCAGCCAAGACCGATGAGCAGCACCTTGCGCGGGAAGCGTTTGTCGTCGCGCAACAGCAGGCTCGCCATCATCTCCTTGGTGTATTCCAGTTCAAGGTTCCAAGGCCGTGCGATGCGCATCGCTCCCTGTATCCAACGTGTTCCGAAATGAAGATAGCGGACACCCGCCTCTTCGCTGATATCGATAGAGAAACTCATATTGCCTTGAAAGAGGGTTAGCGGGGAGCGATCTGGTTCAGCAACCAGCGCGCCCATTCGGTCACTTCCGTCGCACTCATGCCGAGAGTGGCTTGCTGTTTGGCGAGTTCATCGCCTGCTGCGCCGTGCAGATGTACTGCCAGCAACAACGATTCATCTGCGCTCAGCCCCTGAGCGATGAAGGCACCGATCATGCCGCTCAACACATCGCCCATGCCAGCTGCGCTCATGCCGGGGTTGCCGGTCTGGTTGAGGTAGAGCTTGCCTTCGCGGGTGGCGATCAGGCTACCTGCACCTTTCAACACCACGCTGGCGCTCAAGCGTTTCACCAAACTGGTGGCAGATGCGGCGCGATCGTTCTGGATGTCATCGGTGCTGCATGCCAGCAAGCGGGCGGCTTCACCGGGATGGGGCGTCACCACGGTGGCGGCTTTGCGCGTGTGCAACATGCCGCGCAGATCGGGGCGGTCGGCGATGATGTTGAGCGCATCGGCATCCAACACCAATGGCACGTCGAGGAGGAGGGCGTCGTACACGATCTTCTGTGCAGCAAGGCTTTGGCCCAGGCCGCAACCCAACACCACTACATCAGGCCGGCTGTTCTTCAACGCCTCACTAGCGGGGTGCAACATCAGCTCTGGCATGCGCATGTCCACCAACGGCATCTTGTCTGCCAGCAGGCCGACATGTACGCAACCCGCGCCCATCTTCAGCGCGGCGCGGCCTGCCAAGATGGCGGCGCCAATCATGCCGTTACCGCCGCCAACGGCTGTCACCGTGCCGAACTGGCCTTTATGGCTGTCTTTAGGGCGGGGCTTGAGGTAGGCGGCGACTTGCTTGCGGGTGATGGGGGTAGGGCGGTTGATGGCCATGCTGTTTTCCATGAGTTTGATAGGGCGGCTGCATTATAATCGCACCCCGTTCTAATTGCCCTAAAGTGACCGAGTCATGTTCTTCACCTCGATTGGTAAATCTGCTCTTTCCGCCTTCCGTCTCGACAAGCTGCGCACCGCGCTGAGCGCCACGAAAACTGGCGTCACCTTAGAAGACACGCGCCACGTCTATTTCACCGAACTGTCGTCGCCACTGGCTGCGAACGAAGTCGCTCTGCTCAACCGCTTGTTGAGCTTGGATAGCGACGCAGGCGAGCCGGACATCGAAGGCAAATCGCATACCTTGCTGGTCATCCCGCGTCTCGGCACCATCTCACCGTGGTCGTCCAAAGCGACCGACATCGCCAAGCATTGCGCACTACCACAAGTGAAGCGCATCGAACGCGGCATCATGTTCTACCTCAAGAGCAAGAGCGGCAAAGCGCTGAGCGATGCAGAGAAGAAAGCCGTGTTGCCACTGCTGCATGACCGCATGACCGAATCCGTCATCAGCGACATCGATGGTATCGAAGACAAGCTGTTCAAACACGGCACACCGCAACCGCTGTCCAGCGTGGACATCCTCAAGGGCGGCAAGCTGGCACTGGAGAACGCGAACAAAGAACTGGGCTTGGCGCTTTCCATCGATGAGATCGATTACTTGGTGGAGAACTTCAACAAGCTCGGACGCAACCCTACCGACGTCGAGCTGATGATGTTCGCGCAAGCCAACTCTGAACATTGCCGCCACAAGATATTCAACGCGGATTGGATCATCGACGACGAAACGCAAGCCATCTCGCTGTTCGGCATGATCCGCAACACACACAAGCTGCACCCCAAGGGCACGGTCGTTGCCTACTCCGACAACTCCTCCGTCATCGAAGGTGCAGAGATCGAGCGCTTCTATCCACGCGCAGGTGGGGCATACGAATTCAGCAAAGAGCTGACACACATCCTGATGAAGGTGGAGACGCACAACCACCCGACCGCCATCGCGCCATTCGCGGGTGCGGCGACCGGTAGCGGCGGCGAGATTCGTGACGAAGGTGCAACCGGCACAGGTTCCAAGCCCAAAGCAGGCCTCACGGGTTTCACCGTTTCCAACTTGAACATCCCCGGCTTCGAGCAACCTTGGGAAGCGAATCCCATTGGCAAGCCAGGACGTATCGCAACCCCGTTGCAGATCATGATTGACGGTCCACTCGGCGGCGCGGCGTTCAACAATGAATTCGGTCGTCCTAACCTAACTGGCTACTTCCGCACCTTCGAAGAGAAGGTCAACGGCGAAGTGCGCGGCTATCACAAACCCATCATGTTGGCGGGTGGCTTGGGCAGCATCCGTGACGATCACACACACAAGCACGATTT
Source organism: Sideroxydans sp. (assembly GCA_041665725.1). Classification (GTDB taxonomy): domain Bacteria; phylum Pseudomonadota; class Gammaproteobacteria; order Burkholderiales; family Gallionellaceae; genus Sideroxyarcus. The sequence goes on along the minus strand of JBAYIG010000022.1, from coordinate 2,046 downwards.
GCCGGAAGGCGCGTTGCTCATCCAATTGGGCGGCCCCGGCATGCTCATCGGTTTGGGCGGCGGTGCGGCATCCAGCATGGATACCGGTGCTAATGCAGAGAACCTTGACTTCGATTCCGTACAACGCGGCAACCCAGAGATGCAACGTCGTGCGCAAGAAGTCATCGACCGCTGCTGGCAATTGGGCGACAAGAATCCTATCTTGAGCATCCACGACGTAGGTGCGGGTGGTATCTCGAATGCCTTGCCAGAGCTGGTGCATGGTGGCGGCAAGGGCGCACGTTTCGAACTGCGCAACGTGCCGAACGAAGAGCGCGGCATGACGCCGATGCAGATCTGGAGCAACGAATCGCAAGAGCGTTACGTGTTGGCCATTCCCGCAGAACGTCTGGATGAATTCGCTGCGATGTGCGAGCGCGAGCGTTGCCCGTTCGCTGTGTTGGGCAAAGCCATCAGCGAAGACCAACTCATCGTGCACGACGAAGAGTTCGCCAACAATGCAGTCGATATGCCACTCTCCGTATTGCTGGGCAAGCCGCCCAAGATGACGCGCAATGTGAAGCGCGAGCAAGTGACCCTGCCCAAGTTCGATACCAACAACATCATGTTGAAGGACGCTATCGAGCGCGTGTTGCGTCTGCCTTCCGTGGCCGACAAGACCTTCCTCATTAGCATCGGTGACCGTACCGTGGGCGGCTTCACCGCGCGCGACCAGATGGTCGGCCCGTGGCAAGTGCCGGTGGCCGACGTGGCCGTGACAACGCTGGGTTACAACACCTATCTGGGCGAGGCATTCGCCATGGGCGAACGCACGCCTATCGCCGTGTTGGATGCACCTGCCTCTGGCCGCATGGCCATCGGTGAGGCCATCACCAACATCGCCGCTGCGCGTATCGAAAAGATCGGCGACATCAAACTCTCCGCCAACTGGATGGCTGCCGCCGGACACCACGGCGAAGACGCCGCCATGTTCGACACCGTCAAAGCAGTTGGCATGGAGTTGTGCCCGCAGCTCGGAATCAGCATCCCGGTCGGTAAAGATTCGATGAGCATGAAGACCACATGGAAGGATGGCGAGCAGCACAAAGCCGTCACCGCACCGTTGTCGCTCATCATCACCGCCTTCGCAACCTGCAGCGACGTGCGAGACACACTCACCCCGCAACTCGTGGCTGACACCGACACCGTCGTGTTGCTGTTCGACTTGGGCGCAGGGCAGAACCGCATGGGCGGCTCGGCCTTGGCGCAGGTGTACAAACAAGTGGGCGACGTGGCACCGGACGTGGACGATGCCAAGAAGCTCAAAGCTTTCTTCGATCTCATCCAACGTATGAACCGCGACGGCAAGTTGCTCGCCTATCACGACCGTTCCGACGGCGGCATGTTGGCTGCCTTGTGCGAGATGAGTTTTGCTTCGCACATCGGTCTGGATATCCGTGTGGACGAATGCAAGGGCGACGACCTCGGCATCCTGTTCAACGAAGAGCTGGGCGCATTGGTGCAAGTGCGCCGTGCCGATTTGGCCGATATTTTCGTGCAGTGCGACGACGCAGGCTTGAGCAACGTGCACGAAGTGGCGCGCCTCAACACCAGCGGCAACATCAACATCACACGCGGCAAAGCGACCTTGTTCAGCGAGAACGCGATCACGTTACGCCGCATCTGGTCTGAGACGACCTATCAGATCCAAAAACTTCGCGACAACCCAGCGTGCGCACAGCAAGAGTTCGACCGCACCTTGGATGCGAAGGACGCTGGCCTACACGCCAAGCTCACCTACGACCTCAACGAGAACATCGCACCTGCGTTGCTCAAGTCGCGTCCCAAGATGGCCATCCTGCGCGAGCAGGGCGTGAACGGCCATGTGGAGATGGCCGCCGCATTCGACCGCGCTGGCTTCGCCGCAGTGGACGTACACATGAGCGACATCATCAGTGGTCGAGTGAAACTGCAAGACTTCAAAGGCGTAGTCGCCTGCGGTGGATTCTCTTACGGTGACGTGCTGGGCGCGGGCGAGGGCTGGGCGAAATCCATCCTGTTCAACCC
>JBAYIG010000021.1:0-33279 GCA_041665725.1 Sideroxydans sp. | reverse complement strand
GAAACCAAATCAATGCTGTCCGCATCGGAAAAATCTATGTGCGCCGCCAGTTGATTGGCTAGTCCACCCACTTCGCGTCCGCCCATCGCATTCGGCTGTCCCGTCACCGAGAACGGCCCCATGCCGGGTTTGCCGATACGCCCAGTCGCCAGATGCACATTGATGATGGCATTGGTTTTATCCACGCCGCTGGAAGATTGATTGATGCCTTGCGAGAAGAGGGTCACTACACGTTCGGTGTGCTCGAACAGGCGGATGAATTCACTGACTTGGGATTCAGACACGCCACACATCTGCGCCACTTTAGGAATGGAACTCATCGCGCGTGCCGCTTCAAAAGCGGCGGCAAATCCTTCCACGTGCGCCTCGACGTAAGCTAGGTCGAGTGCATCTTCGCGCCGCAAGTGATGCAGCAGTCCATTGAACAGATAGGCATCAGCGCCCGGCTCAATGGCCAGATGCAGATCGGCGATGTCGCAGGTCGCAGTGCGGCGCGGATCGATCACCACGACCTGCATCTCGGGGCGTGCCTTCTTCGCCGCAACCAAGCGCTGATACAACACCGGATGCGCCCAGGCCAGATTGGAGCCGACGATCACTATCAGGTCGGCCAGTTCGACATCTTCATAACAAAGGGGCACCGCATCCGCACCGAAGGCTCTCTTGTGTGCCGCCACCGCAGTGGACATGCACAGCCGCGAATTGGTGTCGATGTTCGCGCTACCGATGAACCCTTTCATCAGCTTGTTGGCGACGTAATAATCCTCGGTCAGCAGTTGGCCTGAGACATAGAACGCAACGGCATCCGGCCCGTGTTCGGTGATGATTTGATTAAAACCGTTGGCCACTCGATCCAGCGCCTCATCCCACGAGACACGTTCGCCATTCACAAGAGGATGAAGCAATCGCCCCTCATGATCCAAAGTATCGGCCAGCGCAGAACCTTTCGAGCACAGTCTGCCCAGATTGGCGGGATGTTCGGTATCAGCCTTCACCTGCACACTATTCGCCGCGACATGCGCCACCACGCCGCAGCCGACTCCACAATAAGGACAGGTGCTGCGTACCGTGCAGGGTGCCGCTAGGCTTTCTTGCATACCCCAGCCTTAGCTTCGAGTAACAAAACGCCCTGCGCATTCCGTACTTCATGCCGGTGTACGCAGCCTACATCCGGTGCGATAGCCTCACCGCTGGCAAGATCGATCACCCAGCTATGTAGCGGACAGGTGACGCGTTTTCCATGCACGATACCCTGAGCCAGCGGACCTCCCTTGTGCGGACAGCGATTGTTCAATGCGAACACCTGATCATCTACGCTGCGGAACAGGGCAATCTCTCCCGCTTCGGTGTGCACGATGCGCGAACCCTGACGTGGAATGTCTTCCAGTGTTCCAATTTGTATCCAATCCATGACTTATCTCCTGATCAAATGGTTGCCAGCGCGACATACTCATGCGCTTCTTTTCCTTCAGCGCGTTCTTTCCACGGATCGTCCTGCGAGTAGCGTTGCGATTCCAGGAAGCGTGCATACAGAGCGGTGCGACCTGCCGTATCTTCGACGATGTGTTTTTTGATATGGGCCAGACCGACACGCTCTATCCAAGGTGCGGTGCGATCTAGGTAATGCGCCTCTTCGCGATACAGTTGCATGAAGGCGCCGCAGTATTCCAACACTTCGGCCTCGGTCTCGACCTTGCACAGAAAATCCGTGACACGTACTTTGACGCCGCCATTGCCGCCCACATGGATCTCGTAACCCGAGTCCACACACACGATGCCGAAGTCTTTGATGGTGGCCTCGGCGCAATTACGCGGACAACCAGAAACGGCAATCTTGAATTTATGCGGCGTCCACGAGCCCCAAGTCATCTTCTCCACTTGAATACCCAGGCCAGTGGAATCTTGTGTCCCAAAGCGACACCACTCGGAACCAACACAGGTCTTTACCGTGCGCAGTGATTTACCGTAGGCATGGCCGGAGACGAACCCAGCCTCGACCAGATCACCCCACATCTTGGGTAGGTTGTCTTTTGTGATGCCATATAGACCGATGCGCTGTCCCCCAGTGATGTGCACGGTAGGAACACCATAGCGTTCGGCGATCTCTGCGATGGAACGCAACTCGGTTGGCGAGGTGACACCCCCCCAGATACGCGGGATCACTGAATAGGTGCCGTCCTTCTGGATGTTGGCATGCACACGTTCGTTGATGAAACGCGAGCGGCTATCGTCAACATATTCACCCGGCCATGCGGCCAGCAGATAGTAGTTCAGCGCGGGGCGGCACACATGGCAGCCATCCGGTGTCTTCCATTCAAGCGCTTGCATCACATCGGGAATGGTCTTGAGGCCGCGCGCGCGGATGGTCTGCTGCATGTCCTGATGTGCGTGCTCGGTGCAGCCACAGATCGGCTTCTTGCTGGGCTTGGCGGAATAGTCGCCGCCCAACGTGTTCGCCAGCAACGCTTCCACCAGCCCGGTGCAGGAGCCGCACGATGCGGATGCCTTGGTGTGTGCACGCACCTCGTCCAGCGTGAACAGCTTCTTGTCGATGATGGTGTTGACGATGGTGCCCTTGCACACGCCGTTGCAACCGCATATCTCTGCGCTATCCGGCATATTCGCCACGCTTGCATTCGCGCCATGACCGGAGTCGCCGATGTGCATCTGGCCGAACAGTAGATGCTCGCGCATCTCGGATACATCCGTTCCGTCTCGTAGCATTTGGAAATACCACGGACCATCGACCGTGTCACCATACATCACTGCTCCGCGCAGTTTGTTGTCACGCAGCACCAGTTTTTTGTAAACGCCGCGTGCAGCATCCTGCAACAACAGCTCTTCATCGCCCGCAACTGGATTGAAATCCCCAGCCGAGAACAGATCGATGCCCGTCACTTTGAGTTTTGTCGAAACCAACGAGCCCTCGTAACGCATCCTGCCGTACTGAGCGAGATGGTTCGCCGCCACCTTGGCCTGCTCGAACAGTGGAGCGACCAAGCCGTAAGTCTGGCCCCGATGCTGCACGCATTCGCCCACTGAATAGATTTTTGGATCGTAGGTCTGCATGGTGTCGCTGACGACGATACCGCGTTCACAATGGATGCCTGCCGATTTAGCCAGCGCGATGTTTGGGCGGATGCCGACCGCCATCACCACTAAATCCGCAGCGATCTCTTCCCCGTCTTTGAAGCGCAAGCCAGTGACTTTGTCCGTTCCCAGAAGGGATTCGGTTTGACGCGCCATAAAGAATTTCAGACCGCGCTTTTCCAGTTCTGTTTGCAATAGTCCGCCGCCGACTTTGTCCAATTGACGCTCCATCGGCCAATCACATAAGTGCACCACCGACACATCCATTCCTTGTAGCGACAATCCATTCGCTGCTTCCAGACCGAGCAAGCCCCCGCCGATGACGACAGCATGTTTTCCTGCTTTGGCGGCAGCGAGCATCTTTTCTACGTCATCGATGCTGCGGTAGGCGATCACGCCCGCTAACTTCGCACCCGGCACAGGCAGCATGATCGGATTCGAACCTGTCGCGATCAACAAGCGATCATAAGGTACCGACAGTCCGTCTTCGGTTTCAACGACGCAATGTTGACGGTCGATCTTGCTGATCGTCTTTCCTGCATGAAGTGTGATGTGGTTGTCTGCATACCAACTCCAATCATTGAGCACGGTGTCCTGAAATTTCATTTCACCGGACAACACCGGCGAAAGCATGATGCGGTTGTAGTTGGGCTGTGGCTCGGCGCCGAATACGGTGATATCGAATTCATCAGCCGACATCTTGAGCAGTTCCTCAAGCGTGCGAATTCCCGCCATCCCGTTGCCGATCACCACTAAACGCCGTTTTATTTTTTCCATCATTCATTCCTCAAAATTGATCACGCTTACGCTTCAAGCCAAGACTTACTCGAGAAGAGCCCCATCTCATCACCCATTGTTACGGTGTCGTACAAACGCACCGCGCGTCCATTGACGGTGCAGATCACATGGTCGCCAGCAAGCTCATAGGCCCATCTGTCACCCCGTTGGCGTAGCTGCATAAGCACTTGAGCGACCGAATAACCTGCGCTTGGTATCCCCATTCGTTCTGAAGTCATCATCAGTTGTTCGCTGGTGCGACCGAAGTACATGATCTCGATCATGTGCTTACTTTTGGCTTGAGTGACAAACAGCGAACCCATAAAGTCTTTCATGGGTTAGGCCGCTTCCTTTTTAGCCTGCTTCTGATACAGGAACTCCAATACTGCTCCGCGCAGGTTGTGGTAATGCGTATCGTTCGCCAGCGCCAGCCGGTTGCGCGGCTTGGGTAGATCGACCGTCAATATCTCGCCGATGGTCGCTGCCGGGCCGTTGGTCATCATCACGATGCGGTCAGACAGCAATACTGCCTCGTCCACATCGTGCGTCACCATCACTACCGTGCTGTTGGTGGCCGCTACGATCTTCATCAACTCATCCTGCAAATGCGCGCGAGTCAATGCGTCCAAGGCGCCGAACGGTTCGTCCATCAGCAACACTTTGGGTTGCATGGACAGTGCGCGGGCGATACCGACGCGCTGTTTCATGCCGCCGGAGATCTCGTGCGGGTATTTGTGTTCGGCGTGGGAGAGGTGCACCAAGGCGAGCGCGTCGCTGGTACGTTGCTTGAGTTGTGCTTTGCTTTCTGTCGCGCCAAACACACGCTCTACCGCGAGGTGTATGTTCTCGGCACAGGTCAGCCAGGGCAGCAGCGAATGGTTCTGGAACACCACGCCGCGATCCGGGCCGGGGCCAGCGATCTCGCGATTCGCACACAGCATGATCCCGTCGGTCGGCATCAGCAGTCCTGCGATCAGATTGAGCAAGGTGGATTTGCCGCAACCCGAGTGCCCGATGAGGGTGATGAACTCGCCGCGATTGATCTTGAGGTCGATATCTTTGAGCGCAACGAATGCTCCCTGCTTGGTCTCGAACGACATCTGCACGTTCTCTACTTGTACATAATTTTTCATGTTAGTCATACTCAATAACTGAAGCGTTTTGCGATTTTGATGATCAACATTTCCAGCAACAGGCCGACGATACCGACGACGAAAATGGCGATGATGATGTGCTCGACATTCAGGTTGTTCCATTCATCCCACACCCAGAATCCGATGCCCACGCCGCCGGTCAGCATCTCTGCTGCCACGATCACCAGCCATGCTGTGCCGATAGCGAGGCGGATACCGGTCAGCATGTAAGGCAGAGTCGCCGGGAATAAAATCTTGGTGAAGATCTTCCATTCAGACAGATTGAGTACGCGCGCTACGTTGAGATAGTCCTGCGGTAATTGGCGCACGCCCACTGCGGTATTGATGATCATCGGCCAGATGCTGGAGATGAAGATCACCCAAATGGCTGCGGGGTTGGCCGCCTTGAAAACCAGCAGGCCGATGGGCAGCCAGGCCAGTGGTGATACTGGGCGTAGCATGCTGACGATGGGCGAGGTCATCTTGTCGAAGAAATCAAAACGTCCCACCATGAAACCGAGCGGGATGCCGATCAGAGCAGCCAACCCAAAACCGATACCTACGCGTCCCAAGGAGTTCAGGATGTTCCAGCCGATACCTTGGTCGTTCGGTGTCTTCTGGTAGAACGGATCGCTGAACAATTCCACCGCCGAGTCCCACGTCTTGATGGGCCCCGGCAGGGTCTCGCTGCCCTGTGCCAATATTGACCACAGAAGGATGAATAGCGCCAATCCCAACAAGGGTGGGAGCAACTGCTCTTGGATATATTTCTTTGCTTTCATTGCGTGCTTTCTCTTTCAGTTGATACAGCGGGCCAAGTGATTCTTGAACTGCAACCACTGGCCATCACCATTTTGCAAAGTCGAGTTACGCCTTGATCTTGAATGAGGCGGCGTACTTCTTTGGATCCTTGCCATCCCATACCGTCCCGTCGAACAATTTAGTGCTGCGCATCGGGCTCTTGGGTACGGCGACTTTGACCTGTGACGCAGCCTGTTTGTATAACTCGATCTGGTTGATCTTCTTGGCCACACCCAAGTAGTCCGGGTCATCCTTGAGCAGGCCCCAACGCTTGTGCTGAGTCATGAACCACATGCCGTCAGACAGGTAAGGGAAGTTGACTGCACCGTCATTGCAGAACTTCATGTAGTTCGGGTCGTTCCATTTCTTGCCCAGACCATCTTCGTACTTGCCTTCCATGCGCTGGTCGATGACATCGACTGGGCAATTCACATAAGACTTGTCGGCGATGATCTCGGATACCTTGCGGCGGTTTGCCATGACATCGATGTACTTGGAAGCTTCCAGAATGGCCATGATCAGTGCGCGTGCCGTGTTGGGATATTTCTGCGAGAACTCGGCAGTACAACCCAATACCTTCTCCGGGTGATCCTTCCAGATGTCTTGTGTGGTCATCGCTGTGAAGCCGATCTTGTCGGCGATGGCGCGGTTATTCCATGGCTCGCCCACGCAGTAACCATCCATATTGCCCACGCGCATGTTGGCGACCATCTGAGGAGGCGGCACGGTGATGATCTTCACGTCGCTCAAGGGATTGATGCCGTGGCTGGCCAACCAGTAATTCAGCCACATGGCATGTGTGCCGGTAGGGAAGGTCTGCGCGAAGGTGTATTCACGTTTGTCGGTATCGATCAATTTCTTCAAGGTCTCGCCCGTGGTCGCACCTTTCTCCTTGAGTTGATTCGAGAGAGTGATGGCTTGCCCGTTGTTGTTCAGCGTCATCAGCACCGACATGTCTTTCTGTTGTCCGCCGATACCCAGCTGCACGCCATATACCAAGCCATACAAGACGTGAGCGGCATGCAATTCACCGTTCACCATCTTGTCGCGTACGGCGGCCCACGATGCTTCTTTGGATAGGTTGATCTTGATGCCGTACTTCTCGTCGAATTTCATCACCGACGCCATCACCACCGACGCGCAATCGGTCAGGGGGATGAAGCCCACGTTGATCTGTTTCAACTCGGGCGCATCGGAACCGCCCGCATAAGCTGCGGCACGTGTGCTCATTGGCACCATAGACATGATCCCGGCGGCACCCATCAAAGCACCTGCTTGCTTGATGAAGTCTCTACGGCTGATTTGTTCAGGTGAAATCGCATTGGCTGATTCCTTATTTGATTTATCCATCTTCAATCTCCTTAAGAAAAATCTGAAACTCGAAAAACAAAAAAGGCATCCGACTGCGCGATGCGCAGTGGGACGCCTTTGTCCTTTGTTGCAATGCTCCGAATCGCCGTTGATTCGTTGACGCCAGTTACATAAGCAACAGGTGTGCCAGTAATGAGCCTAAATATTTAAGTCATCCGAATCATATAGATAGGAAACCCGCATGGTGGCTGATACAAAAGAGTGAAATCACTTTTGGTGCATCTGCTTGGAGTATTGACCCATGCCGCACACTTTTCATGCACTCAATTCTTTAGCGAAGATGATCGCCTCCGCGATCTCGGCCATACGCTTGCCCTTACTCATCGCCAACTTGCGCATGCGTGAATAAGCTTCGGGTTCGCCATAGCCGTGGTCTGCCATCAATATGGATTTAGCTCTATCGACCAGTTTGCGTTCGGCTAACTGGTCCTTGGCTTCCTTCAATTCATCGCGCAAGCGCTTGTGCTCGGCAAAGCGGGCGGCGGCCACGTGAATGATGCCGCTGAGGTCCTCGCCCTGAACGGTATGTGACACATAAGCACTGACACCGGCACGCATCGCCTCTTGGATACTGTCCTGATCGTTTCGTGCGCCCAGCACGACCACCGGCTTTTCCAATGTGGTGGACATCAGGCTGATCTGCTCCAGCGTATCTCGTCCCGGTGCATTGGCATCCACAATGATCACATCGGCTGAGGCTGCCTGTATGGCATGCTCGTCCACCTGTTCCCAAGCCAACACACCGACCACTTCGAAGTCGGCCAATTCAAGACTGGCCTTTAGCCATGCGGCGCGATCTCTTACATCATCAATAATTAAAATTCTTTTCAACTTATCTCCTTCCGCTCGTCCCATGGAGCTTTAGCAATAAGTGAACCAAGTCTGAAAAATCAAGGGAAGTTAGTGATTAAAGTACATTGACGCACCATTTGGGAGCGCTTTTGTTGTAATGGCGCAGTAATTGGGAGCGCGTACCAATAATATTGATTAGTGGCACTAATACTTAGTTGCTTTATAGGTTATTTGTGATGGTCTCAGCAGAGCTTTACGCAAGCACAGCTAAATGGGGGGGCGAGGAAGTTAAATGAACGCGCAAGGAAGACGCTAAGCTATGAAACACCAGCTGAACGATTTATCAACTTGTTGCATCGACGGGTTGAATCCGCAGCCACATAGCGGAAGAATGTGCGAATTTCACCAAGTGTCCGATTAGGCCGAGGATGTAACAGACAGTAATTTGGGTCTTAAGAGACGGTGAGTTTTCTCAAGAACCATCAACATGTTGGGCATCAACTCAACGATCCAAACCAGCATTATCGGATTCCAGAAAACAGCCCTCAATCCTGCTGCAACAGTGCCTCAAACTGTTCAATCGGCACGGGCTTGCTGAACAGATACCCTTGGTATTGAGTGCAACCCGCGTTTTGAAGAAATTGTCGCTGCTCTTCCATCTCCACCCCTTCCGCAATAACATCCAAGTTCAGGCTGTGTGCCATAGAAATAATAGTCCGCACAATCGCCCTATCGCTACTGTCGGAGGCAAGGTCACGCACGAATGACTGGTCAATCTTGAGCTGGTCGAGAGATAGTCGTTTGAGATATTGCAAGGATGAATAGCCGGTACCGAAATCGTCCAATGAGAACATGATACCGATCTCTTTCAATGTACTCATAGTTGCAATAGTGTCCTCAATGCCCTCCAGCAACATGCTTTCGGTCAGTTCCAGTTTGAGCCGCCTCGGATCAATGGCGTGGCGTTGCACTGTGGCTTGCACTTGCGTCACAAAATCACGCTGGCGAAATTGCTTGGCACTCACATTCACCGCCAGAACAAGTTCCCGAGTGAGCGCATCTTGCTGCCACGCCTTGAGTTGGGCGCAAGCTGTATCCAGTACCCATTGTCCGATGGGCAGAATCAAACCAGTTTCTTCCGCCAGCGGAATGAATTGTGCAGGAGGCACCAAACCACGTTCAGGGTGTATCCAGCGGATCAATGCCTCTGCCCCCAATGAACGGAGCGAACTATCTACTTGGATTTGGTAATACAACTGGAACTGCTGGTTTTCAAGTGCCTTGTGCAAGTCGCTTTCAAGGGTTGCGCGGGTGTTGACGGTCTCCTGCATCTGCGGGTCGAAGAAGCGCATTGTGTTGCGACCTGCCTTCTTGGCTTGGTACATGGAGAGGTCTGCTTGCTTGAACAGTACCTCCACCTCCGATTGATGGTCGGCGAACAGGGTGGCACCGATACTGGGAGTACTGCGGCATTCGTGTGTGACAAGCTGGTAGGGCTGCCCGAGATTGGCGAGGATTTTCTTGCCGATGGCTTCTGTCTGTGCCGCTGCCACTAGGGTGTCTTCGCTCAGGTTTTCCAGCATCACCACGAACTCGTCACCGCCCAGACGGGCTACAGTGTCTCCTTCGCGCACACTAGTCAACAGACGTTGCGCAACCTTTTGCAAGAGCAGGTCACCGATGTCATGGCCGAGCGTATCATTGAGAATCTTGAAATCATCCAAATCAATAAACATTAATGCACCTTCCCGACCGCTACGCTTGCTGGAAACCAGTGCCTGATTGAGGCGATCCAACAAAAGGCGTCTATTGGGAAGGTGAGTGAGAGGGTCGTAAAACGCCAGATTCTTGATTCTTTCTTCTGACGCCTTACGTTCGGTAATGTCGATGTGTGATCCGACATAATTAGTGACGTTTCCATCCGCTCCTTTGACGGCAGAAATAGTAAGCCATTTGGGATATATCTCACCATTTTTACGTCGATCCCAGATTTCCCCATGCCATGCTCCAGTGCGATTGATGGTCTCCCACATCGAACGATAGAAGTCCGCGTTGTGTCGACCGGACTGGAGTAGGCGCGGTGTTTGTCCCACGGCTTCCTCGGCTGTATAGCCGGTAGTGTCGGTAAAAGCTTGGTTGACCCGTAGAATCACCCCGTTTGCGTCGGTGACTATCATGCCCTCTTGCGAGTTGAAGGCTGTGGCGGCGATGCGAAGTTCGGACTCAGCCTGTTTACGCAATGTGGTGTCACGTAGAATTGCCGTGTAGATTAGTTTTCCGCCGACCTCTACCTTTGATATGGATGCTTCAAAAGGAAACTCATCTCCGTTGGCGCGTAAGCCGTAGGATTGCCCCGGTTGATTCATCGTACGGGTAGTAATCCCTGACTTGCCGAATGCATCGACATGTTTGCAATGTGTTTTCCGAAATCGGATTGGTATGAGCAGGTCAAGAGGTTGGCCGATGATGTCGGCGGCACGGTGGCCGAACATCTGCTCGGCGCCATGGTTAAAAATAATGATGTTCTGGTTATCATCGGCTGACACGATAGCATCCATCGCAGCGTCTATGAGGCCGTTGATGCGAGCCTGCTGTTCTTGCTTTCCTTGTTCGGCGAGCTTGCGGTCTGTGATATCACTCACTAGGGCCATGGTTTGCTTCTTGTCATCGATTGCCAGTACCGCCAAGTGGATCTCCACCGGGAAGATGCTGCCATCTTTGCGTCGATGAGTGGCGGTCAAACTATATTTCTTGCCAGCCTCAAACGCGGCCCACGCGAGGCGTCTGCTAGCAAGAATAAAACCGGGAGAGATGTCGGGTATGCTCATTTGGAGCAGCTCCTCGCTGGTATACCCTAGGCTGTCACAAGCTTCTTGGTTTACCTCGACAAAACGTCCATCATCTTGATTGAAGACAAACATCGCATCAGCGGCCTGCGTGACCAGCGCTCTATAACGCGACTCACTGTTCTGCGCGCGTCGCAACGATTCTTTTTGCTCCGCGATGGCAATGTTTAGCTTTTGTTCGGTGAGCTTGCGCTCTGTGATGTCGCGCACAAATGCGCTGAAGAAGGCATCTCCATTCTGACGAACAACCGCAATTGTAAGCTCGGCAGGGAACTCACTCTGGTCATTACGCATCGCGGTTATTTCAATTCGACTGCCGAGCAGAGGGCCTTCGCCCATTTCCATAAAATGTTTCAATTCGCGATTGTGCGCATCGAGATGGGCTGGCGGAACAATCAATTCAGCCAAGCTCTTCCCGCGAACGTAATCGAGCGTGTAGCCAAACATATTCTCGGCATCGGCATTCCAACCCACAACCATGCCGGAGCTATCCATGCTGATGATCGCATCCAAAATTGCCAGTAAACGTTCTTCGCCGTCGCGTAAAGTTTGCATCATGCACATGGGCCGCTTCTCAGCGCGCACCTGTAAATCAGAATAGACTTATTCGGGTTGAGTCCATATTCGCGCGCTTGTAGGTTCATGACAAAAGTGGGAGGTGGGTTGCCAAGCGCGGCATGTCGGGCTTGGCGACACAAGGGAATGGGGATGAGAAGTGTTACAGCTTGATGCCGCATGGCGTAACTTGAAACAATCGCTTGTTGTGCTGTCACCAAATGCCCCACCTGAGAAAATTGCACCTAGACAAAGTGGTTGCAGAATAGGTGCAAAGAAGCGTGGTGGCAATTACATTTTTCAACGCGGATGCAAGCATCACATTGAATCGGCCCCCGAAACACTAGCCATTTTCCTACCTTATAGCCCCGCTAATTTGGTCGAGCAGTGAGGATCCACTTGGTCTAAAGCTGACGTTCCTCGCTCTGATATCTCCAAGGTCAGCAGCCCATTCCATAGCTGACGATTGATTTAAGGTTCTTCACCGGCTGCTTTCGAATTTCGGCCACAAGAGTTTGTAGCAATTTGCTGATGCGGTGGAGGTTTTAGATTGTAGTGATGTCCGCTTCGCAACTAACAACGGTCATTGATCGAGAATTAATGTATTAAGTTTAGTTAGGAATTAGTCGCTGCCATGACATTACATGACTAAAGCAATGCGTTTATTTATCCTAGACGTAGGCGTAGAGTGGAGACATAAGTACAAAAAGCATCATTTAAGTGCAAGCGAATTAACGCAGATTTGAAGGAAAGCTTTTTATGCAGAATAACAATGGACCTTCCACCTTCTCTTATAGCGAAGATTTATTCCACTCGATATTTCAACACATGGGAAGTTGTGTAGCGATTTACGCTGCGGTGGGCGAAGGCGAAGACTTTACCTTTTTAGACTTTAACCATTCTGCTGAAATTGCGGATAAGTTGAAACGCGAAGATGTTATCGGGCGACGACTAACTGATATGTTTCCTGGGGTGAGGGAGTTCGGTTTTCTTACAGTCCTACAACGTGTTTGGAAAACTGGCCAGCCACAGCACTTCCCCGCAGCCTTTTATCAAGACAATAATGTTTCTGGCTGGCGGGAGAACTATGTCTATCGCCTGCCAACAGGTGAGGTGATTGCAATTTATGAAGATGTAACTGAACGCAAGCAGGCAGAGTTTAAGCTAGTTGAGCTAAATGAAAAACTGAACTATCTGCTCAACTCCATGGCCGAAGGGGCATATGGTGTTGATACGAATGGCAACTGCACATTTGTGAATCATTCATTCTTAAGAATCCTTGGTTATGGTGATGCTGGAGAGATTGTCGGGAAACATATTCACGAATTAATTCATCACTCACTTCCCGATGGACGCCACTATCCTTCAGAACAGTGTCAAATGTATTCGGCATTTAGGAGTCAACAGAGCACACACGTTGACAATGAGGTGTTTTGGCGAAAAGACGGCGTTGCTGTACAAGTGGAATACTGGTCACAACCCATCATGAGAGATGGGAATTTGGTGGGCGCAATAGCAACCTTCTTAGATATCACGGATAGAAGAAAAAGTGAGGCACTAATTTACAACCTAGCTTTCTTTGATACTTTGACGCAACTACCCAATCGCCAGCTCTTTAATGATCGACTTACCCAGTCATTAGCCGCGACTAAACGTAGTGGGCGGTGTGGTGCGGTGATGTTTATTGATTTGGATAATTTTAAAACACTGAATGACACACATGGCCATGCGATGGGTGATTTACTTTTGATAGAAGTGGCCCGCCGAATTACCTCATGTTTGCGGGAATTGGATACTGTTGCGCGCTTTGGGGGGGATGAATTCGTTGTGTTGCTGGACAACCTAGGCGAAGAGGAGGTTGGGGCGGCTAAGGCCGCTAGTCTTATCGCCGAGAAAATACGTACTTCACTTTTACTGCCTTATTTTCTGACAAAAACAGATGAAAACGCGGGTGATGTCATAGTTGAGCATCAATGTACCTCTAGCATCGGGGTTGCTCTATTCAAAGAAAGTAGTAAGCCAGATGACATCCTAAAAATGGCAGATGTTGCGATGTATCAAGCTAAGCATGATGGACGAAACCTAGTACGAGTTTATTCAAACTAACTGGTTTCATAACGCCTTCAATCAATAGCCAATCATTTGATTGATTCGGTTTGGCAAGGGCGGACTGACCTGCCTCGATAATCTTAGTTTTGTACGGCAGCTTTTGAAAGTGAAGCGGACATCACTACGAATTGAAATTTTCCCGCATCAACAAATCGCCACTGTCTCTTGTGGCCGAATCACTGTCTGTCGCTTGCTCGGCCACAAGAGACGGTGGCGGTTTGCTTAAATTGATGTTGAGTCGATCAATGTGAATGACTGTTCCAATTCAACTGCGGTCGTTCAAAGCCGCGAGTTCGATGAGGCTCGTCCGCCCCTTGCTAACCCTGAAGAGACATTCGCTATATTTCAAAGCTCGGCACTTCTGGCAGAATTAATGGTGAAGCAATGCTTCAAAGTCTTCTATAGGAACGGGTCTGCTGAATAGGTAACCCTGATAAGCCATGCAACCATTCTGCTTAAGGAAACTTAGCTGTGCTTCAGTTTCCACACCTTCAGCGATCACATTCAACCGGAAACTCTGTGCCAAGTTGATGATGGTTTGAACCATCACCGCATCGCTGGGATCAGTCCCGATATCTCGCACAAAACCCTGGTCAATCTTAATTTGATCGAGTGGTAATTGCTTCAGATAGGACAGGGATGAATAACCCGTACCGAAATCATCCAAAGAAAGGCGTACCCCCAGTGCTTTCAGAGCGTGCATTTTGGCAATGACATCCGTTACATCTTCAAGCACGACCGCCTCGGTCAATTCCAGCTTTAGAAGACTTGGATCAACATGGTGAGCATTTACGAGCTCCGAAATTCGACTAACAAAGTCACCTTTGTTGAACTGTGCAGCACTGACGTTGACCGCCAATATCAACTGCTCAGTATGTTCAAGCTTGCTCCATAGTGCCAGCTGCTTGCAGGCTGCTTGTAACACCCAATGCCCAACATCTAGAATCAGAGAACTTTCCTCTGCGATAGGGATGAACTGCATCGGTGAAACCATGCCTCGCTGGGGATGACTCCAACGTATCAGTGCCTCAGCTCCGATTGGATGATTCTCGTTGTCTACCTGAATTTGATAATAGAGATGCAATTGGTTATCTGGAATAGCATGGCGCAAATCCGCTTCAAGTGAAGCTCGAGTTTCTACCGCTTGTTGCATGTCAGGATCATAGAATTGCACAGCATTACGTCCCGATTCTTTAGCCTTATACATGGCCATGTCGGCGTATTTAAGCACGGTATCTATAGACTCTCCGTTGCCACGATACAGACACACTCCGATGCTAGGAGAGGTGAAATGTTCATGCTCCTTAAGTTGATAAGACTCAGATAAGGAACGACGTATCTTTTCAGCAATCAGTGCGATTTTTTGCGATGCGTGTTCGGCGATTTCATCAACCTCTTCGAGCAATACAACGAATTCATCCCCTCCAAGACGCGAGACTGTATCCACCTCGCGAACACACGATTTGATGCGATTCGCAACTTCAATGAGTAATAGGTCTCCTAAATCGTGCCCAAGTGTATCGTTGAGCACTTTGAATCTATCCATATCTAAAAACAGGACAGCGCCGAAATGATGGTTTCGCGCCGATGCCGTGAGTGCGGTACTCAATCGATCCATCAAAAGCCGACGATTAGGTAATCCTGTCAATGAATCATAAAACGCCAGATTACGAATCTCGTCCTCAGCCTTCTTGCGAGTAGTGATGTCGTTAAAGATGGCGACATATTCTGTAGTCTCACCCACCCCATTCTTGACAGCAGTGATGGTCAGCCACTTCGGATAGATCTGACCATTCTTGCGTTTATCCCAAATCTCACCTCCCCAAACGCCCTTGCTTAACAGCTGT
Organism: Sideroxydans sp.; assembly: GCA_041665725.1. Taxonomy (GTDB): domain Bacteria; phylum Pseudomonadota; class Gammaproteobacteria; order Burkholderiales; family Gallionellaceae; genus Sideroxyarcus. Next base: position 17,958 of record JBAYIG010000021.1, on the reverse strand, counting down.
TGCCACATGTCCTGATAGAACTCTTTGGATTGGCGCCCGGAATTCAAGATGCGTGGGGTGTTTCCGATGACTTCCTCTGCGCTATAACCAGTTATGTTTTGAAACGCATGATTTACCCTGATGATTTCCCCGCTGGCCTTTGTGATCATGATGGCCTCATGTGTTTCAAAAGCCACTGCCGCGACCCGCAAGTACTCGCCGCTTTCCCTCAGTGCTTTTTCAACATGCTCACGTTCTTCGATCTCTTCAAGTAGCTTGTGGTTCGTGGCACTTAGTTCATTCGTGCGCGCTGCAACTCGATCTTCAAGTGTTCGGTAAAGAATGCTGAGTTTCTCTGACATACCATTAAAGGAATTGCTCAGCCCAGCGATCTCATCACCTGAAGAGATAGGAACTCTTTTATCGAAATTGTTGGAGATTGTAATATCTTCAATGGCAGTCTGAAGAGAATGGATAGGCTTGCTAATGAATTTGTGGATCAGCCTAGAGAATATATATGCAGCAACTAATCCAACCGCGCACAAAAATCCGAATACATATGCAAGTGATTCCCACAATGGCGTGAGCAATTCATCTGCGTCTTGTTCCACAACCAGCGTCCACTGTGAATCGTAGAATGGCATTGAAGTGCCGAGCATCTTTTTGCCAGTTGCGCCAATGTAAAAACCCATTGCTTCTCGGCAGCCCGTCGTACACTTTGCATCGGTTGTATAGGTACCGTTCTTCCCACATATCACTCCCGCTTGCTGTAACGTGGTACGCCAAGGAAGCTCGCTTCCATTACCCTTCAGGAATTGTCTTGGGCGCACCCTGGATTCGGTGATCATCAGGTTCTCTTTGTTGACGATGTAGTAATCGAAGGTCTTACCCACTCCGGCCAGATAGAAAGCTCCCATATCCCCAGCCAGGTTTCCGATCTCACCATTGACAATGTTGGTCAACATGCGGGCATCGGCATGGACATATACGGTGCCCTCCGCAGTCGGAGCCGCAAATGTGATTACAGGTGTTTCGCCATCGTAATATGGGTCAGAGTAACCCGGCCTAAGATCGATGTTTCTATCCCATCTCTTCCCCTCACGTAAATGATCTGAGGACGCTACGATGCGACCATGCACCACATAATCAATCGCGTGATACACCTTCCATGTCGGAATGGTGCGGGTTTTGGCGATGATCTCTTCTTTGAATGCATGCTCGTCCAAGCGAAAGACGTCCGTCGTGACTATGCTGTCAAATTGACTACGAAGAATTTTTGGTTCGGCATGCTCGGCCAGATTGGCTAATTGCTTCGCCAGTTTTTCGTTTTGGTCGATGAAGCGAATAACCCCATGCTGCTTGGCATCGGTGAAGTTCATCAATCCACCCAATGCAGCTTGAACGTTCAGCCAGTAACTTTGATAGGCGAAATATGAAAAACCAATGCTAAACGCCGTAATCGAAACTATTGTGGAGAGAAGGATGATTTTCCAGCTAATCGGTAGATTGCTTAGCGTTGAAGGAAGTTTCGATGGTTGGCTTTTCAACATGGCATCTACGCGCAATCATCCCGCAAGGAAGAAAGTGGATAAATCTTACCTCAACATGAGCCAAACCATACGCCAAATCATTTATGGCGCAGAGAAAGAAAGCACACAGAGGTTGCAGGTTTTGCCCGGCTGTTTGTGGCCGTGAAGCGTCGGTCAACGATCTGGCGCTATCAATACACATCCTAGCAAAGACCGCTGCAGTGTTCAAAGCGGACATCAGCCTGTCGATGCAGACAGCAATCAATGCCATTGGATATATTTGAAAAGAAAATGATGCTGATGAAACATCAGTTCAGTAGTATTTACTTCTCTCGATCAATTCATGGAGTTTAGGAGACGTTGGAACACCATGTGACTCGCTCAATGTTCTAGTTGCTGGAGTGATATCTGTTAATCGACGAGCGAGAAGCATAGCCTCATCTTGCCGAGATGAGGCTTTGATGGCATCAAATCTGTGTTTGTTATGTGCATGTGGAGATTTCATGGCACACCTCCTTTGCATTCACTACAGAATTGGAAAATAGTGAAGTGGAATGACCAAGCTACTCCCTTCGTTTGGAAATATCAACAGGGTGCACCTGACGCACTCGACGACTCGTCGCCAGATCCAACCCAGCATCTCCCGTAAAGCAAATGGGAAGGGTCTAAGTGGATCTTGCAAGTCAAACAGATTTGTAAATTTCAATACTGCGTCAGATTAAAATCATTAAGTTGTGGCCTGTGGTGACTAGTCGAATCGCGGACATTAGATATTGTGTCCCTCAATCCTCTTCCAATCCGTTTTGGATCACGTAATAAGTTAGCTCAGCGTTATTCTTCAAGTTCATTTTTTCTAGGATATGCACACGATAAGTGCTGACTGTCTTGACACTAAGTGACAGCGTCTCGGCAATTTCTGAAACTTTATTCCCAGACCCGATCATTCGCAGGACTTGATATTCCCTGTCGCTCAATTTTTCGTGCGCGGATTTTTCAGAATCAGAACCGCATTCTTGTAGCAGCAACTCGGCTAGATTAGGGCTGATATGTTTCTTGCCTGCGAACACCGTGCGGATCGCCTCGACCAGTTGTTTCGGAGCGGTCTCTTTGGTCAGGTTGGTGTGTTTTGTCGGCCCATTGCATTCCGGCAGAGATGGTAACCATTACTGCGATATAAAAGACGAGTTGCATGCCTGCCGGTCGCGAGTCGTACCCAACTAGGCTATGCAGCAACATTCCGGCGATCCCGTTTTCCGGCAGAGCGGACGAGGTATCCCAAAGCGGTGCGGCAAGACTGGGCAGTAGGTCGGCCTGTATGAGGAAACGCGCTGCTTGCGACGCCATGCCGGCAGCCAGCAACAGAATCAGAATACCGGTCGCCTTGAAGAACCAGCGTAGCGGCACGCGCAACAGTCCGGCGTAGATCGCATATCCGGCCACGATGCCGAGTGCCATACCGATCAGTCCGCCAATCAGCATCGATGACTTATCGCTTTCCGAGGCGGCGATGCCGTACAGAAACAGCACGGTTTCCGAACCTTCCCTGAGCACGGCCAAGCCAACGATAAGCATCAGCACCGAACACTCGCTGCGCCCGTCGCGGATATCGCTTCCGACCGAGCGCGCACTGGCCGCCAGCGCGGCACCGTGTGAAGACATCCAGATGTTGTGCCAAGCCAGCATCAACACCGCGATACCCAGCACGCAGGCATTGAACAGTTCCTGACCCATGCCGCTGGCAAAGGAGCTGATCACTTCGGTAGATGCGGCGACCACTGCCGAACCGGCTAGGCCGGCAACCAGTCCGGCGAAGAGCCAGCGTCTGCTATCCGGGACGTTGTGCGTGGCGGCGGCTACGATGCTGATTATGAGTGCCGCTTCCAGCACCTCCCTAAAAACGATGATTGCGGTTCCGAACATGGCGGGCCTCTCCTATTTGGCGACGATCACGCCCTGGGCAGTCGCTTCATTGAATTCACCGAAGAACGGATATCGTCCCGCTTCCAGCGGACCGATATACAGCGTCGCCTTGCCATGTCCGGCAATCACCTTTTCTCGGTTCAGAGCATGGCTTTCGAATTCCTCCGGCGTGTCATCGCGGTTTTCAATCAGCAATTTGATCTTGCTGCCTGCGGGAACGGTCAACTCGGCAGGCTGAAAGCGGTGATCCTTAATCACCAGGGAATATTCAGCATCGGCGGCAAAGACGCTGAACGGCAATAGCAGGGCTAATACACAGATATTTTTCATGACGGTCCTTTCGTTGACTTTTGCGAACGATAATCATTCTCATTCGCAATTGCAAGCACTTTCGGGCATCATGCAAAAAGTTTTAACGGGGATAGTGTCATGGATATATCGCAACCGGAGAACCTGAAAGACGCAGGTTTGAAGAACACCCTGCCCAGATTCAAGATACTAGGACTCTGACTGAGATATTGTGCTGCAGAATGGCTACTAAGCCACATACCGGAATAACATTGAAGCTCCACGGCAAATACCCTGCATGTCTCTTCCTGAAGCTGAAGCGGACATCGGTTAGATTCAAGCTGACACCCGCATCAACAAATCGCCACCGTCTCTTGTGGCCGAATTACTGCCCTTATTACCTTTGATTGCTAAGGTCTGTTTACTACTAAATAATGAACCATCCCGGATTTGGTATTGCCCAAATTCGGGGAAGTGGGCCCGCTGAATCGACAGCGATTCTGCACATTGTAATGACTCAACTATCTAAGGAGATTTTGAAAAATGGCAGACTCTACTAAAGATATTACCTACTCTCGAAAAATCTGGGATTTTATATATGGCGGCTATAGCGACAAAGATGCACCTGCCCTTAGGATTGACTTTGAGGGGGATATGCATACGTGGGAGGAAGTTAAAAACATGGCAGAAGCCAACGGTTTGAACCCAGAGGAATTGTTGCGATACGCACTCTATCTATGTATCGAGAGGGGAGAAAACAAAGCAGCCGCGAGGGCCCGTTTTATGGCCTACAGGGAATGGTATCGGACTAGGCCATTGCGGGTAAGCGATAATAAAGGTATTCGATGGGTGCCGGCAGACCAACTGATTCAGGGTTTAACTTGAAAGACTCTTCAGGAATCTAAGGGGAGGGCGCTGTCCTCCCCTTAGATTTCTACTTAGATATCTGATCAACTTATGTATCGGATAACAGCCAGAGCTAAATCCGTTATGTTCGAGCGGTTGATGCCAATAACTATCCAAGCTTACGAGCGATATCTTCAGCCTTAAGGTGAGTGTATCGCTTAAGTTGGCTAAGGGTTTTATGACCACTAACCGCAGAGACTTCCATCAAGTCCAAGCCTCTTTCAAATAATCTAGATACACCTTCGTGTCTGAGGTCGTGAATTCGAGCATCATCAACCTTTGCTCGTTTGCAAGCTCTTGCGAAGGCGCGAGTAATTGCATCTACGGACATGCCGATAACTTGGCCATCGATTCTTCGTGGAAGAGTCTGGAGAGCCGAAATTGCTCTGGAGGAGAGAGGGATTGTTCGATCTTCGTTGTTTTTTGTATCAACAAGTAGAGCTGTTTTATTTTTGAAATCGATATGCTCCCAACGCAATTTATTCAACTCACCACGGCGCATTGCAGTCTCAGTCAATAAGCGAACGATTATTGGTAACTCAAACGATTCTGTTGCAGAGATAATTTTGTCAATTTCTAATTGATTTAATCGGCGATCACGACCTTTGTTGGGGCGTGGCTTGCGAACCAATAAGACAGGATTGGTGTTTCCCATTCCCCAGTCTTTTGCAGCAACTGTAAAAAGATGAGACAGAAGAGACAATTCTCTATTCACCGATGACGGGGAAACCTCTGTCAGTCGTGCATCGCGCCATGATGCAATTTCAGCACTTTTAACAGTTGCCATCGAGCGATCTGCAAGTTTGTATGCTTGCCAACGAGTAATCATGGTCTTCTCTCGACTAAAGCCTTTTTTGAGAGGCGACACCTCGCTTAAATAGCGATCAAATGCTTGTCGAATTGTGGTGCCCTCAGCTTCACTACGGTCGATGAATACGCCGCGCTCTATTTCTGATTCAATGATGGATGCCCATTTGATGGCATCAGATTTTATTTTGAAAGTTTTGGTGACCGTGGAATGCCCTTTCTTTCGAATTTGCACATGCCACGCTTCTCCCTTTCGCCTAATCGTTGCCATATAATTACCCCATTATCGTGTTGCAGATGTGCCAAAATTGTGCCGACCAGCGTAACATTGCCTTGAAAGCCTTGCAAATGTTGAGTGTGATTGTGCACTCGTAACGAGTAGGTCACCAGTTCGATTCCGGTCATCGGCACCATTTTCCTTGCATCACCATCGCGCACAGTCAGGAGCAACAATGACTTCCCCGCAACTCGGCAGCACCTTCTCCAAATACAAAAAGATCGCCATCGCTGCCGTTGCGGTTGCGATGGTCGTCATTGCATTCTTTGTCTTTGGTGGCGCAAAACCCATTCCAGTCACCTTGCAAAAGATAGAGCGCGGTGATGTCGAAGCCTCAGTCAGTAATACACGTGCTGGCACGGTGAAGGCGTGTCGCCGCGCCAAGATGTCACCTCCCGCAGGAGGGCAGATATCCAAGCTACGCGTGAAGAAAGGTGAGCGCGTCAGCAAGGGGCAGATACTGCTGGAGCTGTGGGATGAAGACCTGCATGCGCAAGAAGGGCTGGCGCAAGAACAATTGAAGGTCTCGCAGAGCCGCGTGCAGGAAGTGTGCGGTTTAGCTGAGGCAGCAGAGCGTGAGGCTGTGCGTTCACAAGAGTTGCGCGACAAGGGCTTCATCTCGGTGCAGATGTTGGATAAGGCGATGAGCGAGGCGGCAGCGCGCAAAGCATCTTGTAATTCTGCGAAGGGTGATATCGATCAAAGTAAGTCGCGCATCACGATGGCTCAAGCCACATTGCAACGTATGACGTTACGCGCACCATTCGATGGTGTGGTGGCAGATATCAGTGGCGAACTAGGCGAATACGCCACCCCGTCTCCTCCCGGCATATTGACCATTCCCGCCATCGATCTGATCGACGATAGCTGCCTCTACGTGAGCGCACCTATCGACGAAGTGGATGCCGCCAAACTCAAGATAGGTCAGCATAGTCGCATCACGTTGGATGCCATCAAGGGGCGCAGTTTCAGCGGCAAGGTGCGGCGTATCGCGCCTTATGTGCTCGACCTAGAGAAGCAGGCGCGTACAGTCGAAGTGGAAGTGGAATTCGACAAGCTGGCGCAGGACGAGAACCTGTTGGTGGGCTACAGCGCCGATGTCGAGATCGTGTATGACGCACGCTCTCAAGTGTTGCGCGTGCCTACCCAGACTTTGCTCGAAGGCAATCGCGTGCTGTTGAATAAGGACGGTGTGCTTGAGGAACGCAAGCTCACAACTGGACTTTCCAACTGGGAGTTCGCGGAAGTCTTGTCTGGTTTGTCAGAAGGCGATCAAGTGGTCTCATCCTTGGATAGGGCTGGCGTTAAGGTCGGCGCCAAGGTCGTTCAAGAAGTAGCCCAACCTGCGAAATGATCGAACTTCAGAACGTCAGTCGTAGCTTCACTGTCGGCGATCAGCAAGTCTCCGCGTTGCGCGATATCAATTTGCGAATGGATGCGGGTGAGTACATCTCCATCATGGGGCCGTCCGGTTCTGGCAAGTCCACCATGCTCAATCTACTCGGTCTGCTCGACAGGCCATCGAGTGGCACCTATCTGTTGGACGGCGGTAATGTCACCGATCTGACCGATGAGCAGCAAGCTCAAGTGCGCAGAGAGAAGATCGGTTTCGTGTTTCAGTCCTTCCACCTTGTGCCACGCCTCACTGCGGCGCAGAACGTCGAATTGCCGATGATCTTGGCGGGCATCGCACCCGAAGAACGCAAGCAACGTGTCGAAGTCTTGATGCAGAACTATGGTTTATCTGCACGTGCAGACCATAGGCCAGATCAACTCTCTGGTGGTCAGCGCCAACGCGTCGCCATTGCACGCGCCACGGTGATGAAGCCAACCGTGTTGTTGGCGGATGAGCCGACCGGCAATTTGGACCGCGCCACTGGATGGGAGGTGCTCAAGTTGTTGGAAGGCTTGCTAGAGCAGGGCATCACCTTGGTGGTGGTCACGCATGACACCGAGATCGGCGCTCGTGCCCATCGGCAGATCCACATGTTGGATGGCGCCATTCGTTCCGACGAACGACACACGACATGAAACTCACCGACACCCTGCAGTTCGCGTCCGGTAGTCTGCGGGGGAGTCCCACACGTACCTTGTTGATGATCCTCGCCATGTCCATCGGCGTGGCTTCAGTGGTGGTACTCACCGCGTTGGGGGAGGGCGCTCGTCGCTACGTGGTCGATCAGTTCGCATCACTAGGTACCAACCTCGTCATCGTGTTGCCGGGGCGTACAGAGACAGCGGGACTTGGGCCGGGCATGTTGGTCGGCCAGATTCCCAAAGAGATCACGCTGGACGATGCGCAAGCCATCATGGGTAGTCGCGCCGTCAAACGCATCGCACCACTTACGGTCGGCTCCGCCACCTTGTCGCGCGATGCGCTGAATCGGGATGTGGTGGTTCTGGGTTCTACATCCGACCTCCTCGAAGTGCGCCACATGAGCATCGGCGTGGGCAAGTTCTTACCCGCAGGTGATATCCACGAAAGCGCCTCGGTGTGCGTCTTGGGTAATCAGATGAAGCAGGAGTTGTTCGGCAACGAGCAGGCTGTGGGGCAGTGGGTGCGTCTGGGAGATAGACGTTTCCGCGTCATCGGTATCCTGTCATCACAAGGCGAGTCCATGGGTTTGCGTACCGATGAGTTGGTCATCATCCCTGTTGCTTCTGCCCATCAGTTATTCAACACATCGGGTCTATTCCGCGTACTCATCGAAGCTAAGAATCGTGACTCCATCGAGCAAGCGAAGAGTGATGCCGAAGCCATCATGTTCCAACGTCATGCGGGAGAGAAGGATGTCACCGTCATCACGCAGGATGCGGTACTCGCCACCTTCGATCGCATCCTCACTGCACTCACCATGGCGGTAGGTGGCATCGCTGCTATCAGCCTTGCGGTGGCCGGTGTGCTCATCATGAACGTCATGCTCATCGCCGTGGCGCAACGCGTGAAAGAGATCGGGCTACTCAAGGCATTGGGCGCACCGCCAAAACAGATACGTTCGCTGTTCTTTGCGGAAGCAGCGTTGCTCTCAAGCATCGGCAGTGTCGCAGGCTTGGTGCTTGGCTATATCGGTAGCACCATCATCGGACAGGTCTATCCTAGCTTGCCTGTCTCGCCGCCGTGGTGGGCAATCATCGCAGCATGTGGCACGGCACTGGGTACTGGCATCCTCTTTAGCGTGTGGCCTGCCCGACGTGCGGCACGACTCGACCCTGTGGCCGCGTTGGCGGGGCGATAGATCATGTACTACCGCGACTTCCTCACGCTCACCACATCCAGTTTCCTCACGTCGAGGATGCGCAGTTTCCTCACGGGCTTGGGTATCGCCATCGGTATCGCAGCGGTCATCTTGCTCACCTCCATCGGCGAAGGATTGCATCAGTTCGTACTGCAAGAGTTCTCTGAGTTCGGCACCAATATCATCACCATCCAGCCCGGCAAGACAGAAACGCAGGGGGGCAACGTGGGTGTGTTCGGTTCGTCCCGCCAGTTGTCGCTTGCAGATGCCGACGCCTTGCGCCGCCTGCCTTATGTGGAAAGTGTGAATCCCTCCCTGATGGGTAACGCGGAATTGAAGTTCAACGGCAAGACGCGTCGCACCACCATCTTTGGTGAAGGGAGAGAGTTCGCCGCCGCTTTCACCATGCGTGTTCAAAGTGGGACTTTTTGGCCTGATGCCGACGACGAACAGGCGCGCGCATTCGTGGTGTTGGGATCAAAAGTGCGGCAAGAGTTGTTTGCAGGGCAAAACCCTTTGGGGGAATATCTGCGTGTCGGTGGTCAGCGTTACCGCGTCATCGGTGTGATGGAGTCGAAGGGGCAAGTGTTGGGGATGGATCTCGATGATGCGGTGTACATCCCCGCTGCGCGCGCGATGGAGTTGTTGAATCGCCCCGGATTGATGGAGATCAACGTCAGCTATCGCCCAAGCGCGGATGCCAATGATGTGAAGAAGCTAGTATCGCAACGTTTGATCGAGCGGCACGGGCGCGAGGACTTCACTCTCATCTCGCAAGAGGAAGCGCTCGAAGTATTGGGTTCGGTGTTGAACGTGCTCACCTTCGCCGTGGCGGCATTGGGCGGTATCTCGCTATTGGTCGGAGCGGTCGGCATCCTCACCATCATGACCATGGCAGTCACCGAACGCACGGCTGAGATCGGACTGCTACGCGCACTGGGCGCACGCGAGAATCAAGTGCTGATGCTGTTCCTCGGCGAAGCTATCATGCTCTCCGCCTTGGGCGGCATCATGGGCTTGCTCATCGGTGTCGGTATTGCGCAGGGATTGCATCTGCTCATCCCGGCACTGCCCGTACACACGCCTTGGTTGTACGCCGTGTTGGCAGAGTTGACTGCGATCACCATCGGGCTAGCGGCGGGTGTCGCTCCCGCCATGCGTGCAGCAAGGCTAGACCCGGTCGAGGCGTTGCATGCAGAGTAATAGCAGACCGTTCGTGGTGAGTAGGCTGTAAAGCCGTATCGAACCATCCGAAGCGGTACGCGAGGGCTGCCCTCGATACACTGCGCTCTGCGCAGCACTCGGGACGAACGGGAAATTATTATCGGAGCGAATGATTTTGCTCCAAATTTAAGGAAGATTTTATGCTGAGTTATCGCCACGCTTTTCACGCAGGCAATCATGCCGATGTGTTGAAGCATTTCGTTGAATTAGAACTACTGCGCTATCTCGCGCAGAAAGACAAACCCTATTGGTACATCGACACCCACGCGGGCGCTGGGTGTTATGAATTGGATAGCGAATACGCCGAGAAGAACGCCGAATACAAGAGCGGCATCGCGCGTCTGTGGGATGCGGATGATCTGCCTGAAGCGTTGGCCGAGTACGTGCGCATGGTCAAACACTTCAATCCAGACGGCGTGTTGAAGCTGTATCCCGGATCACCGCTGGTTACTCTGCATGCCATGCGCGATCAAGATCGTATGCGCCTGTTCGAATTGCATCCTACCGATCACGCCATCCTCGAAGAGAACTTCGCCGAACATAGCTCGCACGTACTCATGCAAAAGGCGGATGGTTTCGGCGCGCTCAAAGCCTTGTTACCGCCACCCCCGCGCAGAGGGCTCGTCCTTATCGACCCGCCTTATGAAGAGAAGCAGGACTACCAACGAGTGGTCAAAGCATTGCAAGAAGGCTTGAAGCGCTTCGCCAACGGCACGTACGCCGTGTGGTATCCGCAGTTGCAACGCAGTGAATCCGTTGAGTTACCAGAAAAGCTAAAGCAACTTCCCGTGAAGAGCTGGTTGCACGTCGCATTGACTGTGCATACACCCGATGAAGATGGCTTCGGCATGCACGGCAGCGGCATGTTCGTCATCAATCCGCCGTGGACCTTGTACGCCACCTTGCAGGAAGTGATGCCCGTGTTGGCGGCACGACTAGGAGAGTTTGGGCAGGGCAGTTTCGTGTTGGAACAGCAGGCGGCGTGAGTCGTTTGGTGATGGTCAGACCAAAATCATGTGACATCTTCTGCACTGTCGTCGATAACTACGGCGACATCGGCGTGTGCTGGCGGCTGGCGCGGCAGTTGGCGAACGAGCAGGGCTTGCAAGTTCGAATGTGGGTGGATGATCTGCATAGCTTCGGCAAATTGTGTCCTGAGTTGGATGTGGAATTGGCGGAGCAGGTTTGTCGTGGTGTGGAGGTTCATCATTGGGGAGATACATTCGCCATTGTTGAACCAGCTGACTTGGTCATCGGTGCATTTGCTTGTGAGGTTCCTAAGTCGTATGTCGAGGCCATGGCCTTGCGACACCCAAAGTCGGTTTGGCTGAATCTGGAATATCTGTCTGCCGAAGAGTGGGTGGAAGGTTGCCATCAATTGCCTTCGCCACATCCGACCTTACCAATTTCAAAATATTTCTTCTTCCCCGGTTTTACTGAAAAGACAGGCGGTCTGTTCTTGGAGCGCGACCTATTGGTGCGGCGCGATGTATTCCAATCAGATGCTGCTGCCCAGTTGACGTATTGGCAGAGCTTGGGCGTGCCGCCGCGTGTGGCGGGTGAGTTGCGGGTGTCTTTGTTCGGCTACGAGAACGAAGCGATGCAGGCCTTGCTGTCGGAATGGGAGCAGGGCTCCTATCCTGTGACCTGTTTGTTGCCAGAAGGTAGGGCGTTGCCGCAGGTGGCAGCCCACTTTGGTGTCACATCAGCCAAGGCGGGTGAGGTGTGGCAGCGCGGCAATCTGCGTGTGCATGTGCTGCCTTTCGTGGAGCAGGAGCAGTACGACTTGCTGCTTTGGGCGTGTGACATCAATTTCGTGCGTGGAGAAGATTCTTGTGTGCGTGCCCAATGGGCGGGGCGGCCTTTCATCTGGCATATCTACCCGCAGCATGACGGGGTACATCTGGAGAAGTTGGAGGCATTGCGGCGGCTATATACGGCTGGTTTGCCGGATGAAACGGCACAAGCTGTGCAGAACATGTGGCGTTCTTGGAACGGCGGGCAGGGCGTCGCTACGGCGTGGCGGGACTTCATCGTACAGCGCGAGGGCTTGGCTAGGCATGGTGCGGGATGGGTGCGGCGACTGTCGAAGAACAGCCTTGCATTGAATTTGCTGGATTTTTTCCACCGAACTGAATAGAATCCGCGCCTTCAAAATTCAGCTTTAGGCAGACATATTATGAAAATCGCACAAGACCTCCGCGCCGGTAACGTGATCAATGTAGGCGGCGAGCCAATGGTTATCCTGAAAGCAGAATACAGCCGCTCTGGCCGTAACGGTTCTGTTGTGAAAATGAAGATGAAGAATCTGCTGACTGATTCCGCTAAGGAAACGGTCTACGCAGCGGACGACAAGTTCGACCAGATCATCCTCGACAAGAAAGAGTGCACCTACTCTTACTACGCTGACCCGATGTTCGTGTTCATGGACACCGAGTACAACCAGTACGAAGTAGAAAAAGAAAACGTCGGCGACGTAGTCAACTACCTGACTGACGGCATGGAAGACATCTGCGAAGTGGTTTTCTACGACGGCAAGGCGATCTCTGTCGAGTTGCCAAACACCATCGTGCGCGAAGTAGAGTACACAGAGCCAGCCGTGCGTGGCGACACTTCCGGCAAGGTGATGAAGCCTGCTCGCTTGGTGGGCTCTGGTTTCGAATTGCCAGTGGCCGCGTTCATCGAGATCGGTGACAAGATCGAGATCGATACACGCACTAACGAGTTCAAGAAACGCGCGAACTGATTCGTTGCAACGCTTCGCCTGACTGACGCCTGATGCATCGCATCAGGCGTTTTGCATTCTGGAGCGGTGCTTGTGCTTAAATCATCGTCGACACTGACGAGGGCGTCACGGATATGTCGATGATCCGCGTCATTTTGCAATCTTTCAAAAGGAATCATCGTGGACTTCGCGATCATCTTGGTACTGTCCGTATTGGTCTTGGTGGGATGGTTCTGGCTACACAGCATCCGCATCCTAGAGATTGCACGCGAAGCGGGCAGAAGAGCTTGTGCCAAAGAAGAACTGCAATTTTTGGATGACACCGTCGCCAGTACCAACCTATCACTGGCGCGCGATGAAAACGGACGCCGCATATTGCGCCGCACCTATCGCTTTGAATTCACCGAAACGGGCAACAGTCGCAGAGAAGGGGAGATCATCATGCTCGGTGAGCGTGTTGAATCGGTGACGATGGAGCCGTATGAGATTTTGGAGTGAAGGAGCATAGGGAATTCGATACTGACCCCATTAGTTTTCGGAAGACTCAGAGTCAAACTTGGGCAGGGCTTCTTGTATGGCATGTCCGGAAACAACGAAGCCCGCATGCGCGGGCTTCACTGACTACCAAACGTAGCGCTAAAGTTGTACCCGTAAAATCACAGTACGGGGAAAACTACAGCCCCACCCGCGATGCGACCGGATCGACCTTGCGAACCATCCGCAAGATAGTCATCCCCGCAATCGCATCCGGATCGTACTTCACCATTAACGAATGCGGGTGCGGCTTGTGTTCGAATTCCGCACAATCAACACCCACACGCCCCATCAGCTTTCTTTCCAAATCTATTCTCACCTGCGCATCCAGCTCCGGATGAACATGAATCATAATATCGGCAGTGTTCATGATCGTCTCCTTCATCGAATGAAAGAACAGAAGGGGCGCAAATCCCCCTTCATGAGAATCATCCTACGCTTCTGGAATGGAAATAAAAATGGGTACGGGCAGTAGGGGTGTTGGGTCGAATATAAATGCGAAGCTGACCCCTTTAGCTTGACGGCTTGTCGTGGCCAAGCATAGGGCGGTCTAGATCGGGCAGCTCTCCATCCCGCGCAGCCACTCCAGATACTCATCCACACGTTCGCGCACGCTCTCCGGTTGGTTCACGATGTCATGCGATAGCGTGAACAGCGGATAGGCACGCCAATCGAATGGTTGGTACTGCGCAACCATTCGCAAGGTATGCACACCCTCGCCAGAGATGTTGTCGATCTCGCCGCGTACCAGCTTGCAACCCAACTCATGGTGATGCGAATCCGCGCTGGTCGCTGTCGTCATCAGGTCTCCCAGCCCGGCGTAGCTGTAGGGTGTGTGAGCCTGCCCGCCGAAGGATTGAACGATGCCGCTCAACTCTGCCATGGCAGTCACCAGCAGATGGCCGCGCATGTTGTCTCCCAGTTTCAATTCATCCGCCACGCCGAACAAGATCGCATACACGTTCTTCAAGATCACCGACCAACTCCTGCCGTGCATATCGCTTGCCTGCTGACATACCAAGGTGCTGCCACGGAACAGACTTTCCATCACCTCAAAATCTGCTGCATCGGAAAGAACTGCATCGGCAAAGGCATGACGACCCGCGCGTATCTCCTCCGAGATCATCGGTCCGTATATGACTCCGTAGTGATGTTTGCCACCTAGCACGTCATCGAATACCTGCGCCGCTGTGTGACCCGATTCGTCCAATCCCTTGGCGATGGAAAGACACACGCTTTCTTTAGGAAGATGAGGCGCAATGTGGGTAGCAATCTCAAAGTGTGGATTCACAGGCAGGCAGAATAGAACCACCTGCGCCTCGGCGACCTCCTCCTCCAGCGTGGAATGGATGCCCTTCACCACCGTGCCGATGTTCCAGATGCGCACATCGTGTCGCGCTGCCAAAAGATATTCCATGGCATGCCCCATCTCGCCATAACCCAAGATCAAAACACGCAGTCTCATCGCGATGCCCCCCTTATGTGCAGTGAAGCGCGTATCAAACCACCCAAGCCTCATCGCGATACACCACCGCATCACCCAGCGTCACGCACTCGGTGATGGCGAACACATCCACGTGATACCTCGCATCCGCGCGCCTGATCTGCGGCTTGGGGTAGCTGCCGTGTTTCATGCCAAGGGATAGATGGATGCCGCACATGCGCTCATAGGTGCCGATGTCGCTTACCAACACATCGCGCGTGAACGTGCGATTCAATCCGAAGCCTACCTCGCGCAACCAGATATCGCCTTCGTCCTTGCGAATCTGCGACAACACCAGATCGAATTCGGGCGTCGAGTCGATGGCTTCAACCACGCGTCCTTTGCTGATGACCAGCGTGATGGGATGCTCGGGTTTGTTCACTCTGAATTGGGTATCACCGAACACATAGATGCGCACGCGGCCATTCACCGCTTCCAGATCGAGCGATTCCGTGAACACCTCGCCGATGGGGAATTGACCGCCCACATTGTTCATTTCGCGGTAATCGCCGATGTTCAACTTAGCGGGTTCGAATCCCGCCGCAAAGATGAGCTGCTCACCACCACTGTCGATCACACCTGTTGCCGCATGGTCGATATATGTCTTCAAACCATTGCCCACGCGCCGTACATAGTTGGGGTCATAGGCCAGCGAATCGATGTAGCGCAAGCCTTCATCCCCGGGCATGCGGCTTAAGTGGGGATGCTCGATCACCTTGAGGCCGCGCTTGAAGAGTTCGACGCGCAAACGGAACGCATCCAATCTGAAGCTGCTCGATTGGATCAGCACCACCAAGTCGGACGGCGCCAGCTTCTCGAATTCGGCGCGCACGAAATCAGGTGTGACCGCATCGAAGTCGATGAACGTCGCCTCAGGCAAACAGTGTCGATAAGCCGCCGTCAGTGCCAACGACAACGCACACTGCCCATCCCACACCACTAACGCCGCATGCGTCGCATCATGCTCAAAAGCGATGGTCAAGATATCGCGCACATGCTTTTCAGCCGTGGCGATGGCTGAATCGGGTAGTGGCGTAGTGGAGTTTGGTGAAGGATTCATGTTTGAAAAAATTAACTGATTGAGCGAGGTGTGCGAGTCGGAAATCACGTCGCACGCCAAACGATATCGGCATGTTACTACAGGGCTCCGATGCAGAAGTACGCCGATCAACCGCAGGTTAGAATCCAGCCCCCGTTAGCAGAAAACCCAAATGGACATCCTGAGCTTACTCTCACTGCTGGTCATCATCGCCTTGGGATGGTTCTGGCTACACAGCATCCGCATCCTAGAGATCGCACGCGAAGCGGGCAGACGAGCCTGCGCAAAAGAAGAGCTGCAATTTCTAGATGATACCGTCGCCAGCACCAGCCTCTCACTAGATCGCGACGCATCAGGCCGCCGCATATTGCGCCGCACCTATCGCTTCGAATTCACCGAAACGGGTAACAGCAGAAGAGAAGGGGAAGTCACCATGCTTGGTGAGCGCGTTGAATCGGTGACGATGGAGCCTTATGAGATTTTGGATTGAAGGCGTGTGAAGATATTCGAAGCTGATCCTATTATCTATTAGCTGCGTTAATTGAAGGTCAGCCGGGGCAATGAGATGACGAAATATTTGTGAGTCTGAAGCGATCTTCAACAGAAGGATGTCTATCCACTAATTCAAGGTACATCGCATCAATGGAACTCAGGTTTCGTTTTTCAATTTCTTGCTTTAAAAAACATAACATCTGAGTTGCAGAATCTTTGCCAACAATACGCACAGAGAACTGGTCGGCATTGATCTCGTCATGTCTAAATTGATATTTAACAATTTGGCTTGTCATCGTCGCAATGACCATAGTTACAAAGAGCATCTTAAGAAATGGCTTTTTCTGCCTGCTCCATACAAATACACCTAGTAGTAATAGAACAATTGTGAGTAGGTTCAAGGAAGAGAATGCTCCCGTAGCATTAATTCCCATGAAGAAGATGAGAGTGCTGAAAGTGATTGACACTAATAGAGTGTATCTCCAGCCAGTAAGGGCAACATAAATCAGTAGTATTAGGTTGAGCGTCAGAAATACAGGCAGGTAATGCAGGTAGCCCGGAGTCTGCGGTTCAACGATATGTCCAATTTCGTGGGCAATAATTCCTGAAATTTCTTGAGTTCGTTCTGAAATTTGATGAGTAATGCTTTCGTCGATAAGTATCTTGCATTCAGATGAGGCAGGACATGTGGCTGCCGCGAGGTTGTCAATATGTCGAACTTCCACTTCGATAGGATTGATTCTAAGTTGTTCAGTAATGCCATTGGCTATTGCTTGAATGGCAATTGGAGCAGGCACGCCTTTTTCAGGGAACCTCATATTGCCAAGGACATGGACTAACAGAGCGAATGATGCGGAGGTGAGGAGAGTTGTGCCTAGGAAATTAATCAGGAACGCCTTAATCTTATTGTGTTCGGGAATATGCACAGATGTTGGCTTCTATAGCAGCTTCTTCAACTGATAAATCCTCTCCAACGCTTCCTTCGGACTCATCTCATCCGGCTGTAGATCGCGTAGTGCAGACAGCAGCGGATGTTCTTCCGGCTCTGGCGCTTCGGGTGCGGCGGCGAAGAGGTCGCCTTGTGGGCTTTGTGCGGCGCTGTTCTGTTCCAACTTCACTAACTGTTTCTTCGCGCTGCGGATGACGCTGTTCGGCACGCCTGCGAGTGCGGCGACTTGCAGGCCGTAGCTTTGACTTGCTGCACCTTCGTTCACGCTGTGCAGGAAGACGATGCTGTGCTGGTGTTCGATGGCGGCGAGGTGGACGTTGGCGAGTTGTTTGAATTCTTCCGCTAGTCGTGTGAGCTCGAAATAGTGCGTGGCAAATAATGTGTAGCTGCGGTTGATCTCCAGCAGGTGGCGCGCGATGGCGTAGGCGAGGGCGAGGCCGTCGAAGGTGCTGGTGCCGCGCCCGATCTCGTCCACCAGAACTAGGCTCTTGTCGGTGGCGTTGTGCAGGATGTTGGCGGCTTCGGTCATCTCGACCATGAAGGTGGAGCGTCCGCTGGCTAAGTCATCCG
>JBAYIG010000020.1:0-35315 GCA_041665725.1 Sideroxydans sp. | reverse complement strand
TGCGACCTGATTGGTGCTCAGCGCGCCCACTTGAGTTGTCGTCAGAGCCGCCACTTGAGCCGTGGTCAACGCTGCAGTCTGAGTCGTGGTCATTGCTGCCAGATCAGTAGTTTCTACTGCGGCAATCTGAGCGGCAGTCAGTGCTGCAACCTGAGATGTAGTCAGATTGGCGACCTGATTGGTGCTCAGCGCGATCACTTGAGCGGCGGTCAGAGCCGCCACTTGAGACGTGGTCAACGCTGCAGTCTGAGTCGTGGTCATATTGGCCACCTGATCAGTCGTCAGTGCAGTTACTTGCGAGGTTTTGAGTGCCGCCACCTGAGTCGTGGTCATTGCTGCCAGATCAGTAGTTTCTATTGTGGTGACCTGAGTGGCAGTGAGTGCTGCAACCTGAGTTGTAGTTAGATTGGCGACCTGATTGGTGGTCAACGCGACCACTTGATCGGTGGTCAATGCAGCCACTTGTGCGGTTGTCATCGCGGCGACTTGGGTTGTGCTCATCGCGGCAACATCGGCGGTCTCGAGCGCAGCGACCTGATTAGTCGTCAAAGCGGCCACTTGGCTGGTCGTCATGTTGGCGACCTGATTGGTGCTCAATGCCACCACCTGATCGGTGGTCAACTTGGCGACTTGTGCAGCCGTCAATGCAGCCACTTGTGTCGTGGTCATTGCAGCGAGTTGTGCAGTCGTCAAACCTTGGGTGATCTGGTTTGTGGTCAAAGCCGCAATCTGATTGGTCGTCAATTTCGCCACATCGGCGGTCTCTATCGCCGTCACTTGCGCAACGCCCAGCGCCGCGATCTGTGCGGTGGTCAATGCTGGAGCCTGATCGGTGGTCAGTGCCGCGATATGTTCGATGGTCAACCCTTGGGCGATTTGGCTCGTCGTGAAGGCGGCGATCTGTGAGGTGGTCATCTTTGCCAGATCGGCCGTTTCCAAGGCGGACACTTGCGGTGTCTTCAGTGCTGCCACTTGTGCAGTTGTCAATGCAGCTGCTTGGTCAGTGGTCAATGCGACGATCTGTTCGACCGTCAATCCCTGTGAAACTTGGCTGACTGTCAGCGCAGCGATCTGCGATGTGGTCATTGCTGCCAGATCGGCAGTTTCCAGAGCGGCGATCTGCATCGTTTTCAGCGCGGCGACCTGATCCGTAGTGAACTTGGATGCTTGTGTCGTGGTCAGCGCAGCGATCTGCTCACTGGTCAATGCCGCAACCTGCGCCGTTGTCAGTGCCTGCAACTGGGTGGTCGTCAATTTGGCCAGATCCGATGTTTCCATGGCTGCAACTTGAGTGGTCTTCAGGGCAGCGATCTGGGTCGTGGTCAGATTGGCCACCTGATTGGTGGTCAGTGCCACGACTTGGTCGTTTGTCAGCGCGGCCACTTGGGTCGTCGTCAGTGCTGCTGCTTGACCCGTGGTCAGGGCGGCGATCTGTGTCGTCGTCAGTCCTTGCGCGATCTGATTTGCAGTCAAGGCGGTGATCTTGGCTGGATCGATCGCTGCCAGATCGGCAACCTGTAAGGAGGAGACCTGTTCTGTGGTCAGCGAGGCGATCTGTTCAGTGGTCAGTGCAGCGACCTGGCTAGTGGTCAGCGCCACGATTTGTTCGGTAGTCAGGCCTTTTGAAACCTGATTCGTGGTCAAAGCAGCAATCTGCTCGGTTGTCATCGCGGCCAGATCGCGTGTTTCGAGTGCAGCGATCTGATCTGTTGTGAGCGATGCGACTTGAGCTGTGGTCAGGCTAGACACCAGGTTCGTCGACAAAGCAGCCAGTTGTTCAGTCGTCAACGCTGCTATTTGGCTGGACTTCATGGCGGCGATCTGAGTCGTCGTCATGGCAGCTAGGTCGCGGGTCTCCAGCGCAGCGATCTGCTCTGTAGTCAGTGCGGCGACCTGCGTTGTGGTCAGCGCGGCAGTTTGAGAAGTTGTCAACGCGACGAGCTGAACTGCGGTCAATCCCTGTGCGATCTGCTTGGTCGTCAAAGCGGCGATCTGATCGGTCGTCATCTTGGCCAAATCGGCAGTCTCCAGAGCGGCCACCTGATCGGTGGTCAACGCCGCCACCTGATCGGTGGTCAAATTGGAGATCTGGGTCGTGGTCAGTGCCACGATCTGCTCAGCCGTCAATCCTTTGGAGACTTGGTCTGTCGTCAATGCGGCGACCTGTGCAGTTGTCAGCGCGGCGATATCAGCCGTTTCGATCGCGGATACTTGAGCCGTTTTCAGCGCAGTGATCTGCTCTGTTGTCATTGCGGCGATCTGACCTGTAGTCAATGCCACGATCTGCTCGGCGGTCAGTCCTTTGGAGACCTGATCGGTCGTCAATGCGGCGACCTGTGCAGTCTTGAGGGCCACGATATCAACTGTTTCCATCGCCGCAACTTGGGTCGTTTTCAGTGCGCCGACTTGCGTGGTGGTCAATGCGGACACTTGTGCCGTAGTCAATGCAGCGATTTGCCCAGTGGTCAGCACAGGCACCTGATCGGTGGTCAATGCTGCTACTTGCGCGGTCTTCAGAGCGGCGACTTGCTCGATGCTCAATGCGGGCAGCTGGTTCGTTTTCAGCGCGGCAACTTGTGTCGTGGTCAACGCGGCGATCTGTGTGGTGGTCAACGCTTCGATCTGTGCGGTCTTCAGAGACTGCACTTGCGTGGTGGTCAATGCTGCGATCTGCTTGGTGCTCATCGCGGTCAGATCTTGGAGTTCCAGCGCGGCGATCTGCGCGGTCGTCAGTGCAGCGGTCTGCGCAGTGGTCAATGCAGTCGCTTGATTCGTCGTGAACGCAACCACATCGGCGACGGTGAGTGCCTGGATCTGGCTGGTCGTCAACGCGGCCAATTGTGATGTCGTCAATGCTTCGACTTGATCAGTCTTCAGTGCGGCCACTTGATCGGTGGTCAGCGCGACTACTTGAGCGGTCTTCAGCGCGGCCACCTGATTGGTGGTCAATGCACCCACTTGGGTGAGTGTCAGTGCCTCGACTTGGGCAGTCTTCAGTGCGGCCACCTGATCGGTGGTCAATGCCACCAACTGGGGCAACTTGAGCGCGACGATCTGGGTCGTTGTCAGCGCGGCGACTTGGGAAGTCTTCAAGGCTGCCAGATCTGTCGTTTCCAATACGGCGACCTGATCTGTCGTCAATGAGGCGATCTCCGAAGTCGTCAACGCGGCGGCTTGCCCCGTTGTCAAGGCCACGATATGCGTCACCTTCAGAGCCTGTACTTGACTGGTGGTCAATGCGGCGACTTGTGCAGTCGTCAATGCTTCGATCTGTGCGGTTTTCAGTGCATCGACTTGGTTTGTGGTCAGCGCTGCAACTTGTGCGGTAGACAGGGCGGCCACCTGCGAGGTGGTCAACGCAGCTGTCTGCTCTACGGTCAACGCGGCGATCTGAGCTGTTTTCAGCGCAGCGAGTTGGGTCGTAGTGATGGCGGCGATATCACGTGTTTCCATCCCAGCCATCTGGGTGGTTGTCAACGCGGCGACTTGTGCGGTCGTAAGCGCGGCGACCTGAGTCGTATTCAACGCCACGACTTGATCTGTTGTCAGAGCGGCGACCTGGGTCGTCTTCAGCGCAACGAGTTGTGTCGTTGTCAGTGCAGCCAGATCAGCCGTTTCCACAGCAGCGACTTGAGTCGTGGTCAGGGCGGCGATCTGAGCAGTTGTCAGATTGCTTGCCTGAGCGTTGGTCAAAGCGACTACTTGGTCTGTCGTCAGCGCTGTCGTTTGTGGCGCAGTGAAGGCCGCGATTTGAGTGGTGGTCAGCGCCTGCAGTTGGTCGGTCGTCAGATTGGCGATCTGGTTGGTCGTGAAGGCGGCGATCTGTGTCGTCGACAGCGCGGCCAGATCGCGTGTTTCCATTGAAGGCAGCTGCGTAGTCTTCAATGCGGCGATCTGCGCAGTCGTCAGTGCGGCAGCTTGGCTGGTGCTCAAGGCAACGACTTGGTCGGTCGTTAGCGCGGCGACTTGTGCCACCTTCAATGCCGAGATTTGCGTCGTTGTAAGTGCGGCAAGATCATTTGTTTCTACGGCAGCAAGTTGTGTCGTAGTCAGCGCCGCGATCTGAGCGGTGGTCAGGTTGCTTGCCTGTGTGGTCGTCAAAGCCACGATCTGGTCGGTGGTCAGCGCAGCAGTTTGTGCTGTGGTCATGGCCGCCACTTGGGTGATGGTCAATGCCTGCACTTGTTCGGTGGTCAGTTTGGCGATCTGATCGGTGGTCAAAGCTTGGATCTGATTAGTGCCCAGAGCTGCGATCTGATCGGTCGACAACGCTACGATTTGCGTAGTGGCCAAAGCCGCTACTTGTGTCGTCGAGAGTGTCGCCAGATCGCCGGTTTCTAGAGCAACTATTTGGTCGGTGGTCAAGGACGCAACCTGATTGGTGGTCAAGGCGACGATTTGCGCAGTGGACAAAGCCGCAACTTGGTCGGTGGTCAAGGCGGCGATTTGTGCGGTCGTCAATGCGGCGGTCTTGATTGCGTTGAGGGATGCGGTTTGTGCTGTAGTAAGTGCAGCGACTTGATTGGTGGTCAGTGCGGACAGAGTCAGCGCATTGAATTGTGTCGTTGATAATGCAGCTAAGTCAGCAGTTTCGATCGCGGTCACTTGAGTCGTCGTCAATGCTGCGAGTTGCGCTGTTTTAAGGGCGGCAGCTTGCTCCGTGCTCAATGATGCGACCTGTTGAGTCGTTAGTCCTTTGATGGCGGCTGTGGTCAATGCGGCGAGGTCAGTGGTTTCCAGAGCAGCCAGTTGATCTGTGCTCAATGCGGCCACTTGATTGCTGGTCAAGCTGGAAGCCTGTGTCGTTGTCAGCGTAACGATATTGTCAGTATTCAAGGCGCCGATCTGGGATGTCGTCAATGCAGCGACTTTGCTTGCATTTAGAGAGGCGAACTGAGCTGTCGTGAGCGCGGCGGTTTGATTGGTGCTCAGCGCAGACATTGTCAGTGCATTGAGCTGCGCAGTTGATAGTTCTGCCAAGTCAGACGTTTCTATTGCGGCGATCTGTGTCGTCGTCAATGAGGCGATTTGTGCCGTCTTCAGCGACGCAAGCTGTTCAGAGCTCAATGCGGCGATCTGGGACGTAGTAAGCCCTCGGATGCCCGAAGTGGTTAGTGCGACTAGGTCAGATGTTTCCAACACAGCGAGTTGAGTCGTGGTCAATGCACCCACCTGACTACTGCTCAAACTGGATGCCTGACTTGCTTTCAGCGCAATGATGTTGTCGTTATTCAATGCGCCGATCTGAGTCGTCGTCAATGCGGTGATCTCTGCTACCGTCAGCGATGCCACTTGTGATGTGGTCAGTGCCGCGACTTGATTGGTGGTGAGCGCGCCGACTTGCGCTGTTTTCAGCGCTGCGATCTGGGCCGTGGTCAGCGCCCCGACTTGCTCGGTGGTCAATTTCGCGATCTGTGTTGTCGTCAGTGCCGTGACTTGCGTTGTTTTCAGCGCCACTAGAGCATCGGTCTGTAGTGCTTGAAGTTGGGTGGTCGTAATGGCCGCGATCTGTGCGGTCGTCAATGCCGCCGCTTGGGCTGTCGTTAGCGCAACGATCTGGTCTGTCGTCAATGCAGCAATAGTCGATGTGTTGAGTCCAGCGAGCTGGCTCGTGGTCATGGTTCCAAGCTGTGTAGTACCTAGATTCGATACTTGGCTGGTCGTCAACGAAGACATCTGAGCTGCAGATAGTGCAGCCGATTGTGAACTCGTCAATGCTGCGAGTTGGCTGCTAGTGAGCGCTGCAATGGCTGCAGGACTGATCGCAGCGATCTGCGCTGTGCTCATCACATTCAGATCCGAGATCTCGAGCTTGGGTGCTTGGGTGGCTGTCAAAGCGGCCACTTGGGCTGCGGATAACTTTGATGTTTGAGTCGTTGTGAGCGCAACGATCTGATCTGTCGTCAGGGCTGCGATCTGTGCCGTCTTGAGTGCAGCGATCTGTGCAGTTTTTAGTATGGCAAGATCGGCCGTTTCGATCGCTTGGATCTGTGCCGTGGTCAGGGCGGCTACTTGGGCAGCGTTCAAGGCGCCTACTTGTGTGGTATCCAGTGCGGCTACTTGAGTGGTGGTCATTCCAGAAACGCTAGCAGCAGCAAGACCAGCGACTTGGGTCGTGCTGAGTGCTGCGATCTGGCTAGTACCCAATGCGGCTACCTGCGCGCTGTTCAACGATGCGATCTGTGTGGCTGTGAGTGTGGCTAGATTGGCTGTCCCGAGCGCAGCGACCTGCGAGGTCGTCAAAGCATCCAGCTGTGTGGCGGTAAGCGCTTTTACTTGTGTGGTCGAAAGTGTGTTAACGATAGGGGCAGCTGCCGCTGGACTCAGCGCTGCTACCTGCGCTGTGGTCAAAGTTGCGATAGAGGCAAGATTGGAGACTTGGGTGCTGGTTAGGGCAGCCACCTGTGCAGTGTTGAGTGCGGCCACTTGAGCAGTCGTCAGCGCAGCGATCTGAGTCGTACTCATCAGTGCTATTGCAGCTGGTTTCAACGCGGCAAGTTGGGTAGGTGTCAGTCCTGTCAGACGTGTGCCGGCCAAGCCGTTCACGACTTGAGAGGTAGTCAACGCACCAACTTGTGGTGCCTTCAGCGCAGCGATCTGAGTCGTGCTCATTGCAGCCAGATCGGTGGTTTCCATTGCAGCGATCTGGATGGCAGACAACGCAGCCACTTGAGCGGTGGTCAGACTGGCGACTTGACTGGTTGTCAACGCCGCCATGTGTGTCGTCTTCAATCCACTCAAGCTCGTGACTTTCAAGGCAGCAATGTCTGCGGTTTGCATCGCCGCGATCTGCGTTGTTGTCATGGCCGCGATCTGTAGAGCGGTCAATGCAGCTGCTTGTGAGGTAGTCAGTGCGACGACCTGATCGGTGGTCAACGCAGCGGTTTGAGTTGTCGTCTGCGAAGTGAGTGCAGTTGGATTGATTGCGGCCATATTGATCACCAACTTTTGTGCAGGTGTCAAAGCAGCCACTTGAGCGCCTGTCAAGGCGCCTACTTGAGTGGTGGTGAGCGCGCTGATCTGGTCTGTGCTGAGTGCTGCGATCGATGCGGTCTTCAGTGCAGCAACCGCAGCTGTGGCCAGTTTTGCAAAGGGCGTCGTTGCCATAGCGACAACCTGAGCTGTCGTGAGTGTGGCCGCTTGTGATGCCGTGAATGCAGCCGCTTGCGAAGTGCCTAACGCACCGATTTGAGTCGTTGTCAGATTGGCAACTTGTACTGTCGTCAATTTGGAGATCTGATTTGAGGTCAGATTAGAGAATTGCGTCGTGGTCAATGTAGCCACTTGAGAAGTCGTCAGTCCGGCGACTGTTGGTGTCGTCAGTGCCGCCAAATCAGCAGTCTGCATTGCCTGCAACTGAGTGGTTGTCAAACTCTTTACTTGAGTGGCGGTTAATGCTGCCGCCTGAGTGGTGGTCAGCGCGGCAATCTGGTTTGTGGTCAGCCCGGCGATCTGTGAGGTTGTCAGCGTTGTGATAGCGGCGGCCTGGAGCGCTGCAAAATCCGCAGTTTCTATCACGGGTGTCTGCGTCGTCGTAAAACTCTTTACTTGTGGTGCTGTCAACGCGGCAGATTGGCTGGTAGTCAATGCAACGACCTGTGCCGTGGTCATAGCTGCGATCGAAGCTGTCTTCAATGCAGCAACCGCTGACGTGCCTAAGTTTGCGATGTTATCAGTGCTGAGTGCAGCAACTTGTGAACCACTCAATGCGGCGGTTTGGCTCGTTGTGAGTACGGGCGCTTGAGAAGTAGTCAGCGCGGCGATTTGAGTGGTCGTGAGTTGGGCGATCTGGGTCGGTGTTAACGAGACCAACTGAGATGTGATCAATCCAGCCACTTGATCGGTCGTCAGGCCGGCTACTTGAGTGGTCGTTAATCCGGCGATCGTTGCAGCTTTTAATTTCGCTAGATCAGCCACTTCCATTGCTTGCAACTGTGTCGTGGTCAAGTTCTTGACACTGAGGGCAGAGATTGCCCCAGCTTGGTCGGTGGTCAAAGCAACTATCTGATCCGTGGTCAGATTGGCGATCTGGTTAGATTTTAGGGCTGAGATCTGTGTCGTGGTCAATGCAGCGAAATCTGCAGTCTGTAGTGCTTGTATCTGCGCAGTGGTCAGCGCACCCACTTGACTGGTCTTGAGTGCGGCCGCTTGGTTGGTGGTCAGCGCAACCACTTGATTGGTGTTCAGATTAGCAATGACCGAAGTCGTCAACGCGCCGATGGCGGACGTGTTCAGGGCGGCAAGATTGGCCGTTTGCATCACGGCCACTTGTTTGGTGGTCAAGGCTGCAGCCTGAGTCGCAGTGAGTGCGCCTGCCTGGTCAGTGGTCAGTGCAACTATCTGATTCGTCGTTAATGATGCGGCTTGAGTGGCCCCTAATTTTGAGATCTGAGAAGTCGTCAAGGCAGCCACTTGGCTGGTCGTCAAGGCTGTGACTTGTGTGGTTTTCAATAGGGAGATCACGCTGGTGTTGAGCGCGACGATATCCGCAGTCTCGATCGCTGCGATCTGCGCAGTCGACATGGAGACGACTTGAGCACCCGTCAGCGCGCCCACTTGAGTGGTTCCGAATGCGGCGATCTGGTCAGTCTTTAGTGCGGCCACTTGGGTCGTATTGAGAGCAGTCACTTGCGCTGTCTTCAACGCACCTATCTGACCTGACGTCAAAGCGGCCACTTGCGCTGTCTTAAGTGCGCTGATGGATTGTGTCGAGAGAGCAGCGAAATCGGATGTTTCCATCGCAACGATCTGCTGTGTCGTCATGGAAGCCACTTGAGTCGCCGTCAAAGCGTTAGCTTGAGTGGTGGTGAGGGCGCCGATCTGGGTGGTCGTCAATGCCGCCACCTGCGTCGTTTTCAGTAGTGCGATCTGGGTGGTGGTGAGGGCGGCGATGTCCCCGACTTCAAGCGCGGCGACTTGCGTCGTTGTCAGTGCAGACAGCAATGTACTTGGCAGGGCTGCTACTTGAGCGGTGGTCAGTGCGGCGATTTGGGTGGTCGTTAGTGCAGGGAACTGAGTCGTTGTCAGCGCACCTATCTGCGAGGTCGAAAGTGCCGCCAAGTCTGTCGTTTCCAAGGCGGCGATCTGAGCTGTCGTCAGCGCTTTTAGTTGAGCGACTGTCAGCGCAACCATGTCATCCGTAGTTAACGCCACTATCTCAGCCGTAGTGAGTG
The DNA here is from genome assembly GCA_041665725.1 of Sideroxydans sp. GTDB lineage: Bacteria > Pseudomonadota > Gammaproteobacteria > Burkholderiales > Gallionellaceae > Sideroxyarcus. The sequence continues at coordinate 26,142 of JBAYIG010000020.1, read as the reverse complement.
CTGCGATTTGTGACGTAGTGTAAGTAGTAATTGTGGATGGCATGATTCAATTCCTTATAAGGGTAATAAGCCTAAATTTAGCTTTCAGTTACCTAAACAAAACAGAGCTCTAGCTTGGGTATCGGCAATCTTCAGGTAATCTTTAGGCGGAACTTCTGTTTTTATGGTCGTGTATCGGTTCTGTGGTTGATTTTGGTTGATCGAATTCAAACCGGATGTGGCTTTAAGTATGAACATCGCGCGCGAGGTGCTCATTAATTAGCCGCAACGACACGGTTCTTGCCCGTCTGTTTCGCGTGATACATAGCCTTGTCAGCGCGGCCGACGAGGTCTTCTTGATCCTCTCCTTCGGCTCTCAGTGCCACACCTGCACTGAATGTCACCAATATCTTGTCGTTGTTGTGCAGGAAGAACTTCTTGGTCAGATCGCGTTGTAGGCGCTGAATGGTCTCTATTGCGGCCTCAAGGTTGGTTCCTGGGAGCAGGATGAGGAACTCTTCGCCGCCGTAACGCCCGACCGCATCGGTGGGGCGCAATGTCTCTTTGATGACTTGGGTCAGGTGGGTGAGCGCACGGTCACCTGCTTGGTGACCCAAGGCATCGTTCAATCCTTTGAAGTTGTCGATGTCGATGAGTGCTACGCTGAACGGGCTCTTGTTGCGGTCTGCACGTTTTAACTCCACATCGACGGCTTCATCCAATCCGCGCCGGTTCAAGGCACCAGTGAGTTGATCCTCGCGCACCAGTTCGCTGACTTGCATGAGTTCGTGTTCCAGTTCTTTGATGCGGCTCTCAGCTGCATCCGCCTGCTTCTTGGTGACCAGCAGTTCTTCATGCGAACGCAAGGCACTGGCTTGGATGACGCGCGTGTCTAGCATGATGTCGTCAAGCAGGTGGCTGAGGTCGGTCAAGTTGTTGGTCTTTCTGATCTTTTGACTGTAGCCCTCGATCTTTTGGTGATATTCGCCCGTGCTTTCGGTGAGGTTGCCCAGACGGTCGATGAAATTCGTCATCAGGCTCTTTAATGTGGTCTTGGCATCGGTAAGGCTCTGTTTGAGGGTGCTTTGTTTGATGATGGCATCGCGCAGATTGCGTTCTGCATCGGCGATGGCATGTTTGTCCATCGGCTGCGCGATGATCTCTTGCAAGGTGGTGATCTGCCCATGGATCCATTCATCATCGGCGACCAGTTCACTCACGTTCTCGACCAGCAAACGCAGCAGGCGCAACAGGCCTTCTTGGATCTTGACCTTGTCACCGCCACGCAGTTCGAGTTTCAACCAGAACTGGCGCAGCTGTTTGGCAAGTTCGCTGATGCGGGCTGGGTCATTGGTGGCACGTACGATGGCGACCAACTTTTTGATCTCGTCGGCCAGTTCGGGGTGTGACGGCTGGGTATTCTCCAATGATTGCGCCAATAACTCTCGCAATTGGTTGAGCAGTTCATTGCCAGCCGTGGCTGTGGGCGGTGTCACGAGCGGGATGGTGTGCGGTGAGGCGGCTGGCGTGGCAGCCGGTGCGAATTCGTTTGCCGTGGATGAGGCTGTCCCCCAAGAACGTACCAAGCTTTGCATCTTCTCGAACAGCGTGTCTGGTTTCGTTCCAAACCGACTCAGTACCGTATCCACTCCTTCTTTCTTACGGCTGATGGTGATGCCTTTGTGCGGTGTCTCCAATTGTTTCAGCAGGTCGCGTATCAGATCCGACCAATTGAGCTTCGCTTGGATGTCACTCGAGTCCTTTGCGGGAGCGGTTTCGCCCGCCAATTCGCGGTATACCTGAGTGTAATTGTCTGGCGTAGGCGCCAATTGGCGCGAGGCGAGTAAGGTGAGCGCCTTGCGGGCGGTATCCGACGGTGTGTGTGGAAGACTCATGTCGAGGCTATCGAGGCGGTTTGCATGTCACGCATTATGCGTTTCAGCCGCCTCTCCTAAACCTCGAATAGCGGCAGAAATAGCCGCTACTTTAGCTTGCCTTTGGAGGGCTACTCGATCAGATGGTTGTTGATCGCGTAGTGGATGGCTTCGGCGTTGGTCTTGAGTTTCATCTTCTCAAGCAAGCGTGAGCGATAGACGCTGATGGTCTTGGGGCTGAGCGACATGATGTCGGCCATCTCGCTCAACTTCTTTCCCTGTGCCATCAGGCACAATGTCTGATATTCACGGTTGGACAGGGTCTGGTGCAGAAGCTCTTGGTAACCTTGTGACAGTCCTTCGGCCAGTTGTTCGGCCAGTTCACTACTGATGTACTTCTTGCCTTTGGCGACCTGACGTATCGCCGTCACTAGCTGGGCAGGCGCGCTCTGTTTGTTGAGGTAACCCGCCGCCCCTGCTTTCATGGAGCGCAAGGCATATTGTTCTTCGGGGTGCATGCTCAACATCAATACAGGGATTTGCGGCTGGCTATCTTTGATCTGCTTGAGGACGTCGATACCGTGTTTGTCTGGCATGCTTATATCCAACAGGACGACATCGAACTCGCCACTCTGCACCATCTTGTAAGCCTCGTTCCCTGTCTCTGCTTCGCCAGTGACGCGAAGCTCTTCAGTATCGTCCAATAATTGCTTCAATCCTTTGCGGATCAAAGCGTGGTCGTCAGCGATGAGCACTTTTATCATTCTGTGTACCTATTGGTGACTCATGGGAATAGGGCTTGTTGCGAATCGGAGGCAAGTAGGGATGAGGGCTTGTCTTTCTGTTCATGCGGGATGCAGACCGTCAGCTTGGTCCCGTTGCCTAATGCACTTTCCAATTTCACATCGCCACCAAAATGGGCGACGCGCTCAAAGATGCCGCGTAGTCCGAAGGAGCGCGGCTTGGCACGATCCGCATCGCGAATCCCGCGACCATTGTCATGCACCATCAGATCGACGCATTCTGCTCGGTTGATGACCGAGATGGAGACGCGCGTGGCGGCGGCATGTTTGGTGATGTTGGCGAGAGCCTCTTGGAAGATGCGGAAGAGGGTGATGGCGACATGGGGAGAGACGGTGATGCCATCGTCCATATTGTCAAAAACGCAAGTGACGCCGGTGCGTTGCGAGAATTCGTTCGCTTCATTCTCGATGGCAGCGACGAGACCAAAGGTATCGAGCGCGCTGGGGCGCAGGTTGCGCGAGATGGTGCTGGCGGAACGTACACATTTGTCCACCAGCTCTTCGATCATCTTTGCTTTTGCGGCCAATTCAGTCTGGTCTTTTAGGCGGCCGATGAGCCAGGCGATGTCGAGCTTGGTGGCGGTGAGCAAACTACCTAGGTCGTCATGCACTTCGCGTGCGATGGCGACACGCTCTTGTTCGCGCACGTCTTGGATATGGGAGGACAGTTCGCGCAGTTGCTCCTGCGACTGATTGAGTTCTGCCTCTGCGGTCTTGCTCTGGGTGATGTTGAGCATGATGCCTTCCCACTGCACACCTTCAAAGGTCTGGCGCGGGCTGCAACGCAGGTTGATCCATTTGATCTCGTTGCTGGGCAGGGTGAGGATGCGACCTTCCCAGTTCCAAAAGGTCTTGTTCTGCGCCGAGGTTTGCATGCTCTGTTGATGGCTTGCGAAATCATCAGGATGTAGCATGCTTGCGAATAATTGCGCGTCCGCGATGAGTTCTTGCGGTTCCAATCCCAACAAGGCCTGACAACCTTCACTCACGTAGGGGAAGCTCACACGTCCATCTTTGTGCAGCAGGATCTGGTAGGCCATGCCGGGTAGGTCGGCGATGAAGGCGTGCATGCGCGTCTGGTTCTCGATTAATTCGAGCTGGGCGCTACGATGTTCGGCGCGGATGCGTGCTTCGCGCAGATTGTGTTCGATGGAGGGGACGAGACGGTTCAGGCTACCCTTGAGGATGTAATCGTCGACCCCTTCCTGCATGGTGCGGATGATGGTCTCTTCGCGCAGGTCGCGCGCCAGTAGCAGGAATGGGATATCGAGTTCGAGTTGTTGCAGGAGCTTGAGTGCTTCCAACCCACCGAACCCGCCCGGGTCGTCACTGCATAGGATGACATCGAAGGTGGCATCGAATAGGGATGACTGCATGCCGAGCGCATCACATACACGGTGGTGATCCACGGTGTATCCGGAGGCGTTCAGCTTGGCTATTGTTTTTTGCGCATCTGTGTCGGAAGTCTCGACCAACAGTACGCGAAGTCTTTTGGCAGTCATGGAGGCGCCTTTTTGCGATGGGCGGATTATAAGCGGCGTTTCTGTAAATTCGCCAGATTACGGTAGAATGCCCGACATCCTTGAAACGCCATCCATCCATGTCTTCCGCCAGCACAGCCGTCACCCCATCGAGCTTGATTCGCCCTGAGATCCAAGCGCTCCATGCTTACCATGTCCCGCCCAGCACAGGTTTCATCAAGCTGGATGCGATGGAGAATCCCTATCTATTGCCACAAACATTGCGTGACGAGTTGGCCCGATTGGTCGCGGATGCCGCCATCAACCGTTATCCAGATGCGGGTGCCTATGATCTGAAAGCGCACATCCGTTCCGTGACTAAGCTACCTTCTGGTATGGATGTCCTACTAGGCAACGGGTCGGACGAGATCATCCAAGTGTTGGCGATGGCGGTGGCGAAGCCGGGGGCAGTGTTGTTGAGCGTCGAACCTTCTTTCGTGATGTACAAGATGATCGCCGCTTTCACGGGCATGAGATATGTCGGTGTGCCGCTGACGCAAGACTTCTCACTCGATCTGCAAGCGACGTTGGACGCTATCAAGCGCGAGCGACCCGCGCTGGTGTTCCTTGCTTACCCTAACAATCCAACCGGCAACCTGTTCGATGCGGAAGCGGTCAAGCGGATCATCGAAGCCTCACCTGGATTGGTGGTGGTGGATGAGGCTTATTACGCCTTTGCCCGAGACAGCTTCATCCCGCATCTGGCTCACTACGACAATCTATTGGTGATGCGTACCTTCTCCAAGTTGGGGATGGCTGGCTTGCGTTTGGGTTTTCTGGCGGGTTCCAAGGCGTGGCTTGAGCAGTTGGAAAAGTTGCGCTTACCGTATAATGTGGGCGTTCTGCCGCAGTTGGTCGCGTCAAAATTACTGCAACATCATGATGTGTTGTTGGCACAGGCGGCAAGTATCAAACAGGAGCGGACAAGGTTGATGTCTGTCTTGAGTGACATCCGTGGGGTTAAAGCTTATCCCAGCGAGGCTAACTTCATCCTGTTCCGTGTGGCAAAGGCCACGCAGATATTTGAAGGCTTGAAGCAACGTGGTGTGCTGATCAAGAACCTGAATGGCGGACATCCAGCCTTGGCGGATTGCCTGCGTGTGACGGTGGGTACGCCGGACGAAGATGCCAAGTTCATCGCAGCATTGCAAGATTCGATCAACCAACTCGCATAGGAAAAAAGATGCGTAGCGCAAAAGTCACACGCAACACACTAGAAACCAAGATCGCCGTCGAATTGAATCTCGATGGTACTGGTCAATGCAAACTGGATACTGGCTTGCACTTCCTTGAACACATGTTGGATCAGGTGGCGCGTCACGGTTTGGTCGATCTGGAGATCTTGGCCAAGGGTGACTTGCACATCGATGCGCACCACACGGTAGAAGACATCGGCATCACATTGGGGCAGGCGTTCACACAAGCCATCGGCGACAAGAAAGGTCTGCGTCGTTACGGCCACGCCTATGTTCCATTGGACGAGGCGTTGTCACGCGTGGTGCTAGACATCTCAGGTCGTCCCGGCTTGGTATTCAACTGCGATTTCACACGCTCGACCATCGGCGAGTTCGATGTAGACCTCATTCGCGAGTTCTTCCAAGGCTTCGTCAATCATGCTTTGGTGACATTGCACATCGACAATTTGGCGGGCGATAACGCTCACCATCAGGCTGAGACTATCTTCAAGGCCTTTGGCCGCGCATTGCGTGTCGCGTTGGAGCAAGACCCGCGTATGTCTGGCGTGATGCCCTCCACCAAGGGAACGCTTTAAATAAAATGGTTGATGTAGCGATCGTTGACTACGGTATGGGTAACTTGCGCTCGGTGCATCAGGCCGTGCGCAAGGTCGCACCCGATGCCACAGTTGCTGTGACGGATGATGCCAAAGTCATCGCTGCGGCTAAGCGAGTGGTATTCCCAGGGCAAGGAGCGATGCGTGATTGCATGCGTGAGATGGATGCGCGCGGGCTGCGTCAGGCGGTACTCGATGCGGCGCACAACAAACCGTTTCTAGGGATCTGCATCGGTTTGCAGATGCTGTTCGAGCATAGCTCGGAAGGTGATGTGCCAGGTTTGGGCGTGTTGCCCGGTGAGGTGGTTCGTTTTGCCTCTGGGTTGACGGATGAGCAGGGTGGGAAGCTCAAAGTGCCTCACATGGGATGGAATCGTGTACACCATGCGGAGCACGTACTTTGGAATGGCATCGAACAAGATGCGCGCTTCTATTTCGTACATAGCTATTATGTGCAGCCAAGCGATGCTACTTTGTTGCAAGCGACGAGTGATTACCCGAAGCCTTTCGTATGTGCGGTGGCAAAAGATAATTTGTTCGCAGTACAGTTTCACCCTGAGAAGAGCGCGGCGGCTGGTTTGCAGCTGTTGCGAAATTTTGTTAACTGGAATCCTGTCTGACTGTTGAAATCATGGACACTAAAACACTGATCATTCCTGCAATCGATTTGAAAGACGGCCAATGTGTGCGTCTGCGCCAAGGAGAGATGGAGGGCGCGACCGTGTTCTCTGACGATCCTGCCGCGATGGCTAAACACTGGCTGGCGCAAGGTGCGCGCCGCCTGCATCTGGTTGACCTTAACGGCGCTTTCGCCGGTAAACCTAAGAACGAAGCTGCAGTTCGCAGCATCATCGAAGCAGTGGGGACGGACATACCTGTGCAACTGGGTGGCGGTATTCGCGATCTGGAAACCATCGAGCGTTATCTTGATCTAGGCATTACCTACGTCATCATCGGTACGGCTGCGGTCAAAGTGCCTGGCTTCTTGCATGAGGCGTGTGACGCTTTCCCGGGGCATGTGATGGTTGGTCTGGATGCCAAGGGCGGCAAAGTGGCAGTAGATGGTTGGTCTAAGCTCACTGGCCACGACGTCGCGGACTTGGCGAAGCGCTTTGAAGGTTATGGCGTGGAAGCCATCATCTACACCGACATCGGGCGTGACGGCATGATGAGCGGTGTGAACATCGAGGCGACGGTGGAGCTGGCGCGTCCACTGCATGTGCCCGTCATCGCCAGCGGCGGCATCACAAATCTGGATGATGTGCGCAAGCTGTGTGCGGTACGTTCCGAGGGCATCGCCGGCGCGATCACCGGTCGTGCTATCTATGAAGGCACACTGGATTTCCGCGCCGCGCAAGCGTTGGCGGACGAACTGTCGCCCCAACTCTGATGCTGGCAAAACGAATCATTCCTTGTTTGGATGTGACTGCGGGACGCGTGGTCAAAGGCGTCAGCTTCGTCGAGTTGCGCGATGCGGGTGATCCCGTCGAGATTGCCAAACGCTATGACGACCAAGGCGCTGACGAACTCACATTCCTAGATATCACGGCCAGCTCTGATGATCGCGGCATCATCTTCCGCATCATCGAGCAAGTGGCTGAGCAGGTATTCATTCCGTTGACAGTTGGTGGTGGCGTGCGCGAAGTGCAGGATGTGCGCAATCTACTCAATGCAGGCGCTGACAAAGTCAGCATCAACACTTCGGCGGTGGTGAATCCTCAATTGGTGGCTGATGCGGCATCGCGTTACGGTTCGCAATGTATCGTGGTGGCTATCGACGCCAAACAGACTGCTCCTAACAAATGGGAAGTGTTCACCCATGGTGGCCGCAAAGCTACCGGCCTGGATGTCATCGAGTGGGCCAAGAAGATGCAGATGCTGGGCGCAGGCGAGATTTTGCTCACCAGCATGGATCAAGACGGACAAAAACGGGGTTTCGACTTGGCGCTGACTCGATCGGTGACCGATGCATTGGAGATCCCTGTCATCGCCAGTGGAGGTGTTGGAAGCCTGCAACATTTGGCGGATGGCGTGAAGCAAGGTGGGGCAGACGCAGTACTGGCGGCCAGCATCTTCCACTTCGGCGAATACACTGTGCAACAGGCCAAGCAGCACATGGCGAAACAAGGTATCGAGGTGCGGTTATGACACGGTGCGCGAAAGCGACGGGTGCGGGAATAACCGCATCGCACCTCCTCCCGCAAACGGCTGGCTACACCAGTAACGTGTCGGAGGTGCGTTTATGAGCGAAGCATGGTTGAATAAATTGAACTGGTCGGATGACGGCTTGGTTCCTGCTATCGCGCAAGATGCAGCTACTGGACGCGTGTTGATGGTGGCGTGGATGAATCGCGATGCCTTGCTCCTGACTTGGCAAAAGAGCGAGGCGATATACTGGTCGCGTTCACGCAAGAAGCTGTGGCACAAGGGCGAAGAGTCGGGGCACATTCAGAAGGTCAAAGAGATCCGCGTGGATTGCGACGCTGATGTGGTGCTGCTGCAAGTGGAACAACAAGGCGGTATCGCTTGCCACACGGGACGTCAAAGCTGTTTCTTCAGTAAATTGGAGAAAGGTGAGTGGGTCGAAGTCGATGCGGTATTGAAGTCACCCGATGAGATCTATAAAAAATGAGTAACGACATCTTACAAAAACTGACCGAGACTATAGCGTCGCGCAAGCAAGCGGCGCCCGAATCTTCTTATGTCGCCAAGCTGTTCAGCAAAGGTGACGATGCTATCTTGAAGAAGGTGATCGAAGAGGCGGGTGAAGTCTTGTTGGCAGCAAAGGATGGTGACAAGCAACACCTGACTTATGAGGTGGCCGACCTGTGGTTCCACACCATGGTATTGCTGGCGCATAAAGGATTGAGCGCAGACGATGTGCTGCAAGAGTTGGCGCGCAGAGAAGGTGTCTCGGGTATCGTTGAGAAAGCGAGTCGTAAATGAGTGACACCTGTCTCTTCTGCAAGATCGCGCGCGGTGAGATACCGAGTCGTAAAGTGTATGAAGATGACAATGTCTTTGCTTTTCACGACATTAATCCCGTCGCTCCAGTGCATTTCATGCTGGTTCCCAAGATTCACTTGGCGTCCTTGATTGATGCAGATGACAGCCATGCGGCCTTGTTGGGTAAGATGCTGACGCTCGCACCGAAGTTGGCACGTGAACAAGGTTTGGAAAATGGCTTCCGCACAGTCATCAATTCGGGCAAAGGCGGCGGACAAGAAGTGTTTCACCTGCATATCCACATCATCGGCGGTGGCAACATCCCGCCCATGGTCAAGCGTAGCTAATTCATCGAGGAGACATCATGGGTTCATTCAGCATCTGGCATTGGTTGATCGTGTTGTTGGTGGTCGTATTGGTTTTTGGCACCAAGAAATTGCGCAATGTTGGCAGTGATCTCGGTGGTGCAGTCAAGGGATTCAAAGACGGCATGAAGGGCGAAGATGAGTCTGCCAAAAAGACCGACAGCAAGACCATCGAAGGCGAAGTGAAGGATAAGTAAGTCGTGTTCGACGTTGCCTTCTCTGAACTGGTGGTGATCGCCCTTGTAGGGCTTATCGTCATAGGTCCTGAAAGGTTGCCGCAAGTGGCGCGTACGGCTGGGCATATGTGGAGTCGCTTGCAGCGCTACGTGACTACCGTCAAGAACGATATCTCTAACGAGATGGATATTGAGGCGGCGAGCAAGATGAAGCAGGATTTCATGCAGCAAGTCGGCGAAGTGGAGCAAGAAGTAAAGACCGCGCAACTGACGCTGGAACAGCAGATACTCCAAGCGCAGTACCGTCAGACGCCGCCAATAGATCCCCCCGAAGTTCCTCACCCTAACGACATCAAAAACAATCCCTAGTGATGGGTATCAGCGAAAGTCTAGTCGGCCACCTCATTGAGTTGCGTTCACGTTTGTTGAACTCGGCGCTCGCTTTGCTTCTGATATTCATCTGTTTATTCCCGTGGGCTGCTGATCTTTATTCGCTGTTGGCGCAGCCTATGTTGGCTAAGCTACCGCAAGGTGGGCAGATGATCGCCACTGATGTCACCACACCGTTCTTCGTCCCACTCAAAGTGGCGATGATGGCCGCCTTCCTCATCGCGCTACCTTATATGCTCTATCAGATGTGGCGATTCGTTGCGCCTGGGCTGTATGCGCAGGAAAAACGCATGGTATTGCCGTTGGTGGTCGCCAGTACCTTGCTGTTCTATAGCGGTATGGCCTTTGCCTACTTTGCCGTGTTCCCTGTGGTGTTCGGATTCATCACGGCTTCTGCACCACAAGGGGTGGCGGTGATGACGGACATCGACAAGTATCTGAGTTTCGTCATCGGTATGTTCATGGCTTTTGGTATCGCCTTCCAAGTGCCAGTCGCCGTAGTGTTGCTTGTGCGCATAGGACTTGTGACAGTGCAGAAACTGCGCGAGATCCGCTCTTACGTCATCGTCGCGGCATTCGTCATCGGGGCGATTTTCACGCCACCCGATATTGTGTCGCAATTCATGTTGGCGATCCCGCTATGGTTGCTATACGAAGCAGGTATCGTAGTGGCGGCTTGGACTGGTGCTCCTCGTAAGACTTCCTGAGATCACTCAGCCACCTTGGGTTTGGGGCGTTTCCCGACTTTTACCTGTACGACGACGTCCATCTGATTCCGCAGTAATTTGAGTGACACCGTGTTGCCAGGGACGAGTGCAGAGATGGTCTCCAGCATGACTGTCGAATCCGACAGCGCATTGTCAGCGATGCTCACCAAGATATCGCCAGGTTTGATTCCAGCCTTGTCGGCAGGGCTGCCGCGCACCACTTCTGAGATCAGCACGCCTTGAGCATCTTTTAGCTTGAACGACTCTGCTAGCTCGGGCGTCATATCCTGAACGGCGACGCCGATCCAGCCACGTGTCACCGAACCATTTTGAATGATCTGCTCCATGATCTTCTTCGCCGTGCTCACTGGGATAGCGAAACCGATACCGAGTGAACCGCCATTGGGGGAATAGATGGCGCTGTTTATGCCCAGAAGATTACCTTCCACATCGGCGAGCGCACCTCCCGAGTTGCCAGGATTGATGGCAGCATCAGTCTGGATGAAGTTCTCGAAAGTGTTCAGGCCGAGATGGTTACGCTTGAGTGCACTGACGATACCCATGGTGACGGTCTGTCCCACTCCGAAAGGATTGCCCACCGCGAGTACGATGTCGCCGACGTGTGCAGCTTCAGCGCCAGCGAATGTCACCGCAGGCAGATCGTTGCCGATATCCACTTTGATGACGGCGAGGTCGGTGTCAGGGTCTGTTCCGATGATGTGCCCCTTGGTTTTACGTCCATCGGCAAAGGCGACCTCGATCTGGTCGGCTGATTCGACCACGTGATGATTGGTCAGGATGTAACCATCGTGACTGACTAGAACGCCGGATCCTAGGCTGGAATTCTGTTGTGCCGCGTTGTCATCGAACTCATCGCCGAAGAAGAAGCGGAAGCGAGGGTCATCCATGAAAGGATGAGATTGTTGCTTCACTTCGCTGGTAGTGAAGATGTTCACCACGGCAGGCATCACCTTCTGTGCAGCGCGACTGAAACCGACGTTCGGTAGATCACTTGCAGCTTCAGGTTTGTCATCCTCGTACAAGGTCACGACACCACCACGTGCTGCGGTGGGAAGCAACGTCGGCTTCAATGTGTGAATGACGAACAACACTGCGAGGGCTATGGTGGTGGCCTGTGCGAACAGGAGCCAGAATTTACGCATGATATGATTCCAACAACCAATGAATAAGGGCGATTGTGATGCAGTTGATCGAGTTGCGGGATTATATCGGAAGCGAGCTGGCGGTCAGTCGCTTTCGCGACTATTGCCCGAATGGGATACAAGTCGAAGGGCGTGCGGATGTGCGGCGTATCGCCACAGGGGTGACCGCTTCGCAAGCCGTCTTGGAAGCAGCCACTGCGTGGGGAGCGGATGCGATCCTCGTTCATCACGGTTATTTTTGGCGCAACGAAGATGCCAGTATCGTCGGTGTCAAGAAGCGTCGCATCGCACATCTGTTGAAGCAAGATGTGAGTCTGCTGGCCTATCATTTGCCGTTGGATGCCCATCCTGAGTGGGGAAATAACGCACAGTTAGGTAAGCGCCTTGGTTTTGTCGAAGAAGGTAGGTTCGGCGAGCAGGACATCGCTTTTCATGGGAGGTTGCTGATATCCAAGTCATTGGGGGAATTGATGCGTGGGGTTGCAGATAACTTGCAACGTGAGCCGCAAGTCATTGGCGATATCGGGAAGAAAGTCGCTCGGGTCGCTTGGTGCAGTGGCGGTGGGCAATCCTATTTTGAGCAAGCCATTGCGCTTGGAGTCGATGTGTTCGTGACGGGAGAAGCATCAGAGCAGTGTTTCCATCTGGCGCAGGAAACAGGCGTTGCATTCATTGCGGCGGGTCATCATGCGACAGAATGTTATGGGATTCAATCGCTTGGAGAACACCTTGCGAAAAGGTTTGGTTTGGACCATCGATTCTTCGATCAAGATAACCCGATTTGACATGTGGTATTTAGTGCTTGGGGTGCGTTGCATTATGTAAGCGCGTTGCGTAGTATTCGTGGCTGTTTCGGATATAACCCGTTCGGGTTAGTCAAACAGCGTGGTTTTGAGTCTGGATTGTGATGGGACAGCGCCATTCAGCTGTGAGGGTCGTGATCTAAAAGCGGACAGGATTGCCGCGAAATAGTCACATTGGGGAGGTTGTTATGAATCAAATGATGTTAGTGGGCGGTATCGTCTTGAGCGCCCTGTCATTCAATGCGATGGCGGAATACAGAGCAGATTCTCCAGCGCATGATGCGATGAATGTCCTACGTTCTGGCGAAGTCAGTTACAAAAAAGACATTCAGCCGATTTTTGAAGACTACTGCGTCAGTTGTCATAAACCGGGTGGAAAAGGTTTCGTTAAAAGCGGTCTGGATCTGACTACCTATGACAATCTGATGAAGGGCACCAAGTTTGGCAAGGTGGTCATTCCTGGAAACAGTGAATCGAGTACCTTATCCAAGTTGCTGACGGGCACCAACAAAGGTTTGAAGATGCCGATGGGCTTGAACGCGGCAGGCACTTTGGATCGTCAATACATCTTGGCTATCCGTAAGTGGGTCAAGCAGGGCGCAAAGAACAACTGATTTTCTTGTAGTTCCGTTGTCGGCATGAAGTTCGGATCGGGGAGTCGGATTTCAGTTTGTCAAAATAACTATACATAAGACAAGCGGTGCCATCCTCAAATTACCAAACGATATTTCTGTGCATAGCAGTTGGTGCAGGTCGTTTTATTGTGTGATGTATTCAGAAGGGATGAGGGTTATGACCGAGAATGTAGATCAAAGTAAGCGCCGAATGCTGCTTGCTGCAACCGCAGCAGCGGGTGGCGTAGCAGCAGCGGGTGCAGGTGCGCCGTTCGTGATGAGCTTGATGCCAAGCGAACGAGCAAAGGCGGCAGGTGCGCCAGTAGAAGTGGATATCAGTGCGATCGAACCAGGCACGATGATTAGCGTCGAGTGGCAAGGTAAGCCAGTGTGGATCGTGCGTCGCACACCAGAGATGCTGGACCTTTTGCCCAAGCATGATGGCGATTTGGCTGATCCTTCTTCCTCCGTTCCACAGCAACCGGAATATTGTAATAACCAGACCCGTTCGATCAAGCCAGAAGTATTGGTTGTGTTGGGTGTGTGTACACATCTGGGTTGTTCGCCGACTTTCCGTCCCGAAGTGGCTCCAACAGATTTGGGTGCGAACTGGGCAGGCGGTTGGTTCTGTCCTTGCCATGGATCACGCTTCGACTTGGCGGCACGCGTGTTCAAGGGCGTTCCAGCGCCAACCAATCTGATCATTCCTCCACACCAGTATTTGAGCGAGACGCGCTTGTTGATTGGGGATGATGACAAAAGCAAGCTAAAGGGCGGCCAGCCAGCTGATAAGGGGGCAACAGTATGATGAACCTACTCAAAAATCTTCTTGCTTGGGTCGATGAGCGTTTCCCACTCACATCCACTTGGAAGGCACATGCTTCCGAGTACTACGCACCAAAGAACTTCAACTTTTGGTATTTCTTCGGTGGTCTGGCATTGCTGGTGTTGGTCATCCAGATCGTCAGCGGCATCTTCTTGACGATGAACTACAAGCCAGATGCGTTGTTCGCCTTTGCTTCGGTCGAGTACATCATGCGCGACGTGCAGTTGGGGTGGATTCTGCGAAACATCCACTCCACGGGTGCATCGATGTTCTTCATCGTCATCTACCTGCACATGTTCCGTGGCTTGATGTACGGTTCCTACCGTAAGCCGCGTGAATTGCTGTGGATCATCGGCATGATCATCTACCTCGCGCTGATGGGCGAAGCCTTCATGGGCTATTTGCTGCCATGGGGTCAGATGTCGTTCTGGGGTGCTCAAGTCATCGTGAATCTGTTCTCTTCCGTGCCATTCGTTGGCCAAGATTTGGCGATCTTGATCCGTGGCGACTTTGTGGTTTCCGACATCACCTTGAACCGCTTCTTCGCTTTGCACGTGGTCGCGATCCCGCTGATCTTGGTATTGATCATCGTGGCGCACTTGGTTGCCTTGCATGAGGTCGGATCCAACAATCCGGACGGTATCGAGATCAAGAAGAACAAAGGTCCAGATGGTCATCCAGTAGATGGCATCCCCTTCTTCCCCTACATGGTGGTGAAAGATGCAGTCGCTGCGGTCGCTTTCTTGATCGTCTTCGTTGCAATCATTTTCTTCGCGCCGGACATGGGTGGCTACTTCTTGGAGTACAACAACTTCGTTCCTGCTAACCCGATGAAGACACCTGAGCATATCGCGCCAGTCTGGTACTTCACGCCTTACTACGCGATCTTGCGTGCTGTGCCACCGTTGTTCGGCTCACAGTTCCCTGGTGTTGTGGCGATGGGCGTTGCGACAGTGATCTTCTTTGCCTTGCCGTGGCTGGATCGTGCTCCGGTGAAATCGATCCGCTATCGTGGTCCGATCTATAAAGGTTTCTTGGCGGCTTTCGTGGTGAGCTTCATTGGTCTGGGTTACTTGGGTTTGATGCCTGCTACTGAGTTGTACACATGGATCTCGCGTGTGTTGGCGGTCATCTACTTTGCATTCTTCTTCTTGATGCCTTGGTACACCAAGATCGATAAGTGCAAGCCAGAGCCTGATCGTGTGACGTCCAAATAATTAAGAGAGGTTCGTTGACATGAATGCAATCAAAAAACTAGGGATGTTGGTGCTGCTGATGGCAGCGCCAGCAATGGCGATCGCCAGCGGGGCTGGTGTTCATTTGGATACGGCGCCAGTCAATCTGAAGGATCAGGCTTCGTTGCAACGTGGCGCGAAATTGTTCACTTCTCGCTGCTTGGCTTGCCATTCCGCCAACTACATGCGTTACAACCGTTTGACGGATATCGGCATGACTGAAGAGCAGATCAAGAAGGAGCTGGAACTGCCGGAAGACGTCAAGATCGGTTCCACCATGCAAGCCGCGATGGACTCCAACTCCGCCAAACTTGCTTACGGTGTAGCGCCACCTGACTTGAGCGTGATCGCACGTTCACGTAGTCCAGACTGGTTGTACACCTACATGCGTAGTTTCTATGTAGATGCTTCTCGTACTAGTGGTTGGAACAACACTACTTTCCCAAGCGTTGGCATGCCGTTCGTTTTGGCTGATTTGCAAGGTGAGCAGGCACTAGAGGTCGAGCAGCATGAAGGGCACGACGTCAAGAAGTTGATCTTGAAGACGCCAGGTTCCATGCAACCCGCTGAATACGATGCCGCAGTCGGTGATTTGACCAACTATCTGGTGTTTATGAGTGAGCCATCCAAGTTGGTACGTCAGCAGATCGGTTGGATCGTTTTAGCGTTCCTATCGGTACTGTTGATGCTGGTTTACGCACTGAAGAAGGAAATCTGGAAAGATATCCACTAAGCGGATTGAAATCGGGTGTGGGTTTGTGGTAATTTCCGCACCGTTTCAATAAGTTCCTGAATGGCGGAGCAGATTGCTCCGCCTTTTTGGTTTTTTATTCCAGTAATTTGATTATTAGGTGCTTTTATTATGATGACACTCTATTCCGGGACGACAGATCCCTACAGCCACCGTTGTCGTTTCGTGCTGTTCGAAAAGGGCATGGACTTTCAAGTCATCGATGTCGATGTGAACAACATGCCAGAAGATCTGGCCGTGATGAATCCTTACAACAAGGTGCCTGTGCTGGTCGAGCGCGACCTCATCTTGTACGAAGCCAACATCATCAACGAATACATCGACGAGCGTTTCCCTCATCCACAATTGATGCCGCCTGACCCTGTAATGCGCGCCCGTGCTCGTTTGTTCTTGCATCGTTTCGAACAAGAGTTGTTCTGCCACATCGCAGGACTGGAGAGCGGGAATGCCAAAGTGGTGGAGAAGGCGCGTGCCGCAGTGCAAGCCAACCTGACACAGATAGCGCCGGTATTCGCCAAGCAGAAGTTCATGCTGGGGGATGAGTTCTCTATGCTCGACGTGGCAATCGCACCCTTGCTGTGGCGCTTGGATCACTATGGCATCCACTTGGATAAGGATGCGACACCACTGATGAAATACGCAGAGCGCATCTTCTCCCGTCCTGGCTTCATCGAAGCGATGACCCCGGCTGAAAAAGCGATGCGTAAGTGATCCATGGCGATGAGTGAGCCATCCACCAAGCCTTATCTGATCCGCGCCATCCATGAGTGGTGTGGCGATGCAGGATACACCCCGTATCTGGCGGTGCAGGTGGATGACTACACGCAAGTCCCTTTGGCTTACGTGAAGGACGGGAAGATCGTTCTGAATATCGGTGTGGATGCGGTGAAGAATCTGCATCTAGGCAATGAAGACATCACCTGTGGTGGGCGCTTCGGTGGGGTGGCTCACCAGATTATTGTTCCTGTTTCAGCGGTGATTGGCATCTTTGCCAAGGAAACGGGGCAGGGCTTGGTGTTCCAAGGGCAAGAGTCTTCACCCATCGCTGCGATACAAGATGATGGGCCGGAGGAGACTCCACCAACACCGAGCAAGCCCAAACTCACTGTCGTGAAATAACGTTCCGCAAAACGAAGAAGCCGCAGAGTGATCTGCGGCTTCTTTGTTTTTCCTGATAATCAGCGAGGGGCTGGTAAAGCCAGCAGCCCCTGCATCTTGCTCATGGCCTTTTGCTCGATCTGGCGGATGCGCTCGGCAGACACATTGAACTCGGCGGCCAGTTCATGCAGGGTCGCGCCATCATCCTCTCGCAACCAACGCGCTTCCACGATCTTGCGGCTACGCTCATCTAGGCTTGCCAGCGCTTTAGCAAGACCAGTCGTTTGCAGGTTCTCACGCTCCGAGGTTTCCAATATCGTGGAAGGCTCATGTTCCTCGCTATCGGCTAGATACTGGATAGGTGCGTAGCTCTCTTCGTCTTCGGCGACCAATGGGTCTAGTGCCATCTCGTGTCCTGCGAAACGAGATTCCATCTCCACCACGTCTTGTTCGCTCACATTGAGTTGTTGCGCAATCTCGGTGACTTGTTGCGGTTTGAGCGATTCCAAGCCCTGTTTCATGCTACGCAGGTTGAAGAACAACTTGCGTTGAGCCTTGGTGGTTGCGATCTTCACCATGCGCCAATTGCGCACTACATATTCGTGTATCTCGGCGCGGATCCAATGCAAAGCAAAAGACACCAAGCGCACGCCGCGTTCGGGGTCGTAGCGTTTGACCGCCTTCATCAGGCCGATGTTGCCTTCTTGGATCAAGTCGGCTTGTGGAAGGCCGTAGCCGTTGTAGCCGCGCGCAACGCTGACTACCACGCGTAAGTGAGAAAGCACCAACTGGCGCGCAGCATCAAGGTCGTTCTCGTTCCTGAATCGAGTTGCCAAGGAAACCTCTTCCTCTTGTGATAACACGGGGAAACGATTGACCGATTGAACGTACGACTCCAAGCTGCCAACGGCAGATGGCATCGGTAGATTCATACTTGCATTCATGGGTTTTCCCTCCTCATGCCTTTATATTAGCACTCGGCGACTGAGAGTGCCAAGAGTCTGGAAAGTTCAGCGTGGCTCGATCTGCCACAGATGTTGCGACACCGAGAACCAAGCGCCCAGCCAGCCTAGATAGGCGGAGAATCCGAGCAGGGTGGCGCTGTCGGCGATGGATAAGGAAAGCAGGCTGAATTCGCTGGCATACACCGAGGCTAGATCGCCAAGGTAATGATTTAAAAGCAGAACGCTGCCCGACACGATCAGCCAGGCCACAATACCACCAAGCAACCCTTGAATCAGGCCAAAGTAGAGGAAAGGGCGGCGGATGAAGGCATCGGTCGCCCCGATCAGTTTGGCGACCTCGATCTCGTCGCGTCGCGTGAGTATTTGCAGTCGGATGGTGTTGAAGGTGATGGCGATGAGCGCGAAGCTCAATAGTCCAGCCAAGATGGCGACTGCCAATCTGCCAAATCCTAAGACCGCTTCAAGGCGATGTACCCACGCTGAGTCGAGCTGTACATGCTCGAACTGCGGCCACGCCTTCAACTCATCACGCAGGGATTCCATCGCCGTTGCATCAGTGGCCTTGGGATAAACGATGTAGGCATCGGGCAAAGGATTCTGCGACAGATCGCCCATCACCTCGGCGAGTTCGGTACTTTGCTGCAACTTCTTGAAGGCGACATCGCGCGGAACGAACTCGATGTGATCGATCTTGGCATTTTGCTTCAGCTTGTCGCCGATGCGAGTGACTTCACCGGCACCCGTACCGACTTTGATGAACACGCTGATCTGCGGTGCGCTGGTGAGCTGTCCGGTCAGGCTCTGCACACTTTTCAAAATCACGTAACCGCCGACAGGAAGACTCAGCGCGATACCGATGATGAGTACGTTCAGCAGCGTCGCATTCGGTGTCAGCAACAGTCGCAACAAAGTGGCACGCAACACGCGCAGATGTTCGATGAATGCGCTCACAGCAACGCTCCCTGTTTCAGGTGCAATTCGCGTGCAGGGAATTGCGTCAGTACATTCTCGGCATGGGTGGAGATCACCAGTGTCACGCCCACCTGATGGAATGACTTGAAGATGTGCATGATCTCGTTCGCGTAATCGCTGTCGAGATTGCCCGTGGGCTCGTCGGCCAAAAGGATAGCGGGGCGGTGGACGATGGCGCGTGCGATACACAGACGTTGCTGTTCACCGCCTGAGAGTGAGATGGGATTCGCTTTCTCACGTGCCAAAAGTCCTACCTTGTCCAACGCGGCGCGTGCGCGTTTGGCAGATTCACGATGGTCGAAGCCGCCGATCTGCAAGGGCAACATCACGTTGTCGAATGCGGTGCGATCGAACAGGAGTTTGTGATCTTGGAAGATGAGGCCGATGTTGCGGCGTAGTGCAGGGATGGCTTCGCGCTTGATGGAGCGGATGTTCTGCCCCTTTACCAACACACTACCGCTGGTAGGACGCTCGATGGCGGCGATGAGTTTTAGTAGCGTGCTCTTGCCTGCACCAGAGTGGCCGGTCAGATACACCATCTCGCCTTCAGTGATCTCGAAACTCAAGTCTTTCAGCGCTTCATGGCCGCCGGGATAGCGCTTATAGACTTGGTTGAACTGGATCATTCGTTGATTCCAAGCAGTGCAGAGATGAAGTCTTCTGCTACAAACGGACGCAAGTCATCCAAGCCTTCACCCACGCCGATGAAGCGAACGGGGATGGGATGTGCTTTGGCGATGGCGGCGATGACGCCACCTTTGGCTGTGCCGTCTAACTTGGTCAGCACCAGTCCTGTCACACCGAGCGATTCATCAAATGCTTTGACTTGCGATAGCGCGTTCTGTCCCGTGTTGGCATCCAGCACCAACAGCACCTCGTGCGGAGCATCGGGCATCACCTTGGCGATGACGCGCTTCACCTTTTTGATCTCTTCCATCAGGTGCGCTTGAGTGGTGAGGCGGCCTGCTGTGTCTGCAAGGACGACATCGATGCCGCGCGCTTGGGCAGCTTGCACCGCGTCGTAGATGACGGCAGCGGCATCGCCGCTCTGTTGCGCGATGACGGTCACATCATTGCGTTTTCCCCATTCCATCAGCTGCTCACGAGCGGCCGCACGGAAAGTATCGCCTGCTGCGAGCAGCACTGACTTACCTTGGTTTTGGAAATGTTTGGCTAACTTGCCGATGGAGGTCGTCTTGCCCGCACCATTCACCCCACACATCATGATGACGAATGGTTTATGTGGTGTGACATCCAACGGCTTCGCCAGTGGTTGCAACAGTTTGAGTAGCGCATGCGCCAGCGCTTCTTTTAATTGGCTGGCCTCGGTCAGATGTTGTTCTTTTACTTGGCGGCGTACATCCGCCAGTAACGTGCGGGTGGCATCCATGCCCACATCGGCAGTGATGAGGATCGTCTCCAGTTCTTCGTAAAGATCATCATCGATCTTGCCGCCCGGAACGAACAAGCTCGCCAACTGTCCACCCGTGCGCGCCAGCCCTGCGGTCAGTCGAGAGACCCAGCTGGTTCTGTTGGTATCGGTTGCTGTCGAATTCTTTTTCAGGAAGCTGAACATGGGGTTAGGCAATGTTTAATAGTTATCAGATAATGCGCGCGCATTTTAACGGTTAAACAGAATAGTCGCGCAGCGTTTCGTTCGCTTCCTCGCCCGCTTGCGGGAGAGGATTGAGGAGAGGGGACGGGCTGGCAATTAACAATCGGGGTGACGCTTGTCATACCCGTCAAGGGACGAATCGAATGAGATTTTATTGGGTTTTAGGCTGTGTCTTGTGGGCTGGTCTGGCGCAG
This sequence comes from Sideroxydans sp., assembly GCA_041665725.1. GTDB lineage: Bacteria > Pseudomonadota > Gammaproteobacteria > Burkholderiales > Gallionellaceae > Sideroxyarcus. The sequence continues at coordinate 5,354 of JBAYIG010000020.1, read as the reverse complement.
GCAGAAGTGTTTGAGAAGACACTCTCCAACGGCTTGAAGGTCATCGTAAAAGAAGACCATCGCGCACCGACCGTGGTGCAGCAGATCTGGTACCGCGCGGGCAGCATGGACGAAAAGACCGGTACGACGGGTGTCGCCCATGTGTTGGAACACATGATGTTCAAGGGCACCAAGTCTGTTCCAGTGGGCGAGTTCTCCCGCCGCATCGCGGCTGCGGGTGGGCGCGAGAACGCCTTCACCAGCTACGACTACACCGCCTATTTCCAACAACTGCATAAATCCAAACTGCCGCTGGCGATGCAGTTGGAAGCCGACCGCATGCATAACCTCGTGCTGAGCGAGAAGGAGTTCAGCAAAGAGATCAAGGTGGTGATGGAAGAGCGTCGTTGGCGCACTGATGACGATGCGCACTCACTCGTGGGCGAACGTCTGATGGCGACGGCGTATCAAGAGCATCCGTATCACAACCCCATCATCGGTTGGATGAACGATCTGGAGAACATGAGCTACCTCGATGCGCAGGATTGGTACAAGACTTGGTACGCGCCCAACAACGCCACGCTCGTCATCGCAGGGGATGTGAAGGCCCTCGAGGTGTTCGCACTAGCGCAAAAGCACTACGGCAAGATACCCAAAGCGAAGTTGCCGAAACGTAAAGAGATGGGCGAACAGCCGCAACTGGGCATCAAGCGTATCGTCGTCAAAGCGCCTGCCGAGTTGCCTTACCTCATCATGGCGTATCACGCGCCTACCATGCATGATGTGGAAAAAGATTGGAAGCCATATGCCTTGTCCGTATTGGCAGGCGTATTGGATGGCAGCGAATCCGCACGTTTGAACAAAGCGCTAGTGCGCGACCAACAAGTCGCGATCAGTGTCGGTGCGGGTTACGACAGCACCTCGCGTGGCCCTTCGCAATTCACTATCGAAGGTACGCCTGCTTCCGGCAAGACCATCGCAGAATTAGAAGCGGCCATCCGCGAACAGTTGCAAGCCGTGGTGCGTGACGGAGTGAGCGAAGAAGAGTTGAAGCGCGTGCGTGCTCAAGTCACCGCATCCGAAGTCTATAAATTGGATTCGGTGTTCTACCAGGCGATGCAGATCGGCCAGATGGAAAGTATCGGCCTTGGTCATCAAGCGATCCCCGTCATGTTGAAGAAGTTGCAAGCAGTGACAGCACAGCAAGTGCAAGACGTGGCGCGTGAAATGTTGGTGGATGACCATCTGACCGTGGCGGTACTCGACCCGCAACCGCTATCAGATAAGCCCAAGAAAGCAGGAGGCGCACATGCGCACTAAGTTGATCGCACTCATCGCGTTGTGCTGCGTGGCGGGCAGCGCCTACGCCACGCCCAAGATCCAGCACTGGCAAGCCCCCAGCGGTGCGCAGGTTTACTTTGTTGAGAATCACGACCTGCCGATGTTGGATTTGGCCGTCAACTTCGCAGCAGGCGATGCCTACGATGCAGCCGACAAGCTCGGTGTAGCAGGCATGACGCACGGTCTGCTCGATGCGGGTGCTCAAGGGCTGAGCGAAGACGACATCTCGCGCAAGATGGCGGACATCGGTGCTCAGTTGGGTGGCAGCTTCGATGCGGATAGAGCCTCTATCTCCTTGCGCACATTGAGCAGCGTAGCCGAGCGAGATGCTGCACTCGATATCGTTGCTCGCGTGTTGCAGCAACCCGTTTTTCCTGAAGCCGTGCTGGCGCGTAACAAAGCCAGCCTCATCGCAGGTTTGAAAGAGGCGGAGACCAAGCCTGAGCATCTGTCCGAAAAAGCGTTCGGCAAAGCCGTGTTCGGCAATCATCCTTACGGTTGGCAGACAGAGGTGGCTAACGTCGAGAAGATAAAACGTGCCGATCTGGAAGCTTTCTACCGTGCGCATTACAACGCCAAGAATGCGGTCGTCGCCTTGATGGGCGATGTGACTAGGAAGCAAGCGGAAGACATCGCGCAGCAGCTCACCGCCAATCTGCCGCAAGCTGGTGCGGTCGCTACCTTGCCATCGGTCACAGCCAAGATCGCGGCGAGTGAACAACGCATCGCCCATCCAGCCAGCCAGAGCCACATCCTTATTGGTACGCCCGGCATCGCACGCAACGATGCGGATTACTTCCCGCTGTATGTCGGCAACTACATCTTGGGTGGTGGTGGTTTCGTGTCGCGTTTGATGAACGAGGTGCGCGAGAAACGCGGTATGGCTTACAGTGTCTACAGCTACTTCATGCCGATGCAGCAACCGGGCGCGTTCCAGATCGGTTTGCAGACTAAGAAGGAACAAGCAGATGAGGCGTTGAAGGTGGTGCGCCAGACCTTGGATACTTTCGTCGCGAAAGGTGTGACTGAGAAAGAGTTGCAAGCTGCCAAGGACAACATCATCGGCGGCTTCCCACTACGTATCGACAGTAACAAGAAGATTTTGGATTACCTCAGCGTCATCGGTTTCTACCACATGCCGCTGACCTATCTGGATGACTTCACCCAGCAAGTGGATGCCGTCACCACCAAACAGATACACGATGCGTTCAAGCGTCGCATCTATCCTCAAGCGATGGCGACCATCATCGTCGGCGCACCTGAAGCAGGAGCGACAAAATAAACAAAGTCAGAATCATCGGCGGCACCCACCGTAGCCGCATCATCACCTTCCCTGATGCCGAAGGACTGCGTCCCACGCCCGACCGTGTGCGCGAGACCTTGTTCAACTGGCTGGGGCAGACCCTGTATGGGAAGCGCTGTCTGGACTTGTTCGCGGGGAGTGGGGCGCTGGGTTTTGAGGCGGCTTCGCGTGAGGCGGCGCAGGTGGTGATGGTGGAATCCAACCGCGCCGTGTACAAGGCTTTGCAGGACAACGCCAAAAAATTAGGCTTGTCTAATATAGCCTTACGTTGTGATGATGGGCTAAAATTCGCCTCCCAAGAGAATGTGGCATTCGATGTCATCTTCCTAGATCCCCCGTTCCAAAGCGACTACTTGCCGCAACTATTGCCGAGATTGGCGAACAAGCTGACCGCCAATGGTGTCGTCTATGTGGAAAGCGGTAGCCCGTTCGATGCGGGAGCAGGGTGGCAAGTGTTGAAGCAAGGCAAGGCCGGTGCGGTGCACCACCAATTATTAAAACGAGAACCAGCATGATCAGAGTCGTCTATCCGGGTACCTTCGATCCCATCACGCGCGGGCATGAGGATGTCGTGCGTCGTGCGGCCGGCCTGTTCGGCGAGGTCATCGTTGCCGTTGCAGCAAGCCGAGCTGCAACGCTGTTCAGCCTGGAAGAACGTGTGGAGATGGCGAAGGAAGTCTTCGCGGATTACCACAACGTCAAGATCGAAGGCTTCGATGCACTGCTGATGAACTATGTGCGCGAGAAACATGCGCGTGTCGTACTGCGTGGATTGCGCGCCGTGTCCGATTTCGAATACGAGTTTCAGATGGCAGGCATGAACCGTAATCTGCATCCCGATGTGGAGACCGTGTTCCTCACGCCATCGGAGCGCTACACCTTCATCTCCGCCAGCATGGTGCGCGAGATCGCGCGTTTCGGCGGCGACGTGAGCAAATTCGTATCACCCTCGGTAGAGGCGAAGCTAAAGATCAAAAAATCAACTAAAGGAGAGTAACTATGTCACTGATCATCACCGACGAATGCATCAACTGCGACGTATGCGAGCCAGAGTGCCCCAACGACGCCATCTCGCAAGGCGACACCATCTATGTCATCGATCCGACTAAATGCACCGAGTGCGTAGGTCACTACGACACACCACAATGCGTGGAAGTCTGCCCAGTCGATTGCATCCCTAAAGATGAGGCGCATGTCGAGACCAACGCACAGTTGCAAGCTAAGTACGAAGCGCTGATGGCAGCTAAAGGAAAGTAAGCTAGGCGTCTGCACAACAAAAAGCCCGCCAGAGTTTGGCGGGCTTTTTGTTGTCTACCCGATATTTGTGAACAATATCTTGCGTTTGGTCGTGTAGTCGAGATGGGGCTCTACGCCCCAATGGATCCATGTGTTAGGCTGCGACAACATGCGCTCTCCCCGAACTGCTTCGGCTCGTTATGCAGTTTCTTGAGTTTTTTCTGCTGAAGAGCTTCTTTCCAAGACGGCCGCAAAGAATCCATCCGTATTGTGCTGTTGTGGCGTGAGTTGCAGATAGTCGCCCATGGGCATGTCGATATGGTGTTGCTTTAATACATCCCCTGCGGGCAGTAATGTGTAGTCTGGGTGCGCGGCCAAGAAGGCTTGCACGATGGCTTGGTTCTCTTCCTGCAATAGGCTGCATGTCGCGTACACCAAGCGCCCGCCTTTTTTTAGCAAGCGCGCAGCAGAGGCTAAGATGGCGGCCTGCTTCACATTAAGTTCGGCAACGCTCTGAACTGATTGGCGATACTTCAAATCTGGGTTGCGGCGCAGCGTACCTAAACCACTACAGGGTGCATCCACCAATACGCGGTCGATCTTGCCTGCGAGGCGTTTCACCTTGGCATCGTTCTCGTGGGCGATGAGTTGGGGTTGCACGTTGCTCAAACCTGAACGCTTCAAGCGCGGTTTCAGATTGGTGAGGCGCTTCTCTGAGATGTCCCACGCATACAAGCGCCCCTGCGAGTTCATCATTGCGCCCAGCATCAAGGTCTTGCCACCTGCACCTGCGCAGAAGTCGACCACCATGTCGTTGCGCTTCGGGGAGAGCATCAGTCCGAGCAACTGGCTGCCTTCATCTTGCACTTCGAACTTGCCAGTGAGGAACAGCGCGTGTTTGTTCAGCGCAGGTTTGTATTTGAGGCGGATGCCCATCGGTGAGTAAGGAGTGGCTTTTGCATCCATGCCTTCAGATTGCAGAGCTTGCAAAACTTCGTCACGCCCTGCGAGCAAGGTGTTCACGCGCAGATCGAGCGGGGCGACTTGTTGCATGGATCGACCGATCTCCAATATCTCCGCATCGCTGTGATACGCGCGCAACTTCTCCACGATCCAATCGGGTAGTTCGGCTCGGATGGAAAGCGGCAACGCATCCATGTTGATACTCTTCACCATGCCAAGCCACTCTTCTTCTTTCACTTTGAGCAATGGTTTCAGTTCGCGCAGGTTGTAGCCGCCGAACTTCACCCAGTATGCCAGCGTGATGCGACGTGCGGAGGCCAAGCCTTTCTCTTCCACCGTGCAAGCGTGTTCCAAGAACAAGCGATGGCGCAGTACGCCGAACACGGTCTCAGCAACCAAGGAGCGCTCATTGGAGCCGATGCGTTCCTCTTGGAAGAAGTGACGCAGCACGGCATCGGCTGGGTGTTCCATCTTGAGCGCGGCGCGCACAGCTTGGATGGTGAGGTCGAGACGGTATTCGGTGAGTAACATG
>JBAYIG010000019.1:0-36143 GCA_041665725.1 Sideroxydans sp. | reverse complement strand
TTCTTCGACAACACCATGGTGATCGCCGCTGTCAATGTGGTCTTGCCGTGGTCGACGTGTCCAATCGTACCTACGTTTACGTGCGGTTTGCTACGTTCAAATTTGCTCTTTGCCATGATTTATCTCCATCAACCCGAATTAACGAAAGAACCTCTAAACAATACTAAAACTATGGTGCCCATGGCGAGAATCGGACTCGCGACCTCTCCCTTACCAAGGGAGTGCTCTACCACTGAGCCACATGGGCCTAACTTTGTGGAGCGGGTGAAGGGAATCGAACCCTCGTCATAAGCTTGGAAGGCTTCAGCTCTACCATTGAGCTACACCCGCACAACTACCAACACCAGCCCACTCAAAAGAGCCCCCAAAGACACTCTTGATACAACAGCAAACTGCTAAATAATTCTGGTGGAGGGGGAAGGATTCGAACCTTCGTACTCTAAGAGGTCAGATTTACAGTCTGATGCCTTTAACCACTCGGCCACCCCTCCAAAAAGAGCGCGCGATTATCCATAGAACGACCTAACCTGTCAAAGGGAAAATACGTAGGGAGGTGAAATCACATCTGAAGCGGCGAGAAAAATCAAAGGACAGGTGCTTACATCAGGCCTTTTTCTGCGAACGACAGACAACCCGCACCCGCCACGATGAAATGATCCAGCACCCGCACATCCACCAAAGCGAGTGCCTGCTTCAGTGCATCCGTCAATAACTGATCAGACTGACTCGGCTCGGCGACACCCGATGGGTGGTTATGCGCGAAGATGATAGCCGCCGCATTGTGATACAAGGCCCGCTTCACAACCTCGCGCGGATAGACGCTCGTCTGAGTGAGGGTACCGTGGAACAACTCCTCGGTAGCGATCACGCGATGCTGTGCATCCAAAAATAGGGCAACGAACACCTCTTGCTGGCGCGCCCTCAATAATAGTTGCAGGTATTCCCGTACCGCACGGGGAGAATTCAGCGCATCTCCCAACTTCATCTCTTCCTGCAAAGCCCGCCGCGAAATCTCGACCGCAGCCTGAAGTTGCACATATTTAGCCTGCCCCAATCCATGGATCTCGCAGAACTCCTTCTCACTGGCCGCGATCAACTGTGTCAGATTGCCAAACCGTTCCAACAACTCACGCGCTAGATCGACCGCACTTTTACCCACCACCCCAGTGCGCAAGAAGATCGCCAGCAACTCAGCATCGGACAGTGCGGAAGCCCCGCGCTCCAGCAATTTCTCGCGCGGACGTTCGCCTGCGGGCCAGTCAGTGATACTCATATAAGCACCTCACTCCAAAGAGAACCGTTCCACCCTATCCATCCACCCTTGCCGCGTCAATATGCCATTCGGTCTATATATCCATCTATATCTGCGCCACTGAACGAGCCTTCGCCTGTACGGTGCTTTCTTGCTAAGATGCGCGCCACTATGGATACAACCCCAACAAAACGTATCGTGCTCGGCATCACCGGCGGTATCGCAGCCTATAAGGCGGCGGAGTTGGCGCGCCTGTTGGTGAAACAGGGCGTGTATGTGCAGGTGGCGATGACGGAAGCGGCGACGCATTTCATCACGCCTGCCACCATGCAGGCACTCACTGGCAATCCCGTACTCATCGACCAGTGGCAGGACGACAAAGGCATGGCACATATCCAATCCAGCCGCATCGCTGATGCCATCGTGATCGCCCCTGCTACCGCCGATTTCATCGCCAAACTGGCACATGGTCTCGCTGACGACCTGCTCTCTACCCTATGCCTCGCTCGCGACTGCCCTTTATTGGTCGCACCTGCCATGAACAAGCAGATGTGGGCGAATGCGGCGACACAACGCAATGTGCAACGCCTACTTACAGATGGTGTCACCCTGCTTGGTCCAGCCAATGGTCTACAAGCGTGCGGTGAAGAGGGTATGGGACGCATGCTCGAAGCAGCAGAACTCGCTCAAGGTATCGTTGCCACCTTCGGCACAAAAGAACTGGCTGGGCGCAAGATACTCATCACCGCAGGACCGACCTACGAAGCCATCGATGCGGTGCGCGGCATCACCAACCGTAGTAGCGGCAAGATGGGCTACGCCATCGCGCAAGCGGCAGCAGAGATGGGGGCTAAGGTCACATTGGTATCAGGACCGACCGCGCTGGCAAATCCAAGCGGTGCACAAATGATAAAGGTCACCAGCGCAGCACAGATGTTCGATGCGGTGAAACAGCATGTCTCCGTTACGGACATGTTCATTGCCGTGGCAGCAGTGGCGGACTACCGCGTAGCGCAACCTAGCGAGCAAAAGATCAAGAAGAGTGACGCCACGTTGACGCTGGAACTGACACCTAACCCAGACATCCTCGCCTACGTCGCCAACTTACCCAATCCCCCCTTCTGCGTGGGCTTTGCCGCCGAGAGTGAGAGGTTGCGCGAACACGCTACCGAGAAACGCAAAAAGAAGAACCTCCCATTGCTGGCGGCCAATCTGGCGCAGAGCGCCATCGGTAGCGATGAGAACGAATTGATATTGTTCGATGATGCAGGTGAGCATGCACTCCCTCGCGCCGACAAGCTGACTTTGGCGCGCGCATTATTACGCCACGCCACCTCGCTCTATCTGAAAGGAAATGAAAAATGAAAAAAGTGGATGTGAAGGTACTCGACCCGCGCTTGCATGAGAACCCACCGTCTTATGCCACACCGGGCTCTGCCGGTATCGACCTGCGCGCGTGCATCGAGACCAGCATGACGATACAGCCTGGGCAATGCGAACTCATTCCTAGCGGCATCGCGCTACACCTGAACGACCCACACTACGCCGCGATGATCCTTCCGCGCTCAGGTCTGGGTCATAAGCACGGCATCGTACTGGGTAATCTGGTCGGCCTCATAGACTCTGACTATCAAGGGCAGATATTCATCTCGATTTGGAATCGCGGACACCACCCATTTAACCTGATGCCGATGGAGCGTATCGCCCAACTGGTCATCGTGCCAGTGGCGCAGGTGCAATTCAACCTCGTGGATGAGTTCCCTATCAGCCACCGTGGCACAGGTGGATTCGGCAGCACTGGCAAACACTAAAGTGTCCGTCCAAAGAAAAAGCCTCGCATCACTGCGAGGCTTTTTTCATTCTGACATTCGAATCAACGCTGAAGCTTGATATCCATCTCGGTGTTATCGCCTTTACGAACCGAGACCTTCTCGCTCGAAGTTTTATAGCCTTCCAATTTGACGTTCACTTCATGGATACCTGCGCCATATTCTGCGCGCAATGGAGTCAACCCGAAGTAGACGCCATCCACATACACCTTGGCGCGCGAGGGGTTGGAACTGATCACCAACATACCATTCGCAACCATCGATTCAGATTGAGTTGCTGCAGGAACAACTGCAGAGGCGGCGCTACCTGCTGAATTGGAATAGACCGTCACCCCCTGTACCGGCTTGATACCCACGGCCATGTTGAACAACTCTGGCCGTGTGGCCATCAGCACTGACAATACCGATTCAGTTGTCTTTGTCGAAACCACGCCCAACTTCCATTTCAAAAAGTCAGCCACATCCTTCTTGCCATTCCCTGAAGTTCCCGCATATCGCTCTGCGCGCTCCACCACCAAGCCAGACCAGATCACTTTACCGCTAGCGACTTCAGTCAGCGTGGATTCGACAGCGATATTCACATAGTCGCGATCTTTGATGTCGATGCTGAGTTCCTTCACCGTACCACTCAGTTGGAGCTGCGCATTGCTAGCATCGCCCACCAACACTTGCAGGCCTGCATCACTCAGACGCTTCTTCATCGATTCCGCCACCACTTCGGTCGCATCGCGATCAGACATGATGTCCTTGCCCGTCAACCCCGTGATTCGAGCATTCGAAGTCCCCACACGGCGCGGGCTATCAACCTGGCGCGCATCGGTGTAGCCCGCCATGCGTACCGTGATCTGATATTTTTCTGGCCTTGCGTTAGGGCCTGGTTTCACATCCTCGCGAATGCGCAATTCGTTACCCGGCTCTGCCGCTGAACCCAAAAAGTTAGCGCAGCCAGCGACACTCAGCGAAAGCAGTAAGACTAGGATCAGCGAACGGATCTTAAACATGGCACATCCTTTGAATAAATAAAAAGAGCGAATGGACGTCAGACGCGCATTCGCTCTTGTTCGTGCGTAGTTTGGATCAACCGCGCGCGATGACCGCTTCGATCTCGGACAATGTACGAGCCAGCTCGAAGCTCTGCACCTGCGCACCCAATTGACGCGCGATCTGTGTGATGGAGAACAGACCACACACAAGTTGACGACCATCGACTTCAGATGCCACCAAAGAATGCTGACGGTTAGCTTGTTTCAAGCTAGCCACGATGTCACCCACGGTTGCAGCTTTCACATCCTGGATGTTCAACACTTCCAATTCGCGCTGAGTCGTCATGATGTCACGCACCATGATGTCGGCATGAGTGCCGCCCATGTTCTGCAGGAAGCGCATCGGCTTCTCACCCAAGATATCGCTAGCCGTGATCAAACCGGCGATCTGCTCGTTGTCGTCCAACACCAGCAACATACGCACGCCATACTTGATCATCTTCGCGTTCGCTCTATCCATCGAAGTCTTGGCACGTACGCTGACAACGGAGATCTTGGTGAGGTCGGTCATCACATCAGACGCTGGGCTACCCAACTTGACGCGATCAGGCAGATTCTGTACCGGACGCACGAATGAAGAACCGGTCTTCAAGGGTGCGGATTTCAGAGCTTTGAACTGGGTTGTTGGCATGTTTCCTCCTGTTGATATGTGAATTCTAAATTCTCATCCTTACGGATGATGGTGTGTCGGTATTGCTGTATTTCTAATGGCTGGCAAGTAACGCACCAATTCGTTCAGCGCCAAGCGATACACATCGCGCTTGAATTCGATGACACTTTCCAACTCCACCCAGTAGTCGTTCCAGCGCCAAGCATCGAACTCAGGATGCTCACAAGCGCGCAGACAGACATCGGTATCGCGTCCAACCAAGCGTAGCAAGAACCATATCTGCTTCTGGCCTTTGTAATGCGAACGCGACTCTTTCTTACCCCAACTTTGCGGCACATCGTAGCGCATCCAATCGCGGGTACGTCCAAGTATCTGGACATGTTCGGACAGCAAGCCGACTTCCTCATGCAATTCACGGTACATCGCTTGCTCTGGCGTTTCGCCATGCTGGATGCCGCCCTGCGGGAATTGCCAAGCATCCTGGCGGATGCGCTTGCCCCAAAACACCTGATTCTTTGCGTTAGTCAGAATGATGCCGACATTCGGGCGATAACCTTCTCGGTCTATCATGATTCGCCCCATACAGTTTTTCAATGGGGCGGATTGTTCCACATTTCGCCCCTACTGGAAAGACGGAAGCGCCTCCTTACAGTAGAATCGCGCCCTTCTTTTAGCCTTAATGAGTACTGAACATGCGCGTTTCACAATTTTTCATCTCCACCATCAAAGAAGCCCCGACCGAAGCCGAACTGCCCAGCCACCGCCTGATGTTGCGTGCGGGCTACATCCGCAAACTGGCCAGCGGCCTATACACATGGATGCCTCTGGGCCTACGTGTTCTGCGCAAAGTCGAGAACGTGGTGCGCGAAGAAATGAACAAGAGTGGCGGTATCGAACTGCTGATGCCCGCCGTGCAACCTGCCGAACTATGGCAAGAGACTGGGCGCTGGGAAGTCTTCGGCCCCCAGATGCTGAAGATCAAGGATAGACACGACAACCAGTTCTGCTTCGGCCCCACCCACGAAGAGGTCATCACCGACATCGCTCGTCGTGAGATCAAGAGCTATCGCCAGCTCCCTTTGAATTTTTACCAGATCCAAACCAAGTTCCGTGACGAAGTGCGCCCGCGTTTCGGCGTGATGCGTGCACGCGAGTTCATGATGAAGGACGCCTATTCCTTCCACAGCAGCTTCGAAAGTTTGGAACAAACCTACAAGGTGATGTACGAGACCTACAGCCGCATCTTCACTCGCTTAGGACTACAGTTCCGTGCCGTGGCCGCCGATACGGGCGCCATCGGTGGTAGCGGCTCGCATGAGTTCCATGTGCTGGCCGACTCCGGCGAAGACGCGTTGGCTTATTGCCCCACCTCCGACTTCGCCGCCAACGTTGAATTGGCAGAGGCACTCGCACCGACCACACCACGTGCGGCACCCACCGAAACGATGCACAACGTCGACACCCCCAAGCAGACCACCTGTGAGGATGTTGCCGCCCTACTTGGCCTGCCACTACAACGCACTGTCAAACTCATCGCACTGATGGCTAACGACAAATTGAACATCGTCTTGTTACGCGGCGACCACTCATTGAATGAAGTGAAGGTCGGCAAGTTGGAAGGTTTGGCTGATTTCCGCTTCGCGCGTGAAGATGAGATTCGCGCCTTCTTCAATTGCCCACCCGGATTCCTAGGCGCAGTCGGGATCGACCGCACTCAAGTTCGCGTCATCGCTGATCGTACCGTAGCTGCCATGAGCGACTTCGTGATGGGCGCGAACATCGCCAAGTTCCATACCGCCGGAATCAACTGGGGACGCGACCTGCCTGAGGCTGACGTCGTCGCCGATGTGCGTAATGTCGTCACTGGCGACGCATCACCGGATGGCAAGGGAACACTAGAGATATGTCGCGGCATCGAAGTTGGCCACATCTTCCAACTGCGTACCAAATATTCAGAAGCGCTAAAAGCCACCTACCTCGATGAGAACGGCAAGGCACAAGTGATGGAGATGGGTTGTTACGGCATCGGTGTCTCGCGCATCGTGGCCGCCGCCATCGAACAGAACTTCGACGAGCGTGGCATCGCCATCCCCGCAGGCATGGCACCCTTCCAAGTCGCCATCGCGCCTATCGGCATCAAGAAGAGCGAAGTGGTACGCAATGCGGCGGAACAACTCTACGCAGAGCTCACTGCCGCAGGGATCGAAGTGCTGATGGATGACCGCGACGAGCGTCCTGGCGTGATGTTCGCCGACCTTGAACTGATCGGCATACCGCATCGCATCGTCATCGGGGATCGCGGATTGAAAGAAGGCAATGTGGAATATCAGGGCCGCAAAGATGCGCAGGCTCAATCTGTCGCCTTGCAAGATGTGAGCAAGCTCGTACAATCAAAGCTATGAGATTACCCGCCGCACTGCACAACTCGCTGCTTTCGCTCATCGCGATGGGCTTGTGCTGTGCTATGCCCGCAAAGGCTGGCAATCAAAAAGAGGAAGTGCTTTCCGCCAGCGTGCGCTCCATGCTGCAACGTGCGGTGTCTGACCAAGCCGCCCCCAAGCTGGCGTTCTCATCACAACAGGAAGCACAAGCTTGGTTAGATGAGATGTCGCAGCGCCTTGCGAAAAAGATCCCCGATGCAGAGTATCGCTTCGATCTGTTGAGCACCGTGCATTACGAAGCCACGCGAGCAGGTCTCGATCCGCACATGGTGTTGGGCTTGATCGAAGTGGAAAGTGGATTCAGGAAATATGCCGTGTCTAAAGTCGGCGCACGTGGCTACATGCAAGTGATGCCGTTTTGGAAAAGAGCGATTGGCGCGAACGACCACAATCTGTTCCATCTGCGCACCAACCTACGCTACGGCTGCACCATCCTGAGACATTATTTGGATATTGAGAAAGGCGACCTGTATCGCGCCTTGGGACGTTACAACGGGAGCTTGGGAAAACCTGAATATCCGAACTTGGTGAAGGCGGCATGGCACAAACACTGGGTACCCGGTCGCCGCACCACCAGCTGACTATTTCTTGGTTTTACTCTTGATATAAGACTCCACGCTCTCGCGTGAAAGAAGGCCTTCCTGATAGCTCACCAATTCGCCTTGCGGGTTGTACAGATACGAAGTCGGCAACACCTCTACCTGCCCTACCTGTTCCGCCATGTCGTAATCCCCCAACACGATGGGATAGGTGACATTGCGCTTTGCCACGAAGGCTTTGACGGATTTCTCGGTCGAATCTAGCGCCACACCAATGACCACCAAGTCAGTCTTCTTGTGCGCTTCATGCAACTCAACCAAGTCAGGCACTTCTTCGAGACAGGGTGGACACCAGGTCGCCCAAAAGTTCACCAGTACCCACTTGCCGCGATAGTCACTCAAGCGCTGAGCGTTGCCCTGCATATCCTTGAATTCGAAAGGCTGAGCGGTCGCCAAAGCAGTGCAGCACATCAACAGTGCCGCACCCAGCAAACGAAACGACAGAGTCATCAATGACCTGATTTATCTTCGTGCTGCACGTCAGTCACGTGCGCATCATCCTCTGCCGAATGTCCATCGGCAGCATGCGTCAGATACAGCGCCAGCGCGATCAGCGCAATGGCGGCGCCAAAATAGACCAGATCCAGGGGAGTGCTCATGTGCATCGTGATCGCCTCTTCGAACAAGGTAACGATCATGATCATCAGAATCACTTTAGCCAGTTTGGATTTCAAATCATCCAGATTGTTGATGACGAGGATCTTGCTCGCAGCCTTGCTACCGTGTGCTTGGTCGATGTCGCTGATGAACAGCTCATACAACCCCAAAGAGAAGATCAACATGACCGTCGCCAACAGATAGCCGTCCACCACCTCGACGATGTGAGAGACGATGCTGTCATGCAAGGCTTTGCGCGCTTCTTCGGTCAATGATGAATCGGCATAGTGCAAGGAATGCTGGAACAGATTGACCACATCGACCGTAGCCATGTAGAAAATGGCAAAGCCCGCCAGCAGACTGCCGATGACGGCCGCCAAGATGATGAAACGGCTGTTCCACAAAGTACCTTCAAAGAGTTTTTCAAAGAAATTCATTCTGTTTCTCCTAACGTTGATGCAAAAAATTTCGGCCGCGCATTAAAGCTGAAAAGCCCCCTTACGGCAACCGCTCAAGATCATTTAGCCCATACTTCTTTTAATGTCGGATTACTCCCCTCGACCATCTGCCTTTCCAAACTGCTGAACCATGCTCGAATATCGGCGTCGCCTGACTGTTTGGGCAATAAGGCCACATCCAACAGGAACATACGTGTCAGTTCTGATAATTGGATTTTTTCCGGTGCGCGAACCATGTTCCAGCCTTGCCCAGAAAGTTTGGCGACGATCTTCGCGTTCACCAGCTTGTTCAGGATGCGCTCCACATCCTCGTACCCGATGCGCAGTTGCTTAGAAAGCCCAGGCAAGTCTTGCACCTCACCGCTCTGCAAACCTTTATGCATCAGCTTGAGCATCGCCAAGGCGAAATAGAGTTGCGCCGCTTGGTCCAGTTTCAGCGCATGTGTACTGCGCCAATGCGAAATGGAAGCAGTGATGATGGCACCGAACAACAGCGTCAACCATGACAGATAGATCCACAGCAAAAAGATCGGCAAGCTAGCAAAGGCCCCGTAGACCAACTTATACGTAGGAAAGTGCGAGATGTAATACGCAAAGGCTTGGTTCATCGACTCGAATGCGATAGCCGCGATGACTCCGCCGATGACTGCATGGCGCATCGGAACATATCGATTCGGCACCACACGGAACAACAAAGTGAAAGCCGCCGTCGTCAGCACCACCGGCAAAAGCTTGAGCATCTCGATACCGAAAGCGGGGATCTGCTTCGCATAGCCAACCGAAAGGCCGATCAACCAAGAGGTCAGCGACAAACTGCCGCCGATGAGCAAAGGGGCGAGCGTGATGACCGCCCAATACACCAACACCCGCTGCAACATGTTGCGCTGACGCGATACACGGAAGATACGATGGAAAGCATTGTCGATGGTGACCAACATCCACATCGCAGTGATAGCTAGGAAGACGATACCCACTGCCGTAAGGCGAGAGGCACTCTCGGCGAACTGCTCCATGTAGCGCGAGATCATCTTACCGCCCGTCTCTGGCAACATGTTGGATAGGATGAATTCCTTTAAATGGGTCGACAGGTCGGTGAACACGGGGAACGCCGAGAACACCGTCAACATGATGGTGAGCAAGGGCACCAAGGACAGCAAAGTTGTGAAGGTCAGACTCGCCGCCATCTCGGTGCAGCGATCTTGTTGCAGACGAACAACCACGAACCGCAAAAAATGCAGCGAATCCATCACGCCAAAATTCGGAAGTTTCATATCCAACGGTATCCCAATACAATGGCCAGCATGATAACCGACAAGCCCCAATCAAAAAGCAACGCACGCACTGCACGCCAGATGTTGCGCGCGCATCGTTACGGCGCCCTCTCCACACTCTCCAAGAAGTTCGATGGGCATCCCTTCGGCTCCATCACCCCCTACATGGTGGATCACGACGGCAGCCTGCTCATCCTCATCAGCGGATTGGCCGAACATACCAAGAACATCCTGAGCGATTCGCGCGTCAGCCTCATCACACATGATCAGAACGATCCGCACATCCAAACCCAAGGTCGAGTCACCTTGGTTGGCAATGCCACGTTCGATCCCGAACGTGAGCGTTGCGGCAAGCGTTATCTCCGTTACTTCCCCGAAGCGCAGACCTACTTCGACATGGCCGACTTCAATTTCTTCCGAATCGTTCCCTTTGCCATCCGTTACATCGGTGGATTCGGCGACATCCATTGGGTCAAAGCCGACAATTACCGCATGACGAGTTACCCGCTGATATCGGAAGAGCTGTCACTACTCAAGGAATTCGATACCGCTAAGGAGATTGCTTTGATCGGCGTGGATTGCGACGGATTCGACATACGCGTTGACGGCAAGGTAGTTCGAAGTGACTTCACCGAGATAGTGCTGGATACCGTTCAGGCACGTGCCGCCATCCTGGCGCGAACAAACAAGAACTAGCCGCGCACGCCTTTCAACTCCAAAGGCGACGACAATTTTTCAACAGGAATGACTTCTTGCTTGAGGATGGGTTCGCTGACTACACTAGGCTCTGCCGCTCGCGGCTTCTCCACCACACTCTCGGTAACCACCACCGGCTTGGCCGGCACATGTTTAGTTTGAGGTGCTCGTGCCTTATTTGATTTATTCGTAACTCGCACTTCAGAAGCCAGTACGAGATTCGATGCCAATGTCACAGCACATATCGCTGTCACCTTCAACTTTTTATCGAATCCCATACTGCCTCCTTTCGGAATCGCTGCGTCAGATCACACCTGTGGATGCGCCCTGTCCATGCCCGTGTCCAACTTGTTCAAAGCATTCAGATAAGCCTTGGCAGAAGCCACCACGATGTCGGTATCCGCGCCCTGCCCATTGACCACACGACCACCCTTGGCCAAGCGCACGGTCACTTCACCCTGCGCATCGGTACCACTGGTGATGTTGTTCACCGAATACAGCAACAGCTCGGTCTCGCTCTTCACGATCTGTTCGATGGCTTTGAACGTCGCATCTACGGGACCGCCGCCTTGTGCATCGGCTTGATGCTCCTTGCCGCCGACACTCATCACCACGCGGGCCACTGGCAAGGTGCCCGTCTCGGAGTGCGCCCCCATCGATACCAATCGAAAATACTCGCTCAATTGCGTGACTTCTTCATCGCTCACCAAAGCTTGGATATCTTCGTCGAAGATCTCACTCTTGCGGTCAGCCAAGTCCTTGAAACGGGCGAAAGCCGCATTCAACGCATCTTCGCTACTCAACACGATGCCTAATTCTTGCAAACGGGTACGGAACGCGTTGCGGCCGGACAACTTGCCCAAAGACAATTTGTTCGCGCCCCAACCCACATCCTCGGCACGCATGATCTCGTAGGTCTCACGATGCTTCAGCACGCCGTCTTGATGAATACCAGACTCATGCGCAAACGCATTCGCACCCACGATAGCCTTGTTCGGCTGCACCGGATAACCCGTGATGCTGGACACCAACTTCGATGTCGGCACGATCTGCGTGGTATCGATGTTCGTATCGCAAGTGAAGACATCGCGGCGCGTCTTCACCGCCATCACGATCTCCTCCAGTGAAGCATTACCTGCGCGCTCACCCAAACCGTTGATGGTGCACTCCACTTGACGCGCGCCGTTCATCACCGCTGCCAATGAGTTGGCCGAAGCCATACCTAAGTCGTTATGGCAGTGTGTGGACCAGATCACCTTGTCGCTGTTGGGCACGCGTGCGATCAATTGTTTGAAACGCTCGCCCCACAAGAACGGGATGCTGTAACCCACGGTATCCGGCACGTTCAATGTCTTCGCCCCCGCCTTGATGACCTCGTCGAAGATACGCACCAAGAAGTCGATGTCAGAACGCACCGCGTCCTCAGCAGAGAACTCCACGTCGTCTGTGTATTCACGCGCCCACTTCACCGCTTGCACTGCACGTGTCACCACTTCATCTGGCGACATACGCAACTTGTGTTGCATGTGGATGGGCGAAGTCGCAATGAAAGTATGGATACGTCCATGTTTGGCAGGCTTGATCGCCTCACCCGCCGCACGTACATCCTTCTCGCTGGCACGTGCCAGGGAACATACGGTAGAACGCTCGATCACCTTGGCGATGCTGTTGATGGCATCCGCATCGCCAGGGCTAGCCGCAGCAAAGCCCGCCTCGATGACATCTACGCCCAGCTTTTCCAACTGGCGTGCGATGCGCAACTTCTCTTCTTTGGTCATGGATGCGCCCGGGCTTTGCTCGCCGTCGCGCAAGGTCGTGTCGAATATGATCAATTTGTCAGTCATTTTTTTACTCCGATGCAATTGTTCTTCCACGGCTCAACACCAACCGAGCCGCCTGCTTTAAAACTTATGGGGTGGGTTTAGTTTGCGCGCGAGCGCAGCTTCAGCGCGGCCAGCAGGCTGAAGGTGGAATGTGATTGCGAGATGTGTCTAGAGAAGTGCATGGGCAGGAATATAGCGGCTTTTATTTGGGGGCGCAACCGAAGTCCTTAATTGAACTGACTTCTGATGATTCCCCACTGCTGCGGCCATTGCACCATCGGGTCTTTGGCATAGCCGCTCTTGCCGAACTGGCTCCAACGTCCGACGACGAAACACAGCAACAGGTTGGCATGCGCGCCGAAGTCGGCATCGGCTTCCAGCTTGCCTTGGGTGGAAGCGATACGCAGGGATTGTTTGAGGGTCGCTTCGACGCGATCTAATAGTTGGTTGATGCGTTGTTGCAGGCGCTCGTCTTCATTCACTAGCGCATCGCCGATGAGGACACGCGTCATGCCACGGTTCTTTTTCGCGAACCCCAACAACAAGCCAACGATGCCTTCGATCTGCTTCAGACCATCCTGCTCTTCGGTACTGATCTTATTGATGAGGCCAAACACGGTCTGCTCGATGAAATCGATCAAACCTTGGTACATCATGAACTTGCTAGGGAAGTGGCGATACAACGCGGCTTCGGACAGATCGAGACGTGCCGCCAGCGCAGCGGTGGTGATCTTTTCCCCCTTGGGTTGCTCCAGCATCTCAACGATGGTTTGCAGTATCTGTAATTTTCTTTCACCCGGTTTAGCTGCCATGTCGTTTCCTTTTCAAAGTTTGGAGACTGCGCGCGGCAGTTCCAACACATCACGTATCTTCACATCCACAAAGTTCGGGGCGCGCAACGCATCGCTCACCCACACAGTACGCATACCCAGCCGTTTAGCCGTTTTCAGATTCTCTGCGCTGTCTTCCACCATCACACATTGTCCTGCTTTGATGTGATGCTTGCGCAACAAGCGCCTGAAACCTGCTGTCTGCGGCTTCGGCATGTAACGCGAATGCTCGATAGAGAATACATCGTCGAACAGGTCATCCACGCGCAACAACTCCAACACCGCCTGTGCGTAATGGATGGGCGCATTGGAGAATACGATCTTGCTTCCCGCCAGATTTTTCAGCGCATGGCGCAATCTTGGTTCGCGCACCACCATTTCCCCTAATTCTGGGAACTGGTGCGTATGCCACAAGAAATGGTCTGGATCGGTACCGTGATGCTTCATCAAGCCCGTGAGCGTTGCACCATAGCGTTGCCAGTAATCTACACGCAAGGCATTCGCCGCTGCCTCATCCAACTGCAGATGTTCCTGCAGGTACGCGGTCATACTGCGATTGATATGCGGAAAGATATGCGGCGTCGCGTTATGCAGCGTGTTATCTAGATCGAAAAGCCAGATGCGTTCGTTCACTTGCTTTTGATCAGTGTGCCGACACCTTCGTCGGTCAAAATCTCAAGCAACAGTGCATGCTCCACACGACCATCAATGATGTGAACGGCTTTCACGCCACCACGCGCCGCATCGAGTGCTGAACCGATCTTGGGCAACATGCCACCAGACAGCGTGCCGTCAGCCACGAGGTCGTCGATCTGTTTTGGTGTCAGGCCCGTGAGTAGATTGCCTGCTTTATCCAACACCCCAGGTGTGTTGGTCAGCAACACCAACTTCTCGGCACGCAACACTTCAGCCAGTTTGCCCGCCACCACATCGGCGTTGATGTTCAATGTTTCGCCATCGGGCGACACACCGATGGGTGCGATGACCGGGATGAAATCGCCAGAATCCAAGAATGTGATGATGGAAGGGTCGATCTTGTTGATGTCGCCGACCAAGCCGATGTCCAACATCTTGCCCGGCTCGGAGATACTTTCCAGCAACAACTTCTCGGCGCGAATGAAGCCACCGTCTTGACCTGTCAGGCCGACCGCCTTGCCACCATAGCGATTGATAAGATTGACGATGTCCTTGTTGACCTTGCCCAACACCATCTCGACCACATCCATGGTCTCTTCGTCGGTGACGCGCATGCCTTGGATGAACTCGCCCTGCTTGCCCACCTTCTTCAGCAGATCGTTGATCTGCGGGCCGCCGCCATGTACCACGACAGGATTCATGCCGACCAGTTTGAGCAATACCACATCGCGCGCGAACCCCTCTTGCAGCTTGGGGTCGGTCATGGCGTTGCCGCCGTATTTGATGACGATGGTCTTATCGAAGAAACGCTGGATATAAGGGAGCGCTTCGGACAGGGTATGGGCTTTTTGGGCAGCGGTGGCAGCAGTCAATGGCATGGCTTTATCCTTAAATAAATTCGCCGCGAATTCTACTCCAGACCAAAACAAAACGGGCGGCATCAAGCCGCCCGTTCCGCATGAAAACTACTTTTGTTTATCTATGGTCTTTCACGGTTGGATCGTTGTAATGCTTGTAACTTAACTCTAGTGCTTTGACTTCCGCCTCAAGATTGACCGTCTGCTTCTTGCCGCCCATCTCGATGACCAGACTGACCGGAACGCGGTCACCCACGTTCAATCTTTGCTTCAAGCCATTCAACACCAGATAGATGCCGCGATTACCGAAGATGAGTGTGCTGTTGGGGACGAGCTTCAAGCTATCCACCGTAGAGGTCTGCATCTTACCGTGGCGCTTCTCTACGTTCTGCATCTCGCCCGATGTGGCGATAGGGCTGCTCACCGACAACAGACGGGCGGGCTTGGTCACATAAAGGTTCATCTGCACGGTGACGGACTTTTGCTCGGGCACGCTCTCGCGCATCCATACCTTGTCCACCATCACATCATTGGCGCCCGCCCATGCTTGGCTCGCCAATATCAACATCGCTACAGCGACTAGTTTTTGCAACATGATGAACCTCCCCTACGAATCAATGATGATGCATGTGCTCGTGATGAGCAGATTCAGCCAACGGTTTGATCTTAGAGATCACCTGCACCTTAGTATCTTTACCATCTGCGCCGCGCACCACCATCTCACAGTTGGTCTTTTTACCTGCTTCAAGCGGCTTCTTCAATCCGATCAACATCAGGTGATACCCAGCTTCGCCCAGATCCACCGCTTTGCCAGCAGGTAAATCGATGGAATCCACTTGGCGCATCTTCATCATCTCGCCTTCCATCACCATGCTGTGCATCTCTGAAGTGTTCGCATCTTTACAAGCGACCCCCACCAACTTAGCCGCCTTCTTGCTGGTGATGACCAGTTGCACCATCGCGCTGTCTTGGCCGGGTGCAGTGGCGCGTGTCCATGCGTCTTTTACCTTCACATCACTAGCATAAGCTGATGTCACGCCAGTCATTGCCAACAAACTTGCTATCAGAATCCTTTTCATTTCTTTCTCCTCAATTGAAACGCGCCACACCTTGCGATGCGGCGCACCATTCTAGCCCGAAACAACCGATCAGAAATCGACGTTCGCCTTCACCCACAGATTGCGACCCACTTCGTTCACACGCGTCGTTTGCGTGAAACCACTCACCATCGCTCCGGCACGGCTAATGTGCTCCGCATAGGTCTTGTTGAGTAGGTTATCCACACCGGCCGTCAATTGCACAGCCTTGTTGATGCGCCATCCACCGTTCAAAGACAACACAGCGAATCCTTTTGAAGCGGCGATGTCTTGACCTGCGATATTGCCCTGATTCACTGCCACACGATCTTGCGCTGCGACACCACGCACCAAACCGCCGAACGACCACACCTTGTTGTCGTAGTTCACACCGATACGCGCTTCCAGCGGCGACATCTGCCCCAAAGCTGTGCCATCCGTATCGTTGTTGCCATGCACATAAGCCAAGCTACCATCCAACTTCACAGACCCAGCCAACTGGTAAGCGACGCCCGCTTCGCCACCGTAGGTGGAGGCGTTTACATTGCGCGTCACCGTCACCAAAGCAGGCATCATCACCGAGCCTTTGTTGACCTTGGACTGGATCAGATTGAAGTCGCTGATCTTGCTGTAGAACGCCGAGACCGAAACAGACAACGCTCCGCCACGGTGATTCATCCCCACATCCAACTGAGTCGTCTTTTCTGGCTTAGTATCAAAGGCACTTGCTGTAGTTATGCTCTCGCTACTGAACAACTCCCAGTAGTCTGGTGCGCGTGAGGTTTGGCCCAAACCAACGTAGGCGGTATACCCCTCTTTCACATCCAACTCATAGCGAGCAAAACCGCTGGTCAATGTCTCTTGACGTGTCTTATTTGCGGTCGGATTCATCAGGGTCGACATTCCACGCATCACCATCGAACGCGAGTCAGTGGCCTCCCAGCTATCTGCACGTACACCAACGATGACACGGCTTGCATCAGAGACTTCTTGATGTAACTCACCGAATACGCCGACATCCTTGAACTCGGCGTCTTTCACGCGCGCTTTCAACGTGTAGTCGCCCGCATATCCCGGGGCGGCACCTGTACGTCCTGTATGGATGTTGTTCTGTGTATCGACACCCAATTTCAACTGCGTCATCTCTGCCAGTTGCAATGTGCCATTCAAACGCCCCCCCGTGGTTTTACGGTCAGGGTTCATCGCGGCCATCGTGCTCGCTGGGTTGCCGCCCGCACGTAGACTGTAACTATCCATCACGTGGTCGATGTAGTTGTAATACACCTGTGCTTCGATGCCATCCAACACACCGCCCATGTGCTGCTTATCGAGCTTCAAACCGATGTTGTCGCGCGCGAACTTCGAGCCATCCACGCTGCGGTCTGCGTAGGCTGCTTTGCCATCGCTCTTGGCAACTGTCAGCTCAAGGCGCGTATCGTCGCTTGGCGTCCAACCCATGGCCGCATTCGCGCTCCAACGGGTGTACGCAGAGTGCACAGCGACGCCATTGCCATCCTTGTAGTCATCGGCTTGCGAACGGGTCAGACCTGCGTGCAAATAAGCTGAGTCCGAACTTACTTTCGCATTCACCGCTTCGTCATTGCGACCGAAGCTCCCTGCCATCAGTGACGCGCTGCCAGATACCCCTGCCTCATCACGCTTGGTGCTGCGTTCAAACAACACCGTACCTGCCGAATTACCCGCACCGTGAATGACGGTCTGCGGGCCTTTCAACACGGTGATACTGTCGTAAGCAGAGGGGAACACATACGCAGTCGGCGGATCCATGCGACCGCCGCACCCACCTAGAATCTGTTCGCCATCCAGCAGGATGTTCAGACGTGAGCCTGCCATGCCGCGCAGCACCGGATCACCATCCGTGCCACCTTTGCGGATGACGGAGAAACCCGGGATGGTCTTCAGATAATCCGCGCCATCGTGCGCAGGAACCGGTTGACGTGGCTTCTTAGGGTCGGTCTTCACGGTCAGCGGCTGTGTACTTTGCGGCGCAGTCACTACCACCTCGTCCATCGTCGTTGTTTCGGCAGCATAGGTAGCACCAGTCATCGCCATCAGTACAGCGGCTACGATCATCTTTTGTTGCATGCTTTCTCTCCTGTAAAAAATCTGCGCGCATTCTAGGGATTTTTTTCACAGCAACTCTGCGGCATTTTGTCGCACCCCAATAACGACGGGCTTCCAGTAGAATCCGCCCCATGAATTCTTCACTCCTCTCCACCCAAACTGGCCACTCGCATCTGCGCCGCTTATTCATGCTGCGCAACTGGGCCATCCTGGCGCAGTTCGCGACACTGATCTTGGTGCATCGTTTTTTGAGTCCTGATTTCGCGTGGACGCCGATGATCGGCACGGTGGTGTTCTTGGTGCTGGTGAATCTGCTCACATGGTGGCGCTTGTCGCTTGACTATCCAGTCGGCAATCTGGAATTGTTCTTGCAGTTGTGTCTGGATGTGAATGCGCTGACGGTGCTGTTGTATTTCGGCGGCGGCTCGACCAACCCCTTCGTCTCGCTCTATCTGCTGCCACTGGTACTCGCCGCTGCCACCTTGCCGCGCCGATATACATGGGGCATGGCGGCACTGACCGTCGCGTGTTACAGCTTATTGATGGTGTGGTACGTACCGCTGCCGACAGGTGATGCGCATGCTCAACATACAGGTGCCACAACAGTTATCGCCCCGGTACACGACCACGCTGCGATGGCAATGGATCACAGCCAACATCAGATGCGTGAACTCGAAGTCACACCTCCTGATTATTGCCGCACCGAACCAGAATCGGCACCCGCAAACACCACTGCCGACACATCCCCACTGGGCGATGCCTTCAACGCACACGTGCTTGGCATGTGGTTGGGCTTCGTCATCAGCGCCACGGTGATCGCCTATTTCGCGGTAGAGATGGCAGCGGCAGTGCGACTGCGTGAGGCGCAACTCACCCAAGTGCGCGAAGAGACTTTGCGCAACGAGCGTATCGTGTCGTTGGGTACGTTGGCAGCGAGTGCGGCTCACGAATTGGGCACTCCCTTATCGACCATGTCGGTGGTGATCGGTGAGATGCAGAACGAATGTGAATCGCCCGAGCAAAAAGACAGCCTCACCCTCCTCGACGACCAAGTACGCAACTGCAAGCGCATCCTCAACACCTTGGTGAGCCATGCACAAGCGGCCCCAAAAGTGATGAGTATCGAAGCCTTCTTGTTGGCAGTGCTGGACGAATGGCAGTTGCTGCGTCCCACCGTGCATTACCACTATCAAGTCGGCGGAGCTCAACCTGCGCCGCAACTGCGCCCTGACCCCGCCTTGCGCGCCGCACTGCTCAATCTGTTGAACAACGCCGCCGATGCGTCCTCGGAAGGTATGCAGATTCAGCTGCGCTGGGATGACAAACACATCGTGCTGGAGATACAAGACCAAGGGTCTGGGCTCACTATTGAAGCCGCTTCGCGTGCTGGCTCTGCATTCTTCACCACCAAGGAAGAAGGGCGCGGATTGGGCTTGTTCCTTGCCAATGCCACACTAGAACGACTAGGCGGCAACGTGCGATTGTTCAACCGCGACGGAGGCGGTGCGACGACGGAAGTGACGCTACCACTGCAAGGACTTAGCGCATGAACCAGACCAACAACGACACGCCAACCCTGCTGCTAGTGGATGACGACGCCACCTTCCGCAGCGTGCTTGGGCGTGCACTGGAGAAACGCGGCTTCAGCGTGACCACGGCCGACAGTGTCGAGACCGCCTTACCACTGGCACAAGCCAACCCACCCGAGTTCGCCGTCATCGACCTCAAGATGCACGGCGCTTCCGGTTTGGTGCTAGTACAGACCCTGCATGAGCTCGACCCCGCCACCCGCATCGTCATGCTCACGGGTTACGCCAGTATCGCCACGGCGGTAGAAGCCATCAAACTGGGTGCGACTCAATATCTCTCCAAACCCGCCAACGCCGACGAGATCGTCGCCGCCTTTGGCCACCATGCCAGTGCCAACATCCCGCTCGATGCCCAACCCGTCACGGTAGACCGACTGGAATGGGAACACATCAACCGCGTACTTCACGAACAACAAGGCAACATCTCCTCCACCGCGCGCGTCCTCAATATGCACCGCCGTACGTTGCAACGAAAATTGGCCAAACGCCCTATCTGATTCAGTTAAAGATTTCGTGTTTTGTGCCGAGATAACCAATATGACGCACAGCACGAGGGGAAGAATATGAAGCAACCTGTAGACCTGAGGGCGGCTATCCAGAGCTTGGACAGCCTGCCTGCCATGCCCGTCATCGCCCAGAAGATCCTGTCACTCTCGCTGGATACCGATGCGGGGGAACTCCAACTCTTGAAACTCATCGAGAAAGACCCGCAGATCTCCGCGCGCATCATCGGACTTGCCAACACCCCTCTATTCAGCGCCACGAAAAAAGTCACCTCCATCCAAGATGCCTCGATGTTGCTCGGTCTCACACGCGTGAAATCGATCGCGGTCGGTATCGCAGTGATGTCCATCCTGACTCGACATCCTCCCGGCTTGCTGGACATCCAACGCCTGTGGATACACAGTCTAGGCGTCGCATTGGGGATGCGCGTCTTATCGCGCGCCATGCCCAGCCGCACCCGCCCGCTGGAAGACGAGATATTCCTCGCCGGATTGCTACACGATATCGGCTTCATGGTATTGAACTATCTGGATACCGAACTCAGCGACAAATTGCAACGCAAACTCAGCACACAGCCAGACCGTCCCATCACCGAGGTAGAGGCCGAAGTGGTCAAGATCAGTCACGCCACACTTGGCGCCGAGTTGGCTCGTCACTGGGATCTGCCAGAACGCATCGTCGCCGTGCTACGCCATCATCACTCGCCAGACAGCGAAGAGGCGGCTGCCGGACAACCTTTAATCGCGCTGTTGCACTTATCGGAGATGATGCTGCCCAACTTCGGTATCGACGAGCCTGTCACGGTGCAGATCAGCGACGAGGATTGGCTGTCGCTGGGTATCGATCCTGCACGTGCCGAAGAATTGATGGCGACCGTGCGTGAACAAGCTGAACATGCAAAACAACTCACCAACACTTTTTGAACCGTCCCACCATGACGACCGCAGATGAACTGAGACTCGCCGTACGTGAACTGAACAACCTACCCGCGATGCCTGTCATCGCGCACAAATTGCTCGCGCTGAAACTGGACACCGACGAAGGCGAGCGGCAGATGATGTTGCTCATCGAACAAGAACCGCTCATTTCCGCCAAGATAATCGGCTTGGCCCATTCCCCCCTGCTAGGGGCCTCGCGCAAGGTAACCACCGTCAAAGAAGCCGCTATCCTGCTAGGACTGACGCGCGTGAAGTCGGTGGCAACGGGTATCGCAATCATGTCGCTGGTGAGCCAGCCCATCGGTCGTTTCGATCCGCAAGCGTTCTGGTTGCACAACATGGCCGTGGCCTTTGCTATGCTCCCCGTGGTGCGCGCCATGCCATTCAAATTGCGCCCCGCTGACGACCTCATCTTCCTCACCGGCATGTTGCACGACATCGGATTCCTTGCCTTGGCCCATTTGAACAGCCAACTCAGCGACGACTTACTCACCCGCATGCTCATCGAACCTGAGCGCCCCATCACCGATATCGAGGATGAACTGATGGGGATCTCGCACGCCGAACTAGGGGCTGAGTTCGCACAGCATTGGGGGCTACCCGACGACATCGTCTCCGTGCTGCGCTACCACCACACGCCGGATGCGGAAGGTGCCGCTGAAAGCTTGCCGTTGGCGCGTATCATCAATGTCACCGAAAAGTTGCTCAGCTCCACCGGCATGCACGAGTTCGTCGGACACCAAGTGAGTGATGCGGAATGGGAAGCACTTGGCATCGACCCAGAACGGGCGAACGACATCGCCATGTCCGCCGCAGAACAGGCCGATCAGGCGATACAGTTCGGCGCGAACATCTAGCACTTTCATCGGCATTGAGCGGGGCTTTTGTACCGTCCGCACCAAGTGCGCCTGTATAATCGCGCCTGTCGAATCAACACATAACATCATGAAAATCGTTCTACGTCTTCTGCTCGCCTTATCTTTCTTTTTCTCCACCGTATACGCCTATCCAGCCGACCCAGCCCTCGCTGCCAAGCATTACGCACTCTACGATGCCAGCAGCCAGCAGATGCTGATCGAGCACGACGCGAACACACGCATCGCACCTGGCTCACTCACCAAACTGATGACCGCTTATGTCGTGTTCGATGCCTTGAAGCAGAACAAGATCTCATTGCGCCAGACCTTAGCGCCAACTGCGTACGCCTTGCGTTTGCAGAACGAAGAGCCACGCATGTTCTTAGAGGTAGGCAAGGAAGTGAAAGTGGAAGAGTTGTTGCGCGGACTTGTCGTGCAATCAGCGAATGATGCCGCGCGTGTCCTCACCGAAGCGGTCGCCAACCACGAGGTCGCCTTTGCCGACCTGATGAACAAACAGGCGCAACGTCTTGGCATGCGCAACACCCACTTCGTCAACGCCACGGGCGTTCCCGAAGAATTGCACTACAGCAGCGCACACGACCTCGCCCTACTCGCCGCCGCATTGGTGCGAGACGTCCCTGACTTCTATGCACTGTATGCCCTGCGCGAATACAAATACAACAACATCAACCAGTTCAACCGCAATCGTTTGCTGTGGCTCGACCCCTACGTGGATGGCATGCAGACGGCGCATGACGAAGCAGTAGGCTTCTCCTTGGTCGCTTCTTCCAAGCGCGATAACCGTCGCCTCATTTCCGTCGTGTTGGGAGCAGAAAAAGAGAATCTGCGCAGCACTGAAAGCCAGCGCTTGCTGAACTATGGTTTCAAAGAATTCGAATCCGTCATCCTGTATCGCAAAGAACAACCCGTCAGCTCATTGCGCTTGTGGAAAGGAACGGAGCATCTAGTCGAGATCGGCTTCCGCGAAGATCGTTACATCACTGTTCCCGTAGGGCAGCGCGACCTGTTGCGTGCCAAACTAGAGAGCAAGCAACCGCTCATCGCACCCGTGAACGAAGGTCAGACCATCGGTACGCTACATCTTTCATTGAACGACGAGCCTTATCTAGACCTACCCGTTGTCGTACTGGAAAGCGTACCCTTGGCTAACGTGTTCTCGCGCGGCGTGGATGCGATACGACTGTTCTTCGAATAAGGAGTCTGTGATGACGGTATTTCTGAATGGCGAGTTCATGCCCATCGAAGAAGCGAAGGTGCCCGTGCTGGATCGCGGCTTCATCTTCGGCGATGGTGTGTACGAAGTCATCCCCGTCTATTCGCGTCGCGCCTTCCGCCTGTCGGAGCATCTGCAACGTCTACAACACAGCCTAGACGGTATCCAACTGAAGAATCCGCACAGCGAGAACGAGTGGACGAACATCCTCAACGAACTCATCCGACGCAATGCGCCTGAAGACCAATACCTTTACCTGCACGTGACACGTGGCGCGGCGAAACGTGATCACGCGTTTCCCATTCCCGCGCCGACACCCACCGTGTTCGTGATGAGCAACCCACTCACCACACCGAGTGCCGAGCTACTGAAGAGCGGCATCTCATGCATCACCGTGGTGGATAACCGCTGGTTGCGTTGCGACATCAAAGCCATCGCGCTGTTGCCCAACGTGTTGCTTCGCCAAGCGGCGGTGGCGGCAGGCTGCGCAGAAGCCATCCTCATCCGCAATGACGAGTTCATGACCGAAGGCGCAGCCAGCAACATCTTCGTAGTGAAGAACGGCACCTTGCTCGCCCCGCCGAAAGACAACCTGATGCTGCCCGGCATCACCTACGACGTCATCCTTGAGATCGCTGCTGAGAACGACATTCCTTGCGAGGTGCGCAAGGTGATGAAAGAGGAAGTGTTCGATGCGGATGAACTGCTACTGACCTCTTCCACCAAAGAAGTGATGGCGATCACCACGCTGAATGGCAAGCCCGTGGGCAACGGCAAACCCGGTGCGATGTTCTCCAAACTGCACATGCTCTACCAAACATTCAAACAAGAAGTGATGCGCAAATGACCGTGACTGAAGACTCCCTCATTGAATACCCCTGCGACTTCCCCATCAAGGTATTCGGTTTCGCACACCCTGATTTTGCAAGTGCCATCACCCAAGTCGTGCAAGCACATTCACCCAGCTTCACGAGCGCAAACATCGAATCACGTAGCAGCAGCACGGCGAAATACACCAGCCTCACCTGCACCGTGCACATCACCTCGCGTGAACAGCTCGACAATATTTACAGGGATATCACATCTCACCCGATGGTGAAGATGGCCTTATGACTTCCCATCCACCCATCCACGTGCGCGCCCTCGGTATGGTCGAATACGAACCGACCTGGCACGACATGCAACGCTTCACCATAGAGCGCACAGCAGAGACGACGGATGAGATTTGGCTGGTGCAACATCCACCCGTCTTCACCCAAGGTCAAGCAGGGCTGCCGGAGCATCTGTTGCGCACCACACACATCCCCGTGGTGAAGATAGATCGCGGCGGGCAGATCACCTACCACGGCCCCGGCCAGATCGTGGCTTACCTGCTACTCGACCTGCGTCGCTGGAAGATCAACGTGCGCGAGTTGGTACGCCTGATGGAACAAGCTGTCATCGACCTGCTCGCAGAGTATGGGGTGAAGTCAGCCGGACGTGAAGATGCACCTGGTGTGTATGTGGGCGATGCCAAGATCGCCGCATTAGGGCTGCGCATCAAGAAAGGCTGCTGCTATCACGGCCTATCGTTCAACGTGGACATGGACCTCAGCCCCTTCGCCAACATCAACCCCTGCGGCTACCAAGGACTACGCGTGACGCAGTGTGTGGAGCAAGGCGTCATCGTACCGATGGAAGAGTTGCAAGCAGAGCTGACGCAGAATCTCGTGCATGGTTTGCAACGCCACTTGAGCGACCATCCATAGAGGCTTGAGCCTCTAGATCTCATCCCCATTCTCGTCCAGATAGAATTCATTCAACGCGCGTTCCACCTCGGCCATATGTGTCAAAACGGGGCCGCCACCCATCATGATGCCGATAGCGCAGACTTCCATGATTTCCTCTAGCGTCACCCCAGCGTGCTTACATGAACGAATATGCAAGGCGATGCAGTAATGGCATTGCTGCGTCATCGCCATGCCCAACGCAATGCGCTCTTTTTCTTTCTTGTCGAGCACACCCGGCAACATCGCTTCCGCCATGAATGCTTGCACCTTCCCCATCAACTTGGGCTTGTATTCCGTGATGAGTTGCAGTCCTCGGTGCGCATGCTCCAAGACCTTGCGTTCACTATCCGAACCTTTTGCTTTCTTTGTTGCCATGACATCTCCATTTATAAAACCAATTATCAACAAACCACAGAGGTGACTTTCACCCCTTCACATTGTAGGCCTCGCCCGCAATAGAGGGCGCAGATACACATGATTTTCACAGTGCGGGCATGACTCCCACTGTGTTGCGCGCATGCGCGACAGCAATCCTCACCTCAGTTCGCGCCTGGCCCGTCTTCTGTTCTCCACAAACACTCTTTCCTCCACTTGCGCCGCCCTAGACAAAAAGACCCAGAACAAGTTCGCAAGTAGCACCATGACAAACAAAATGATGAATGGGAATTGCATGATCGACTCCTTCCGTGTTGTTGCTCACACCGCATCTTCAACTACATTGTCGGCATTTTTGGCTGTTTCTTAAGGCGGCGCTCGCCGAGCATGTGTTGCCAAAGGAGCCACCTTCAAGTTCAATCTCATCTTCCAAAAATATTTATCGAGTGTGCGTTCTGTTAAGGCAAAATACCCCTACTTTAATGACTGCAATTACCCAGAGGGAGCCTCTGGGAACATTGGGAGATGGGATGAACAAAGATGAGGAATTGCTGGCCATTCGCAAGCTCGTTTATGAGCTCACCATAGCCAGCAACATCAATAGCGACCTCGATGTATTGCTGGCGAATTTGTTCTCCATGTTGGAGAACGTGCGCGACATCCCGCTCACTCAACGTGGCGTCATCATGTTGCTCAATCCTCGCGGCCGCTATTTACAGGTCGCGCAGTTCGGCGTGTCTCCTGCTTGGGAAAACCCCACGAAATGGAACTCCCCCTCTTTCAAACGGCGCGAGATCTCCACCCGCTGCCAGATCGAAGACATCCTGTTCAGCGATTCCACTCGCGCAGATAGGCAAGTGAAACGCATGGTGCTGTTACCCCTGCATGTGGGCGGCAATGGCATCGGCTACGTCGCTCTGTTCACCGCGCAGAATTATGAGATGGAAGAGATACATGCGGATTTCCTGAATGACCTTGCAAGGACCTTGTCCAGCCTAGTACATCGCTCATTGATCAACGAAACCTTGTGCGTCAGAGAGATCGAGTTGGAAGATTCGCGCGCCGAAGCGATCCGCAGCTTGGGTATCGCTTCTGAATACCGCGACCATGAAACGGGTTGGCACATCATGCGCATGACCAACTTTGCATCGGCCATCGCCAAAGCCTTGCAGCTACCCGAAGACCAGAGAGAACTCCTCATCGTGGCCGCGCCCATGCATGATGTAGGAAAGATCGGCATCGCCGACGCGGTCCTTCTCAAACCAGGCAAGTTAACGTCCGAAGAGTTCGAGATCATGAAGAAGCACGCCGATATCGGCGCCAAGATATTAGCAGGCAAGGATGCACTCATCGCCGCAGCGCGCGACATCGCCAATTCCCACCACGAGCGTTGGGATGGAACAGGCTATCCGGATGGACTCTCTGGCGATGCCATCCCCCTGTTGGCACGCATCTGCGCAGTCGCCGATGTGTTCGATGCACTCACCTCCACGCGCCCCTATAAACAACCTTGGACGATCGAAGAAGCCTATGACTGGGTGATGTCCGAATCCGGCAAGCATTTCGATCCCGACGTCGTCCGCGCATTCGATGAGGCGATGCCGGAGATCTTGCGCATCCGCGAACTGTATCGAGATGACATCATCGACCCCAAACAAGTACTCGCCTTGCCCCCCATCCGGCGGCGCGAGAACGTCTGGATACCGTGGGATGACAGTTTGAGTGTCGGCATCAGTGTCATTGACGAACATCATCATTACCTGTTCGACCTCATCAACGATCTGTACGCGGTCGTCGTCAACAAACGGGGCACGCGACAAGTGGCGCGCCTGATCAAATCATTGGATGCGTATGCCAAGGTGCACTTCCGCGCGGAAGAACAAATGATGAACCACTACGCGTATGCCGGAATAGATCGCCAAATGCATCAGCACCACGCCTTCGAAGACAAGATCGCGGAGCTGTATGAAGAACTCCATGCGAACCCACTGGTCGCACAATTCGATGCGCTCGCCTATCTCAAAGATTGGCTCATCCACCATATCCGAGTCGAAGATGCACAATTAGCCAGCTTGGCGAAGAACTGAACTCGTCGTTCCCAGCGTCACACCAGACCCGCCCGTTGCACAAGGATGGCTACATGGTAGAGTGATTCCCCCTGCAAGCGTTCAGTGGAAAAACGAGATGGACTGGATTCTCGGACTACTCAGCAACAAGGCCAGAGAGACCATCTCTCTGCGTTGGTTCGGCCTCACCAAGATACCCGTGCTGTTCTATTTCGGCGTATCGGTGACGGAGATATCGAAAGAGCGCATGGTCGTGCGTATCCCCTTACGACGCAGAACGAAGAATCACCTCGGCTCCATGTACTTCGGCGCGCTCTGCGCAGGGGCGGATTGTGCGGCCGGCGCATTCGCCATGCACCTCATCAAACAACAACCCAAATCTGTCTCACTCGTGTTCAAAGACTTCAACGCAGAATTCCTCAAACGCGCGGAAGGGGATGTGGATTTTTGTTGTGATCAAGGCAAAGAGATCGCCGAACTCGTCGCACAAGCAGTGGCATCGGAGGAACGCGTCGAACGACAACTGGATGTGATTGCGACTGTGCCTTCGTTGAGTGATGAGGTGGTGGCTAGATTCAAGTTGACGCTGTCGCTGAAAAGAAGAATTTGATCCACACAAGAGTTATTGCCAGTTTAAGGAGCGCCTACCCCTATGATTAGCCACATCGATCATTTAGTACTGACAACAGCCAAGGAGTCCGAGTGCATCGATTTCTATTGCGACGTCCTTGGAATGTCCTTAGAGATTTTCATGGGTGGCATACCGCCCGTTGAACGCAAAGCTTTCAAATTCGGAAATCAAAAAATAAACCTGCACATCAAAGGAAGTGAATTTGAACCCAAAGCGCAAACTCCATTCCCCGGCGCACTCGATCTTTGCTTCATCGTCTCTGAGCCACTTGATGAAGTAGTTCACCAGATAGAATCGAAAGGGCGACACATCGTTGAAGGACCTGTGATACGCACTGGAGCTACCGGCAAGATCCGCTCGATCTACCTGCGTGACCCAGATGGCAACCTGATCGAATTGTCAGAACCGATCGGAAGATAACCGTCCCAATCATGTTTTTGCAGCAACTAGGATGGCAATCCAGCACCTTCCTTAAACATACCATCTGAGAATACCAATGCGCATCGAACAGGCTTGCCGACATATATAGATTGCATCGCCGTTTGATATTCGCGCATCTGCGCTTGATGACGTGCCGCATCTTCGCTGTCGCCTAGCTTGTAATCCAGCACCCACACTTCGTTGTCGAATTCCACCAAACGATCGATGCGCTTCAGTTCGCCCTTGGCGTTGATGTATGGCATCTCGTTGTTGGCGTTGCGGTATTGCTGTGCATCGAAGAAGCGCGCGAGATGGGGCGCGGTGAGGATGTGTTGGGCTTGCTGCCAGAGTGATCCCATTTCAACAGAAGCTATGGCGAGTCGCTGCTGGAGCTCCGCCTTGTCCGCCCCCCCTTCAGTCAGGTGTTGCAACAGCGCATGCAACCAGATGCCTCTCTGCTGTTGGGCGGTATTACGTGGGAAGCATTTGCCCGTGGTGAGGATGACGGGGAGCGTCACTTTATCCACCCCTCTCTCCTGCTCCTCTCCCGCACGCAGGAAATGGATTGTAGTTTGCAGTGGATTCACCCGCTCTCCCACCGCCGCCGCGATACGTCCATACCAAGTGATCTGTTTGGTTTCTTTCGCGCCTTGATTGCCGCTGACGATGAGCGCTTGTTGTGCACGAGTCATGGCAACGTAGAGTAGGTTCATCTCTTCGCGGGCTTGCTGTGCGGCATCTAGCTCGAACAACGGCATGCGTTTCTTGCCACGAGAGGCTTGGTCGGCGTACAGAGAAAAATGTGACGGGCGTTCCTCGTGCGGCAACCATGCCAGCAGCACGTCATTGCCATCACGGTTCTTCTTCTCTACATTCGCATCCAGCAGCCAGACGATAGGCGCTTCCAATCCTTTCGATTCATGCACGGTGTAGATACGCACCGCATCTCCCGCTACGCCCAGCTTGCCTTCATCGGGTGCGTCGTCATTGCTTTCCCGCAATTCACGCAACTCTTGCAGGAAGCGGGGCAGGCTTGGATATCTCCCCGCGTCGACACTCAATGCGATCTCCATGAATGCGTGCAAGTTGGCGGTGACTTTGGCACGCATCTCATTCGGCAACACGGCGCTATAACGCGCCAATACATCGCCTTCGAAATAGATGCGATCGAGCAAGTCATGCACGGGAAATTTGTCAGCAAGGGCGAGCCAGCGTTGTAGCAGTTCGACCGCGCGCTTCAAATTGGATGAAGGTTCAGGCAGTTGTTGCAGTCGTTGCCACCAACTTGTCTTTTCACCCGCCGCCAGACTCATCAAGTCAGCATCGCTGCACGCAAAGATAGGTGTGCGTAGCACTTGTGCCAGCGCAAGGTCGGCGAAGGGGGTGATGAGGAACATCAGCAGCGCCTGCACGTCTTCTGCTTCCAAGGTGTCAAGCAGACCGCCGCGACGGGAGCTGATAAAGGGGATATGTTTGGCGCGCAATGCTTCTTCGTACACCGCAAGGTGGGTGCGACTGCGCACCAGCACCATGATGTCGCCATAGGTGGCTCGGCGCACGTTGCCTTCATCGCTCACCGACCAATCGCTGACGATAGTCTTTAGTTGGTCGGCGAATTGAACGGCTTCGATGTGACGTGCGCCTTCCACGACTTCTTGTCTGGGGGTGGTGAGTGGGTTACGCAGTGAGAGTGCGGCATCCTCTGCGGCCTCTGCTTCACTCTGTTCTGCCACCGCGAGCGGCAACACCAACACATGCCCCGGCAATTCCTTTTGATGTGTCTGATGTTCGACGAACTCGAAACCATCGGGCTGCTCACGGAACACGGCGTTCACGGCATCTACCACGGGCTGCGCATTACGACGAGTGAGGCTGTTGCCGAGTGTCTCGGCATTGAAATGTTCTTGCAGGTATTCGCGCGCCACGCCGAACAGGCGCGCATCGGCACGGCGGAAGCGGTAGATGGATTGCTTAGGATCGCCCACCACGAACACGGTGGGTTGCGATTCCACCGCCACTGCCGCATCGAACCACGCACGCAATATCTGCCATTGCAGCGGGTTGGTGTCTTGGAACTCATCCAGCAGCACATGACGATAGCGGCTGTCGAGTTTGTACTGCATGGTCTCGGCGTGTTCGCTCTGCTGCAACAGGCGGCACAGTTGCCATTCCAGATCGGAGAAATCCATCTGCTGCTTTTGCGATTTCAAGGCTTGGTAGCGTTCGAGGAAAGCCACGCCACAATGCAACACCGCCTCGTTCAACCGATAGGCTTGCTGTTCGGCTTGTGTGTCGCGCACGGCTTGCAGCGTATCGAACAGTGCATCGCACGTAATGAGGAAAGCTTCGCGATCTTGTTTCTTGGTCGGCTTGAAGCTGCGCGGCTCACCCGCTTGTGTGAACAACAAAGGTTGCACAGCATCGAAACGAGATTCCGGTTCCGCATCCGTCCACGCCCGCTCTAACTCACTCGCTTTGCCTTGCTGCACGTCGGTGCCATTGCTCGCCAGTTGCCGCACGAAAGCCAAGAACGCTTCTTCGTTATTGCCGCACATGCCCCAATCGGCGACGGCATCGAACGCCAAGTCGACATCCAGATTGTTCTGCAGATTGTCGAGTGCGAACGTCAGCACATCCTTCTGCCCTTGGGTGTAAGCCCACCACTCGGCACGCTTGCCGAGGAAATTGAACAGCAGCTTGCGCGTAGTGAACAGGCCGCATTCCTCGAACAGCCATTGCATGTGCTGCGCATCCACACCATCTGGTTGCTTGCGCATCCGCTCCAACAATTCTTCCCACGCTTCTTCCTGTTCCGCCCCTGCGCGTTCCAGCAGGGTCATGCCATGCATCACGTCGGCATTCAGCGGCGCGCGCTGCATCACCTGCATGAACCAGCCGTGGAAGGTGCTGATGGTGATAGCGGGTTGTGCCAACAACACAGTGCTATACAGACTGCGCGCAAGATCTAACTGTTCGTCGCTCAATTCCGCGATGCCGCGCTCGGCGAAGAATGTTCTCACCCACTGCTCATCCTGCATCGCCAGATCGCGCAACCATTCTTGCAACCGCGCTTGCATCTCTTGTGCTGCTTTACGGGTGAAAGTGATGGCGAGTATCTGTGAAGGCTGCGCGCCATCCAACAGTAGACGCACGATGCGCGACACCAGCAACCAAGTCTTGCCGCTGCCCGCACAAGCTTCGACGACGACGCTGCGGCGCGGATCGAGAGCGACGCTCATGTCCATTCCCCTTTGCGACACACGCCTCTAATTTCACAATACGCACACGCCGCATCGATGCCGTTCGCAGGCAACCCTGCTCCGTCACGCAGCGCGCCCATCACCTGCTCTAGTCGCTCGACATTGAGTTGTGCCAACAGCGATGCATCTTCTTTTGGCGCGACCGACTTCACCTTGCCGTTATCGATGCTGACGAAGGCGACATCTGCCGCTTCGTGTGCGTAGGCATAGCAGGCAAGTTGCACATCTTCGCCCGGCTGTTTGAGTTTGTTGCGCAGCACGATGTCGCTCTGCGTCTTGTAGTCGAGCACGCGCTTATCATCGCCACGCACATCCAAGCGGTCGATACGTCCGCGCAGGTTCACCCCTTCCAGCGGCCAGTCGAATTTGGTCTCGGCTTCTGCATAGCGCCAGCCCTCGGCCTCGCCTTCTTGCTGCCATGCGAGATAAGCAGGGAGCGATTTGTACCAGCGCGCCAACCATGCACGCGCAGAAAAATCCTGTGCCAGCAGATCAGCGAACACCTGCTCGCTGATGTCGTGCAAGGCGGCTTCCATCTTCGCCATGTCTTGCCCACTCACTTGCGGATAAGACTCATGGAAGCGTTGCAACACCTCGTGTACGCGCTCGCCGTAATCGCTCTTCTCGATGGATTCTTGCACCTCGTCGAGTTCGTTCAATCTCAAGATGTGACGCGCATAGAATTGATAGGGGCAGGCGACCAACGAGTTGTAGCCGCTAATTGAGACACTGACAGGCACAGAATCCGTCGACACACTCGGCACGGGTTGAGCTGACAGTGGCAGCGAAACATGTCGAGCATCTTCTGCTGTGAGGTAGGCTTGCAACTCAGTCTCGGCGCAATCATCACCATGTTCCTGTTCATACCCATCGCGCAGCATCTGCAAGAAGGGACTCAACAGACGCGCTTCGCCGCTCTTGTCTTTCTGCCACGTGACCAGCACGGTGTCGTTCAGAGATAACAAAGCCATCAAGTCGGCGCGTTGTCTTGCGGCATGGGTGGCACGTGTGGGCAGGTTCAACACCGAGCGTACCGCGTCATTGAACCAGCGCCCACCATCACCTGCACTCGGCAGATGATCAGCATCACAACCCAGCAACAATACCGCATCGAAGTCGCGCCAGCGCGTCGCCGCTAGATGGGTGAAACGCACGGTGCTGTCGATGCTGCTATCACGATAGGTCTGAACATCCAGTTGCTGTGCCAGCCAGCGTCGCCATTCGTGGAAGGCATAACGCCCACCATCGTTCGCCAACTCTTGTTGCCAAGTCTCTAGGGCACTCAACAGTTGCTGGCCCGCATCGTCTTGTTGCAAACCTTTGGCTATGCTCAACACCTCCAAACTCTCGCGCAGTGCGGCGAGCCATTCGGTGAGTGTCCGTTGTTTTCTCTGCTCCAACAGTGCTGCCGCCTGCCGAAAACGCGCGAGCGGGACATGCAACGCCACCTCATGCGGCACAAGATCGATGAACTTCTGCAAGTCAGACACCACACCATGCTTGCGCAACAGTTGCTCCAACTCGTACACGGCAGACTTGCGTTCGCTCGACGTCATGTCCGCGAAGATGAATGGTGACTTGAGTAGGTCGAGTAGATCGTGATGGTAGAAGTCGCTCTGCAATGCGGTGAGCCAACGATCCAGTACCGTACTTACCGACAGCGTGGCGAACGTCCATCCGGTCTCGTCTGCCACCAACACTTCGGCGCGCTCCAGCAAGGCACGCATGCGCCGCGCCACGACACGGTCTTGTGCCACGATGGCGATGTCGCGCTTGCCCTGTTGCAGCCACAGGCGAACTTGCATGGCGGCGGCGCGGGCTTCTTGTTCTAGGGAGGTGGCTGCGAAGAAACGTGGTGCCGAAGGTCGCGCATCCATCTCGCGCAGATCGAACACCTTAACCATCGCACGCTGTTCATATGCTTCGAGAAAACGTTTCTCTACTGCTTCCCATTCGGATGCCATCAACACATACAACGGTGACTGCGCTTGCGCGGCCAGCTTCGCCAAGCGTTGCTGATAAGCGCGCGCCGCATCCAACTCCGCCCCCGCTTGCATGGCGTGCCATAGCTCGAACACCAAGCGAGCTTCTAGTTGCAAGGTAGCGTTCTGGCGTGCTTGGTAGGCGCGCTCCACAGCGGCGATAAATGCAGCTTCATCATCGGGCAAGCCATCCATCGCATGCGTGAGTTCGTCGAACAGCTTGAGCAACTCTTGCGTCATGCTCCATAGATCGGCGTTGTCGAACCATTGCCTGTGCTTCAACTCACCATAAAGCAATGCGCTGCGCTGACTATCAGCGATGACTTCGGTCTCGAGTGGGATGCTCTGCGCCCATTGATTGAGCGTGACCATCTGCGGCAATAGAATCGCAGGTATTTGTGCGACACGTACCAGCGCTTGTGCCAGCGGTTGTGCGACGTGAAAGTTGGGAAGCAGGATGGTGATGCCGCGCAGATCGGGCGCGGGGTGCGCAGCCAAGATACGCCGCGCGACAGCATCAAAATATTTCGTGGAGATACTCACCGCTCAAGCAGATGTATCTTTACTTTGACTTCGCGCCACTCATCCGCATCGGCTGGCGCGTCTATCTTTTGGGTGATGGTCTTCCACTGCTTGGCCAACTCGGCATTGATGGCGATGAACTGCCTCTCTGCTTCAGGCACATCGTCCGCCGCATAGATGGCATTGGCCGGACATTCGGGCACGCAGAGGGAGCAGTCGATACATTCATCAGGGTCGATGACGAGGAAGTTGGGGCCTTCGCGAAAGCAATCCACCGGACACACTTCGACGCAGTCGGTGTATTTGCATTTGATGCAATTCTCGCTCACAACATAGGTCATTCGGCACTCGACTCTTCATCCAATATTCGAGTCGAATTGTACACGCCAGCCTTTCTCTTCCCCCAATGAAAAACGCGCCTTGCGGCGCGTTCTCAAAGTGCATGAAAGTCTCTTTATGCTGGTGCGTTGCTCAAGCATGATTTCATGAAATCCTTGCGTTCTTGACCTTTCAGCGCCTTGGTCTTCGCATCCGCGTTGCAAGTCTTCATCTTGCCCTGTTGTGAAGATGGGGCTGCCGAGGTATCCAAGCCTGCATCTTTCTTCAGGCACTCCTTCATAAAGGCTTTGCGCTCTGCGCCTTTCAATGCTTGCTGCTTCGCCTCTGCATTGCAAGTCTTCATCTTGTTTTGTTGTGCGCCCGCGAAAGCAGGTGCGGATACTGCAAGTGCGATCCC
Source organism: Sideroxydans sp. (assembly GCA_041665725.1). Classification (GTDB taxonomy): domain Bacteria; phylum Pseudomonadota; class Gammaproteobacteria; order Burkholderiales; family Gallionellaceae; genus Sideroxyarcus. Next base: position 1,154 of record JBAYIG010000019.1, on the reverse strand, counting down.
AAAACTAACTAGCGTGATCAGTTTCTTCATGTGAATCTCCTTGGTGATGTGATTGAGTAACCTGTGTGTCCCCCAACAGGTGGCCGGATTCTACGCTCGGCATCCCAACCCGCAATTAGACCAAGTACCCAGAAGAGCGCTAGTGCGCGATGCCTCGCAGCCAGTGACGATAGAGATGTTCGGCGACGTGATGGAGCGGAGGCAACTTGTCATGCATCTGCTGTTGCATGAGTTCCGCGGACTGTACGGCAGGACTGCCACTCGCAGCAGCGACCTCATCCGCGCCGACCTCGCACCAGTCACGGATCATCGGTTCCATCATCTCGACATGGCATTGCAAAGCGAGATGTTTGCCGATGGCGCAGGCTTGGTTCGCGCAATGTGCGCTGGACAGAAGATGTACCGCGCCTTGCGGCAAGGAGAAGGTCTCTCCATGCCAATGGAATGATTCAAAGGATTTGATATCGCCGAACCACTGGCGTGCGATGTCGTTATCAGCGACTTCGACTTTGCCCCAACCGATCTCTTTCACAGGATTCTTACTCACCACACCGCCCAGCGCTTTGGAGATGAGCTGACCGCCAAGGCAGTGCCCAAGCAAAGGGATGTCTTGGGCGTGCGCATCCCGAATGAGATTGAGTACGGGCGATATCCACGGCAAGTCGTCATTCACACTCATCGGCCCTCCCATAAACACCAGCCCTGAAAATGCACTGACATCTGTCGGCACGTCATCGCCTTGGTCGATGTGGATCATCTGCCAAGGGATGGCGTGTTGATTTAGGAACAAGGCGAAATAGCCGGGGCCTTCTGTCGCGGCATGACGAAAGATAGCCACCGGCTTCAATTTCATTTACCCATTTCCAACATCAGCTGATTGATGCGTTTGACGAAGCCAGCCGGGTCATCCAACTGCCCGCCTTCTGCCAACATCGCTTGGTCGAACAGGACGGCTGTCCAGTCGTCGAAGTGAGCGCTCTCATCTTGCAAGCGAGTCACCACGGGATGCATTGGGTTGATCTCAAGGATGGGCTGCGAATTCGGCGCTTTTTGTCCCGCCGATTTCAGCAACCGTGCGAGGTTGGCGCTCATATCGTGCTCGTCTGCCACCAAGCAAGCAGGAGAGTCGGTAAGGCGATGCGTGATGCGTACCT
>JBAYIG010000018.1:0-37867 GCA_041665725.1 Sideroxydans sp. | reverse complement strand
TCAAGATTTAGTCCCGCAGTGATATTAACTGTAGGGCTCGGCATAAGATCTGCGGTAGAAATTTGCAAGTCGGCGGGTGCGGTCGCAACGATCGCACCCGCCGCATTGGGCAAAAATCCTGTCAAGCGATAACCTTGGCTGGTTACGATATACCCAAGCTTATCCATCTGAAACTGACCATTACGAGTGTATGAGATCGCGCCGTTGTTACTCACTCTGAAAAAGCCATTTCCGCTCACAGCCATATCCAATGAATTATTGGTGGTAGTGATGTTGCCTTGAGTGAATTGCTGGGCAATGGTGGATACGCGCACGCCGATACCTGCCTGATTGGCTCCACCCATAGAGCTCGCATAAACATCGGCGAATTGAGCCTGTGCGCCTTTGAAGCCGACTGTGCTCGCATTGGCAACGTTATTGCCGATCACGTCTAGATTCTTGGATGCTGCATTTAAGCCACTTAGTCCTTGTTGGAAACCCATGATCTTCTCCTTATTACAAAATTTTCTTGATTGAATTCAGGCTGATTTCGCCCAGCTGACCAACATTGACCGTGACTCCGTTCTGCGATTGCGCCACGCTATTCACCATCCCATACGAGAGTGTCGTCGCATCACTCTTCTTGCCTCCCAGTGTCGATTCGGCAGTGAAAGAATATTTCCCGTCCGTCGCCATAACGCCAGAATCAGTGCGACCATCCCACTGGATATTCGCAAGCCCACTCTTTTGCGCCCCCAAATTCAAAGAACGTACGACTTTGCCAGAGGCATCACTGATACTGACCTTGAGATTATCAACAGGCTGAGTCAACTCGACCGCTGCATCCCCCTGACCATTCATAAGATCTATCTGCGTCCCAGACACCAACACTGGATGTCCGATCATTGAGACTGCGGATAATGATTGAGAAGCCAACATGCTTGCGCTCAGCGCCTCCACCGTAGAATTCAATTTATCGATACCAGTCACGGTAGAGAGTTGCGCCATCTGCGATGTGACTTGCGCGTTATCCATCGGATTGAGCGGATCCTGATTCTGCATCTGCGTGACCAACAGCTTGAGGAAGCGGTCTTGCGTCGCGCCCATTTCCGCTGCGGCAGATGAAGCTGCGGCGGCTTGCGCGGCAGCGGTCGATGTACTGTTTTGAACTCCGGTGACCATGATTTATTTCTCCTATTGACCGATGGTGAGCGTCTTGAGTAGTAAGGATTTGGACGTGTTCATCACATCCACATTGTTCTGATACGAGCGCGATGCCGAGATCATGTTCACCATCTCATCCACCGGATTCACGTTAGGCAAGGTGACGTAACCCTGTTCGTTCGCCATCGGATGCTTGGGGTCGTACACGATGCGCATCGGCGAGTTGTCTGCCACCACCGCCGCCACCTTCACGCCTTCGCCCACTTGCCCCGGCGTGGGGACGGTACTGAACACCACCTGTTTCGCCTGATACGGCTTGCCATCTGGTCCAGTGGCACTCTCCGCGTTAGCGAGATTGCTCGCCACCACATTGAGGCGCTGCGATTGCGCCGTCATGGCGGAACCAGAGATGTTGAAGATATTGAATAAGGACATGATGTTTTCTCCTAATCTCTCTAGAAACCCTGCAAGGCATCTAGAACGTCTTTGCCTTTACCACTGATGAATCGCACACTGGCCTCGTAACGCAAGGCGTTGTCGGCGAACTGCGCACGCTCCACATCCATATCCACCGTATTGCCATCCGCACTGGGCTGTATCGGCACTCGATATTGCACGGGCGCACCCATCACGCTCTCACCCGCATCGCCACGCAAATGGTCGGGAGCCGATGCCGTCATCGGCAGTTTCTCGGTCGTTCCTGCCAAGGCACCGCGCAGGGCATTGGCAAAGTCGATATCCTTCGCCTTGTAGTTGGGCGTGTCCGCATTGGCGATGTTGGACGCGATCAACTCCTGCCGCGCGCCACGCAGATTCAATGCCGCTTGCTGGAACCGGAACATCTCGTCTATCCTGCTGCTCATGTCTAAGCCCTCCTGCTGTGCGATACACCTTTACTGATGGATGGCATAGTAGGACGCTGCCGCACCACCCCATCTTTCGATTAAAGGCAAAAACCTGTTTTATTTCCCTTCTTAGGAATGAAGCTCTCGGCACACAATGCGAGCATGAAAAGCCTGCTTACCTCCTTGATCTGGTTGAGCCTAGTGTGGTCAGGCGCGGTCTGCGCCGCCGCCCTGCAAGACCACGCCATCCTGCGTGACACAGCACTCACTTACGCTAAGACCCAAACGAGCACCCTGCCTGGCAAGGTCAGCATCCAAATGAGCGACATCGACCCGCGCACCGCCCTGCCCGCCTGCGACACCCTAGAGGCCTTCACACCTACGGGCGGCAAGATGATCGGCAAGACCAGCATCGGTGTGCGCTGCATCGGCAAACCCGATTGGAGCGTATTCGTGCAAGCCCACATCAAGGTGAGTGCAGACTTACTGGTTGCCAACCGCCCCTTGTCTCAAGGTTTGGTCTTGCATGCCGATGACTTCAGTGTGCAGAGCGGAGAACTGGGACAACCCGGCATCCTCACCGCACCGGCGCAAGCCATCGGCAAAACACTCAAGTTCGCCATCGGTGCCGGACAGGTGTTACGCATCGATATGCTGCGTCCTGATTTCGTAATCAAACAGGGGCAGAACGTGAAACTGTATGTGCGTGCGAGCGGCTTCGTGATCGTCAGCGAAGGACAGGCGATGAACGATGCGACCGAGGGACAAGCCGTACGCATCAAGACCGCGACAGGCCGTATGCTCAGCGCCTACGCCAACAAGAATGGCAGCGCCGAAGTGCGGCAATGAGGGTTCCGTAAATAGTCAGGTAGGTGTATAAATCGCCACAGGATTAAAGTTTTAGCGAAATTGGCCGATGTAGGTGGCAATCGAACCAGTGAATAGGGAGCACCCCATGAAGATCGACAAGACCAGCAAACCCTTACCCTCCACCAAGGTCGGGGAATCATCGTCCCGTGGCGCGACCGCCAAACCGAGCGGCAGCAAGACCAGCGCCAGCGGCAACGAGAGCACCAGCGTGCATCTCGGAACCACCACGGCACAACTGCGCAGCATGGAAAGTGCCATCTCCAGTGCGCCTGTCGTGGATGCCAAGAAAGTCGCCGAGATCAAACAAGCGATCAGCGAAGGGCGCTTCCAAGTCAATTCAGGTGTGGTGGCGGACAAACTCATCACCACCGTCAGAGAATTGATCAGCGCAGGTAGCCGTTGACCCCCACTCCCACCCCGCTGTCCAGCACTGACATGCTGGCGAGATTGAACGACGAACGTGACGCACTGCGCGCGTTCGTCGTTCTGCTTGAGCAGGAACAGAATGCACTGCTCAGCACGGACACTGACGCCTTGTTACCCCTTGCGGAACGCAAGACAAAAGAGTCCGACCTTATCCAAACGCTATCGCGCGCGCGACGCGAGTCATTGCCCGATGCGTTGACCACGGAGAAATGGTTGCAGGCGAACTCCCCCGTCGGGATAGCGTTGTGGCATGACATCCGCCAACTGGCCGAGCAAGCGCAACGTCAGAACCACGTCAACGGCGAACTGATCCAACTCAAGATGCGCTACAACCAACAGGCACTCATCGCCTTGGTCGGCGCGACACAACATGCGGCGGGCATCTATGGCCGCGACGGACAACCCAACCTGCCCACTTCGGGGCGCAATCTAGGCAGCGGATGAACCCCTCACCTATGTGATTTGCCATGCAAAGGTTCGATCACTTCACACGCACCACCAAGTTCATCACCCTCACCACCCTATTGCTCAATCTGGTGGTGGTCGTAGCCACGGCCTTCACGCTGTATCACCTCCACGCGAGTCTGCAACAAAAAGCTGCGACCGACACTCGCAATCTCAGTCATGTGCTCGATGAGCACTTGGCGAGCACCTTCGACAATATCGACATCGCCCTGCAACACTCGCGGGATGAGATCGCCCATCTGCGCAACGTGCACGATAACGATACGCAACGCATCAATAACGAGCTTGCACGTCAAAAACGCCACTCTCCTTATCTGTTGAGCATCCGCATGACCGATGCGAAAGGCGATTGGGTATATGGCTCAGACTACACACCCGCTGCTGCCGCTGGCGTGAACTATGCTGACCGCGAGTATTTCATCCGGCTCCGCAACGATTCGCAAGCAGGCTTGGTGGTCGTCAGCCCCTTGTTCGGCAGAACCACGAAAAAGTGGATAGCCATCTTCGCGCATCGCTTGAGCAAGCCCGACGGACGCTTCGACGGCGTGGTGTTCGGCGTCCTAGAATTGGAGAAATTCCAAGGACTACTCTCCAACGTCGACGTAGGACTCAATGGCTCGGTCGCCTTACGTAACGTCACGCTCAACCTGCTCGCTCGCAATCCCAAATCAGACCACCCAGATATAGAAGTCGGCAAGGATACGCTCTCGACCCCGTTCAAGGATGCCCTGCAAGCCAACCCTACTTACGGCACCTACAAGAGCGGCAGTAGTTCGATAGATGGCATGGAACGCACGCACTCCTATCGCCGCATCGGGTCTTACCCGTTCTATGTGAACGTAGGCTTGGCGACACAAGACTATCTCTCTCCTTGGTATAAAGCAGTGTGGTTCGCCATCGCTCTGACGGTCTTCTTCCTGCTGTTATCCACTTTGTCCGCGCGCGCACTGCTCAAAGTCACCCGCCAACAACATCGAACCGAAGTGGAACTGCATCGGCAAAAGGATTATCTGCGCGCGATCATCGAGAACGAACCCGAGTGTGTGAAACTGGTCGCCCCCGATGGAAGCTTGGAAGAGATGAATGCTGCCGGTTTACACCTATTGGAAGTGGATACCTTGGCGCAAGCGCAGCACGATGGTTTGGCCAGCTTCATCGCGCCTGAACACCTAACTAATTTCCTCGCCCTGCATCAACGCGTGATGCATGGCGAGAGTGGCACCTTGGAATTCGTCGTGATCGGAAAAAAAGGTGGTCATCGCTGGTTGGAGACACATGCCGCCCCCTTGTTCGATGATGACGGCAAGGTGCTCAGCCTGCTGGGGATCACGCGCGACATCACCGATCGCAAAGCCTTCCAAGAAAAACTCGAAAATCAGGCGCGCACCGATTATCTGACCGGTGTGAACAACCGTGGCTATTTCGTCCAACTCGCCGAGAACGAGTTGTCGCGCGCCAAACGCTACGACAAGCCACTGTCCTTGTTGATGCTCGACATCGACTATTTCAAACAGGTGAACGACACCCACGGCCATAAGGTGGGTGACCGCGTATTGGCGGGACTGACCGACATCTGCAAACAGGAATTGCGCGACATCGACATCATCGGGCGTATGGGGGGTGAGGAATTCGCCATCGTGCTACCCGAGACAGCGGCACACGAGGCTTTAGCAGCGGCAGAACGTCTGCGGCTATCCATCGCCGCTACGCCGATCTCCTTGGATCAGGGATTACCCATCAAGGTCACCGTCTCCATCGGCGTCGCTTCACTCGCAGACAAACAAGACAACCTCGATGTGATGATGAACAAAGCCGACAAAGCGCTGTATGCCGCAAAACATGCGGGGCGCAACCGCGTCATCGCCGCCTAGATTTCACTCGCAATACCCCGCTGACACTTGCACGAATACGCATCGTCATCAGCTCACCCCATGTTGAAGTAGATATTGGGCAAGATGTCGGTCAGCACTTTCGATGTGAAACATCAGCCAATCACGGATCGCTTGCAGGTCCAACTTGGTATCAGCTCTGCTTAGCTCCTCCCGTATCTCGATAGCCACCCGCACCAAGCGCGCGTGCTCACTGTAATGTGCGGACTGCGCAGGGTAACCGTAGTGGCTCATGTAGCGCTCCTCGGTCTCGAAGTGCTTGACCGTTGCAGCGAACAACTCATCGAATACCGCAAGGATCTCGCTCTTCTCCTTGCCTTGCAGGATCATGCTGTTCAGGCGACTCAGGATGCGCGCCAAACCATGGTGCTGTACGTCGATGTCGTTGATGCCGACATGGTGTGACTCTTCGAACCGGATCCACTCCTGCTCGTTCACCTGCGTGATGTCCCCATAAAAAGTGTAGCGATTCTTGCCTTGCTTCTTGCTCTCGTACATCGCCAGATCGGCATTGTTCAATAGCTCACTGATATTGGGCGTGATCTCAGAACCACTGGCGATACCGATGCTCACACCGATGTGCACCTCACTGCCTTCGAGATAGAAAGGCGAGCTGATCACATGCACCACCTTGGCTGCCATTGTGGCTAGCTCTGCACGACCCGCCGTATCATTCAACAAGACCGTGAATTCATCTCCCCCCATCCGCCCCACGGTGTCGCTCTCTCTAAAACAACCTAACAACCTCTCGGCGACCTGCTTGAGCAGCAGGTCGCCACTGTGGTGCCCTAGGTTATCGTTCACTTTCTTGAAGCCATCCAGATCCATGAACATCAGCGAGAATCGACTGCGCCTCCGTTTCGCGACCAACAACGATTGGTTCAGCCGGTCACTGAAGAGCGCGCGATTGGGTAATTGCGTGAGCTCGTCGTAATTCGCCATGCGCGCCACACGTTCATGTTGCAGCGCGATCTGGTTGTCGCGTTGCCTGACCAGCTTCAATATGATGAGCAACATCGCCACACCGATCACCAAGGTGAAGACCTGCATGAGGATGATCAGCAGTTTGAATCGTTCGATGCTGCGATGGGCCGCTCCCTCTGAATCCACCACCATGGATTCTGCTTTGAACGAGGAGAACTCCCTGACGTAATCCAATCTCCGATTCAATGACGCATACAGGGGGGCGACCTCGAACTTCATAAAATCACCCGCTTCATTACGCTTGCCATTTTCGATCAGTGCATAGAACGCTTCCCGTTTTTTATGCCAATCGTCAGCGATCACCTTGGCCTCTTGGACTTGCGACATATCGCCCAGAAAATAGCTTTCGATAATGTGCAGATTGTCCGTCAACTGCTTCTTGTGATCATCCATCTGCGCAGACAAGTGCTTGTCATGCTTCACGATGATTTGTGAGGAGAGCGACTCCAGCGCATGGGAACGCATCCGCGAAATCATCAGACTCGCATCACGTGCGGCAGCGTTCACTCTGAATGGGTGATCGTAGAAAGCACGGGTCTTATCTTCCATCGACTCGACTTCTGCAACGATCTGGGTACCCAGTACAACGAGCCCACCCACGATCACCGTGAGTCCGAACACCAGCACCGAGGTCAGGCCGCGATAGTTCTTGATGAGTTTGAAATAGGGCACGACTTCTACCTTTATTTGGTTGACTGCGAAGCGACCGCGCGCGCTTCGCTATTCCTGAGTAGTAGTCTGCGCCGGACTCGGTTCGACTTCAGGGGCCAGTACCGTCACCGCCACCCGCCTATTCCTCGCACGCCCTTCTATCGAGCTGTTCTCTTCGATGGGGACGTTGTCGGCGAGGCCGGTCGCCTTCAGTCTGGTGGAGATGATGCCTTGCTCGATGAACAGGCGCACCACGCTGCTTGCACGTGCCGACGAAAGCTCCCAGTTGGAAGGGAACTGCGCATTGCTGATGGGGATGTTGTCAGTGTGTCCTTCCACTTCGATCGCCAGCTCTTCTTCAGCCAATATCTTGGCGACATCGGCGAGTGTCTGCACCGCTTCGGCTTGCACCGTCGCCTCCCCCGGCTTGAACAGCATGCTTGCATTGATATCCAGCGTCACACCACGATTGGATTGCGAGACGGTCATCTGGCCGTTCTTCACGAAACCGGCCATCTTGGTGGTCAGCGACTCATTCAACTTCTGCATACGCGCGTTCAACTTGCGTTGTTTTTCCGCCAAGCGCGCGTTGCGTCTATCCACCAAGGATTTGAAATACATCTCTTGTTCGGTGAGCTTCATGGTGCCACCATCCGCAGCCGCACCTTGTGTGCCGAACGCCTGACTCATGGAGACATTGAAGACTTTGTACTTTCCTTCGTTGACGGATGAGAGCGCGTACATCACAACGAAGAATGCGAACAACAAGGTGATGAAGTCGGCGTATGAGACTAACCAACGGTCGTGATTGTCAGGCCCCTGTCGCTTTGCTCGACGCGCCATATCAAGTGAGATATCCGTTCAATTTGTTCTCGATGAAATGATGGTTCTCGGCGTTTGCGATCATGCACAGTCCGTCGATCGCCATCTCGCGGATCTCCACCTGATGCATCATGATGATCTTCAACTTGCCCGCGATCGGTAGGAACACCAAGTTGGCGAACCCCACCCCGTACACCGTGGCGATGAAGGCGACGGCGATGCCCGCACCCAACATCGACGGGTCACCCAGATTCTCCATCACATGCACCAACCCCAACACCGCACCCAAGATACCGATGGTGGGTGAATATCCCGCAGCCGCTTCCCACACCCGCGCGCCCTGCCAACGCAGGGTCTCGTAACTGTTCAGATCCACTTCCAGCACTTCGCGTATCTTCTCCGCGCTATTGCCGTCCACCAGCAGTTGCAGGCCTTTGCGCAGGAAGGGATCATCGATGGATTTGATCTGGCCTTCCAGCATCAAGATACCGTCCTTGCGCGATAAGTTGCCCCATGCGGTGAGGCGATAGATGAGTTTCTGTTTGTCGAGTTGCGGAGTGACGAAGACCCACTTGCCCATGCGCATCCCCATCATGAAGACATTCAGCGGGTGTTGCAGCATGACGGCACCCAGCGTGCCACCGAAGACGATGAGGAATGCCGCCAACTGGAGGAGGACGGAAATGGAACCGCCTTCGAGGAACTGACCGCCCAATATCCCCGTGATGGCGACGAGCAGCCCGAACAGACTGAGCTTGTCCATACGCTAGTGGCCTTTTAAGGAGGTGCGCAGTCGAGCCACCGCTTGGCTATGCAGCTGACAAACGCGCGACTCGGACACCCCCATCACCTCGCCGATCTCGCGCAGGTTCATATCTTGCTCGTAGTGCATACCCATCATCTGGCGCTCGCGCTCGGGCAAGCGTTCGATGGCTTGGATGAGCGCGCTACGGAAGCGCTCGTCTTGCAGCATATCGAGTGGAGTGCCTTCGGTGTTGAAATCGTAACGGTCGAAGAAATCCTCGTTGTCTTCGTTGTGGAAGTCTTCGTAATAGATCAGTTGCGCGCCGCGCGCCTCCTGCAACATCTCCTGATATTCCATCAGTGGCACGCCCAGTTCTTTGGCGATCTCGGTCTCGTTGGGTGAGCGGCCGTGTTTCTGTTGCAGACGGCTGATGGCGGTCTCGATCTTGCGCATGTCGCGCCGCATGCTGCGTGGCAACCAGTCCGCGCCGCGCAACTCGTCCAACATCGAACCCCGGATGCGCTGCGCCGCATAGGTCTCGAACATCGCACCGCGCAACTCATCATAACGTCCCGCTGCCTCCAGCAGTCCCATCATGCCGGCTTGGATGAGGTCGTCCACCTCCACACTGCCCGGCAGTTTCAGCATCATGTGATGCGCGATACGCTTCACCAAGGGTGCGTATTCTTTTAGGCACTGCTCTTTGTCGTTCAAACCGTTCGCTGTATACATTGTCTTGGCCCTCAAGTTGGCGCTCTTGGGTTGTTGCGTAGCCCCCTGCTCGCCAGCCTCCAGTATGACAGCGTGGTCATTCATGTCAAAGCGACCATGGCTGCACCGTGACGAGATTGGCTCATCAAACGCTGCATCACGCCACTCAAACTATCTTGCTCATCGCTTGTCATACCTGCCGAACGCAACAAGCCCTGCGCCACTTCGCGTATCGCCAATGCCGCAGGTGCTGACGGGAAGGCTTCCACCACGGGACGGCAGGCTTGCGTGGCCCGTTTCATATTCTCATCCAGCGGGATGAATCCCATGTATTCCAACTGCACTTGCAGATGATGACGCGCCACTTGCGAGATGTTGTCGAACACCGCCAAGGCTTCGCGCTCGTCGCGCACCTTGTTCACCACGATATCGAAGGCCTGACGACCGTTATGGGTCGCCATCTGTTTGAGCAAGGAATAACTTTCGGTGATTCCGCTCGCGGTGGCGTTCAACACCAGCAGCAAAGGCGCATCACCCGACAGGCTGGCGCAGACCGAGTGCCCGTCACGTGCCGCATCCACCAACACCACATCCTTGTCAGCGGCAGCCGCCAGCAACGCGCTCATCAAGCGGTCTCGTTGCATGCCATCCAGTTTAGGCAAGGCCTGCATCGCGCGCGCCACGGGCAACACCGAAGCGCCACCCGCCACTTCCAACATCACGTCCTGCCAAGTCTTGTCGCCATGCACCGCATGCAACAAGTCGTAGCGTGGGCGTAGTGCCAGCGAATTGGCCACGTTGTCGTGTGCGACGTTCTCGTCCAGCACCAACACGTCCTTACCGGAACGGGTGAATGCAGCCGCCAGATTGGTGACGATGCTGGTCGCCCCCAGACCGTCACGCGCACCGATCACGGTGATGACTTGGGTGGTCGAACGCACCAGCAGTTTGCGTAGGCCAGCAGCTTGGTCTAGGTGAGCGTCATGCATGTTGTACCCCCATGCTTGTTTTTGCCGTCACCCCCGCCATGAAAGCGGGGAACTCCATATCTTGCAGATCGAAGCTGGCGGGCTTGCCGATCTCTTTGAAGGTGCGATGCAGCAGGTATTCCACGTTCACTTCATGCAAATCCTCTGGCACACGTTGGCCGCTGGCGATGTAGTGCATCACCAGTTTGTGACGTGCGATGACGTCCAACACCGTGCCCAAGCTCGCCGCTTCATCCAATTTGGTGGGGATGCAACCGATGACGCTCTTGCCGCCGTACATCTTGATCACATCATCCAGCGTGCCGCCCGCACTGGTAGCGTTCAACAACAGGATGCGCGCCGCACCCACTTCATCGAACATCTTGGCCTGCTCTGCCACACGGCTGTCGCGTTGGCCGACGCCCATGGTGTCGATCAACACCAGATGTTTGTGCTTCAAGCCGGACAGCGTGAGTTTGAGGTCGTTGGTGTCGCGCACCGCATGCACGGCCACGCCCAATATCTTGCCGTAGATCTTCAGTTGTTCATGTGCGCCGATACGATAGCTATCGGTGGTCACCAAGGCCACTTTGTCAGCACCGTAACGCACCACGGCACGTGCCGCCAGCTTGGCAGTGGTGGTGGTCTTGCCTACACCGGTCGGGCCGACCAAGGCGTACACGCCACCACGTGCCACGATGTCATCTTGTGGGCGTGCGGTTTGTAGGTTGTGAGCAAGTATCTTGCGTACCCATGAGATGTCCGCATCGCTAGGCATCTTGTCCAGCAACAAACGCGACAACGCCGGGCTGAATCCGACATTGATGAGGTCGCGCAACATGCCGCTACGTTTGGGATCTTGCTGTTGCATATTGGCCCAAGTCATACAAGCCATCTGCTCTTGCATCATGTTGTGCATGGATCTGAGTTCGCCCAGCAGGTGATCGGCGGAGACAGCGCTCTTCTCCGCTTGCATGGTCTGCTCCATCTCTCTAGCGGCGTTCGCTTCGATGACCTTGGCACCCAGCAATGCGGCTTGATGCAAGGCTTGCGGCGACAGACTCTCACGTGTCGTTTCAATGCGCGACTCGGTGCGAGTCTTCGCTACACGCTGCACAGGTACACGTGTCTCGCTCACGCGGGTCTCACTCAGATGAGCCAGCTCGGTGCCGGCCATCGCCACGATCTCCACTCCCTCGTTCACTTTGCGGTTGGACAGGATGACTGCATCCTCGCCCAGTTCGATGCGTACCAGTTTCAGGGCCTCGCGCGAATTGACCGCGATGAATTTTCTAGCGTTCATGCTCTACCTCCTACCATTGATGTCACCCGGATGGTTTTGAAACCGGGCACTTCTTCATGCGAAATCACTTTGAGTTGCGGCACGGCACGTTTTAGGAAACGCGCCAACAGATCGCGGATGCCGCCGGGTACCAACAACACGGTGGGTAGCCCCATACGTTCTTGCGCATCGGTCGCGGCACGTGCTTCGCGCAACAGGGTGTTGGCAAGACTTGGCTCGATCGCGTTGCCGCCTGCTTGCAGGGCTTGGCCGAGTACGTATTCCAACTCTTTGTCCATGCCGATGACTTGCAGCTCCTGCGCCGATGGATAGAACTGCTGCACGATGGCTGGGCCAAGGGCGACGCGCACCAGTGCGGTGAGCACGGTCGGGTCTTGCACTTGTGGTGCATGTTCTGCCAAGGTCTCCAAGATGGTGCGCATATCGCGGATGTGCATGCCTTCGTCCAACAGGTTCTGCATCACTTTCTGTACGGTGGAGAGCGACAGCAACTTCGGTATCAAATCCTCGGTCAGCTTAGGCGAGATCTTGGTCAGATGGTCGATGAGTTGTTGCAACTCTTGACGGCCCAACAACTCGGCTGCATGCAGATGGATGAGATGGCTCATGTGGGTCGCTACCACCGTGCCTGCGTCCACCACGGTGTAACCCATGGCTTGTGCCTGGTCGCGCAACACAGGTTCGATCCAAGTCGCAGGCAATCCGAATGCGGGATCTTTGGTCTGCGTACCGGGCAACACACCACTCACGCTACCGGGGTTGATCGCCAGCAACAGATGGGAGTGCGCTTCTCCCGTACCGATCTCCGCTCCTTTCAAGGTGATGCGATAGGCGGTCGGATGCAGATCCAAGTTGTCACGGATATGCACAGCAGGGGGCAAGAAGCCCATCTCCTGCGTGAATTTCTTGCGGATACCTTTGATGCGACGCAACAGGTCGCCATCTTGCGATTTGTCCACCAAGGAGATGAGGCGATAGCCGACTTCCAAACCCAGCACATCCACTTGCGCCACATCTTCCCAACTGGCTTCGGGTGCTTCAGAGACTGGCATGACGGTCGCCTCGACTTCTTTTTCCTTCTCCTCCGCCTTCTGCGATTGCCGAGTCAGATAGACAGCGAACCATCCCATGCCCGCAGCGAGCAACAAGAACACGAAGTGAGGCATGCCGGGGATCAAGCCCAACATGCCGATGATGGCCGCTGTGAGGATGATGACTTGAGGGCTGGAGATGAGCTGTTTGGCCAATTGTTGGCCGATGTTCTCTTCGCTGGAAACACGGCTGACGACCATACCCGCTGCGGTGGAGATGATGAGTGCGGGGATCTGTGCCACCAGACCATCACCGATGGTGAGCATGGTGTAGTTCTTCGCAGCCACCTCAAAAGACAGGTCATGCTGCAACACACCGATGACCAAACCACCGATGATATTGATGATCATGATGATGATGCCGGCGACAGCATCACCGCGCACGAATTTGGAGGCACCGTCCATCGCACCGTAGAAGTCGGCTTCTTGCGCCACTTCGGCACGACGTTTACGTGCCACGTCTTCACCGATGAGACCTGCGTTCAAGTCCGCGTCGATGGCCATCTGTTTGCCGGGCATCGCATCCAAGGTGAAACGCGCGCCCACTTCGGCGATACGGCCAGCACCTTTGGTGATGACCACGAAGTTGATGACCACGAGGATGACGAACACCACGATACCGACCGCGTAGTTGCCGCCGACCAGGAAGTGACCGAAGGATTCGATGACCTTACCTGCCGCATCGGGACCGGTATGACCTTCCAGCAACACGACGCGTGTGGATGCCACGTTGAGCGACAGACGCAACAAGGTGGAGATGAGCAACACGGTGGGGAACACCGCGAAATCAAGAGGTTTGGTGGTGTTCATCGCCACCAGCAGCACCATGATGGCGAGCGCGATATTGAAAGTGAACAGGATGTCGAGCAGGAACGGTGGCAATGGCAACACCATCATCGACAGGATCATCACGATGAGGATAGGGCCTGCCAGACCGCGCACTCCGCCGCGTAGCAGCACATCCTTCATGGTTTGTAGCACTGGATTCATCACACCCTCTTTTAACCTGCCGAACCCGCCAAATGGCTATCACGGCTTATGGCTATTATCGGGAGGGGGCGTCAAATCAAAGGGGGAAATAGAGGGGGATTTGGGCGGTTATTCACCCGAGCGAGCAGGCTCCCTCGGGGCCGAACGTCTAGATGACACCGATGTTCAGCGAGGTAGAGGCAAAGAAATGGAGCGCCTACGCCGTGAGTGGTTTCACGCAAACCGAAGCTTGCGTGCTCACTCTGCCGAGCTCACCACTGGTATGCCCGGATAGCCGCCACCAACTCGTCCAGCGCAGCTTCCAGCTCACTCACCGCTTCCTGCACATCCGGTTTGCCTGCCATGGTTTCCACCTTGGCTGCCGCCTGCATGGTGCGGTCAGCAGCAAAGATGCCGACCATCCCTTTCAGAGCATGGGCGCTGTGACGCACGGCATCGGCTTCGCCTTGTGCCATCCCCTTTTTGATCTTCTCGATATGGGGCGGCGCATCCTCTAGGAACAGATGCACGATCTCGTCGAACAACGCTTTGCTGTCGTCCATGGTCTGGCGTGCCTTGCCGAAATCCGCCACGGCGAGCGCACGTACCGGCTTGCCAAGTGGCGTGTCTTTCCGCACCACGCCCTGCGCCAGACTATCCAACTCATGCCACAGTGCATCGTTGTCAATCGGCTTGGTGAGGTAACCGTCCATGCCGTGGCTCAGGCATTCCTCGCGCGCACCCACCATGGCATGCGCCGTCATGGCGACGATGCGGATGTGCTTGCCCGCCCCCTTTTCCAGTTCGCGGATACGCTGCGTCGCTTCATAGCCGTTCATCACCGGCATGTCCACGTCCATCAGAATGGCGTCGAACTCGGTGTTCTGCCAATGATCCACCGCCTCTTGCCCGTTGTTCGCCACGGTGACGGTGTGCCCCATCTTCTCCAACACACGCACCGCCAGCAGTTGGTTCACCGCATTGTCCTCGGCGAGCAACAGGTTCAACCTCTGTCTCGTCTCGCGCAGAGAGTGGCGCGTGATGAGCGGCATATCCGCCTGCAAGGGTTCACCCAACGAGGTCATGATGGCGTCCAACAACTCGGACTGCGACACCGGCTTCATCAGATAGCCCGAGATGCCCAACTCGCGACAACGCGAGGCATGACCGCGCTGCCCTTCGGAAGACAGCATCATCACCGTCGCACCGACATACTCCGGATGTTCGCGTATGCGTTCCGCCAAGGTGAAGCCGTCCATGCCCGGCATCTGCACATCCAAGATGGCCAAGCCATAAGGCTGCCCAGCCCCTGCTGCCCGCTGCAACTCGGCCAGCGCCTCATCGCCGCTGGAGACGACAGTGGGTCGCATCTTCCAGTTACCCAGCATCTCCCGCAGCAAGCGACGATTGGTCGCATTGTCGTCCACCAACAACACAGGCATGTCGGCGACACGGCCGGTATGTTGGTATTCCGCCAAGGGGTCGGCAGACACCACCGGCATATCCAACTCGAAATGGATGGTCGTCCCCACCCCCACTTCGCTCTCGACACCCATCTGGCCATGCATCAACTCGACCAATTGCGAAGAGATGGTCAGACCCAATCCCGTGCCACCGTATTTGCGCGTGGTCGAGGTGTCTGCCTGCGAGAACGATTCGAAGATGGTCTTGAACTTGTCCTTGGGGATACCGATACCGGTGTCGCGCACATTGAAGCGCAATCTGATCCTGCCGTCATACAGACCACGGATGACGTTCACCGACACTTCAATCTCGCCCTTCTCGGTGAACTTGATGGCGTTGCCGACCAGATTGATCACGATCTGACGCAGACGTCCGGGGTCGCCCATCAATTTGTCAGGCACATCGGATGCCACATGCAACAGCAACTCCAGATCCTTTTGGTGCGCGCGCATCGCCAGCGAACGCATGGTGTCGCGCATCATCATCTCCATCGAGAACTCGATGCTCTCGATACCCATCTTGCCCGACTCGATCTTGGAGAAATCGAGGATGTCGTTCACGATGTGCAGCAGTGAATGCGCCGACGATTTCACGATGTTCAGATAATCCAACTGCTCTTTGTTCAGGTCCGTATCCAGCACAAGATCGGTCATACCGATGATGCCGTTCATGGGCGTGCGGATCTCGTGGCTCATGTTGGCGAGGAAGTCGCTCTTGGTCTGGGCAGCTTGCTCGGCTGCACGTTTGGCCTGCCTCAATGCCTCTTCGGCATGCTTGCGTTGAGTGATGTCGCGCACCGTGGCTTGCAGGGCCTGCTTGCCGTCAAGCTCCATGGCATTGAGCAACACTTCGGCATCGAACGCTTCATCGTTGTCCACCCGTTTGTGTTTCCACTCGAAACGATGACTGCCCTGCTTGAATGCGGTCTCGATATGTTGGCTAGCCAGCACGGCCGACTCGACGCCATCTGGCTGGTCGAGGCTGCCGGGTTGCATCTTGGGAGAGATATCGGCCGGTGTCAGAGTGCTGAACTCTTCACTCGTCGCACAGCCGAACATCTTCAAGGTCGCTTGGTTGCAATCGAAGAAGCCCTTCTCGTTCAGCAACATCACCGCATCGCTGGTGGACTCGTACAAGGTACGCATGCGCGTCTCGGATTTTTGCAGGGAATACTCGGCGTACTTGCGCTCGGTGATATCCGCATTGGTTCCCGTCATACGCAGAGCACGACCTTGCGCATCGCGCTCCACCACCTTGCCGTGGGTGGAGACCCACAACCACTCACCGTCGCTCTTCTTGACGCGATATTCAGCCAAGTAATAACCCGCCAAGCCCTTCAACGCCGGTGCCAGCATCTTCTGCGTCAACTCACGGTCTTCCGGGTGCACCAGGCTGAACAACTGATCGAGCGTGACCATGGTCTCCTCCGCGATGCCATTCAACATCTCGGACCAGCGACTGCTCAAATAGATACGGTCGTCACTGATGTCCCAGTCCCACAAGGCCAAGTTGGAACCTTCCAGCGCGAGGTTGAGGCGCTCTTGCGTGAGTCGCATGTACAACTCGTTCTTCTTGCGATCCGAGATGTCTTGGAAGGCGATGACGATATTCTCCAAATCGCCATTACGAGAATATTCCGCCCTAGAGGAGAGTGCGACCGGGAACACGGAGCCGTCCTTGCGCACGAACACCTGATCATCCAAGCGCCCCTGACCTAACTCTTTGACCATGAGGAAGATCGGACACTCGGATGCATGCAAGGGATCACCCTTTGCATCGCGTGTATGGATGGTGTCATGCACGGGCATGCCGATGAACTCATCGCGCTTCCAACCCAACATCTTCTCGGCTTCCGAGTTCATATAGATGCAGCGCCCGCGAGCGTCCTGCACGTACAAGCCCTCACCCAAGGTCTCGCTGATGCGTTCGTAGAACATACGTTGCGCTTCGAGTTTCCCATCCATCTCTTTACGCGCCGTGATGTCGGAACGGATGGAGATATAACGCAAGGGCCTGCCCTGGTTGTTCATGAACGGGACGATGGTGGATTCGACCCAGTAGAAATTCCCGTCCTTGCTGCGGTTCCTCACCTCGCCGTGCCATATCTCACCGCGCACGATGGTCGCCCACATTTCTTTGAAGAAACTGCTGGGGTGATAGCCGGAATTCAATAGGCGGTGATCCTGCCCGATCAGTTCTTCCTTGCTGTATTGGCTGATCTCGATGAACTTGCTGTTGGCATAGGTGATCCTGCCGCTGGCATCCGCGATACTGACGATGGAGTGCTGATCCAGTGCATATTTCTGGAACTCCAGTTCGCTCAGGGTCAATTTGAGATTGTCGTAAGCCTTGCGCAGATTGTCTTCGGTCTCCTGCCGCAACGAGATGTCTTGGAACGACACCAATGCGCCCGAGATCTTGCCGTCATGCAGGATGGCGCGCGCACGGTACTCGACGGGAATGTGGTCGCCCGCCTGATCCACAAAATGCATCTTCCCTTCGTATGGCACCCCCGTATCGACCACGCGCATGTGCGGTGCGGCCTCTACGGGCAAGGGCGAACCGTCCGGCAAGGTCGGTTGCACCCGCGCGTGTACTGCTTTGCCCATGATGTCCTGCTCGCGCCAGCCCAGCACCTTCTCCGCAGCCGCGTTCATAAAGGTGAGCCGCCCCAAGGTGTCGGTCGCATACACGCCATCGCTCAAGGTGTTGAGCAAGGTATGCGTCATCTCGGCGTTCTGCACGCGCATGCGTTCGTTCACCGCATTCAACTCGCTGGAATTCATCAGCAGCGCGTTCTGTAGCATGTGCTGTTCTTTATCGACCTCGTGATAATAGCTATCGACGGTATCGATGAAAGACTGCATCGCCGCATCCGGCTGGAAGTCCTTTCCAAATTGGCGCCTCAGTTGGCGTTCGAGCAAACGATGCATGGCGACTCTCTTATTCGTAGATCGTGGTCAACGTCATGGTCTGGTTATGCAACTGGCAGTGCATGACATCACTGAACGGTGCCAATTCACCATAGGAATAGAAGCCTGTGATGGCGGTCGCTTCGCCCAAACGGTCGCGCACGATCTCCAGCTCCTCCTCAGTCATCTGCCCCATCACCAAGCGGCGACCCACGCAACTCACCACCAAGCAAAGCCCGTTCACATCCTGTGTGGCCGCCTGTGCCGCTTGCGCCGCCATGCCCGCATTGTCGATCAGACTATCCAGATTGGTACGCATCAGTTTGCACAGGTAGCCCGTCGGCACATCGCCCGCGAAGGTCAGGCTCTGCGCCGCCTCATCCACCGCCAGCAAGGTGCGGATCAAAGGCGCGTCCGTCTTGCTCGCTTGGATGCTCAGAGGGAAGCGCAGACCACTGGCGGGTAGCTCGTCCGCCATCTCGCCCAGATATTTCTTGTAGAGCTTCAAAGCGGGCTCGCCGTCGATCTCGAACACCACATTGTCTTTAGAACGGGTGACCACGCGCTCCGCGCCGAACTCTTCCCAGCCGGCAAAGCATCCGCTCTTGACGGTGACGTCACCATAGAAACCGAGTGCGGCGATGCGACCGCTGCGAGCCGGTGCATCCGCCATCACCCAAGTCTTGCCGAAGCGCGTACCGTCCCCCGCCAAACCGCCGGTGACGGCGATATTGGTGTGGTTCAATCCCAACGCCAAGTCGCTGCCGTTCACATGCAAGCCATCGGACAATACGAAGGCATGGTGCAAGCTCTCACCCTGCAACGACTTCATCAACTGCGCGCCCGCCTCGCTCGCGCTCACCCCCTCGACCATGTCCACCGAGACCAGACGCACGCTCGAACGCTCCAATTTTACAGCGGTCGCCACCACATCCCCGTCGCTGATCTCTACCCCGCCTATGCTACCCGACGAGGAACAGCCGACGATGTGTGCCTGCGGGAACCTCTGTCTCAAGTCATTGAAACACGCCTCACCATGAAAGAAATCATGATCGGCGAACACCATCACCAAGTTGGCGCTCGCTGCAAAATCGGGCGCTGCATCCCAACCCGATTGACTAGACCAACGTAACTGTGCTGTTTTCATCATGCTTCTCCTTGTTCTCGTTTAGTGCGACATTCTGTGGGCCTACATGCTTGTTCAACTCGCCTTCCAACCAGCGCAATGCACCTACCAACGCCAGATGGTCGGCATGATGGTCTGCTCCGGCTTGCTCCTCGATACGTCGTGCGATATCCACGATCTCTTCCACCGCGAATACCGACAACATCCCTTTGATGGAATGCGCGTTATAACGGATCTGTTCGGCGTCATCGTTCGCTATCGCCTCACCAAAGCTAGCGAGGTACTTTGGATAATCTTGCATATAGATGCGCACCATCTCTTTGAACAGCCCTTGATCATTCGCCATCAGATTCATCACGCGCGGCAGATCGAAAGTAAAGTGGGACGGTGCCCGAGTCATCACCGACATCGTGTCTTCCAGTCCAGCATCCCCCGCTGTCCCGACCCCCTCCAGCTCGACCCATAATGCCTCTGTGTCGATCGGCTTGGTCAGATATCCATCCATCCCGTGTGCGATACATTCCTCGCGCGCGCCCTGTATGGCATGCGCCGTGAGACCGATGATGGGGATACGTCTGCCACTGTGCGACTCGGCTTGCCTGATCTGTGCGGTAGCGCCATAGCCGTTCAACTCCGGCATATCCACGTCCATCAAGATGAGGTCATAGGTCGCCGCTCTCCACTTCTCGACCGCGATGACTCCATTCGCGGCGACATCCACTTTGTGTCCGAACTTCTGCAACAAGCGAGTCACCAGTGCCTGATTGATGCTGTTGTCTTCGGCCAGTAGCACACGCAGGCTACGCTTGTTCTGTTCGATGGTATGGCGTGTGACCAAAGGCACTTTGTCGACCGCTTCGACACCGAGCGTATTCATGATGGCCGCGAACAGATCGCCTTGCGCGAAAGGCTTCAACATATAGGCGCCGACGCCCAACTCCCTGCAACGTGCCGCATCGCCGCGTTGCCCTTCGGAGGTCAGCATCATGATGGGGGCCGCAGTGAGTGCGGGATGGCTACGCAGATGCTCGACCACGCCGAACCCGTCCGTTGTCGGCATCCGCACATCGAGTAGCAGGAGTTGATAGTCCTGCCCCGCTGCGCTCGCTCTGTCCAACTCCGCGATGGCTTGCTCGCTGCTCTCGACCGCATGCGGTTTCATCTTCCATCCTTGTAGCAACTTCATGGCGATCTCGCGATTGGTCGCGTTGTCATCCACCACCAACACCTTCATGTCGGCAAGCTTACCTGCCTCGAACTTCGGCTTGATGGCAGCGCCACCCTTCTCCAGCGCCACCTCGACATGGAATGTGCTGCCTTTGCCGACTTCACTTTCGACACGGATGTTCCCCTGCATCAAGGCCACTAGTCGGGTGGAGATCGTCAGTCCCAGACCTGTCCCGCCATATTTGCGCGTGGTCGACGTATCAGCCTGCGAGAATGACTCGAAGATGGCCTGCTGTTTATCGGCGGGGATACCGATGCCCGTATCGCTGACGCTAAGGTCCAAGCTGACAAGATGCGACGCCGTATCCACGTCGCGCAAAGAAGCGCGCACCACGACCTCGCCTTGCTCGGTGAATTTGATGGCATTGCCGATGAGGTTGAGGATGACCTGACGCAGGCGTCCCGGATCACCGATCAACATCTGCTGGATCGCGGGATCGATGTCGAGCACCAGCTCCAAGCCCTTTTGATGAGCACGCAAGGCGATGGTGCGCATCGTCTGCGACAACATCTCTGGCAGACAGAACTCGATGTTCTCTATCCCCATCTTGCCTGCTTCGATCTTGGAGAAATCCAGGATGTCGTTGACGATGGTCAACAGATTGTCGGCGGAGTTCTTCACCAATCCCAAGAACTCACGTTGCTCGTCATTCAGATCGGTATCCAAGGCCAGCTCTGTCATGCCGATGATGCCGTTCATCGGCGTGCGTATCTCATGGCTCATGTTGGCGAGGAAGTCGCTCTTGGAACGATTCGCCTCCTCGGCTGCTTCCTTGGCATGCAACATGTCTCGTTCGGCCTGCTTGCGCTCGGTGATGTCGGTGCGAATGGAGACATAACGCAGCGGCTCGCCATGCTCGTCCATGAATGGGACGATGGTGGAATCGACCCAATAATACGAGCCGTCCTTGCGCCGGTTCTTCACTTCGCCGTGCCACACATGGCCCTGGCTGATGGTCTGCCACATCTCTTTGAAGAATTCGCTCGGATGGTGGCCTGAATTCAATATACGGTGATCCTGCCCTTTCAATTCTTCTGCCGCATACTGGCTGATCTCGGTGAACTTGCCGTTGGTGTAGAGGATCTTGCCGCCACGGTCCGCGATACTCACGATGGAGTGCTGGTCAAGGGCGAACTTCTGGAACTCCAACTCACGCAATGAATCCCTCAATATGTTGCGCGCTTTGGCCAGGTTGTACATCGCCCACGCCGCGTAACACAACATCGCGAACGAGAGCAGCGCCATCGCCAATTTGTAGCTCGACGAACGGTACTCTCTCTGGGTGAACTCTTCGCCGTACTGATGCAATAATTCATCACCTTGTGCTCCCGTCCCAGCCAAGGTGATCTGCCGGGTCAGCTCATCCACCTCAGGCTTGTATGACAGGATGATCGAGATGTGCTTAGCCAATTCATGGATGGCTTCATCCCCCGCAGTCACTTCGACCAAGGCGCCCAGATCACGACGAATCTGCCCCTCCAAGGCTTCCGTCGGACCTTGGTTGTAGAGCAACACCGACTCCAGCAGATCGTGCAGGTTCTGCTCCTGCCGTGGGTTAGAACCAGCCCGCTCCAGCTGCATCTTGACGGCCACCGGCAAATAGCTGAATGAGTTGCGTAACACCGAATTGCGCGACTTGAACGCCTCGACGAGGTCGGCCTTTTGCTTGAACAGGGTGGTCAAACGAGCGTACGCACTCTGGACATCGGAGTCCCCCTCGATGAATAGGTCCGGCTTGTCGCGACCGATCGTCAATAACAGCGTTTGGATCTGCTGGTTGGCCGCCACGATAGGGTCGTAGTTCTTGAGCTGACCATAACGTGCTTGCAGGACGAATTGGTTCAGACGCGCATCTTGCTGATGCAATTGCTCGAAATGCTGCACCGTCCGCGTATGCAAGCCTGCGTCGGTCTGCGACGACTGCAGATAGAACCACCCCAACAATGCGAGTGCGACGAGCCAAGAGACGACTTGCAGTGAAGTCCGGTTCATAGCGACTTCCCTTTGTATGTCCCGCTCAGTGATCTAAGGAAGGACACGATCGCATTCAGGTCGCTCACCGGCATAGGGCGGCCCAGTTGGTATTTGGCCATGATGGCGACGGCCTGCTCTAAGGTCGCCGCATGACTGTCGTGGAAATAGGGAGCCGTCAACGCCACATTGCGCAGACTGGGCACACGGAATTCGTGCATGCTGCGCGGGTCGTGATTCAGGTTGTAACGGCCATTGTCCGCCTCGGTGAGATTGCCCCTATCCGCGAAGTAATCTCCCATCAAGCCCATCTTCTCGTACATATTGCCGCCCAGATTCACACCTTGGTGGCAACTGGAACAACCGTAGGAGCGGAACAACTCGTACCCGCGCGCTTCATCCTCGTTCAATGCCGCCGCCTCGCCGCGCAAGAATCTATCGAAGCGCGAATCGGGCGTGACCAAAGAACGCTCGAACGTCGCGATCGCATCCTTGATGTTGTCCGCCGTGATGCCGTCGCGATAGATCTCGTCGAACAGTCGAGGATAGCTCGCATCCTGTCGCAACTTCCCAGTCACCAGCCCCCAGTTGGAACCCATCTCCAAAGGATGATTGACCGGGCCTTCTATCTGCGCTTCCAGCGTGGGCGCACGCCCGTCCCAGAACTGGACAAAATTGAATCCGCTATTGAACACGGTGGGGGAATTCACCCCACCCACTCCGCCCTTGACACCGATAGAGCGGAAACGATTGTCCACGCCACCGGTATTCAGGCCATGGCAACTCGCACAACTGATGGTGTCATCGCTCGACAGTCTGACCTCATGGAACAAGCGTTCCCCAAGCGCAACCCGCTTCGCATCCAACACCACATGCTGCGGCAATGGGCTGGCCGCCTCAAAACCCAACTCTCCCTGTTTCAAGTCCGCACGCTCGACCGCCATGACCGACGGTTTCGTGGTTGGCCATAGCAGGAACAGCAACACCGCCAGAATGACTGCCATCACGACAGCGATCAACAGACGCGGGTTAACCCAATGAGCGGTCTCTGGTCTCAATTTCATCATCCATGAATTTGTTCTTGATCGCCAAGATGTCATCGAAGTCGGTGAAGAAGGCCGCCACACAGCTTGGATCGAAATGTTTGCCCATCCCCTCACGTAGCATCTCACTCGCCTGTTCGATACTCCATGCTTGCTTGTATGGACGCTCCGAGGTGAGCGCATCGAACACATCGGCCACCGCCACGATGCGGCCGAACAGGGGGATTTCCGCCCCCTTCAAGCCCTGCGGATAACCGCTTCCGTCGAACTTCTCGTGATGGGTATGGGCGATCTCGGCCGCCACTTTGAGCATGGGAGAGCTACTGGTGCTGAGCACTTCGTAACCGATCACAGCATGCTGTTTCATGATGGAGAACTCCTCTGGCGTGAGTTTTCCCGGCTTGAGCAGGATGAGATCGGGCGTTCCGACCTTGCCGATGTCATGCATGGGCGCGGCATCCAGTATCAACTCCTGTTGTTCGATGGATAGACCCAGCACGCGGGCGATGTGTCTTGAGTAATGCGCCATGCGCTGGATATGCGCGCCTGTTTCGGGATCGCGATATTCCGCCGCCTTTGCCAGACAGATGATGGTCTCGCGTTCCTGTGCCACGATCTTCGCGGTGGCCTTGCGTACCTCGTCCGCGAGTTGCAGGGCACGGTCTTCCAGCAGCCGGTGGCTCTTGCGCAATGTCAGCATGTTCTTCGCACGCGCAAGGAACTCGGCATTGTCCAAAGGCTTGGTGAGGAAATCGGTGACACCGTGTTGTAGCGCGTCATAGCGCAATTCGATCTCGTGATTGGCGGTCACCATCAGTACCGGGGTATCCGGATAACGTTCGCGGAACTTCTGGGTCAGCTCGACACCATTCAGCTGCGGCATCATGTAATCCACCACCACCAGGTCGGGATCGTTGTCCAGGCACCATGCCAGCGCGGTAAGGGGATCGGTGAAACCTACCGGTTCACAGTCAGGCAATTTCTTAACTAGATGCTGCAACAACGTCACGTTGATCAGCACATCATCAATGATGACAACTTTCATATTCTCTCCATTGCTTATTCTTATAGCGCTCAACTGGGGTTATCGGCCTCGGATCCCGATTCTTTAGGGGTTTGTGTCGCCGGATCCAGCTCTTTCGGAACAGGAAGTTCGTGCGGCATCTGCGGCATCGTACCTCCTTGTTGCTGATAGCGCTTCAATTGATAGACATAGGCCAGCACTTCCGCAACGGCATTGAACAAAGCCTCGGGGATAGCCTCGCCCAGATCGGTATGTTTATGCAGCGCACGCGCCAAAGGCGGCGCTTCTAAGATGGGCACGCGATGCTCGGCGGCGATCTCTTTGATGCGCGCCGCCAACAGGTGCGAACCCTTGGCCACCACGATAGGCGCACGCATCTTGTTCTCGCTGTATTTTAACGCGACCGAGTAATGGGTAGGGTTGGTCACCACCACATCGGCGGTCGGGATGGCTGACATCATGCGGCGACGTGCGATCTCGCGCTGCATGCTGCGGATACGCCCCTTGACCTGCGGATCGCCCTCGGTCTCTTTCGATTCCTGACGCACTTCTTCCTTGGTCATCTTCAGTTTCTTGTGGTGCTCCCACAGTTGGAACGGCACGTCGATGGCGACGATGATGAGCATGCCCATCATGATGGCGGCAAAACTCCACCAGATGAGACTACCCAGATGCGGGATGGAGCGCGTGACCGGCTCACCGATGAGTAGCATCACCGACTCACGGTTATGCCACACCACCCATGCACCGATGGTCCCCACGATGAGCGTCTTGCCAATCGCCTTCAACAGCTCAACAAGACTGTTCATCGAGAACATACGCGCGATGCCTGCGATGGGGTCGAGCTTGGAGAACTTGGGGGCCAATGCCTTGGTGGAGAACAACCAACCGTTCATCAGCATGGGGGAGAACGCAGCCACCAGCAGCACCAGCAACAGGAAGGGGGAGAACACCAGCAACATGTCTAGACTCATATCGCGCAGATGCGGTAGTAGTTGTTCAGTATTGAAGGCCAGCTGGCGATCCAGCGTCAGCCCTTGATGCAACATCTCGATCAAAGACTGCGCGAAATGCGAG
The DNA here is from genome assembly GCA_041665725.1 of Sideroxydans sp. Lineage (GTDB taxonomy): Bacteria > Pseudomonadota > Gammaproteobacteria > Burkholderiales > Gallionellaceae > Sideroxyarcus. The sequence continues at coordinate 12,140 of JBAYIG010000018.1, read as the reverse complement.
CCCATCACCCATAACCCGGCACCGCCTGCCATCATCACCAAGAAGGTGGACAGCTCGCGCGAGCGCGCGACTTGGCCTTCCTCACGCGCTTTGTCTAATTTGCGTTGTGAGGGCGATTCCGTTTTTTCGAGGTCGCTGTCTTGGTCAGCCATGGCGCTTCCTTATATAGGTAAAGCCATTATGCGAAGGCGGCGCCTGTTCAAAGGATCGAAATGGGGGCGGTTTTACCCCTTGATGCAGGGATTGCCTTGTTCGCGCCTCGCTAATATGCGACTCATCGGAGGCACACCCTCAAGCTACGCTCGGATGTGCCGATAGACCCAGAACAAGAAACTTGTCCGGAGCGAGAAAATGAAAAGAGACATCACACCCACCGCTGTAGAAAAGGTCATGCGTGAGGACGATTTCATCGTCTCCATGACCGACACCAAAGGGCGCATCACCTACGGCAACCGCATCTTCATCGAGTTCTCCGGCTACACTGAGAAAGAGTTGATCGGTAGTCAACACAACATCATCCGCCATCCCGATATGCCGCGCGCCGTGTTCCAATTGTTGTGGAACAAGATACAGAACAAGGAAGAGTGCTTCGCCTATGTGAAGAACATGTCCAAGGACGGTGGCTTCTATTGGGTGTTCACCAATGTCACCCCCACCTTCAGCCCCGCAGGCGACATCACCGGTTATTTCTCGGTACGCCGCAAACCCAAACTCAGCGGCATCGACACCGTGACGCCACTTTACGCAGCCATGCTGGAAGCCGAAAAGAAGGCCGGCCCCGCTAACGCCATCGAAACATCGACCAAGATCCTGGTCGATGTACTCACACAAAAAGGAATGAGCTATGACGAACTGGTCCTTGCAATTTAGGTTTTCCGCCCTGCTATGGGCGTTCTCCTTCGGCACGCTGGTCACCATTCTGACCAGCTTCTATCTACACGGTTTCGACCCTGTGATGCTGGTGTTCTTGGCGGTCGGTGTCGCCGTCGCCATTTGGGGGCAATGGGAGGCTAAGAAATGGCTGTCCCCCCTCCCCAAACTGGAGGCCGTCATCCATGAGGTCGCGGCAGGCAAGTTCAACAGCCGTGTCACCGGTATTTCTGGCCAAGATGAGATCAGCCTGCTGTGCTGGGACATCAACGACATGTTGGACCAGCTCGCAGCATTCTTCCGCGAACAAGAGACCAGCTTTCGCTCCAACCTGCACAACAACTTCACTCGCAATGCGATGGGCGGCGGTATGCACGGCGGCTTCCAGAAAGGTCTGGTCAACCAGAACATCCTGCTGGAAGGCATGACACAGCAAAAATTGGCCGCGATGCGCAATCGCATCCTGTCCAGTGCGCACAGTCTCAACACGGACAACCTGCTGAAGAACCTGATCTCTAGCCAGACCGACCTAAAATCCATCACCGACAATATGTCCGACCTCGCCAAGCTGTCTCGACGCACGCGAGAGGATGCGGAAGACAGCCAAGCTTCGGTGAAAGACGTGGTGGGTCGATTGTCAGGCATCGTGGAACGGGTGAACCATGCCAATGCGGCCATCACCGAGTTGAATGCGCGCAGTAGCGAGATCAACAAAGCGGTCGGTCTCATCACCTCCATCGCTGACCAGACCAATCTGCTCGCACTCAATGCCGCCATCGAGGCGGCGCGTGCAGGCGAGGCGGGACGCGGCTTCGCCGTGGTCGCCGATGAGGTACGCAAGCTGGCTGAGAACACCAAGAACGCATCCGAATCCATCGGCAAGATCATGTTGATGTTGCAGGACGAGGCCTCCAAGATGTTGACCGATTCGGAAGAGATGCACGAGATCGCCAACTCTTCGCAAGGTGCCATTGGCAGACTGGAACAGAAGTTCGGACAGTTCTACGAATCCGCCGTCACCACTTTGGCTAGCGCACGCTACGCGCAAGACCTGAGCTTCGCCTCATTGGTGAAGGTCGATCACATCATCTACAAGCAACGCGCCTATGTGTTGATCAACGACCCCAACAACGACGATTTCAAGAAGATGGTCGGCGTGGATCACCAAGGATGCCGTTTGGGTAAATGGTATGAAGGTGCAGGTAAAGAAGTGTTCGGCGATGCGCCTTCCTTTGCCAAACTGCTCGCCCCACACAGCAAGGTACACAGCTCGGTACACCAGATGCTGCGCCTGATGGAAGGCAAGTGGGAGCATGACGAGGCGATGCAGAACAAGATCCTTGAGACCCTGAACAGCTCGGAAGCCGCCAGCCTCGAAGTGATGGATATCCTGGACAAGATCGTGATCGAAAAACATCCGGAAGTGAGCCAAGCCAAATAAGCGTCACATAAGTGGATACAACTGACGGCCTGGGCAACCAGGCCGTTTTTTTGCGGCCTAATTCCCTAGGCCGTCTTTTACGCCCCAGTTTCCTAGGCCGTCTTTTCGTACACCGTCTGCCCGCGCAGTTTGAAGTAGGTAGACGCGTGACTGAAATTCTCCGAATGACCAGCGAACAGCAATCCATCTGCGCGCAGCAGCGGCGCGAACTTCTTCAAGATGGACAACTGGGTGTCCTTGTCGAAATAGATCATCACATTGCGGCAGAAGATGGCATCCAGTTGTCCCGCGAGCGGGTAGCGTGCGTCTTGCAGGTTGATGCGTTTGAATTCGATCATGCGTTGCAATTCTGGGCGCACCAGAAAATGGCCCGCATCCGCCGGGGTGAAGTAGCGCTCGATGCGTGGCAGGGAAAGCTTGGAGACGGCATCGGCCTTGTAGCGTCCAGCGCGCGCTGTGGCCAGCACATGGCTATCTAGATCGGATGCGATGATCTTCACCCCAGCGTCGAATCCCCCCAGCGCCTCCACCACCGTGATCGCCATGGAATAAGCCTCTTCCCCGGTGGAGCAGGCAGAACACCACAGATGCAGCGGATGCGACTTGGCTGCTTTGCGCAGATGCTCGGCGAGCAGATCGAAGTGATGCGCTTCGCGAAAGAAGGAAGTTAGATTGGTGGTGAGCGAGTTGGTGAACGCCTCCCACTCGGCATCGTTGTGATGTCGCAGGAGTGCCAGATACTCGGCGAAGGTCTTCGCCCCTGTCGCACGCAAGCGGCGTGCGAGGCGGCTGTAGACCAACTCCTTCTTGCTATCGCTCAGCGCGATACCCGCGTAGTCGTGGATCAACTTGCGGATGTGTTGGAAATCTTGATCGGTGAAGCTGAACTCGCGTGTGAGGGACATGGTGTCATTCGTTCTAGAAAGCGCGTTCGGCCACCTGAATCACTCTGGTGGCCGAACGATGTGGGAGGACACGCTTCAAGGCTAAGAAGTAACAAGAAGGTGGTGGTCTACCCCAGAGACTGGCACAACAGGCTGTTGTCCGCTTCTCCCGCAATCGCGATACGCTCCAAGGCAGCCAATACCGCCATGCTGTCGGACTCCATCTTGGCGACCAGTTCCATGCCGCGCAGAGGATCGCCCGCATGGAACGCGGTGACGGCATCCTTACCGTTCTGGTGGAAGTTGTGGTGTGGATTCGCCACCGCTTGGTAGCCATCCAGTTTGGAGAAACAATCTTTACCCTCGCCCTCGAAATACCATTTACCCAAACGGCATCCCTGATGGGAGGCGAAGCTATCCGCCTTGCGATCGGAGATGTTCATGAAGACTTTGTAGATCTCGAACTTGTAGAGGATATGGTCGATCTTGGCGACCTCCACGAAGCTGCGCAGGGCTGCCGCCGAGATGGTGCCTTCCATGGTGTGCGAAAGATCGAGCAGGTGCTTCATGTTCTCCATCACGTTGCTCACGTCTTTGCTGAACACCTGCGACTTCGCCGCCCAATCTTCCATCTGTGTCTTGGCGGTATTGGTCTCGCTCTGGATCGCATTCACGATGATGGATATCTCACTGGTCGCTTTCGCCGTACGTTCCGCCAGCTTGCGCACCTCATCCGCCACCACGGCGAACCCGCGTCCCTGCTCACCCGCACGCGCAGCTTCGATGGCGGCGTTCAATGCCAACAGATTGGTCTGGTCGGCGATCTCTTTGATGAGCTGCACGATGCTACCGATCTGTGCGGCACGCTCGGTCAACCCCTGTACGTTCTTGGAAGTTTGCAGGGTATCGCCCGACAAGGCTTCCAAGCTACCCGCGATGCTCATCACGGCTTCACGGTTCTTCACTGACACGTCAGCCGCCTCGATGGCATGTTGCTTCTCTTCGCGCAGGGCATTGGCCGCGGCCGCTTGTGATTGTTGCAGAGAGGTGAAGGACTCACCGAACCCTTGCATGTTGCCGTAGATCTTGTCAGCCACCTGACAAGCCGTCTTCGCACTCGCAGCCTCTTCACGCAAACCACTCTGCTCCGACTCCAAGCGAGCCAGCTCAGCCCGCAACGCCGCGATGTCGCGCTCGTTCTCGGCCAATCGCTGTAGCGCGACTTGATGTTCTTGTTTTATCTTTCCACCAAACATGATGCTCTCCTCAATCCTCAGACTTTAAACACTTCCACCGAGTTGCGCACTTCGCGCGCCTTGCTTTCGAGCTCGTTTGCCAAGCCGAGCAGGTGTTGTGCCGCACTCGAATTCTCTTCCGACATCTGCGAGACCTTTTCCGTGCTCTTGGCCAGCTCGGTGGCGGCAGCGTTCTGCTCACCCAAGGCCAGTGCGATGTCGTCGATCACGCCCGCCACTTCGCCGAAACTCTCCTGGATGTGCTTGATGGAGACCTGTGCCGTCTCGGCATCGCCCACACCTTGTTGCGTGGTCTTCACGACACGGTCCATCCCGCTCAAGGCATGACCCGCCACTTCGCCGATCTGTGCAGACATCTGGTTGATCTCGGTGGTGGCGCCTGCCGTGCGCTCGGCCAGCTTGCGCACCTCATCCGCCACTACGGCGAACCCGCGCCCCTGTTCACCCGCACGTGCCGCTTCGATGGCGGCATTCAATGCCAACAGATTGGTCTGGTCGGCGATCTCTTTGATGACCTTCACCACATCGCTGATGCGCGAGGCATCCTCACCGAGACGCGAAACTTCAGAAGAAGCAGATTGAATATCCTGTGCCGACGACAGCAAACCGTTCACGGTCTTGTTGACCACCTGCGCGCCCTCTTCCGCATTGTTGCGCGAGCTGTTGGCGATACGTTTCGCACTCGCGCCCTGATCGCTGATGTGGGTGGTAGAGACGCTCAATTCTTCGATCGCGGCGGCCATACTGCTCACCGCATCGGCTTCATGGTTGACGTTCTCGGAGATCTGGTTGGCAGAATTCGCCAAGCTATGCGCCATGTCACCGACCTGAGCCGCCTGACTCTTCACCGAGGAGATCATGTCGCGCAGCTTGCCCTGCATCTGATAGGCGTTCGCCAACAAACTACCCGACACCGGCAATTTATGGGGTGATTGGGAAAAATCGCCTGCCGCCATGTTGTTGACCACTGCGGCCACTTCTATGGGATCGCCACCCAACTGACTCATGATCTGACGGATGATGAGCATGGCGATGAAGAAGGAGAGGGACAGCGCGAGCGCGACCCATACCATCACCATATTGCGGTGTGTCGCGAAAGTCTCTTCGGCCAGCGAGATCTTCTCGGCCCCTTTCTCATCCACGAACTTGATGAAGCCGTCGCGCAACGTTTTGATGTGCGCTGCCAACTCGCGGTCTATCCCTGACACCTTGGTATCCGAATCATGCGTATCGCCCCGATGCGCTTCGATCTGGGAGAGATATTTCCATGACACGTTGGCATGCTCTTCGTTGATCTTCTCGAGTTGTTTGATGAAATCGTCGAAGCCCTGATGGCCCTCGGCCAATTGCGTCAATCCTTTCAGGGCGGCCTCGTGCGTGGTCTGGAAGCGCTCTACGTTCTGGATGAACTCTTTCTTATACTTTTCGATGCTCTCTTCGTTCGTGCCGCGTATCCACACATCTTTTGCCAGCTTGGCTTCTTTGATGACGACGATATTGAGCGTATCGATCTCGCCCATCACCTCGATGTCCAGCTTCAGGCGCTGGATGCTGTCGATCTCGGTATCGCGCGCACCTTTCAGCACGAACATACCGAACACCACGGTGATCAACAGCATGGCGAACGACACCCCCTCAAGAGCGAGGAATTTATTCTTCAACGACAAGTTCTCAAACACGGTATTTCTCCTTCGAAGTGCGTCGCTCAACCTCCGCGCACGTCACTCAGCAACTCTTTGATGTCCAGGATCAGCACGATGTCGCCTTCGCTGGACATGGTGACACCTGCCACACCTTTGGGACGGAAGGTATCTAGCGATTTGATGACCACATCCTCGTGACCGACGAATCCATCCGCCGTGAGGATGAAGCTGTTATTGCCGAACTGCATCAGCACCCCCACCTCGGAGGCTTCGCTGCTTCCCCATCCGATGAGTTGGGTGAGTGGCAACACGGGCAACACTTCGCCGCGTACCACCATGGTGGCCTTGCCCGATACCTGTTGCAGCTCTTGCGCGGTCACCGGCAATATCTCGCGCACCATGGAAAGCGGTACGGCGAAAGACTGGTCACCCAAGCGCAACACCAGCACTGGCAGGATCGCCAAGGTGAGCGGCAACGAGATGGCGATGGTGGTGCCCTTGCCCGGCTCGGACTGGATCTGGATGTTGCCGTTGAGTTTCTGGATGTTGGTCTTCACTACGTCCATGCCGACACCGCGACCCGACACTGCCGATATCTCTTCTTTGGTGGAGAAGCCCGGCAGGAAGATCAGTTCCAGACATTGCGACTCGTCCAACGTGTTCGCCACTTCCGACGTGATCAGCCCTTTTTCGATGGCCTTGTTGCGGATCACTTCGGGACGCATGCCCTTGCCATCGTCGGAGATGGTGATGACGATGTGGTCACCTTCTTGACGCGCACTCAGTTCGACCATGCTCTTCTCTGGCTTGCCTGCTTCGCGCCTAGCCGCCACGGTCTCCACACCATGATCGACCGCATTGCGCACCAAGTGCACCAGCGGATCGTTCAAGTCTTCGATCATGGTCTTGTCCATCTCGGTCTCTTCACCCATCAACACCAGTTCAACATCCTTGTCCAAGGAACGTGCCAGATCGCGCGCCAAGCGCGGATATTTCTTGAACAGGCGGCCGATGGGTTGCATGCGCGTCTTCATCACGGCGTTCTGCAAGTTGACCACCAGCATGTCGAGTTGCGTGACCGATTGGTCGAGCTCGCGCAGCGTGTCCGCATCGTTGCGTCCCTGCATGATGTCGGAGCGCAGATGTGTGAGGCGGTTCTTGGTCAGGCCGATCTCGCCCGACAGATTGAGCACTTGGTCCAGACGCACGGTGTCCACACGGATGGTGGTCTCCTTGGCTTCGGCGGCAGGCAGATCGCCACCGCGACGGCCAACGGTCGCACCGGGCACATCGGATGCGCGGCGACCGAACGCTTTGCGTGTGGATTCTTCCTCGTCGATGGCTTTCTTGATCTCTTCTTGGTCACGCGTCACGCCGACCGTCTCGGCGATGTCATCACCGGTGAGTGCTTTGTATAGAGCATCCCAATCCACGTTCTCGTGGGCGATCGCGGGCAATGGCTCGGCAACAGGCGCGGTGGTCGCCGCAGGAGCCGCTTTGGATTTGCTGATCGCGGCAACGGCTTTGCCTTCCAAGGCCGCATGCAAGGCCGAGATGATGTCGGCGGGTGCGGCGGACGGCTGCTGACTCTGCTGAAGTGCGGAGAACATGGCGCGCACTTCTGCGGTCGCGGCGAAGATGACGTCCAGCAACTCGGCACTCAAAGTCAGTTGGTTGGTGCGCAACTTGTCGAACAGGTTCTCAGTGAGGTGGCACAGGGTGACCAATTCGGTGGCGTTGAGAAAACCAGCCCCCCCTTTGATCGTGTGGAACCCGCGAAATATCTCGTTGAGCAGATTGCTGTCGTTGGGTTTCTTCTCCAACTCCATCAGTTTGCTATCCACGTCGGACAGCATGTCGCCCGCTTCCAACAAGAAGTCGCTCAGCAGTTCTTCCATTCCAGCAAAATCGTTCATGTTTCTCTCCTATTAGGATCGGGTACGCGCGGCGTTACGCCTCGATACTAGAATCCCAAACTCTCTAACAGATCATCGACCTGGTCTTGGCTCGTCACCACATCGCTACGTCCCGCACCGTTGATGACAGGGCCGTTCAGCAATCCTGTGCTCAACTCCGCCTTCACCGCTGCAGGAGCGTTCTCCAACAGCAATGCCAACAACTGCTGCTCCATCTCTTGCGTGAGGTCGATGATCTTCTTGATGACTTGTCCGGTCAGGTCTTGGAAGTCCTGCGCCATCATGATCTCCATCAGATAGGCATTGGTCGCCTTGGTCTGCTTCGGTGTCTCATGCAAAAAAGCGTGTGTCTGTGTGACCAGTTCTTTAAATTGCCGCACATCCAGTTTCTTCTCGAACAACAGATCCCATTGCGAAGCCAAGCGCTGCGATTCAGAACCCAGCTTGTCCACCACAGGCTGCGCCGCTTCGGTCGCGTTCAGCACACGCTCCGCCGCTTGGTGGGTGAGCGTCGCGACGTAGTTCAAACGATCGCGCGCATCGGGGATGGTAGAAGCCGCTTTCTCGATCTCGGTGTGCAAACCTAGTTCACGCAAGGTGTCATGTAGTTTGCGTGCGATATGACCGACCTGGTTGATGACCTTGGCTTGTTCGCTCTCCGCGTTGAGCGCGATCACTTTGGCGGATTCGGGTTTCGCCTCGTCCGAGTTGGCGGCGATGATGCTGTCGAACAGTGCTTCGAGATCATCGGAATCATTGCTTGCGTTATGGGTCGCCATGTCTGCCTCACTTATTCAGTTGTGGGAAAGCCACAAATATCTTCTTGAGCTTTTCATCTAGGGTGGCTGCCGTGAACGGCTTGACCACATAGCCGGAAGCGCCTGCCTGTGCCGCCTCAATGATGTTCTCCTTCTTGGCTTCCGCCGTCACCATCAACACGGGGAGATGTTTGAGCGATGCATCGGCACGGATCGCGCGCAACAATTCGATGCCGGTCATATTGGGCATGTTCCAATCGGACACAACGAAGTCATACTGGTCACCACGTAACTTGTTGAGCGCCTCGACACCGTCTTCCGCCTCTTGCACGTTGGAGAATCCCAACTCCTTGAGCAGGTTGCGCACGATGCGTCGCATCGTCGAGAAGTCATCCACCACCAAGAATTTTGTGTTTTCTATACCCATTTCGATCTCCTAATACTTTCTTATTCTTTACGTCAGCAACGGTCGCAACACTGACGACAACACCATCGAATCGAACTTCGGCACGTAGTAGTCCACGCCGACCCGCTTGCCCATCGCACGATTCGCATCCGATGACAGCGATGAATGCATCACTACGGGGATACCATCGAAGCGGCGATCGTTCTTGATGTTCTGCGTCAGCACATAACCATCCATCGCGGGCATCTCGGCATCGGTCAGGATCACTTGCATCTGGTCGCGCATGGCCTGTCCACCGTGATGAGCTGCATCGGCCATGGTGCGCAATCTGTCCCACGCTTCTTGCCCGTTGTTGGCTTGGATGTGCTTGACGCCCATCTTGTCCAGCGTCTCCGCGATCTTACGGCGGGCGACCATGGAGTCATCCGCGAAGAAGACGCACAATTCATGGCCTGATTCGACTTTCTCGACGTTGCCGACGATAGCTTCGCCAAAAGCGTCGGAAAGGATCTGTTCCACATCCAAGATGGAGACCAGCGAACCATCTTCGAGATTGGTGATGGCGGTGATGAGCGCGCCCTTGTCAGACAACATGCCCTCGGTCGGACGCACCTTGTCCCAATCGACACGGATGATGCGATCCACTTCTTTCACGAGGAACCCCAGGATATGGTTGTTGTACTCCGCCACCATCATGGTCTGATGGGGCTCGCTGGGTTGGATACCCATGAAGCGCCCTAGATTGAGTACAGGCATGACATGTCCGCGCAGGCTGACGATGCCATCCACGCCACCCGGCATGTTTGGTGTGCGCGTGATCTTGCCTGCATGGGAGACCTCTTTCACCTTGAACACGTTGATACCGAACTTCTCGTCGCTGCCCAGATTGAACAGCAGGATCTCCATCTTGTTGGTACCCGCCAGATTGGTACGCGCATCGACGTGGTCGAGCAAGCTATCTGATGAGGACATTTCTTCTGTGTAGCTCATGTTCCGCTCCTTAAGCTAAGAGACGCGCCAGCGTCTGCGACAATTTCTGTGGCTCGAACTTCGGCACGTATTCATCCACCCCCACCGCTTTGCCCAATTGCTCATTCTGTCCGCTGGACAAAGACGAATGCATCAACACGGGGATGCCGTTGAAGCGTTTGTCCGCTTTGATCTTGCGTGTCAGCATGTAACCGTCCATCTCAGGCATCTCGACATCAGTGAGGATGACGTTCAACATCTCCTTCATCGGGGTATGGCTCGCATCGGCATAATCCGCCATGCGACTCAACTCGTCCCATGCCTTGCGACCATTGATAGCGGCGATGTATTTGACTCCCATCGCATCCAATGTCTTGGCGATCTGATTGCGTGCGACGGAGGAGTCGTCCGCGAAGAACACCGTGCGATCATCTTTGCCCAGATGCTTCACCGACTTGAAGATCATCTCGTCGGAACCGAAGTGTCCGGTCTCGGCCAGCACCTTCTCCACGTCGAGCATCATCACCAGACGCTTGTCCTTGAGCTCGGTGACGGCGGTCACCAGACCGCCCAATTCGGCGACCAGCATCTCGGGCGGTACGCGCATGGCAGACCAGTCCAAGCGCAGGATGTTATCCACCGCTTTGACCAAGAAGCCTTGGGTGTGCCCGTTGTATTCGGTGACGATCATGATGTCCGGTTTGCCCTCGGTCTCCATCCCGATGTACTTGGCGAGATCGATGACCGGGACCAATGCGCCACGCAGACTGACCATGCCTTCGACCGAAGGCGGCATCTCGGGTGCGCGCGTGATGGCAGGGATGCGCATCACTTCGCGCACTTTGAACACGTTGATGCCAAAGGTCTCTTCGCGCTCGGTACGCATATCCTTGCCGAGCGAGAACATGAGTATCTCCAGCTTGTTGGTGCCCGCCAATTTCGTGCGTGCATCGATGTTTTTCAATAATTCTGACATTTGATTCTCCTTGCGCCCGACAGCGCCACCCATCTCAATTTAAACGACCCATCACGTCTAGCATCATCCGAATAGGGATGTTTCTACGCCCTAAATCGGCCCACTGCACTCTGTAGCTCCCTTGCCATCTGTTCCAAACGCAACACCTCATCCGAATTGGATCTCACTGCCGCATGGTTCTCCTCGGACATCTGCGCGATCTTCTCCACGTTCTTGGCGATCTCCGTGCTGGCGATGCCCTGCTCACTGACGGAAGTGGCGATATCGTTCACCCCCTGTGTGGATTGTTCGACCGAGCTACCCGCTTCAGCCAGCAAGGCCGAGACTCGCTCCACCTGCTCTTGCGTCGCCCGCAATGAACGCAATCCGCTTTGTACCGTCGCTTCCACATCGCCCGACTTCTTGTTCAAGGAATTGGTCACCTGATCGATCTCGTTCGCCGACTGGGCTGATTTTTCCGCCAGCTTGCGCACCTCGTCCGCCACCACCGCAAAACCGCGTCCTTGCTCACCCGCACGCGCCGCTTCGATAGCCGCGTTCAACGCGAGCAGATTGGTCTGATCGGCGATCTCTTTGACTTGCTGTGTCATACCGGCGATGGCGCGCGTGCTTTCCACGAATTCCTTCACCGATACGTCGATCTGATTAACTGCGGACTGCACACTCTCTATCTCACCGACCATGGCCTCCACACCCAAGTTGCCATCTTTGGTCTGACGGAGACTCTGCTCGGACAGTTTGCGTACGCTCTCGGCATTGGACGCCACCGAATTGATGCTCACTGTGATCTCTTCCACGGCAGCAGCCGTCGATGCAGCGGCCTCGCTTTGCGCTTGCGAACCGACCGCGATCTGACCGGATGAGGAAGCGAGATTGGCGGCCGAGGCAGATACCGTGTTGGCGTTACTGTTGACCTGACGGATGATGCTTGAGAATCCCTCTATCAATCCGTTGAAGGCCATGGCCGCCTGTCCCAATTCGTCTTTACCGTGCACCTTCGCACGCACGGTCAGGTCGCCAT
>JBAYIG010000017.1:0-38270 GCA_041665725.1 Sideroxydans sp. | reverse complement strand
ACCATAGCAAGTTGGCCCCACTCCTTCCCATCTCGAACAGGACAGTGAAACGACTTCGCGCCAATGATAGTGTGCAGCTCGCATGTGAAAGTAGGTCATCGTCAGACTCCTTATAAAGCAAAACCCTCAAGTGAAAACTTGGGGGTTTTTGCTTTTATATCTCGATAGTTCCTTTGAGGGAACGCACCTTTTACGGTATCATCGCACTCCATGACAAAGTACATATTCATCACCGGCGGCGTTGTCTCTTCCCTAGGAAAAGGCATAGCCGCCGCTTCACTTGCGGCCATCCTTGAGTCACGTGGACTTAAAGTCACGATGCTCAAATTGGATCCTTATATCAACGTCGATCCGGGCACGATGAGTCCGTTCCAACACGGCGAAGTGTTCGTCACGGAAGACGGCGCAGAGACAGATTTGGACTTGGGACATTACGAGCGCTTTATCAGCGCCAAGATGCGCAAAGCCAACAACTTCACTACTGGGCAGATTTACGAGAGCGTCATCCGCAAGGAACGTCGCGGCGAATATTTGGGCAAGACCGTCCAAGTGATCCCACATATCACCAATGAGATCCAAGCATTCGTTGAACGCGGCGCTGCGGCATCTTTGGATGGAAAAGCAGACGTGGCCATCGTTGAGATCGGAGGCACGGTAGGTGACATCGAATCATTGCCGTTCCTTGAAGCTGCGCGCCAAATGGGTTTGCGCATGGGACGAAATCAAGTCGCTTATGTACATCTGACACTTGTTCCTTACATCGCCACCGCAGGTGAGCTGAAGACCAAACCAACGCAACATAGCGTACAGAAGTTGCGTGAGATCGGTATCTTCCCAACCGCATTGATCTGTCGTGCTGATCGCCGCATTCCTGACGATGAGCGCGCAAAGATTTCGCTGTTTGCTAACGTGCGTGAAGACAGCGTGATCTCCATGTGGGATGTGGATAGTATTTACAAAGTTCCACAAGTACTGCATGAGCAAGGATTGGATCGCATCATTTGCGAAGAGTTGGCGTTGAATGCGCCTCCCGCTGATTTGTCCGTTTGGAATAATCTGATCACGGCTCAGGAAAGTCCTAAACATCAGATCACCATCGGCATGGTCGGTAAGTATGTCGATCTGACGGAGTCATATAAATCGTTGATCGAGGCTTTGCGTCATGCAGGTATCCATACTTCGACACGCGTGAGCATCGAATATTTGGATTCGGAAGTCATTGAGACAGATGGTACGGATTGTTTGAATAAACTTGATGCGATCCTTGTTCCTGGTGGTTTTGGTGTACGAGGTACCGAAGGCAAGATCGCTGCGATTCGTTATGCCCGTGAGAACAAGATACCGTACTTGGGCATCTGTCTCGGCATGCAACTCGCGGTCATCGAATATGCGCGTCACGTGACGGGTATGTTGGATGCGAATAGCACCGAGTTCAATTTGGAAACAGAACATCCTGTCGTCGCGCTGATCACTGAGTGGTTGGATCGCGATGGTAAAGTTGCAAAACGTAGTGCTGATTCAGACATGGGCGGCACTATGCGTCTGGGCTCGCAACGTTGTCCGATCAAGCCGAGTACCATGGCACAGAGTATCTATGGCAACGAAGTGAATGAGCGTCACCGCCACCGTTATGAGGTGAACAACCATTACGTTCCTGCCTTGGAAAAAACGGGTTTGATCATCTCCGCGCGTACCCCCTCAGAAGATTTACCGGAGATGATGGAATTGCCACAAAGCCAACACCCATGGTTCGTTGGTGTGCAGTTTCACCCAGAGTTCACTTCTACGCCGCGTGATGGTCATCCGCTGTTCGAGGCCTACGTCAAAGCGGCTGTGGCGCATAAGGAAGCCGTATGAAGCTATGCAACTTTGATGTCGGCTTAGATAAGCCGCTGTTCTTGATCGCCGGTCCTTGTGTGATCGAATCGGAACAGATGGCAATCGACACTGCTGGGCAATTGAAAGAGATCTGCCAGAAACTCGGTATCCCGTTCATCTACAAATCTTCTTACGACAAAGCCAATCGTAGCTCCGGCAAGACCTTCCGTGGTTTTGGCATGGAAGCTGGTCTGAAGATTTTAGAGAAGGTCAAAGCGCAGGTTGGTGTGCCCGTGCTGACCGATGTGCATGATGAAGATGAGATCGCTCCTGTCGCATCGGTGGTCGATGTTTTACAAACGCCTGCTTTCTTGTGCCGTCAGACCGATTTCATCCATGCTGTAGCGAAGTCCGGCAAACCAGTGAACATTAAGAAGGGGCAGTTCTTGTCCCCTTGGGATATGAAGAATGTGGTGGACAAGGCGCGCGAAGTCAGCGGTGGCGACACCATCATGGTGTGTGAGCGCGGCGCATCGTTTGGCTACAACAATCTGGTATCGGACATGCGCTCGCTGGCAGTGATGCGTAACACAGGATGCCCCGTCGTATTCGATGCCACGCATTCAGTTCAACTACCAGGTGGTCAAGGTACAGCAAGTGGCGGGCAGCGCGAATTCGTGCCTGTGTTGGCGCGAGCAGCGGTGGCTGCAGGGGTGGCAGGTGTGTTCATGGAAACACACCCTGATCCCGCAAAAGCATTGTCGGATGGTCCAAATGCATTTCCCTTGGGACATCTGCAAGAGATGTTGCAGACACTCAAAGCGCTTGACGCTTTGGTGAAGCAACAAGGTTTTATCGAAGAGAACGTTAACTTAAAAAGTGTGTGAAAGAAGGAATAGAGAATGAGTGCAATCGTTGATGTAATCGCCCGTGAGATTTTGGATTCCCGCGGTAACCCGACTGTAGAAGCAGACGTGTTGTTGGAATCTGGCGTGATGGGCCGTGCGGCCGTACCGTCTGGCGCTTCCACAGGTGAGAAGGAGGCTATCGAGCTGCGCGATGGCGACAAGCAGCGCTACTTGGGTAAGGGCGTGTTGAAGGCAGTTGAGAATGTGAACACCGAGATTGCCGAAGCGATCATTGGTTTGGATGCAGCTGAACAAGCATTCATCGATCAGACCATGATCGACTTGGATGGCACAGATACCAAATCTCGTTTGGGGGCCAACGCTATCTTGGCGGTGTCCATGGCTGTGGCACGTGCCGCTGCTGAAGAAAGTGGTCTGCCACTGTATCGCTACCTTGGCGGTGCAGCGCGCATGGAGATGCCAGTACCGATGATGAACATCATCAACGGCGGTGCACACGCTACGGGCGGTGCGGACATCCAAGAATTTATGATCATTCCCGTCGGCGCACAAAGTTTCCGTGAAGCCTTGCGTTGCGGCGCTGAAGTCTTCCATGCGCTGAAGGCGATCTTGCATCATCGTGGCTTGACAACGACTGTTGGCGACGAAGGTGGTTTCGCACCCGCTTTGGGGGGCAATGAAGCCGCACTGAAGGTCATCGTTGAAGCCATCGAAGCCGCCGGATATGTACCCGGTGCAGACGTAGCAATCGGTATTGATGCGGCTGCATCTGAGTTCTACAAAGATGGCAAATACCATCTGAAGGCGGACGGCTTGGTGTTGACTGCAGCTCAGATCATCGACATGTACGCTTCGTGGGTCGATAAGTATCCCGTCATCACGTTGGAAGACGGCATGAGCGAGCACGACTGGGATGGTTGGAAAGCATTGACTGATCGCCTCGGCAAGCAGATCCAGTTGGTAGGTGACGATGTGTTCGTGACCAACACCAAGATCCTGCGCGAAGGAATCAAGCGCGGTATCGCCAACTCCATCCTGATCAAAGTTAACCAGATCGGTACGTTGACTGAGACCTTCGCAGCTATCGAGATGGCGAAGCGTGCCGGTTACACCGCAGTGATCTCGCATCGTTCCGGTGAGACAGAAGATTCCACCATCGCTGACTTGGCTGTTGCGACTAACTCTATGCAGATCAAGACCGGCTCTTTGTCTCGTTCTGACCGTATGGCGAAGTACAACCAACTGCTGCGTATCGAAGAAGACCTCGGTGACAGCGCTTCTTACCCTGGCCGTGGGGCTTACTACCAGCTAGGCTAAGTGGTGCGTGTTGTAACTTACATCTTTCTTGCCCTTATCCTGCTTTTGCAATATCCGCTCTGGCTGGGTAAGGGAAGTTGGTTGAAGGTGTGGGACAACAACCGCCAACTCAATGAACAAAAAGAGATCAACGAACAAGCTAGGCAGCGCAATGCTGTCCTAGATGCCGAAGTGAAGGACCTGAAGAAGGGTACTGAAGCTTTGGAAGAGCGCGCTCGAAGCGAACTCGGCATGGTCAAGCAAGGTGAAGTGTTCTTTCAAGTCATCGGTGAGGCTGCTGCAAGCTCTGCCGTCGCAGCAACCCCCACGAATAAGATCAAGTGATAACGGTAGGTTGTTGACGTCCAGTGCGGGCGATCAACTCGGAGATGCTCAAACCGATCTGTATCAATTCCTTCAGTGCATCCTGTGCATCCAAGTGATGTTTTGCGACGTCGGCCTCATAGGCTTCCAAATATACCCGTAACGTCGCGCCTTCTGTACCTGTGCCCGATAGGCGGAAGATGATGCGCGAGCCATCGCTGAACAAGATGCGGATGCCTTGGTTCTTGCTTACGCTGGCATCGACAGGGTCGGTGTAGCTGAAGTCATCGCACGTGGCGACGGTATATTTGCCGAACTGTTTTCCAGTGAGTGCGGCGAAGTTGTCGCGCAGATGTGTCATCACGCCATTCGCATCCTCGGTGGGCAATCCTTCATAGTCGTAACGTGAATAGAAGTTGCGGCCGAACTTCGCCCAATGCTCGCGTACGATGGATTCAACCGATTGTTTGCGCACGGCCAAAATATTGAGCCAGAACAACACCGCCCACAGACCATCTTTCTCACGCACGTGGTCAGAGCCTGTGCCGAAACTTTCCTCGCCACAGAAGGTGACCCTGCCTGCATCCATCAGATTGCCAAAGAATTTCCAGCCCGTAGGTGTCTCGAAACACGGGATGTTCAATGCTTTAGCCACGCGATCAACGGCAGCGCTGGTTGGCATCGAGCGTGCAACACCGGCGACCCCTTTGCTGTAGCCGCGCACCAACGTGGCATTGGCGGCGATGACGGCTAGACTATCAGACGGGGTGACGAAGAAACGTTGTCCCAACACCATATTGCGGTCGCCGTCACCATCGGAAGCTGCGCCGAAGTCGGGCGCATCTTTGCCATAGACGATCTCAACGAGGTCGTGTGCATAGGTGAGGTTAGGGTCGGGATGGCCACCACCGAAATCTTCTAGTGGCACGAAATTCATCACACTGTCTACTGGTGCGCCAAGTTGGCCTTCCAATATTTCTTTTGCATAGGGGCCGTTCACGGCGTGCATCGCATCGAACTTGATGCGGAATCCGCTGGTCAGCAGAGAGCGGATGGAGGGGAAGTCGAACAGCGATTCCATCAACTCGGCATAGTCACTCACTGGGTCGATGATCTTGACCTTCATACTGCCTAATGTGGTTTCGCCCAATTGGTCGAGTGATACATCAGCGGCCTCTAGGATGCGATAGGTGGTGATGACTTTGCTCTTCGCGAAGATAGCTTCGGTGACGGTCTCTGTTGCAGGGCCGCCGTTGCTGCCGTTGTACTTGATGCCGAAGTCACCATCTGGACCGCCTGGGTTGTGGCTGGCCGACAGGATGATGCCGCCATACGTCTTGTATTTGCGGATGACGCACGACGCAGCGGGGGTAGAAAGGATGCCGCCACGACCGACCAATACTTGGCCGAAGCCGTTAGCCGCTGCCATCTTGAGGATGGTTTGGATGGCTTCGCGGTTGAAGAATCGGCCATCACCGCCCAGTACCAATGTCGCGCCAGCAGGCGGCGAGATGCTGTCGAAGATGCTCTGTACGAAATTCTCTAGGTAGTGTTGCTTTTGAAAGGCGGGGACTTTTTTACGCAATCCCGAAGTGCCGGGTTTTTGATCGGAAAAAGGCTGGGTGTTGACAGTGCGGATACTCATCTAAAAATCTCCCTTGTGTTTGACCTCGTTTTTTCTGCATAAATGATACTCCTCGTTGGCATGAAATGCCTCAGATTGTGTGCATTGCGTTAAGCTTGTACCCCTTTACAGCAGTGCCATATTTCGATGCAAAACTCCGCCCAACAGATACTCCGTGACACCTTTGGCTATGCCACTTTTCGGGGGGCGCAGCAGCACATCGTCGAGCATGTCGTGGCGGGGGGCGATGCCTTGGTTTTGATGCCGACAGGCGGTGGTAAGTCACTGTGTTATCAGATCCCTGCGTTGATGCGCAGCGGCGTGGGCATCGTGGTGTCTCCCCTTATTGCCTTGATGCAAGATCAGGTAGATGCCCTCAAGCAGCTCGGTGTGTCGGCAGCATTTTTGAATTCAAGTTTGGATGCGCAGACCGCGCGCGAAGTGATGCGCCAGATGCGCACAGGTGAACTGAAGTTGTTGTATGTCGCGCCAGAGCGATTGATGACGCAGGGTTTTCTTGAGTTATTGGATGAGCTGAACGAAGGCAACGGCATTGCCCTGTTTGCCATCGATGAAGCGCACTGCGTGTCGCAATGGGGGCATGACTTCCGTCCCGAATACCGCGCGCTGACGGTGCTGCATGAACGCTTTCCCCATGTGCCTCGCATAGCTTTGACGGCAACCGCAGATGCGCCGACTCGCGCCGAGATCATTGAACGCCTTCAGTTGGAACAGGCGCAGCAATTCGTCTCCAGCTTTGATCGTCCCAACATCCGTTATCGAATCACCCTCAAAGATAACGCACGCAAGCAATTGCAGACCTTTCTTGAAACCGAACATCCAGGCGATGCGGGCATCGTGTATTGCTTGTCGCGCAAGAAAGTGGAAGAGACCGCTGCGTGGTTGAAGGAGCAGGGCTGGGATGCCTTGCCGTACCACGCCGGTCTAGATGCGACAGTGCGTAGCAAGAATCTGCAACGATTTTTGCGCGAGGAAGGCGTCATCATGGTGGCCACGGTGGCTTTCGGTATGGGCATCGACAAGCCCAACGTACGCTTCGTTGCGCACCTCGACTTGCCAAAAAGTATGGAAGGGTATTACCAAGAGACAGGTCGAGCAGGGCGCGATGGCTTGCCTGCGAATGCGTGGATGGCCTACGGCTTGGGTGATGTAGTGTCGATGAGGCAGATGTTGCTTTCGGGTGATTCGCCGGAAGAACGCAAGCGCGTTGAACTACAAAAGTTAGATGCGCTACTTGGTTTTTGCGAGTCTACTTCGTGTCGCCATCAAACCCTGTTGCGATATTTTGGTGAAGAACATCCCGGCGTGTGCCAAGAATGCGATAACTGCCTGTCTCCCGTGGATACGTGGGATGCGACACAAGCCGCGCAGATGGCACTGTCTTGTGTGTATCGCACGGGGCAACGTTTTGGTGTGGCGCACCTCATCGACGTATTGCTGGGCAAACTCACGCCCAAGATCGAGCAATTCAATCACCAACAACTCAGTACATTCGGCATCGGGAAAGCGTTGGCGCAAACACAATGGAGTAGCGTGTATCGACAATTGGTGGCGGCGGGATTCATCAGTGTGGATATGGAAGCCTATGGCGGATTGAAGCTCACAGAAATGTCTCGTCCCGTGTTGCGTGGCGAGCAAGCGGTGTGGCTACGCCGTGATGCCGAGCCAGTGAAACGCACCAACAGCAAAGCCGAACGCAGTTCACGTTTGCGCGAGGCGTTTGAGGGGGCGAACGAAGATCCATTGTGGCAAGCCCTCAAAGCCAAGCGTATGGAGCTGGCACGTGAGCAGGGTGTGCCGCCTTACGTCATCTTTCACGACAGTACCTTGCTAGAGATGCTTAACCGCAAGCCGCAGAGCTTGACCGAGATGGGACAGATCGGCGGTATTGGGCAGTCAAAATTAGCGAAATATGGCGATGATTTCCTGAAGGTGTTGGAGGATGTGGCGAATGGAAAATGAGTATGAGTTTCGCCGTTGAGATTGAAGCTGGGCGCCACTTGAGGCAAGATGCGCGCTCTGGAATTTTGTAACAACCAACTTAGAAGAGAGCAGACATGGGCGCACAGTGGAAAGCAAGACACAAAGAAGTCGCAGCGAACGCAAAGGGTAAGATCTTTGGCAAGCTAGCCAAAGAGATCATGGTGGCGGCAAAAGGTGGTGCGGATCTCGGTTCCAACTCGCGCTTGCGCTTGGTCGTTGAGCAGGCCAAGAAGGCTTCCATGCCAAAAGACACTTTGGATCGTGCCATCAAAAAAGGCGCAGGCCTATTGGATGGTCCTCTGCACATGGAACACCTCGTGTACGAAGGTTTTGCACCGCATCGCGTTCCCGTCATCGTCGAATGCCTGTCCGACAACATCAACCGCACCAAGTCCAGCATGAACGTGCTGTTCCGCAAGGGGCAGTTGGGCGCGCCGGGTTCTGTGTCGTGGGACTTCAATCATGTGGGCATGATCGAGGCGACACCGAATTCAAAAGAAGTGGATGCCGAAGTGGCTGCCATCGAGGCGGGCGCGCAAGATCTTGAAGCTTCCGACGATGGTTCGACTCTGTTCATCACCGAACCCACCGATCTGGATGCTGTTTGCAAAGCTTTGCCTGCCCAAGGTTTCACTGTCACCTCTGCCATGATCGGTTATCGCCCCAAGAATCCCGTCACCATTACCAGCGATGCCGAGCGCGAAGAAGTCGAAGCCTTCCTCGAAGCGATTGATGAGGATGATGATGTGCAGAATGTGTATGTTGGTTTGGCGGGTTGACCAGTAGTTTTAATGCATGAATCTCGTTGCCGCGTTAACGCTGTCATTGTTGTTCTTTCCTCAGGTGGCATCAGCTGTGCAACCGCGTTGTGGTCACGATGCGTTCGGCAACATCGTTTGTATGGATAGGGACGGGGTGTTGAGTACGCAACCTGCTAAAGCCAAACAGCAAGAAAAAGCGTCAGCAAAAAAGCATAATGCGAGCGAGACGACGGAAGAGAAGAGAATCAGAGAGTCAGGCAACGAGGCCGGTACAGCAGCGGAACGCTGTGGTACCGACCCGTTCGGTAATACGGTGTGCCGCTAGATCACTGAGCCGCAGCGCGTTCGGCAGACTGCACGGTGTTGGCCACCAGCATGGTGATAGTCATGGGGCCGACACCGCCGGGAACTGGCGTGATGTAACCCGCGACTTCTTTCGCTGATTCAAAATCCACATCCCCACACAGCTTGCCATCCGCCATGCGGTTGATGCCTACGTCGATCACTGCCGCACCGGGTTTGATCATGTCACCAGTGATCATCTTCGGCTTGCCAGTTGCGACCACGAGGATGTCTGCATCGCGCGTGTGCTTGGCGAGGTCTGTCGTCTTGGAAGTGCAAATGGTGACAGTCGCGTTGTGTTGCAACAGCAACAATGCCATTGGTTTTCCGACGATGTTGCTACGCCCCACGATGACTGCATGCTTGCCTTCGATTGAGACACCGCTCTTTTGCAACAACACCAAAGAACCGTAAGGCGTGCAAGGAGCGAAGCGCATATTGCCTGTCGCCAGTGCACCGACATTCAATGGATGGAAACCATCCACGTCTTTGTCTGGGCTGATGGCGTTCAGTATCTTTTCACTGTCGATGTGCTTAGGCACGGGCAGTTGAACCAGTAAGCCGTGTATCTTGGAGTCGGCATTCAGTTCTGCGATCTTTGCCAGCAAGGCGGCTTCGCTGGTGTCAGCGGGGAGGGCGATGTGCACGGAATGCAAACCCAATTCAGCACAGGCTTTCACTTTGTTGGCGACATACACCTTGGAGGCAGGGTCTTCGCCCACGATGATGACCGCCAGCCCGGGCGTGACGCCGCGTGCTTTGAGTGCATCGGCACGAACCTTCCATTCAGCACGCACTTCTTGTGCGATGGCTTTTCCGTCAATGATGCGAGCAGTCATCGTCTTCTCCCGAATCAGAACTCTGGTTTCACTTTGGCGTTGTTGTAGTTCTCAACACCCGCCATGATCTCTTTACGTGCTTCTTCAACACCTTCCCAGCCACCGATCTTCACCCATTTGTTTGGCTCTAGGTCTTTGTAGTGTGCGAAGAAATGTTCGATCTGTTTCAGGGTGATCTCGGGCAGTTCTTTGTAGCTCTTCAAGCCGCGATACAGCGTGGAGAGTTTGTCTACGGGCACAGCCAATACTTTGGCATCGAAACCGGATTCGTCTTCCATCTTCAACACGCACAATGGACGACAACGCACGACCACGCCGCTGTTCAATGGCACGGGTGTGATGACCAATACGTCGACAGGATCGCCATCGTCAGACAGGGTGTGTGGGATGTAACCGTAGTTGCAGGGGTAGTGCATCGCGGTGTTCATGAAGCGGTCTACGAAGATCGCGCCGGACTCTTTATCCACTTCGTATTTCACAGGCTCGCCGTGTTGTGGGATCTCGATGATGACGTTGAAATCGTCTGGAAGATTGTTGCCAGAAGGAACCTTGTTCAAACCCATGATGCGCCACCTTTGCGTGTGAATTGAAAGGCGCGAATTGTATCATCCGACGCAATGAAAAGGGCCGCCGAGGCAGCCCTTAGAGGTGACGCTTACGTGAAGATTACAGTAAGGGTACGATCATCAGAGCCACGATGTTGATGATCTTGATGAGGGGGTTTACGGCGGGGCCGGCAGTGTCTTTGTAAGGGTCGCCTACGGTGTCGCCCGTGACGGCAGCCTTGTGTGCTTCCGACCCCTTACCGCCGAAGTTACCTTCCTCGATGTACTTCTTCGCATTGTCCCAAGCACCACCACCCGTAGTCATGGAGATGGCGACGAAGATGCCTGTGATGATGGTGCCGACCAGCACACCGCCCAATGCTTGCGCACCTAGCGTGAGTCCCACGATCACCGGAACGGCGATGGGGAGCAGTGAAGGAACGATCATCTCTTTGATGGCTGCCTTGGTTAGCATATCCACGCAGGTGCCATATTCAGGCTTGCCTGTCCCTTCCATGATGCCCGGGATCTCTTTGAATTGACGGCGTACTTCAACGACGACCGTTCCTGCCGCACGTCCCACCGCTTCCATCCCCATCGCGGCGAACAGGTAGGGCACCATGCCGCCGATGAAGAGGCCGATGATGACCATATGGTTGGATAGATCGAAAGAAGTCACGACTCCTAACTTGGCTTCGAGTGCGTGCGTGTAGTCGGCGAACAGTACCAGCGCGGCCAGACCAGCAGAGCCGATGGCGTAGCCCTTAGTAACGGCTTTGGTGGTGTTGCCTACCGCATCCAAAGCATCGGTGATCTCACGCACGTCATTGGGCAAACCTGCCATCTGCGCGATACCACCCGCGTTGTCAGTGATGGGGCCGTAGGCGTCCAATGCCACGATGATGCCCGCCATCGACAACATCGAAGTCGCGGCAATGGCGATGCCGTACAGACCGGCCAGCTCATATGCACCCCAGATGGCGATACACACTGCGATGACTGGTGCGGCTGTGGCTTTCATCGATACGCCAAGACCCGCGATGATGTTGGTGCCATGGCCGGTTGTGGAAGCTTCAGCGATGTGACGTACTGGAGAGAACTCGGTCGCCGTGTAGTACTCGGTGATCCATACCAATGCGGCAGTCAGCACCAAGCCAATGAGTGTCGCGCCATACAACGCACCAACGGAATACACACCGTTATCCGCCATCAACCAATTCGTGATGGGGTAGAAGGCGATGAGTGCCAGCACGGCGGAGACAGCCAGACCGCGATACAGCGCATTCATGATCTTGCCGCCTTCACGAGCGGTGACGAAGAAGGTGCCGATGATGGAAGCGATGATGGAGAAACCGCCTAACACTAGAGGATAGAGGACTGCATTAGGCCCTGCATTCGCCATCAAGAGACCACCCAACAACATGGTGGCGATGATGGTGACAGCATAGGTCTCGAACAAGTCAGCTGCCATACCAGCACAGTCACCCACATTGTCACCAACGTTGTCAGCGATCACGGCTGGATTGCGAGGGTCATCTTCGGGGATGCCTGCCTCTACCTTACCCACCAGATCCGCGCCAACGTCAGCGCCTTTGGTGAAGATGCCGCCGCCAAGACGCGCGAAGATGGAAATGAGCGAGCCACCGAATGCGAGGCCGATCAATGCGTGTGTCGCTTCACCCGTGGTGGAGCCAGTGCCGACCAATATCGCGTAATAACCCGCGACACCGAGCAAGCCTAATCCAACCACCAACATGCCTGTGATCGCACCGCCTTTGAATGACACGTTGAGCGCAGCGTTGAGACTTTCTTTTGCCGCCTCCGCAGTGCGCACGTTTGCGCGCACCGAGACGTTCATGCCGATGTAGCCGGCCGCACCGGACAGAATCGCACCGATGGCGAAGCCGACCGCTGTTTGCCAGCCGAGTGCCATCAATATGACGACGAAGAGGGCAGCGCCGACCCAGCCGATGGTCACGTACTGTCGGTTAAGATAAGCAGTTGCGCCTTCTTGAATGGCCGCCGCGATGCTTTGCATCTTCTCGCTACCGGTTGATTTCCCCAAAATCCACTTGCTCGAAAATATCCCATACAGGATCGCAGCAACAGCGCACAACAAGGTGAACCCCAAAGCTGATGTCATTGTTTTCTCCCCAAGTAAAAACCGCCCCTTGCGGAGCGGTGAATCAAAATCAAACTTTGAATTCCTTTAGTTTTTTTGCAACTGCCACATTCTTCAGTTGGACATACTGTGGCAGTCCGTCTTTGAATGTCGGGTAATCCTCACCCTTGATGAGCGGTGAGAGATAGGTCCGGCATTTTTCAGTGATACCGAAGCCGTCTGGTGTGATGAAGTTGCGCGGCATGAATTTCTCCACGTTAGCGACTTTGGACAATTGAGCCACGCCGACCTTCCATTTGTAAGGCTTGTCTGAGATGCGCTCAACTGTAGGCATCACTGCGTTCTGTCCTTTGAGAGCCAGTTCGACAGCAGCCTTGCCCAGTGCATACGCTTGATCGACGTCAGTCTTGGAGGCGATGTGGCGAGCGGAACGTTGCAGGTAATCGGCAACCGCCCAGTGGAATTTGTAACCCAGCGCTTCTTTTACCATGTTGGCGACGACCGGGGCGGCGCCACCGAGTTGCGCATGACCGAAGGCATCACGTGTGCCTTGTTCAGCGAGGAACCTTCCATCAGGGTAGTGACAACCTTCAGACACCACCACGCTGCAATAGCCGTGTTTTTTCACCATGGCATCCACCTTGGCGATGAATTTCTTTTGATCGAATTCGATCTCTGGGAACAGGATGACGATAGGTAATTCGCAATTCTTATCCGAGGCCAATCCACCTGCGGCAGCGATCCAACCTGCATGACGTCCCATCACTTCCACCACGAACACCTTGGTAGAGGTCTTGCACATCGAAGCTACGTCGAAGCTGGCTTCACGCACAGACACGGCAACATATTTGGCAACGGAGCCGAAACCTGGGCAGCAGTCAGTGATGGGCAAGTCGTTATCCACGGTCTTAGGCACGTGGATGGCTTGCACGGGATAGCCCATCTTTTCTGAGATCTGCGAGACCTTGAAACAGGTGTCGGCAGAGTCTCCACCGCCGTTGTAGAAGAAGTAGCCGATGTTGTGTGCCTTGAACACTTCGATCAGGCGCTCGTATTCGCGTAGGTTCTGTTCCAAGGATTTTAGTTTGAAGCGGCAAGATCCGAAACCACCAGCGGGTGTGCTGCGCAATGCGGCGATGGATTTGGCGGAGTCTTTGCTGGTGTCGATGAGGTCTTCCGTGAGTGCGCCGATGATGCCGTTGCGTCCTGCATAGACCTTACCGATCTTGTCTTTGTGTTTGCGCGCTGTCTCGATGACACCGCAGGCTGAGGCGTTGATGACGGCGGTCACACCGCCGGATTGTGCATAAAACGCATTTTTCTTGGCCATGCTATGCTTCCTTCGTAGTTGAGTTTGATGATTGCGCATATTACGCCGATTTTTTTCGGTGTGGTTGATGTGGAGTACATTTGATGTAGGTCAATTCCAATCGGGATACGCTCGAATAAGATGCGCCCCTTTGTTCAAGAACGTAGTGTTCATCAGGAGAGCAAGATGGCGATTGAATTATTCAACAATGGCACACACCTGTGTCTGATGTTTGATGACCTTGTAGATGATTCTTCCGGAGATGCGGTACAGGCGAACCAGTTCCTCATCGTGGATAACGGGCATGGCGCGTTGCTCGATCCCGGTGGCAACATGACCTACAACGGTCTGTTGATGTCGATGCACAGTTATTTTCCCCCGAAGAATCTCGAGTACATCCTTGCATCGCATGCCGACCCGGACATCATCGCATCGGTTAATAAATGGATGATCCACTCCGAATGTAAAGTGATGATCTCCAATCTATGGGTACGATTCGTGCCGCACTTTTGCAGTGTGGGCAACGCGGCAGGTCGAGTGGAGGGCATCCCCGATGAAGGCATGAACCTTCCTTTGGGGCAATCTATCATCAAGGCCATTCCCGCGCACTTCATGCATTCGGAAGGCAATTTCCAATTCTACGACCCCATCAGCAAGATACTGTTCACGGGGGATATGGGCGCTTCCATCGTGGCGCACGATGCGGCAGATACGCCGGTGGAGGATTTCAAGTCACACATCCCTTACATGGAGGGTTTTCATAAGCGTTACATGATCTCTAACAAGATATGTCGCTTCTGGGTCAACATGGTGCGCACCTTGGATGTAGAGATGATCGTGCCGCAACATGGACGTATGTTCAAAGGCAAGAAGATGGTGAACGAGTTCTTGAATTGGATCGAAGCACTGCCTTGCGGCGTCGATCTGATGACACAGGATCAGTACCGAGCTCCTAAATGAGGGAGTGATCAGGCTGCCCGTGCGGCCTGATCTTTATAATGCATTTATGCCCGCCATGGCGACTTGTCCGTCTTGCACGGAACGCACACCACTGATGCCCAAGCCACCGATGACGATATCGTCACGCACGAGTGGCACGCCACCCTCTGCAGGGATCACACCCGGCAAGGCCAGATGTATCAAACGACCACTTAGCACGGCATCTTCCGAAGCCTTGGTGGGGCGTTGGAACGCGACGGCCGCATTGGCTTTCATGATAGCGGTCTCGACGCTACCCCATTGAGTCTCGTGACCGCGTTGCAGATACAGCAGATGACCGCCATCGTCGACGACAGCAACCACCACCTTCCATCCATTCTTGTGTGCCTCGACTTCGGCGGCGGCAGCGATGCGTTTCGCATCTTCCAGTGTCAGGATGGGTTTGCGGGTCATACTTCAAGCACCGAGCAATTGATAGATACGATCACGGATCGCATTCACATCTCCCACGCCGGGGACATGCACGACCTGAGGGGCGTTTGCCGTCCCTGATCTCTGCCAAGCAGAGTAGTAATCCACCAGCGGCTTGGTTTGGTCGTGATAGATATTCAAGCGCTTGACGACGGTGTCTTCCACGTCGTCCGGACGTTGTACCAAGTCTTCTCCAGTGATGTCATCCTTGCCTTCGACTTTGGGAGGGTTGAACACCACATGGTAGGTGCGGCCGGAGGCGAGGTGTACGCGACGTCCGCTCATGCGGGTGACGATCTCTTTGTCGGCAACGTCGATCTCTACCACGAAATCGATCTTGATGCCCGCATCTTTCATCGCTTGCGCTTGCGGGATGGTGCGTGGGAATCCGTCGAACAGAAAACCGTTAGCGCAATCCGCGTCCTGGATACGTTCTTTGACCAGATTGATGATGATCTCATCGGAAACTAGGTTGCCCGCATCCATGATCTTCTTGGCAGAGACACCGAGCGGTGTGCCGGCTTTGACTGCCGCACGCAACATGTCACCCGTGGAGATCTGGGGGATGCCGAACTTCTCCTTGATGTAGTTGGCCTGTGTGCCTTTTCCGGCGCCGGGTGCACCTAACAGTATCACTCTCATGTTCTCTCCTTGTGATGAGTGCTGAATAATCGTCTTGCGGATTGTAGATCTTGTTCGGTATCGACGCCGCTCGGTGGCGCGTCTTGCGTGATGGCTACACCAATTTTGTAGCCATGATACAGCGCACGCAGTTGTTCCAGCGATTCTACTTGTTCCAGCGGAGCGGGGGTGAGCCCGCCGAACTCGCGTAGAAAACTAGCGCGATAGGCATAGATGCCGATGTGTCGCAGAACCTTGACATTGTGGGGTAGCGGTTGATTCGCAGCGTAGGCATCACGCGGCCATGGGATAGGCGCGCGACTGAAGTAGAGTGCATTGCCATGTTTATCCAGCACCGCTTTCACGATGTTCGGATTGCGCATGGAGGCTTCATCATGGATAGGATGGCAAGCCGTGGCGATGGCACATTCAGGATGGTCGTGCAGATGTTGGGCGACAGCGCGAATGAGGGCGGGTGGAATGAGTGGCTCATCCCCCTGTACATTGACCACGATGGTGTCGTCTGACCACGCTTGTTGCGCCGCGACTTCTGCGATGCGATCCGTGCCGCTGGTGTGATCGACGCGCGTCATGCAGGCTATGAAATCATTCTGTTGTGCAGCCTCGATGATGGGCTGGTGATCGGTAGCGATGACGATGTGTGATGCGCCGCTTTGCGCAGCCTGTTCAGCGACACGGATGACCATCGGCTTGCCGCCGATATCTAATAGGGGTTTGCCAGGCAGTCGCGTCGAGGCGAAGCGGGCGGGGATGACGACTTTGAACTGAAGCATTTAGAGCTTTTCGATTTCCTCGACGGACACCGTACGTGCTTCATCAGCCAACATCACGGGGATGTCGTCTTGGATAGGGTAAGCCAAGCGGTCCGCCTTGCAGATCAATTCCTGTTCGGCCTTGCGGTAGATGAGAGAAGATTTGCACAGTGGGCAAACAAGGATATCGAGCAGTTTGGCGTCCATTATCGGGTGACCTTTTTGATGATGAGTTGGGCGAGAGCCGGATCGACTTGCGCATCCACTCGCAACACCCAGTGTTTCTTGGTGGCGAACGCGGCGCATTTTACCGCATCTTTTTCCGTCATGAGTATGGCATCCACATCGTCGAAATCGAGGTCTGATGCGGTGAAGTCGTGATGGTCAGAAAAAGCCTGTGTCGTGCACTGCAATCCGAGTTGTTGCAGGTGATCGAAGAAACGTTTGGGATGTCCGATACCTGCAATCGCGTGCAAACGTTGTCCTGCCAACGCATCGGCCGAAACGACGATCTCAGGATTCAACAGATTATGAAAGCGAGTGCCTTGCAGTTGCATACCGAATTCATTTGCTTGTGCCTCGCCACCATTTACCACGATGGCATCGACATCGTTCAAGCGTGACGCCGGTTCACGTAGCGGTCCAGCGGGTAGCAACAAGCCATTGCCGAAGCGCCTAGCGCCGTCGATGACGACGATCTCAGCATCGCGATGCAAGCGATAGTGTTGCAGCCCATCGTCGCTCAAGATGATGTCGCATTCCGGGTGTGCCAATAACAATGCGGATGCCACAGCAGGGCGATCGCGTCCGATCCATACAGGGCAGAGTTTGCGTTGTGCCATCAGCAAAGGCTCATCACCGACCTCGTCTGAGGAATCATCAGCATTTACGTAGCGAGGTAAGGTATTGGTGTGTTTGGACTTGCGATAGCCGCGACTGATGATGCCAGGATGCCAGCCGTCGTCGATGAGTTGCTGCGTTAGCCACAATGTCAGGGGAGTCTTGCCAGTGCCGCCGACGCTGATGTTGCCGATGATAACGATGGGTACATGAAACTTGGGCGAGGCGATTGCGCCGCTACGATAAAGAAAACGGCGTAGCGAAACGAGTGCGCGGAAGATCAGGCTGACGGGATAGAGCAACAAGTGAAGCGGCGTAATGACATACCAGTGATGTTGCAGCCGCTCCATGTTGTGGAATTACTTGGTCTGGCTCTGTGTGGTGAAAGTGATACGACCGAAACCCGCGACACGGGCGGACTCCATCACATTGATGACGGACTGATGCAAGGCTTTAGCATCCGCACTGATGACGATGGTCGGATCCGTTTGATCGCCAGCGGCTTTCTTCAAGGCCAATGCGAAGTCGTTCACATCTTTGAATGGCGCGCGCGCGCCATTGATGGCGAAGTGTTCTGAGGCGTCCACCGCTACATTGATGGGTTTGCTGACTGGCACTTTGCTATCTTCGCCAGAAGCTTGTGGCAGATTGATCTGTAGTTCAGAGAACTTGCCGTAGCTGGTAGTTACCATCAAGAAGATGAGCACGACCAGCAACACGTCGATCATCGGGATCAGATTGATCTCGGGCTCTTCACGTTGACGTCCGCGACGGAAATTCATTTACTTACGCTCTCCGTGCACGATCTCCACCAGTTTGATCGCCTGTTGCTCCATTTCGATGGTGAAGCTATCTACCGAAGCGCGGAAGTGGCGGTAGGCGATCATGCTGGGTACGGCCACGATCAAACCGAAGGCTGTGTTGTAGAGCGCCACAGAGATGCCGTGCGCCAGTTCGGCGGGGGCTGCACCGCCTGCGTTCTGCGCACCGAATATCTCGATCATGCCGACCACGGTACCGAACAGACCTAGGAGAGGGCTGATGGAAGCGATGGTACCCAAAGTGGTCAAGAAGCGTTCCATGTCATGGGTGGCCGCACGACCCGCCTCTTCGATGGATTCCTTCATCACCTGTGGTTGGCTCTTGATGTTCTTCAGGCCGGTAGCGAAGACCTTGCCTAGTGGCGAGCCAGCACTCAACTTGGTGAGCATCGCTGTGCTCACACCCTTGGTCTTCAGTTCCTGCACGACCTCGTCCAGCAGCTTTGCGGGAATGATGTTCTTGCCACGCAGATAGATCGCCCGTTCGACGATGAGTGTGACGGCGATGAGTGATGCGATGATAAGTAACCAGATAGGCCAACCGGCCGCTTCGATGAGAGTGAACACGCAACGTCTCCAAAAATAGGCAGAAAATCCGAGGCGCGAACTGTATCTTGTTACCCCCTCATTGAGCAAGGCAAGTGCGGTCCAAAACGCTAACTTCCCGTCCTATAAGCAAAAAGTTTTCTTACCCACAAAAGTTGTGGATAACTTTGTGGATGAAACAGAGGGGTGAATGTTTCAAGCCCGATGTCATCGGCTTCTTGGATTTCTGCCCAATAAATATACTGGTATAAAATTCAATTAAATCAATGCGATGCTGTAAGTCGTCATATTTTTGTAGTCTATATAGCCATGAATACCACGTCTTTATTGGGGTTGTGAGTAATTGCGCTTTGTCAATATGCCGTTAGACCTATTTTCAAATATATTTTTCGGCATCGTTCAAGCGCTTGAACAATCGTTAATATTCAGTGGCGTGGCGATTTTGAGGATTCATGCATCGTCCATGTGTACCCACTTGTTCGAGCTACAATTTTTGTAAAGGAAACCTAGATATGAAAGTGAAACTGATCCCTGTTTTGATGTTGTCTCTCACGCCGATGCTGGCCCATGCTGGTTTTGCGGATGATCTGAACAAGGCGACGGGCAGCAATTTAGGCAACAAGGTCGAGGCGCAAGCTAAGTCATCGGCGAAGGCGGCGGGTAACAAGCAACTCGCTGCCCAAGTGAACAAGAAGTTGCTGTCTGAAGGGCGCAAGAACCAATGTTCCTTCAAGAGTGGTTCGGACGAGTTGGCGCCTGGCTGCGGGGCGAAGTCCAAGAAGCTGGCAGGTATCATCATAGAGGTGAAGAAGACATTGCAGTCTCAAGGGCAGACTGGCTTCAAGTTCACCGTGTCTGGACATACCGATTCCTCGGGCGATGCAGCCAAGAACAAAGAGCTTTCCGCTCGTCGCGCGCAAGTGATGGTGAAAGAGTTGGTCGCGCAGGGCGTGAGTGCGGAAGATATCGAATCCGTCGGCATGGGGTCTGAGAAACCGCTCATCAAGAAAGATGACACACCCGCCAAGAAGGCAAAGAACCGTCGCTACGAAGTTCAGGTCCATTTCTGAGCTTCTCTGGGATAATGAATCGGCACGTCCATCATGGGCGTGCCGTTTTTTATTGAGGGACGAACGTGGCGGTCGATAACAACAGGGTATTGAGCATCCGCGAGCTGAATCTGGCCGCGAAACAATTGATCGAGGGCGGGCTACCCCTACTGTGGGTACGCGGCGAGATATCCAACTTCGTCAGCGCGGCTTCAGGACATTGGTATTTCTCACTAAAAGATGAAGCAGCGCAGGTGCGATGCGTGATGTTCCGTCACAAGAGCCAATATCTGGATTTCAAGCCTGCCAACGGTATGCAGGTCGAAGTCTTGGCCCTAGCTTCGATATATGAAGCGCGTGGCGATTTCCAATTGACTCTGGAGAAGATGCGTCCCGCAGGCTTGGGGGCGTTGTTCGAGGCGTTCGAGCGCTTGAAGCGCAAGCTGGGTGACGAGGGCTTGTTCGATGGCGAGCGCAAACGTGAGTTGCCCTTGTTACCCAAGCAGATCGGTATCGTCACCTCACCTCAAGCGGCGGCTCTGCGCGATGTGTTGCGTACCTTGAGCAACCGCATGCCCAACGTGCCTGTCGTGTTGTATCCGACACCCGTGCAAGGCGAAGGATCAGGGCAAAAGATCGCTACTGCGATACGCAGCGCCAGCGAACGTGCCGACTGCGATGTGGTCATCGTGTGTCGTGGTGGCGGTAGCATCGAAGACCTATGGGCATTCAATGAAGAAGTGGTGGCGCGAGCCATCGCAGACAGTCACATCCCCGTGGTGAGCGGAGTGGGGCATGAGACCGATTTCACCATTGCCGATTTCGTGGCCGACCTACGTGCCGCCACGCCCACGGCGGCAGCACAAGCGGTCGTGCCAGATGGCTTGGAATGGCGGCAACGCTTGGCGCAATTGCAAAAACGCTTCTCGCGTGCGGCGAATCGTCGTTTCGAGCTGGCGATGCAGCAACTGGATTTCACGCAAAGGCGATTGGTCCATCCCGCGCAACGCATCCAACTTCAATCTGAACGCTTGGATATGGTGATGCAGCGTTGGCAACGGGCGATGAATCGTAGTCTAGAGCAACGCAGGGTGGGTCTGACATCCATGCAGCAGCACTTGCAACATCTCGACCCCAATCAAGTGTTGGCACGCGGATACAGTCTGGTGCGTGATGCAAAGGGCAACATCGTTTCCAGTAGCCAGCAAGTGGCCGAGGGGGTAGCTTTGGATATCACCTTTGCACAGGGTGGCGCAGGCGTGGTGGTGAGGGAAAAACGTTAAGTTCATCCGAGCTAATCAGTTAAAATCCGCGCCCATTTCCGCACCTCAATTCGCTTTCAGAATCATGCTCAAACAAATCGCACTTAAGATCGATGTCGACACTTACCGCGGGACGCGTGAAGGTGTGCCACGTTTGGTGGAAGCGTTGCAACGCCATCAGGCGCAGGCCAGTTTCTTTTTTACATTGGGTGCTGACCATACGGGTCGTTCCATCAAGCATGTTTTTCGTTCTGGCTTCATCAGCAAAGCCAGACGCATTTCTGCGTTTCAACATCACGGATTCAAGACATCGCTCTATGGCACGTTGTTACCTGCGCCGAACATCGGAGAGAAATGCGCCGACATATTGCGTGCCGTGCGTGATGCGGGTTTCGAGGTTGGCATCCAAGCCAACGATAGATTCTGCTGGCAGAACAAAGTGACAGGCAAAGGCGAGAAATGGACGCAACGCGAGATGGATAAGGCGGTCGCTCGTTTCACTGAGATATTCGATAGCGCCCCTAAATCCTATGCGGCAGCGGGTTGGCAGACCAACCGTTTCGGCCTGCGCCACAACCAACATCTTGGATTTGCCTACAGCTCAGATACGCGTGGAACTCATCCCTATCTGCCCACGTGGGACGCTGAGATCATCGCATGCCCCCAACTGCCTACTACGTTGCCGACCTTGGATGAGCTCATCGGGCGCGATGGTGTCACGATGGAGAACGTCGCACAAAACCTGTTGGCAATGACGCATGAGCCATGTGCGACTGGTCATGTGTTCACTTTGCGTGCCGAACTGGAAGGTGGGCTGTGGTTGCCGATCTTTGAAGAACTACTCAAAGGGTGGCAAGCGCAGGGGTATGAACTCGTCTCGCTAAATCAATACCTGCAAGGATTCAAAGTGGCCGAGTTGCCGCGTCACGAAGTCAAGTTTCGTGCGGTAGAGGGAAGCATCGGCACGCAGGCCACTCAAGCCTAACTATCACGATGAGCGAAGACAGCACAATCACTCACCTTCAAGCATGGCGCTGGGGTGTGCCACTACTGTCGTTCATCCTGATGCTGTTGTTGTGGCTGCTGGGGGCTAATACTCAGCTTTTTCTCGCGCTGAATCATGCCGCGACGAATCTGGGCGATACCTTATGGAGTCACGTCACCGTGTTGGGGGATGTGGTGTCGCTGCTGATCATCTTGCTCATGTGTGGACGCAGGCCGCAGATCGTTTGGCACTTCATTGTCGCGACCCTGTTCGCCATCCTGTGGACGCAGAGCCTCAAATCTCCCTTGGGCGTGATGCGTCCGCCCGCCGTGTTGGATATGAGCCAGTTCCACCTCATTGGCAATGCCTTCATGGGCAACTCTTTCCCCTCCGGTCATACCACCACCCTATTTTTGATCGTTGGCGTTTTGTGCCTGCACCGATTCCCCTTATCCTTCAAATTGGGATTGTTGGGATTGGCGATCTTGGTTGGTATGTCGCGCATCGCTTGTGGAGTGCATTGGCCGTTGGATGTGCTGGGCGGCGCATTCGGCGGTTGGTTGGCCGCAGTGGCGGGTGGCTGGGTGAGTGAGCGTTGGAAGATCGGACTACATGACTACTTCCAGCGTGTCGTCGCCTTGTTGTTCCTCGGGATTGCACTCTGGATTATCTTCCGAGATAGCGATGAGTTCGTGGTGACCGTCCCCTTCCAAATACTCTTGTCTATCCTTGCCATTGCCTTTTCGACCCCGTCTTTATTGCGCCTATTCGGGTACAAGCGCTAAAGAAGCCCGTATTTATGCCGTTAAAGATGTCGTAGCGGTGAATGGAGGTTGTCACGATGTCGCAAAATGATTCGATCGAACTGAAACGCTGGGTAGCGAAACTTACGTTCGCCGAAATGCCAGTGTTGAAACAAACCGCACGCGATCTCGCTGTGCTACATGAGGATGAGCACAAGCTCAGTGCGCGTGGCGTGGCCGTCGCCATTGAATCCGATCCGATGATGACGGTGAAGTTATTGCGCTATCTGCAAGAGCACAAACGTCGTAGTCAGACCAATGAAGTCGTTGAAGTCGAGCAGGCGCTCATCATGCTGGGCGTGGAGACCTTCTACACCAATGTCCCCGCCGATCCATTGGTACAAGATGTCCTGACAGGACAGACCGAAGCGCTGATCCAATTACTCCATGTCATTCATCGTGGCCATCGTGCTTCCAAATATGCACGTGATTGGGCGATACGTCTGAACAACATGCACTTCGAAGAGATACGCATCGCCGCCTTGTTACATGATTTGGCCGAGATGCTCATGTGGTGTTTCGCGCCGCAAGACATGCTCAAGATCAAGGCGATGCAAAAACAGGATAAGACATTGCGTAGCCGGGCAGTGCAGGAGCAAGTGCTGGGTTTCGCACTGAGCGACTTGCAAAAGGCGCTGGTCAGAGAATGGTCGTTACCACAACTGCTCCTGACCTTGATGGACGATGACAACGCCAGACTGGTACAGGTGCGCAGTGTCAACTTGGCCGTCAATCTGGCCCGTCACTCTGCCAATGGTTGGAACGACGCGGCCTTGCCAGACGACTACAAGGAGATAGGCGAATTACTGCGTATCTCGCCCGCCGATGCGATGGTACTGGTCGTGCCGGAAGAGGGAACGGCCTGTGATCTGAGCAAGCCTCACTGAGTACCGCGTACTAACAAGGCCTCGACTTGGCTCGCAAGGTCAGTCGCCAAGCAATCAAACTCGATGCTGTCTGGCATCGACCTCAACCAAGTGAGTTGGCGTTTCGCCAGTTGTCGTGTGGCAGCGATGCCTTTCTCTGAGAATTCAGAAGCTGAAATCTCACCTTCCATGAACTCCCACGCTTGGCGATAGCCCACGCAGCGCATCGAGGTCATATCGCGATGCAAGGCGTATTTGTCACGCAGACCACGTAACTCATCCACCAATCCGTTCTTCAGCATCTC
This sequence comes from Sideroxydans sp., assembly GCA_041665725.1. GTDB lineage: Bacteria > Pseudomonadota > Gammaproteobacteria > Burkholderiales > Gallionellaceae > Sideroxyarcus. The sequence goes on along the minus strand of JBAYIG010000017.1, from coordinate 14,136 downwards.
CTCAAACCGAAGCGCGATGCGCTGGTGCAACACCGCGCGGTCGGAAGGGATGAGCGCGATGGGCGTGATGGCGTAGGGTAGCGGGTTCTGTTCTTGATGCTTGATGAGTTCCGACATCGGCTTACCCGAGACAAGGAATATCTCCATCGCACGTTGAACACGCTGTGTGTCAGTTGGATGCAAACGCGCCGCCGTCTCCGCATCTATCTGCGCCAACTTGGCATGCAGATGCTCGATGCCGTGTTGTGCGATCTCAGCATCCAGTTGTTCACGCAATGCTGCATCCGCCTGCGGCAATGGGCTCAATCCCTCGCGTAGCGCTTTGAAATACAACATCGTGCCGCCCACCAGCAACGGGATATTCCCACGCGCGGTGATGTCCGCCATCAAGCGCAGTGCATCGTGGCGAAACGCGGCAGCGGAATACGCTTCAGTTGGGTCGATGATGTCGATGAGGTGATGCGGTGCGCGGGTGAGCGTGGCAGCATCTGGCTTAGCCGTGCCGATGTCCATGTCGCGGAACACTAGCGCCGAATCCACACTGAGGAGTTCCACTGGCATACGTTGCACCAGCTCGACAGCCACCCCAGTCTTTCCGCTGGCGGTGGGGCCCATCAAAAAGATAGCAGGGGGTAATGACTTCATTTGCCACGCATGAACATCGCATCCAACTCTTCAACCGTGATCTGGAACCATGTCGGTCTGCCGTGGTTGCACTGGTCAGCGCGTTCGGTCTGTTCCATCTCGCGCAGGATGGCGTTCATCTCTGGCAATGAGAGCTGCTGGTTGGCACGCACGGCGGAATGGCAGGCGAGTGTGGCGAGCAACTCATTGCGGCGTTCAGTGAGGGCGCGTGATGCGCCGAAATCACGTAGTTCGTGTAGCACTTCCTTGGCGGCGGCTTCGGCTTTGGATTGTTTCAACATGGCAGGCATAGAGCGCACAGCCAGTGTGGTGGGTGAGAGCGGGGCGATGTCGAAGCCAAGTCTTAACAATGCCTCCTGTTCGTCTTCCACGGTGGCGACATCCAATGTGTCTGCGGTGAAACTCACGGGGATAAGCAACGGTTGTGTCGGCATCTGTTGTTGGTCGAACGCGGTCTTGAGTCGTTCGTAAACGATGCGTTCATGTGCGGCGTGCATGTCCACCACGATGAGGCCCTGTTGGTTTTGCGCGAGGATGTAGATGCCGGAGAGTTGGCCTAATGCGAAGCCAAGCGGGTGTTCGTGTGAGGATTGAGGATTGAGGATCGAGGATTGAGAAGAGCCGTGAGACTCATCGCTCTTTGCTCCTAACGCCTGACTTTGTGATTCCCATACACGATAGGTGGCTTGTTGTTCGGCAGCGCCGAAGCGGATGGGGTGTTGTTCCGCAAAGTAAGGCGTGCGATTTCCCTCTACTTCGGTATGTGTTGGTTCGTCTGCGGTGGACGATTGTTTCATCGTCGCACTCAACGCGTCTTGTAGCGTATGGAACACGAACTGGTGGATGCCTTGGCTCTCGCGGAATCGCACTTCACTCTTGGCAGGATGTACGTTCACATCTACCAGCTCCGGCGGCATCTCAAGGAACAGCACGAAAGCGGGATGACGTTGGTGGTGCAGGATGTCTTGATAGGCCTGACGTACGGCGTGCATCAGCACCTTGTCACGCACGAAGCGGCCATTGATGAAAAAGTATTGTTCGTCGCGCGTGGAGCGGGAGTAGGCGGGCAGGGCGGCGATGCCGTACAGATGCAAGTTGGCGATCTGGCGTTCGACGACGACGGTGTGTTGGCCGAACTCCGCACCCAAGATGGCCGTGATGCGTTGCGCCAAATCCTGCTTGGGGAGTTGCCAAGCGTTGCGTCCATTGTGTTGCAAGGAGAACGCCACATCAGGCCGCGACAGGGCGATGCGTTTGAAGGTCTCTTCGCACCACGCGTATTCGGTGTTCTCACTCTTTAGGAATTTGCGGCGTGCGGGGGTGTTGAAATACAGCTCGCGCATCTCGATGCTGGTGCCGTGCGCATGGGCGGCGGGTGCGGCATCGCTTTGCGTGCCGTCCATCGCGTCTATCTTCCAAGCGTGGGTCGCATCCGGTGTGCGGCTGGTGAGGGTGACTTGTGCCACCGCCGCCATACTCGCCAATGCCTCACCACGGAAACCCATGCTGGCGACTTTCTGTAGATCATCCAGCGAGGAGATCTTGCTTGTGGCGTGGCGCATCAAAGCCAAGGGCAGTTGCGCTTGGGCGATGCCCCCGCCGTTGTCGCGCACGCGCAGCAGCTTGATACCGCCATTCTCCAAGGTCACCGCAATCTCCGTCGCCCCTGCATCTAGGCTGTTTTCCAGCAACTCTTTGAGGGCGGAAGCAGGTCGTTCGATGACTTCGCCAGCGGCGATCTGGTTGATGAGGAGGTCGGGGAGGAGTTGGATGGAAGGCATGCGCGGATTATAGCGGAGCAGTACGGAACGTTTCTCCAAAACGGTTGCCCATACGCCCGGTCGGCAGTGCTGCTCATGTACTTGCTGTTAACATGGCTCATCTTTCCAATAGGTTGTTTATGAAAAGTTTGATAGCACTCTTCATGGTTCTCCTTATGCCTTGCATCGCATTAGGCGAAGAACTCACCACCTTGAAAGAAGTCACCGTCACCGCAAAGGGAGTGGATGTGGCCGAGCGTCGCGATTCGACCACACAGAAGCTCATCGTCGATCGTAAAGACATCGAGAATCTTGGTGTGATGACCATCGGAGAGGTATTGGGAAAATTGCCGGGTGTGGAGGTGAGTGGCGATGGGCAACGTGCGCGCGGCATGTCGCGTGATTCGGTGCAGATCCTCATTGATGGTGAACGTCCAGCGGGGGGCTCGCGCATGGTGGCCGGGGTGATTGGGCGCTTGCCATCGGGTGATTTGGAGCGTGTGGAGATCCTGCGCGGTTCATCTGCTGAGTATGGCGGTTCGTCTTCAGTCACGGTGAACCTCGTGATGAAAAAGGCGCTGCCCAAGCGTTCCACAGCAGTCAAAGCCGCTGTCGGTTTTCGCGGGAGCGAGCCGAACGTACAGCTCACTTGGACTGAGAATGGGGGCGAAGGTGGTTTTGCTTGGACATTGCCAATCACCTTGAATCTGATGCGTTCCCCTTCACACATAAAGATGGACAGGCAAGCCTTGCCCGGTGGTGTGCGCAACGTGTGGCAGCAAGATGATGACAAGGGATTGTTCACCTTCCGTGAGTTCGTGTTGTCGCCGCGCATGACTTGGAAGAACGGAAGTGACAGCTTGACCATCGCCCCTTTGTTCTTTGACGGTCTCGGTGGGCGCGATAGCGATGCGGTGTCGAATGACCTGATAGTCTCGAGCAGTGGCACACGTAACAGTCGCGAGACCAATCATCGCCGTATGCTTCGTTTGCGCGCGGATGGCGAGACATTTGTAGGTGAATCCAAATTGACGGGGCGTGCCTCGTTGAATAGCGGTAAGCGTACAGTCGAGGTGGTGCGTAACGCATCCGCGACGGGTGCGGCCACGGAGAATTCCAGTGGCGACGAGAGCGAATACAACATGGCGCTGCGTATGGATAGGCCGCTGGGTGAGCATCTGCTGGCGGTGGGTGTGGAGCATATCAATCTGCATCGTGTCGAAGATCAGAACTTCGGCGGTAGCTTCGTTTCCATCACCAATCATGTTGCACGTGAACGGCATAGCATCGCGTGGGTGCAGGATGACTGGGCGTTACTACAGAACCTGACGCTGACCACAGGACTGCGCGGCGAGAATATGGATATGAGTTCGGATGGCGCGTCTCAACAAAAGGCAGCGTTGTTGCCTTCGGTGGCAGTGCGCTGGGAGCAGATGAGTCAGTGGGTGATGCGTTCCTCACTCGGTGCAGGGCTGAAGTTGCCTAGGCTGGATGAGATCAGCAACAGCGTGACTCGCAGCAATGTACCCACCACGCCGCTCGAAGCAGACAGACGCGGCAATTCCAATCTCACTCCTGAGCGGAGTTTGAATTTCGAAGCGGTGCTGGAACGTTATCTTGACCAAGAATCTGGTGTGCTGGGGGCGAATCTGTATGTGCGCTCGACCGATAACTTCATCGAGCGTTGTGTACAGCCAGAGTTGCAGGGTGATGGAATAACAACACGTTGGGTGGATAGGCCTAATAACGAAGGTCGAGCCACGCATTGGGGTGTGGAGGTGGACGGTAAGGTGCGTACGGATGGTTGGGGTTGGAAAGGCGCGACGGTCAAAGCGCATCTGACCTTGCCGCATGCTCAAGTGAACGATACCCGACTTGGCGTTTATCGCATGGCGCGTGATACGCCGGATTATGTTTTTTCCGCAGGTGTGGATCAAAGTTTGCCGATGTGGAAGTCTAGCTACGGCGTGTCTTTGCAAATGTCTGGACGCAGCAAGACGGACATCCCCAACGAACAACTGGGAACGACGAATGCCAGAACGACCTTGGATGCTTTCTGGTTGTATAAATTGAATCCGATCTTCAATCTGCGTGTCAGCGCGCAGAATCTGCTTGCCGCAAAAACGGTACGCGAGACTACCTTCATCTCCGGTACGGATACCTATCGATTGCGTACAGAGAGCACGGGGTATCGTGCAGCATTGGTCACCTTGGAAGGGCGCTGGTAGCATGTCGGCAGTTCTATCAATGTCAGGTGTGATGCAGATGTATTCGCAGTTTCCCCATGAATCGGAGAAGTCATCGCTCAGTGAGCGGTTCGCCGTCGTTGGGCTGGTCGTTCTGTTGCACCTGTCAGTATTCGCTGGATACTTGCTGCAGCCCGAGATGCCTGCTGTGATGGTGAATGAGATGTCCATCTCGTTCGCCAATATGCAGATGCAGCAGGCTGATGTCGTTCCTCAGCCCAAACAGAAGCCTAAAGAGATAGAGCCAGAACCTGCGGAAGAACTTGCTCCCAAGGAGGTTGCTCCGCCAGAGCCGCAGAATGCCTCACCCCTTTCGCCTGTGCAGTTGGATGCCGAACCCGATTATCGAGCCGATTATCTGAACAATCCGCGTCCGCCCTACCCGATGGTGGCGCGGCGTATGGGCTACAACGGTAAGGTGATCCTCAACGTCGAAGTGTTGGCGGAAGGTAGGGCGGGGCAGGTGCTGCTGCATAAGAGCAGCGGTTACGAGATTTTGGATAACGCTGCTCTGCAAACGGTGAAGACGTGGAAGTTCTCACCCGCGAAGCGGCTGGGGCAACCCGTCACACAATGGTTCTTGGTACCCATCAAATTTTCATTAGAGGATAACGATTCATGAGTAACCTTTTCGCAATCAATTCGGTCGTGGTGTTCGTGACGCTGATCTTGTTGATCATCTTGTCCATCGTCACGTGGTCGGTCGCATTGTTCAAGCTGTGGAGGCAACATCAATCCAAGAAGCAAGACAAAGAATTCATCGAGCGCTTCTGGGCGGCACGTGAATGGGCAGATGCGGAAAAAGTGGCGCAGGGCGGGCAGGGCGACTTCGCACGTTTGGCGCAAGCTGGTTTTGCTGAATTGAAGACCTTGGGCGAAGCGAATCAAGACTTGAAGCATTTGGGTGCGCCGCATGATGTGCTGGAGCGGCAACTCGTACAGCAATTGCAGAACATCCAGCGCCGCCATGAACGCGGTCAGGCGGAGTTGGCGACCATCGGCTCGACTGCCCCATTTGTCGGGCTGTTCGGTACGGTGTGGGGCATCATGCATGCCTTGCAGGACATCGGTAAGAGCGGCTCCGCCTCGTTGGATGTGGTGGCCGGCCCTATCGGTGAGGCACTCATCGCGACGGCCATCGGTATCGCGGTCGCTTTACCTGCGGTGCTGTTCTACAACTTCTTCTTGCGTCGCCTGAAAGTGCATGTGACCGACCTAGAGAATTTCGCACACGACTTCATGCGTTTGGCGCAGAAGCACGATTACAAACTGTGAGGACATCATGGCTATCGGTAATACTTCCAAAGACAACGGCAGCATGATGAGCGAGATCAACGTCACGCCCTTGGTGGACGTGATGTTGGTGTTGCTGGTGGTGTTCATCATCACCGCGCCATTGCTGGCGCCACAATCACTCAAGATCAACCTTCCCAAGACGGAATCGGTGGTGCATGACGATAAGTTGCAGAAGGTCAGTCTGGCTATCGATGCCAAAGGCGAGGTCTCGCTGGATGCGGTACATCTTAGCGATGAAGGTTTGAAAGAGATGTTGAAGAGCCGTGCGACTGACCCCGATTTCCAATTGCAGATCCAAGCGGATGAGGCGGTGAACTATGGGCGTGTCGCGCAGGTGATGGCCATCGCGCAGAAGGAGGGAGTGAGCAAGCTTTCCTTCTTGACGATTACAGGCAAATAGGCGCACGATTCAATCAAGGATTCAGGGTGGCTGGGTGGTTCTCCAGCCGTGTTCAGTAGGCTGGCAAAGGAGGGTTCATATGAGAGCTGTCGTCATCGCAATGTTGTTGGTGTTCGGTGTTTCTGTTTCCGGTAGCGCTCTCGCCTGCGAAGGCAGCAAGAGCCATAAGGCTAAGACCAGCACGAGCGCACCTGCCACACCAGCGCCCGCACCAGCAAAGTAATTCAGTACGGTATCGAAGAACGGGGCTTGGGAGACCAAGCCCCGTTTTCTTTGCATGACTTCCATGTAAGGGAGCAGTAAACTTGTGATGTTCTACTCATAACTATCCAAATATAGGAGACAGCAATGAATCGCAGAGAACTATTGATCGGCGCTGCCGCAATGGCAGCAACCGCAGTGAGTAGCAAGGCTTTTGCCGCAGAACACAAACACGAACATGCTGCGATGGCGCATCAACATACCGCCTCCACCCGTAACGAGAAGTTGATCGCCGCCGCCGCAGATTGCGTGCTCAAGGCCAACATCTGCCTGCAACACTGCATCGTTTTGCTGGGAGAGGGCGATAAGTCCATGGCCGCTTGCGCCAAGTCATCCAGCCAAGTCATCGCCATGTGCACGGCACTGGAGCAGATGGCTGCTGCCGAATCTAAATATCTACCGCAACTGGCTAAGGTCTGCATGGATGTGTGCAAAGCCTGCGAAGAGGAATGCAAAAAGACCGAGAAACATCCTGAATGCAAGGCGTGCATGGAATCTTGTGCTGCTTGCTACAAGGAATGTAAGGCGATCGCAGCTTAATTTCTGGCTCCAAGCTCAGTTATAATTCCAAAGTTGAACGCGCCCAGTCTGTCTGGGCGTTTTTTGAATAGCGACAATCGTTAATAGAGGAAAACTACATGGCTTTATTGATCGGAATTCCCCGTGAGACAGTCCCGCAGGAAAAGCGGGTCGCGACGGTGCCGGAAGTCGTCGAGAAACTCATCAAGTTGGGCTTTAAGGTTGCGGTGGAATCAGGGGCCGGAGATGCAGCGAATTGTGGTGACGATGCTTATCGTGCCGCAGGTGCTGAGATCATCGTGGGGGCTGCTCAGTTGTGGGCTACCGCTGACATCGTGTTCAAGGTGGCTGTGCCGACCAGTGCCGAGGTTGAATTGATGCGTGAAGGCGGTCATTTGATCGGCTTCATCTGGCCTGCACAAAATCCAGAATTGATGGCGCAGCTGGCCGCGAAGAAGGCGACCGTGTTGGCGATCGATTGTTTGCCACGCATGTTGAGTCGCGCCCAAAAAATGGACGCGTTGACCTCGCAGGCTGGCGTGGCGGGCTATCGCGCGGTCATCGAGGCTGCCAACGTGTTTGGTCGCTATTTCAACGGTCAGATCACTGCGGCTGGTAAGGTTCAGCCTGCTAAGGTGTTCATCGCCGGTGCTGGCGTGGCGGGCCTTGCCGCGATCGGCACGGCTGCTGGTTTGGGCGCCATCGTGCGCGCCAACGACACACGTGCCGAGGTGGCTGATCAGGTCAAATCCTTGGGCGGTGAGTTCGTCAAAGTCGAATATGAGGAAGAGGGCGGCGGCGGTGGCGGTTACGCCAAAGTAATGAGCGAAGGCTTTATGCAGGCTCAGCGCGAGATGTACGCCAAGCAAGCCCGCGAAGTGGACATCATCATCACGACCGCATTGATTCCAGGGAAACCTGCACCAAGACTCATCACGGCCGAGATGGTACAGAGCATGAAGCCGGGTAGTGTCATCGTTGATATGGCGGCGGAGCGTGGCGGCAACTGTGAATTGACCGAGGCAGGTAAAGCAGTGGTGAAGTATGGCGTGACTATCGTGGGTTACAGCGACTTGAATAGTCGTTTGGCAAAGCAATCATCCACGCTGTATGGCACCAATCTGTTCCGCCTGACTGAGGAATTGTGCAAGACCAAGGACGGCATCATCAACGTCAATATGGAAGACGATGCGATCCGTGGGTTGACCGTGATCAGGAACGGCGAGATCACTTGGCCGGCTCCTCCTATCAAAATGCCCGCAGCTAAACCTGCAGCAGCTAAACCCGTCGCTGCACCCGCAGCGCATGGGCATGGAGCAGGTGGCGCGCCTGCTTCGGCAGGCAAGACGGCTGCGATATTCGGATTCGCCGCATTGTTGTTCCTGCTCATCGGTGCCTACGCACCCGCTGCGTTCCTAGGACACTTCACCGTGTTCGTGCTCGCGTGTTTCGTCGGTTACATGGTGGTGTGGAACGTCACGCCGGCATTGCATACGCCATTGATGAGTGTCACCAATGCGATCAGTAGCATCATCGCTATCGGTGCACTGGTGCAGATCGCACCACCGCAGACGTTGGGCTTTATGTTTGATCGTCCCAATGGTTGGATACTCGGTTTGGCCGTGGTTGGTGTCACACTCACGGCGGTGAATATGTTCGGCGGTTTCGCTGTTACTCGACGCATGCTGTCGATGTTCCGAAAATAAGGATAAATGAATATGTCTGCAAGCTTGGCAACGGTTTCATATATTGGTGCGATCATTCTTTTCATCCTTAGCTTGGGTGGTCTTTCTAATCCGGAGTCTTCGCGTCGTGGCAATCTCTACGGCATGATCGGTATGACCATCGCTGTACTGGCGACGGTGTTCGGCCCACGCGTCACGGTGGCCGGACTGCCATGGATCATTGGTGCGATGGTGGTGGGCGGCAGCATCGGTCTGTATGCGGCGCGTAAAGTGCAGATGACGCAGATGCCGGAGCTGGTCGCAATGATGCACAGCTTGGTCGGTCTTGCCGCATGTCTGGTTGGCTTCGCCAATTACATCGACCCGATGGCGACATTGAATCTGTCCGGTGCTGAAAAAGCCATTCACGAGATCGAAGTCTATGTGGGTATCTTGATCGGTGCAGTGACCTTCTCCGGCTCGCTCATTGCCTTCGGCAAGCTGGCAGGCAAGATCGGTGGTAAGCCACTGTTGCTGCCAGGCCGTCACTTCTTGAATCTGATCGGTCTGTTGGTCGTCATCGTTTTCGGCTGGCAGTTCCTGCATGCTGAAACCATCAGCGCAGGCATGTTCGCGCTGACCGTGATGACGGTGATCGCTCTGCTATTCGGGATGCACATGGTGCTGGCTATCGGCGGTGCGGATATGCCGGTGGTGGTGTCCATGCTGAACAGCTACTCCGGCTGGGCAGCGGCGGCGACAGGCTTCATGTTGAACAACGATCTGTTGATCGTCGTTGGTGCGCTGGTGGGTTCGAGCGGCGCTATCCTTTCCTACATCATGTGTCGTGCGATGAACCGCAACTTCATCAGCGTCATTGCGGGTGGGTTCGGTACCGGCGGCGGCAAACCAGCACAGAAGGCGGACGGTGACGCACAACCCGCTGGAGAAGTCGTATCTATCAGTGCAGTCGATACAGCCGAGCTGTTGCGCGAAGCCAAGAATGTGATCATCGTTCCCGGATACGGCATGGCCGTGGCGCAGGCGCAACACACGGTGTTTGAGATCACCCAGGTTCTACGTGAGAAGGGAGTCAACGTACGCTTCGGTATCCATCCCGTGGCTGGCCGTATGCCCGGTCACATGAACGTGTTGCTGGCTGAAGCCAAAGTGCCTTACGACATCGTGATGGAGATGGACGAGATCAATGCCGACTTCCCAGATACCGATGTCGCCATCGTCATCGGCGCTAACGACATCGTGAATCCGGCCGCGCAGGAAGTGCCTGATAGCCCGATCGCGGGTATGCCCGTGCTGGAAGTGTGGAAGGCCAAGACTTCTATCATGATGAAACGCAGCATGGCGACCGGCTATGCGGGGGTCGATAATCCACTCTTCTACAAAGAGAACAATCGTATGTTGTTCGGTGATGCTAAGAAGATGCTGGATGAGGTATTAACTGCGCTGAAAGCGTAAAGTAACTCGACGCAAGTCACAGAAGAGCCGCGCAAGCGGCTCTTTCTATTTGGAAGAAGCGTTGAAAGAGCGCATCACCAACCATGCGCCAAGCAGGCTTTCGATCAGATACAAGATGCTTGAGATGCCGTGCCACATCTTGAGCTGTTCTGCGAAGGTACTTTGCATCACATCCAATGGTAGCGCTTGAGATTTCATATCGGCCATAAAAGGTTGGATGGTGAACTGCGTCAGTAGAGTGATGCACAACATTGCGATGACCAGCCAAGCCGAGATTTCGCGCGATATTTGTTTACCCGTAACTAGCCAACGATGCAGCAAGAGATACATGCCACAAAGGATGCCGACGTACCCCAATGTCTCGAATAGCTTGCCCGCGAGCATCCCTGCAAGTTGTCTGTCGGGCTGAGAATAAAACAAGGTGGGGACGGCAAGATAACCGATCACCCAGAGACCGCCGACCCATAGGGTGAGTGCAAGCGAGGAAAGGTGATTAGGCAGGTTTTTCATAGGGTAATCACATGTGTCGATACCGTGCGGATTGTCCATGGCTAGTCGCGCGGAGGCAATGCTTTCCCGTTACAATCACAGACCGTTATGAAAACCATCACCTTCCCCGATAGCCCCTACCTGCTGCACCTGCCGTTCGATCCGGCAGGGGATCAGCCCACGGCTATCGCACAGTTGGTGGAGGGTATCAATGATGGTCTCGCCTACCAGACATTGCTGGGGGTGACTGGCTCTGGCAAGACGTTCACGATGGCGAATGTCATCGCACGCACAGGGCGGCCAGCCATCGTGATGGCACCGAACAAGACATTGGCGGCACAGTTGTATTCCGAGATGCGCGAGTTCTTTCCAGAGAATGCGGTGGAGTATTTCGTCTCCTACTACGACTACTACCAACCCGAGGCCTACGTGCCGTCGCGTGATGTGTATATCGAGAAGGATTCCAGCATCAACGAGCAGATCGAGCAGATGCGTCTGTCTGCCACCAAGTCGATGTTGGAAAGACAGGACTGCATCATCGTCGCCACGGTGTCGGCCATCTACGGTATCGGAGACCCTGTGGACTACCACGGCATGATCTTGCACCTGCGCCAGAACGAGAAGATGGTGCAGCGCGACATCATTCAGCGCCTGGTGGCGATGCAGTATGAGCGCAACGATGTGGATTTTTCACGTGGGAATTTCCGCGTACGCGGCGATGTGATCGATATTTTCCCAGCGGAAAGCAGCGAGAACGCAGTGCGCATCACCTTGTTCGATGATGAGGTGGAATCCATCGCTTTGTTCGATCCACTCACGGGGCATATCCAGACGCGCGTGCCGCGCTACACCGTGTATCCGTCTAGTCATTATGTGACACCTCGCGAGACGACCTTGCATGCCATCGAGACCATCAAAGTGGAACTGGCGGAGCGTATCGCCTTCTATATCAGCGAGAATAAATTGGTGGAAGCGCAGCGCATCGAGCAGCGTACCCGCCACGATCTGGAGATGTTGGCCGAGATTGGTTTCACCAAAGGCATCGAGAACTATTCGCGTCATCTGTCTGGACGCGGTCCGAACGAGGCGCCGCCGACGTTGATGGATTATCTGCCGCCAAATGCGCTGATGATCATCGACGAGAGCCACGTCACTATCCCGCAGATCGGCGGCATGTATAAAGGTGACAGGGCGCGCAAAGAGAATCTGGTCAATTATGGATTCCGCCTTCCTTCGGCACTGGATAACCGTCCACTGCGTTTCGACGAGTTCGAGAAGGTGATGCGCCAGACCGTCTTCGTGTCTGCCACGCCATCTGTCTATGAGGCCGAGCACACAGGACAGGTGGTAGAGCAGGTGGTGCGTCCGACTGGACTGATCGATCCGACCATCGATGTACGCCCAGCCACCAATCAAGTGGATGACCTGATGTCCGAAGTGACGTTGCGCACCAAGGTCGGAGAGCGTGTGTTGGTCACCACGCTGACCAAGCGCATGGCGGAGGATCTCACCGAGTATTTTTCCGAACACGGCATCAAGGTGCGTTACCTGCACTCGGATATCGAGACCGTCGAACGCGTAGAGATCATCCGCGACTTACGCCTCGGCATGTTCGACGTGCTGGTGGGTATCAACCTATTGCGCGAGGGTTTGGATATACCCGAGGTATCGCTGGTCGCGATCCTAGACGCGGACAAGGAAGGTTTCCTGCGATCCGAACGCTCGCTCATCCAGACCATCGGCCGCGCGGCGCGCCATCTGCATGGCACGGCCATCCTATATGCCGACCGCATCACCGAATCCATGCGTAAAGCTATCAGCGAGACGGATCGTCGCCGTGCAAAACAGATAGCACACAACGAGGCGAACGGCATCACGCCGCAGTCTGTGGTCAAACGCATCAAGGACATCATCGATGGTGCGTACGATGTGGATGCCGAACGCAAGTCTTTGAAAGCGGCCCAGACCGAAGCGAAGTATCTGGCGATGAGCGAGAAGGAGGTCTCGAAAGAGATCACGCGCATCGAGAAAGAGATGATGCAAGCCGCCAAAAATCTTGAGTTTGAGAAAGCTGCGCAACTGCGCGACCAGTTGAAGAAGTTGCGCGAGAGCGTTTTCATTTCCCCTTTGTGAGTTAAGTATGCAAGTCAAAGTGCTGTTCGTGTGTATGGGCAATATTTGTCGTTCACCTACCGCCGAAGCGGTGTTTCGCCATTACGTCGAGAAGGAATGTCTGACTGAGTACATCTCTATCGATTCGGCGGGTACGCACGATTACCACATCGGTGATGCGCCGGATGGACGTACGCAACAAGCCGCATTGCAACGTGGTTACGACATGAGTCGGCTGCGCGGTCGGCAGGTGGAAGCAGGGGACTTCGCTCGTTTCGATTACGTGTTGGCGATGGATGAAGCGAACCTGTCCATTTTGAAGCGCCTACGTCCGCGCGATGCGGAGAGCCATTTAGGATTGTTTCTTGAATTCGCAGAGAAGCATGATGAGCGCGAAGTGCCCGACCCTTATTATGGTGGGGCTCAAGGTTTCGAGCATGTGCTTGATCTGGTCGAAGATGCAGCAAAGGGGCTGTTGAAGCACATAAGGCAGCAGCACTTTAAGGAACTTAGCTAGGAGGTTGGTATGGCGCTCATCGCAAACATCGTCGTTGCACTCGTCGCATTGCTCCATGTTTATTTCCTTGTGATGGAGATGTTCATGTGGGACAAGCCGCTCGGTTTGAAGACCTTCCGCATGACACCTGAGAAAGCGGAAATGACGAAGGTGCTCGCAGCAAATCAGGGTCTGTACAACGGATTTCTCGCGGCAGGGTTGCTGTGGGGGCTGAGCTTGGGTGATGCCGGAACCAGCATCATGATGTTCTTCTTGGGTTGTGTGATCGTTGCAGGCGTGTATGGTGCGATCACGGTGGGACGCAAGATTCTTTTCATTCAAGCGATGCCTGCGGCGATCGGATCGCTGTTGCTTGTTCTGAGTTGATCATTTTTTTGGGCAATAAAAAACGCACGGTATGCCGTGCGTTTTTTATTTGACCTAAGTCGAGGTTACTTCGGTTGAGTCTCTACCATCACCAGCGGTTCGTTGTTCTCCGCTGTGTAGACTTCACGTGGACGTTGACGACGACGCGGCGCACGATCTTGTGACGCAGGTGCAGGAGCTACGACTGTAGCAGCCTTGTTCGGGTCGGTCTCGATCATCGTCAGGCCAGTACTGCTCAGATCCACTTGAACAGGTGCAGGAGCAGCTACTTGAACGACCGGAGCCACTGCCTTTGGTGCAGGGGCGGCGTTCGTTGGGTAGCAAACCACTTCGGTCGGCGTCAGACGTTTCATCGAATCGGGATACGCCACGTATTCGCTTGGTT
>JBAYIG010000016.1:0-41486 GCA_041665725.1 Sideroxydans sp. | reverse complement strand
ATATCCATCAGTCCGGGCGCTGACGTTCCGATCAGAACAATCTTGTTCTGCAGGCTTGCTACGGGAGTCTCACCACGCAATACGGAAGCCACCGAGATGTACTGGAAGGTACCTCGTCCACCACGGTAGGGAATCAATGCACTCACCTGCGAATCGACTGGGATGTCCATATCGCCTTGCGCCGATTCCAATGACAACCATTCCAAACCAGCGTAATCATGGCTTTGCCCCGTCGCGAACCCCGGAACCAATTTGGGATCGCCCAACACTGTGCGCACCATAGCCAATGCCAGCGATTCGTAATAAGCACCTTCGTGCTCGACGATCATCGGGATGCGACGCACCACCCCGTCAAAATCGACCACTGGATTGAAATGTCCCGCCGTCGCCGCACTGGACTGCAACTCTGCCAAATTAGCGCCAAAGCTATCCCAACGCAGAAAGTCGATGGGACGACCTTTGAATGCGCCTGCCGCAAAGACAGGTTGCGGCAACATGCCTGATTTGCTCGTAGGGACCCCATTCTCACTGTTGCTGAAGTAATACCCCAGAACGATATTGCGCTGTTTGAGTTTGTCCGCAAACAAGGCATCGTATTCAAGCACGGGTTTGATCTGAGTCAGAACCGATTGGAATTGCGCGACATCCTTGAACTGCTTGCGCCCCAACTCTTGCAAGACGTTCAGGCCGGAGCTGGTATCTTTTTCGGCAAACACGACGTCGAAGCCCACGGCAGCGACTTTATAGTGATCGAACAGTTCATCCATCAGGGTAGCCATCCTGTCACGCCCCCATGGCCAACGCCCTTCTTGTTTCAAACTTCTTTCGTCGATATCGAGTATGACGATGCGATCATCTGACGTATTCGGCAGCGTCATCCGCATCCGATAGTCGTACAACTTGGCATCCGTGAATTGGACGAAACCGAGCCCGTAGAACTTGGCCGCATCACCCAAGAAGAGCAGCATGACGAGCAACCCCAAGCCGACGAGCAGCGCATGTTTTCTCATGTACCGCTCTCTTTGCTAGCAGAAAGAAACGCCTGCCTAGGGATCACGTTGGGACTCCTCGATCAGGTCTTGAAGTAAAACTCCATCTTGACCCCAGCGAGTTCGATGATGTCATGGTCCTTCAATTGATGCGGTTGTTCACCTACCGAAGCACCATTCACCAAGGGGAAGCTAGCTCCTTCTACATGCGTGATGAAATAGCCATGCGGACGCCGAGCCAACACAGCGACTTGCACGCCCGGCTTGCCCAAGGTCGTCAGGTTCTTGCTGAGTTCTAGTTCGCGCCCTACGTTAGGTCCATTCAATATCTGAATGATCGCTACCGAAGTTTGCACTGCCTGGGTTGCTGCTGGCGCGGGAGTGACTTCTACCCTAGTCGCTATCGTATTGAATTGTCCAGTCGACTCATGTTTAGCCGTGACACCCACATTACCCTGTGTCTGATTGAACCCATCTTCCGGCTTGGCTTGTTTGACCGGCGCACGTAACACCATGGTCTTCTCGAAATCAGCCGATGAGGTCTGCGTCGGCTGGTCATTCAGATATTTGAGCTTGTACTTGCCAATCTCGATGACGTCATTGTTCTGCAAGAAGTGCTTCTGTGTCGGCGCACCATTCACCACCGAGCCATTGGTACTGCCCAGATCCTCGAAGAAGGAGTCGTTCAAAATAGTGATGACGGCCGCATGCTCGCTACTCACCGCCAAATTATCGATGGCAATATCATTGTGCGGCTTACGGCCGATGGTGGTGCGCTCTTTAGTGAGCGGATATTCCTTGATCACCACACCATCCATGCTGAGTATCAATTTTGCCGTCATATCGTTCCCCTAATCACTTTCAATTGGATCAATTCTTGAACCAAGATTTCAATTTCGCCCACCAACCGCGTGGGATCGGATAACTGCCCTTTACCTTGACCAATATGACTGACACATTATCGCGTCCACCATTGTCATTCGCCTGCTCGATGAGCTGTGTCGCCGCAAGTGGCAAGTTACCTTGCAACATCTGCAAGGTCGAACCGATATCCTCGTCTTCCACCATATCGTTCAGGCCATCCGAACAGAATAGGTAGATGTCCCCCACCTCAACATCGTACAAATGCACTTCGGGAACCACGTCCGCCTCGATGCCCACCGCACGTGTCACCAGATTCTTGTTCTTGGACAGCTTCGCCAGCTCTTTGCTGATGATGCCGCTGTCGATCTGCTCCTGCAGCAAAGAATGGTCGCGCGTGACCGTCTCGAACACCTCACCGCGTAAACGATACATGCGCGAATCGCCCACATGGGCGACTGCCACTCGGTCGTCATAGAAAAGACCCGTGACGATGGTGGTACCCATGCCTGCGTATTGCGGCTGACTCTGAGCAGCATTGAAGATAGAAAGGTTGGCTTTCTTTACATTGTCACGCAACACGGCCACACCGATCTCATCACCCGATTCGGCATCTTTCTGTTCAGGGCTGGCATTCTCCAAGCGATGCCTGACCTCACTCGCCAGCACCGAGACAGCGATGCCGCTGGCAACCTCGCCCGCGTTGTAACCGCCCATGCCATCCGCCAAGACGACCAGACCATGCGCGGCATCGAAGGTCACGCTGTCTTCATTGTGAGAGCGCACCATACCCGGATTGGTTTGACTTACGATCTCCAGCGCTTCATTTACATTCACGTCAGACCTCGCTTAATGATTCACTGCAGACCTGCCGCGCATTGACGGATTGCTTCCGCCATCGCAGCACCGCTTTCATACCGATCTTCGACTTTTTTCGCCAACGCCTTATTGATGATACTGACGACACATGGCGGCACGTTCGGATTGATCTTCAGAACATCCGTGTGCGGCTCATTGGCGATCTTGAACATCAACTGCGCCATCGAATCGCCCTCGAAGGGTAGCTTACCACACACCAATTGGTAGAGACTCACGCCCAAGGAGAACAGATCGGAATGCCCCTCGATCTTGGCGCCCGACAGTTGCTCAGGGGACATGAAGGACGGTGTGCCAAGCACCATACCCGTCTTCGTCTTGCTGGAATCAGTGATGCGCGCGATACCAAAGTCAGTCACTTTCACAGTGTCGCTATCCAAGTCGTACATGATATTTGCTGGCTTGATATCTCTGTGCACCACATTCAACCCATGTGCATAGCCCAAAGCATCTGCCACACGCGCCATGATGCTCAACACCCTAGGCAAAGGCAGAAGATTATCTGGCTTGGAATAGACAACCAGATCCTTACCTTTGAGGAATTCCATCGCGATGTAAGCCAAGTCATGTTCCTCACCCGCATCGTACATCGTCACGATGTTAGGGTGGTTCAGACGACCAGCCGTCTCGGCCTCGCGGAAGAAGCGTGCCTTCACATCTTCCAACTCATCCGCCTCGAACTCTTGCGACAAGGCCATGGTCTTGATAGCCACAACGCGACTGATCTTCGGGTCTTTACCCAGATAGACCACGCCCATCGCGCCCTTGCCCAATTCTTTTTCAATCTGGTAACGACCTAGCATCGGCTTCGCCAATCCAGCCTGATCCAACTTCATCGTACTGTCGTTGCTACGCCCAGAAGACCCGCCCAAAATGATGGTCTCAGACATCGCTTTGGATTGTGCTGTACGTGCCTCTAGATCGCGGAACTTAGCATTGTGTTCCGCCATATATTTAAAGACCGACTCTGCCTTATTGAATTGGCGCTTACGCTCGAAGTCCAAGCCCAAGTTGTACAACACATCCATCAAGCTATCGTCCAGCGGCACTTTGCGGAACTTATCGAAAGCCATATCCAACTGACCTTGTCCTTGGAAGGCCAGACCTAACATGCGATTGCTTTCAGCCGATTCAGCATCCGATTTCTCTTTGCCTTTTTCCGTCATCAAGAAGCGCTTAGTCGTGAGCAATAAATGTCCCACCAACAACAGCGCAGCAGGCAACATCAGTTGTAGCCACATCGCCTGCGTCGTCATCAACACGAAATGGACTGCGAGCAAAGCCACGAACATCCCACCCGTGATGATGGCACCGAGTCCTGCACTCAAACGTGGCAACAACAGAATCAGATAGAGCGCCACCAACAAGAACACGCCCATCTCCGCCCACACGCCCCAGCTTGGTACGACAAAGAAATCTTGCTTCAAGATGCTCGACACGGAATGTGCCAAGGTGAGCACTGGCGGCGTCGCCGCAGAGATTGGCGTGACTTGCGCCGCGCCGACACCCGCCGCCGTCGCGCCGATCAAGACGATCTTGTCGCGATATTTTTCAGCGGGTATCTTGCCCGTGAGCACGTCGTAGAAAGAATCCACTTGGAACGCCGGCCTACCATCTCTATCGGCGTAGAAATAAGTATGCATACGCAATGCAGAATCGGTGGCGATACTGAGATTGCCCAGTTTGACTCCCTCGCCTAGTGTGACATTGATGTCCTTAGGTTCAAGATTCAAACTCTTTGCGGCGATCATCAGCGATAGCGATGGGTAGTACTGATCGTAGTATCCAACGACGAGCGGTTCAGTGCGAATGCCACCATCGACATCTGGCGTGGCGTTCAAATGACCGATCGCAAGGGCAGATTGCCCCAACACTGGGATGGGTACCAAAGCAGCCAACGCGGGAACAGGGAAAGCCGAGTCGGCACCACCTTGCACATTCACCAGATTGTTCTTCAACACATAATCTGGAAGTGGCGCATCAGGATTCCCCTGCGGCTCACCCAACTCGAAATACAAACCTAGCAAGACGTTGTTAACCTTGACCATGCTCTCGGCGAGCTTCTGATCGTTATCGAGATGTGACAACGCATCCTGCATCAGTCCTTGCAATTCCTGCCACTCTGCAGGATTGGTCGTTTGCAAAGAGGTCTTCTCTAAGACGGTAGCAATGTTGAGGATGTAATCCAAGCCGGAATCGACTTGTGGTTCGAAGAACAGTGCGGTATGTCCGACGACTTTGGCATTCCCCGTCGCCAAGATATCCAGCATCTGAGCTTGTATCTCACGCGGCCAAGGCCAACGTCCTAGATTGGCGATGCTCTCGTCATCAATGGCGATAACAGCAATCTTATCGCTCGCATCACGCGAGGAGGCCAACACACCCCAGTCATAGGCTTTGCGCTCAAGACTTTGAATGACATCCGTGCCCGCACTGAATAGGAACAGCAAGGCCACCAATACACCAGTGAACCAATCCGCTTTAAAAAACGATATTTTTTTCATAGTTGCCCTGCCCGTTTGTGCATTTTCCCTGAGCTTGCTGGGCAGATACTAAAACAATTTTCAATTCCAAACCATACCTGATTGATTTATCAGGAATTTGAAACTGAATCAGCGTGCGATGGTGACTGAAATCTTGGACATCTGTGCGACTTTGCTGGTCACCGAACCAAGCAAAAGTTTGGCGAGGCTTCCCTCCCCCTGCGCACCGATAATGATCTGATCGACCTTTTGTTCATCCGCATACTGCACGATGGCATCTGCTGGACGGCCGATGCTGATGTGGTATTGATACGCAAGATTGGCCTCATCCAAGATGGCTCGCGCCTTCTCCAACGCTGCCATACCTTGCTCACGATAGTAATCGTTGATCGTCTCTTGGTTGATGAACAACTTCACGTTACCTGCGGCCACGTTCCACTGCACGTTAAGCAAAAACAATTGTGGTGATTGCTTCATCTGCGCCGAGAGCGCGACAGCGTGTTTCACTGCACACAAACCATTCTCAGAACCATCTACTGGGATCAATATCTTCATCGTATTTTCCTTATTCAATCCGCTTTCACATGTTCATCCACTAGATCGATCACCTTGGTGCCTCTCAGTTTCCTCAGTGCCAACCATTTACCGATGGCCAACACCAGCACTGCGCAAACAGCAGGAACGATCCAATGCAACAGAGGCTGCGCATCCATCAATGGTTTGAACAATGCTTCCGTCACCAGCATCTCGCCGGCAACAAAGCCCAACAACGCACCGCCCGCCATGATGATGAAGGGGAAACGATCGATCAACTTCAACACCAACTGACTGCTCCATGCGATGAGCGGGATACTGATGAGCAGACCAAACACCAACAGCGCAACATTGCCTTTTGCAGCAGCAGCCACGCCCAACACATTGTCCAAACTCATCACAAAGTCGGCGATGATGATGGTCTTGATCGCGCCCCACAATTGCGTATCTGCTTTGATGTTACCTTCGCTATGCCCCTCATCATCCGGCAAGATCAGCTTGACGCCGATCCAGATCAGCAAGATCGCGCCCACCAACTTCAGATAGGGCAAGGCCAACAGACTCACCGCAAAGAAAGTCAGAACGACGCGCAGGCCGATTGCACCACCGACACCGTACATGATGCCCAAACGTCGTTGCGCAGGCGGCAGATTGCGGCATGCCAATGCGATGACCACGGCGTTGTCGCCCGACAACAGCAAGTCGATCATGATGATCTTGAATACGTCCACCCAGAACTGCGGTGCTGAAAGCATTTCCAACATCTAATTACCCCTTCAATATCTTTTGCATGGTGCGCCCCATCTCGGCTGGATTGCGTGTGATGTAGATACCACTCTCCTCCATCACTGCCAACTTCTCGTTCGCCCCACCTTGACCGCCCGAGATGATCGCACCCGCATGACCCATGCGTTTCCCTGGAGGCGCGGTGACGCCCGCGATGAAGCCGACTACGGGTTTCTTCATGTTCGCTTTGATCCAGCGTGCGCACTCCTCTTCATCGCTACCGCCGATCTCGCCCACCATGATGACCGCATCCGTCTCTGGGTCGTCGTTGAACATGCGCATCACATCGATGTGCTTCAAGCCGTTGATAGGATCCCCGCCGATACCGACGCAAGATGATTGCCCCATGCCCAACGCAGACAGTTGACCGACCGCTTCATAAGTCAACGTACCGGAACGCGACACCACACCGATGCGCCCCTTCTTATGGATATGCCCCGGCATGATTCCGATCTTGATCTCGTCTGGCGTGATGAGACCAGGACAATTCGGTCCGATCAGGATTGTCTTTTTGCCTTGCATCTTGTAGCGCGTCTTCACCATGTCATGCACGGGAATACCTTCGGTGATACAGATCACCAAGTCGAGATCCGCTTCGACTGCCTCGTCGATAGCGGCCGCCGCACCTGATGGCGGGACGTAGATGACGGAAACCGTCGCGCCAGTCGCCTTCTTCGCATCCAGTACGCTGGCATAGACGGGGATGCCCTCAAAATCTTCGCCCGCCTTTTTCGGATTCACGCCTGCCACGAAACAGTTCGCGCCATTCGCATAGCTCTTGCAGTGGAAGGTATGGAACTGACCGACCTTGCCAGTCATGCCTTGCGTGATGACCTTGGTGTCTTTATTGATGAGGATGCTCATTTTTGACCTCCCGCTGCTGCAACTACTTTTTGTGCCGCATCTGCCATATCGTTACCCGAGATGATGGGCAAACCCGACTCCGCCAATATCTTTTTGCCAAGCTCGACGTTGGTACCTTCTAGGCGCACCACCAAGGGCACCTTGAGACTCACCTCACGCGCAGCCGCCACCACGCCTTCGGCGATCACATCGCACTTCATAATGCCGCCGAAAATATTGACGAGGATTGCTTTGAGATTCGGGTTCTTCAGCATCAGTTTGAACGCCTCGGTGACCTTCTCCTTGTTCGCGCCACCGCCTACGTCAAGGAAGTTGGCAGGGCTACCACCGTATAACTTGATGATGTCCATCGTCGCCATCGCTAGACCCGCACCATTCACCAAACATCCGATGTTGCCATCGAGTTGGATGTACGCCAGATCGAACTTCGACGCCTCTATCTCCGCAGGATCTTCTTCATCCAAGTCACGCATCGCCACGATCTCGGGACGACGATACAGCGCGTTGGAATCGAAATTGAATTTGGCATCGAGTGCAATGGCGCGATTGTCTGCCGTAATGACCAAGGGATTGATCTCGGCCAGCATCGCATCCTTCTCTACGAAGGCACGATATAGACCCTGTAGTATCTGCACCGCTTCGGCGTTCGCCGCATCGGGTACGCCAATGGCGCGCGCCACGCGCGATGCCTCTGCCGCATCCAAACCGGCTACTGGGTCGATGCGCACTGTATGTATCTTTTCAGGATGATGTTTGGCGACCTCTTCGATCTCCATACCACCTTCACTCGAAGCCAACAGCGCAACGCGCTGAGAGACACGATCCACCACCATGCCCACGTAAAGTTCTTTCGCGATCTGCGCGCCTTCTTCGATGAGCAAGCGGCGCACGACTTGTCCTTCGGGGCCAGTCTGGTGCGTGATGAGATGCATGCCTAAAATCTGGCTCGCATACAGTTTCACTTCATCCAGCGATTTCGCCACCTTCACGCCGCCTCCTTTACCGCGACCACCCGCGTGGATCTGCGCCTTCACCACCCACACCTTGCCACCTAGCTTTTGGGCTGCGGCAACCGCTTCGTCAACACTGAAACACGCCACACCGCGTGGTGTCGGCACGCCGAACTCGCGCAGTATCTCTTTGCCTTGGTACTCGTGGATCTTCATGATTTGCTCCCAGAATAGGAAGTCCGGAATTTACCAGACTGAAAACAAAATTACTTGAACCAAATGCAAAAAGGCCATCGAATCGCTTCGATGGCCTCATAGCTGAACTCAAACTTACAAGTTAGAAGTCCCAGCGCACACCAGCCGAGGTGAAGAATCGTAAGGTCGAAGTGTTGACCTGAGCGCCTGAACTCTTGTTGCTTTCAATACCGCCATCCACATCGAACGTCCACTGATCTTTAAGGCGATATGAGCCGCGCACCATCGGTGAAGTGCGTGTGACCACACCACCGAGCTGGTCGGTCTGACGATAGAGTTGCAACGATGTATCCATCATCCAGCCACTATTGAAGCCAGTATGGTTGTACATGAAGATGGAATGTCCGTTGACCGCACTACTCGTAGAGAAAGTCGTACTAGCTGACCAGATATCGCCTTCCATATACAAGCTGCTACCAATGATCTGGCCAGTGACGCTCTTTTCAGCACCGCGACTCGGCACTGCGGCCAGCGTACCCGCCAACGGCGTACCTACTACACTACTTGCGGGCAACCCTGACGTATTCGACACACGCACATCACCACCGATTTGGAACTTCTGCGCGAAGGGCATGGTGGCACCTACCTGAGCCATATTCGACGTGGCTGTGCGATCCAATGCCAACTGACGCAAGCTGCTTGCCGACATCGTTTGCATCAGATCGCTAACGTTCGAAGTCGTTGCGCCATTCAGTGCGTTGCGAATACTCAATGACGGAGTACGACGATGATCCAACATGAAGTTCAGGTTGATACCAGACAATCCCTGCATCCCCATGACCTGCGCCGCATTCAATGCCTTGAAGTTTGCGTCGTAATCGACCATGGCGAACGCTGTGGTCTTGTCTTGGAAATAACGCCATTCGGTACCGATCGCACGACGGTCCAACACGCTACCGACACTTTGATTGATGCCATAGAAAGAGAAGTCGCCCATGTCGGCACTGGCGCCAAAGAATGTGGGCTTCGTACCTTGTGAATAATCTGCCAATGCACCTGCAACGGCATTCACACGTAGCTGCTGCGCATCACCATACGACCCAGCCACACCATCAAAGCGCCCCATCACACCGCCGCCATAAGCGGACTGCCGCCCCACGCGCAACATGTAATCCTGCTTGCGGCTCTTGAGCTCGCCATACATCGCCGTCAGACGATTCTGGTTTGATTTATTGGACAAGAAATTGAGCGTGTTATTACCACGGAACACCAAACGCCCATCGTAATCGTCACTCACATAACGCCCAACCACATCTTCCGTCGTGATCATCATGTTTTGATCGGTGAGCGAAAGGGATTGTGTCTCTGGTGCATTGTTGAATGTCTGCGTCGAATCGATCTTGCTATATCCGAAGTAATAATGTGAAGAGATGCTACCGAACGTCATGAACGTGGTTTCACGCTTCCGCTCGGTCGCCTCGACGATACCATCCGCCTCCTTCGTTCCAGCCAAAGCCGCCAAGCGCTGCATCACGCGTGGCACTCCTTCACTTTGTGGATATAGATTCAGATACAAGTCGTATTCAGTCTTGGCTTTGTCGAATTGACCTGCACGTTGGCGCGCCACACCCACCCATTCCTGACCGCCTTCCGTGAAGTCATTGGGTGGCAACATCAAGAGCTTGTTGAAGGCTTCTACCGCAGCCTCATTGTTCTTGGCCGCCAAGGCATCGCGGCCTTGTACCATCAGCGCACGAGCTTGCTTGTTGTTCTCAAACAGATTCGCCTCTTCAGGAGTCAACGCCTTACCTGCGGGAATCACCACCTCCGGCGCAATGGTTGGTAGCAGTGGCAATTCGACGGGAGCCGCTTGCTGCCTGTCCGGACGGATAGTGATCAAGAAGCTACGGTTGTCTTTACCCGCCGTCACCGTGAAATCCGCATCGCGCGAAAACTCGATCACTAGTTTTGGTTTGGTCTTTTGATCACGCGTGGTGACGGTGAAGCTAGGGATCAAGCCAGAAGGTGGGGATTTACGAACATCGTTGTCAGCCCACACTTCCTCTACGGGAACACCCTGTCCACGTTCGTAAAAGATCTCGAGCGTATTGCCGCTGTTTTGCGGGAAATGTCGCAGATATTGAACTGGTGAAGTCATACGAATAGTAGCCACAATACCATCTGTCTTGTATTCCAAGCCCACATCATCCAAAGGCAAGGCATTGGCAATGCCACTTCCGATTCCCATCAACACGCATACACCAAGAAGCAATCGATTTAGGATTGAAATCATTCTCTACTCCCAACAACTTTCGTTATATTTATTCGGATATAAAATTCTGCCGCGCAAGTCAGCACTCGCGCGGCAATCTGAACACCTTAATCCCAATTGACGTACGCAGTACCTCGGCTACCCGCAGGTGCATGACACCCAGATTTGGAGCAATCATCGCCCGACCGCATTCCCTCGTGGCCTATAGATTTTTTATCCATACTCCCAAGATAGCTTGCCCCCCCCTTCAAATGGCAAGTCGTACAGACTGTGGACACGTAGGCATGTAGCGTCGCCCCTTTTTTGATTCCAGCGCTCGAATGACACGAGTTGCAAGTGCCCGATGTATATGGGATGTGATTCGCCGGCTTGCCCCCCAAGGCCGGCGTCCAAGATACAGCCGTATAGTGGCATTGATCACACTCTTCGGTAGTTGCTACGTGCCCCGCATTCTTTCCGGTGGCCTGCGTACCATTATGACAACTAGAACACAGTGCGCCCGTATTGTGCTTGAAGCGGTTTGGATACCAACCCGAATAAAGGTGGCAGGAGTCGCACTCAAGCGTTCCCTTCAATGCAGGTGCCGCATGTCCCGTTGGTTTACGATTCGCAGCGTCGGGTACTTCCAATGCACTGGTGTGGCAAGTCGAACAAACACCGACTACACCATTGTGATTCCAACTGTGCGGACTCCAAGCACTAGTTCGATGACAACTATCACAAGATTTATTGCCATTTGCAGTTAAATGCCTACCTGTATTTGGCTTTCCCTGAGCGATCCTCCCGTTATGACATGTCGTGCAGTTACCTTGTATTGCAGTTCCATGGTTAAATCTCGCCCCCAGCCATGTCGCCGTATTGAAGTGACAGCTCTCACACTGTGCATCAGTCACGATGTGTGTGTTCGACTTAGGCGTTGCAATGATGCGCTTACCTGTAGCGTGGCAACCATCACACGCCCTGGGCGTGCCTTTGAATACACCGCCGATATGGCACGTCTCACAAGCAGCAACAGCGTGCCCCCCCGAAAGGATGAAGCCGGTGGTCATGTGATTGAAGTCTCGCCCGCCCGTTTGCACTGCGGCAGATGCTTGCATCGAGAACACCGTTAGCGCTACGGCAAGCAAGCTACCTAATACTCGTCCTAGTCGTTTCATGATCCACCTCCGTTAGTTGTCACTGCACTTCACTTACGTTTGTTAACTTCATCTTTCTTTTTTGGCACTTCTACGCCCATCTTGATTTGCTTCCAGTCGTTACCTTCGTGGCAACGGTCACAACGATCGCCGAAGTTGCCGTTGTGTACGTCATCCCTATCGTGGCAACTGCCGCAGGCTGTCGAAGCAACCACCTTCTTATCCATCGGTTTGATGTGGCAGGCGTAGCACTTGTTCGCGCCTTTTTTGTGCGGGCCATCTAGCTTGAAGTTGGTCTTGTCATGGTTGAAGTCCCACGATTCCCACGCACGCGTAGAGTGGCAGACTTGGCATTCGGTTCCTAGGCGGCGTTTATGAATGTCATCCTTTTCGTGGCATGACCAGCAATCCGACTTGGCATCTTTGAAGGTCGGGGCCAAGTGACACTTCTTGCATGCCACGATGCCGTGCTTACCCAGCAATGGGAAGGTGGACATGCGGTTGTGGTTGAATTTGTCCACATCCTTCCACGAAGTCTCGACGTGGCAGGTCTCGCACTTCTTACCTTCTTGCGTCTTGTGCTTGTCGTCTTTCTCATGGCACGAGAAGCAATCCATCGGCAACTTGTCTTTGACCAGATCTCCCTTGTGGCAGGCAGTACATTTCACTGGCGGAGACTTGTGCTTGCCGAGCAATGGGAATTTGGTCTTCTTGTCGTGATCGAAGACCGATTTCTTCCAATCATTCTCATCGTGACAGGTCTCACACTTCACACCGAATTTTCCCTTATGTGACTTGTCGTCGTCTTTCTTGTGGCAGGAGATACAGGTCATCTCTAGCGTGTCTTTGTACAGGTCGCCCTTATGGCAGGCGGTACATTTCAACGGTGAGGGTGACTTGTGCTTGCCGATTAGGGTGAATTTGGTCTTCTTGTCGTGATCGAAGACGCTCTCTTTCCAATCTTTCTCGTTGTGGCATGTCTCGCACTTAGGTCCGAATTTACCTTTGTGCGCTTTGTCATCATCCTTCTTGTGACAAGAATTACACAGCATCGGCGTGTCTTTGAATTTGTTATTAGGGTGGCATTTCGCACACTTCACTTCATCGTGCTTGCCCAACAACTTGAACTTAGTCTTGTCGTGATCGAAGTTGGAGACCTTCCAATCCTTGGCGGTATGGCAGTTCTCGCACTTGTCCCCCAATTTGCCTTTGTGTGCCTTGTCGTCGTCTTTCTTATGGCAACCCACGCAAGTCTTTGGAACACCTTTGTATTTGTTATCGATGTGACACTTCAAGCATTTCACCTCGATGTGCTTGCCCACCAATTTGAAATCGGTCTTGTCGTGATTAAAGCTAGTCGTCTTCCAATCTTTTTCGGTATGGCACTTGGTGCAGTCTTTACCTAACTTACCTTTGTGCGCTTTCTCGTCATCCTTTTCGTGGCAGGTATGGCAGACAGTTGGCGCTTCACGAAATTTCTTACCGGCCTTATGGCAGCTCTCGCACTTGACCTTCTCGGCCAAGTGGCCGCCCTTCAATTCGTAATCGGTGAGTTTATGGTCGAACTTCTTGTGATCGAAGGCGGCGGCCTTGAAATCGCGGCCTTTATGCTCGGCGTGGCATTCTTTACATTCTTTGCTGGTATCGATACGGCCGTGATGACCTTTCTTATCACTGACGTCTTTACCCACCTCTTTGTGGCAATCCATACACATCTGCGACTGCGCTTTTTTGTCGAACTTCTTATGACACAGCTCACACTTCTCTTCTTCTTTAGCATGTCCGGAGATGACATCACCAGGCATCAAAAGCTTATTCGCCTGCGCTTGTAGCGGCAACGCGAACAAGAAACAGGCTAGGGTCAGAGTGCGTAAGAACATCGACATTTTTCGGATCTCGTCTTAGAAAGCGTGTACGGCGTACACGTGATAGAAAGCGCTGAATACCATCATATAGACCAACGGGATATGAAAGATGTGCCACCAAGAGAACAATCGCTCGTAGGTATGGAATTGCGCAGCATCGCGAACTGCACGCAAATAATTGGTCAGTTTTTCGCGATATTCGCCGCGCATCGACTCCATCCCAGACATCTGCTGGGCACTGAAGTGGTGTTCAACTGCCTGCTTCTGCATCGCTTCGTTCAGTTCCTTTTGCAAGGAGCGCGAGAGTGAAGAGGCTTCCATGCCGACCCTCAAGAAGTTGATGAAGCCATAGCCCTTTTCAGACCCAATCTTTTCGGCGCGATCACGGAAGTCGATGAGCGCCTTTTCCACATCGGGCACAAAGCTGAACATGGATTTCACATCCCCAGTCTGCTCCATCTCGGCATGCAGTTCTTTCACTGTCGCTTGACGACCATATAAACCGTGGTGGATCTTGGTATAGAAGAAGCGTCCAAAAGTACCGCTACCCGACACCAACAACATGCAGTACATGGCCACTGCGGCATTCATCGAACCTTGCGGATGAATAAAGGGAATGTAGACGTGGTAAGTAGAGTGGAACAGGATAAACAACGGGCCCATGATGCCCAACACCATGTGCCATTTGAACCAAGTGGGAAGGAAACCCAAGTTGCTGATGACGCCCCAACGCTTGCGCAACGGATAGAGCAACAGCAACAACATCATGATGCCGCCGGCCAATCCCAAGTTGTAACCAAAATCGAATAGCTCCTCGCCTGGGGTATAAAGCGTCTGTGGATAAACCACAAAATAACCACCAAAGGTGATGATGCCGACAATGCTAATGAAGATGAGCCAGTTGCGGTGTTCGGATTGGTTCTTTGCTTTCATTTTTTGATTTGTTGGATCTAATTTATTTGGTTCGGATTGTAATATATGAGTCGTCGAATTGTGTTCTGTTTGCTCGCAACTTAGAATGCCGCGCACTGCGACAAACCCGTTTTAGGGAAGTTCAAAATATAGCTCTCAGTATTGCAACTTATTTTCGCTAGCGAAGTCTTATCGTTGATTCAATTAGGTTTTATTTCCACCTCTTTTTACTTAGGCTTACCATCATGGACATCGCAATCTACCTTATACCGTTGGTCGTCATCTTATTCATCTACCTGAGCGGTAGGCGAAAACATGAAAAAGATTCGGTCGGCCAAATGAAGGAAGCCATCGCTCAAGGACTCACAGAACCCTCCTCCTTACATCCCGTCATCGACCCGGTTCTTTGTTTGGGTTCAGGCAGTTGCATCAAGGCTTGCCCTGAAGAGGCGCTGGGCATGATCAAAGGTAAGGCAGTCCTCATCAATCCAACACTCTGTATCGGTCATGGCGCCTGTGCCGCTTCCTGTCCACAGGACGCCATCACACTGGTGTTCGGAACGGAAAAACGCGGCATGGACATCCCGCAAGTCGACCCTACGTTCGAGACCAACGTCAAAGGCATCTTCATCGCAGGCGAACTGGGCGGCATGGGATTGATTCGCAAATCGGCGACCCAAGGCGCGCAAGCAGCCGCTTCCATCGCCAAACTAAAAGGCAGCAGCAATGCCTACGATGTGGTCATCGTCGGCACAGGGCCCGCTGGATTGGGTGCAACGCTTGGGGCGATGGAACAAAAGCTGCGTTACGTCACACTCGAGCAGGAAACATCATTAGGCGGAGCGATCTTCCAATACCCGCGCAACAAGATCGCAATGACCGCACCCGTCAAACTCCCCCTCATCGGCGAGATGCATTTCAAAGAAGTCAGCAAAGAGAAGTTGCTCGAATTCTGGGCAGACATCATCAAGAAGACGGGCATGAAGCTCAATTTCGAAGAGCGCATGGAGACCATCACCAAGACGGACAAAGGCTTCATCGTGAAAACCTCTAAAGGTTCATACGAGACACGCACTGTATTGCTTGCCATTGGTCGTCGCGGCACACCACGCAAACTGGGCTGCCCCGGAGAGGAACAACCCAAAGTGGTCTATCGCCTCATCGACCCCGAGCAATATCGCAACATGCATGTGGTGGTGGTTGGCGGCGGCGACAGCGCGGTGGAAGCTGCGATGTCCATCGCAGAAGAACCGGGCACGACGGTCGTTCTATCCGCGCGCGGCGAAGATTTCGGTAAGGCGTTCGGCGGCGCAAAACCCAAGAACCGCGACAAATTGAAGGCGATGGCGGATGCAGGCAAATTGCAGATCATGCTGAAATCTGGCGTCAAGCAGATCAACAAAGACACCATCGTGATGAAGCATGGAGATCAGGAGGTCGAGATCCCCAATCAGGGCGTCATCGTGTGCGCGGGCGGACTCTTACCCACCCCGTTCCTCAAA
Organism: Sideroxydans sp.; assembly: GCA_041665725.1. GTDB lineage: Bacteria > Pseudomonadota > Gammaproteobacteria > Burkholderiales > Gallionellaceae > Sideroxyarcus. Next base: position 25,261 of record JBAYIG010000016.1, on the reverse strand, counting down.
GAGATCGGCGTGTTGGTCGAAGCGAAGTTCGGAACAGCATAAGGAGTTGGCGGAAAGAAAAAGACCTGCAAGCGATTGCAGGTCTTTTTTTATTGGTGCCGCCTATCGGATTCGAACTGATGACCTACCGCTTACAAGGCGGTTGCTCTACCAACTGAGCTAAGGCGGCGGTGAAACATGAAACTGGTGGGTCGGGCGAGATTCGAACTCGCGACCAACGGATTAAAAGTCCGCTGCTCTACCGACTGAGCTACCGACCCGTCCTAAAAAGGAGCGCGCATTATACGGGTTTGACCTCGACTGTCAAACGAATCACATCGCTTGATAGCGCGTGGAATCGGGCACTCCAGCGGCAGTGAATCCTTCACTGCGTAAACGGCACGAATCGCAACGTCCACAGGCCCTTCCGTCCGCATCGGCTTGATAACAAGACACTGTGATCGTGTAATCCACGCCCAGACGAACGCCCTGCTGAATGATCTGTGCCTTGCTCAAATGCAACAAGGGAGCATGCAAAGTGAGTGGTTTTCCTTCCACGGCGAACTTGGTCGCCAGATTCGCCATGCGCTCGAATGATTCGACGTACTCAGGACGACAGTCGGGATAGCCAGAGTAATCGACAGCATTCACGCCAAAAAAGATGTCTTGCGCTTTCAACACCTCTGCCCAAGCCAGTGCGAGGGACAACATGATGGTGTTGCGCGCAGGCACATAGGTTGATGGGATGCCCGTGCTGGCGCGTTCCGGAACGGCGATCTTGTTGTCCGTCAGAGAAGACCCGCCGAATGCGGTGAGGTCGATATTGATGACACGATGTTCGCGTGCACCAAGAACACTCGCGACACGTTGCGCCGCAGCTAATTCAGCATGATGGCGTTGACCGTAGTCCACGCTCAGTGCGTAGCACTCGAACCCCTGTTCTCGCGCCATCGCAAGTACGGTCGCCGAATCCAAACCACCCGACAGCAGCACCACCGCTCGTTTCATCTTCCCACCTCGTTTCCCCACAATATCTTATGCAGTTGAACCTGCAAACGAACCGGCAAACGGTCTCGCAATATCCATTCAGCCAAGTCTTTCGGAGCGAGTTGCCCCTGCGCGGGCGAGAACAACACATCGCATCGCTGCGACAAGCGATGCTCGTGCATCATTTGTTGCGCCCATTGATAGTCTGCCTCGCTGCACAACACGAACTTGATCTCGTCTTGCGGATTCAGATATTCCAAATTGCTCAGAAGATTCTTTGCCATCTCACCTGATGCCGGCGTCTTGAGATCGACCACCTTGGAGACGCGCTCATCCACACCTGAAACATCCAGCATGCCACCCGTTTCAAGCGACACCTCATATCCGGCATCACACAATTCGCGCATCAACAACAGGCTGTTCTTTTGCGCCAATGGCTCACCTCCTGTCACAGTGATGTATCGAGGCGAGTATTGCGCGATCTGTTGCAATATCGCCTGCAAAGACATCGTCTGCCCACCTGTGAAGGCGTAAGTGGTGTCGCAATAGGTACAACGTAGTGGACACCCCGTCAATCGCACGAAGACCGTGGGCAAGCCGACACGGCTCGTCTCACCTTGCAGTGAAAAGAATATCTCGCTGATGCGCAACGTTTCGTTGGCTAGATTTGACATGGGCTGATGGACTTACTTAAGGGTGGCGAGACGCTTCTTGGCTTTATCCGCCGCATCACTACCAGGGAATTGCGTGACGATTTGTTTCAGTGTCTTCTTGGCCGCCGTCTTGAACTTCAACTCCACCTGACATTCAGCGGTATTCAGCATCGCTTCTGCCACTCGAGGATGGTCTTGGAAGCGCGTGATGAGGTTCTGGTAGCTATCCTGACTGTTGGCGTAATCAGCCGACAAGAAATAGGCATTGCCCATCCAGTAATAGACATTGGCCTCATGCACAGACTGAGGAAATTGGCGCAAGAAATCACGGAACGCGATTGCCGCACTTTGATAGCTCTCTGCCTTATACAAACCATAGGCTGCTTCGAAAGCGCGGTTCTCACCCACGGGGTTGGCGCTCACGTCCTTCGTGGCATCCACCAAGTTCGAAGCTATAGGCTTGGGGGAGACACCCGCCTCACCCGATTCTACTTGGCGCAACCGAGCATCCAAATCGATATAAAAATCTTTTTGTCGTTTCTCGACATCCTGTAGGTTGTGCGCCCACTCTTCATTCTGTCCGCGCACTTTGCGCAGTTCATCTGAATGCACTTCCAGCTGCATCTGCAAGTCCAACATAGAACTGATGGCGTGCTTGTTCGCTTCCTCGGCCGCGCTCAACTGCGCTTCCAACTTGGCGATTCGCGCTTCTAGTAGCTGTATCTGCTTGCGTGCGTCTTCATCAGTAAACAGCCCCGCATGAGCGGGGCTGTTTACCAACAACAAGCTGCACAACAAAAAATAGACAGCTTTATTCACTTTTACTTGGCGATGTCGTAGCTGATCTCAGCGCGACGATTCTGGGACCAAGCTGACTCGTCGTGGCCAGTGGCAACAGGCTTCTCTTCACCATAGCTCACAGTAGCGATCTGACCATCCTTCGCGCCCGCTGCTACCAAAGCCTTCTTGGTGTTCTTGGCACGGCGTTGGCCCAATGCCAAGTTGTATTCGCTGCTGCCGCGCTCATCTGCGTAGCCTGCGACGCGAGCCTTCAACAACGTGACTTTGCCGAGATTCTTGCCATGTGCCATGACGACTTCTTTATCCGCATCATGGAAGACATCGATGTCGGTATCGAAATACACAGTGCGTTTATCGAGCAAAGCGAGTTCAGCCGCTTTCGCATCTGCGTCCGCTTTAGCTTTTGCAGCCGCCGCATCAGCAGCAGCTTGAGCAGCGGCAGTATCTGCGCTCGCAGCAGGAGCAGTCTGAGAAGATGTAGCAGCCGATGTACTTGCAGAAGTATCTGCAGCAGTGCTGGTTTGTGGCGCTGCAGGCGCAGTAGAAATTGTCTCTTTGGGTGCCGGGCTAGAACAAGCGGCCAGCAAAGACACAGTGATCATTCCCAAGATAAGTTTATTCATTTCGTACCCTTTCATTCAATTCATCGCTTTGATAAAAGGCCCCCAGACAGGTTCGCGAATATCCCCACTCTGAGCAACCATTTTTTGCTTCACACGTCCGTCACTTGAAACGGTCGCCAATATACCACGCCCCAAGGACTCTGTAGCGAACAGCACCAGTTTGCCATTGGGGGCGAAACTGGGCTTCTTGTCGAGCGCATTCGAGGTCAGATATTGGACTTGCCTGCTTTCCAAGTCATACACCACGATGGAGAAGTTGCCGCCCGAATACAGGGAATAGACGACGTTCTTTCCATCTGGACTATACCTTGGCGAAAAGCTATTGCCCGACTCGAAGGTCAGGCGGGTGGCACGTCCACCGTCCACCGACATACTATAAATCTGCGGCGAACCGCCTCTATCGGAGGTGAATAGCAGCGACTTACCATCTGGCGAGAAAGTAGGCTCGGTATCGATGGTGTCGCTGAAGGTGATGCGCCTAAGATTCGAGCCATCCACGCCGACCAGATAAAGTTGAGAACTATCATCGCGCGTCAACACCAGAGCAAGCTGGCTACCGTCTGGCGACCATGCTGGCGCGCTGTTACTGCCCGGGAACGCCGCCATCAACACACGCTCGCGTGTACTCAAAGTCTGCACGAAAACCATTGCACGCCCTTGCTCGAAACTCACATAAGCGATGCGCGATCCATCTGGCGACCATGCAGGTGACATGATGGGTTCTTTCGAATTGAGCAATGCTTGCTCACCATAGCCATCGCTATCGGCCACCACTAATCTGTATGTCCCTTGATTGCGATTTACATAAGCGATGCGTGTACTGAACACCCCCGGCGTACCAGTGAGTCGTTCATAGACCATGTCTGAGATGTGATGCGCGATTGCGCGCGATTGCTGTCTCTTGGATGAGACTGTCAGCTTTAACAGTTCGCTACGGCGCACCGTATCGACGAGCTGGAAGGTGACGACGAGCTTGTCGCCTTCTTGTTGTGCGACCGAGCCGATGAGCAATGCCTCAACACCACTCCATTCGGCATACTTGACGGCATTCGCATCGTGCGGCGCTCGCCCAGCAGGATCGACTAGTTTGAACAACCCCGTACGTGCCAGATCGTTCGCTACCACTTCGCTGATGCGCTGAGATTCATCTTCCCCCGTAAAGCGCAGGACAGAAATAGGCGTCTGATGCTCGCCTGCACCAGTGATCTCGATACTCAATTCGGCACGTGCGAATTGAGTGAGACAAAAAATGAAAAAGAAGGCCGTTATCCGAAGCATATTTATTCCTGTGGTTTGATGGTCAGGCGCAATTCCCTGAACATCTTTTGCAAACCCGCGTCAGTGGGCAAAGGCAGCGGTTGCGCCTTATAGATGGCACGCTCTGCCGCATCGTCATACACTCGGCTACCACTGGTCTTCACTAACCTCACATCCATCACCATCCCTCCCGGCAAGAGTGTCACTTTGAACTCTGCCACCGCGCTGGTAGGTACGTCCGGGGGCATCACGATGTTGCGCCGTATCTTGCTACGGATCATATCTTGGTAGCGCCCCACTTCCGCCGACGTTGCCGCTGCAATCTCGGCACGCATCGTCTCCTGCAATGCTTGACGGCGCTTCTCCGCATACTCTTCCAGCAAACGCTGTTCTTCCACTTGCTTGCGCTCTTTCAGTTCTTTCGCAGTCGGCTTGGCGGGTTCGACTTTGCTCACCTTCTTCTCGCGCAACTCGATATCCGCTGACACCGCCTGTGGCGTCTCTACCTTAGCCTCGACTACAGGTGTTGGCTCCACAGCGGGGACAGAAGTTTGTTCCGGCAGCGGCTCTACGACAGGGAGGCTATCCCATAGTTCAACCGAGAACTCCTCTGGGGGTTGCGATTGCCAACGCATACCAACCACCAATAATCCGACGAAAGCCACATGCACCATCAGTGCCAGCAAACCCGCGGGCACTCGATACGGCTCTGGGTAGTTTAGTGCGTGACTCATTTCGCCTTGGTGAGCAGACCGATCTTCCTGATGTTTTGCTGTTGCAGCATATCCATCACCTCGATCACTTCTTCGTAACGCACCTTCTTGTCGGCGGAGATGACGACGGATTGTTCTGGATTGTTGGCGACCTTCTTCTTGATCGTCGCAGCTAACTCCTCACGCGACACCGGCACTTCCACCTCGCCTTTACTGTGGTCTCGCAACGCGAGCGTGGTGTCTTTCTTGATGATGACTTCGAGTGGCGAGACAGGTGGCGCGAGCGACTTGCCCACGCTGGGCAGATCGATCTGCCCCGGATTCATCATCGGCGCAGTCACCATGAAGATGACGAGCAATACCAACATCACGTCGATGTAGGGCACGACGTTGATCTCGTTCATCAAGCGGTTGCGTGTGCGACGATACGATCTCATCTCTTCAAACCGTTAGGGTTGGCGTTGCAACACGTTGGAGAACTCTTCCGAGAAGCTCTCAAAACGAGAAGCCAAACGATCGATGTCACGTGCGTAACGGTTGTACGCCACCACGGCAGGGATCGCCGCGAACAGACCCATCGCCGTTGCCACCAAGGCTTCCGCGATGCCGGGCGCGACTTGCGCCAAGGTCGCCTGCCCCACGCTGGACAACCCACGGAACGCATTCATGATGCCCCACACCGTACCCAGCAGACCAACATAAGGACTGACCGAGCCGACTGTCGCCAAGAATGAAAGGTGCGATTCCAAATGATCCATCTCGCGCTGGAAGCGAGCGCGCATGGCACGGCGCGTGCCGTCCATCACTGCCGCACTATCCACCCCGTGCGTCTTCTTCAACTTCACATACTCTGTGAAACCCGCCGCAAATATTTGTTCCAACGCACCCTGATCATGGCGCAGTTTGCTACTCGCCTGTTGATACAGAGTCACCAGATTCGGATTGTTCCAAAACGCCTCTTCGAAATCACGCGTCTGCCTCACCGCTGCGCGCACCGCGAACATCTTTTGAAAGATGTACCACCACGACATCAGCGACACGAACAACAACAAACCCATCACCATCTGCACCAGCAAGCTGGCATTGGCAATGAGATGGAAGAACGAAAGATCTTGCAGAATGTTCATATGGCTAATCCCACTGTTTTTTCAACACGTCTGGCACGCTCACCGGCTTGAAGGTCTCCACGTTCACGCACACGAGATGAACCTCACCCTCGGTCAGTAACTCCTCACCTCGCATCACCTTCTGATCCAAAGTGATACGACTGCGCCCGATCTCTTTGACTTGTGCCGTCACCGTCAACATATCGTCGAGCAGGGCTGGCTTCAGATACTCCAACTTCATCGAACGCACCACGAACACCACGCCCAATTGCTTCATCAATCCCGCATTGCTGTAGCCGAAGGTGCGCAACCACTCAGTCCGCGCACGCTCCATAAAGTTCACATAGCTGGCGTGATACACCACGCCGCCCGCATCCGTGTCTTGAAAATACACACGTACAGGCCATGCAAAAATTTGGTGATACTTACTCATCCCACAGCCCCTTGTTATTGCATGCGCTGCGCGGTTGGATCAATCCGAAATGTTGATAGGCGTTCGCCGTTGCGATACGTCCGCGTGGTGTGCGTTGCAGATAGCCTTGTTGGATGAGATAGGGTTCCAACACATCTTCGATGGTGTCGCGCTCTTCGCCGATGGCGGCGGCGAGGTTGTCCACACCGACAGGGCCGCCCATGAACTTCTCGATGACGGTCTGCAATAGTTTCCTATCCATCACATCCAGCCCTTGCGAATCCACGTCCAACATGGTCAGCGCGGCGTCAGCCACTTCCCGTGTCGCATTACCATCCGCTTTCACATCGGCAAAATCGCGCACTCGGCGCAACAAACGGTTGGCGATACGTGGTGTGCCGCGCGAACGTTTGGCGATCTCCAATGCGCCATCTTGCGAGATGGGCAGTTCCAATAAGCCAGAAGAACGCGTGACGATGCGCTGAAGCTCTTGCGCGGTGTAGAACTCCAACCTTGCGACGATACCGAAACGGTCGCGCAAAGGATTGGTCAGCATGCCTGCGCGCGTAGTCGCGCCGACCAAGGTGAATGGCGGCAGATCGATCTTCACCGAACGCGCCCCCGGCCCCTCGCCGATCATGATGTCTATCTGGTAATCCTCCAGCGCGGGATACAGGATCTCTTCGACGACGGGTGAGAGACGATGTATCTCATCGATGAATAACACGTCGTTAGGTTCGAGGTTGGTGAGTAGCGCGGCGAGGTCGCCCGCGCGCTCCAGCACTGGACCTGAGGTATGACGGATATTGACCCCCATCTCACGCGCGATGATCTGCGCCAAAGTCGTCTTGCCCAGACCGGGTGGGCCGAACAACAGCACATGATCGAGCGGCTCTTTGCGCTGCTTTGCAGCTTGGATGAATATCTCCAATTGTCCGCGTATCTTCTCTTGCCCCACATACTCATCAAGTTGCTTAGGTCGCAACGCGCGCTCCAGCGCCTCCTCTTGTTGCGAGGCGGGCGCAGCAGAGATGATGCGCGGCTCAGCGGTCAGGTCGTCGTGTTTGATCATGCTTTGGATAATAACTTAAGTGCCTGCCTGATACCGCCCGAGACGTCGGCGTCCTTGGGCAATTGCTTGGCCGCCCAATCAGCTTCTTTCTCGTTGTAGCCCAAAGCCAGTAAGGCATTGACGATATCGTTACTGGATGAAGAAACTGTCGATTCCGGTGCAGTACCTGCAGCACTCACACTGAACTTGCCTTGCAACTCCAGCAACAGACGCTCGGCAGTCTTCTTACCCACCCCGGGGATCTTGGTGAGTCGGTTCGCATCCTTGTTCGCCACTGCCGCCGCCAGATCAGCGATGCTCAAACCAGATAACACTGAGAGCGCCAACCTCGGGCCGACACCACTGATCTTGAGCAACTGGCGGAAAGCGATGCGCTCCTCGTGTGTCAAGAAACCGAACAGCAGATGCGCATCTTCACGCACGATAAGTTGCGTGTGCAGCACCACCTTCTCATTCAGTGCAGGCAGGTTGTAGAAGGTGCTCATCGGCACGTCCACCTCATAGCCGACTCCTTGCACATCCAGCACGATCTGCGGTGGGTTCTTTTCCAGCAATGTGCCACTCAATCTTCCGATCATGTGCTTCCCTTACTTAATATCAATGCAAGCGATAACAGCGCACCATGTAGCATCATCGCAGCGATGGTCTGCTTGATGGCCTCACCTAATAATTGCGGTTGCGCCGCGTGGCGCAATAAGGAGCGTGCCGCCTTCACACTCAATGGCAAAGCAAGCAGAGCCGATAGCGCCAACAACGGCAACCAAGCCAGCACCACACTCAGCAGCAACCATAGATAAGCCAAAGCCACGATCAGCACATATCCCCAGCGTGCATGCTGCACATCCAATCGCGCGACCCAGTGCAACTTGCCCGCCGCCGTATCCGCCGTGCGGTCAGGGAACTGATTGATGTAGAGCAAGTTCATCGTGAGTAATGCGTAAGACAATCCCGCCACGAAAGGGGCGGCATCGTAGCTCCTGCTCTGGACGAAATACGTACCCACCGTGATGGACAATATCCCCGCCGTCACACACAACTCACCCCAGCCACGACTATTCAATTTGAACGGGGTCGCCGAATAGGCCCAACCGATGAACAGTCCCACCAACCCCACATACAGCAACTGCGGTGCAGAACGTGACATCAACCACAAGCCCGCCAGCGCGACTGCCGCCAACAAGGCGAAACCAAAATTGCGCGTCTGCGCCAAGCTCAGCACGCCGTTCTGAATGAAGCGACTGCCGCCGGTGAATGGGAAAATACGTTTCACGTTTTGCGCGTCCGTGCCGTTCAGCGCATCGTAATAATCGTTGAGTACGTTCACGCCGGCATGTGCCAACAAAGCGAACAGCACGGTCACCACTGCCAGCGCCGCATCGAAATCGAGTGCGGCATGCCATGCCACAGCTAGGCCAAGCAATGCCGCCATCAGACTCGCCGTGATGAACGCTGGACGTGTCGCCGCGAAATAACGCGCCAACGGATTTTGAAAAGCGCTGATCGTCGGCTCCATGGGCTGCGTCACACCAGCCTCCCGCCTTTGACGCGAAATCCTTTGGTTGCCAATGCGCCCAATCCCATCCCGCTGTGTGCATGACAGATCGCACCGGCCAAGGCATCTGCCGCATCGGGACTTGGTGTGCCGGATAACTTCAGTAGCCTCACCACCATCGCTTGCACCTGTTCTTTGTTCGCATGTCCGTTACCCACTACTGCCTGCTTCACTTGCAACGCCGTGTATTCGGCCACTGGCAGGTTCGCTTGCACTGCCGCACAGATGGCGGCCCCGCGTGCCTGCCCCAGCAAAAGTGTTGATTGTGGATTCACGTTCACAAAAACCTTTTCGATAGAGATCTGCTGCGGCTGATGCTGCGCGATGACCTCACCTAGCCCACTCAAGATGACCTTCAATCGTTCTGGCAATTCACCATCAGGCGTCTTGATGCAACCGCTGGCGACGTAATGCAGTTGTTGGCCTTCCTTATCTATCACGCCAAAACCCGTCACCCTCAGACCAGGATCGATGCCCAATATCCTTATTGCCACGAGCTGCACTCCAAACTGAAATACAGGTGACGGGTTTCAGTGCAGACTAACTTGCGCATGCAAGTTATGTCGGAACTAAAACCAGTGATGCGCAGACCTGGATCGATGCCGAGGATGCGCATCAGTCTTCGATCGAAGCCGTTGTGTAAACTTCTTGCACGTCATCACACTCTTCCAGCGCGTCCAGCAACTTCTGCATCTTTACCGCATCGTCGCCAGTGAAAGAGACTTCATTCTCAGGACGCATGGTGACTTCGCCCATCTCCGGTTTGAAGCCAGCCGCCTCTAGGCGCTGCTTCACGTTCACGAACTCATACGGCGCGGTGATGACTTCGATGCTGCCGTCGTCGTTATTGATGATGTCTTCCGCCCCTGCATTGATCGCCACTTCCATCAATGCGCTCTCATCGACACCCGGTGCAAAGACCATGTAGCCGCAGTGCTTGAACAGGAAGGCGACCGAACCGTCCGTACCTAAGTTGCCACCGTATTTGGTGAAGGCATGGCGCACATCGGCCACGGTGCGTGTCTTGTTGTCGGTCATGCAATCGACCATTACCGCCGCGCCGTTGATGCCATAACCTTCGTAGCGCAACTCCATGTAGTCGGCGCCATCCAATTCACCCGCGCCGCGCTTGATCGCGCGCTCGACGTTGTCCTTGGGCATGTTCTGGTCGTAGGCTCTTTCCATCGCCAAGCGCAGACGCGGATTGATATCAGGGTCGCTCCCGCCCAACTTCGCCGCCACGGTGATCTCTTTGATCAAGCGTGTGAATATCTTGCCCCGCTTAGCATCCTGCGCACCTTTGCGATGTTGGATGTTCGCCCATTTACTATGTCCAGCCATGTCTCTTCCTTGCAAAAAAATCCGCGCGAATGGTAACACTGCGGACACGTCCGACCCAAATACTCGGTTACTCGTCAACCGGAGTGAACACAGCACGTTTTAAGGCGTAGAATTCTCGCAAAGATTTATTTAACGTAGAAAAGGAGTATCACCATGAAAGTGCAACACGTATTGATGTTGACCGCAGGTCTCTTGCTTTCCAACGTAGCCATGGCCGATGATGGCGCGGCACTGATGAAGAAACACAATTGCGGCACCTGCCACCATGCAGAGAAGAAGACAGTTGGTCCCGGCATCAAGGCGATCGCTGAAAAGTACAAAGGCGACGCGACTGCTGCTGACAAATTGGCTGCCAAAGTACGCAAAGGTGGTTCTGGTGTGTTCGGTTCGATGGCAATGCCAGCGACCCCGGCTAAAGCGAGCGATGAAGACATCAAGGCGATGGTTGCATACATCCTGAAGTGATCGCTTCCAGCATCAAATAAAAAAGGCCTGCGATCGCAGGCCTTTTTGTTTCTACAACTTCCTCTTACTTCTGGTCGGGTTTGCCCATGCCGCGAGGCGCTGGAGCGTTTTCGTGCATCGCCTTCATGCTCTCAACGACCTCTTCCTTGGTCATCTTGCCATCTTTGTTGGCATCGATCTCATCGTAACGCTTGAATAACATCGGCATACCGATCTCCGCCTCAGCTTTGCTCAAGCCGCCATCGTGATTGATGTCTACCTCATCAAAGCGGCGATCGAAGGGGTCTTGTCCCATCTGTCTCATTGGACGATTTGCCCTGCCCTCGCCCATGTCGTGATCCAGCTCATCATCTGTCAGCTTACCGTCCTTGTTGGCATCCATCTCTTTAAAGCGGTCAGCATGAAATGCCTCGAATTCTTTCTTGCTGACTGCGCCGTCTTTGTTCTTATCCATCTCTTGCAGGCAGAGGCCATCATGTGGCCCATGATGCTTGGCGGGACACGCTTGCACCAAGGGGGAGAGGGCGAACAGGCTGCTTGCGACGATCAATGTCGAAATTGCTTTCATGGTGTGACTCCTATCTGGTTGACTGGCCTCTTTTGTGGCGAGGGTGACGCACAGACAGACTATCACGAAGGAAGTTCAGGGCACTTCTATAAATCCAAATCTCGTCGCAATACTGTGTTGCTCACAAATAATTGCTCCTTACATATCAGCCATATGCTGCGTCACAATTTTTTGTTCGCGCCTTGTCTTGCTTAGAACTTTGCATTTATAGAAGCGCCCTTCCGCCGCAGATGCGCAGGTTATAATCCGCCGCAATTTTTCCAGCTCTCCCCCATGAACATCTTTTACGAAGAAGACGGCGGTTTCAAGGTCGGCAATATCCTTGCGGACAACACTACGTCGCTACAGGTCGAGAACACCCACGGCAAACGCAGCAAGATCAAATCCGCCAATGTGATGCTGCGGTTTGCCCAGCCCAGCCTGTCCGAATTCTTAGCACAAGCAGAACAGACTGCCGCCGATATCGATGTGGATTTCCTGTGGGAAGCATCACCTCAGGACGAATTTGAATTCAGCGCGTTGGCGCAAGAGTATTTTGGTCACGCGCCCAACCCCATCGAATCAGCGGGGGCATTGATTCGATTGCATGGTTCGCCCATGCACTTCTACAAAAAGGGCAAAGGACGCTACAAAGCTGCCCCGCCTGATGCCTTGAAGTCTGCGCTCGCCAGCGCCGAGAAGAAACGTCTGCAAGCTGAACAACAGGCGCGTTACATCGAACAACTGAGCGCCTTCCAACTCCCTGCCGAGTTCTCTGACAAACTTTCGATGATCCTGTACAAGCCGGATCGCAATACCATCGAGGTCAAGGCGGTGGAAGCCGCCTGTGCCGCGACCCACCTTTCTTCAGCGCACCTACTCGAAAAATGTGGCGCACTTCCTTCGATCAGCGATTTCCACTTGAACAAGTTCCTGTTCGAGAACTTCCCGCGCGGCGTTGGCTTCCCCGCAGTGACGGTGGAAGAACATCCCGAATTGCCGTTAGCAACAGTCAACGCCTTCAGCATCGACGATGCCAGCACCACCGAGATCGACGATGCCTTCTCCATCGAGAAGCTGGCAGAAGGCAACTGGCGCATCGGCATCCACATCGCCGCCCCCTCGCTAGGCATCCCGCTGAATTCAGACATCGATAAGATCGCCGCACAACGCATGTCCACCGTATACATGCCGGGCGACAAGATCACCATGTTGCCGGACAACGTGGTGCAAGCCTTCACGCTGTGTGCGGACAAGGTCTGCCCTGCGCTCTCCTTGTACGTGGATGTGGATGCGACGACCTTGGCGGTGACGAACAGCGAGAGCCGCGTCGAGCGTCTGCACATCGCAGCCAACTTGCGCCACGACACACTGGAGCCTTTGTTCAACGAAGAGACACTGACGGAAGGAAAACTGGATTACGCCTACGCGCCTGAACTCAAGTTGCTGTTTGATTTCGCCAATGCGCAGGAAGCCGTGCGCGGCAAATCATCGGACAACAGCAACCAGCAGATCGACTACACCTTCCACATCGAGAACGACCACGTCACCATCGGTCATCGCCTGCGTGGTTCACCCATCGATAAGGTCGTATCCGAGTTGATGATCTTAGCCAACAGCATGTGGGGCAAGTTACTGGACGATAACGAAGTACCTGGCATTTACCGCACGCAGAACAATGGCAAAGTGAAAATGAGCACCGTCGCTGCGCCGCATCAGGGCTTGGGCGTGGCACATTACGCATGGTCTAGTTCGCCGTTGCGCCGTTATGTGGACTTGGTGAACCAACGCCAACTCATCAGCGTGTTGCGTGGTGAGCCGCCGGCTTACGCCAAGAACGACACCGCGCTGTTCGCTATCCTGCGCGACTTCGATACTGCTTACACCACCTACAACGAATTCCAGCGTGGCATGGAACGTTACTGGTGCTTGCGCTGGCTACAACAAGAAAAGATCTCGCAGATCGATGCGTTACTTTTGCGTGAGAACCTCGTCAAGATCGGCGACATCCCACTGGTCGGGCGCGTACCGTCCATACCTGAACTACCTGCCAATACCAAGGTGATGCTGGAGATAGTCAACATCGACCTGCTCGATCTGAACTTTGAAGCGCGCTACGTGGCACAAGTGGAAACGCCTGCATGAAAAGGCTGATCGCCAAGACGATATTGGTGAAGGAGCGCTTGTCGTTCGCCATCTCGTTTTCGCTCTTCTTGCACGCCTTCATCATCTTTGGCATCGCCTTCGACATGCCAGATGCAGGCAAGCTTGCCAAATCGCTGGAGCCGCTGGAAGTCACGCTGGTCAACAGCAAATCGAAGAACAAGCCAAGCAACGCAAAGGCTTATGCGCAGAACAACCTGGATGGCGGCGGCAACACGGAAGATGATCGCCACGCAGGCACTCCCTTTCCCATCTTGGGCGATGCCCAGCAATTCACGCCAGAACAAGCCACACAGAAGGTGAAGGCGCTGGAACAAGAGGTGAAACGTCTGCTGACGCGCGCCAAGAGCGACTACAGCGTCGAACAAAAGAAGACCGTGACGCAACAAGTGGACAGCACGATCAATGGACAAGACCTTGTACAACGCTCACTCGAGATCGCACGACTGGAAGCTGAGATCAACAAGAGCATCTCGCTGTACGAGAAGATGCCCAAACGCAAATTCATCGGCGCTCGCACACAGGAATATCGCTACGCACAATACGTGGAAGACTGGCGCGGCAAGGTGGAACGCATCGGCAACCTAAACTACCCAGAAGCCGCGCGTCGTCAAAAGATCTACGGCAAACTCACACTCACCGTGAACATCCGTGCTGACGGAAACGTGGAAAGCGTCGAGATCAACAAATCATCTGGGCAACGCATCCTTGATGCGGCAGCACAACGCATAGTCAAACTCGCCGCGCCTTACGCACCATTCCCGCCGGACATCCGCAAAGAGACCGACATCCTCAGCATTACCCGCACGTGGACCTTCACCACCAACGATCAGCTAGAAGCGGAGTGACCACTTCAATACGTTACCGATAACGAAAGTCCAGCTCCCTTATCTGCACTACCATCGGCGAAACCTTGCATCACGTAACTACGCAGATAGGTGGCTTCGCCCAGCTGCTGACTGACATAGATCGTGGCATCGCTTTGTTCGGCACCTGTGATGGATGCTTTTTGTGCATAACGGTAATCCATGCCTAGACTAGTTTCTTCACTCAGACTGTAGCGAGTGCCAACCGAGCCGAAGAAGACATTGTTCATCGGCGCAGTGCTGGAACTACCGACCACTTCGTAACCAAGCGAGAGGCTGGGTGAGAGATCACCGAAGCGGGTATAGGAATACATCTGCACCGAATAATCATTCAAACCTGAGCCGAACGCTTTGTTCGCCGTGCCGAACTTGATCCGACCTGTCAGATCGATTCCCGTATCGAAGTCATCGTTCACGTAGAGATCATAGGTCGCCGTCGCGACCACATCACCCAACCCAGTCTGGGTCGTACGTGTCTTTGTCGCCGTTGTGGTGGCCATTGAGGTAGTGTGTCTTCCGCCCATTCTGCCGCTGACGGTGACATCCCCCTCGCCGCTAACGATCAAATAAGGCACTGTCAATCGCAATGACCATGCACCCGTCTCATATAGTGCGCTGATTGGAATAGACGTCGTGTTAGTAGTCGAGGTACCACCATATTTACCCGAGCTGTAATCAAAGCCACTACTTAGTGTGAGGTAGGATTCATCGTCTGCGTAGGCGATGGGCGAACTACAAACTGCTGCTGCCATCAATGCGCCAAATATCAATTTTTCGTTTTGTTTCATTCTATTCACCTATCTGTATCAACGGCCATGACCGCCACCGCGATGCACCATGCTACTACCACGTGCACTCATTCGGGCTGAACTATCGTTTCGTTCTGTGCGTGCGCGATAGCCTTGTCCATATCCACCGCTCGGCTTTTCAGTTGCAGCTTGGGTTGTAGATTGCTCCGCATTCGATGCCGTCATTTTGTTTTGTGATGGCAGGTTCGCTTGCTCTATCTGTTGCTGAAGTTGAGTACGGTAAGCCTCGTACTCCTGAGCCGTCATCGATTGATGCTGTACGACTTCTGCCCACGCCGCACCGCCGCCTAGGCATACCCATGTGAGTAAAGTTACAAGCCATGTAGATGATGTTTTCATTTGAGTGACACCAAAATGAGTTGCGAACAACGAACCTCCGTAAACCAGCCATTGTCCGCAACTTTAGCGTGAGTTAGCGCCCTGCACCTTGTCCGCCGCCTGCTCCACCTTTAGAACCCATACCCGAACCATCACGCGCCTTCATACCTTGCCCCTTGTTTGCACCGCCTTTGGATGCACGCATCGCTGCACGTTGCTCGGCGGTCATCTCAGATTGCTTCTGAGCACGATAAGCATCACGTTCTTCTTGTGTCATGTTGGCGGTTGCCGCACGGTGTTCCGCCTGTATCGCGGCACGATCTTGCACTTGAGTGGTGGCAGGTGCATCTGCGGCAAACGCGGAACTTGCTACAGCCAGTCCTAAGGCCAGTACGCTGTTGAATAGAATCGTTGTCGTTTTCATGATGATCTCCTAGGTTGTTTGATTAAAGATCAGGTTGCTTGCCTGATGGATGCATAGTGAGCGTGAGGCGTTACTGGAAGATTTCCGCTTTGCATCAATTTGTAACGATGTGTTACAGAACGGGTTCCAGCTGTGACAGTCGCTTTGACCATCGGGTATAGTGAAGCCATGGATAGCAAACGAATATTGGTGGTGGATGACGATGCTGGGCTGCGTGAGTTGCTGCAGGAATATCTCTCCGCGCAAGGCTTTCAAGTCATCGCCGTAGCAGATGGGAAGGGAATGGACGAGTATCTGGCTGACAAGCAAGCCGACCTCGTCATCCTCGACCTCATGTTGCCGGGGGAAGATGGGCTGTCGTTAGCACGTAGGCTGCGCGCTAAAAGTGACCTGCCGATCATCATGCTCTCTGCACGCGGAGAGGATGTGGATCGCATCATCGGCTTGGAGGTAGGTGCGGACGATTATCTAGCGAAACCTTTTAACCCACGCGAGCTGTTGGCACGTATCCGAGCGCTGTTAAGGCGTAACGAAAAAGTCGCAGACAAAGCCGAGATCAAGAAACCAGAGGAACATCGTTTCGGCCCTTTCCTCTTGAACTTAGAATCACGCGACTTGCATAAGAACGGTGTGAACATTCCACTGACGGCAGGCGAGTTCAATCTGTTGCGTATCTTTGTCGATCATTCGAATCGTGTACTTAGCAGAGATGGCATCATGGATCTGCTCAAAGGATATGAGCGCTCCCCCTTCGATCGCAGCATCGATGTGCGGGTGACTCGCTTGCGCCGCAAGATCGAAGAAGATGCGAGCGCGCCCCTGTATATCCGCACCATCTGGGGTGAAGGCTATCTGTTCGTACCCGGTGATTAACGATGCATCACGCCAAGACACCGCGCTCACTCTTCCGCAGCACCGCCACCACGGTCGCACTCGCACTGTTCCTACTCCAATTCATCGTGATCGCCGCAACGGTGAACTACGTCGTTCTTCCCATGGCAAAACGCTCGGCGGACGACCTATCGGCCTTGCTAGTGCTGTCTGCCCAAACATGGGTGGAGTTACCTCCGGAGACGCGCAAAGATTTCGAGCTTGAACTGATACGCAAACACCAGTTCATGTTGTTCGAAGATTTGCCTCCACTGCCCCCCAGAGATGGATTCTTTCCTTACTTGAGCTTGTTGGATAGCGCGCTGTCCGCGCGGACAGGCGCCACAGTTTCAATCAAAGTGACCGAACTGGAGACCACGTGGTTCTGGGCTGAGATTCCTACCGGCGACAAACTGATTCGCATTGGCTTCCCTAAAGAGCGCCTCGATATCAATCCGCCGATGATGCTGTTGTTGGCGTTGATCGCGATGATCGCGCTGACCTTGCTCACTGCACTTATCTTGGCGCGCCGCATCACAGAGCCCTTGTCGCAACTTTCGCTGGCTGCAAAACGCATCGGCGCAGGCGAGTTGCCCGAATCACTACCCGAGACCGACATCAAAGAACTGTCTGGCCTGGCACTCAGTTTCAATCAGATGGCCTTCCAAGTGCGCGAGCTGCTGGCCAGTCGCACCGTCATGCTGGCCGGTATCTCACACGACCTGCGCACCCCACTCGCGCGGATGCGATTGGCCATCGAGATGTTGCCAGATGAGACCGATCCAAAACAGATCGCCCGATTGCAACAGGACATCGACTATATGAACCGCCTCATCGGCGAGTTCCTTGCCTTGAGTCGCGACATGCAGAAGGAAACGCCGGAGCAGATCGACATCACAGGCTTGCTACAGGAGTTGGCGGACGATTTGAAAGATCATGGGGCAAAAGTGGAGTGGCAACCGCAAGGTCATGTCTTGCGTTCGGCGGGGCCGATATCGCTACGGCGCATCTTGAGCAATCTGCTGGGCAATGCGCAGCGCTATGGCACGGGCGAACCTATTACCATCAGTCTAGAAACGAATGAAACGGCCACCGTCATTCGTGTGCTCGATAAAGGTCCCGGCATACCGCAATCAGAATTAGAAAACGTGTTCCGCCCATTCTATCGTTTGGAATCCTCACGCAACCATGCCACTGGTGGCTCCGGTCTTGGCTTGGCTATCGCGCGCCAACTATCGGATGCGAACGGGTGGAACATCGAATTGCTGCCACGTTCGGGCGGTGGCACGGAGGCACGCTTGACCCTCCCCCACCATTCACAATGAGATACGGCAGTGGCTCAATCCTTGGTTTGAACACCTAGATTCCGTTATCATCCGCGCCATGTTGCGCTCCACCTTTCATTTAGCCCTGCTCGTTTTCACCCTGCTGTTCGCGCAGCAAGGGGCGATGTCGCACGGCATCTCGCACACGCTGACGGAGCAATCGCAAGACCAATCATTACCGCACGATACCCAGTGCGAACTGTGTGCTGCTTACGCACACATCGGTAGCGCAGTCGGCAGTAGCGACTTTCATTTCGATCTCGATGTTGTTGCCAACGCGGGCTATACCGCACACACACCAACATCCCACTCCCAACCCTTCTCAGCATTCGCGGCACGCGCCCCACCCTACTCCGTTTAAGACTTCGATTCGCACGGCTCGTGCTGCGCATCTACCTCTTTCATCTGGAGTAAGAAATGATCAAACGTATCTCTATCCGTACGACGCTTGCCGTCCTGTTGTCGCATTGCCTTGTCGCATCCGCAGCTGAAACAAGCAATCTCGACAACACATTCAACCCCGCTTTCTCGCTCATCCTCTCTGGCACTTATGCCGCGTTGCCGCATGCACCCGCAGGCGCTGCGACAGGTTTTGCCATGAATCCCAATCTGCGCAACGAGCAAGGTTTCAATATCGGCGAATCGGAGATGGGCATCTCCGCCAATATCGACCCGCAGTTCCGTGGCGTGGCCACACTGGCACTCGACCCCGTAGGTGGTGTGAGTGTGGAAAACGCTTTCGTGCAAACGACCGCTCTGGGCGATGGCATGAATCTCAAGTTCGGTCGCTTCTTCTCCGGCTTGGGTTATCTCAACGACGTGCATGCACACGCTTGGGATTTCGTCGATCAACCGCTGGTGTATGCGACTTTCTGGGGCAACCAACTGGGCGAAGACGGCGTGCAATTCAAATGGCTCGCGCCGGCCGATACCTTCATCGAGCTTGGTGGCGAAATGGGCAAGGGTCGTGGATTCCCCGGCACCGATACACCACGCAATGGTGTGGGTGGCAGGACGCTGTTCGTACATGCGGGTGACGACATCAGCATCGAACACAGCTGGCGCGCGGGTGCGTCTATGCATCTGACGACACGTGTCAATGCGATTAGTGAAGAAGTACCCGACTTGAACGGCACCTTGGTCAACAATTCCTTCAGTGGCGACAGTCAAACTTACGGCATGGACTTCGTATGGAAATATTCGCCCAATGGCAATGTACGCGACAGCTACTTGAAAGTACAAAGCGAATTTTTCTTGCGCAAGGAAGAGGGAGACCTGACTTACGACACCGCCACCACGGGGGCGAATATCACCGACACTTTCTCGGTCACTCAAAGCGGCTTCTATATCCAGAGCGTTTATCAATTCATCCCGCGCTGGAGGGTAGGTGCACGTTATGACCGCCTGTCCCCTGGTATAGCAAAAATTGGCTCAAAGCCAGGCTTCAATCCCATCAGTGACTATGCTTTCAATCCGACGCGCACTTCCTTGATGCTGGACTACAGCCCGAGTGAGTTCTCGCGTTTGCGGATGCAACTGGCACGCGACGATTCCATCGCGACGATTCGCGACTATCAATTCCTATTACAGTACGTGATGAGCTTAGGCGCGCATGGCGCTCATTCCTACTAGGAGACGAAGATGAATAGATTCATTTATGTATTCTTGCTGTCACTGCTTTCCTGCCAAGCCCATGCCGCTCTCAACGTGTTCGCCTGCGAACCCGAATGGGCAGCACTCACACAAGAGCTCGCGGGCGACAAAGTCAGCATCTACACCGCGACAGGTCCGCTGCAAGATCCGCACCGCATCGAAGCGCGCCCAAGCCTCATCGCCAAAGCACGCCGCGCGAACTTAGTGGTGTGTACAGGTGCGGAGTTGGAGATGGCGTGGTTACCGCTTGTATTGCGCGAATCCGGCAATGCCACGACACAAGTTGGTAGCAGTGGATATTTCGAGGCAGCAAGCTTCGTCAAGATGTTAGAAGTGCCGACACGGTTGGATCGTGGTGAGGGCGATGTGCATGCGCGAGGCAATCCGCACATCCAGACCGACCCGCGCAATTTCTTGCCTATCGCGGCTGCACTGAGCAAACGCCTGATACAACTTGATGCGGCGAATGCGAACACGTATCAGCAACGCCTCACCGCCTTCGATACGAAATGGCGCGCGGCCATCGCAAAGTGGGAACAGCAAGCTGCGCCACTCAAAGGCACGCCGATACTCGCCCAACACAAAGGCTTTCCTTATCTGACTGAGTGGCTGAAACTGAAAGAGGTCGCAATACTGGAGCCCAAGCCGGGCATGGAGCCGAGTGCGGCACACCTTTCGCAGATAGTGAACACGCTGCAAAAACAACCCGCCAAGATGGTGTTGCGTGCCGCTTATCAAGATGTACGTCCTTCCAAATGGATTGCGGAACGTGCGCATCTCAATGTGGTCGAGCTACCCTACACAGTGGGTGGCAGTGAGGGTGCGAATGACCTGTACGGCTTGTTCGATGACACCATCGCACGGCTGTTGAAAGGACTGCAATGAATAGCTTAGAACTTGACATCCTTCTCCCCGCCTTCATCGCGGGGCTGCTCATCCTCGCCACGCACATCCCATTCGGCATGCGCGTGTTGCAACGCGGCGTCATCTTCGCCGACCTTGCGGTGGCACAGATCGCGGGGCTGGGTGTCATCATCGCAGCCATACTTGAACTCGATCACTCGCCTGTCTTGGTGCAACTCATCGCCGCCAGTAGTGCACTGTGCGGTGCTAGCTTGTTGGCGTGGATAGAGCGCAGTGCACCCGAAGTGAAGGAAGCCTACATCGGCCTCACCTTCGTGTTGGCAGCCAGCCTAGGCATCCTGCTGATGAGTCACGACGTGCATGCAGGCGAACACCTGAAAGACCTGTTGGTCGGGCAGATTCTTTGGGTGAACGATGCGCAACTCATCGGTACTACCATCCTCAGCGCCGCTTTGCTCATCGCGTGGCGCTCACTGCGCAACAGCCAAAGTCATTTCGCTTTCTACGGTCTGTTCGCCCTCGCTGTCACCGCCTCGGTACAACTGGTTGGTATCTACTTGGTGTTCGCCAGCCTCATCGTGCCAGCACTGGCCACCTACAGATTGCAAACTCAACGCATGACATACGCCGCCACTATCGGCATCGCAGGCTATGGGCTCGGCCTGTTGCTCTCGGTATGGTTCGACCTACCTGCGGGTGTCACCATCGTATGCACGATGGCCGTCATCGGATTGGCGATGGCAGTACTAATTAACTATCAATCCCGACCGTAGAGGGCGTTTTGTAGGCGTGCGGTGAGGCACGAACCCCAGCTGATTCTCTCGAAATGCCGGGGTTCGCAAGCTCACCGCCAGCCTACGAAACTAGCTAACCCGCTATAATCCGCGCACTTTCAGTTACCGCCTTTTTCTGGCTCATTCATAAATGACAGACAAGTACGCCGTCATCGGCAACCCCATCTCGCACAGCAAGTCGCCGTTCATCCATGCGATGTTCGCGCAACAGACTAATCAAGACATCAGCTATGAAGCCATCGAAGCACCGCTCGATGGTTTTGCAGACACCATCGCACGCTTGCGTGCCGAAGGCTACAAAGGTTGCAACGTCACGGTGCCGTTCAAGTTCGAGGCCTTCAAGTTGGCGACACAACGTAGCGGACGTGCCCACGATGCCAATGCGGTGAACACGCTCATTTTCGAGGGGGATGAGATTTTAGGCGACAACACGGATGGTGCCGGCTTGCTGAAGGATATCGAGAAGAACCTGCAATTCAAACTCTACTTCAAAGATGCCCTCATCCTCGGTGCTGGCGGTGCCGCAGCAGGCGTATTGTCACCATTGTTCAACGCGGGCGTCGGCATCATCGTCGCCAACCGCACATTGGAAAAAGCACAAGCGCTGGTCGCTCCGCTTGCGGAAGTCGGTACGGTATTCGCCAAACGTTACGAAGACTTGGCAGGTCGCAGCTTCGACATCGTCATCAACGCCACGTCCACTGGCTTATCAGACGAGTTGCCGCCATTGCCGGACGGCCTATTCAAGCGGGATGCGCTCGCCTACGACATGATGTACGGCAAAGAGACTCCCTTCCTAAAATTCGCCCGCGCACAAGGTGCGACCGTCATCTCAGATGGCCTGGGGATGTTGGTGGAACAAGCGGCGACTTCGTTCGCCCTGTGGCGCAAGGTGCGCCCCGACACCCAGCCTGTCCTTGCAGCGATGCGTAAATCATGAAGATGCCGCGCAGCCTGTTCTGGCGCATCGTGTTCTGGCTGTTCACGCTGCTGGTTCTGTATCAATTGTGGCTGTTCGCGCACATCGTATGGTGGATCAAGTTCGATCCTGCGAGCAGTTCCTTCATGGAAGATCGCCTTGAGGTGATGCAGGACAAGAATCCCAATGCCGAGTTGAAACACAAATGGGTGGACTACAACAAGATATCCAAAAACCTTAAGCGTGCGCTCATCGTATCTGAGGATGCGAAGTTCATCGACCACGAAGGCTTCGACTGGGAAGGCATCCAAAAGGCCTATGAGAAGAACATGAAGAAGGGCAAGATCGTCGCGGGCGGTTCCACCATCAGCCAACAACTTGCCAAAAATCTTTTTCTCTCCACCAAGCGCACGCCGTGGCGCAAGGGCGAAGAAGTCATCATCACGTTGATGCTGGAAGCCGTGATGGATAAGCAGCGTATCTTCGAGATCTATTTGAACGTCATCGAATGGGGCAACGGCGTGTTCGGTGCGGAAGCGGCGGCACGCCACTATTTTGGGGTGAGCGCAGCACAACTCTCGCCAGAACAAGCAGCACGACTGGCCGCCATGGTGCCCAACCCGCGCTTCTACGACCGCAACCGCCAAGCACCCGGCATGCTGAGAAAGACATTCCTCATCCTAGAGCGCATGCCAGACGCCGAGATTCCCTGACACAGCCCTTCGCTTTTCCTTAAAATAGCGCGCAATTCACAGAGGCACGTATGAGCGATTCCGCGCAAGAACACCACTACACAGAGAATGTGCAAGATCATCTCCAACAGGTTCAGCACCTATTGGAGAAGCACGCATTGGTAGAAACGGTGGCGCACAACCAAGCGTTACCGCGCGACGAACGCCACGAGTTGCTCGACAAGATGTTGCACAAGCGCCATCTCTCGGAGTTGCGCGAAAAACTAGGCGAACTTCATTCGGCTGATATTGCATACATATTAGAAGCACTCCCTATCGAGCAGCGTCTGCTGGTGTGGGAATTGGTGAAAGCGGATCGGGATGGCGAGATCCTGATCGAGGTCTCGGATGCAGTACGCGAATCGCTGATCGCTACCATGAGTCGCGAAGAGTTGCGCGAAGCGGCGGAGCAACTCGATACCGACGAGATCGCCGACCTCGCGCCGGACTTGCCACAGAACGTCATGCGCGACGTGTTCAAGTCTCTCTCCATCGAAGAGCGAGAGCAGTTGCGCGCAGCGATGTCCTACTCGGAGGATTCCGTTGGTGCGCTGATGGACTTCAGCATGGTGCATGTGCGCGAAGATGTGACACTCGAAGTCGTTTCGCGTTACCTGCGACGTTTCGACGAACTACCCGACCACACCGACCAAGTTTTTGTCGTGGACCGCGATGATAAATTCAAAGGCGTGCTGCCGATCAATCTGATCGTCGTGAACGAACCCGAAATGATCGTCGGCGAACTCATGCTGACCGAGACCATTCAGCTTCATCCTGAAGAAAAAGCGGATCAAGCTGCCCAAGCGTTCGAGCGTTACGACCTGGTTTCAGCACCTGTCGTCGATGAGGATGGGAAATTGGTCGGACGCGTCACCGTCAACGTCGTGCTGGACTTCATCCGTTCAGAATCCGAAACCGACATCTTGAATCAAGCCGGTCTGCGCGAAGAGGAGGACATCTTCGCGTCAGTTTGGAAATCGGCACAGAACCGCTGGGCTTGGCTCGCATTGAATCTGTGTACCGCCTTCTTCGCCTCCCGCGTCATCGGTGAATTCGAAAATACTATCGTGCAATTCGTGGCGCTCGCCACCTTGATGCCCATCGTCGCAGGCATCGCCGGCAACTCGGCGAATCAAACGACCACCATCATCATCCGCTCACTGGCATTAGGTCAGATCACCCAAAACAACGCACGTAGATTGATGATGAAAGAGTTAGCCATCAGCGGATTGAACGGATTGGTTTGGGGAGGGATCGCGGGGTTGTTCGCTTACTTCTTGTATCACAGCGTGCCGCTTGGATTGGTGATGACGAGCGCGATGACGCTCAATCTGACGCTCGGCGCACTTGTTGGGATCGGCATACCACTTCTGATGCAACGACTTGGACGCGATCCTGCCATCGGGGCCAGTGTGATGTTGACCGCCATCACGGACAGCGGCGGATTCTTCATCTTCTTGGGATTGGCGACGATATTCCTGATCAAGTGATTGCGGGCACGGAAGCTCGTGCGACTACCTAGTAGCCGAAAAAATCAAGAAAAATAGCGACGGAAAAACCTCCTCAACCACAGAGGATAGGAGATTCATTGAGGATTCTTGGGGCTCACTCGCATTTCACTGACGACTATTCAACGAAAATCGCGGTGAAGCAGGACTCTCTCTAAACGAGAGATCGCAGAAAGGGCGAAACGCTACTACCCGGCGCCCGCCCCAATCTACGAAGCTTAGGCGCCGAGGATGCCTTTACCTGCTGCTTTTTTAGCGGCCGGCTTTTTAGCTGCTGCTTTTTTCGCTGCTGGCTTCTTAGCGGCTACTTTTTTAGCGGCTGGCTTCTTAGCTACAGCTTTTTTCGCTGCTGGTTTCTTAGCAGCTACTTTTTTAGCGGCTGGCTTCTTAGCTGCTGCTTTTTTCACTGCTGGTTTCTTAGCAGCTACTTTTTTAGCGGCTGGCTTCTTAGCTGCTGCTTTTTTCACTGCTGGTTTCTTAGCAGCTACTTTTTTGGCGGCTGGCTTCTT
>JBAYIG010000015.1:0-43307 GCA_041665725.1 Sideroxydans sp. | reverse complement strand
GTCGCCGTCGACCAGCACATTGCCGAAAGCATCTTTGAAGACTTTGGCTTGCTCACCCGCTTCAGCGGTCGCTGTCTTGCTCCACTCCCAGCCACACTCAGGACAAACGTAGTTGTCACCATCTTCGTAGGTGAAAGGGGAATTACATTTGGGGCATTTTGGTAGATCAGACATCGTATTTCCTAATTAAATGAAATTATTTTGTGGGGCCTAGAAGTTGTTTGATGCCTTCCTCTGCCTGCTTATATCGGAGGTGAATCAAAGTCATCGCAACGGCACCTACATCTTCGTAAAGGTTGTCAGCATATTCATGCAAATTCAAATTGGGGTCATATTTTTTGCTTGCCACAAACTCTTCAATTCTCTTGCGGCGTGAAAATGACGTATCAGATTCAGCTTTCATTTCCAAAAATTCACTCCAACCCTTTTGTTGTTTTTCGTTATTACAGGATTGGCAACAAGGAACCACATTACCCCAGGCATGTAATCCCAAGGTGCTCTTATTCATGGGGATGAGATGGTCAAGAGAGATTGTCTGTCTGGATATTTGAGTCCCACAATAGCAGCACTCATTCCTAAAGTAGTCCAGCAACTCGTCGACTTGCCCGACCTTTGGCACGAAGGGTTCCAAACCCCTGGCTTCGTCATAATACTTTCCAACATCTTGCAAGAAGATGCGAATAGCCGAATTCGCAATATCTGATTTTGAGCGCGCCATTAAAAGTCTGCTGCTTGATTCTAGAGCTTGTAACCCCGATGCACCGCCACCACCCCGCCCGTCATGTTGAAGTACTCCACGCGCTCTAGCCCTGCATCCACCATCATCTGCTTCAACTCTTCCTGTCCCGGATGCATACGGATGGATTCGGCGAGATAGCGGTAGCTGTCGGCATCGTTGGCGATGAGTTCGCCCATCTTGGGGAGTAGCTTGAAGGAATACAGGTCGTAGGCCTTCTCTAGCGGTTTGGCGACCTTGGAGAATTCCAGCACGATGACACGGCCACCAGGCTTGAGCACGCGCTTCATCTCGCGCAGGGCGGCATCCTTATGGGTGACGTTGCGCAGGCCGAAGGCGATGCTGACACAGTCGAAATAGTTGTCGGGGAAAGGCAGATGCTCGGCGTCGCATTGCGCGGTGGGTGTTGGCGTGCCGTTGTCGATCATGCGGTCACGACCAACGCGCAGCATGGCGTTGTTGATGTCGGTGAGGATGACCTGACCACGGCTGCCGACCTTCTTTAGGAACAGTTTAGACAGATCGCCCGAGCCACCCGCCACATCCAACACGCGCTGGCCTTCGTGCACGTTGGCCAAGCCCACCGCGAACGGTTTCCACACGCGGTGCAAACCGACCGACATGAGGTCGTTCATGATGTCGTATTTGCTGGCGACAGAGGTGAACACACCCGCGACCTTCTTGGCCTTTTCGCTCTCGTCTACCGTTTGGAATCCGAAGTGGGTCTTGCTCATAGTATTTCTCCGTTCATTTATCGCGGCTTGCGCCTGCTGCTTCCAACTTGCCCAAGTAGTCATGCCACATGCCTTCTTGGTATTGCCCCATCTCGTGCAGGTATTCCCACGAGTACAGCCCGGTGTCATGCCCATCGTCGAAAGTGATCTTGAGTGCGTATTGCCCGACAGGTTCGATGCTGGTGATGCCCACATCACGTTTGCCGACCTGCAAGGTCTCTTGCCCTTTGCCGTGACCGCGCACTTCAGCAGACGGTGAGAACACGCGCAGGAACTCGGCGGGCAGTTTGTAACGAGTATCGTTATCGAATGCGACTTCGAGCACCTTGGACTTCTGGTGCAGGATGATGTCGGTGGGTGTCATAGCGAGCGTATCTTCTTCAGCAATGCAGTGGTGGAGCGCTCGTGCAGGAAGGGGATGCTGTGTACCGAGCCGCCCCAGCCTTGCACTTCTTTGCTACCGACGATGTTCTCTGGCTTCCAATCGCCGCCCTTCACCAGTTTGTCTGGATGGCAGGCGAGGACGAGGTTGAGAGGTGTGTCTTCATCGAACTGCACCACCAAGCTCACCGATTCCAGCGAAGCCAACACTGTCATGCGGTCGTCTTGCTGATTGATGGGGCGGTCGTCGCCTTTGCCTTGACGCTTCACCGAAGCGTCGCTGTTCACACCGACGATGAGGGATGCGCCGAGCGCACGTGCTTGCGCAAGGTAGGTCACGTGACCACGATGCAACACATCGAAGCAACCGTTGGTGAACACTAGGGGACGCGGCAGGGCGGCGACCTTGGCTGCGAGGTCAGTGGCCGTAGCGATCTTGTTCTCGAAACTGGGTGTCTGATAGTTCACGTTAATCCATATATTCGAAGACACGGACCACTTTTTGCACCCCGTTGGTGGTGCTGGCGATATCCGAAGCGGCATCCGCTTCCGCGTGGTTCACAATACCCATCAGGTACACCACACCGTTCTCGGCGAACACTTTGATGTGGTCGCGATTGAATGCTTTGCTGCTGAGGAAACGGTTGCGCACGTCACTGCTCACACCCGAATCGCTGCTGCGTGCGCCGCTGCTGGAAACGCCTGCAACTTGCAACTCATTGGCGATGCCTTTGACCGGCGGGATGCTGCCGACGATGCGTTCGATGTCCATCTTCGCGGCTTCGTTCGCCACTTGACCGGTGATGAGGGCGTAACGATTGAAGCAGGTGACGCTCACCTTCACATTGGCTTTGTATTTCTCGCCGATGCGTTGCATGCCTTTCTCTTCGATGTTCTGGTCATCCAGCACGGTACCTGCTGTACGACGCTCGTTCACGCCCGCCAGCGCACCACCGTTTTGAGCGCACCCTGACAAGGCACCCACCAGAACCAACATCGCCACTATCCAAAGATTACGCATCTTCGCCTCCCAACAATACATGATCGATCACATCGCACAGGCAGTGCAGTGTAAGTAGATGAACCTCTTGGATGCGCGCGGTACGCTGCGCAGGAACGCACAGATGGAAATCAGTCGGCTTCAACATCGCGCCCATCTTGCCGCCATCGCGGCCGGTCAGCGCAACCACCACCATGTTGCGCTCATGTGCGGCCGTGATGGCATCGATCACATTGGGCGAATTGCCGCTGGTGGAGATGGCGAGCAACACATCGCCTTCCATGCCGAGTGCGCGTACTTGCTTGGAGAATATCTGTTTGTAGTCGTAGTCGTTGGCGATGGAGGTCAACACGGAGCTGTCGGTCGCCAAGGAGATAGCGGGCAAGCCCGGACGCTCGACTTCGAAACGGTTGATGAGCTCTGCCGCGAAGTGTTGCGCATCGCCAGCCGAACCGCCGTTGCCACACGCAAGGATCTTGCCGTCATGCAGCAGACATTGCACCATGGCTTGGGCAGCGTCCACGATGGGCTTGGCCATCACCTTCTTGCTTTGCAGTTTGATCTCGGCGCTATCGTCGAAGTGTTGGCTGACGCGTTTGAGGAGTGTCATATCTTCTCTATGTAAGGAGAGTTAGGGAATGGCGCGGATTTTACCCTAAAGCTCGAATGCGTTCTTTAACCACTCGATGCCATCTAGGCCTTCAGGGGTCGCCATTAGCACCGCATCGAAGCGGCAAGGCGGCGTGCGCGGCAAGCTAGAAAGATAATGTTGCGCGGTGAGGATGAGTTTGGCTTGTTTGCGCGCATCGATGCTGGCCGCCGCACCGCCAAAATCCTTGTTGCTACGCATGCGCACCTCAGCAAAGACCAAGGTTTCGCCGTCCTTCAAGATGAGGTCGATCTCACCAAAGCGACAACGGTAATTGGCTTGGATCAGGCGCAGGCCTTGCTGCTGAAGGAAGCGCGCGGCAGATTGTTCGGCCTGCGCGCCAGTTTTCATTTCTTTGGATTGGTGTCAATCACAATGGGCTGCACGACAGGTGGGCGTCCATCGTGGGGGATACCCAATCCCTGACGCAACACCGCTGGCATGGCTTCACGCTCAAGCAAGTGCCCGTTCAAGCTCACCTTGCCCGTCACGCCATCCAAGGGCAAGGAGTTGATGGTGTCGTGCTGGTAGAAGATCTGAAGTAGTCGGTAAGCGTCGATACCCAATGCGTACAGGCGCTCTATGTCTTGCGGCAAAGGAGCCGCAGCGCGTGGATACACCATCACCGCAGGATGATCCGCTTGCAGCACCCAAGGCATGTCGATGAAACGCACCTCGGCCAAATCATAGTTCACGAGGTTGTTGGCATTGCCTGAGAACACTTGCGAAGTGGCATACACGGGCAACAAGTTGCTGATGTAGGGACGCAGCAAACGCGCCTTATCTACCTCGGCCGCGAGGAACACCATGTTGCCTGGATCCGTCGGGATGAGTCTCAGCGCGGCAGGATCACCTGTATAGACGATCTCGGAGAGGATGATGCCTCCGGAACGTTGCCAGTTATCCGAGAACGCTTGCGCCAGACGCTTCGACAACGCTGTATTGGTGCGCACGACGGTCGCACTCAACAGGCCACCTTTGGTCGCCAGTTGCGCGATCTGCTTGGATTCCTGTTCTGCGGGCAAACCAAAGAAGTAGAGCTGATCTGCCCGTGTCGAATCGACCACGTTCAGCGCCAAGGTCGGCACGGATACATTCGGTAGTGTTGCCATCGCGACCACGCCATTGCGTGTGAGTGGCCCAGCGACTGAGACTGCGCCCGCCTTGATGGCTTGTTGATACAGCGCCAACACTTCGGTCTTTTCGTCGTTGCAAGGGTACACGCGCACAGGCAAACCATTCTGTTGCTGTTCAGCGGCCGCCATGAAACCTTGTTGAACCGCTTCTGCCGCTTTGCCGAACGTGGCCGACTTCAACGGCAAGATAAGCGCGATGTGATGTTCAGGCGCTTCGACCGCTACGCCCTCGATCGTAGGCGAGACCACAACGGCTGGCGCGGTGACTGCGCTAGTGGTGGCGACAGGTGGAACGGGAGCGGGTGTCGGCGCTTTGACTACTGGCACAGGCGTGGCTGCAATCGGTGTCGTTGCTGGCGGAGTGGCGCAGCCATATAGGCTCACGTATAGTGCGGCGACCAGAACACCGCGCAACCATTTCGACTCAGAGGCAACGATTTGCATATCAAGACCGATCAAAAATTGGAGTGCGCATTATATGTAGTCGCCACCCCGATTGGAAATTTAAGCGACATTACTTTTCGCGCGCTCGACGTGCTGAACGCTGCGGACACCATCGCGGCAGAAGACACCCGTAACACCAAGTATCTATTGCAACATCACGGCATCAATGATGCGCGCCTATTGGCTTTGCATCAGCATAACGAGCGCGGCGCGGCAGAGAAGATCGTCGCGCTATTGGGCCAAGGTCTTAGCGTCGCACTGGTGACCGATGCGGGTACACCCGCCGTGAGCGACCCCGGCGCGATATTGGTCGAAGAGGTACGCAAGGCGGGATTCCGCGTCATCCCCATCCCCGGTGCCAGTGCCGTCGTCACAGCACTGTCTGCATCCGGCTTGAGCGCACCACACTTCTTGTTCTACGGATTCCTGCCGAACAAATCGAGCGCACGTTGCGGTGCCTTGCAGACTTTGATTGAACATCCCTACACCTTGGTGTTCTACGAAGCACCCCACCGCATCTTGGATTGCGCAAAGGACCTGCTCGATGTGTTCGGCGGTGAACGCGAGGTCGTGTTCGCACGCGAGATCACCAAACTGTTCGAAAGCATCCATCGTTGCAAATTGAGCGAGGCTTTGGATTGGCTGAACAGCGACCCCAACAACCTACGCGGCGAGTTCGTGTTGCTGGTCTCTGCGGCGAAACCCAATGAAGGTTTGGATGTAGAGACAGAGAAGACCTTGTCTTTGTTGCTGGAAGAACTGCCACTCAAACAAGCCGTGCAACTGGCGGTGAAGATCACCGGCGGGAACAAGAACGAGTTGTACGAACGTGCACTTGCCCTCAAACAACAATAAGTAAGCGGTTTTTATTTCGACATCCTTTGCTAAACTGCACCTCTAAAGTCGAACGTCTAAAGGTTCAAAGACATCATGCTGAACAAATTCATCTCTCTTTCTTTGCTAGCGCTGTTGAGCGCTTGCGGTGCGGGCGACAAGCCTGCCGCACCAGCGGCTGCACCGGTTGCTTCTGCCCCGCCTCCACCTGAAGTCGAGGTCATCACCGTGGCTACGGGCGATGCCACTTTCACGCAAGACCTTCCGGGTCGTGTGCAGGCTTACCGTACAGCGCAAGTACGTGCGCGTGTGGATGGTGTGGTGGAAGCGCGTTTGTTCAAAGAAGGTAGCGAGGTGAAAGCTAACACGCCGCTGTTCCGCATCGACTCGCGTAGTTACCAAGCCACTGCGGATGCCGCCAAAGCGGATGCCGCGCTGACGAAGGAGACCGTGGAACGTTACAAGCGCCTACGCGAGATCAACGGCATCAGCCAACAAGACCTCGACATCGCCCAGAACAAAGCCAAGCAAGCTGCGGCCACCCTCATCAAAGCGGAAGAGGACTTGCAGAACGCCAACGTACCTGCGCCACTCACTGGCTCTATCGGTCGCGCACAAGTCACCGAGGGCGCATTGGTCAGCAAGAGTGGTGCGACCCTGCTCGCCACCATCGAGCAACTCGATCCCGTGTATGTGAACTTCACCCAGTCCAGCGCAGAGTTGTCGCGCTTGCGCCATTCCGTTGCCACAGGGTTGTTGAAGCGCGCCGATGGCGCCAAGGTCGAGCTGCTAATGGAAGACGGCAGTGTCTATTCACAAGCTGGCAATCTTTCTTTCAGCGATCTCGCGGTCGATCCATCTACGGGTACGGTGTCGCTACGTGCTGAGTTCCCCAACGCGAAACGTGATCTGTTGCCCGGCATGTTCGTACGCATCCGCTTCCCACAAGCCATCGCCGAGAACGTCATCCGCGTGCCACAACGTGCGGTGCAATCCAACACCTCGGGTCAGTTCGTGATGGTGATAGGGGCGGACGGCAAAGCCAATCCGCAACCGATCAAGACGGGAGGCATGGCCTCGACCGACTTCGTCATCCTCAACGGCCTCAAAGGCGGCGAACAAGTCATCGTGAATGGTCTGCAGAAGGCACGTCCCGGCACGGTGGTGAAAGCGGTTCCCCTCGTCGAGACGATGAAGTTGGACAAGCAACTCACCGCACCTGCACCTTCAAAGTAAGCCGCCATGTTCGCTAAATTCTTCATCGACCGCCCCATCTTTGCGTGGGTCATCGCCATCATCATCTTGATGGCTGGTGTGCTTGCTTTGCGTGGTTTGCCGGTGACGCAATATCCGCCTGTCGCGCCACCTGCGCTGTCCGTTTCCATCACCTATCCCGGCGCATCGGCGCAGGTCATCGAAGAGACGGCCATCGCGCTCATCGAGCAGGAACTGAACGGTGTCGAGAACCTGCTCTACATGGAGTCGGCCTCCGAACTCGGAAGCGGCAGCATCACACTGACGTACAAGACCGGCACCGACCTCAACCTCGCCTCCGTCGAAGCGCAGAACCGCGTGAAGCGTGTCGAAGCGCGTCTTCCGGAAGAGGTGCGTCGTCTTGGTATCACCACCAACAAATCAGCGCGTAACTATGTGATGTTCGTAGCGCTCATCTCACCGGACAAGAGCATGGATTCCGTCGCGCTCGGCAGCTTCGTCAGCGCTAGCGTGATCGACAGCATCAAGCGCGTACCGGGTGTGGGCGAAGCGCTGATGTTCGGTACCGAGTACTCGATGCGCTTGTGGCTGAAGCCGGATCGCTTACAAGCATATGGCCTGTCTCCTGCCGATGTCTCCAAAGCAGTACGCGCACAGAACACGCAACTGGCGATGGGCGAGTTAGGACAACTACCTGCTGCGCCTGGACAACAACTCAACGCCGTGATCGTCACGCGCAGTCGCTTGGCCTCGGTGGAAGAGTTCGGCAACGTCATCATCCGCACCAATCCCGATGGCTCTAGCTTGCGCGTGAAGGATGTCGCCCGCGTCGAACTCGGCGCGCAGGATTACGCGCGCCAATCGCGTCTGGATGGTCAGCCCTCCGCCAACATCGCCATCCGCCTCGCACCCGGTGCGAACGCGCTGGAAACCGTCGGTGCGGTGAAAGCCCGCATGGGCGAGCTGGAGAAGTCCTTCCCCAAGGGCGTGACTTGGCTGGTGCCATATGACACCTCGAAGTTCATCGACATCTCCATCAAGGAAGTGTTGAAGAGTCTGGCCGAAGCGCTGCTACTGGTGGTGCTGGTGATGTACCTGTTCCTCGGCAACATCCGCGCCACCATCATCCCCACCATCGTCATCCCCGTCGCACTCGTGGGTGCCTTGGTCGGTCTGTATCTGCTGGGCTATTCCATCAACGTGCTGACACTGTTCGCGATGGTGCTCGCCATCGGTATCGTGGTGGACGATGCCATCGTGGTGGTGGAGAACGTGGAACGCATCATGGCGACGGAAGGACTCTCGCCGCGCGATGCCACACGCAAGGCGATGGACCAGATCATCGGCGCCATCATCGCCATCACGCTGGTGCTGTCTGCCGTGTTCATCCCGATGTCGTTGTTCGGCGGCTCCACGGGCGCGATCTATCGCCAGTTCGCCGTGACGCTGTTGCTGACCATGGGCTTCTCGGCCTTGATGGCGGTGACACTCACCCCCGCGCTGTGTGCCTCCATCTTGAAGAAGGACGACGCGAAACCGCACGGCATCTTCGGGCTGTTCTTTGAGAAGGTGACGCAACGCTACACGAGAGCTGTTTCGTCCGTCGTGACCAAGACCGTGCGTTATCTGGTGATCTACGTGGTCATCATCATCGCGATGGGTTGGTTATTCACCAAGTTACCGGGCAGCTTCTTGCCGGAAGAAGACCAAGGTTATTTCGTCAACGTCATCCAACTACCTGCGGGTGCGACACAAGAACGCACGATGGAAGTATTGGAGCAAGTCGAGCAGCACTACCTCAACTTGCCTGAAGTGGAACACGTGGTGGCGGTGGCGGGCTTCTCTTTCTTCGGTCGCGGACAGAACGCCGCTATCGCCTTCGTGCGTCTGAAAGGCTGGGAAGAACGTCTTGCCCCTGAAAGTAGCGCCCCTTCGCTGGTACGCAAAGCGAACAAGGAATTGTCGCGCATCAAACAGGCGATGATCTTCGCCATCAACCCGCCTTCCATCCCCGAGTTGTCTGCCACGGGCGGTTTCGATTTCCGCCTGCAAGACCGTAGCGGGCAAGGTCGCGAGAAGCTGCTGGAAGCACGCAACATGATGTTGGGCATGGCTGCACAGAACCCCGCCTTGGCAGGCGTGCGTCCCGAAGGACAAGAAGCCGGGCCTCAACTGCTGCTCGACATTGACCGCCTCAAAGCGGAAGCATTGGGCGTCTCCTCTGCGGACTTGAACGAGACTTTGCAATCGTTGTTGGGCGTGGCTTACATCAACGACTTCGTGCGGCAGGGGCGCATCTTGCGCGTGCAGATGCAGGCCGAGGCCGATTCGCGCCGCACACCGGAAGATATCCTCAAAGTCACCGTGCGCAACAACAAAGGCGGCATGGTGCCACTGTCCGAATTGGCGACACCGCGCTGGACCGTCGGCTCGCCCAAGTTGGATAGATACAACGGCATTCCTTCGATGAAGGTCTCGGGTTCCGCAGCACCGGGTCGTAGCACGGGTGAGGCGATGGCAGCGATGGCAGACATCGCACAGAAACTGCCGCCCGGTTTCGGTTACGAGTGGTCGGCCACTTCACGTGAAGAGTTGATGTCCGGCGCACAGGCTCCTTTGCTGTTCGCCATCTCGCTGTTCGTCGTGTTCCTGTGTCTGGCGGCGTTGTATGAGAGTTGGTCTATCCCTTTCGCGGTGATGCTGGTGGTGCCGCTCGGCATCTTCGGCGCGATCTTGGCGGTGAACTTGCGCGGCTTGCCTAACGACATCTACTTCAAGGTCGGCCTCATCGCCATCATCGGCTTGTCGGCGAAGAACGCCATCCTGATCATCGAGTTCGCACGCAAATTGCAGGACGGCGGCATGAAGCTCATCGACGCCACCGTCGAAGCGTGTCGTCTGCGTTTCCGCCCTATCCTGATGACCTCCATCGCCTTCATCGCGGGCGTATCGCCGCTGGCTTTCTCTTCTGGTGCTGGCGCACAAAGCCGCCACGCCATCGGCACTGGTGTGATGGGCGGCATGTTGGCCGCCACCGTCCTGGCGGTGTTCCTCGTGCCGGTGTTCTTCGTGGTGGTGCGCAAGTTCTTCCCCGGACATGCGCGCAACGAGGCTGAGTACGAAGACGACTAGCTCGGTCTGAAGCAGGCTCAATCGCGTTACAATTCCGGCTCATCCAATGAGCCGGAATCATTTCATGCAACAACTCACCCTCACCCGACCCGACGATTGGCATCTACATCTACGCGATGGCGATCTGATGCGCTCCGTATTGCCCGACACCGCCCGCCAATTCGCGCGCGCCATCGTCATGCCGAACCTGCGCCCACCCGTCACCACCACCGCGCAAGCCATTGAATATCACGACCGCATCGTGGCGGCATTGCCTGCGGGTGCGAAGTTCGAACCGCTGATGACGCTGTACCTCACCGACAACACCAGTGCGGAAGAGATTCGCAAAGCCAAAGCGAGTGGTGTGGTACATGCGGTGAAGCTATATCCCGCTGGAGCGACCACCAACTCCGATGCGGGCGTCACCGATCTGCGCAAGACCTACGCCGCGCTAGAAGAGATGCAACGCTGCGGCATGCCGT
This sequence comes from Sideroxydans sp., assembly GCA_041665725.1. Taxonomy (GTDB): domain Bacteria; phylum Pseudomonadota; class Gammaproteobacteria; order Burkholderiales; family Gallionellaceae; genus Sideroxyarcus. The sequence continues at coordinate 32,585 of JBAYIG010000015.1, read as the reverse complement.
TCCTCGTGCATGGCGAAGTGACCAACGCTGACATCGACATCTTCGACCGCGAAGCCGTGTTCATCGAACGCGTGATGCAGCCACTGTTGAAAGACCTGCCCAATCTGCGCGTGGTGTTCGAACACATCACGACGAAAGATGCCGCGCAATTCGTGACCAGCGCAGGCGATAACATCGCCGCCACCCTCACCCCGCAACACCTACTCTACAACCGCAATGCGATGTTGGTCGGCGGCATCCGCCCGCACTTCTACTGCCTGCCGATATTGAAACGCGAGACCCACCGAGAAGCCTTGGTGAAAGCCGCCACCAGCGGCAACAAGAAATTCTTCCTCGGCACCGACAGCGCCCCGCACGCGCAACACACCAAAGAGAACGCCTGCGGCTGCGCCGGTTGCTACTCCGCACATAACGCCATCGAGCTGTATGCCGAAGCGTTCGAGGCAGCGGGCGCGCTGGACAAGCTAGAAGCCTTTGCCAGCCTCTATGGTGCGGATTACTACGGACTACCGCGCAACAAAGATACCATCACCTTGCGCAAGGAAGAGTGGCAGGTACCTGCGTCGGTTGGGTTTGGAGAGCATCAGCTCGTACCGTTGCAGGCGGGGGAAAATATGAAGTGGAGGCTACTATGACCAATGAAGGAAATATTCGCCATGAAATTCGTATCGCTTTGCTAATTGATGCCGACAATTCACCAGCAGCAAAAATTGAAGTTGTATTAGCAGAGTTAGCGAAGGTTGGAGTTGTAAATATTAGAAGGGCTTACGGCAATTGGAAAAAGCCAGAATTAAAAGGATGGGAGGCAGCGCTCCATCCTTTCGCCATTCGCCCCATGCAACAGTTTGACTACACAAAAGGCAAGAACGCTACTGATATGAGTTTGTGCATTGACGCTATGCACCTTCTGTACACAGATAAACCAGATGCATTCGCCATAGTATCTTCAGATAGTGATTTCACCCCACTTGTTCTGCATATCAAAGAGCGTGGAGCAAAAGTATTTGGCTTTGGCGCAAGTAAAACTCCCGGGCCTTTTGTGGACGCTTGTTCACAATTTTTAGATTTGGACAAAATCGGGCAGGAGATCCAAGTTGAGGTATCAGGTAATACGCAGACCGAGACGCCTTCAAAACAGCCTCCGCCAATCAAGGTGTCCCCAGCAAAATTGCGGCAAGACACTCGCCTAGTGAGCTTGTTACGAAATGCTGTTGAAGTAGCACAAGGAGATGATGGCTGGGCGTTATTATCCTTGGTTCGAAATCAAATTTCGAACCAAGCGTCCTTCGATCCTCGCAACTATGGATATGCCACATTTGGCAAACTTGTTACTGCAACTGAGTTGTTTGAGATTTCAGGCGAAGGCACTCCCCGGATTTCCATAAGGAATGCTCGAAAATCGCGAACAGATAGATTGGCATAATAACTTTCATGCCCATCTCCAACTACCTCAACACCTCCCCCTCCCTAGACAATCGCGTCTATCTGCACCCTTCATGCCAAGTAATCGGTGATGTGAAGCTGGGTGACGACAGTTCCGTCTGGTGCAACACGGTGTTGCGCGGTGATGTGAACCGCATCGAGATCGGGCGTTGCTCTAACGTGCAAGACCTGACGATGTGCCATGTGTCGCACAAGACGGCGGACAAGCCTGATGGTTCGCCGCTCATCATCGGCGACTATGTGACGGTGGGGCATTCGGTCATTTTGCATGGGTGCCGCATCGGCAACGACTGCCTCATTGGTATGGGCTCCATCATCATGGACGATGTGGTGATCCCTGATTTCGTGATGATCGGTGCGGGCAGCCTCATCTCGCCGGGTAAGACGTTAGAAAGTGGCATGCTGTACATGGGTCGCCCCGCCAAGTTGGTTCGCGCACTGACGGAAGACGAGATGAAATATCTGCGTTACTCGGCCGAACATTACGTGCGCAACAAAGACAATTATCTGAAGGGTTCTGCAAAATGACGATGTTCGGTAACGACCTCATGTTGCATGAGGGGAACGAACTGGAGTTGCAGATCGAACGCACTTGCATCGCACTTGGCCTCGATTTCCATGATGAATATCAAGTGAGGATGTTCGCCCGCGATGTGTTGCAGAACATCGACAGACTGCGCAAAGCGGCGCGTGAGGGCGACATGGAGGCGCGCATCAAGGTGGAGCTTTACGGCTTGGCGATGCTGATGCACAAGACCAATTCGGCGACCTTCGGCAGCAACTATCTTAACCAATTCGCCAAAGTGACCGAACACCAATCCGCTTGGGCCGCTATCGCGCAGGCGTTGTGGCGTGAACTAGAAGCACGTAATCCAGACAACATCGCACCGTAGGACAAAAGATATGAAACAACCGACCCTTGATGACATCGACCGCGCACAAGTGAACATGGAGACCGCGCAGATCGGCTGGCGTGAGTTGCAGCCTTACTTCGCGCGCGGTGCGACAGTGGCTGTGGATGAGCAGCTCGACTTGGTGGATGTCGCGTTCCAAATATCAAAGGACAACCAGGCTCAGGTGGCACAGTGGCTGGAGTCTGGGCTGATCGGTAAAGTCACTGATGAGCAGGCACTGGCTTGGTACGAGGCTGATGCCTTGCTGTGGGCGGTGGTGGCACGACCTTATGTGTTGGTGCAAGACAAGAACCGCGATTAGTAACGACGTCGATTTGCTCGCGTATCGCCGACTGAAGGCCGCGTGGTGCTTGCTGGCCGTGTTGTGGTCGATGTCGGCATATGCAGAGGAATCGGCGCCCGAGGCCCTAGCCACAGAGTCACCGATCTCGCTTGTCCCTCGACCATCACTTGATGCGATGGATGCCCCGCGCGATTATCTTTCTGAACAGTTCACGGGTTTCGTGGGCAGGGTCGACCGTTTCTTCGGTGATGACCGCCACTTTCAGGAAAGCAATGAGAGCGTGTTGCAGCTCGACCTCACGAAGGTGACGGGCTACAACGGAGATGGTCTGTATGTACTCTCAGGTAGGGCCAAGCTCGATCTTCCCAATACCGAAGAACGACTACATCTGACGATCGAAAGTGACGCGGACCAGAACCTATCCACTGATCAGTCTCGCACCCAACAGGCCACGACCAAACGCAGTACGGTGCAGAGTATCGCGGCAGCGTTACGCTTCGAACGGATGTACAACGAACGCTGGCACTTCAGCACGGATACGGGATTGCAGTTCCAAGGCACGGCAACGACGCCGTTCACTCGGGCGCGTGGCAGCGTGATCGGCACGCTGGGTCCGTGGCACACCAAGGCGAGCGAGACCGTGTTCTGGTTCAACACCATCGGGGCGGGCGAGACGACTCGGTTCGACATTGAGAGACTGCTCAGTGAGCCTTTGTTGTTCCGCGTCAGCAGCAATGCGACTTGGCTGCATGACCGACAGAACCTCGATCTACGCCAGGACTTCTCGCTCTTCCATACATGGGACGAGCGCACCGCACTGCTCTATCAAGCCAGCGTCTTCGGTATCAGCAAGCCGCTGACACATGTGACCGACTATGTGCTGTTGGTGTCGTACCGCTATCGTTTGCATCGAGACTGGCTGTTCTTCGAGCTCGACCCGCAATTGCATTTCCCCGCTGACAAACGATTCCACACCAGCCCAGCCCTAGTGATGCGGCTGGAGATGCTGTTCAACGAAGCGAACTAAGCTGCCTCGTCATCTGACCTTCTTCATCGCCTTCTCGATACGATCACACAGCGTCTTCAAAATCTTGATGCGAGCGAAGTTCTTGTCGTTAGCTTCCACCAGTGTCCACGGTGCGATCTCTGTACTGGTCCTATCCACCATGTCGCACACAGCGCGTTCGTAGGCATCCCATTTCTCGCGGTTGCGCCAATCCTCTTCGGTGATCTTGAAACGTTTGAAGCCGATCTTCTCGCGCTCTTTGAAACGGCGTAACTGTTCTTCCTTGGTGATGGCGAGCCAGAACTTCACGACCACCGCGCCGCTGTTGGTGAGCTGTTCCTCGAAGTCGTTGATCTCGCCATAGGCACGCATCCAATCCGCTTCGGAACAGAACTTCTCTACGCGCTCGACCAACACACGACCATACCAAGAACGGTCGAATATGGTGAAGCGACCGATGCGCGGGACGTTGCGCCAGAAGCGCCACAGGTAAGGTTGTGCGCGTTCTTCCTCGGTGGGTGCGGCAACGGGTGTGATGCGATAGTGGCGCGCATCCAATGCGCCCGTGATGCGTCGGATGGCCCCGCCTTTACCGCCCGCATCCGAACCTTCGAATACGGCGATGACAGACAATTTCTTGAACTTGGGATCGCGCGTGAGCAGATTGAGCTTGCCTTGATACTTCTCCAACTCGGTATCGAACTTCTTCTTGGCGATGACTTGGCTCATGTCCAATTTATCGAGCACGTCGAGACCGTCGATGGCGGCTTGCAAGGGAGGCGCTTTGGCGGATGTGGCTTTGGGTTGCTCTTTTAGATGCTTGCGCAGCGACTCCAACAATATCTTGCCGACGGTCAAACTACGGTAGCGCGCATCCGTCCCTTCCACCACGATCCACGGCGCCTCGGCAGTGCTGGTCTCGCGCAAGGTGTGTTCAGACACCTTGCGGAACTTGTCATAGAGGTCGAAGCGCTCCCAATCGAACTTGGTGACACGCCAGCGTGTCTTAGGATCTTTCTCCAAGGCTTTGAGGCGTTTCTTCTGTGCATCTTTAGAGAGGTGGAACCAGAACTTCAGCACCACTGCACCTTCGTCGGTGAGCATCTTCTCCATGCGGTTGATCTGCTCGATGTCTTGCGCAAGCGTGGCGGCACTGCTCTTCTTGAGTACACGCCGCACGATGGGTGCGGTGTACCACGAACCGAAGAACACGCCGATCTTGCCTTTGGGCGGCAAGGCGCGCCAGAAGCGCCACATGGGTGGACGCTCTCGCTCTTCGTCAGACATCTCGCCCGTGGCATGCACTTGGATGTGGCGCGGGTCCATCCACTCGTTGAGCAAGTTCACCGTCTCGCCCTTGCCCGCGCCATCCACTCCACCGATCAGGATGATGACGGGGAATTTGGCTTTCTGCGCCAGATCGAATTGCGCGTTCAGCAACGCCTCACGTAGCTTGGGTTCTTCTTTGTCGTAGGTGGCTTTGTCTATCTTGTGTCCGAGTTCGGCTGATTCAAACATGATGATCTCCTTTGAAAACGCAGTTTCAGTGCAGACTCACCTTTAGGTTAGTCGCAACTAAATTTACAAAGCTTCTGGTGCGATGGCTAGGCGTAGATTCGTCTGGTAATCGCCTTCGCTGGTGTGACGGCTGAGCCACCACACCGATCCTTTCTTCACACTAAAACCGGTCTTCGAGTTCGACAACAGCAGCGCGGCGATCTGCCCCAACGAAGGCTGATGCCCGACGATGAGGACGGTAGTATCAAGGTCGGGCCAGCCGATGGCATCCAGGATGTCTTGCGCATCAGCGCCGGGCGCGAGTGCAGCTTCGGTATGGAAATGTTTGGTGAGTGCGTGCGCAGTCTGTTGGGTGCGCTTGGCCGGACTGACTAGGATGCGGGTGTCTTCGGGAATTCTGGCGCGCAGGAAAGTCGCCATCTTGTCTGCTTGCTTCTGACCTTTGCCGGTCAGCTCGCGCGCCATGTCGGGTGATCCGTCATGCGCTTCAGCATGTCGCCACAGTATCAATTCCATGATCAACACCTCGCGAATATTACTAATGAGATTGCAGGATATACCGTATATACTGTTTTTGCCACAATCAATATAAGGATATAGATCATGGTCACTCGCACGACTCGCCCTGCTTCTGCCAAGCCTGCATCTGCCCGTAAACCTGCCGCGCCCAAGGTCGCGACAAAAACCGCTCCTGCAAAAGCTCCAGCGAAGCCCCCAAAGAAACACAAGAAAGAAAAGAGATCCGGCGACAAGGTAAAGGTCGTGCGCGATAGCTTCACCATGCCGCAAAGCGATTACGACTTGATCGCCGCACTGAAAGCAAAAGCCAACGGCGTACACGTGAAGAAGAGCGAACTGCTACGCGCAGGTTTGCGCTTGCTCTCGAAACTGACGGCTGCTCAGTTGAAAAAAACGGTGGCCGATCTGGAAAAGATCAAGACTGGTCGCCCGAAGAAGGTCTAACCCTCTTCGACCAACAAAGGCTGACCTAGCGACTCCATCAGGTCAGTCTGTGCGCATATCTGCGCGCCTCGGGCGTTCGTCTTGCGGTGCCAGAAGCCGTTGCAATCCATCTCCCACGCTTGGCAGTTGTCCTTCAGATAGATCTTCAACCCTTCATCCAGCACACGCTTCTTCAGCTTGGCATCCAACAGCGGGAAGCATGCTTCGATACGACGGAAGAAGTTGCGATCCATCCAGTCCGCACTGGCTAGATACACATCATGCTTGGCTTCATTGCGGAAGTAGAAGATGCGAGAGTGTTCAAGAAAGCGCCCGATGATGGAACGCACGGTGATGTTCTCGGACAGACCTTTCACACCGGGGCGCAAAGCACATACACCGCGCACGATGAGATCGATCTTCACACCCGCTTGCGAGGCTTCGTATAAAGCCATGATGGTCTCTGGTTCGAGCAGCGCATTCATCTTGGCGATGATGTGTGCGGTCTTGCCTGCTTTAGCGATCTTGGTCTCGTTACGGATGGCCTCCAACACCTTGCTGTGCAAGGTGAACGGCGATTGCCACAGATGGTTCAACTTGGCCGCTTTGCCCAAGCCAGTGAGCTGCATGAATATCTGATTCACGTCTGAGCACACCGCTTCTTCGCAGGTGAACAAACCAAAGTCGGTATAGAGCTTGGCAGTGCGTGGGTGGTAGTTGCCTGTGCCGAGGTGCACGTAGCGACGCAGTTTCTTGTCTTCGCGGCGCACCACCATCAGCATCTTGGCGTGTGTCTTGTGACCGACCACGCCGTACACCACGTGTGCCCCTACTGATTCCAAACGTCCTGCCCAGTTGATGTTGGCTTCTTCATCGAAGCGCGCCAGCAACTCCACCACTACGGTGACCTCTTTGTCGCGCTGTGCGGCCATGATGAGCGCTTCCATCAATTCCGAGTCTTCGCCCGTGCGATAAACGGTCTGCTTGATGGCCACGACGTCAGGATCGTTGGCAGCTTGCTGGATGAAATCGAGTACGGGCTTGAACGATTGATAGGGGTGATGCACCAACAGGTCACCCTTGCGGATCGCTTTGAACATGTCCGCGCCCTTTTTCTGGATGAGTGCAGGCACGCCAGGTACGAAGGGTTGGAACTTCAGATCAGGGCGCGGCACTTGGGCGGGGATTCGCATCAAGCGCACCAGATTCACCGGACCGTGGACGCGATACAAATCTTCCGGTTTCAGCTCGAACTGGCGCAACAGGAAGTTCGCCAGCTCCGGCGTGCAGTTGTCGGCCACTTCCAGGCGCACCGCATCACCGAAGTGACGCTGCGGTAATTCACCTTGCAGACTGACGCGCAAGTTCTTCACTTCTTCTTCATCCACGAACAAGTCGCTGTTGCGCGTCACACGGAACTGGTAACAACCCAATACTTCCATCCCCGCGAACAACTCACCGACGTGGGCATGGATGATGGATGAGAGGAATACGAAAGCATGCGGGTAGCCTGCGATCTCCGGTGGCATCGGAATAGCACGCGGCAATACACGCGGCGCTTGCACGATGGCTTTAGCGGAATTGCGCCCAAAAGCATCCTTGCCTTGTAACTCAACGACGAAGTTCAAACTCTTGTTCACCACACGCGGGAAAGGATGCGAAGGATCGAGCCCGATCGGCGTGAGTACCGGCATCACCTCATTCAAAAAGAAGGCTTTCACCCATGCTTGTTGCGCATCGTTCCAGTGGGTACGGCGGATGAACTTGATGCCTTGTTCCGCCAGCGCAGGCACCAGCTCCTTGTTGAACAGCTCGTATTGGCGAGAGATGAGTTGATGCGTAGGCGCGAACAAGCGCTTAAAGATCTGCGAGGCTTCCAAGCCATCGGGTCCGGCGGCGATGCCGCCTAGCTTGATCTGTTCTTTGAGACCCGCCACACGGATCTCGAAGAACTCATCCAGATTGCTACTGACGATGCAAAGGTAAGTGAGGCGTTCGAGCAGAGGAACGCTGGGATCCTCCGCTTGAGCCAGTACTCGGCGATTGAACTCCAGCAGGCCGAGTTCTCGATTGAGGAAATTCTGCGCTGGATAGGTCTTGGCCAAGTGTTTCGAACTGCTTAAGCCTTCGGTGGGACGTAACCGGTCGGCATCTGTGTCGATTCCCCGAAGAAGTAGTTCTCCATCTGTTGTGCCAGATACTGGCGTGCTTTTAGATCCGCCAGATTGAGGCGGTTCTCGTTCACCAACATCGTTTGAAATTTTATCCAGCCTTGCCATGCTTCTTTCGATACGTTGTCGTAGATACGTTGACCAAGCGCGCCGGGGTACATCGGCCTATCCAGACCTTCTGCTTCGCGACCCAATTTCACACACTGCACCATTCTTGCCATTTGCTTCTCCACTTATAGATTAACGACTGATTGTTACACGCTTATTTCAGATTCTTTACGAACACTTTTGACCGACGTTGGTAGTTATACAGCGCCTTCTTCTCTTTGGGCAGTTGATCCACATCCGCTTCTTTGAATTCACGCTCGACGAACCAATGCGCCGTGCGCGTGGTCAGCACGAACAGTTTCTTCATCTTCTGCGACTTCGCCAGACTACTCATGTGATTGAGGATGGCCTCGCCGTAACCTCGGTCACGGCATTGCGCATCCACCGCCAGACAAGCCAGTTCCGCCGATGCTTCATTCGGGAAGGGATACAGCGCCGCACAACCGACGATGCGATGGTCGTGTTCCAACACCTCGAAGCGAGCGATCTCGCGTTCCAGCAACTCACGCGAGCGCCGCACCAAGATGCCCTCCTCTTCCAACGGCCGCAGCAACTGGATGATGCCGCCCACGTCTTCGATGGTCGCCGCACGCAAGGTGTTGAGCGTGCTCTCCACCACCATGGTGCCGATGCCGTCGTCGCTGAACAACTCTTGCAACAGCGCGCCGTCAGTGTGACGGCTGATGAGGTGAGTACGCGCCACGCCTGCTTCGCAAGCGCGCACCGCGCAAGGCAAGAACAGCGCGATGTCATCGGGCAGCTTGCTCTTCTTGCTCAAGATGTCCTGCGCTTGTGCGATGGTCAGCTCCTTGGCGAGCTTGCCTTTCTTGTCCTGCACGCCATCGGTGTCCATCATGAACACCAGTTTGTCGGCATCCAGCGCGACAGCCGTCGCCGTGGCAATGTCTTCCAAGGTGAGGTTGAACACCTCCCCTGTCGGTGAATAGCCAAGCGGCGATAGCAACACCACTTCGCCGAATTCCATACGATCCCTCAATGCCGCGACATCGACCTTACGCACCGTACCGGTATGTTGCAGGTCGACCCCGTTGATGACACCGATCGGTTGTGCGGTGATGAAATTGCCCCCTGCCACGCGGATATCGGCATTCGCCATCGGTGAGTTCGCCAGCCCCATCGAGAGCAATGCCTCGATCTCAACACGTGTGCGCCCCACTGCTTCTTTCACACATTGCATGGTCTCGGCATCCGTGAGGCGGATGCCTTGATGATAAGTGCCTGCCAATTCGTTCTTGGACAGATGCTGCTCGATCTGTGGACGTGCGCCGTGCACCAACACAAGGCGGATACCTAGCGCAGCAAGTAGATTGAAGTCATGTGTCAGCTCGACGAACTTACCGTCCGCCACCACCTCACCCCCGAACGCGATGACGAAGGTCTTGCCGCGAAAGGCGTTGATATAGGGAGCAACGGAGCGGAACCAGTTAACGAACTCGGTCGATTGGAGTGGCATATCTTTCATTCGATGAATATATTTTAGATGGGCGCAATTAAACACCTAGATCAGAAAAATTGCCATGAACACAGCGCCTTTCTTAGCTATCCTTTCGCGAGTAATGCGCCTAGAATGAAAATGAACCTCAGGCAATGATCCATATGGATGGAGTGCATCATGAACAACCTCATCAGCCAAGTCTCTTACCCCGTTTTTCTATATCTGATCCTTATATTCTTCTTGATCGCCAGCGTCTTTTCCTTCTTCGTTGGAATCGCCTTGGCTTTGCGAAGCAAGCGTGCATTCAAACTCTTCGATACGCTTAACCGTTGGGTCTCGGTACGCAAGATGATGCGGCCACTTTCGACACCGCACTATATCGAGCCCACCTTGATGAAACGGCGAATGCTCTTGGGCATGTCGATCATCGTTGGTGCGGCGGTCTCAATCGCATTACTCGCAGGAACAGACCTTAGCCCCAGCATGTCGCTCCTCGACGACGGCCTCACACCCCAACAGGTAGACGGAATCGCCAGCAATCTGAAAGGATTCTTGCTGGTCGGCAATGTGGTTTGCCTATTCATAGGATTCTCGGTGCTCTTCTTTCCCAAAGCCCTAGCCACACTTGAGACTTATACGGATCACTGGTACACGCTACGCAAAAGGATGTTGCCCTTAGACAAGATGCATATGGAAGTCGACAACTGGGTGCTGCATCACCCAACGAGTGTGGGCATCACTTTGAGCATCTTGTCGTTGAGCACGGGAATGTTGATGCTCAATCAGCTCAAAAACATCGTGGCATGACGATCTGGTTGCGGCGGGTACTAATCAGTGGGATAAACCGCACAAGTGCCTGCTCATTCCTCATCAAGCAACTTGCCTGCAATCGCCCAATTCTCATCGGGTAGTTCGTCGAAAGCGATGTAGGTGTAGCTTTTTGGTTTATGAGCGATGCGCTCCAAGGTGTCAGTAATTTCCTCAGCGATCTTGGCTTTCTGTTCGCGGCTCAATGTACCAGCGATGCGGATGTTCACGTACGGCATAGTCACTCCTTAACGAAAATCACCCCATAGTGTCTGTAGGGCTGCGATACCCGTGATGGCAGCGGTCTCTGTTCGTAAGACACGAGGACCAAGGCGGATGGGTAAGAAACCAGCGTGTTGCGCTTTCAGTGCTTCATCAGAGGTGAAGCCGCCTTCGGGACCGATCAACAACACGACGTCTTTTTCTATTCCTGTCTGTTCATGTAAGCCCGTAGCTCCTTCAGGAAGCAGGATGAATTTCTTATGAGCACTGCCGCGCTGATTCGCCAACCAAGCATCCAATTCCATCGTCACATGCATGTTGGGCAATGTGTTGCGGCCACTCTGCTCACATGCTGCAACTGTCACTCCTTGCCAGTGCGCACCACGTTTCTCGGCGCGGGACTCGGACAGCTTTGCCACGCTGCGTTGCGTTTGCACGGGTTGGATGCTCACCGCGCCCAACTCCGTTGCTTTTTGGATGACCCAATCCATCTTCTCGCTACTACACATGGCCTGCGCCAGATGGATACGCAGATTCGATGAGCTGGTATCCAGCACGGTCTGTAGATTACCTAACAACACATGCTTGCCATTGATGGCGTGGATGGTGGCATCCAAGGCGTTGCCCAAACCATCGAATATCTGTACAGCATCGCCAACGCGCAAACGCAACACACGGCTGGCGTGATGCGCCGCATCCGGCGGAAGTTCGGCATTGGTACTCAGCGGTAGCGGAGGTGGGCAATAGAAGCGTGGCGCAGCCATAGCAATCAAAGGGCGTGAGAAACAGGCGTGATAATATAACGGGCAGAAGAAGAACGTCGGTTTTTGGGAGCGAAATAATAATGGTCAGTCTGCAACCCCCTCTATGTGATTTCGGCTGGAAGGCGCGTCCGTTCGATTTGCTTGGGGTAGATGGCAAGCGCCACAACTTGGAGAGTGCACGCGGCAAGAACGGTCTGCTGGTGATGTTCATCTGCAACTACAGGCAAGTTTCTTTGTAAAGACCGCCCCACCCAAGTTATAGTAAAATGGACTACCAATCTCTTAACGGAGCGTTTAGGTGTCCACATTAAAGATTGTAGAACGCAAGATTGATCTTCCAGTTTTTGTTCTCTCGGAAACTTGCGACGAAGATGATGAAGGCGCGTTAACTCGCCCTATCAAACAGGGAATCGGGAGAGAGGCCCTGACTTATTTCTACAGGCCTTTCGTTGATTCCGACACCGGGGCTAGGTGCAACTACAACCTCTTTCCGATTGCATTTAATCGTGACGGAAGCCCTTGGGACCTAGCCTGCCTCTATATTTTGGACAAGTTGGAAGGGGAAACTCTGCCCAACATGGAGTCCTACGGGAGCATCGCGGAGGATCTTGGCGCCTTCAAGGAGTGGATTGACAGTGACGATCATCCAGGCGACCTACTGTTTCATTTCCCAAAATTCAAACAGGCGCGTGTTACTTATCGATATCGCGAATTCTTACAAAGTTGGATTTATGCGCAGGAGGTGAAACCCAAGACGGCCCAGAGACGAATGGGAACTGTCATAGCCTTTTATCGTTGGCTCATGGAGAAGCAATACTTCAAGTTTGATTTCTCTCCCTGGGAAGAAAGAACTTACAACCTGAGCTACAAAAACAAGCAGGGGTTCTCCGTATCAAAGAACGTAATAACAACGAACTTAAGCATTAAGACCCCGGAAACGACCGATCCTTTCAACGGCACCATCATGGATGGAGGAGAGCTGCGCCCTCTTCCGGAAATCGAACAACGATGGGTCTTTGATGCAGCGAAGGAATTAGGCAATCCCGAGATTTACTTGATCTTGCTCTTCATCGTGCTGACAGGGGCTCGCATTCAGACGGTAGGTACGCTTAGAAGAAGGCACTTTGCAAATCCACATCCCAAGCTTTCAAAGTCGATAAGTGGAGGGGGCGAGGTCGTGAAAATCACTGCAGGCCCCGGGACTGGCATCGATACAAAAAACGATAAAAAAGCGATTCTAATGGTCCCTAAGGCGCTCTACGATGTCATGCATTCATATGCACTTTCCCCGCGTACTCGATCCCGCTGCAGCCATGCCCCAGGGGGGGATCACTTAGAACAGCACCTCTTTCTCACGCAGCAAGGAACCCACTACTTTGAGAGTAAGGAAACCACGCTCAATTTCAATCCAGAATTTAAACGGCGGCACCATAAAAAGGGTGGCACCGTCCGGCAGTATCTGAAGGATCGCCTAATTCCAATGATTCAGGAGAGGCACGACAAAAACTTCCACTTCCGCGTTCATGATTTGCGCGCAACATTCGGAATGAACACCGAGGCTAAGTTGGTCAAAATGGTGCAAGCGGGCGTGATAACTTTAGACAAGGCAAGGCAGATTCTCAGAACTTTAATGTGGCACGAATCAAGCGCAACAACCGACCAGTATTTGGACTACCGGGCGCAGATGGAGAGGATCTTCACGGCCGTTAATGAGTACGGCGATCAAGTCCAGGCATGGATCGATACCGCAAAAAACGGCTTTAAAAATGAATAAGCCGACTGACCCCATATTCACCACGCGTCAGCACTATGTTCTGGAATTACCATTAAGAACTGCGGTGCGAATCCTTCATCCGGAGCAGGTGATCGTGAAGGTTGGCTCTAAGTTTATCGATGTGGGTTCTCTATGTTATGCGTTACGCTCAGAAGAACAGCGCGCAGCAAAAAAGCCCTCGCAGGTAGAAGAGTCAACACTCCTGCCAAAAAGGCGCGCAGTGGTTAAACAGCTCATCAAAGTAGCCTCTGAAATGATGGTCAGCAAGCGACCTTTAACAGTGTATGGGGAGTTGCTCGCCTTTGGCATGTTTGTAGATTGGTCGGATCGCAATGGCCATGCCGAATGTTTGACATGTAAAGACGTGACGGAGAGTGCGTACCTTGGTTATGCGGCCCATGTGAACGAGATTTTTCAACAGGGAAGCATTGAAGCTCCGACAGCCTTTGCAAGGCAGTCGCATGTCATGAAACTCCTTGCTGCCGTCACCGGAAATCCAGAGTTTGGCCAAGGTGTCCGTCTGATTAGAGATTGGAACCAAGGGGCACGGAAAGGAACAGAGCCTGCAAACAGCGATGACTTTGCGCATACGCTTGCCATGGCTGAGATGATGTTCGATGGCCTAGCTGACCTGCTGCTGAACAATAAGCCGTTTCCGTACGAGCTGAAACTACCCGAGTCCCTGAATTGGGAAACTGGAAACCATCTTTGGATATTTCCGACGAACGTATGGAACTTGCCTCCACACTTGTGGGGAGAAGAAAGGGTAAGACTTGGCAAACCCAATTGGCCATATGATTACAAAAGAGGCCGTTTGGCCACAATTGATGAAATCTGGCATCGGTACAAGGTTAAAACTGAAAGGGCCAAACGTGTTCTAGCAGACAAATTAATAACTGACGCGCAGCGGCTGATCGATGAGGCAAATGCTAATAATCGCCATCGAATACGTATTCAACTAGCTACGTCAGCACATCACGCATTCCTGTTGCTTTTTATGGCAAACACAGGTGGAAATCTTGCAGTTATACGGGAGATCGAATCCGGAAACGTTATTGATGCAGAAGTAGTTAACCAAAGCTACCGCGCAATTAAATACCGCGCTTCTGGGATAGTTGTGACATTAAGAGTGCCAGTCAGCTTTATGCCATCGTTGCGTAAATTCATGGAATTACGCAATTACATGCTGGATAACCAACACCACCCATATTTGTTCCTTGCTGTGGGCGTTAAGCAAAAAAATTTGGACGCCCCAACTCAAATCACAGACAAGGGGCTGGAAACGATTTACGCATTAATGAAAAGCATCGATGCGAAAATAACCGTCATCCGCCCTAGGCAACTCCGCGCCACAGTAGATGACTGGTATCTGAGGCATTACGAGACCGCCATCGCTGCAAAAGTGATGGGGCACGACGAAGAGACTGAAAACAAGAAATATGGGCGCGGCTCATCAGTAGATCACCGCGATGACATGACGGCCTTCCTCCGGAAAATTTCCGACACTGCAAAGAAGCAAAAAGTGGTTGTGTCGCGCGACGAGTTGGGGGGGGCGGCGCCTCTTGAGCAAGGCGGCGGTTGCGAAAGCTATGGACACCCGGATGGAATGAGTGACGACCCCATGTTTCAGCCTAGTTGTGATGGAGGGTGTTGGTACTGTTTGCACCGGTGTCTCGTTGCGGACGAAGAGGACGCACGAAAAATCGCATCGGCTGCGTTCCTGATGGAACAGCTAATCCTTGGTCCAGCACACGAAAAAGCTCTGCGCCCGCTGATACAGAAATGTGAGGAGGATCTGACAGCCATTGCCAGTGTTGGTGACTGCGAGTCGATGGTTAAGCGGGTAAAGGTGGAAGTATTTGAAGATGGGGAACTGACGCATTTCTGGGCTGAAAAATATCATCTCTTCCTTGAGTTAGGAGTAATCACATGATTTTGGAAGCAGAATCTCGCATCAAGCTACCAAAGGGGGCGCTACCGCCCGATCCTTGGATGGGTGATGGTACTGAGTTACATCTAGATCACGTTGTGGCCCGAAATAACAAAGGAGAGGTTGTCTCCAGAGCAGGCGATTTGGTATGGGATTTGACTTCCTACCACGCGCACGGACAGACGACGAGGTTGTACTTTGATTACTGGCAAAACAAAGCCAATCGAAAAATCAATGAATCCGAAATAACTCCACAAAGATTGATGCGTATTCGAGAATTGCAGCACCTGATGTGCAATATTATGTATAGCAAAAGCTATACAGGTATCGGTGTTTCAAGTCTTCACCACATTCAGTATATGTCGCGCAAAATTGCGTTGTATGCTGAAGAGGCGGATTGCGGCGTTGGGGAAGTATTGAGGCGTGCTGAGTTGTTGGATAAGTTCATAGGCAAAATCCGCAATAAAGACGCGATGCACTTGCGAAATTTGCTTAATTCGCTTTATGCCCAAAACTCAGATGAGGCGGCATTTCCCGTAGCTCGCACGACGTTCTGGGATAAATTGAGTCTGCTAGCCATCAAGCATCAAGAAAGCATTAAACAACACGCCCCTCTACCTACGCGGATTTACTCCGAGTGGATTAATAATCTTGATGCCGAGTTGACGTTTATCGAGAGTCACCTAGACAAATTAATCTCCACCCTGCGTGGTGCAGTGAAAGCTTGGCGCGACGCTGATGCAAAGCGCACGGGAACCAGAGGTGTTGTGGTTGGCCCGGATTTACTTGGGGAAACCTCACTGGGTGACCTGTTTGACAGGTACGGCAAAAATAGAGAACTGAATGGATTAAGCTCAGTCGTGCACGCTGTGTATCTGGTATGCAAACAACAGATTCACACCTTTTCGGCCATGCGTGATAAAGAGGTGATATATCTGCCCTTTGACTGCATGAAGACAGAGGGCCGTAATGGTCGCAAATATGCCCTGATTGAGGGATACACCACCAAGTTGAATGGTGGACGAAAACGAAGAGCCCAATGGGTAACTACCGAAGAGAGCGGTTTCCGTGCAATTCGCATCGCGCAGAAACTGTCGTCCGTGATCTACGAATCCATAGGCATAAAGCCAAGTAAGAAGGACGATGATAAGGACATATTTCGACTATTTATCTCCACCAACTATTTGCCTTGGAATAACAGTCAAGGGTTCGATACATCCGGGTCTGTGCCTTTTAGGGTGGTAACGAACTTAAGGGTATCTACAAAATATTATGAATCACTTGTTGCAAGGCTTATTCCTGTAATCAAGGAGGAAGACGTTGCCGAACTGGAGGACATCGACCCATTCCGCAACTGGCATGACGAAGAAGAATTCCAAGTTGGCCGGATATGGCCGCTGAGGTCGCACCAGCTTCGGCGTTCGCTCGCGCTCTATGCGCGTGCCAGTGGGTGTGTCCGTCTGTCATCTCTCCGTCGCCAGCTGCAGCACATCAGCAACGACATGAGTTCCTACTACGCGAATGGCAGCACATTTGCCAAAAACTTCTTTATTGAGGACCCAAAGGGCTTCAATAAGCATGTCGTCAAGGAGTGGCAGGAAACAGAGGAAGAAGCAGAGCTTCTTTCGTTCGTATGGGACGTTCTAAAGAGTGAGGAGCCTCTCTACGGAGGAGCTGGAAACTTCTATGATACTCAAAGGCAGAAAGGCAAGCTGATGACACGTGAACAGGTTCAGGTAGCCATCAAGAGCGGGACAATGGCCTATAAGAGCGGACCAATCGGAGGTTGTACCAAGCTTGGCCCATGCGAAAAGAGGACTGGCATAGCGCTTGTTAACACAGTCTGCGCAACTAAGGGCTGCAAGAACCTGGTCGGCAAGCATTCTAAAATTATCCAAGTTATCAAGGCCAAACGCGGCATGCTGGCACACATTAGCCCTGACACCATCACCCACAGGGTCGAGAGTGAAGATCTGCAGGCATTGGAACAGGTTGAGGCACTTTGGCGGCCTGTAGGAGTCCCTGAGACACATTCAACCGGGGTTGGTCATGGATAATAACTATCTCGCAGACTACTTCGATGCGCTGGAGCGACTTAAAAAGGGAAAGCCTAAAGTCGTCCCCAAAGGATCCCGCATCAATAATGACACAGTAGCTCTTGAGGCCGGAAGAAAGAAAGGGGCGATAAAGCGTATACGTCCTATCTTCAAGGATCTCATTGAGGCTATCGATAACGCCGAGGTAGAGCTGTCCAAACCGGACGATTCGCAGAAAGAGAGGATTAAGAATCTAAAGGCGGATGTCGATAAGTACCGAAATTTATGGGAGGATGCGCTGACCCGCGAGGTCTCCTTGATAAAACAGTTATGGGATGAACGTGAGCAGTGGGCCAAAGAGAAGGCGGCGCTCACGGGTGAAAAGGTCACATCGATCTTTGGCAAAAAGCTCCGGGGGCAGAAATCCCCAAATTGACCGTAGCGCCTTCGGTGTGTTTTCTAGACCAACTCCTCCGATACGCGGCGGAGTTCTCCTACACAGCATAAATTCCAACACCGACGCAGGTGGCTGTCGTATCGACCAGCGTGAAAAAATGCCAAACTTAGCAGCTTGCGTATTCTGGTGACACCCGCCAATCAAAATGCTCAGGAGCGCAACTGGGTTTGATGCCTATTTACGGCGGCAATTATCCATATGAAAGTGAGTGTCTGTTGCAGTTTAAGAGCCGTTAGTCGAGTAACATGTCGAACTAGCACTACCGGCCACTTTGAGTCAGTCAGGCTTGAGGGTTCGATGCCAGAAAGCTGACGTTTACCATGGGCGGGATAGTGGACTGAGCCGTCGGTCGAAGATGTTGTATTGAAGTCCGCTTCTCGGCCTGAACGGCCATAGCTCTTAACGAATTCGTTGCCGCAAACCAGTCACTGGCGAACTCTCACTTTCGACCCGAAGCGGTCAGTTGTGACTTCAAAAAGCAGACATTCAACTCTAAGCTAACCGGCGCGCCGCTTTTGCGCGTCCGGGTTGAGCGCCGTGTTGGGCGTTGCTTGTCAGTGATTTCAAGAAATCAGAGACTTCGCCAACCATTCTTTCTTGGACTGTTTGGCTCTGCCACTCCGGCTTTCTGTCACGCATGATGTTTCTTACGGAATACCTCATGGACCGCAAAACAGGCTTATGTCCGTTATGCAGCAGCTGCCAGAGCGCCTCATAAAGTGCATTAACAAACACAAACACTTTTTGAAGCTCTCGTATGTTTGTTTTGCTAAAAAGCTTCTGCATTTCATCTGCATCTGAGACTTCTTTGTGAGCATATATCTTGTGCCGAATATCTCGATAATTTGATTCGTATATCTTACGAAATTCTTTTACTTTCTTTCGCAGTTCGCGAAAGTCTTTTGCTGTTGGCTCGTAAACAGACTTTAGATAATCATCAATCCACTCATCAGCATTATTGCTTTGTTCCGTCTTACGCTTTGCCAATGCTCCTTTAGAAAATATCTCTTTGTTTTCTTGCGCTGTCTTTAAGAGCTTGTCAATGTTGTGCTTGGAATCTTGATCAAAGATTCTACCAAGCACTATAAAGAACGAAGTTTGGAGAGAGCCCATCGTTGTATTCCAGAACAATGCGGTTTTACTAACTTCGATATACGTTTTTCGCCTCTCGCTAACAATCGAGTTAAAGGAAAGATAAGCATAAAGGAACTGGGCACCTGCCTGTGCCTCCGTTCTGAAAACTTCTAACTCGCGTATAAATTGTTGATCTGGACTCGCCATATATTTTTACGCCCAACGTTGGAATTAAGCGGTCAGCGCTAGCTGGTCCGCTTGAATGGCGAGTTAGACCTCAATGCTTTTTCCACAACTCTGCAAAGAGGCTTGTGAGCTCCATTTCATTGAAAATCTTGGTCTTATGCTCGCGTAGATAAGTCGGCTTAGATTTTTCGTCATTGCTGAAATCGAATTCCACACTAAGGAAGGTGTATTTGGTCGAATCGTGTCGAATAGCGATGACGTGATTTCGAAGCAACGCCCTTACTTTATCGAGGACCCTGCTATTGGATCGAAAGTAGCTCGCATAATCCGTCTCGTCTTTTAGCGGATGCTGAGCGTGCAGAATTTTCCCGCATTGGTTATAGGTTTCGAGGAACTCTTCCAGTGAAAGCACATATTCACTCACCAAGGGGACGATTACTGGCCCGCTATCCTTGCCTTCCGCAAAAATTACTTTTCCTGGTAAGGGATAGAAGATCGTCGTCTTTGTTTTCAGTGCATCAATGATTCGCCCAGGATGCCAGTCATGCTTTTCCTTATGGCTCAATTTATCGACGTTTACCAATACCGAAAGGTAGGCAATGAGCTCCAGTATTTTGCGGATCTGCAGTGCGGTGGACTCGATGAAAACAATATTATCTTTTTCAGATAATACGCCTGCAGAGTACAGCCTCTCCCTAATCTCTTGTAATGCTAAAGCATATTTTTCTTTTGAGAAGTTCGACATAGCGCTTTGCCTAACGTAAAGTTGAGGGGCTGCGCGCTTTTGCGCAGCCCCTCTCGAACGACAGGTTATGTTTCAATGTCGGCATTTCTTCATGAGCCCTACGCATAGGACTTTAATTTCGGTGACGTTATTCCTGATGTTTTCCGCTGTACTTAAGGAAGCCTCTATAGCTTCCTGCTCAGAGATTTTCTTTTCCTTTATTGCGATCTCAAGAACCGGTAGCGTTGGGCCTGCATAGTAACGGTTCTTTTCAAATGATACCGTCGGGAAGTACAAGCCAAGGATCATCTCAATCTTTTCTACCTCCTCATTCATGGCATCAATTAGCGCCGGATCAAGAACGAAGTTCCCTGATCCGTCTCGACCTCCCTTATGGATTGCAGAGAGTAGCTTTCGCGCATGTCTCTCATAGGCTAAAGCTGATTGATATGCCTCCTCAATCTTCTTTATAAGAATTTCCTTCCTCGAACGCCTCGTAGTGAAGTGCTGACTCAAGAGAAGAACCAAAATAGCAATTACCGCTGACACAACAATGGCAATAAGCCTTGCTTTGTCAGAGCTAGAAGCGAAGACATCCGACAGCCAAGCCGTCATAACACACCACCCTCAGTGCAATGCAACATAACGTGGAATTAACCGGCTCCGCGCTTTTGCGGAGTCCGGGTTGAATGTCGGGTTAGCCATGCGCTTTTTCAGCTTGCTGTAGTTTGGCGGTGACATCGACCACACCTGGTAGCAACCAGACACTGTCGCGGAGATGGAATATCGAGCCGTTTGTGTGAGCATTGTAGGTGGCGTTTTGAAGCACTTGGTCGTGGGGAATAAGACAGGCTTTGTACACCGAGAAATCTTCATTGAATAGGACCCCACCCAGAAAATCGAAATGCTTGCTGTCCAAATCACGCAGAGAACTGAGCTGCCGCGATGTGTTGTGCGCTGTAACTCTTCTTCCCTTTATTTCGTACTTTCGCCCATCGGTGTCGGTTGCGTCGTGACCCTTCGTCGATTTTGCTTTAAGCGTGAGGTCAAGAGCGCCCATAAACAAAAGTTCTGCATAATCAGCAATAGGGTTGTTGGTGCTCCGTGTGACACCTCGCTCTTTCAGTTCTTTCAGCGCCGCAACATAGAGTTCGAACAATTGCTTCGTTGAATGTTGGCGCAAGTCGATTGTCATGGCTGCGTATGGCTAACAGTTATTAGACAGACCCACCGGTCTGCACTATTAACAATAGTGTGGAATGCATAATTTTTGTAAGCAATTGATTCATTGAAGCCCCCCCCGCTTTTTTTGTTCCTCATATGCATAATAGTACGGGCAGGCGCGAATGTCTCCAACTGGCACATGGCCGACATCGACCCATTGCAGACCTTATTCGCAACAAATCTAAACTAAGCCGTATTGTTTCATCTCACCGCGAACCTCTTGTATCTCGCGATTCAATTGGATGAGATATTCATTAGCAACCTGAGAGAACAAATCATCCCTGACTTCGTCGAGCTTGATCTGAAACTCTCCGGACTTGATCCGGGTTATGATTTTGTTGAACGCACTCTTTACCTCGTTCGGCTTGTCATCGGATATTGGTATGCTGATTTCCTCGTCCCCGGTTTTAATCTTGATGAAGTACTTGTCATCAAGATTTTCCACAGTTGCCTTAATTGTTTCCATAGATTTTTCCTCGCTCTCCAAATGCTTCTTCTCCGCCTTCAAGGGTTCTCATGCTGATCTTTTTCCAATCAAGCTGATCAGCCATATCGTCTCGATTCACCAGATTATTCGTGAAGGGGTTGCCGATATAGGTTTTATATCCCGCTTGCCCATGGCATCGGTAAACCGAGCTGTAAGGGAGTGTCCGCACGGCAATATTTGCATCGTGCGTTGAAATGAACACCTTCTTGCCTGCCCGCGCGCGCTCCTTAATCAGCGGCACAATAACGTCGCTAATATACTCATTGCCCAAGCTCCTCTCTGGCTCGTCCAGAATGTATACCTCTTTGTCCGTCCCCAGCTCTTTCTGCAACATGACCATTGAGGACTCTCCGCTCGACGGCGTATAGGGCTGCCCGCCTAGCGCAAAGTACCTTTTGAACAGGAGTAGCTCAAGAACCGTCTTGATGTTTTCCACGTCTTCAATCGCATTGAGTTCGGAAATATGCTGAAACAGATCATCGGCATAGGCGTGCTTAAGGATATTTCGGACGCAATTGACGAATTTCTTCTGCGGTATCTTTTTAACCACTGTCAGGCTCGACAGTGCGCCATCCGAAACAGCTCCGCTTTGGAATTTAAACTCTGACAGAAACTGCAAATCTCCCTTATTCAAGCCGAGACTACCAACAAGCTCAGTCCGCATGGGAATCACAGTGTCTACGCTCTTAACAATTTTGGCGGCGTTGACCTCGATCATGATGCGGTTCATCGCATAGTCACGAAAACCCGTTGTTGTCGGTTTGGCTGGCTTCCCCGTTTTCCGTTCTATCTCTTTTCGGAAAGCCTTGATCGCCGAGTTCAGCAATACAACCTCTTTCCAATCTGAAAAGCTAGACCATTCTCTCTTGCTAAGGCGCTCCAGAAGTCCTGACAGAATTCGGGTGACATCCGTGAGTTCCTCATCGTCGAGTTCTTTTTTAACGGAAGGGTTGTCCGCCAGAAATTTTATAAAATCTGCTGTCGTTTTTACCGCCACGTTAAATTCGGTGAATTCGTGTTTCGCACTACCCACTTCCTCTGGATCAATGTCCTTGAGCAATATTTTGCTAGCGTTCTTGCTTGTGTTAGTTACCCTGAAATAGTTTGCGAACTTGCCGAGGCCAGTAACGGCAACCTCACTTGCACCCCTCAGGGCTTTGATTTCGTCAGTGCAGTAATTGATGTCATGCGCATTAAGATTGATTGCCAGACTTTTACCTTTGGTATCGAAAATGTCATCCAAGTTGTCACTCGCGGATTTATAGACTCTCGCATCAATCCCATTCTCTGTGTAGTGCTTGGCAATGGCCTTCAGAATGCAAGTTTTGCCTGTTCCTTTCGGCCCAAAAAAAACATTGATATCGTTGAATGCCTTGATTGTCAGCATCGAGCCATCGTCAAAAGGGCGCAGAACCAGTTCCTCTGGGGTCTTTCTATCCAGCACCGTGTTGATGGTCGTCGTATCCTTTTTTAGCAACAGGCAAAAATGCTCAAAACTATCGACGGGAAGGCGAAGGTCTGGCAGATCGAGAGAAAGCTCTTCGTACTTCGCCCAGTCGTGAATATCAGACCCGTAAATTGACGAGTGCCCGTGTGAAATATATATGCCTGCCGAAATCGAATTGGTCACCTCTTTGATTACACATTCCGGCTTTTTAGTTCTCGACAGCAGTACCTTGAGTACTTCTTCCGAAAGATTTGGTTTCTTCTGCTTGTAGTGGGCAACGTACAGTGGATTGAGTGCGTCGAACTTTTTTAAAACATCTTCAATCGTCGCAGTAAAGCTGTCCGGGGTGGAATTCTCAGCTAGCTCGCCGACTGCCGCAGAAAACTCTTTCGCCAACTTCGGTGAAACGATAACCAACAAGTGTCCTCTCGAACCATCATCAAGGATATCAAGCTCGATGCCAGGCCATACTTGTGCGGCTTCACCCAAGCGGGTTTCGATCTCCTCGAATTGACTCAGCTCGAATACATTGTGATTGGTGATTGCAACGATTCTGACCTCCGTAGACAGAATCGTTTCACAGAAATCTGCTGGAGAAATTTCTCTCGTAGGCGCATCACCGGACTTACATTTTTTTGTGTGAGTGTGTATGTCGATCTTCATGGCCGCGTCGCCTTTATGTTTTCAAGATAGTCAATCCTTTGCCACCACGGTATCGTATAGCCCATAGTGTCTTAAACCCTCATGGCTTTCGATTCCCGTATAGCGAAGTGATGCATCTTCGTAACGGCGGAAGGCAAAGACGGCTTGGTTCATCTGCTCAGTATTGAAAACCTTGAGCCGGACGAGCAGGTGAAAGTCCTTGACCGTCAATCCGGTGACCGCTAGAAACAGGTCCGGTTCGAGCTTGGTGATCACATCCTGCAATGTGTTTTCTCGGAAGTCGGTGAGGTACATGAACGCTGGGATGCGGGTGGCGAACTTTATTAGCTTCTCCTGAATCTGTTTGCGCTTGGACTTGTATTCCCTCTCTTCTTCGGAGAGTTCCTTCTTCTCCTTTGCCGACAAGTCCTTTTCCTTCGCCTTGTTCTTGAGTTCCTTTACCTTCTCGCTCTTGTTGATGATGGTCTCGATGATGTTGTCGCCAAGCGCACGCCAACCCTCGATACGCTCCACGGCAGCCATCGCATCGGCGTTGTCCATGATGCGCCGGAGCGTGTCGTTATCCACATTCACCAGCAATGCAGACTCCCACTTGCGCGCCAGCAGCGTGGCCGAGGTGCCCGCCATTGCGATGTCGAGAATGCCGCCCGCATCAATCTGCGTCATGTTCGCCCCGTCGTAGGCCAGCACGGGCAGGAAGGACACCAGCTCCTTGACCGCATTCTCGGGGTTCGATTCGTTGGGAGAGAGGCCGATGCCGTACTCCGAAAGTTGCCGCAGGGCGCGCGTTGGTGCGAAGTCAAACACGAAGCAGACGGGTTTGAGAATCTCTTCTTCGTTCGGGTTGTCGCCGTTGGGATTCTTGATGGACCACGGCGACTGCACGCGGAACGCCGCCTGAAAATAAGTCTCGGGCGACTTGAGGTTGCGCAGCATCAGGATGGATGACCACTGCGCCACGGTAACGCCGGTGGTGAGCTTGCCGCATGAAAGCGTGATGGTCTTGGTGTCGAATCCGCTGCCGATCGCTTTGCGCACCGGCGGCAACGCTTCCAGCCCGATCCCCGCCGCAGCGCCCGCAGCGACGGCCACTGTGTATTCCCGCCAGAACACATTGTGTTTCTCGGCCAGCAGGTTCGCCATCGCATGGCAAGCCGCGACGTTGGGCAGGAACCAGAACGAATGTTGCAGGTAAGGCAGCAGGCGCACATCGGAATACGGGAACGGTGGCCGCGTGCCGGTCTTCAGGTGCTCGACCGATTTCTGTGCATAGCCGCCACGGATGATGTCCAGCCACTTCTGCACATCACTCTTGTGCTTAAACTTTGCCGCCTTGCCTGTGCCCGATGCCTCGAAAAATGAGTTGAGATCGAACTCGTCAAACTCGCCGCCGCTGGCAATAGCCAGTAGTTCATCCGGCATCTGATAAGTCAGTAGTCGCATCTGTGGCAACGCAGCGTAGGGGTTGCGCTTGCCGGAATGTTCGGCTGCGAACGCCTCCTTGGCGCGTTGCTCGTCGGTGTAGGTCCAGTTGAATATCTGTTCCTCGATGAACTCGCCCGTCGCCAGCGCCTTGAACGGCGTGCCGGAAAGGTACAGATAAGCCTTGGTGGTGATGGGCAGAAACTCGGTTTCCTTCTCCGAGAGCACGGTGAAGTCTTCGTTCATGTCCTCCAGTCCGGCGGCGTATTCGAGTTTGGCCTCCTTCTTCGCGACGGCCTCCACCTCGCCCTCGAACAATTCTTTCGCCGTCTCGCGCCACGCCCCGAAGTGGTATTCGTCGAACACCACAAGGTCCCAATTCACCGTGTGCAGCCATTCGTTCTTGGGCTTGATGTTTCCGACCGCGTCGCGACCGAGCAGGTCTTGAAAAGAGCCGAAATAGACGACCGGCTTCTTGCGGTCAATCTGCGTCGGGTCGCTACCGGATGAGCGCGAGAGATACTGCCACCCGTTGAAGTCCACATGGTTTTCCAGGTCGGACTGCCAGGCATCTTCCACCGCCGGTTTGAAGGTGAGTACCAGTACCCGCTTCGCGCCAAGCTTCTTTACCAACTGATAGGTGGTAAAAGTCTTGCCGAAACGCATCTTCGCGTTCCACAGAAAGCGCGGAGCGGCGTTCTTGTTTTCGGTCCATATCGACTTGTAGTAGTCAAAAGTTTTGTCCACCGCTTCGGTCTGCTCCCGACGCATCGGAAACGTCTCGTGGTGCGATCCCGTGAAGCGCTGGCCGGTGCGCAGTTCAGCCAGCACGGTTTTCACATCCTTGAGCGAACAGCGCACCCATTCCAGCTTGACCTTCTCGAAACCTTTCTTCTGGAGCGCTGCACGCACCTCATGGTCGCTGAAGATACTGCCATCGTCGCGCTCGGCGGATTCGTTCAGTTCGATCTTGTAGTTTTCAATGGCAGCAGTCTTCAACTGCTCGGCGATGCGCTGCTTCACGTCGCGCGTCGTCTGCCCCACCTTGAGCAGCCCCTTGTGCGCCTTGTCGGCTATCGAGTAGGCGTAGATGCTTGGCCGGGCTTCCGGCTTGGGTGCGAGGATTTCCTCGATGGTGGGCTTACTCATCTGCATCATTGTCTAGACTCAACGCCCTAACTTGAGACTCGATGTACGCCTGCTCCTGCTTGGTGATTCCATATTTCTCGTAGAGCGCTTCGTCCGTCCAAGTGCGGTTCCACTTCTGGATCGGAACCCAAGTGTAAGCAGAGTGTGTCGCGTCCTGAGTGATTTTGCGTAAGGAGACCAGAAAACGAAAGAATCGGGTGGTGTAGTACGACTGGAGACTCCCGGCCGCCTTCTCCGAATCGACGGAAAAGAACAGGAACGACTGCGTACAAACAGAAGGCGATGGAGCGATCAGCGGCTTTCCCAAAATCTGATGTGGGATGCCGTCACCGCCGTTGTATGCTTTTGCAACGAGAACTTTCCATGTGTCGATGAGATGCGCGCTCTTGGTCACCTCCTTGCGCCCGATATAACCCACACTGCGCTTCATCGTGCGGATGTAATAGAACGGCAAATCCCCGGCACGCTCCTTTTCGTGGAAACCGTCAAAATTCGATGTCCAGCCAAACTCCTTGTCACGGGCGAGTATGGTGTTGATGGAAGGCTCTGCTTGCTTCTGCACTTTTCGCAGAATTGACATGGCGCGACCATCCCGCACAAACACGTCGTACTCGCCAAGGTTGCGCGCCATCGGCCCGATAACCTCTCCGCCCCGACTGGTCGTTACACTGCAATCGCCGTTGTGCGCCGCATCCCACAAGAAATAGCAAACGCCCGCCTTGACCTCGACCCCAGGAAACACATCGCTTGCCGCCGGATAATCTACAAGTTCGCGCATCCGTCGGTCTCCGAGCATCGTCTGCCGGAACTCGCTAAGCCCAAGACCAGAAGCCATCCAGCGCGAAGGAATAATCATCGACAGATAGCGTGGTTCCAACTTCTTCGCCTGTTCAACGAAATGCTGGTAGATCGGCACGTCGCGCGTACCGCCGTCCGAGCCAAGTTGATACGGAGGATTCCCGATAATCACGTCAAATTGCATGTCGTCTCCAAACAACTCGGCGACCCGAGTCGTAATGTTGTCAGTGTGAATGAAGGCATAAGCATGTGTTTCCAGCTCATTACCCCGGTCGTAAGTCGCTTGGCCTGCACCACAAAACGTGCACTTACCATTGGCCCATGTGTGCTCTAGGCGCTCGAACCAGATCTTGCCCGCGTCACTGTCAAAGCCCTTGGCGATGGAGTGCGATCCGTTGGCGTGCTTCGAGCAATACACGCTGCGCCGTGCCAGCAGGCTGGTGAGGTTGGTGATGCCGATGCCGAACACTTGCTTGGTCAGGATGTGATTGACGCGCTTGTCGAGGGCTGGCATTTCGTCCGCTAGCCCCTTGGTGAGACGGCTGGTGATTTCCCGCAGGAACACGCCGGACTTCGTGCACGGATCGAGGAACTTCACCGTCTTGTCCGCCCAGAGATTCGCCCCGTTGTGGCTGGCCGCCCACGCCTCGGACAGGGTATCCAGCATCCGGTTGGCAAACTCGGGTGGGGTGAATACTTCGTCGTTGGAAAGGTTGGCGATACAGGTGAGCACATCGGGATTGCGACCGCGCAAGGTGAAGCTGACTTGTTCGTTCATACGTGTGCCCCCAGCTCGAACCGTGCTTGTTCGGTGCGTAGCATCTGGTAGGGCGTCATGAACCGCACGCCCAGGCCGACGCAAGCATTTGGTATCTTGATCCTCCCCGGCGAGTTAGACGGAACCTCGTGGGTTATCAGCACATGATTGCCAGCCAGCGCATGGGCAACCAGATAAAAGTCGGCTACTTGCAGAAATGTGTTGATGGCAGCCGGCGTGTATTGCTGCCCGGTGGCCCATGTGCTCACTTGGGTGAATTGCGGCGCCAGCGTCGGTGGCGTGCGCCGAAAGAGCGCATGGCCGCGATCCCTAGCCCAGTCCGACAACTCGTCCTGACCAGCCTCGATTTCATCGGCCACCTTGTCGATACTGACCACCGCGCCAGTATTGCCCTTGTGCACCAACCAGTCCCAGAAGGCCGGACAGAAATCCAAACCGTAATGCAGGTTCTTTGCGGACATAAACACATTGGCATCTAGCAGATAGCTCATACCATCACCCCCAATTCGCGCGCCGCTTCGTAGAAGGTGTCAGTCTTGCGCATGCCCAACATACGAAAGGCATCTGGAAACGAGGTCAAGCCTTCCAGCGTGCTGGCGACGATTGCACGGGAAAAGCGTTTGCTGGTGCGGGCTCCCAAGGAGCGGTAGAAATCGCCACCACCTCTGCTCCGTTCTTTCAGTGCGCGCAGCCGTTCCTGTTCCTCCCGGTAGTGTTGCCACAACGCTGTCTGCGTGATGTAACCCGCGTCGAACAGGCGGCGCAATGCGACCAATGAGCTGACCTTGAATTCGCGCGCAAGACGCTGGATTTCGTCGGGGATCGGCGCGTTGCGCTGGTGCGCTGCGCGCAGCTCCTCCAATGGCATCAGCAATTCCGCAGCTACTTGATTGCACCAGCGTTCGGTTTGCTGTTCGGGCACTTGTCCCGCTTGCGTGTCCGACACGCCTGTTGCGCCCAGCCACACATGAGCCAGCTCGTGTGCCAGCGTGAACATCTGCGCTGCCTTGCTGTCTGCGCCGTTCAAAAAGATCAGTGGCGCAAGATCGTCCGCCAGGGCGAAACCGCGAAACTCGCCCACATCCAGCTTGCGATGGCTGTTGCTGCCGACGACGGAACTCACCATCACCATCACGCCGACATCTTCGGCTTTGGCAATCAACTGGCGCAGCGCTTCTGTCCAGGTGGGTAGCTGGCGACGCGCTTCGGCGGACAGGCCCAGCACCTCGCGCAGGCGTTGCGCTACGGCCTCGGGTGCTTCCTGCACATTGGCGCTGCCAACGAACGGCAAGGCTGGCAAGCCGTGCATCCGAGCATGGTCGCGATACCAGTCCTGCCGCTGCTGGCACAGGTAAAGCGTATCCAGCAGGTCGCAACTGGGTACCGCAAGCACCTCATCGCGGAGGGTGCGGAAGTCAGGCACCGGCAGTGCCAACGCGGGCGGCTCTGGCAGAAAGAAGTAGCCAATGGCCGTGTGAGAGAGGCGCGCGAAGTCTTCCAGCTGCTTGAGCGTGGGCAGGGCTTCACCGCTGAGCCACTGAGGCCACTTGCGAAAACGTGTAGCCAGATCGTCGTCGTGCAAGCGCGCGCGTTGCGCTGCCCAGCGCAGGACGGGAACGGAAGCGGCGATGGTGGTCATGCTTCCTCCTTGGGCGATTGTGCAAGCGACACTTGCACAAACCCGACAGCCAACTCGCTCACCGTCATCGGTGGATAGATCTTCGTCGGCATGAATATCTCGTGCTTGCCGAGGTGAGCAAAGAGAGTCCCTTCCTGACTGTAGGCCGACGAACCGGTAAGTACGTCAAAGCGGAAGTCGCGGCGCTGAAACTTGCCTTTGCCCAAGTAGCCCCATTCGGCAAAAGTAATCGGTTCGCCACTGCTGACGCACATCGTCAAGGCATCACCGTGGACTAGATTCTGCGATAACACATAGGTCGCGACGCGGCACAGGTTATCCGGCTCGTCGATGTTCAGATAATCGGTGAGAATCTCCAGCATGTTTGCACGGCACTCGGCGATGTTGTCTGCCAGAAGCTCGATCCCGTAGATGCACATCAGCGCCAGCAGCGCGTAGTGCTGCTTTTCAAAATCAGATTTCCCGAATTTTCTCTCGACGGCGGCGAGCTTGCGCTGCAGAACCTTGACGATAAAGTTACCGCTTCCGCATGCCGGTTCCAGAAAGCGCGAGTCGATGCGCTCCGACTCGTCCTTCACGAGGTCAAGCATGGCGTCGACCATCCATGCGGGAGTGAATACCTCTCCATGGTCAGCGACGCGTTTTCGAGATTTGATCAGGCTCATGGATAAAAGGCTTCAGGCTACGAACGTTGTAGGCATTGTACCTAATACCGTTCATGAGCGGCCCTATGTGAATCGGCACCAATTCAATAGACACTATTGAGTAGAACGACATTGACTGCATTCCAATTGCATAGCAGACATAACAATCACAAGCCCTCAGTGACTCCAAAGGCCGATAATCCGCCAGGACGGCAACTCGGCCATAGCAGACTGAATCGGCACCGAAAGAAAAAGAAGTAAAGCCCATTAAAATGACTACTTTGGTTGCCTATGCGCATCAGCAGTCTCTATTGGTTTCTGGGTATATAAGATTGAGGTTAATATTATTTGGTGTGTGCTTCGAAATGCATGTTCCGCAAGGTCATATGGCAAGCTAAAAAACCTACCTATCCAATATAGATGTTCCTGATAGGAGCCTCGATGCATTGTCGAACCTTTGATGATGGTTTCATCTTCAACACTAAGTTGAATTTTGTGATGCATCCAGGCGTTTCTTTGCGGTGTCATAAACTCTAAAGTTTCATATAACGCACTTTCCTTGCTCAGCTCATATGAGGGGCAAAATTCTTTGGGACCTTCCAACCATTTTTCTTTAATTTCTTTCCACTGATACTTATTGAACTTGTCTGCCATTCCATTTTGGAAAAAACCAATTGCTAGAACAGCATTAATTTCAGCTTCACACAATGCTTGCGATAGAAGAGTGACCGTCACATATAAAGTCATTATCCGGTCAGCAAATTTTGAGTAGAACTGCATTTTGGGGCTTCTAGCTGAAGCTACTTGCTTTTCAGCCCATTGTGTTACTTGTTCTTCCGATGCCTCTGGATTTAACTGCGCAATATTTTCGAAATGTCGCTTTCGCTCATCATCAAAGTCAGAAAGGGGGCGATGGACAAAAGAAGCAACCTCGTTCTGCAACTCAATATATGGGCCCCAATATGATTTTAGAGCGACGTGTATGTGCTCTATATCGAACGTTGCTGTGTAAGATTCAGTCATGTGAGGACAATTCCGTGCATTAACCATAGATGTTGGCTATGTTCGCACCTTTCAGTGAACTGCTGCTAGCTACTCGATAATTGAAATTGTAGAAATTTGCGTGGTTTGTAGAAAAAGAAAAAGGCCGGCATAAGTCAAAGGTAGATCAAAGGGGGCGGCATCACATTTGATTCGTGCTAACCGCAACGACCGCTAAGGCCGATGGCCAGCTAGGACGGCAACTCGGCCTGAACTGCCGGTGGCACCTACATTTACCAACGGCAGGTATGTGGGGCGAAACGGTCAGTCAAGATTTGAAAACTTTACTAGGGTATCGGTGACGTAATTCAGTGATCGGACATCACTGCAATTGAGTTTTGAAACACTTTGAGCACGTCCACCTCACTGCGGTCATAGTCTGACCATCCCGCTGCCAGTCGTGTTCGCAGGTAGCTTGCTTTTCAAAAAGAGAAGGCGAAAGAGTTTGGGGGAGTGCCGCCTTCATTTGCGATTGACTCTTATTACGCTTGAGTTTGCCTAGCATATTTGGGCCCAAAGCTTATTTGCGATTGACCAAGGATTCGGTTGTAATAAAAAATAATCGCCATACAGCTACGGCAGGCGCAAAGAATCCGCGTGGCGTTTCCTTGGCTCCTTTGATAAAGCCTTGTACAAAGCTCTTGAGGTTAGCCATGATTGCACTCCCTGAACCGTCTTGTATGACGTATCCATTCAGCTCGCCATCCGCGATACATACCCGTTAAGGGAGCGAAATAGAGACGTACGCTATTTCTGAAAACCTTGCGATAGCCCATGTTGATCTCCCGCGATTACGTAGTTCAGATTCTACGCTCTCGAAACAATTTCTCCATCCCATACTCAACGATTGCTTTCAAACTAATCGCCGACTGTAAACTAAGCAAAACTGAACGGCAGTTATGGCACCGAGGAAGCGACAGACGGCAATTCGCCATTTAGAGACATTGGTGATTTGCGGATATACGAATCAGCTCTGATCGTAGCTATGTCTGCCTCGAATCCAGAAACGGTCGTTCATAGGCTGTTATTTTGGAGACGCTTATAGCCTTTGTGGCTAGCTGATGATGCTCTCACACACCTAGCCGTGTTGTGTCATATCCGAGGTGAGCACGCGCCCTACAGCGAGAATATTTTCTCTTCGGTTAATGACTTGTTCTCTGGAGGCACTGCCATTTCGATTCGGCTGTTGCCATCTTCAAGTATGAACACATGCTCGTATTGATCTGTGTACTTCGCATTTACACGTAACCATATTTCTTTCAGCGGCTCCATTTTCCAACGATCCGTTTTATTAATGTGGCCAGGGCTAACGATATCGACAAACTGTATTTCAACTTCTTCGCGGCATGCCATTTCTGTTGAATTGCGTTTAAATCTGACCCACCAATTGCATTGAATTTTGACCCACCCTTGAATTATCTCTGAACGTTTCAGGTTGTGGATAGTTTTCTGGTTTTACCTCCCTTTCCCGATTGAGT
>JBAYIG010000014.1:0-46363 GCA_041665725.1 Sideroxydans sp. | reverse complement strand
GGGTGATTCAGCGTGGATGGGGGGGGTGATTCAGCGTGGATAACTCCGACCGCTAACAGACTTATCAACACCAATTGTTGTTACCGATGGGCCAGGTGTTGATTCAGCGTAAGTTATGAATGTTGTATCGGCCCTAGTCAGTGGGTTTCAGCCTAGGTGGGGGGGGTGATTCAGCGTGGACAACTTGGGAGCTAACATACTCCAATTGTTGTTGCCGATGGGCCATCGTGCCGTGGATTCAACGTAAGTATTGAATGATGTATCGCCCTGTGTCAGTGGGTTTCAGCCTAGGTGGGGGGGGGTGATTCAGCGTGACTGAGGGGCATAAAATCGAAGGGCCTACAAATCGGCCCTTCGGCGATCCAAGGTATTAAAAATTGTATCAATCCTTCATTTTTATTGGCGGCGGCGACTTTCTCAGGATCAATCCGGAATCAACAACTTCGACGTTTGCTTTTGGGTAAAAAAGCATTACCGACTTCAATCCGGTCAAAAAGCTATGCCGGAAGTCCCTATTTGCATTTTTCCCGAGGTACTCGTGTGCAAACTGATCTCTGATCGGTTTCCAGTGCAGCATTACTTGCCTTCCTTCTATTCGGTATAGTCGATATGCAAGCCAAGCATAAATATCTAAAGCCAAAGAAGATCCTTTGAGATTGTGCATCGCACGATTATCCAGTGGTACGCCGTGTGCAATTATTTCGTCAAAGAAGCTTGATGAAAGAGTGACCTGTCCTGGCCATATCGCTTTTTGATATAAGTTCTCGCAAGGCGACCACGAATCAAATTGCTCAACCGGTTGGCCATTGAATGTGCGCCCCTTAAAGCCCAACTGCAAACGGCAGGCAGCAAGAGCATGCATCTGCTTGCGAAGAGTTATATGACTCCCCCGCTTTC
Organism: Sideroxydans sp.; assembly: GCA_041665725.1. Lineage (GTDB taxonomy): Bacteria > Pseudomonadota > Gammaproteobacteria > Burkholderiales > Gallionellaceae > Sideroxyarcus. The sequence goes on along the minus strand of JBAYIG010000014.1, from coordinate 45,466 downwards.
CGCCGGAGGTCGGATAACCTAGCAAGCGCAAAAATTCATTTGCGCTATCGCCGACCGGTACTACACGTGTATTGTTACGCTTGGCATAGGTGGATATATGTGCCAAAGCCAGTCTAGGCATAGCGCCATATGGTATTGGCTGGAACACTGGGCCGTTACCTTCATCTATCACGCCAGCTTGGATATTCAGCCATGCTTCACCTGACCGACGCAAAAATTCTCGCCCTTCGACTTTAGAACGAGGGAGACCCACCTGGCACAACACAGAATGAGTAAAAGCCATGTCACTACCCGCTGGTGAATCCCCAGCAATGAGTACCCCAGCGTTTATGAGCTTTTCTTCTCTGATTAACTTGTTTTGTGTTGTGCGAACTATGATTGAAGGCTTATCCATCATGCCCCCACCGCAATATTGCTCAACTTTGATTCTTTCGTTGGCCGCCCACGTTTCGGTTTTAGTGCGATGGATCTGCGTGCATCGATATAGTCCGCGAGATCTTGAATGTGAATAAACCGGCGCGAGCCTTGTTCGTTAGTAGCCGTTGGTATTGGGAATTTGCCGCGAGAAGCAAGATTGCGAGCAGTCTGCTCTGCGAAGCCAGCTGCCTCAGCTCCTGATGCGAAGGGGATCAACAGCTGGCCATTGAACCTTGCTAGTAAGATCTGGATGGTGATACTGACATTGTTGTGCATTTGTGTTCTCCAACCGGAGAACACGCTGAATGCAAATGCAGATGAGCATAGCCGTCCTCCGGATATATCCGAAAAACGAGAATGCCCGATGGACTGAAGTCTAGTTCAACTGGTGATGACTCACGAGGTAAGCTTCCCACATCCGCCGCACTCACTATTAACCGAGCCGCCCCTGCAAGTCACCTTCCGCTAACATCCCAGATCACATCGTATAACGTATATATGACCCCTGCTCCACACATCTTCTCGTCGAAGAAACGTGCCGATACGGGGAAATTGGCTAACGCGCGTAGCACTTCATTGTCATTTCACATGAAGCTCTCCATTACCTTGCACTTGGTGTAGGACTGACGTTGCAATACGACAATCCGATGGAGCCGCTTTGAAATATACCCAAACATACCAATTGGTGCAACTCAGAGCGCTAAAAGTTATGGAAAATTATGGAAAATTTCGTGGAATAATCGAGTATATGGAGGTATGCCTGAGTATGGCAATATATACTTAACTTATTGATTTTATGGTGGGCGGTACTGGGTTCGAACCAGTGACCCCTGCCGTGTGAAGGCAGTGCTCTACCGCTGAGCTAACCGCCCGGTCGAGGACGCGAATTTAATCACGGCCGTCTTCGGCGGGTCAATTTCTTTGAAGGCATATCCATCTGTCGTAGAATGCGCGCCTTCGATCCAAGCCCCAACTTCAGGAAAGCAACATGACCGTCCGTACTCGTTTCGCTCCCAGCCCAACTGGATACCTTCACATTGGCGGCGCCCGTACCGCGCTCTTTTCTTGGGCCTATGCGCGCAAGCATGGCGGCACCTTCATCCTGCGTATCGAAGACACCGATGTCGAGCGTTCCACCCCCGAAGCAGTCCAGGCGATCTTGGACGGCATGAAATGGCTTGAATTGAACTACGACGAAGGTCCGTTCTATCAGATGCAGCGTATGGATCGCTATAAAGTAGTCATCCAGCAAATGATAGCCGCGGGCCAGGCTTATTATTGTTACACCAGCCCAGCCGAGTTGGACGCCATGCGCGAAGCTCAACGTGCCGCTGGTGAAAAACCCCGTTACGACGGCAAATGGCGCCCTGTGGTGGGCAAGGCCTTGCCGCCCGTACCAGCTGATATCAAGCCCGTCGTGCGTTTCAAGAACCCAAGCGACGGTGTCGTTTCTTGGAAAGACATGGTCAAGGGCGTCATCGAATTCAGCAATACCGAGCTAGATGACCTCATCATCGCCCGTTCCGATGGCACACCGACCTACAACTTCTGTGTCGTGGTGGACGACTGGGACATGGGCATCACCCAAGTCATCCGTGGCGATGACCACGTGAACAACACCCCGCGCCAGATCAACATCCTCAAAGCGCTCGGCGCGACCGTTCCAAACTACGCTCACCTGTCCATGATCTTGGGTGACGACGGTACCAAATTGTCCAAACGCCACGGTGCGGTCAGCGTCATGCAATACGACGAAGACGGTTACCTGCAAGAAGCCGTCATCAACTACCTCGCCCGTTTGGGCTGGTCGCACGGCGATGACGAGGTGTTCTCAGTCGCCCAGTTCTGCGAATGGTTCGACCTCGATCACATCACGCCCTCCGCTGCTCAGTTCAATACCGAGAAGCTGAAATGGCTGAACAACCATTACATCAAGCAAACCGACAACGCCAAATTGGCCGAGATGGTTCGCCCTCGCCTCGAAGCACGCGCCATCAAAGTCATCGACAGCCCTTCTTTGGCAGCCATCGTTGGCTTATATAAAGAGCGCGTCTCCACCTTGAACGAGCTGGCCGATGCGGCTGAAGTGTTCTACATCGAGTTGCATCCCGATGCAGCTCTGCTCGATGTGCAACTCTCCGCTGAAGCTATTCCTGCGTTACGTGATTTCGTTGAATCAATGAAGAGTGTCGCATGGGAGATTCCAGCCATCAGCGCCGCTATCAAAGAAGTCATCGCCAAGCACGGTTTGAAGATGCCTAAGCTTGCGATGCCTTTGCGCGTGATGCTCACAGGCCAAACACAGACACCATCCGTCGATGCATTGGTCGTGTTGTTCCCACGTGAGATGGTGTTGGCGCGCATCGAAAACGGACTCAATAAAAAAACCGTGTGAGTCGCTTTACAAGGTAGGGTCGCATCACTATAATGCGCGCTCTTTTCGGGGGCACCCTGGGGGTATAGCTCAGCTGGGAGAGCGCTTGCATGGCATGCAAGAGGTCAGCGGTTCGATCCCGCTTATCTCCACCAAAAAGAAAAAGTAGTACACGAAGTCCCCTTCGTCTAGAGGCCTAGGACACCGCCCTTTCACGGCGATAACACGAGTTCGAATCTCGTAGGGGACGCCAAATACAAAAGCCAGAAGATCACTCTTCTGGCTTTTTCCTTTTCCATCCCGGCAATCTATTTTCGCAGCGGGTCCAACAGGGAAGACAAACCGTTGTGATCCAACTCTTGCATCAACGCGAGCAACTGCCCCAACTCACCTTTAGGAAAACCCGTCCTTGCAAACCAGTTCAGATAATTCCCCGGTAAGTCGGCGATGAGTCGCCCTTGGTATTTGCCGTAAGGCATGGTGCGGGTGACTAAGAGCTCCAAGTGTTCGTGGTTCATCTCAACCGTCAACCCTTCAGCTTGGCGAACGCCGCCGCCATCGCACCACCTACGGGCGCTTGAGTTGGCGCACGGTTCGCGGGTTTGCCACTCGTTGGCCTTGCTTGAGGACGTGAATCACGTTGTTCACGCGGCGCAGAATCCGGCTTATTGCTCACCTGCCCTGCTGAATCTGTCAGGCGCATGGTCAGCGCGATGCGTTTGCGCTTCTCATCCACTTCCAACACTTTCACCTTCACCACCTGCCCTGCTTTCACCACGGTATGCGGGTCTTTCACGAACTTATCGGCCAAAGCAGAGATGTGTACCAAGCCATCCTGATGCACGCCGATGTCCACGAACGCACCGAACGCCGCCACGTTGGTGACCACGCCTTCGAGGATCATGTCGGGTTTCAAATCAGACAATGCTTCCACGCCTTCTTTGAATGTTGCGGTGGTGAACTCGGGGCGCGGATCGCGGCCAGGCTTTTCCAGTTCTTTCAAGATGTCGCTGATGGTCGGGATGCCGAACTTCTCATCCATGTATTTCGCGGGGCTGAGTGACTTCAGCAGATTGCTGTTGCCGATGATGTCTTTGATGTCTTGCTTGATGTCGGCCAAGATGCGCTGTACCAGCGGATACGATTCGGGATGCACCGCCGAAGCATCGAGCGGATCGTTACCGCCCATGATGCGCAAGAAGCCCGCCGCTTGTTCGAAGGTCTTATCACCCAAACGCGGCACGTCGCGCAACTCGGCACGGCTGGCGAAGCGCCCTTTCAAGTCGCGCTGATTCACGATGGCCTGCGCCACGCTGCTGCTCAAGCCAGAGACGCGCGCCAGCAAAGGCACCGATGCCGTGTTCACATCCACGCCCACCGCGTTCACACAATCTTCCACCACCGCATCCAGCGAACGTGCCAATTGGAACTGGCTCACGTCGTGCTGATATTGCCCCACGCCGATGGACTTGGGGTCGATCTTCACCAACTCAGCCAGCGGATCTTGCAGACGGCGCGCGATGGACACCGCGCCGCGTAGTGACACATCCAACTCCGGCAATTCTTTGGAGGCGAACTCCGATGCGGAATACACCGACGCGCCCGCTTCGGATACCACGATGCTGGTCATATTCAATTCGGGGCGCAGTTTGATGAGGTCACGTGCCAACTTGTCCGTCTCGCGTGAGGCGGTGCCGTTGCCGATGGAGATGACCGCGACTTTGTGTTTCTCGGCCAGCTTGCTCAACGTATGTAACGCCCCATCCCAATCGTTGCGTGGCTGGTGCGGATAGATGGTGGCGGTATCCACCACCTTGCCAGTCTCGTCCACCACCGCCACTTTCACACCGGTGCGGATGCCGGGGTCCAGCCCCATCGTCACACGCGGGCCAGCGGGTGCGGCCAGCAACAAGGCTTTCAGGTTGAGCGCGAACACATTGATGGCTTCGGTTTCGGCCTTGGCACGCAAGGCGCTCATCAGCTCCGATTCCAGATGCATGAAACTCTTCACGCGCCACGTCCAACGCACGGTGTCTAGCAACCAACGGTCAGCGGTACGGCTCATGTCTTTGATATTGAAACGAGCAGCGATGCGTGCCTCGCAGGGATTGTGCGGCGCACCCCACGTCGGTTTTTCTTCTTCGCTATCCAAACGCAGTTGCACATCCAGCATCTCTTCGCGGCGACCACGGAACACCGCCAGCGCGCGGTGCGAGGGAATGGTGTTGATGGATTCGGAATAATCGAAATAGTCGGCGTACTTCTCCGCCGCCTCGTTCTTGCCTTCCAACACCTTGGACTGCACCACGCCATGTTGCTGCACATAGTCGCGCAACGATTGCAACAGGTTCGCATCCTCGGCAAAGCGCTCCATCAATATCTGCCGCGCGCCATCCAGCGCCGCCTTGGCATCCGCCACACCGGGGTTGGCATCGCCCGCCGCACTGGTGAAGGCGGCAAGCAGATATTTGGCCGCCACCTCTTCCGGATTCAAAGTCGGATCCGCCAGCAGCGCATCCGCCAACGGTTGCAACCCCGCCTCCAGCGCGATCTGCGCCTTGGTGCGGCGCTTGGGTTTATAGGGCAGATACAAATCTTCGAGGTGCGTCTTGTCCGTCGCCAGCGACACCGCCTTCAACAACTCTGGTGTCATCTTGCCCTGCTCGGTGATGGACGCGATGATGGCCGCGCGCCGATCTTCCAACTCGCGCAAATAACGCAGCCGGTCTTCCAACATCCGCAACTGGATATCGTCCAATCCCCCCGTCGCCTCTTTGCGATAACGCGAAATAAAAGGCACGGTCGCGCCTTCGTCCAGCAGGGCGATGGCAGCAGCGATCTGAGCAGGTTTGGCCGCGATCTCGGCGGCGAGGCGTTGTTCTATTGATGGAAGCATATTGAGTTTAGCTAGATTAAATCAGCCTCCACATGGAAGGCCGATGGGTGAAATTTACGAGGGGCGGATTATGCCAAGACGCGAGGATGACTAAAACAACATTGCGCGAAAAAGATAGATAAGGCAGTTGATGCGGGTCGTACCTATTCATTGATGAGCGCGAACCTCGGCACTTCCTTCCCCTCCACCTGCACCATCTCAAAGAACACCTCTTTCGGCCTTGCCCAGGTCGAGCCATCGTGTGAGCGGTAGATCATCATGATGATGGTCGAATCTGATTCGAGTTTGGCTTCGCACACGATCTCGTAGATGCCGCCTTTGTAGTGCCTATATTTCATGGTTGCTCGCCTTTCTACCTGCGTTTGTTGGGTGAGATTCAATACTAACTGCACCTGTCGTGCCTAAGTAGGTAAAATGCCGCGCTCTCAGGAGGCATTCATTGGAAAATCCCTACAATATTCTTGGCGTGTCGCCGACGGCTTCGACCGACGACATCAAAAAGGCTTACCGCGCCTTGGCCATGCGTCATCACCCGGACCGAAATCCTAACTCTAACGCTGAAGTGCGTTTCAACGCCATCAAGAAGGCGTATGAGTTGCTGTCCGATCCGCAGAAGCGCGCTGAATATAACTATAGCCTCAACAACCGTATCGTCATCGATCCTGAGAATGAAGCGCAGAACTTGTGGAGATCACTCTTCACTCGCTGCGGTGTGACCCTGTGATTGCAATACCGTTAATCAACTAGAAGACAAAAACATGAAAAGAATCCATCCCGAATTCGCTTACCAGTCGCGTGAGCTTGGCATCCAGATCGAAGACACGCTGGGTGAGCCGCCAGACCGTAAGAACTATCAACGCGTCATCGATTCTTTGCTGGGCGAATTCGCCAACGGCACAGAGATCGACGACGTGAATCTGCTGAGCTTCGCCTTGGCCGAGCATTTGCAGTTCGACAATGTTGCGGGCTTGTTGCTTGAAGGTCAGCAATATGACGAAGGCGATGCGGCTAAGGTCGTGAAGATGGTCTCGACCACGCACTCTGCCACCGCTGATGCGCTGACATCTGTGTTCAGCAGCAATCCTGAGTTGGCGCGCAAAGCCATCGTCACCGCGTTCTTGTTCAAGAACGGCAAACGCTGGACGGATGAGGACCATTCTCTCGATGCCTTGCAGGCAGAGGAAGACAAAGAGAATGCTGAGAATGAAGACGACGATCAGATGGCTGGGACTGAGGACATAGAACAACTGTTCGATTCACGCGGAGACGACAATGCCTGATAACAAGAACCTGCCAGCGATACAACTTCAGATCACCGAACTGGTCTTGGCCGGTTCGACCGAGCACGCCGAAGAAGCCATCAACGAGACTGCCGAGAAGTTCGGCGACCTCGCTGTGGTCGAAGTGTTGAACACGCTTGAGCCTCAGGTAGCTTCGTTGCACCTCTCCTCTTTCGATGGTGGCAAGCTGTCTTTGGCGACGCTGCTCATCCCGCCCAAAGTATGGGCTGAGAGCTTGGCCTACTTCGCCGCCACGTGGGACGAGGATTGGATCGAGGATGAGCCAGAAGTGTTGTCTGAATCCTTGTTCGCGCACATTCACGGCGTCATCTTCTCCACGGATGATGCAGAACGCCGCGCCGAGCTGATCCACGAAGCCCTCTCCACCGATTGGGGTACGACCGCATTTGCTGTGCTGTTCTCTACAGCCGCCGAAGAGATCATTGAGATCGCCAACGACATCCACAATCTGGGGGCAGCCAGAAGCGGTACGACGACTTCGGACCACGATGTCATCCCCCTTGCACTAGAGATCGCCCGCACCAATGAAGAAGCATGGGATCGCGTGTTGTTCGAGATCTTCCCTGACTGGATGCCCGGCGAGAACCAGCTGCAAGTCAGATCAGAAGAAGATGATGACGGCGATGATGATGACGACGAAGACCGCGAACACGAGTACGCGATGGGGCGCACAACCAAGGAGTTGTTGCTGCGCCTGCGCAAGCAAGTGCCAAGCAAGTCCGTCAGCACCGCGAAGAAAGGCCGTCGCCCTAGCCTCGGCGAGGACATCTTCTCTTAATCTATCGCCATGCAGATCACCCATTTCGAATCCCGCCCGCCTCAGCTAGTGCAAGCGCTAGAGGCACTCGCACAACGTGCAGATAGTCATGAAGCGGCGGAGACACTGTTCGATGAGCTTTGTGGGATCACGGTGCTGGTCGCCAAGAAGTTCACCAATGACCGGACCGCCGATGGCATCCAAGACGCGTTCCAATTGGCGATTGGCTGCATCTCGCTAGGCATCAGCCAAGCCAGCATCCCGCAAGGCAAAGACGCCAAGCTGGAGTTCCTGATACAACAGGGCGCTGAACATGTGTTCCAGATGGGGTTCCGTCACATCAAGGAATTGTCTGCCCTGCCCTACGTCGCTTTCGTTTCGGATTTCGATAACGATGCTTTCATCCAACAGCGCAACCTCAAAGCCATCTTCATGGAGATATGTAGCGCCGATCCCTCTTCGAATTGGAGTGGCGATACGGTCTATGCGAATGAGTTGGTAGATAGGAAGCGCAACCAGAAGCTCATCGACTGTGCGAAATGGTTACGCAAACATAATTCAGATGGGTCGGTAAAAGACTCTGAGCTGGATGCGAATGCGGCGATCGCTATCGCCATCATCTTTGCCATCGCTGGCAACGGGCAGATCGTTGCGCGCACGTCTCAAAGCGCCATCGAGAGTCTGATCAAATACACACGTGAAGTGCGCCCTGATGTCGAAGCGGGCTGGGAAAGGATGCTTAAAAAGATACCGCCTGAGCATCAATCCATCCTGCGCGAACGCATGGAAGAGCTGAAGGGCACCATCATCAAGAAGATCTATTCAAGGACCAAGATCAAGACCGTGCTCACGGAACTGCAGGATTTCTATGCAGGGAATGAGCAGGACATCGAATACCCGTAAAGCGTTTAGCTCTCTTTGGGTTTATCGCTGACTGAGGGTGCGAAGTCGATATGGAAAGACAGCGGTTGCACCTTGTCTTCTACTGCAGGAGTTGGGTTCTCTTCTTCAAGTGGCGCTTCAACTGCCACGACTTCATCGCTGGATTTCGGTTTGTCGTCAATCACGAAATCGATGGGGAACGCTTTGTCTTGGACATGCTCATGGGCGTCACTGGCATGGTGTTCTGTCTCTTCAGCAGTGGCGACCTCATTGGGTGTCGTATCCTCGGCTAGCCAATTAGCAGCCTCGTCGGCTTCCATTTCAGTGCCATCTTCAGATTGTTGTTTCAGCAATGCTTCATTCAATTGCGAGTGGTTAATCATGCGGCGCGTCAGCAGATAGTTGCCGAAGCGTCCATGTTGTTTTGGATCGAACTCGCCTAGACAGTTCGCCATGTCTTGGGCGGACAGATATCCCAACTCAATGAGGATGTCGCCGATGGGGCGTTGCTTGGTGGCGTTGGATGGCAACCACAACGCGCCCAACTCATGGCTTTCTTCTCGGTACAGTTCGTTGTCTTTATCCAGTGTGCGGCCTAAGGCTTGGATGGTCTTCCAATGCGGGCTGTTCTTGTTATGGCTCAAGAATTTGCGTGAGGCTTTTTCGAACTCGGCGATCTGCGCATTGGATGAATAGATGGACAACAACAACATCCATGCATTCTCGCTCTTGGGCAGTTGCACGAGGAACTCCAGCAAGATACGGATGGCTTTGTCTGGGTGTCCGTACACGGCATACAACTCTGCCTCTTCCAGCACGGTCTGCTCTACTTTGCTGGATGGGTCTGCATCAACCATTGATATCGGAACATCCAAATCATCTTGCAATGCTTGGAGGGCTTGGTATTGCCTAGAGCTTGTGGGATGCACGATGCTGAGGGTGGATTCGCCGACTGGAGTAGCTGCTTGCAGTGCGTGTTCAGTTTCCGTCAGTTTCTCCGGCTTCGGCGCGCGTGCCTTCATCTCCAAGTAGTGACGCACACCGAATGCGGTCAGTCCGATGGCGGCCAATCCAGCCAATATCTTCAAGATGAGTTGCCATGTATCCGATGAGACAAGCGGTTCCGCTTTCTTTGCATCGACCTTAGCGGCTTCGAGACTCGCCAATTTATGACGGATCGCCTGTATCTCTTCGCTCATCGCTTTCATCTGATATTGCATCGCGAGAAGATGCGCTGTCTGGTCATCCTCATCCAGCAACTTGCGTTGTGCCGAGATGACCTCACGGTCGCTCGCGCTCAATTTCCCGACGCGGGAGATATCCAACTGCCCTCCGCTCAATTGCAACTTGAACTCAGCCTTGCCTTGGGCTGCACGCTTGGGTGTTGGCGATACTGCGGCGGTCTTCTTACTGGTTTTTTGAGGGATAGGCACTGGCTCAACGGCAAGCGGCGTTTCCTCCAACATCTTTTCTACATCGTTCCGAGTCGGTGTCGGCTTGGCTACGGTGACTACAGGTAGACGGGGTGCAACGGGTTTGGGCACAACGACTGCCACAGGTGATACGGCTGTGCCGAACTCAGGCAACACGGCGAATACTTTGGTGTTACTGCTGATCGAATCTTTACATTGGATCTTCAAGCTAAATTCCGCGATGGGCTCGTTGAGCGGCCTTTTCGAGCTGATCTCGATCTTGTGGGCCTTCTGGTTGAAGCGTGTGTTCAAGCCAGTTTGCAGCAGCGCATTGCTGCTATCGACCGCGCCTTCTTGTATCGCCGCCAACGACAAGCAGCTATCGTCGATGCTCTCACCCTTACCGAATTGCACATCGATATAGGCTTCCACGCGCTCCCCCAATCTGCTGACCAAGTTGAGCTCACCGATGCCAACAGCTATCGCTTGCGAGGATGCCAACGCAAGGAGTGATGAACAAAAAAGGAGCTTGGGATGGAGGATATTCAAAGCGCTGGATGATTTAGGTTAGTGGGCCGCAAACATTTATGTTTAGAGTTTAGTTGTATGCGTCGGAGGCTCGAATATTACTCAAGCCCCAGCCCCAAAGCAATTCAAGGCTCCTACAAAGCACATCTTACAGACCACTTAACACCTTGATATGTGACATGGCGCTGCGACCCAAGGCATGTAACTCATACCCCCCTTCCAACACCGATACGATGCGCGACTTGGCATATTTGGCAGCGATGCGTTTCAACTCTTCCGTCACCCATGCATAGTCCGGCTCGGACAGGCGCATCGAACCCATGTCGTCATCACGATGGGCATCGAATCCCGCCGAGATGAAGATGAACTCAGGCTGGAATTTGTCCAATGCAGGCAGCCATTGCTCGGTCACCGCAGTACGGAACTCTCCCCCGCTCGTACCTGCTTTGAGCGGCACGTTGATGATGTGATCGCTGCTGCTATCCGCGCCGCAATAGGGATAGAAAGGGTGTTGGAAGGTGGAACACAGCATCACACGCGGGTCGTTACGGAAGATGTCTTCCGTACCATTGCCGTGATGCACGTCGAAATCGGCGATGGCGACACGGCTCAATCCGTGTGCGGCTAGCGCATGGGCGGCACCGACAGCGACGTTGTCGAAGATACAGAAGCCCATGGCTCTGGCATGTTCGGCATGGTGACCGGGCGGGCGGATGTTGCAAAAGGCGTTCTCGACTTTCTGCGCCATCACCATATCCACCGCCATCACCACCGCCCCCGCAGCGCGCAAGGCGGCAGGATAGGTGTACTGGTTCATGATGGTGTCGCCATCCAGATCCAAGATGCCTTCTTTAGGCGCTTTGGCGGCGATGTCGTCCAGATAGCCACCGTCGTGTACACGCAGCAGTTGTTCGCGAGTGACCTCCGGCGCATCGTGATGTTGTAGGTAACCGAACAATCCCGAGGCGATGAGTTGGTCTTCTACTGCATGGATGCGCGCCGGACACTCGGGATGATGCGCTCCCATGTCATGTTTGAGACAAAGTGGATGGCTGATATAAGCGGTCTGCACGGGTGACTCCGTCATTATTTTGTAGTGCTACGGTGCTATCATAACGACCTCAAGCAATACCTCCAACCACAAGTAGAAAATCATGGGCAAACACTATTTAAATCCCCTCTTCGCTCCGAAGTCGGTGGCCGTTTTCGGCGCTAGCGACCGTCAAGACGCAGTCGGTCAGATCGTATTCCAGAACATGTTGCAAGGCGGCTTCAAGGGTAAGCTCTACCCGATCAACGCCAAGAATGCCGAAGTGCAAGGCCAGCGTGCCTATGCCTCCATCGCAGACATCGGTGAGCCAGTAGAGTTGGTCGTCATCGCCACTCCGCCAAAAACGGTGCCCGGCATCATCGAAGAGTGCGGGCTGCATGGCGTGAAAGCCGCCGTTATCATCACCGCAGGTTTTGGCGAAGCGGGCGCGCAAGGTATCGCGCTGGAAAAAGAATTGATGGAAGCAGCGCACCGCTACAACATCCGTCTCATCGGCCCCAACTGCCTAGGCATCATGCGCCCTTCCATCGGGCTCAATGCCACCTTCAACAACGGCGCGGCCAATGTAGGCAACATCGCTTTCGTATCGCAGTCTGGCGCGCTATGTACCGCCATCTTGGATTGGGCGAGTCGCAACGATGTGGGCTTCTCCAGCGTGGTATCGATGGGCTCATCCACCGATGTGGATTTTGGCGAGATCCTCGATTACTTGGTTTCCGATCCCAATACACAAAGCATCTTGATGTACATCGAAGGCATCCGTAACGCGCGTAGCTTCATGAGCGCCTTACGTGCTGCCGCTCGCATCAAGCCCGTCATCTTGGTCAAGGTCGGTCGCCATGCTGCGGGCTCTAAGGCGGCGATGTCGCACACCGCTTCACTCGTGGGCGCGGATGATGTGTTCGATGCGGCCGTCAGTCGTGTCGGCGTGGTGCGCGTGCAGACCATCACCCAATTGTTCAGTGCAGCCAAGGCATTGTCATGTGGATTCAAACCGACAGGAAACCGCCTCGCCATCGTCACCAACGGCGGCGGCCCTGGTGTGATGGCAGTGGATAGAGCGGCCGATTTGGGACTCAACATCGCCACCCTTTCCGACAGCACCATCGAATATCTGAACCAACATCTGCCACCGACATGGCCGCATGCGAACCCGGTGGACATCATCGGCGACGCACAAGCCGATCGTTATCACCACGCGGTGAAAGCATGTTTGGAAGATGACAATGTGGACGGCGTACTCGCCATCCTCACACCACAGGCGATGACCAAACCATTGGAATCGGCACAAGCCTTGATCGAGTTGGCGAACACCCATCGCAAACCTTTGTTGACCTGCTGGATGGGAGAGACGCAAGTCGCTAGTTCGCGCGATGCCTTCACCAAGGCCCACCGCCCGCACTTCCGTACACCGGAGCCTGCAGTCGAAGTCTTCTCACATCTGTCTGCCTACTACCGCAACCAGAAGTTGTTGATGCAGATGCCGGGGCCGCTGTCACACCACGTCGAGCCGGATGTGGAGAGCGCACACCTCATCATCGAAGGTGCGATGCAGGAGCATGGCAAGGTGTTGAGCGAGATGGAATCGAAGGCGTTGCTGTCAGCTTTCAATATCCCTGTCGCACGCACCATCGTCGCCCATTCTCCCACCGAGGCATTGCTCATCGCACAGCAGATGGGCTTCCCAGTCGCCATGAAAGTGAACTCACACGACATCTCGCACAAGAGCGATGCGGGTGGCGTGATCCTCAACTTGCGTAATGCACATGAGGTGCGCGCGGCTTATCAAAAGATCAGCGAGAACATCCAACTCAATCGTCCTGATGCCAAGATGGATGGCATCGCCATCGAGCCGATGATCATGAAGAACAATGGTCGTGAGTTGATGATCGGCGTCACGACAGACCCTGCGTTCGGTCCTGTCATCACGTTTGGCGCGGGCGGCACCGCCGTCGAGATCATGGGTGACCGTGCGGTCGCTCTTCCTCCGCTTAACAGTTTCTTGGTGAAAGAACTCATCAACGATACGCGCATCGCCAAGATGCTCGGTAAGTTCCGCAACATGGCTCCCGCCAACATGGAAGCCTTGGAAGATGTGCTGTTGCGCGTGTCCGAGATGGTGTGTGAGTTGCCCTTGCTGAAAGAGATGGACATCAACCCGCTCATCCTCGATGAGAACGGTGCACTGGCAGCGGATGCACGTGTGGTGGTGGAATATCGCCAACCCAGCGCCGACCGCTATGCGCACATGGCCATCTATCCCTACCCCACTCACTTGGTGAGCGAATGGCAATTGGCCGACGGCATGGACATCACCATCCGCCCTATCCGACCTGAAGATGCGCAATTGGTGAAGCAGTTCGTACACGATCTTTCGGAAGAGACCAAATATTTCCGCTTCATGAACAGCGTGCAGGAATTGACCGAAGACATGCTGTCGCGGCTGACACAGATCGACTACAGCCGCGAACTGGCCTTGATCGCAGTGACACAAACGCACGATAAAGAAGTGCAACTTGGCGTGGCTCGATATGCCATCAATCCCGATGGCAAGACCTGCGAGTTCGCCTTGGTAGTCGCGGACAACATCACAGGCAAGGGATTAGGACAAAAACTGATGTTGTCGTTGATGGAAGCTGGTCGTACTAAAGGCTTGGAAGTCATCGAAGGCGAAGTGCTGAGCCACAACCACAACATGCTTAAGTTGATGTCGCGCTTGGGCTTTGCGGCCAAACATAGCACTGAAGATGCGGGCATCATGAAGGTCAGCAAGGCGCTATAGGACAATCGGGTAGCAGACACGCCTGTATCTGCTACCCGATAGATTTGAAGTTACGTCTTAACGAGCAGTCAGGTTGCTAATTCCCGAGCTTGTTAGGTAGGTGAATGACATTGGCAGATTGCGGATCGGTTGCTCTGCAATAATCGATGAGCTCACTGAGTTTAAGCGGTTTTGCATACAGGAAACCCTGTAGCTCATTACATTCCTCTTCCTCTAGGAACTTGCGTTGCTCTTCCAGTTCCACGCCTTCTGCCGTGGTCAGCAGACCGAAATTCTTGGCTAGTGCGATCACAGCACGCGTCAAAGAGACACTATCCTTGCTGTACGGCAATCCATCGACGAAAGACTTGTCGATCTTGATGCGAGTCACAGGCAGTTTCTTCAGGTAACTCATCGATGAGTATCCCGTTCCAAAATCGTCGATGGCCAGACCGATGCCCATATCACGGATCTTCTGCAACATCTCAATGGCACCCTTCATATCGCTGGCGATATAGCTCTCGGTGATCTCAAGCTCTAGGTGTTTGGAATCCACTCCACTTGTTTCAATGGTGGATTTGAGATCTTTCAACATGTCATCGTTTCGCAATTGGACATTGGATACGTTGATGCTGATGTGATCCAAGCAGATACCCACTTGCCGAAGATGCGCGAAATCGCCCAACCCTTGTTGCAAGATCCATTTTCCAATGGGAACGATCAATCCGGTTTCTTCCGCAAGACCAATGAATCGGTTAGGCGGGACTCTGCCAAAGCTCGGACTGTTCCAGCGGATGAGCGCCTCTATCGCCGCGATTCGACCGGTAGCGACGGATATCTTGGGCTGGTAATACAGTTCGAATTGGTCATTCGCCTGCAAAGCTTGCTTCAAGGCGTGGGTCATATCCGTTCGGTGTTGGAGTTGCGTCGCCAGATCGTCCGAGTAGAAGCTATAGTTGTTGCGCCCTTTGTCCTTCGATTTATACATCGCTAGGTCTGCATGTTTGACCAGTGTGACGCTGTCTTCACCGTCCTTGGGGAAGGTCGCCACACCGATACTTGCGGATACGCTGAGTTCCATTCCGGCACAAACGAAAGGTCTGTGGAAGAGTTCAAGATAAGACTCGACCGTTTCCCGCAGCGACGCGACATCACGAGTACCTTCGATCATGATGTTGAACTCGTCACCACCGATCCTGGCCAACAGATGATTGGCATCAGGTGCGCCCCCCGCTATCAAACGTTTGGACACCTCGACCAGTAATTCATCGCCGATATCATGTCCCAAAGTGTCATTGATCACCTTGAACTGATCCAGATCGATGAATAAGAGGGAAACCTGAGCGCCGCTACGCCGCGCTGCATCCATCGCGTTGCGAAGACTTTCAGAGAATAGGCGACGATTAGGAAGATTGGTCAGTACATCGTGTCTTGAGAGGTACTGTTGTTCATCTTTCGAATGTTGCAAGCTGTCCTCACGTTCTTGCACGGCAAGTGCAAGCTGATTGACCTTGGTGGATATCTCTTCCAGTTCGTCCCCGGTCATCACCATGTTGGTCGCCGAATAATCGCGGTGCTCGATCTTCCTGATCTGCCCCATCAGCCCAACTAGCGGCACTTCCAAAGTTCGACGGATCACGAAGCGCAACAACAACAAGATGATGACTGCGACGACCACCAACAAGATGAAGAATTTCTTTCTGCTCTCATCCAAGACTTGATTCAGCTCCACCTTGTCGAGGTTGGCGATGAAATAGACGGCACCCGCATTGATCTCTTTCTTGAGGATACCCAGATATTCACTTTTACTCTGGTGGATACTCAAAGCGGGTATGCCCTCGTTGGGTATAAACGATTGCGCCTGAGCATCATATTGAGGATCGAAGGTCAGCGTGATGGGCAAGTCGATGTCTTTGGACAGTTGCGCAAAGTAATCCTTATCCAGCCGTTTCGACATCTCGATGTGTGCGACGACTCGGAAGGAATCCTTCTCGAAGATACTTTGGTGTGATTTGATGACGATCGCGTCGCCCGCGCGATGATAGGTGATCAAGCTACCGCGGATCATCTGATCCGGCGTGTAGAAATCCTTATGCTTGAGCGTGAGGTTGCTGTCGCCAGACTCATGGCCGGGACTGAAGAGCGCGTGTTGCTCATAGCGTTGGTACAGTTTCCTCGCCCCTTCTTCGTAAGATAAGAAGTTAAGTTGATAACCGAGATCGTCCTTCGTCACATAGGAGATCATCTCTCCATTCTTATCGTAGAGTGCGATGTCACTATTGAACGAGAGCTTGACTCTGCTGAGCAACTCCTCGGCGATGTTCTTTTTCTCTTCATCCAACAGAAACGCGTTGTAGTCGTCCTTGTTTTGATAGTTGTTGATCAGATCGATGGAGGCAAGCATCTTCTCGTCGGACTTGACGAACGCGATGCCATCCCTCAAATCGCTCTCGTAACGATTGAGGTCAAAATCGAGTCGTTGGAAACCTCGATACATCCGCTGTTGGGTGTCTTCTAGGAAACGATCCTTCAAGAAGCTATCGAAATAGAATCCGAGCACCGCCAGCACCAGCAACAAGGCGCCAGTCACCAATAACGAAAGTTTGGTGAATAGGCTATGTATGCCGAGTGACATTTTCATTTGACGGGTTTCCTGCTCGGATGTCTTGTGCTCATTTCATTATCCATTCAGAAGATCGGCTTCACCTGATCCATATTTTCATGCGTGACCAATTTTACGGGGATAAAGATATGTTTGGGGACACTTTCCTTGGCAAATATCTTCAGCGCGATCTCGACCGACTTGCTGCCGCCCAATGGGAACAATACCGATCCGGTTTGCGAACCATCTCTTATGGCTGCTTGCGCCTCGCTCGTGTAATCGCAACCCACCATGATGATCGAGCGGGGATCTATCTGACGCTTGTTCAACACCATTCGCACCCCACTCAACATACTGTCGCTCTCTGAGAAGATCGCATCGACACGGATACCATCGGCAACGAGCTTCTCCATCTCGACCAGCGCATCCTTGCGTAGATAGTTACCCGTTCTCTTGATGACCTTGATACCCTTGTGTTTGCCGATCTCATCCATGAAACCCTTACTTCTAAGCTGAGTGACATCCGCCTTTTGCAATCCTTCGAACAACAACACCAAGCCCTTACCATTCAGCCGTTTCGCGATATATTCAGCACCGATCGCACCGATCTTGATGTTGTCGGAATTGATGAAGGTCGTGTATTGATTCCCTGAGATACCGCGATCCAAGACGATCACAGGGATGCCTGATTGATATGCCTTGGCAACGGCGGGCACGACGGCATTCTCGTCGTTGGTGCCGATCACCAACAAGTCGACCTTCTGCTCGATGAATTGTTCGATCTGGCGAATGAGCAACGACGTTTGCCCTTGCGCATCAGAATAGACAAAGGAGAGTTGCGGATGTTTTTCCACCTCCTCCTTGACCTCGTTCACCTGCGCCTTGCGGAAATCGTTCGCCATCGTATCTTGTGCGAAAGCGATGACCTTGTTGCCCCCCTCAGCATAGGACGACGATGACGTTCCAAGCGCCAGCAGAACAAGCAATATGGACATGATCCTCTTCATGATTCTCTCCCTTTCATTGTTCAAACTATAAAAGACATCCCTTACCACCAGGTCTCCATCTGAATTCCTGCCAGCGTGCTAGAAGTGCGCCCACCCGCTCCGAACTGACCGACAACTGCATTGGCCGCACTTGCCGCCGCATTCCACGTCGCATAGGTCACATACAGACGAAGTTCAGGGCGTGACCAGAAATCCGGCCCTACCGCCAATGTCGGCGCGATCGTGAACTTGTTCAGACTTTGCTGTGCTTGTCCGTCGACACGACGCGATGTGCTGCCGACCTCCGCCAACCACTTGAAGTTTCGACTGACGGCATAGGTGACGCGGCCACCAACGGATACATCCGTCGTTTTGATCCCATCGCTCACACCACCTTGTACCTTGCCTGTCTGATAAGCGACCAAGGCTTGCCCGCCCAACGCGCCGCGTTGCCAGTCAAATGAATCTGCGATACGTATGCTTTGCACCCCAGGCTGTTCAGTACTACCACTGGCGACATCTCCCAATCCTTGGAACTGCCCAGTGATCGCCGCATGTCCGTTCGATGTTTGCAAGAATAGACTGTTATTGATCCCCGCCGCCATGAAATCGGATTGCTCATGCAACAGGGACAGTCCACTCCCTTGCGCCCCCATCTGGAAGCTACCGCGCACCAAGGTGCCCAATACACGCAACTTGCCTCCACTGTTGGTGCTTATCTCCGACACATCCACATTGATACGGCTGGCATTGTTGACGCTGGAACTGTTGTTATCAAAGGTACCGCCGGTGAAGACGCCGACACCCAACTTGGCGAATCCTATGTTGAGGTCTGTCACCCCTGCTCCCGTGTTGTCACCATAATCCAACATGAAACGATCGACGACATGCACGTCCTTGAGGCGAAGTCGGCGTTGCCCCGCCCAGAATTTCGCTTCTGGTGCGATATCAAGTCCCGACATGGTTGCGAAAGCTTGGGCAGTCACCTGTTTCCCTCCCCACACAGCCGGCATATACAACACACCGAAATTCGCTCCATTCCCCGCATCAAAAGTCTTTCCGATGCCGACCTCGAAGCCGTTGTCACCTTCGTTACCGAGACGATACTTTTGCATGTCACCGCCAAGGGTGTAGTTCCCTCTAGGAGTACCGGATGGGCTTGAGTACATGCCCCCACGGGTATAGCCATTGAACTCGAAGGAGCCGATCTCTGCTGCCTGCGCAGAACTGACCATGATAGCCATAAGGCCCAAACTCACCATGCAAGTGAAACGATGCCCCGTTATTGAAAAACATCCCGCAGACCCTGTTCTCATTTTTTGCCTCCCTTTGATGATATGTATTGTTCGCCCTCATGGAATCTCACGCAGTTGCGTCCATCCTCTTTAGCCCTATACATCGCGATATCTGCCAACTTCATTGCTTCTTCACCGCTGAATTCCTGACCGCCGAACACGATGACGCCGATGCTTGACGTGCATCGATGTTCGATGTCCGAGCCGCTGCTATCCTCCACGTTGATGTCCAATCGATACGGTTCCATCAAGGTGTTACGGATCTTGTCAGCAACGATAGCTGCTCGTGTTTCAGAAGATTCCTTATCGATATCCAGTTCATTGAGCAACACGACGAATTCATCTCCACCGAAACGGGAGACCGTGTCCGTCTCTCTCACACAGGCATTGATCCGTTGGGCGGCTTCGACCAACAATTGGTCGCCCGCCTTATGTCCGTAAAGGTCGTTGAGCGGTTTGAAGTTATCCAGATCGAGGAACATCAGAGCGATGAGGCGTCCACTACGTCTACTCGCCGCGATCGCGCGGTCTAGGCGCTCATGCAACAAGCGCCGATTGGGCAATTCGGTGAGCGCATCATAGAAAGCAAGATGTTTGATCTCGTTCTCCGCTGCTTTGCGCGAAGAGATGTCGGTGATCGTACCCACGTAGTGTGTGACCTGCCCTGCTTCGTTCTTCACCGATGAGATGGTCAGCCATTCAGGATAGATGCTCTCATCCTTGCGCTTGTTCCAAATCTCACCTTGCCACATGCCTCTTGTGTGCACTGATTCCCAAAGTGCCGCGTAGAAGGATCTGTCATGGCGGCCTGATTTGAGGATGTTCATCTTCTGCCCAACCGCCTCTTCAGTAGAATATCCAGTGATCTCGGCAAATGCGTGATTGACGTTCAAGATGACGGTGTCGGCATCCGTCACCACCATGCCCTCTTGTGATTCAAAGGCAGTGGCTGCGATCCGCAATGAGGTCTGCGCTTGCTTGTTCGCTTCCAGGGTATCTAGGAACTTGTTGAACCAGGCCACCAGCTCATGGATCTCTTCTAAAGTCGTCTTGGGCGAGGTCAGCCGTTGCTCTGGAACGACCCCTGTGGATTGGAACTTCTCGAAACCTTCCGCAATGGCGCGGACAGGTGATACGACCTGCTTCAGGTACGCCCGGATGAACACTAGGATCAGAAGCAGATTGAGGATCAATAGGGCGATACCCATCCGTTCCACATCCAGCAGCGTCTTACTCAAATTACTGTCAGGTACGACGCTGATGATGTACCACTGCTTGTCCGGGATCTGGAGATAACTGAGCAGGACATTCTTCCCGTCCAACTTGAGCGATTGCGAACCTGACTCCCCTTTCATTAGTTGGCCCAATCCAGTTTCGACGGTTTGACCGATGAGGCGGACATCAGGATGGAAGAGTAATCGCTGCTGTGCGTCGATCACCATCAGATAGGCGT
The DNA here is from genome assembly GCA_041665725.1 of Sideroxydans sp. Lineage (GTDB taxonomy): Bacteria > Pseudomonadota > Gammaproteobacteria > Burkholderiales > Gallionellaceae > Sideroxyarcus. Next base: position 24,751 of record JBAYIG010000014.1, on the reverse strand, counting down.
TCTCCCCCAGTTCCAACTTGCTGAAATAGGCATGCAGGTAGTCAGTGGAAAAATTGATCAACAACATGCCAGCAGGCTCTACCTTGGCGTGCTTCCACCGATTGATCGATTTGGTCGCCACGATGACCTTGCGATTGCTGGAGGTGGTGTTCACGTTATTTTCGACGCCATGCCAGATCAAGCGATCTGGTTCGTTCATCGTGCTTTGCAACAAGCGGTCTCTAAGATCGATCCGGACATTGGAAACATTGAGCGTATCGCCGACGTGATATTGCGAACCGTTTAGCGAAAAAAGGTCGATCGAGACCAGCCCCTGTAGATTGCTATATCCACTCAGGACATATCCGATCTGCGCTTTGGCTGACAGCAGGTCGTAGTTAGTCGGCGAATCACCAATCCGCTCAGAACTCTCGAGCGCATCCCTTATCTCGTCGATCGAACTCAGGTTCGTTGCCAAACCATTGATCTGCTCCATCTGAAGGTTCAGGTAATCTCGCTGATAAGACAGGAGCTGCATATTGTGTTTGATCGCTTCATCGATCACAGAACTCCGAGTCGTTTCGTATGAGGCGAACTGAAAGAGGAGCAAAGGAAATACGCTGATGACGAGCAAGAAGCTCGTCAGTTTGGTAGTGAAACTAAGCTTGGGATAAGCGATCTTCACGGCGTGGCAACCTTGATGATTACTTCAGATCCTTGGCTGTGATCGCTTTGGCTTCGACCTCTAACTGCTGCGGAACCGCTTCGTTGCGCAAGAGTTTCAAAGCGGTCATCACACCTAGATAGCCCTGCTGCGCAGCCTGCTGGTCGATCGTTACCAGCATCTGTCCCTGATGGATGGCACTTTTTGCTTCATCCAGCGCATCGAAACCTGCCACTCGCACGTCCTGGCGTTGCGTTTCTTGGAGGAACTTGATCACGCCAATGGCCATGATGTCGTTCGCGCAAAATACCAACTTGATCTTGGGATGTTCGGCAAAGACTCGCTGCGCCACCGCGTAAGCCTCATCGATCTTCCAATTCGCAGTCTCTTTGGCGACCAGTTTGATCTTTGGGTTCTCTTTGAACGCTCTTTCTGCGCCGCGCAGGCGTTGATTCGCATTGTCAGCACTTCGGATACCTTCAATGATTGCAGCTTCGCTAGCTTGAGTGACCGTATCTGCAAGGTACTTGGCAGATAGATAGGCCGCGCGCTCATTATCCACGCTGATGAAGGGAACCGGTTTCAAGTGGTTCGCTTCTACCGCCTCCGGCTGCAAACTGTTATCGATATTGACGATCTTGATCCCGGCATCTTGGGCTTTCTTCAACACAGGCACCAATCGTTGAGAATCACCGGGGGCGATGACGATGGCATCGACCTTCTCTTCGATCTGTTTCTCGACCAACTGGATCTGTTGCCCGATGGAGGTTTCTTGGCTGGCTGTCAGGACTTGCAGTTGTATGCCCGTCTCTTGTTGCGCCTTGCGAGCACCCTTCTCCATCTCGACGAAGAAGGGGTTCGTCAATGTCTTCATGATCAAGGCGACCTTGATCCTGTCTGTCTGATTCGATGCCGAACTATCTTGCAGGGGTTTGTTGGCGATGCTGGTTACGGATTGGGTTGACTCTCCACAGGCGGAAAGCACAGACGAAAGAACAAGCAAAGCAAATACACGCTTGGTATACATGGTGACCCCTCCTAGTTGACTATGGCTGCCCTGTACCTTGCAGGACGCAGCTCCCGTGCATTCCCGAGTCCTTCCGTGCGATAAAGCAGGGTTTTTTCCGAGTAGCATCTATGTTCCTATCGGCCTCATTACTAAAGACTTGAGGGAATCTGCCGGAGTACCTGAGCAAACTAATAGGATGTTAGGTCGCGAATTGGTCTGAACACAAAAACCCAAGATACAACGGGTCAGCAGATCCTCGGCAACTGCTCGCCTGTCAGCCAGTCCACGATACGGCGACCACCGAGTTTAGTGGTCATCTGCACGAAGCCGTGCGAGTCTTGGATCACCTCACCGATGATGGCCGCACTACTTCCTTGCGGATGGCCGCGCATCACAGCCAGCAATCTCTCAGCGTCGTTTGCCGCACAGATGACGACCAGCTTACCTTCGTTGGCGACGTACAAGGGATCGAGTCCGAGAAATTCGCATGCAGCAGCAACGGTCGGATTAACTGGAATGGCCGATTCTTGCAGTGCCATGCCAACACCTGACTGTTGCGCGATCTCATTGAGCGTTGTCGCCAATCCACCGCGCGTCGGGTCACGCAGAACACGCAATTCCGCACCACAATCCAACATGGCGGCGACCAATCTATGTAATGACGCCGTATCGGAAACGATGGGCGCATCGAAACTCAAGCCTTCGCGTTGAGACAAGATAGCCATTCCATGATCCCCCAGCGTACCGGACAACAATATCTTGTCGCCAGGACGTGCGGCATCACCCGAGAGCGAGATGCCTTCTCGCAACACACCCACACCAGTCGTCGTGATGAACACGCCATCACCTTTGCCACGCTCCACCACTTTGGTGTCACCCGTGACGATGTTCACTGCCGCATCCTTTGCAGCATGCGCCATCGACTCCACGATGCGCTTGAGGTCTGCGAGAGGAAAACCTTCTTCGAGAATGAACGATGCGGCCAGATAAAGCGGCTGCGCACCCATCATCGCCAGATCATTGACGGTGCCATGCACTGAAAGACAACCGATGTCGCCACCAGCAAAGAACAGTGGTGATACCACGTGTGCATCGCAGGACATCACCAGTCTACCTTTCGCTGGGGGCAATACAGCACCATCGTTTCCTTGAGCCAGATATTCGTTATCGAATGCCGCAGCAAACAACTCGCTGATCAACTGTGCCATCGCGCGTCCACCCGCGCCATGCGACATCTCTACCCGACCGTGTTTTAGATCGAGTGGCTTCACATAGGTCTGCTTGTTTTTGCTCATTGGACAGCTTCCCTGAAACGCCCGTAGGTGTAGTGCGCCGCGCAGGCCCCCTCGGATGACACCATGCAGGAACCTATTGGATTCTGCGGCGTACATACCGTGCCGAATATCTTGCACTCCTGAGGGCGCTTCTCGCCGCGCAGTATCGCGCCGCATTCGCATGCCTTATGGTCGGGCACGGCGGTATAGCCGATACCGAAGCGTTTTTCCGCATCGAATGTGGGAAATTCAGGTCGCAGACGCAGCGCGCTATCTGGAAGTGTCCCCAAGCCGCGCCATTCAAAATCCTCGCGTAGTTCGAATACCTCTGCGACCAAGTTCTGAGCCTTGCGATTGCCTTCACGCGTGACGGCACGAGTGAATTCGTTCTCAACCTCTGCGCGTCCTGAATTGATCTGACGTACTAACATTAGGATGGACTGCATCACGTCCAGCGGCTCGAACCCAGCGATGACTACTGGCTTTTTGTATTCACGCGCGAATACCTCATAAGGCTGGCTACCGATGACAGTGGAGACATGTGCGGGGCCGACGAATCCATCCAACTGCACACCGCCTTCCACATTCAGAATGGCGTGCATGGCGGCTGGGGTCAGCACGTGATTGCACAAGACACTGAAGTTCTTCAGCCCCTCGATCGCAGCCTGTTTGATGGCGACTGCGGTGGGCGGCGTGGTGGTCTCGAAGCCGATGGCAAGGAAGACCACCTCGCGCTGTGGATTGTCACGCGCGATCTGCAACGCATCCTGTGTCGAATAGATCATGCGCACATCTGCGCCATTCGCTTTCGCTCGCATCAAGGTCAGCTCGTCGGAGGCTGGGACACGCATGGTATCGGCGTAGGTGCACAGAATGACGTTCTGCCGCATCGCCAAACGGATGGCTTGGTCGATACGTCCGATAGGCAACACACACACTGGACAGCCAGGCCCGTGGATCATGCGTACATTACTGGGAAGTAGATCGGCGATACCGTAACGCGAGATGGCGTGCGTGTGGCCACCGCAGAACTCCATCAAGCGATAAGTACGTTGAGGCTGTGATTCATTGGCAATCTTGGTGGCTATGTTCTTTGCTAGTTCACCGTCTCGGAACTCATCCACGTATCTCATGCTGTCTTGCCAAGTTCGGCGAACATCGCCAAAGTCTCCGCTGCCTCATCGGGATCTAGCCTTTGCAAAGCGAACCCCACATGTACGATGACATAGTCGCCCACAGCGACGCCTTCGACCAATGACAGCGAGATGTCCTTACGTACACCGTCCAAGTCGATGCGTGCCATGTCATTCGGCAGGAGTTCAACGACGAGCGCGGGAATGGCTAGACACATGAGTGGATCACTCCGGTTGCACTTGCATGTCTAGCTTCTCGATGGGAAGCCCGGCTTTCTTCCACTCGGCCATGCCGCCCTTTACGACGAACACTTGCGAGAATCCCGCTTTCAGCAAGACCTCCATCGCTCTGGGGGCGCGTTGCTCTGCATGATCGATCACCATGATGGACTTGCCTTTGTATTGCTCCAATTCGGCCAAGCGTAAAGCAAGACGACCCATCGGGATGTTGGTGGTATTCGGTGCGTGGAACTCTTTGTAGTCATCGGCTTCTCGAATATCCAACAGCAATTCGCCGCGTGCCTGTCTTTCCGAAGCGGCTTTGACGTCGATCAATTGCTCTGCAGTCGGGCCGCAACTCACCAGTATCAAAGCAGCAAGTACTACGATCATTTTTTTGAGGCTATTCATGTTTCCGAACTCCTTGCTGATTTTGGGTCGCCACCCAAGCTTGTCCTAATGCGATGGCGGTATCGCCGGGTAGCAGTTTCTTAGTCGTGAGCATTCTAACGCCCATCGCATCCATGCGTTCACGCAAGCCACCACTCAATAATTTATTGAAGAAGCAACCACCACCGCAGGCGATGACCGTGATGCCCGTCTGCTGCGTCGCCTGCGCTATCCAATCCGCTATCGCCTCGATCAGCGTGGTGTGAAAGAGTACCGCGCCTTGCCCTGTATCCTTAATATCTGCGAGCGTATTCAACAACGGAAGCAGGTCGAGCTCACCTTTGGGCGAAAGTCGCCATCCATTCGGCATCGCTTTATGTATCCCAATATTCCTTGTGGCCGCCTGCTCTAAGGCGATAGCCGCTTGCGCTTCGAACTCCATCTTGTGACAAAGCCCCAGCAACCCAGCGGCCGCATCGAACACACGCCCCATGCTGGAGGTACGTGGGCAATTGAAGTCACGTTGCAACATGCTCATCACGGTGGCAGCAGCAGGCTCATCGGCATAGCGAGCAACGATCTCGCCGCCGCGCCCAGACTCATACAGCGCAGCGGCAGCCATGCGCCAAGGTTCTTGGGCAGCCTTATCGCCGCCGGGTAATGGCATTGGACGTAGATGGCCTATGCGCTCGAAATGTGCCCCCGCCACACGCAACAACTCCCCGCCCCATGCCGTGCCATCCGTACCTAATCCCACACCATCCAATGCCAAACCCAGCACAGGTTCGCTCACACCATGCTCGGCGCACACGGCAGCGATGTGAGCATGGTGATGTTGCACGGCGATGAGCGGAACATCCAATTCGTGGGCGAGCTGTGCGGCGAAACGGCTGGAATGGAAATCAGGATGCAGGTCGTGCGCGATGACTTGTGGTTTCTCACCTAGCCAATCGAGCAAAGTGCGTGCGGTACGTTCATGTTCGAGACACGCTTCAGGTGTATCAAGATCGCCCACACATTTGCTGATGAAAGCTTGCTGCCCTCGAGTGATACAGATCGTGTTCTTGTACCAAGCGCCCATCGCCAATACACATGGTACGGGATGGTCTAGTTCGATGATGTGTTCGACGCAGCTTGGTGGCGTCATGCGTGATGTTGGGTGGTCAGCCAATCCAACCACTCCAGCATGCCCTCGCCGCTGGTGGCAGAGATACGGATGATCTGGATGTCAGGATTCACGCGACGGGCATATTCCTCTGCGCGTGCCACATCGAAGCTGAGGTAAGGCAACAAGTCGCATTTGTTGAGCAGCATCAGTTTGGCGGCGCGGAACATGTCGGGATATTTGAGCGGCTTGTCTTCCCCCTCGGTGACGGAGAGCATCACCACCTTGGCGGCCTCACCCAGATCGAACGCGGCAGGACAAACCAGATTGCCGACGTTCTCGATGAACAGCATCCCCTGTTCGGGCAGCGTCATCTGCGGCAATGCGCGTTCCACCATCTGTGCATCCAGATGACATCCCTTCCCCGTGTTGATCTGGATAGCTTCTACACCCGTGGCACGGATGCGCTCCGCATCGTTGTCGGTCTGTTGATCACCTTCGATCACGGCGAGTGGTAGCTTGCCCTTCAGCGATTCCAGCGTCTTCACCAACAAAGTCGTCTTGCCAGAACCAGGGCTGGAGACCATATTCAATGCAAGGATGCCGTTCGTGAAGAACAGGCTGCGGTTCTTGTCCGCGAAGCCATCGTTCTTGGCGAGGATGTCTTGTTCCAATTTGACGATGCGAGACGCTTCACCCTGCGCGACAGTGTCGAGACGGATGCGCATCGGCGCATCAGCCTTGCTTGATCCGCGCGCCTGTTTGCCGCGAATGAACACATCGTTGGTACCGCATCCGCATGTCAAACACATCATCCCACCTCTAGTTCTTTCACACGCATCGCATCCCCCGCGATGACCTGCAAGCCATAACTACCGCACTTGTCACAGGCTTCGTAAAGCGTGGTGATCTGCATCTCATTGCCACACCGAGGGCATCTGCCTTTCCCTTCGGTCTCGACGATCTCAAGCGTGGCGCCGTCAGCGATGGTGTCTTTCATCACACTCTCAAAACAGAAGCGCATCGCGTCCTGTTCCACACATGAGAGCTTACCGACTTCGAGCCATACCGTCTTCACACGCTGAAAATGTTGTTGGCGTGAGGCATCCTCAATGATCTCACGCACACTCTCTGCAAGCGACATCTCATGCATCAGATGTCTTCCGCCACCATCTTGATCGCTCCACACGGACATTCCGCGACGCAAAGACCGCAGCCTTTGCAGTAGTCGTACTTGAACTCGAAGCGTTTGCCCGGCCCCAGTTTGATGACCGCGTTATCTGGGCACACACCGTAGCAGTTGTCGCATTCGAAGCAGTTTCCGCAGGAAAGACAACGTCTCGCCTCGAACAAGGCATTGCTCTCGTTCAGTCCGCCTTGCACTTCATCAAAGGTCGATTGGCGGCGGATGATGTTCAACATCGGGCGCACGGTCTTATCCGCATCGGAGTAGTACCAAGGATTGAGCTTGTCGAATTCGGCTAGCTCATGTTTGGGCGACACTTCGTGCGTTGCTCCGCGCAACCATGCATCGATGTTGCGAGCTGCTTTCTTGCCATGGCCGACCGCCACGGTGACGGTACGCTCGGAGGGCACCATGTCACCACCCGCGAAGATGCCAGGGTGTCCAGTCATCATGTTGGGTGCGACTTGTACCGTGCCATCTTTGATCTCCAGTCCAGACACACCTTCCAGCAAAGAAAGATCGACGTCTTGCCCCAAGGCCAGTACGACAGAGTCAGCTTCCAAGGTCTCGAACTCACCTGTCGGTTGCGGATAGCCCTTCTCATCCAGCGCCATCTTTTCGATGGTGATGTTGCCCTCGCCCGCTTGCTTGATGGTGGACAGCCATTTCACCATCACGCCTTCTTGCAAGGCTTCTTCCACCTCGAAGTCATGCGCTGGCATCTTGTCGCGTGTACGGCGGTAGACGATGATGGCCTCGGTCGCACCCAGACGTTTGGCGGTACGTGCCACGTCGATAGCGGTGTTACCACCACCGTACACCACGACACGACGGCCCAGCATCGGCTTGTCTTCACCTTCCATCGAACGCAACACCGACACCGCATCTACGATCTTGGTGGCATCCCCCGCTGGGATGTAAGTACGTTTGCCGATATGGGCACCGACCGCGAGGAAGGCTGCATCGAAACTGCCGTCCTGCATGCTCTGCTCGATGTTGGCGACCTTTGTATCGAACTTGAGTGTCACACCCAGATCAAGGATGCGTTGTACTTCCGCATCGAGCACTTCGCGCGGCAAACGATACTTGGGGATGCCGAAGCGCATCATGCCGCCCGCTAGTGGGCCCGCTTCCTGTATCTCCACTTTATGACCCAAGCGCGCCAAGTGATAGGCAGCAGATAGACCAGATGGACCCGCGCCGACCACCAGCACTTTCTTGCCAGATGACTCAGCGGGCGCGGCGAACTTCCAGCCACGCTTGATGGCCTCGTCACCCAAGAATCGTTCGACTGAATTGATACCAACGGATGAATCGAGTTGGCCTCGATTGCATGCGCCTTCGCAGGGGTGGTAACACACGCGCCCCATCACAGCAGGCAGTGGATTGTTCTCTACCAAGACTCGCCACGCCTTCTCGTAATCTCCTGATTCGGCATGGAACAACCAACCTTGGATGTTCTCGCCCGCAGGGCAAGCGTTGTTGCAAGGTGGCAAACGATCCAGATAGACCGGTCTGGCGGTGCGCCAAGTCCCAGTCATGTTGGCTAGTGAGGTCCCTGGTTTGAGGGTGATGGCAAATGGTTTTTGCATTTTATTTATCTCCCTCACTCAGCAATCCGTACTTGCGGATGTTGCGATCAGCGATCGCCTGCAAGCGTGCCACGGTCTCGGGATGAGCATGCTTGCCGAACAGGTGCGCAAATCGTTTTTGCGGTTTCAGATATTCCTCGACCGCCACCTTGTTGCGTATCTTGAGCACACTCGTCACTTCGCCATGTTCAGCCTCGAACACGGGGAACATTCCCGTCTCTTTGGCCAAGCGTGCCAAGCGGATGGTGTCGTGTGAAGCAGCCCCCCAACCTAGTGGACACGGCACGAATATTTGGATGTAACGCGCTCCGCGCATCTGCATCGCTTTGCGCACTTTGTATTCGAGGTCGCGCAGATCGGCCACCGTCGCCGTCGCCACATACGGGATGTTGTGTGCCATGGCGATCTCGGGCACGTTCTTACCTTGACCGAACACGTTGCCAGGCTCAGGTCCCACCGGCATGGTGGTTGCAGTACGTGCGGCGGGTGGTGTGGCTGAGGAGCGTTGCACCCCAGTGTTCATATAGCCTTGATTATCGTAGCAGATGTACAGCACATCATCGTTGCGCTCGAACATACCGGATAGACAGCCGAAACCGATATCGGTCGTGCCGCCATCGCCGCCCTGCGCCACCACGCGCACATCATTGCGTCCTTTCACCTTCATCGCCGCCGCGATACCGGTGGCGACTGCAGGTGCATTGCCGAACAGCGAGTGTATCCACGGCAATTGCCATGAGGATTCGGGATAGGGTGTTGAAAAGACTTCGAGACAGCCGGTGGCATTCGCTGCGATCAGCTGACCGTTGCTCTCTGCCATCGCAGCATCGATGGCATAACGTGCACCGAGTGCTTCGCCGCAACCTTGGCAGGCGCGGTGACCAGAATTGATGGAGTTGCTCCGCATCTGGTTGGCCTGAACGCTGCGCTCATCTTGCGCGAGCAGACGGTTGCCAACAGTGAGCGTGCCGGTTTGGTAGAACTTGACGGGTTGAAATGACATGGTGTTTCTCCTCAACCGAATTTCGCAGACACGCCGACGATACCTTTATCGTGCAGCATGTTCTCAGCGATGGGACCGGAGCGCCTAGTCTGTTTCTCGCGCTCCAGTTGTTTGTTGACGGCGGCCCAATCCAGATCGACGAACGTCACTGGCTCCAATTCTTCTTTCTCAGCCTGACGGAAAAGTTTGTGTAGCGACGACTTGGGGATGGCACGTCCACCCAGACCAGCGATGGCGGTGAAACCGCGCAGACCAGAACCTGTCACGGCCATACGCACATTGGTGGCGACGATGCCGCCCATACCTACAGCGAGACTCTTCTCCAGCACGATGAATCGCTTGCTCTTGATCAGTGCGGCTCGTACCTGCTCCAGCGGGAACGGACGGAAACTGATGATGCCGAGCACGCCGATCTTGTGTCCTTCGGCGCGCATCTCATCCACCACGTCTTTGATGGTTCCGAGTATCGAACCCATCGCGATGACTACCGTCTCCGCGTCTTCGATCTGGTAGGTGCGGATCAATCCGCCGCTGTCACGCCCGAAGATATTTTTAAACTCATCTGCTAACTTGGGGATCAATTCGATCGCCTGCATCTGCTTGGCATGCGCGAGGTACTTCACTTCCATGAACGCTTCCGGCCCGACCATGGCACCGATGGACATAGGCTCTGCCGGATCGAGCACCTGACGTGGCTCGAACGGGGGCAGATAGGCATCCACCTGTTCTTGCGATGGGATGTCCACCCGTTCGAAAGCATGAGTGAGGATGAATCCGTCCATACACACCATGATGGGCATGGACAATTCTTCAGCTAGGCGGAACGCTTGGATGTGCAGATCGACCGCTTCCTGATTGGTCTCGGCGAACAATTGCATCCAGCCGGAATCGCGTTGCGAGAGGGAATCGGAATGGTCGTTCCAAATATTGATGGGCGCGCCGATGGCGCGGTTCGCCACGGTCATCACGATGGGCAAACCTAAACCAGCGGCGTTGTAGACCGCCTCCACCATGAACAGCAAGCCTTGCGAAGCGGTGGCCGTGTAGGAACGAGCACCCGCAGCAGAGGAACCGATTGCGACCGACATCGCAGCGAACTCGCTCTCAACGTTGATGAACTCGCACGGTGTCAGCTCACCCGCTTTCACCATCTCACCCAAGGCTTCCACGATGTGTGTCTGCGGCGAGATCGGGTAGGCACAGATGATTTCGGGACGGCACAGCGCGATCGCCTCGGCGACAGCCTTGGAACCTTCGGTCTGTTTAAGCATGGCTATGCTCCTTCATTTGCTCTTTGACTAGCGCGTAGGCTTCTGTTGCAGCTGCGATATTGCCCTCTGCCACCTTGCCAGAGAACTTCTCGTTGATGGCCTTGATGACGGATTCGAGTTTGATCATGTCGGACAGTGCGGCGAAACCTGCGATGAGAGGGACGTTGGGAATAGGACGGCCAACATGCTTTAGCCCCAATTGTGTCGCAGGCAAAGTGCATAGACGTCTGTGGTCGCGCTCTTTGACGAAGTCACCCAGCCCAATGGACTCGAAGGTGTGATGTGTATTGAGCAACACATATCCGTCATGCTTCAAACCCGCGAACACGTCGATCTGGTGCAACAACGTCGGGTCTTGGATGATGAGCGCATCCGGCTCCATGATGGGTTCGCGCAGACGGATCTCTTTATCGTCGATGCGACAGAACGCCACCACTGGTGCACCGGTACGTTCTGAACCGAAGCTGGGGAATGCCTGCGCGTGACGACCTTCTTCAAAGGCGGCGACAGAGAGCATCTCCGTTGCCGTCACCACGCCTTGACCGCCTCTACCGTGTATTCGAATCTGGAACATGAATCCCTCCTGCTTTTTTCTACGATTTATTTTCAGTCAACCATTCGTGAACGATGAGCGAAGCTGCTTCCATGTTGGTTGATGCCTCGTCACTCAAGCCATCCCCCAACTCAAAACCATAACCCCGCAAGCGCAACAGATAGCTGCTGGGTGCATCCTCACCGTACACCTGCCGATAGGTATGCAACAGTGCGAAAGGCGACATTGCATGGCTGGTGTAGCTGTTGTCTTGGGCTGCCGAAATCTCTGAGAAATGGAACGGTGCGTCACACGAGACATCGGCATCAAGGAACAATATCTTCTGCCGTCCGACCAGATCGGTGACGTGCTCTACCTGCAATTGAAAATCCTCGATGAACTCGAAGTCGGGGTGATCGAACTCAGTCTGAAAGCTTCGCGACAACAATGGTGCAAGCGCATCATCTCCACGAGATTCGTTCCCTATCGCAACGATGAGTACAGGCGAGACCATGGTGTCCTCAGCAGTAGTTGCCATCCATGTTGCGCGTCAACACATCCACCCTAGCCCCATCCACCCCCAGCAATTCCACCTCTAGCGGCATCTTGCCCAGCGCGTGAGTGGCGCAGGACAGGCAGGGATCGAAAGCGCGGATAGCGACCTCGATGTGATTAAGCAAACCTTCAGTGAGTTTCTTGCCATCGATGAATTGGCGCGCCACCTGACGGATGGCTTCATTCATCGCCTGATTGTTGTGGGTGGTGGAGACGATGAGGTTGCAACGCACGATCTGATCGTTCTCGTCCACCTTGTAGTGATGGATCAGCGTGCCGCGCGGCGCTTCGATGACGCCCACGCCACGCTCCTGCCGCTCACCTTTGCTCACTAGGTCTGTGCCTTGCAGGTCTGGATCATGCAGCAACTCACGAATCATCTCGGCGGTGTGCAACATCTCTATCATGCGTGCCCAGTGGAATCCCAAGGTCGCTTTGGCGGCGTTACCGCCATCGTGCGCGATGAAGGTCTTGCGCTCGGCCTCTGCTAAGGGTGACGGGATGAAGTCGCATTGCGTCACACGGCTCAATGGTCCGACGCGATACCAACCCTGCTCCGCACCTAATCTGCGCAAGAAGGGGAACTTCATATACGACCAAGCCTTCACATCCTCGAAAATCTCATCCCAATAGTGGCTGTAGTCATAGTGGTCGAACAAGGTCTGGCCATTCATGTCGCGCGCGCGCAACCCACCGTGATACAGATCCATCGCGCCATCGGCACGCACCAGATTCAGCGTGTGCGCTTGGAAAGTGCCGAAGCTGTTGTAAAGCTCAGGGTTCAATGCGAACAATCGCTTGATGATCCCGACCGCATCCAGACTCCATGCCACCATCTGATCGGCGTCTTTGAGCAGATAGTCCCGCTCTTCGATGGAAACATTTTTGTTCACCCCGCCTGGGATCGAGCCTGTGCCGTGGATGCGTTTGCCTGCCGTGATGCGGATGACCTCTTGCCCGAACTTGCGCAACAGCACGCCCTGTTTGGCGATATCGGGATACGCGGCAGCGATGCCCACGATATTGCGTTTCGCCACATCCGAATCGAACCCGAACAGCAAGTCGGGCGAACACAGATGGAAAAAATGGAGTGCGTGCGACTGCAACATCTGACCGTAATGCATCAGGCGGCGCACCTTCTCCGCCGTCGGTGTGAGCGTTGCCCCCACGATCATGTCCATCGCCTTGGAGGCTGCTAGGTGGTGACTGACCGGACAGATACCGCACAACCGCTGCACCATCACTGGCGCTTCCCAATACGGACGGCCTTGGATGAATTTCTCGAAGCCACGGAATTCCACGATGTGCAAACGTACTTGATGCACGCGGTCGTTCTCGTCCAGCAACAGCGTCACCTTGCCGTGACCTTCCACGCGCGATACCGGATCGATGGCAACGCGGCGCAGGTTCTCGGGGTGTTCGGCAGTCTCTAATTTTGAGTTGATGTCAGTCATATTTGATCAATCCATGCCCCAATTCAGGTGTCTTACCAGCGATGAGGTCAGTCAAGAATTTCCAGATGGCATCCGCCGAAGGGGGGCAACCGGGGATGAAGTAGTCGATCTTCACCACTTCATGTAATGGGTGCACCTTGTCCAAGGGGAGCGGCAGTTCAGGGTCGTTCGGAATGTGCCCATGCACCAGACCCGGCTCGGTGAGATACACCTCGGTCAGGCAACTGCTCAGGTCTAGGTGGTTACGTTGTGCGGGCAGTCCACCATTGATGGCGCACGCGCCGATGGCGATGAGGATTTTGCAGTGGGTGCGGAACTCGCGCAGCACATGCACGTTCTCTGCATTGCAGATGCCACCTTCGACGATACCGATGTCGCAAGGCCCGCAATGTTTGATGTCGGTGATGGGAGAGCGATCGAACTCGACCAACTCCAGCAATGGGAACAAACGCTCATCGATATCCAAGATGGACATGTGGCAACCGAAACACCCCGCGAGCGAGGTGGTTGCGATGCGCAGTTTCTTCTTGTCAGTCATGCGCACCTCCTGCTGGAGGACGGGGTGCATCATCCAAGGCTTGTTGGCTGATGGGGCGTTGGTCGTAACGACGCTCACCAATGGGGGTGCTGAAGCCGACACCTTTTTTGATGATGACGCCGACCGGGCACACACTCATCGCCTTGTCAGTGAGCGAGATGTTGGTGTCTTTGAGTAAGCCCGACTCGGCATTGACGATGAGGTGTTTGCTATTGCCCCGTCCAGCCAAGGCGAAAACGTGCTTGCCATCCACCTCGGCCGAGGCATTCACGCACAACTCACACAAGATGCAACGATTGAAGTCGAGCAGAATGTCCGGATGCGAGGCATCAAGCGGACGGTCTGGGAACTGATGACGGAAGCCCGCGCTATGTACTTCAAGGTCATAGCCCAAGGCCTGCAACACACAGTTGCCGCTCTTCTCACACGATGGACAGAAATGGTTACCTTCGGCGAACAGCATCTGTACCAAGGTACGGCGCAGGGCATTCAATTCTTCGATGTCGCTTTCCACTTCCAGCCCTGCCTCAGCAGGCATGGTGCAGGAGGCTGCAGTGCGGCCATTGACCTTGACGGTACACAGCTTGCAGCTGCCATGTGGTTTGAATTCTGGGTGGTAGCACAGATGCGGGATGTAATGCCCCGCCGCCAATGCAGCCTGCATCACGGTCTGCCCTGTTTCGAAAACCACAGGTTTGCCGTCGAGTTGGAAGGTGTCGCTCATTCGTTTTCCTTCAGATGTGCGCCCGCATCATCACGTCCTGTCATCTGTCTTGCTCTGGCCAACGCACCATCAAGGTCGAAGGCGGGTTTGAAAGAGAGTGATTTGAGTCGGCTCTCGTACGCTGGGCGGAAATGTTTGAGTGTATGCAGCACGGGATTACAGGCTGTTCTTCCAAGCCCACAGTGGGATGTGGTCTGTAGCACGTGATCAAGATTCTCGACCTCGGCTAGGTCATAGTGCGTCCCCTGCCCTGCGGCGATCTTGTCCATGGTCTGCTTCAGCATGGATGTTCCGACGCGGCATGGGGTGCAGAAGCCGCAGCTCTCATGCGCGAAGAAATGCACGAAGTTGCGCGCCACCTCGAACATGTCGCGACTGTCGTCGAACACCATGAATGCACCTGCGGTCGGCAGATCTTCGAATCCCAACTTGCGAGAAAACTCGTGCTCCCCAATACAGATGCCGGATGGCCCGCTGATCTGTACTGCTCTAGTGTTCACCGCACCGCAGTCGTTGAGGATCTCTTGCACCGAGACACCAAATGGATATTCGTAGATACCTGGGCGTGGACAATCACCCGATACCGAGATGAGTTTGCTGCCTGTGGATTGGGCAGTGCCGATGGCGCTGTACTTGTCAGCCCCCATGTGGATCGCCATCGCTGCTTGGCAGAAGGTCTCGACGTTATCGACGGCGGTCGGTTGTTGCAGGTAGCCATGCGTCACAGGGAACGGCGGACGGTTACGCGGCACACCACGTTCGCCTTCGAGTGATTCGATGAGTGCCGATTCCTCACCACAGATATAAGCACCCGCGCCAAGGTGTATCTCGATGTCGAAATCGAAGCCCTCGATGCCTAAGATGTCACTCCCCAGCAGATCACTGTCTCGACGACGTTGCAAAACGCCCAACAAGTGGTCGAGCAGATAGCGATATTCACCGCGCAGATAGAGGAAACCTTTATGGGCGCCGACCGCTAAGGCACACAAGGTCATGCCTTCAAAGACCAGATCAGCCTGACGGGTCAGCAATACGCGGTCTTTGAACGTACCCGGTTCGCCTTCATCTGCATTGCATACCACGTAGTGCTGTTTGCCTTGCGCGTTGCGGCATGCTTCCCATTTCAAACCCGTGGGATAACCAGCACCACCGCGACCACGCAGGCCAGAACGTTTGACGGCATCTACGATGGCAGCACCACCCAAAGCCACTCCCGCACGTAACACTTCACCATAGGCCAGCGTGTTGCCGAGAAGCAGTCCAGCACGATGGATGTTGTCTTCGACGTGGAAGAAGTCGTCAGGCCAATCGCTCAAGGGAGTGCGATTGCGAATGAGTTGGCCGATCTCTTGGATGCGTTGATGGGTGAGCTTGGTGATCGCACGCTCGTTGACGAGCATGGCAGGCCCTTGGTCACACATCCCCGTACAAGAGGTGGTGCCGATACTGAGTAAGCCATCTTCCGATACCTTGCCCGGTTGCGCCCATAGTTGTTGGCACATGCGCTCCATCAAGGTCTGGCTACCCAACATGCGGTCGGTGATGTTGTCTGAGAACAGGACGCGGTAGGTACCTTGTGACTTCAGGTGCAGGAAAGAATAGAACGAGGCGACGCTTTCGATACGGTTGCGCGGGATATTCAGTGCCTCTGCAATGAAAGAAACGGCCGGATTCGGTATGAAACCAAGGCGTTCTTGGACTTCCCGCAATATCTGTAACAGCTTGGTGGGATCGTTCGCATGATGGCCTATCACCTGCTGCAAAAAAGACAAGTCTTTAGGTTCTAGGAATCTTGGGGAAGGTGAAACTGCTTCGTGTACCATATGCGGCGTTCAGCTTGAAGTTGTACGTAGACTAACTAAGGCGTGTGTCAGCATTATGAAACAATATTCGCAGCGAATCTCGATTTTCTGGGCAATAACCTACCTTTTCACTTCATCACTCGCCCTCGCTCACACAGGGAGTGAGGCACATGGAGTGCTGTCTGGATTCGCCCACCCTTTCAGCGGATTCGACCACTTGGTGGCTATGATTGCCGTTGGTCTGTGGGCGGCACAATTGGGTGGTCGCGCGACTTGGATGGTTCCTCTCAGTTTCGTTTCTGTCATGGCGATGAGCAGTATCTTATCGATGTTCATCGCCCCACTTCCCTTCATCGAAAGCGGCATCACGCTCTCTATCTTGGTGCTGGGTTTGCTGATCGCCGCTGCGGTCAGGTTGCCGATCCTATTGAGTGCGATCATCGTTGGGATATTCGCCATCTTTCACGGATTCGCTCATGGATCAGAGATGCCTGCGAGTAGCGACACATTGACCTATGCGGGAGGCTTCATCACTTCAACTGCCTTGCTACACCTTACCGGTATCGGACTAGCCATCGCATTTCAGAAGGTCGGTCATGCTCAATGGTTGCGCCACTCAGGTGCAGCTGTTGTTATGGGTGGATGTGTCACACTCTTCAGCGCCTGATATTCCTAATCATCCAGTAGTCATCGTAAGTTCCGGTCGTACCGGTCCAAGTTTCAAACATGCTCAGTAAACTCAATCCCACACAACGCGAAGCAGTCAAATACCTAGGCTCCCCCCTGCTCGTGCTGGCAGGCGCAGGCAGTGGCAAGACGGGAGTCATCACACATAAGCTGGCTTATCTGGTGAACGAGTGCGGCTATGCGGCACGCAATGTCGCCGCCATCACCTTCACCAACAAAGCAGCGAACGAGATGCGCGAACGTGTGGGCAAGCTGCTGCCCGGTAATGCAGCCAAAGGCATGACCATCAGCACCTTCCATGCGTTGGGGATGAACCTGTTACGCGAGGAAGCGCCGCTACTGGGTTACAAGAAACAGTTCTCCATCTTCGATAGTGCCGATACGGGCAAGATCGTCAGTGAATTGTTGGGCAGCCCAGACAAGCAAGAGATTCGTACCGCGCAGAGCGTGATGTCGAATTGGAAGGCAGCTTTTCTATCACCAGAAGCGGCGACCAGTTTGGCCGAGAACGAAGAGCAGCAACGCCACGCCCTACTTTACGGACGCTATCAAGAGACTTTACGTGCCTATCAAGCCGTGGATTTCGACGACCTCATCCGTCTGCCAGTGGAACTATTCAAGAACCACCCAGAAGCATTGCAACGTTGGCAACAGCGTTTCCGCTATCTGCTCATCGACGAATACCAAGACACCAACGACTGCCAGTATCAGATGATGAAGTTGCTGGCAGGAGACCGTGCCGCACTCACCGTGGTGGGCGATGACGACCAAGCCATCTATGCGTGGCGCGGTGCAAGTACGGCCAACCTACACAATCTACAAGCGGACTATCCCAACCTGCGCGTCATCAAGTTGGAGCAGAACTACCGCTCCTCACAGCGCATCCTGCAAAGTGCCAACCACGTCATCAAGAACAACACCAAGCTGTTCGAGAAGAACCTGTGGAGCGAACACGGCCCCGGTGATCCCGTGCGTGTCTTCGCCGCCAAGGACGATGAGAACGAGGCCGAATCCGTGGTGCTACGTTTGCTCGCCCACAAGTTCGAACACCGAACCCGCTTCGCCGATTACGCGATCCTCTACCGTAGTAACCATCTGTCGCGCGTGTTCGAAGAACAGTTGCGCACCCATAAAGTGCCTTACACGGTGAGTGGCGGTACCTCATTCTTCGACCATGCCGAGATCAAAGACCTGACCGCCTACCTGCGCCTCATCGCCAATCCAGACGATGATCCTGCATTCATCCGTGCGAGTACGACCCCCAAGCGCGGTATCGGCAACACCACCTTGGAGAAATTGGCAGCCCACGCGGCATCACGTCACATCAGCTTGTTCGAGGCCGCGTTCGAGCCAGCAGTCGCGCATCAGTTGCAGCCACGACAACTAGAAGACTTGCTGACTTTCTGTAACTTCATCAACAGGATGCAAGCGAGAGCGGAGAAAGAACCTTGCAATCAAGTGATGGCCGATCTGCTCTCCGCCATCGATTATGAAGCGTGGTTGTTCGACAGCCACGAGCCGCGTCAGGCAGAAAACAAATGGAAGAACGTGAGCGATTTCGTCGGCTGGATGAATCGCAAATCGGAAGCTGACGACAAGACACTCATCGCCATGTCGCAACTCATCGCCCTACTCAACCTGCTCGAATCGCGCGATCAGGAGACCGATGCCGTATCACTCTCCACCCTGCATGCAGCCAAAGGATTGGAATACGGTCATGTGTTCTTGGTGGGGGTAGAAGAAGGCATCCTGCCGCACGAGCGCAGCGAATCGCCTGATCAGATCGAGGAGGAACGCCGCCTGATGTACGTCGGCATCACACGCGCGCAACGTTCCCTTCAGATCAGCTATTGCAGTAAACGCAAGCGCGGCAAAGAACATGCCGCCTGTGACCCCAGCCGTTTCATCGCCGAGTTGCCTCAGGCTGACATCGAATTCGCTGGGATAGTGAAGGTTGGGGATGCGCCTACAGTTAGCAAGGCGGAAGGGATGGATAAGTTGGCGAGATTGAAGGCGATGCTTAAGTAGTGCCTAGGACGCTGGCAGAGATGTATCTATTCCCTTGGCCGTCACTTCGAATAAAGTCGCTGCCATTTTTTCAAGAAGGGCGACATCCAGTACCCCAATACACTCTTCCGCCACTTGGATACCCCTAGCGATGCTGGGACGTTCAGTTTCAGTGATCTCCCAAACATCCGTCGCATCGCCCCTGTTTCGAATCGTGGTCAGAGTGATGATCGCTTCATCCAGCGTTTCGACTGCGTTGAGGATCTGTGTGTTCTTATGCACGAGTGCGCAACGTATGACAGAGATAGCCATGGCGAGACGTGCAAAGGCGGTGACGCTGAAACGTCCTTCGCAAGCCGCCTCGTAGGGAAGCAGCATATCCATCGCATAGATGTCTTTTAAGCCTTGAGTGACAGGGATACGTAACGGTGTGTTCTTCTTGGCCATTCTCATCATCTTTCTTTATGAGTGATTCATTCCCAACTATTTTTCAATCCCACGAAACGTTGCCAAGCTTTAATGAATTCAGCTTTCAAACCATTCGCATTGCGTTGCAGTTCTTTGTGGATAAGCGCGATGACTTCATGTCTAGACCTGCTATCCAGTGAGTTCGCCAATCGATGAGCTACGGTGTTGTCATTAAACCTTCCAAGCACATCCTGCAAATCAGCTAGCACACCCAGATAAGCCCTGCTTTTCTCGCTATCGAACAATGAATCGAACATCTCGATGCTATATCGCAATTTCTTGCACGCGATGCGCAAGTGATGCAATCGCTCCGTATCCCCTGCCTGCAATGCCTCTCCGCAGTTAACGACAGTTTTGAGGCGTTTTTTTAGGGTCTTTGATATAAATATTTCCAATGTGGAACGAGAGGTCGTAGCTTGTTCGGAGTGCAACCAAGCACCAAAACGTAAGAACATGCGTTGAAGATCGGTCGAGCCAAGCTGCTCAACCACCTGCTTATGCTGGTCTTTACGCTTTCTCTCACCGACTTTTAGCAGCGCTCGTAAGCCATCCTGCTCGGGAAAACGTGCACAGATTGGAATCAAGGTTTGGCCGACGAACACGTCCCAGTCGCGCGACATCCCCAACCCTACGGATAGCTCACGCACCTGCTGACGTAAGGCGACTAACTCAGTATCAGTCTGGGAACGTATAGCGACAGAAAGCAACACTCGCAAACGGCGCAGACCGATACGCAACTGATGCAGATATTCATCATCCAGATTGAGCAAGGCGCCGGGCACATTGGATTGGATATGGGCTAGGCAATCGCCCATGAGACATCGCATCGCATCCTCAATGGATTGAGCTTTCTTCAGCGCGGAGAATCTGCCTTTATGAGCGGAGGATTTGGTAGCAGAAAACAGTTGGTACCCATACTCTGCCTTGCTCGTATGCTCGACATGCATGTTGACGATATCGAGCAAGGCCAAGGCCAGCTTGAACAATTGCACTGGCTCGCCTGATTTGAGTTCCAACTCCACTTCGGAGATGGTGTGCGATGCGTGCCCTGCACGTATCTCTCCGCTGTCCAAGCACAGTTCGATCTCTGCCCCTTCATATCTCAGCAAGCGGATATTGCGCGAGAAATCGGTGACGAACACGGGTTGCAGATGGTGACGCACGCCGTGTGGTAATTGACCGCCGGAAGCCTTGAGTACGTCGAAATCCAATCGCTCCGAAGGAACAGGGGCTTCCCATTCGTTGCGCTGATGCAGCCCAGCGCTCACCTGCCCGCCGCCCTTCAGCGTCTGTATCCACTGTTTGCCGACGCTACGCAATCTCAAGGCCATCGCATGTCGACGCAGTGCCAAGTCTGGCGTGTCGTAATAGATGCTGTAGAGCTTTTGCGTTTTGGCGCGATCACTCGTGAGTGACCGAAGAAAGGGGTGGCGCTTCAAGCGCTGTAGATGCTCGGGCGAGATGTGGAGCTTGAGTTCGGTCTCTATGCTCACGGTTTCACATCAACACAGGGCGGTCTGGCAACTCGTTGGTCTTGCTTCCAACTTGGGGATAATGTTCTGCTAAGTGCTTGCCCACGCTATTGACACCCTCGATGACACCTTGTTCGAAATCGCCTTGGCGGAATGCAGATTCCATTTGTTTGCAGATGGATTCCCACACAGACTGACCTAGCTTGGCATGGATACCACGGTCGGCAACGATCTCGACATCACGATCCGCCAACAACAGGTAGATCAGCACGCCGTTATTGTGCTCGGTGTCCCACACATGCAGGTCGGTGAACACCTCGATGGCGCGTTCTCGCGCGGTCTGCCCAGCCATGAGGGGCTTCCAGTCCAAGGCATGCTCGACCGCGAAGCGCACTTGTCCCGAGCATCGCTGCTCCACCTCGGCGATGGCTCGTTCGATGTTATCCAAAGCAGCGCGGGGGAAATGACGACGCACTGTGGCTTCGCTAACGGACAGATGCTTGATGACACGTTTGAAATCCATTACCAATCTCCCGAGGCGCCGCCGCCTCCGAAACTACCGCCTCCACCACCGCCCCAACTATCACTTCCGCCGCTGCTTCCCCATCCACCCCCGCCTCCACCCCAACCTACAGGCAGGCTAGAACCACCCGAATTCGAGCCGAATATCAAGGAGAGGATGAATGCAATCACACCGACGATTACGGCGATACCCAGCGACAGCAACATGAACCAAGCGATGGCACCGATAGCACCGCCGACGAGAAGCCCGCTGGGTAGACGCCCCAACATCTGACGTAGGATGATGTTGCCCATCATGAAGATGACGAAGCCGATACCAAGAAGATTGCTCAGGCTATCAGAGTCCGAACCCTGAGCTTGCGCGCCAGATGCTGGTGGTGGCAACGGTTCACCGTCGATGACTTTGATGATGGCGGTTACTCCAGCATCGATACCACCGTAGAAATCCCCCTGCTTGAAAGCCGGACCGATGACTTCTGCAACGATCCGCTTCGCCGTCGCATCGTTGAGCGCGCCCTCTAAGCCGTAGCCAACCTCGATACGCAACTTGCGATCGTCTTTGGCGATAAGCAGCAAAACCCCATCATCCACGCCCTTGCGCCCTAGCTTCCATGCCTCGACCACGCGGATAGCGAACTGTTCGATGACTTCGGGTTGTGTGGTGGGTAATACGAGAATGGCGATCTGCGAGCCTTTGGTCTTCTCAAAGGCGGCGAGTTTGGCTTCTAAGGTTTGGGTTTGATTGGCATCGAGCGTCGATGTTAGATCGGTGACACGTTGCTTCAGTGGCGGGATGGCGACTTCAGCCTGCGCCGTTCCCAACAGGAACGACGCAAGCAACAGCCAGAGCCACCCAAGGCGCTTCATCGCAAATTACTTGGCAGGAGCAGCAGGTGCGCCGAAATCGACTTTAGGTGCAGTTGATACCGCCTTCTCGTCTTCCACCGTGAAGGACGGTTTGACCTCATAACTGAACATCATCGCGGTCAAGTTGGTCGGGAAGGAACGTGCCAACACGTTGTATTCCTTCACACCGTCGATGTAGCGCTTACGTGCCACGGTGATACGGTTCTCTGTGCCTTCCAGTTGCGCTTGCAGATCGCGGAAGATGGCATCGGACTTTAACTGAGGGTAGTTCTCGGTGACCATCATCAGTTTGCTCAAGGCCTGTGTCAGCTCACCTTGTGCGGCTTGGAACTGCTTGAACGCTTGCGCATCCTTGATCAGTTCGGGGGTCGCCTGGATGGTGCCGACCTTGGCACGCGCCTCAGTCACGCCGATGAGTACGTCCTTCTCTTGCTGGGCATACCCTTTGACGGTATTAACCAGATTGGGGATGAGGTCGAAGCGACGCTGGTATTGGTTCAACACTTCCGCCCAATCCGCTTTCACTTGTTCGTCTTTGGCTTGGAAGTCGTTGTAGCCGCAACCGCTCAACAACATGGTCAATAGTGCAATCCACAAGATACGCATCTTCAAATCTCCTTCTTTTAATTGTTCAAACCGCACAACCAGCGGCATAGCCGGAAGCCCACGCCCACTGAAAATTATAACCGCCCAACTGACCTGTCACATCCATCACCTCTCCCACGAAATAGAGGCCAGTCACTTCAGTACTTTCCATCGTTTTTGATGACAGCGCTTTGGTATCCACGCCGCCGCAAGTCACTTCGGCTTTGCTGTAGCCCATCGTACCAGTGGGGGTGACTTGCCAGTTTTTCAAGCGGTCAGCGAGCGCAGCCAGCGCCTTGGGCGAATATTGGTTGAGAGGTTTGTTCTCGGCGATCCATTGCGTAGCGACGATATCTGCCAGCTTTTTCGGTAAGTATTGCGCAAGGAAGTTGCTCAACAATAGCTTGCTCTTAGCCTGCTCGATGAATACTTCGCGCATATCCAAGTCGGGTAGTAAGTCGATGCATAGCGGCTGACCTGCCTCCCAGTAAGACGATATCTGCAAGATGGCTGGGCCACTCAAGCCGCGATGGGTGAACAGCAAGTTCTCGCGGAAACGCTGTTTTCCGAAACTGACTACCGCATCCAAAGAAGCACCGGTCAGGTCGGCATAAGCAGCCCATTCTTCGGGATGGAAAGTGAGCGGCACCAGCCCCGGCTTGAGCTTGGTCATGGGTAAAGCGAACTGCTCGGCGACTTTGTAGCCGAATGGTGTCGCACCGATTTTGGGGATGGACAAGCCGCCTGTGGCAATGACCAGTGATCCTGCTTCAAGCAAACCGCGCGAAGTCATCACGGTGAATCTCGTGCTGCGACGTATCTCGCCCACTTCGCAAGGTCGCATCCATTTCACGCCCGCATCGTCACACTCTTTTTTGAGCATGCTGATGATGGCTTCGGAACCGTCGTCGCAGAACAATTGCCCCAAGGTCTTCTCGTGATAGCCGATGCCATGCTTATCCAATAGAGCGATGAAATGTTGCGGCGTGTAACGCGACAAGGCCGAGCGGCAGAAGTGCGGGTTATGTGACAGGTAATTGTCAGGCTTGGTATTGAGGTTGGTGAAGTTGCAACGCCCACCACCCGAGATGCGGATCTTCTCGGCCAGCTTGGCGTAGTGATCGATTATCACGACCTTGCGACCGCGCTGGGCCGCGGTCAGGGCGCACATCATGCCTGCCGCACCTGCACCGATGACGATCACATCGAATGTAGCCACGACGCTTTCTTTTTTTGTCATTGAGCTTGGGTGCTGGATAGGCGCTTCCACATACAAGCGCCCTTGCTGGCTTTGTCGATGTCGTTCATCTGCGCTTCATGCAGAGCCAGCTCTTCCTCACTCGCCGCCAATACACGCACGCTGAGATGGATGGCTTCACCATCGGCATTGAATTGCACACCATCTTCCGCCGAAGATTCTTCGCCGAGCAGACTCTCCTGCCCGCGCGTCATCCCCAAATAGACCTCGGCTAGCAGCTCGGTATCCAACAGAGCGCCATGCAAGGTGCGGTGCGAGTTGTCGATGAAATAGCGGTCACACAAGGCGTTGAGGTTATTCTTTTTACCTGGATGCAGCTCTTTGGCGACCTTCAGGGTATCGATTACAGGATTGCTCAAGGGCGGTAATCCAGCCAATGTCAGCTCAGCATTCAAGAAGCCGATATCGAACGGTGCGTTATGGATGATGAGCTGCGCACCAGCAATGAACTCCAG
>JBAYIG010000013.1:0-47935 GCA_041665725.1 Sideroxydans sp. | reverse complement strand
GCGGCTTCGAGGCATTCGAGGACGCGCGCATGAAGTTCGACGTGCGTTTCTATCTTGTTGCAATCCTCTTTATTCTTTTCGATCTTGAGATCGCGTTCCTCTTTCCTTGGGCGATCGTCCTTAAAGAGATCGGCACCTTTGGTTTCGTTTCCATGATGGTCTTCTTGGCCATCCTTGTGGTTGGATTTATCTACGAATGGATGAAAGGGGCCTTGGAATGGGAATAGAAGGCATTTTGGAAAAAGGCGTCGTCACTACGACTGCCGACACCATCATCAACTATGCGCGTACTGGCTCTCTATGGCCGATGACCTTCGGTTTGGCGTGCTGTGCGGTGGAGATGATGCACTTGGCGCTAGCGCGTTATGACTTGGACCGTTTCGGTGCGGGTGCTTTCCGCCCCAGCCCGCGTCAATCTGATGTGATGATTGTGGCAGGAACGCTGTGCAATAAGATGGCGCCTGCCCTGCGTAAGGTCTACGACCAGATGGCAGAGCCGCGTTGGGTGATCTCAATGGGGTCCTGTGCCAACGGCGGTGGTTACTATCACTATTCCTATTCTGTCGTACGCGGCTGTGACCGCATCGTCCCTGTCGACATCTACGTTCCGGGTTGTCCTCCAACTGCCGAAGCGCTTTTGTATGGCGTGATCCAGTTGCAGAGCAAGATCAAACGCACCAACACCATAGCGCGCTAAAAGACTATGACTACTGACCTGAACATACTGAGATCCAATCTGACTGAGGCATTTGCCGATAAGGTTGTGAGTTTGGAAGAGAAGTTGGGGGAATTGACTTTGGTTGTCAAAGCGGCGGACATGTTGGGTGTGTTCACTCGTTTGCGCAACGATGCCGAATTCAGCTTTGAAGAGTTGATCGATGTGTGCGGTATCGATTACTCGACTTATGGAAGCGAGACCTCTGAAGAGGGTAGGTACTTGGTTGATATCGAACGTGCCGGCTCACGTTTCGCTGCGGTCTACCATTTGCTTTCGATCACTCTCAACATCCGTTTGCGTGTGCGCGTCTTTGCTGAAGATGACGCGATGCCGATGTTGGATTCTGCGATCAGTATTTGGCCATCCGCTAACTGGTATGAGCGTGAGGCATTCGATCTTTACGGCATCATCTTCGTTGGACACCCTGATCTGCGCCGCATCCTGACTGATTATGGATTCGTGGGGAACCCGTTCCGCAAAGATTTCCCCTTGTCGGGTACGGTGGAGATGCGTTACGACGCAGCGCAACAGCGTGTGATCTATGAACCCGTCTCTATCGAGCCGCGCGAAGTCACTCCGCGTTCGCTGCGTGAAGAGAATTTTGCACGTCACTAATCGCGTATAGAAAGCTCGTTATGGCGGAAATTAAAAATTACACGATGAACTTTGGTCCGCAGCATCCTGCTGCGCACGGTGTATTGCGCTTGGTGTTGGAGTTGGATGGCGAAGTGATCGAGCGCGCCGATCCTCATATCGGTTTGTTGCATCGTGCAACTGAGAAGCTGGCAGAACATAAGACCTTCCTGCAATCCGTTCCCTACATGGATCGCTTGGACTATGTGTCCATGATGGTCAATGAGCATGCTTACGTGATGGCCATCGAGAAGATGGCGGGCATACAAGTGCCGCTACGTGCTCAATACATCCGTGTGATGTTCGACGAGATCACCCGCATCTTGAACCATCTGTTGTGGTTGGGCGCTTCAGGCATCGACTTGGGTGCGATGACCATGTTCTTCTACACCTTCCGCGAACGTGAAGACTTGTTCGATGTATACGAGGCCGTTTCTGGTGCACGTATGCATGCCGCTTACTACCGTCCGGGTGGTGTCTATCGTGATCTACCAGACACGATGCCACAGTATCAACCTAACAAGATCCGTAGTGCGGCTGATGTGAAGCGCATGAACGAGAATCGCCAAGGTTCCGTATTGGACTTCTTGGAAGATTTCACCAATCGTTTCCCCGGTTATGTGGATGAATACGAGACCTTGCTGACGGACAACCGTATCTGGAAGCAGCGCACTGTGGGTATCGGTGTCGTTACGCCAGAGCGCGCCATGGCGATGGGCTTCACTGGCCCCATGTTGCGTGGTTCAGGTGTGGTATGGGATCTGCGCAAGAAGCAGCCGTATGAAGTCTACGATCGTTTGGATTTCGATATTCCTGTGGGTGTCGAGGGTGACTGCTACGACCGATATCTGGTGCGTGTGGAAGAGATGCGTCAATCCAATCGCATCATCAAGCAATGTATCGAGTGGCTACGCAAGAACCCTGGCCCAGTGATCGCTGATAGCGTCAAGTTCGTTCCGCCCAAGCGCGAATCGATGAAGCAGAACATGGAAGAGCTGATCCATCACTTCAAGTTGTTCACTGAGGGCTTCCAAGTGCCGGCGGGTGAGGCTTATGCCGCTGTTGAGCATCCTAAAGGTGAGTTCGGTATCTACTTGGTATCGGATGGTGCGAACAAGCCGTATCGCATGAAGATTCGCGCACCGGGTTTCCCGCATCTGGCAGGGCTGGACGAGATGGCGCGTGGACACATGATCGCTGACGTGGTTGCCATCATCGGCACACAAGACATCGTTTTCGGGGAGATTGACCGCTGATGCTATCCCAACAAGTCACAACGCTCATCGACAAAGAGCTGAAGAAGTATCCCACCGACCAACGTCAATCTGCCGTGATGGCGGCGTTGCGTTTCGTGCAAGACGAGAAAGGTGTGATCACGCCAGAAGACATGGCCGAGGTTGCTGCCTATCTGGGCATGCAGCAGATGGCGGTGTACGAAGTCGCCACCTTCTACCACATGTATAACTTGAAGCCGATGGGCAAACATACGCTGACGGTATGTACCAACCTATCTTGCACTTTGTGTGGTTCGGGCGATACGGTTGCCTACCTCGAAAAGAAACTGGGCATCAAGATGGGTGAAGTGACTGCCGACGGCAAGTTCGGTCTACGCGAAGGCGAATGCATGGGCGCATGTATCGACGCTCCCTTGCTGACACTCAACAACAAGAAGATGTGCGGCAAATTGACGACTGCAAAGATCGACAAGATATTGGCTGATCTGGAAGGGGGGAAAGCATGAGCAAACCTATCCTTCTTGTAACAGCGGCGGATGGTCTGGCCAATCTGGATAATTACGTCAAGGCGGGTGGCTACCAAGCCTTGCGCAAAGTGTTGACGGAAAAGCTGTCGC
Organism: Sideroxydans sp.; assembly: GCA_041665725.1. Classification (GTDB taxonomy): domain Bacteria; phylum Pseudomonadota; class Gammaproteobacteria; order Burkholderiales; family Gallionellaceae; genus Sideroxyarcus. Next base: position 44,732 of record JBAYIG010000013.1, on the reverse strand, counting down.
CTGAGGCGATCATCGCGGAAGTAAAAGCTTCCGGTCTGCGTGGTCGTGGTGGTGCGGGCTTCCCAACGGGGTTGAAGTGGAGCTTTATGCCTCGCAACTACCAAGGCGATAAATACATCGTATGTAACTCGGACGAAGGCGAGCCGGGTACCTGTAAAGACTGGGACATCCTGCGCTACAACCCGCACGCGCTGATCGAAGGCATGGCTATCGCGGCTTACACCATCGGGGCTAAGACGGGCTACAACTATATCCACGGCGAGATCTTTGAAGCGTACGAAGTCATGGAAGCGGCCTGTGAAGATGCGCGTAAAGCCGGCTATTTGGGTAAAAACATCTTGGGTGCGGATTTCGAATTCGATCTGCACAATCACTTGGGTTATGGCGCTTACGTGTGTGGCGAAGAGACCGCACTGTTGGAGTCGATCGAAGGCAAGAAAGGCCAGCCACGCTTCAAGCCACCTTTCCCTGCAAGCTTTGGTTTGTATGGCAAACCAACCACTATCAACAACACTGAGACCTTGGCGAGCATCCCTTACATCATCAGCAAGGGCGGTAAGAATTTCGCTGACATCGGCGTGGCGAACAGTGGTGGATTCAAGCTGTTCTCAGTGTCTGGTCATGTGAACAATCCGGGCAACTTCGAAGTGCCGATGGGCACGCCTTTCGCCAAGTTGCTCGAGATGGCTGGCGGTGTGCGTCACGGTCACAAACTCAAGGCGGTGATCCCTGGTGGATCCTCCATGCCCGTGTTGCCAGCCGAGATCATCATGGAAGCGAACATGGACTACGATTCTTTGCAAAAAGCAGGATCGTATCTGGGCTCTGGTGCCGTCATCGTGATGGATGAAACCACCTGTATGGTGCGCGCATTGGAGCGTTTGGCTTATTTCTATCACGAAGAATCTTGTGGTCAATGCACGCCTTGCCGTGAAGGTACAGGTTGGTTGTATCGCATCGTGCATCGCATCGAGAAGGGCGAGGGCAGGCCGGAGGATTTGGATCTGTTGCTAGATCTGTGTGACAACATCGCAGGGCGCACCATCTGTGCATTGGGAGATGCTGCAGCGTGGCCAGTGCAAGGCATGCTGAAGCATTACCGCAAAGAATTCGAATATCACATCGAGCACAAACGCTGCTTGGTATAAGGCTGACGGACGGGTGAGCAATGATCAACATCGAAATTGACGGCAAGCACATCGAAACGGAAAACGGTTCAACCGTGATCGAAGCCGCGCATAAAGCCGGCATCGCCATTCCGCATTTCTGCTACCACAAGAAACTCTCCATCGCGGCGAACTGCCGTATGTGTCTGGTGCAAGTGGAAAAGGCGCCTAAGCCATTGCCTGCTTGTGCGACACCTGTGACAGAAGGCATGAAGGTATTCACGCATTCTGATCAGGCAGTTAAGGCGCAAAAAGGCGTGATGGAATTCCTTCTCATCAATCACCCTTTGGATTGCCCGATCTGCGATCAAGGCGGCGAGTGCATGTTGCAAGACATCTCTGTGGGTTATGGCGGCGGTCATTCGCGCTACCAAGAAGAGAAGCGCATGGTGTTGAGCAAGGACATCGGCCCCTTGGTCTCTGCTGAAGAGATGAGCCGTTGCATCAACTGCACACGTTGCGTGCGCTTCGGCCAAGAGATCGGAGGCAAGATGGAATTGGGACAAGCCTTCCGTACCGAGCACGCTGAGATCATGTCCTTCGTCTCTGGCACGGTGGATTCCGAGCTGTCTGGCAACATGATCGATCTGTGCCCAGTCGGTGCGCTCACCAGCAAACCTTTCCGTTACAAAGCGCGTGCTTGGGAATTGTCGCGTCGTCGCTCTATCAGTGCCCATGACAGCTTGGGTTCCAATCTGGCTGTGCATACCAAGAACAACCAAGTGTTGCGCGTCCTCCCTATCGAGAACGAAGATATCAACGAATGCTGGTTGTCGGATAAAGACCGTTTCGCCTACGAAGGGCTGAATGCGGAAGATCGTCTGACCAAACCGATGATCAAGCAAGACGGCAAGTGGCAAGAAGTCGAATGGCAAGTCGCGCTGGAATACGCGGCGAACGGATTGCGTCACATCGCAAATGGTGCAGGGGCTGAACAGCTTGGTGCATTGGCAACCGGTGGCTCGACTCTTGAAGAGATGTACCTGCTACAGAAACTCATGCGCGGCATGGGTAGCGACAACGTAGATTTCCGTTTGCGTCAGTCCGACTTCAGTGCCGATGGCAAGCAACAAGGTGCGCCGTGGTTGGGGATGTCTGTTGCAGACATCAGTCGTGCGGATCGTCTCTTGATCGTGGGCAGCTTCCTGCGTAAGGACCACCCCGTATTGGCGGCACGTATCCGCCAAGCAGTGAAAAAAGGAATGCAAGTCAGCCTCATCCATTCAGTGGATGACGATCAGCAGATGCATGTCGCGCACAAGGCTATCGTAGCTCCCGATGCTCTAGTAAATACCTTGTCGCAAGTGGCACAAGCCGTTGCGACGAAGCAAACCGAAGGGATCGCAGGAAGTTTGGTCAGTGGAGAACGCGTCGCCGTGTTGTTGGGCAACTTCGCGCAACAACATCCTCAGGCTGCTCAACTTCAGACATTGGCGCAACAGATCGCGACTGCGACACAAGGGAAGTTCGGTTTCTTGGGTGACGCAGCGAATAGCGTCGGTGGATATATCGCACAGGCCACGCCGGGTGCAAAGGGCATGAATGCAGCATCCATGATGGCATCACCGCGCAAAGCCTACGTCTTGCTGAACGTCGAGGCAGAGTTGGATTGTGCTAACCCACAGCAAGCCATGGCCGCTTTGCAGTCTGCGGATACGGTCATCGTATTGACCGCCTATAAGAATAAAGCACTGGATTATGCCGATGTGTTGTTGCCTGTCGCACCGTTCACTGAGACGTCGGGTACGTTCATCAGTACCGAAGGTCGCGTACAGAGCTTCAAGGGTGCAGTGAAACCTTTGGGTGAGGCGCGTCCTGCTTGGAAGGTGTTGCGTGTGTTGGGCAATCTACTCAAGGTCGACGGATTCGATTTCGATACATCAGAGGCAGTTCGTGATGAAGCACTCAAAGGTGTGGATGTCGCGGCTAGATTGAACAACGCGATCACGGGCATCGAAGTGAAGCTTGCTCCTTCTGTATCGGGTATGCAGCGAGTGAGTGATGTGCCTATCTATGTAACGGATGCGGTCGTGCGCCGTTCTGCACCCTTGCAAGCGACGGCTGATGCCGCGACCCCGCAGGCATGGATGCATAGCGAAGAGTTGAACAACATCGGTGTGAAATCTGGCATGAACGTCAAAGTCAGCCAAGGCTCAGGTAGCGTCAAGTTGGCGTGCCGTGCCGACGATAAGTTGCCCAAGGGCGTGGTGCGAGTCGCGGCAGGTCATTCAGCGACCGCAGCACTGGGTGCGATGTTCGGAACGATCACAGTGGAGCGCGCATGATGGAGCTGCTACAAACATTACAATTGCTGGGGCAGGACCTACTTGGACCTGTGTGGCTACCAGTTTGGACCGCCATCAAGATCATGGTGATCATTCTTCCTATCATGGGCGGCGTGGCTTACCTGACTTTGGCTGAGCGCAAGGTACTCGGTTTCATGCAGATCCGTCCAGGTCCGAACCGTGTCGGTTACTGGGGCTTGCTACAGCCGGTCGCCGATGGCCTCAAGTTGTTGACCAAAGAATTCATCATTCCTAACGGTTCCAATAAATTCTTGTTTGTGGCGGCGCCCGTACTGGCGCTGGCGCCTGCGTTGGCGGCATGGGCAGTCGTGCCGTTCTTCGATGGCGGCGCGGTGTCCAATGCGAACGCGGGATTGCTGTATCTGCTGGCGATGACGTCGCTGGGTGTGTACGGCATCATCATCGCGGGCTGGGCGTCCAACTCCAAGTATGCGTTCTTGGGTGCATTGCGTTCAGCAGCACAGATCGTCTCTTACGAATTGGCGATGGGCTTCGCTCTGGTGTGCGTGTTGCTCGCAGCGCAGAGCATGAACCTTGGCGAGATTGTGCGCGGCCAATCGCACCATGCAGGCATGCTTGGGTGGTATTGGATTCCGCTGTTCCCGATGTTCGTGGTGTATTTCATCGCAGGTGTGGCGGAGACCAATCGTGCACCGTTCGATTTGGCTGAAGGAGAGTCCGAGATCGTGGCGGGCTTCCACGTTGAATATTCCGGCATGGGTTTCGCCATCTTCTTCTTGGCGGAATACGCCAACATGATCTTGATCGCCGCGATGACATCGGTGATGTTCTTGGGTGGTTGGCTCAATCCTTTCCATGGATGGCCTGTGTTGGGTGAATTGACCGATGCGATACCAGGATTGATCTGGATGCTGGGCAAGATGTCCGCGATGTTGTTCATCTTCCTGTGGTTCCGTGCAACGTTCCCGCGCTATCGCTATGACCAGTTGATGCGTCTGGGTTGGAAGGTGTTCATTCCACTTACGCTGATCTGGGTCGTGGTTGTCGCGGCGTGGATGCAGACTCCCTATTGGCTGTGGTAAGCGGTCAAGGACAGGATATCTAGGGACACAACATGAATAAACTAATCAATTTCTTTAAGAGTTTCCTGCTGCTGGAATTACTCAAAGGCATGTCAGTAACGGGCAAGTATTTCTTTGCGCGCCACATCACTGTCGAGTACCCGGAAGAGAAGACGCCACAGAGCTTCCGCTTCCGTGGCTTGCACGCACAGCGTCGTTACCCCAATGGCGAAGAGCGTTGCATCGCTTGTAAGTTGTGCGAAGCGGTGTGCCCTGCGTTGGCCATCAAGATCGAAGTGGCAGAACGTGCCGATGGTTCGCGTCGCACGACCCAATACGACATCGATCTGACCAAGTGCATCTTCTGTGGTTTCTGTGAAGAGTCATGCCCCGTCGATGCCATCGTCGAGACACGCGTCTACGAGTATCACGGCGAGAAGCGCGGCGACTTGTATTACACCAAAGAGATGTTGTTGGCTGTGGGCGATAAGCACGAAGAGCAGATCGCTAAAGACCGCGCCGCCGATGCCAAGTATCGGTAAATTGAGGACACCACATGAACTTTGAAACCATCCTGTTCTATTTGTTCGCCGCAGTGACCGTGTTCGCGGCCTTGCGCGTCATCACAGCACGCAACCCTTTGCATGCGGTGTTGTTCTTGGTATTGGCCTTTGTCAGCAGTGCCGGCATCTGGTTGTTGTTGGAAGCCGAGTTCCTCGCGATCACCTTGGTGCTGGTGTACGTCGGCGCGGTGATGGTGTTGTTCCTGTTCGTGGTGATGATGTTGGATATCAACTTGGAGCAATTGCGCAAAGGATTCTGGCAGTGGCTGCCCGTTGGCGCCATGTTGGCCGCATTGATCGTGGTGCAGATGGTGTATGTGTTGGGAGATGAATCGACCGGTGCGGGCATGACTGCCGTCAAGCATGCGGCGGATTACAGCAACACCAAAGAGTTGGGCCGTTTGATCTATACCGATTACGTCTATCCATTCGAATTGGCCGCAGTGTTGTTGCTAGTCGCGATGGTCGCGGCGATCGCTTTGACCTTCCGTCGCCGTCGCGACACCAAGACGCAAGACATAAGCAAGCAAGTGAATGTGAAGCGTAATGATCGCGTGCGCATCGTGTCGGTGCCGTCCGTGAAAAAACAAGAGGCGGGTGAGTCAAGTGCTCACGCTGCTGAATAAGGGGATGCCATGTTGCAATTGAGCCTGTCGCATTATCTGGTGTTGGGCGCGATACTGTTCGCGATCAGCGTGGTCGGTATCTTCCTCAATCGTAAGAACCTCATCGTGTTGCTGATGGCGATCGAACTGATGCTATTGGCGGTGAACACCAATTTCATCGCGTTCTCACACTACCTGAACGACGCGGCGGGGCAGGTGTTCGTGTTCTTCATTCTGACGGTGGCTGCGGCTGAAGCGGCCATCGGTCTGGCGATCCTCGTCGTGCTGTTCCGTAATCTGCGTACGATCAACGTGGATGATCTGGGTACTTTGAAAGGTTGATGCACATGGATATGCATAGTCTGTATCTGATCGTTCCGCTGGCCCCACTATTGGGTGCCATCGCCGCAGGTCTGTTCGGCAAGTTGCTGGGACGTACGTGGTCTCATCGCATCACGATCTCATTGGTCGCCGTATCTTTCTTCGCATCTTTAGCGATCTTCAATGATGTGTTGGCGGGCAATACCTTCAATGGCCCGATCTACACTTGGCTCACTTCGGGTGATACCAGCTTCCAAGTCGGCTTCTTGATCGATAAATTGACTGTCACGATGATGTTGGTGGTCACCTTCGTGTCCTTGATGGTGCATATCTACACCATCGGTTACATGGAAGAAGATCCGGGTTATCAACGTTTCTTCAGCTATATCTCCTTGTTCACCTTCTCCATGCTGATGCTGGTGATGGCGAACAACTTCATGCAATTGTTCTTCGGTTGGGAAGCCGTGGGTCTGGTTTCTTATCTACTCATTGGTTTCTGGTACACCAAACCGACAGCGATCTATGCCAACCTTAAAGCCTTCTTGGTCAACCGTGTGGGTGACTTCGGTTTCTTGTTGGGTATCGCGCTGGTGTTGATGGTATTCGGTACGTTGGACTACCAGACCGTGTTCGCCAATGCACACAACTATGCCAACGATCTAGCGCCTATCCCCGGCGTCTCTTGGAACCTGATCACAGCCATCTGTATCTTGCTGTTCATCGGCGCGATGGGTAAGAGTGCTCAGTTCCCCTTGCACGTTTGGTTGCCAGATTCGATGGAAGGTCCGACACCGATCTCAGCGCTGATCCATGCGGCGACCATGGTGACAGCAGGTATTTTCATGGTGGCGCGTATGTCGCCACTGTTCGAGATGTCGGATACCGCACTGTCCTTCGTGTTGATCATCGGAGCCATCACAGCTTTGTTCATGGGCTTCTTGGGCATCATCCAGAACGACATCAAACGTGTCGTTGCGTACTCGACTTTGTCACAACTGGGTTACATGACCGTCGCGTTGGGCGCTTCGATGTATACCGGTGCCATCTTCCACTTGATGACTCACGCATTCTTTAAAGCGTTGCTCTTCTTGGCCGCTGGTTCGGTCATCATCGCGATGCACCATGATCAGGACATCCGCAACATGGGTGGCTTGCGTAAATACATGCCTATCACTTGGATCACGTCCTTGATCGGTTCGCTAGCCTTGATCGGTACGCCGTTCTTCTCGGGCTTCTATTCCAAGGACAGCATCATTGAGGCCGTTCAACTGACCAACATTCCCGGCTCTAGCTTTGCGTATTTTGCGGTGGTCGCTGGCGTGTTCGTCACCGCCTTCTACTCCTTCCGCATGTACTTCCTCGTGTTCCACGGCGAAGAACGATTCGGTAAAGCCCATCACGGTCATGACGACCACGGTCATGATGAGCATCACGGCTTGGCTCCAGGTCAAAAGCCGCATGAGACTTCATGGGTCATCACCTTGCCTTTGATCTTGTTGGCGATCCCCTCGGTAGCGATCGGTTTCTTCACCATCGGCACTTTCCTACACACGGATTACTTCGGTGATGCCATCTTCATCTCGGACAATCATCCCGCGATGCATGAGATGTATGAGCACTACGAAGGCGCAGTGGGAATGGCTTTGCATGGCATGACGACCTTGCCGTTCTGGTTGGCGGTTGCTGGCGTGGCATCGGCATGGTTCCTGTACCTGAAGCGTCCAGAGATCCCTGCGCTCATCCAAAAGAGATTCTCTTGGGTGTACACCCTGCTCGATCAAAAGTACTACTTCGATCGTTTCAACGACTGGTTCTTTGCTGGTGGCGCACGCGGTGCGAGTCGCTACTTGTGGAAATTCGGCGACGTCAAACTGATCGATGGTTTCTTCGTCAATGGTTCAGCAAAAGTGGTCGGTATGTTCTCGGGCGTGTTGCGCGGTTTCCAAACTGGCTATGTCTACCACTATGCGTTTTGGATGATCGTCGGGGTATCGCTCCTGTTGACGGTACGTACTTGGTTCTAATGACGCAGCACTAGAGAAGAACTGAAGGAATAAGCATGATTTTTGGATATCCACTGTTAAGCGTCGCCATCTGGCTCCCCATCATCTTTGGTCTGCTGGTGTTGGCGACTGGCAACGACCGTAACGCGCCTTTGGCACGAATCATCGCGCTCGTAGGTTCGGTGTTAGGGTTGCTGGTGACGATACCGCTCTATACGGGCTTCGATCGCATGACGAGCGCGATGCAGTTCGTCGAGATGAAGGAGTGGATCCGCCACTTCAATATTCACTACAACTTGGGCGTGGACGGCATCTCGATGCTGTTCATTCTGCTCAACAGCTTCTTCACCGTGATCGTGGTGATCGCAGGTTGGCAAGTCATCGAGAAGCGTGTGGCGCAATACATGGCGGCTTTCTTGGTGATGTCCGGACTCATCAACGGCGTGTTCGCTGCACTGGACGCGATGCTGTTCTACGTGTTCTGGGAAGCGATGCTGATCCCGATGTTCCTCATCATCGGTGTGTGGGGTGGTCCGAATCGCGTGTATGCGGCAGTCAAGTTCTTCCTCTACACCTTGCTCGGCTCACTGTTGATGTTGGTTGCGTTCTTGTACCTTTACCTGCATTCAGGTGGCAGCTTCTCCATCTTGGATTACCACCAACTGCCAATCCCGTTGGATGCGCAGATCCTCATCTTCATCGCCTTCTTCTTCGCCTTCGCGGTGAAGGTGCCGATGTTTCCCGTCCATACTTGGTTGCCAGATGCACACGTAGAAGCGCCAACCGGTGGTTCGGTGGTGCTGGCCGCGATCATGTTGAAGGTGGGTGCCTACGGCTTCATCCGCTTCTCAATGCCTATCGCGCCTGATGCGAGTCATGAGTTGGCAGGATTCATGATTGCGCTGTCGCTGATCGCGGTGGTGTACATCGGCTTGGTCGCATTGACGCAAGCCGACATGAAGAAGTTGATCGCGTATTCATCCATCTCCCACATGGGCTTCGTCACCCTTGGCTTCTTCATCTTCAATGCCTACGGTATGGAAGGCGCGTTGTTGCAGATGATCTCGCACGGCTTCGTGGCTGGTGCACTGTTCTTGTGTATCGGTGTGATGTATGACCGCGTGCATTCACGTCAGATCGTGGACTATGGTGGTGTCGTGAATACCATGCCTGTGTTCGCAGCCTTCTTCATGTTGTTCGCGATGGCGAACAGCGGCTTGCCAGGCACCAGCGGTTTCGTAGGTGAGTTCATGGTCATCATGGGCGCGGTCAAAGTGAACTTCTGGTATGCCTTCGCTGCTGCCAGCACGCTGGTGTTCGGCGCAGCCTACACCTTGTGGATGTATAAGCGCGTCGTGTTCGGCGCAGTCGCGAACGACCATGTGAAGCATCTGCATGACATCGGTGCGCGAGAGATTTTAGTGATGGCAGTATTGGCGATCAGCGTGTTGGTGATGGGTCTGTATCCATTGCCTTTGAGCGAGATCATGCATGCTTCGGTGAACGACCTGTTGGTCCACTTGGCACGCTCAAAAATCTAAGAGGAAGTCATGACTTATATCTCCACATTATTCCCCGCCTACGCTGAGATATTCATGCTCATCATGTTGAGCGTGATCTTGGTTCTGGATGTGCTCATCCCAGGCAAGACAAGAACCATGACGTACCTGTTGGTGCAAATGACGTTGCTAGGCTGCTCCTTGATCACGGTAGCGACGCACGAGTATGGCGTTGCCCACCTATTCAACAACATGTTCGTTGATGACTTGATGGCCGACGTGCTCAAGTTGTTGACGTATCTGGCGGTCTCCATGATGTTGGTGTACTCCCGTAGCTACCTCATCACACGCGGATTGTTCTCCGGCGAATTCCTCAGCTTGGTGTTGCTGTCCACACTGGGCATGATGGTGATGATCTCTGCCAGCAACTTCGTCACCCTCTATATGGGACTCGAGATCCTTGCACTGAGTCTGTACGCGATGGTCGCCTTGCAACGCGATTCTGCTACTGCTACAGAGTCCGCGATGAAATATTTCATTCTGGGGGCGATGGCCTCTGGTTTTCTGTTGTACGGCATGTCCATGATCTACGGCGCGACAGGTTCGCTCGATATCCAAACGATCTCCAACGTCATCGCTCACGGCACACCTAATGTCTCGCTGTTGGTGTTCGGCCTCGCGTTCTTGGTGGCGGGTTTGGCGTTCAAGCTTGGTGCAGTTCCTTTCCATATGTGGGTGCCCGACGTTTATCACGGTGCGCCGACAGCGATGACCATGTTCATCGGATCAGCGCCTAAGTTGGCTGCGTTCGCTTTCGTCATGCGCATCTTGGTCGAGACATTGCAGCCGATGATGATCCATTGGGCAGGTATGTTGATGGTGCTGGCTGTGTTGTCGATGGCGGTCGGTAACATCACCGCGATCGCGCAGACCAATCTGAAACGCATGTTCGCTTACTCCACCATCGCGCACATGGGCTTCATGTTGATCGGTGTCTTGAGCGGTTCCATCGAAGGCTATGGCGCGGCGATGTTCTACGCCGTGGTCTATGTGCTGATGAGCTTGGGCGGATTCGCCATGATCATGCTGTTGTCGCGAGAAGGTTTTGAAGCGGACAGCATCAATGATTTCAAAGGACTCAATCAACGTAGCCCTTGGTTGGCATTCATGATGATGTTGCTGATGTTCTCCATGGCGGGCGTTCCACCTACGGTTGGTTTCTACGCCAAATTCTCTGTGTTGAACGCAGCCGTTCAAGCAGGGCACATCCCGCTGGTCATCATGGCCGTGCTGTTCTCGCTAATCGGTGCGTTCTACTACCTGCGCATCGTCAAGTTGATGTACTTCGATGCGCCAGAGAGCCACGAGAAGATCTACGTGCAGCCAGACAGCGCCTTACTCATTTCTATCAACGGCCTTGCGGTGTTGGCCTTGGGTATCTTGCCCGGCGCCTTGATGTCGGTGTGTGCGGTGGCGGTGCAACAGTCTTTGCTGCTGCATTGATAACAACGATTCAATGAACAGATACTCCCGCTACGGCGGGAGTATTGCTTTGTAGGGAGTAGAAATGGACCTCACCGAAAAACAGATCGACAGCGAACTCATCTACAACGGTGGTTTCCTCGAAGTACGTAAAGACAGCGTGCTGCTACCCGATGGTTCGACCAGTAGTCGCGAATATCTGGTTCATCCAGGAGCAGTCGTCATGCTGGCGTTGTTGGACAACGGCAATCTGCTGATGGAGCGCCAATACCGTTACCCACCGCGTCAAGAATTCATCGAGTTGCCTGCGGGCAAGATCGACAAAGGGGAAGACATCCTAGTCACTGCGCAACGTGAATTGTTAGAAGAGACGGGTTATGTGGCGCGCGAGTGGATGCACCTCACCACTGCATTCCCATGCATCGGTTATTCTGACGAGCGTTTGGAATACTTCATTGCGCGTGGTCTGACACATCAAGGTAGCAAACTGGATGCAGGCGAGTTCCTCGAAGTGTTCGAGCTCTCTTTGAGTGATGCCATCGAGTGGATACGTGTGGGCAAGATAACTGACGGCAAGACCATCGTTGGTTTGTTCTGGTTGGAAAAACATCTAAAAGATTGGCGATGACGTCACGCACCTGATTGGTGCGAAACGGTGGTGCAGCACCTATAAAGCGCACCGTTTCGGCTCATTCATTCCTCATGTGTTCGTCGTTTCAATATTCGACCCTTTATATTTCAAGTGGTTATAAGTTGGGAACGGTTCTTGCTGGCTGTATGCCGTTCGCACATTAGGAGAGCAGCATGGAAGAGTTGAAATTCAGCAGTGACGTTCTATTCGTTTTATTAGGCGCCATCATGGTGCTTGCGATGCACGCAGGGTTCGCTTTCCTCGAACTGGGTACAGTGCGCAAGAAGAACCAAGTGAATGCTTTGGTGAAGATTCTCAGCGACCTAGCCGTTTCTACATTAGCGTATTTTTTCATCGGCTATAGCATCGCTTATGGCGTTGATTTTTTCGTCGGGGCAGAGCAACTTGCCCAGAAGAACGGATATGACCTTGTCAAATTCTTTTTCCTGATGACTTTCGCAGCAGCCATTCCCGCCATCGTCTCGGGTGGCATCGCAGAACGCGCAAAATTCAATCCGCAACTCGCAGCGACCTTCATGTTGGTTGGTTTCGTCTATCCATTCTTCGAGGGCATCGCGTGGAATAACCACTACGGTATCCAAGAGTGGTTGAAGGCGAGTTTTGGTGCGAGCTTTCATGACTTCGCTGGATCGGTCGTGGTGCATGCGGTGGGTGGTTGGATCGGTTTGGCCGCCGTGCTACTGCTCGGCGCGCGCCGTGGACGCTACAACAAAGAAGGGCGAGTTTCTGCACACCCTCCTTCCAGCATCCCGTTCTTGGCGCTCGGCGCTTGGATACTGACGGTTGGTTGGTTCGGCTTCAACGTCATGTCAGCCCAGACCATCACTGGCATCAGCGGCCTCGTGGCTGTGAACTCGCTGATGGCGATGGTGGGCGGCACACTCACGGCCCTGTGGTTGGGTAAGAACGACCCTGGCTTCGTACATAACGGCCCATTGGCTGGCTTGGTCGCCGTCTGCGCGGGGTCCGACTTGATGCATCCCATTGGGGCACTGTTCGTAGGTGGTATCGCAGGCGCATTGTTCGTCGTCATGTTCACGTTGACACAAAATCGCTGGAAGATCGATGACGTGCTCGGTGTGTGGCCATTGCATGGACTGTGCGGCGCATGGGGCGGTATCGCCGCTGGCATCTTTGGGGCAAAAGCGCTGGGAGGGATCGGAGGGGTGAGCTTCATGTCGCAACTCATCGGCACGCTGATGGGGGTAAGCATCGCCCTCGCTGGCGGCTTCATCGTGTATGGCTTGATGAAGAAATTTGTCGGCATTCGCCTTGATGCGGAAGAAGAGTTCAACGGTGCCGACTTGTCCATTCACAAGATCACCGCTACGCCAGAACGCGAATCAGGCTGGTAGCTTTAGTTTTTTTCAAACAAGGCCGATGCGAGCTACAAGCCGCATCGGTTTTTCTTTTGTGCTGCATATTGACCGGGGTTGATGGGCGGGCTAGGGTGTCACCTCTTAGCAGAGAATCCATCCAATATGAACTTGTCACAACAACATTTCTTCACGTCGTTCTTGTTCTTCATCACCACATTGTTGCTTACACCTATAGCACACGCTGAAAGCCCAACCATTAAGACGAGCAATGGGAATGAACTCGGAATTTCAGTTTCTTCCTACAGCTATGAGGAGCCCTCTTTGGGGATGAGCAATAAGGGAGACAAGTTCGGCGTGAATCACTTAGGCGCAAAGACGCTGAACGGTGAGTGGTTCATCAAAGACGATGTGCGCTTCGCCTACGGCAGTGTTGATTATGTGGGCTCTGGTTACCAACCGAGCACCCCTGATTGGTATCTTGATGCCAGGGGGCTGATCGGGCTGGATATCCAAGGAGGGAATGCCATGTACTCTCCGTTCATTGGCATAGGCTACCGTTACCTATTCAACGATCTGCGTGGCTATAGCAGTAGTGGCGCGATCGGATATCGGCGCGAGAGCAATTATCTCTACGTCCCTATCGGTTTGACTCATCGGTTCAAGTTGGATGAGTCTGCTGTGCTGGCGACGACCTTGGAGTTCGATCATTTATTGAGTGGTAGGCAGGTGACACATCTTTCTGATTTGATCGGCCACTCTGGATATAGCAGCGCTCCCGATGTGACGAATGGGCAGGATTCAGGTTTCGGGCTGCGAGCTGACATGATGTACGAGATGGACGATTGGGCGTTTGGCCCATTCTTGAATATCTGGCGTATCAAAGAGTCCGATGCAATCTTAAAACCCATCACCAAAAATGGATCCACCGCTTGGTATTTCTTTTCGGAGCCAGAGAACCGCACGTCTGAATTCGGATTACGTTTGAAATTTATGTTTAGATGAAGCGAACTTCTCATAACACTTACGCTCAGATGCAGGGCTTGAAATAGGCTCAAACCTCCCCCATGTAGCGAACCGAGCGGCATGGGAAGTTTGTTAAACTGAGCGCCGTGAACTTAACTTTGGAGAGGGTTGCATGAAACGTATCTTTTTGTTCCTTTTGACCAATATCGCCGTTCTGGTGGTCATCAGCATCACTTTGCGTCTGTTGGGCGTGGATCGCTGGATGGATGCGAACGGCGGCATCAACTTTGGTTCGTTGTTGGCGTTGTCGGCTGTGATCGGCTTTGCGGGTTCTATCGTTTCCCTATTGATGTCCAAATGGATGGCGAAACAATCCGTCGGTGCGCAAGTCATTGAGGTGCCTCAAGACGCAACAGAACGTTGGTTGGTGGATACCGTGCGCCGCCAGGCCGCGGCTGCGGGAATCGGTATGCCAGAAGTGGCGATCTACGATGCGCCCGATGTGAACGCTTTCGCGACCGGCTGGAATCGAAACAATGCCTTGGTAGCAGTGAGCACAGGTTTGCTGCACGCGATGAGTAAAGACGAAGCGGAAGCTGTGTTGGCGCATGAAGTGAGCCACGTGGCGAACGGGGACATGGTTACCTTAGCCCTGATTCAAGGTGTGGTGAATACTTTCGTGGTGTTTTTCGCCAAGCTGTTCGGCTATTTCGTCGACCGCGTCTTATTGAAGAACGATGGCCGTGATGGCCCTGGTATCGGCGCATTCGTGGCTGAGATCGCCGCACAGTTGATTTTGGGCGTGCTGGCTAGCATCATCGTCATGTGGTTCTCGCGTCAACGTGAGTTCCGTGCGGATGCGGGTGCGGCAAGCTTGGAGGGACGCCAAAAGATGATCGCTGCTTTGGAGCGCTTGAAAGGTAACCATGAAGAAGCTGCGGCGTTACCGAAGAACATGGCCGCTCAAGCTATCTCGGGTGGCGGTGGCTTCTCCAAGTTGTTCATGACCCATCCACCTTTGGATGAGCGTATCGAGGCATTGCGTAACGCTAAGTGATCGAAGCTAGGTCATACAAATAAAAACGGCGGGTTGAACCCGCCGTTTTTTATGGTGCTTCCTCTTCGTCTTCGTCGTCATATTTCACACGCGGTGGATCGCCGTCATACACCAGACTTTGTCGACGCAGTAGGTAGAAGTCGCGCAGAGAGCTGTAGCGGTCGATCGTTGCATCATCTAAGACCTTTTCTTGGTCGAGTAGATTCACACGCTTGTTCAATCCTTCTGCGGCATAAGCGGCATAACGTGAGGTGGTCGGTGTCGTGTTGCCAATGACGCTGACATAACTATCGCCGTACAAACCGATCCCATCGCGGAAAGAGCTTGGGCCTAGCAGTGGCAGCATCAGATAAGGGCCGCTGTGCATCCCCCAATAACCTAGGGTCTGACCAAAGTCTTCGTTGTGTTTCTCCAAGCGGTCGGTCACGTTGAGGAATCCAAGGATGCCGAACGTGGAGTTGAACAGCACACGGCTGCCATCGCTGGCAGCTTGCTTGAATTTAAGTTGAAGCAAATCGTTCGCGGTGACCGTCACATCATCCAAGTTGGAGAAGAAGTTGTTCACCAGCGTTTGCGCAGGACTGGGAACGATCTCGGCGTAACCCTGCGCGACGGGTTTGACGACCGCTTGGTCTAGCGTGTCATTGAAGACATAGATCTTGCGATTGAAGGGTTCGAGCGGGTCTTTGTCCAACGTATAGGCGCTGAGATGCAGGGTGCTACATCCAGATAGCGTGATGCTGGCAAGCAAAAGGGCGATACGTACTAGCGGCATTCGAGACGATCAGGAGTCAGAATGGAGGGGATTATAAGCGGGAACTAATTTAGTTTGAATCATGGCCGCACGCGAAGCAGGGGTTTCTAGGCTGATCTGTCCCAGTGTCCCAGTACGGTAGTCTTGCAACAGCGTCATTGCTGCTTTTTCGAAATCAGGCTCTTGTCCACGGATGCGATAGCCACGTTGTTGCGCAATGGTCTCAATGAGCGAGACACCATCCATTTCATGCGTTACCGATGTGTAGCGTTGCTGCACCTGCGTCGCATAACGTTGCATCAACAAGTCACCAAGGAAGGTGGCCACTTCGCCTTCGTCATAGGCGTTGCGCCCGATCAAGTTGCTGGCAGCGAGCATCATGCCATCGCTCTCGTATTCGATCTTCGGCCACATCATGCCCGGGGTATCGACAAGCTGCATGTGGTCGTTGAGTTCGAAGAATTGCAGGTTCTTTGTGATGGCAGGTTCATCGCCCACCTTGGCGGTTCGGCGCTTGAGTACAGCATTGATGAAAGTGGATTTGCCCACGTTCGGGATGCCCATCACCATCATGCGCAGAGGCTTTAGCGTCGTGCCGCGATGCGGTGCTAGCGGCAAGCATAGTTTGGGAATCTTCGCAGCCTCCCCCGGTTTCTTGCAGGAGAGGGCGATGGCCTTCATATTCTTCTGACTATTGAAATAGTCCAGCCATTCCTTAGTGGCGGCAGGATCGGCGAGGTCTGCTTTGTTCAATACCTTCAGGCAAGGTCGCTGCCTGTGTTCGCGCATCTCGCGAAGCATAGGATTGCTACCCGCTTCTGGCACGCGTGCATCCAGCACCTCGATGACGACATCGATGCGCTCCATGGTTTCCGTCGCCTTCTTGCGGGCGGCGGTCATGTGTCCGGGGAACCATTGGATTGCCATGTCTAGTACCGTGAATCTTGTTTGCCTTGGTCTGGGCGGGCGCGCATTCTAACCGTTTGACGCTGAATGCTCACGCTCCCATAATCCACGCACCCATTTTTAGAGACCTCGCCATGACTACCATCCGCCAGCAGGATTTCATCGATAGCGTCGCCGACTCCTTGCAATTCATCTCCTACTATCATCCACAAGACTTCGTGCAAGCGCTGGCAGCTGCCTACAAGCGTGAGGAATCGCCGGCTGCGAAGGATGCGATGGCGCAGATACTGACCAACTCGCGTATGTGTGCGCTGGGTAAACGGCCTATCTGTCAGGACACCGGCATCGTGGTGGCTTTCGTGCGTGTCGGCATGGACGTGCACTGGGCAGATGCGACCATGAGCATCACTGAGATGGTGAATGCAGGTGTGCGCAAAGGCTATTTGCTACCGGACAATGTGTTGCGCGCCTCTATCGTGGCTGACCCTGCGGGGCGTCGCAAGAACACAGGTGATAACACGCCTGCCGTTGTTCACTTTGAGTTGGTACCAGGCGATAAAGTGGACGTACGTATCGCGGCCAAAGGTGGTGGCTCGGAGAACAAATCCAAGATGGCGATGCTCAATCCCAGTGATGACATCGTGGAGTGGGTATTGAATCAACTGCCGGGTATGGGGGCGGGCTGGTGTCCGCCGGGGATGTTGGGTATTGGTATCGGAGGTACAGCGGAGAAATCGGTGTTGCTGGCGAAAGAAGCGTTGATGGAAGACATCGATATGACCGAGCTCAAGGCGCGTGGTGCGAGGAATCGCATCGAAGAGTTGCGCATCGAGATATTCGATAAGGTGAACGCGCTCGGTATCGGTGCGCAAGGCTTGGGCGGTCTGACTACGGTGCTGGATGTGAAGATTCTTGATTATCCGACCCACGCGGCTTCTAAGCCCATCGCCCTTATTCCCAACTGCGCGGCCACACGACATGCGCATTTTGAGTTGGATGGTAGTGGTGTGGCGACATTCACCCCACCTAAGATCGAGGATTACCCTGACGTGCACTGGCATCCCGCAGCGGATGCGCGTCACATCAACCTCGATACAGTGACGCGTGAAGACATCAAACAATGGAAGCCGGGCGACACTTTGCTGCTCTCGGGCAAATTATTGACAGGTCGAGACGCAGCGCACAAACGTATCGTGGATATGCTGGCAAAGGGCGAGAAACTCCCGTCTGACGTGGATTTTAACGGTCGATTCATTTACTATGTCGGCCCCGTTGACCCGGTGCGTGATGAAGTTGTGGGGCCGGCAGGACCGACGACGGCGACACGCATGGACAAGTTCACCGAGACCATGTTGGCGCAGACTGGCTTGATCGGGATGGTTGGCAAGGCTGAGCGTGGCAAGGCTGGGTTGGAGGCCATCAAGAAACATGAAGCGGTGTATCTGATGGCAGTGGGAGGCGCGGCTTACCTGGTGTCGAAAGCGATACGTAGCGCAAAAGTGGTCGCCTTCGCAGACTTGGGTATGGAAGCCATCTACGAGTTCGAGGTGGAGGACATGCCGGTGACGGTGGCAGTGGATACGCAAGGGCGCTCGGTGCACGAGACCGGGCCGGCGGAATGGAAGAAGCGGATCGGGATGATACCGGTCAAACAGATTTAGTAGTTCGTATCAATGATTTTACAGCCGTAGCGAGCGACAGGAGAGCAAGGCGTGAGAGCGGGAGAAACCGGAGTGTACTCGGAGGTACACGAGGATTTCGAGCGGTCGAGCAACGCAGCTATCGTGGCGCGCAGTAGGCTGAAAAAGTTTGGCGGGTCTCCCCGCATTGCACTTTGGTGAACCTGGTCAGGTCCGGAAGGAAGCAGCCACAGCCAAGCGGTGCAAGTGCCGGGGGTAAGGCTCGCCTCCTTATTTTCGAGGGTGTTTCACTCGATACGTTATAGGTGGGCGATATGTCGGCAACATCAGTGTTAGCACGCAAATGGCGTCCGAAGAGCTTCGCACAATTGGCGGGGCAAGAGCACGTCGTTCAGGCATTGACCAATGCACTCTCGCAGAATCGTCTGCATCATGCCTATCTTTTCACAGGTACGCGCGGAGTGGGTAAGACCACCATCGCCCGTATCTTCGCAAAATCCCTGAATTGTGAATCTGGTATCACTGCTACGCCGTGTGGTGTGTGTAGTGCCTGTACTGAGATCGATAGCGGACGTTTCGTTGACTTGATCGAGTTGGATGCCGCCTCGAACACGCAGGTCGATAACATGCGAGAGCTGTTGGAAAGTGCGCTGTATGCGCCGTCCAGTGGGCGTTTCAAGGTGTACATCATCGACGAAGTCCACATGCTGTCGAAGTCGGCGTTCAACGCGATGTTGAAGACGCTGGAAGAACCGCCTGCGCACGTGAAGTTCATTCTGGCCACCACCGATCCTCAGAAGATCCCCGTCACCGTGTTGTCGCGCTGTCTTCAGTTCAATCTGAAGCAGATGCCGCCTGCATTGATCCTTTCGCATCTGCAATACGTGTTGGGGCAGGAGAATATCCCGTTCGAGAACGGCGCACTGAATCTGGTGGCGCGTGCCGCGCAGGGCAGTATGCGCGACGCATTGAGCTTGATGGATCAGGCCATCGCATATTCATCGGGCAAAGTGGATGAATCATTGGTGCGCACCATGCTGGGTGCCATCGACCAAGGTTATCTGTTCGACTTGTTGCAATTGTTGCGTGCGGGTGATGGTGCGGGGCTGTTGCGTATCGCCGACGATATGGCGATTCGTAGCATCGCATTCGAAGCTGCTTTGCAGGATTTGGCCACTTTGCTACACCGCATCGCGCTAGCGCAGACCATTCCGCAGGCGATCGCTGATGATGAGCCAGAGCGTGCGCGTCTGATGGAATTGGCGCAACAGTTCACGCCCGAAGAGATACAGCTGAATTATCAGATCGCCATCCACGGGCGTAATGAGATCGACTTGGCGCCGGATGAATATGCGGGCTTTACGATGACTTTGCTGCGTATGTTGGCCTTCGCTACGCAAGCGACGACGGCGAGTGTCACATCACCTGTTCCACGTGCGGCGCCAGTGAAATCATCTCCCGCGCCCATAGTGCCTAGTGTTGCCAGGCACGTGGCTGCTGAACCTGCGCACGTACAGCAGGTGGCTCTTGTTCAGCAATCAGTGAATGCGGCGGACTTGGATTGGAATACATTGCTGTCGCAACTCAACTTGCAAGGGATGGCGAAAGAATTGGCGAAGAATTGTGTACTCGCGAGCTTTGAGGACGGGCGCATGGTGCTCAATCTCGCGCCGCAGTTCAAACACATGCAAAGCAACAAGTCGGCGCAAGAAAAGCTGCAATCGACTTTGAGTGAGTATTTCGCTAAACCGCTCAGGTTGGTCGTGGAGTTGGGTGGGACGAAAGACGTTGCTACGCCTGCGGCAGTCGAGCAGCAGGTCAAGCAGACGCGTCAGCAGCAGGCTGAAGACGCCATCAAACAAGATATTTTTGTAAGGGAAGCTCAGGCAAAACTGGGCGCACAATTGATCGAAGGGTCTATCAGGCCCGTGTAACTGGAGGAAGAGACGATGATGAAGGGCGGATTGGGCGGCTTGATGAAGCAAGCGCAACAGATGCAAGCCAATATGAAGAAGGCGCAAGACGAACTGGCTACCATCGAGGTGGAAGGTCAGTCGGGTTCTGGTATGGTCAAAGTGGTGATGACCTGTGCGCACGAAGTGCGCCGTGTGAGTCTCGATCAGAGCGTGATGGACGACAAGGAGATGCTGGAAGACTTGATCGTCGCAGCATTCAGCGATGCGAATAAAAAAGCAGCTGACACGACTCAAAAACGTATGAGTGGTTTCACCGCACAATTGCCACCAGGAATGAGCTTGCCATTTTGATCAAATCTCCTTCCAGTCTGGAAGAGTTGATCGCCGCTTTGCGTTGTTTGCCGGGCGTTGGGCCAAAATCAGCTCAACGTATGGCGTATCACCTGTTGCAAAGAGATCGGCAGGGCGCACTACATCTATCGCATTCGCTGAAACATGCTGTAGAGAGCGTCAAGCATTGCGCTAAATGCAACAACTTTTCCGAAGATGAAATTTGCGGGCTGTGTAGTTCTACGCGGCGTGAGCATGATTTGCTCTGTGTCGTGGAGATGCCCGCCGACTTGCTGATGATGGAGCAGGCGCAGTGCTATCGCGGTATGTATTTCGTATTGATGGGGCGTCTATCGCCATTGGATGGTGTGGGGGCACGTGAGTTGCCTTTGGAGCGCTTGCTCAAACGTGCGCAGGAGCTGTCGTGTGAAGTCATCTTGGCGACCAACTTCACAGTCGAGGGTGAGGCGACATCACATTACATCGCGACGATGTTGCGTGCGAATGGCATCAAAGTGTCGCGAATCGCACGCGGATTGCCAGTCGGTGGCGAGTTGGAGCATGTAGATAGCGGGACATTGGCACAGGCAGTGCTGGAAAGAAGAGCGGTAACGGAATGACCGAACAAATCGAAAGCAGTCTTCCAGGCGAGCGCCTACAGAAGGTACTTGCACAAGCGGGTATCGGGTCGCGTCGCGAGATGGAAGAGTGGATCAGCGCAGGTCGTGTGACAGTGAATGGTGCGGTGGCGACCCTTGGAGTCAGAGTGATCGATGGCGATAAAGTCATGGTCGATGGCCGCATCATCAAGCTCCACTTGGAAGAAGAGCAGGCTTTGCCGCGCGTTCTGATCTATCACAAGCAGGAAGGCGAGATCGTCAGTCGCGACGATCCCAAGGGGCGCGCAAATGTGTTCGATAGCTTGCCCAAGCTACGCGGTCAGAAATGGATCGCTATCGGGCGTTTAGACTTCAATACCAGTGGGTTGTTGATATTCACGACTTCGGGTGAGTTGGCGAATCGCCTGATGCATCCGCGTTTTGAAGTGGAGCGTGAGTACGCGGTACGTGTGCAAGGCGAGATGACACCCGCCCAGATGCGTCAGATGACAAAGGATGGCATCGAGTTGGAAGATGGGGTGGTGCGCTTCGAGCAATTGAGTGACGAGGGCGGGGAAGGCTTCAATCATTGGTATCGACTGGTGTTGAAAGAAGGCCGTAATCGAGTAGTGCGCCGCACGTTCGAGGCATTGGAGTTGCCCGTGAGCCGCTTGATGCGTGTCCGCTTCGGCATCATCAACCTACCCTCCCGTATCAAGCGCGGGATGATGGATGAGTTGGGTGAGACTCAGGTGCGCGCCATTCTGGAGTGGGTCGGACTGCCTGCAGGTTATACGCGGCAGCTGTCAGAAAATGAGCGCGCAAAGAAGCTTACGCGGGTGCGTCCGCGCAAAAATGAACTGGCGAGAAAGCCAGACAATCGTTAGAATTCGAGGGGTTAAAAAGGATTCTTATGTGGTTTATCCACTCAAGTTGGATGTGCCGGACAGGGTAAATGGAACAACGTAACAACAAGACCATCATTTGTAGCGTCTTTTTCTTGGATATCGTCGAATATTCTAAGAAGTCGGTCGCGGGTCAAATTTCATTGAAGGAGCGTTTCAACGCCTTCCTGTCTATCGCCATTCGCGACGTTCCAGTCAATGACCGCATCATCTTGGATACGGGTGATGGCGCAGCGATCAGCTTCTTGGGTGATATCGAAGATGCCCTGCAAGCGGCATTGAGTATGCGCAGCAGCCTCCTAGGAGAGGGGGTGCGTATGGAGCCCACCTTGCTGGTACGTATGGGGGTCAATCTTGGGCCTGTGCGTTTGGTCAAAGATATCAATGGGCAACCGAATATCGTTGGCGACGGCATCAACGTGGCTCAACGCGTGATGGGATTCGCCGATCCTGGTCAGATCCTTGTTTCCCGTTCTTACTACGATGCAGTGTCGCGCTTGTCACAAGAATATGCGGGCATGTTCCATTACCAAGGTTCGCGTACCGACAAGCATGTGCGTGAACATGAAGTCTATGCCATCGGGTATCCGGGCGATTTCACCTCTACTCAGCGCAGTGTCGCTTTGAAGGAAGAGATCGAGCATTCCTCAGGCTGGCACAAAGCGATCGCCACAACGAAGATATATTGGGAAGAATTCATTCATAACGTGGCTGTTTGGGAGCGGCGGGGTATCGATGCTTTTAGGAAAGCATCCGTTACTCAAAAGGCCACAGTGGTGGGTATATCTGCTGTGCTTATGTTTTCAATGGTTTTGGGGATATACAAACTGGCTCATCGTCCTGTTGCGCCAAACGTAAAACAAGTCGTTTCTACACAGCCGACTGTTGTGACGCCAGCATCTGCGGTGGTGGCCACCCCAGTCGTTCCTGAAGGTGAGAAGAAGGTGCAGGGGGTCAAGCAGAGTTCTCGCGTCCGCACTTTGGTCGAGACGACAGGCGGTCCGGCTGTCGTCAGTCTGGCTGTCTTGCCATGGGGAGAGATATATCTAGATGGAAAACTGCAAGGTGTTAGCCCGCCATTGTTGGAGTTGCAAGTGGTGGCAGGCACACACAAGATGGAGATCAGGAACTCTAGTTTCCCAGTGTACAAAGAAGTCATCAAGGCCAAGCCTGGTGAAAAGATAAAAATAAAACATAGCTTCAAATAAGTTTGAATAGGAGAGTGTGATGTCACGTTGGTTGTTGGTGGGCTTAAGCACACTGTTATTTTCTGGTTGCAACGTGGTCAGTACCTGTGATGACGGTGGTGGAGGGATAAGATTGTTTGGCAAGGATCAGGTCGAGCAAAAGCTTGAGATCGCCGTCAAAGAGTATGAGGAAGGAAATTACGTGACTTCAATGAACTCGCTCGATGCTGTTCTTGCGACGAAGTCGGCAAGCCGTGCGCAGAGGATTCGGGCGAACAAATATATGGCTTTCATCAGTTGTATCTCTTCACATGAGAAGAGTTGCAGGGAATATTTTAAGAACATCTTGGAGCTCAATCCCGATTTCAATCTGTCAGCAGCAGAAGCGGGGCACCCGATCTGGGGGCCTGTATTCAAGAACGTAAAAGATAAGTTCGATAAGTAGTTAGAGTGATAGTGGGGATATGATTAAAGAGCTTGGACGTTATCAGATCATCAGTGAGCTTGGCCAAGGGGCGATGGGTGTCGTCTATAAGGCTAGGGATCCGCTCATTGATCGTGAAGTGGCGATCAAGACGATCAATCTGAGTTTGGCGCAAGAAGAGCGCGAAGAGTACGAAGCACGTTTCTACCAAGAAGCGAAAGCGGCGGGGCGGCTCAGCCATCCAAATATCGTGACCATCTACGATGTGGGCCGTACAGATGATATCGCCTACATCGCGATGGAATACCTGCATGGTCGCGAGCTACGCGATATTTTGAACGACAACAAAATTCTTCCGATCGCTCAGGTGATAGACATCATCTCGCAGGTCGCTTTAGGCTTGTCGTATGCGCATGAGCACGAGATCGTCCATCGCGATATCAAGCCGTCTAACGTGATGGTGATACGTGATGGTCATGTGAAGATCACCGATTTTGGTATCGCACGGATGGCTTCAGCGGCAGTTCGTACGCAGACCGGCATGGTCTTGGGGTCGCCAAAATACATGTCGCCTGAACAGGTGATGGGAAAATTGACCGATCAACGTTCGGATATCTTCTCGCTGGGGGTGATGCTGTATGAGATGCTGACTGGGCAGGCACCTTTCATGGGTGAGAACGTCAACGCGATCATGTACCAGACCCTGAATGCCGCCCCTGCCGCACCTAGTACGATGAACGTCGATGTGCCTGAGATGTTGAATTTCATCGTGGCCAAGGCATTGGCTAAGGACTTGGATTCGCGCTATCAAAATGCGCGTGATCTGGCGAATGATTTGCGCGCCTGCCGCGATTCGCTGCCCCGTTCCAATACCACCTCGGTGATTGACTCTGAACCCCAGCCATCAAAGTCTACTAACTTTGATAATGCTGGTTCTTTGTCTGGTGAGGCAGGGGATGAGTCAAATCAGGTATCAGCCTTGGGATTGTCGACCTCGTTCGATTCGATGGAGGCGACGATGCGCTTGGCTTCCATGACTGCAAGTGATGAGGATGTCGAAGAATTGTCCAAGACTTTCCGTATGGCTCGTCCGAGCATGGACGACATCAATCGAGCGGCCCCCACAGCTCGCGCCGACGTCAGTTTGAAGAGCGCATCAGCTTCGCGCTCCTATAACCAAACAACTCCGCCAGCCAATGGAGGTGGTTATATCCTGTTGGCGATCATCGCGCTCGTTGTGATCGGCTTGATCTCTACTATCGTATTCTGATCGGCAATTGCACGAATGAGTGCAAGTTTGCAAAGACATTACAAACTACGCTCTTCAAGCCATCTCACCTTATTCATTTCTATTGCTTGCCTGCTATCTTTGGCGACTCTATTCGTATTGCCTTTAACGCCAATGATCAGCGTGGTATTTGGAATTTTTGTATTGTTCGCAAGTGCATTCCTGCTAATTAGGGATGCCAGATTGGCAAGCGATTCATCCTGTGTTGCGTTTCGTCTTGAGGTCGACAACACCATTTCGTTGCTGTTGCGCGATGGACGACATCTGACTGGTAAGTTGGGAACGGGGGGAGTCATCTTGCCATTCGTGGTTTTGCTCAACGTGCGTTTTGAGCAAGGTGGCCATCGTGGCATCGTGTTGCTGAAAGATTGTATGTCTGCTGACAGCTTTCGACGTTTGCGAGTCGTGCTGAGGTGGGGTGTTAAGCGACAGGAGTCAGTATCGTAGGTTTAGCTTCGCTCATTGTTAGCGGGTAATCCTTGCTGAAGTGCAAGCCTCTGCTTTCGTGTCTAGACAATGCGCTTTGCACGACCAGATCTGCTGTCTGCACTAAGTTACGTAGTTCAAGCAGATCCGATGTCACATGGAAGTTGCGGTAGTACTCGTTGATCTCTTCATGCAAAAGGCGGATGCGGTGTTGGGCGCGTTGCAGGCGTTTAGTGGTGCGAACGATACCAACGTAGTCCCACATGAAGCGACGCAATTCATCCCAGTTGTGCGAGATCACTACCAGTTCGTCCGCATCGGTGACGCGACTCTCATCCCAAGCGGGCAGTGTATGTGCCGTTCGGGACGACTTCCCTAAAATATCCTGCGCAGCAGCATCTGCAAATACCAAGCATTCGAGCAAGGAATTGCTGGCTAGGCGATTGGCACCATGCAGGCCAGTACTGGCAGTTTCGCCGATAGCATAAAGGTCTTTGATGTCGGTGCGTGATGCGAGGTCTGTCATCAGTCCACCACAAGTGAAATGCATGGCCGGAACGACAGGGATGGGCTGTTTGGAGATGTCGATCCCTAGGTCTAAACAACGCGTGTAGATCGTGGGGAAGTGCTCGCGCAAGAACGATTCGGGCTGGTGTGAGATATCCAAGTAGACGCAATCGATTCCGCGCTTCTTCATCTCGTAGTCAATGGCGCGCGCCACGATATCTCGTGGCGCGAGCTCTGCGCGTTCGTCGTGCCAAGGCATGAACCGCGTCCCATCAGGCAGTTTCAGCAAGCCACCCTCACCACGAACTGCTTCGCTGATGAGGAATGACTTCGCATGCGGATGGTACAAGCAGGTCGGGTGGAATTGCATGAACTCCATGTTCGACACGCGGCATCCTGCGCGCCACCCCATGGCGATACCGTCGCCTGTGGCAGTATCGGGGTTGGTGGTGTACAGATAGACCTTGCCTGCGCCACCAGTCGCTAATACCGTGTTGTCTGCAGAGATGGTTCTAACTTCTCCCGAAGACGAATCAAGTACGTATGCGCCTAGGCAGGACTGTTCTGATAGCCCGATCTTTTTGCCAGTGATCAGATCGACTGCGATGTGATGTTCCAGAACGGTTACGTTGGGGTGTGCTAGGACTTTCTCAGAGAGAGTCTGTTGGACTGCTTTACCAGTTGCATCGGCCGCATGGATGATGCGACGGCGGCTGTGCCCGCCTTCGCGGGTCAGATGGAAATCGTTGTTCCCGTTCTCGTCCTTGGAGAACGGTACCCCTTGTTCGATCAGCCAGTTAACGGCTGCCGCACCACGTTCGACTACGAAGCGCGTGGTGATCGGGTCGCATAGGCCGCCCCCTGCCGTTTGGGTGTCATTGATATGTTCTTCGAGACTATCTTCAGGGCTAAGTACGGCTGCGATGCCGCCTTGCGCCCACGCACTGGCGCCATCCAACAGATTTTTCTTGGTGACGATGCCGACTTTTTGACGGTCGGCCAACTTGAGTGCCAAGGAGAGTCCGGCAAGTCCGCTACCGATGATGAGAGTGTCAAAGCGCAACACGTTGCTGAGAGTGAGTGACTGAAATTGCTGTGACTATAGCAAATCTAGGCTTTCTGATCGGATAAATGAACTAAATATTTTTACTGTTGTCCATCCGCGCGTTACGGGCAAGGCTGACGATATGCACCCGTCCAGTTATACTGGGCAGCCACGTCAAGTGGCTCAATATACATAAAACCGGGAAACGGGATGGGTGACAGGGAGATCGATCAACAGCTGGTGGAGCGCGCGCAACGCGGCGATAAGCACGCGTTCGAGTTGCTTGTGGTCAAGTACCAGCGCCGTTTGGGAAGATTGATCTCGCGGTTCGTGCGCAACACAGCCGAAGCTGAAGACCTGACTCAAGAGGCGTTCATCAAGGCTTATCGAGCATTACCCGCTTTTAGGGGGGATAGTGCCTTCTATACGTGGCTCTACCGTATCGGCATCAATACAGCTAAGAATCATCTGCTGGCACAAGGAAGAAAAGCGCCCACCAGCACGCCTTTTGATGCTGAAGAGGCGGAAGATTTTGAAGATGCATCGTTGTTGCATGAGGTGGCGACGCCTGAGAATGAGTTGATGAGCAAGCAGGTGGTGGATGTTGTTAATGCATCTTTGCAGCAACTCCCTGAAGATCTACGTACTGCATTGACTTTGCGTGAGATCGAAGGTTTGAGTTATGAAGAGATCGCGGAAGTGATGAATTGCCCGATCGGTACTGTCAGGTCGCGCATATTCAGGGCGCGCGAAGTGGTTGCCACGAATCTGCGACCACTGTTGGGAACAAGCGAAGATAAGAGGTGGTAAGCATGAAACAAGAAATATCAGTATTGATGGACGGCGAGATGTTCGAGGATGAGGCGGATGCGTTCTTCGATAAGCTCAAGCGACACCCCGAGACTAGACAAGATTGGGCGACCTATCATTTGATCGGTGATGCCTTACGTCAACCGGACCATATCCATCGCGATTTGAGCACATCCTTTAGAGAACGCTTGCAAGCCGAGCCGACCATCCTGGCACCTCATAGTCGTAGCCCTCAAAAGATCAAGCATTACGCGCTCTCGGCGGTGGCTTCTGTGATGGCATTGGCCATCGTGGCATGGATGTCGATGCAGATCAGCAATGAGCCTGCTCCTCAGATGGCATCGATCCAACAGAACAATGCGATTCGTCCCGCTTCTTTCCAAGCGAATGATTATCTGATGGCTCACCAAGAGGTTTCACCTAGTGCCGATGTGCAAGGTGCGGCAACTTACATCCATACGGTGGCAGCAAGATAGTGCGAATCGAAACTCTAAAACTCGGTGCTGGATTTCTGCTGTTGCAATTGCTTGCGGCCTCAGCTTTCGCAGATCCTTTGCTTGAGGATTCCGACTGGTTGAAGACGATGGCATTCGCCGGTCATCAAACCAATTACTGTGGTGTATTCGTCTATCAGTCTGGCGGACGTGTCGAGATGTCTCGTATCACGCATATCGCCGATAAGACTGGCGAACACGAGCGTCTAGAGGGCTTGGATGGTCTTAAACGAGAGGTCATTCGTAACAACGACAAGGTCTGGTTGTATCTGGGAGATAAGAAAGTTCGTATAGAGAAGCGACGTGCGCAACGCGCCTTTCCTGCGCTGCTGCCCGAACAGATCCAGACGCTGAAAGAGAATTATCAGATCAGTCAAGGTGAGGAAGACAGGGTTGCGGATTATCACGCACATACCGTGTTGTTCCAGCCCAAGGATGGGCTGCGTTACAAGCGCAAGATGTGGGCGCATAGTGAGTCGGGTTTGTTGCTTAAGGCGGTGGTGCTAGATGAGCGGAATCGAGTGATCGAGGAATATGCCTTCTCGCAGTTAGAGATCGGTGGTAAGAATATCGATCGCAAGTGGATCGTTCCGAATGAAACGGAAGCGGCTCATTTGGCTCATCAAAAGAACCTTTCGTCTCTTCCCAAGTTGAGTCTAGAGAGTGCCTCAAGTGGCTGGCAGGTCGACTCCGTTCCTGCGGGATTCAAAAAGATCCTTGAGATGCGTCGCGTCATCGCGGATAAGAAATTACCCGTCGTTCATATCGTCTATTCGGATGGTCTGTCCGGCATCTCTGTGTTCATCGAAAAGGTGAGCGATGTCACCGACGTTCCCGGGTTGTCAGGGCGCGGTGCGGTGCATATGTATAACCGCTTGGTTGGGGATAGTCTGGTGACGGTCGTTGGAGAAGTCCCGCCACGAGTGGTCATCCAAGTGGCTGATTCAGTTCGTTACGCAGGAGAGTGAGATGCTGGAGATGCGCGCCATCGTGTTGAGTATCAAAGGCGCAGAGGCTGAGATCAGCCCCCTTGGCGGTGGCGGTTGCGGTAATTGCAACAGCGAAGGTGGATGCGGTAGTGGTAAGTTGACTAAGATGTTTTGCAGTAGCCAGCCCCGTAGCTTCATCGTACTCAATCAAGCAGCTGCCAAAGTGGGTGATGAGGTGAATATCTCATTGCCAGAAGGCAATCTTTTGCACAGTTCTTTGCGCATGTATCTTCTCCCTTTGCTGTTCATGTTCGCTGCCGGTTTTGTTGGGGCGACATTCGCTACTGATACCGCTAGTCGAGATGGTTATGCTTTGCTCGGTTCAGTCTTGGGGCTGATGATTGGTTTCGCTTTAGGCAAGTTCTTGCCTTGGGCTAGTGCTTCAAGGGCAGTCGTTCAGTCTGTCATCGTCTCTCGTACGTAATCCCTGTTCTCTTTTCGATGAGGAAAATATGATCAAGCGTATTCTCGTGTTGTCCTTTGCCATCTTTTTTACCCATGCGGCTTTTGCCAAAGAGCTACCTGATTTCACCGATTTGGTGGAGAAACAGGGGGCGGCGGTGGTGAATGTGAGTACCACGCAGATCGTCCGTGCCCAGCAAGGTTTTCAGGGAATGCCCAACCTGCCCGAAAATGATCCCTTCTATGAGTTCTTCAAACGCTTCGCTCCACAAGTGCCGCGCGAGCAAGAGTCTCAATCCTTAGGGTCGGGGTTCATCATCAGTGCGGACGGCTACATCTTGACCAACGCGCATGTGGTAGATCGTGCAGACAAGATCACTGTGCGCTTATCGGATAAGCGTGAATTCAAAGCCAAGGTGATCGGTGCGGATAAACGTACTGATGTGGCCTTGCTCAAGATCGAGGCGACGGGACTGCCCAAGGTCGTGCTAGGGAATCCCGACCTACTCAAGGTAGGTGAGTGGGTCTTGGCAATCGGTTCCCCCTTCGGGTTCGATAGCAGTGTTACTGCGGGTATCGTCAGTGCCAAAGGGCGTTCACTCCCACAAGAGAATTTCGTTCCCTTCATTCAGACCGATGTGGCGATCAATCCGGGTAACTCTGGTGGCCCATTGTTCAACATGAAGGGCGAAGTGGTCGGCATCAACTCTCAGATATATAGCCGCTCGGGCGGTTACATGGGGTTATCGTTCTCCATCCCCATCGATGTGGCACTGGATGTGGTCAATCAGCTACGTAGCACGGGAAAGGTCACACGTGGACGTATCGGTGTGAGTATCCAAGAGGTCACCCGTGAATTGGCTGACTCATTTGGATTGGCTAAACCATCGGGGGCGCTCATCTCTGGTGTTGAGAAGAATGGTCCTGCGGACAAGGCTGGGGTGAAAGCGAGTGATGTGATCCTTAGATTCGATGGCAAGATCGTTGCCAAGTCTGCGGACCTTCCTAGGATCGTCGCGGCAACTAAGCCGGGTAACAAAGTGACGGTACAGTTGTGGCGCAAAGGCGCCACCTTGGAAGTGCCCTTAGTCGTAGGTGAGATACAGGATAATGCCGAAAAGCTAGCCGCCAAGGACAGCAAAGAGGATCAATCTCAGTCACAAAGCGTGAGTCGTCTTGGGTTGACCTTGAGCGAGTTGAATGCGGAGCAAAAGGCGGAGCTTCAGATCGAAGGCGGGTTGTTGGTGGAAGAGGTGAAAGGTGCAGCGGCACGCAGTGAATTGCAGCGTGGCGATGTGATCTTGGCCATCGGCAACATTGAGCTACGCAGCGTCGAGCAGTTTAACGAGGTGCTGAAGAAGGTGGAGCAGGGACGAAATATCGCGTTGTTGGTGCGTCGCAGCGACGGTACGGTCTATGTGCCTATCCGTCTGGATGAAAAGCCATAGCGCCAAGGTCTGACCACGTATCCCGTCAAAATCGGCTAGAATCCGCGCCTCGCGCAACCGCCGCTTTTGACGGGATATTTATATTTTGAGCCTCATGCAGCATATTCGTAATTTCTCCATAATCGCCCATATCGACCACGGTAAATCCACCTTGGCAGACCGCATCATCCACCTGTGCGGCGGTTTGTCTGATCGCGAGATGGAAGAGCAGGTACTTGACTCGATGGATATCGAGCGGGAGCGTGGCATCACCATCAAGGCGCAGACTGCCGCGCTGACTTACAAAGCACGCGATGGGCAGGTATATAACCTCAATCTGATCGACACCCCCGGGCACGTGGATTTCTCGTATGAGGTCTCTCGCTCACTTTCCGCATGTGAAGGGGCATTGTTGGTCGTTGATGCATCACAAGGGGTCGAAGCGCAGACCGTGGCGAACTGTTACACCGCGCTCGATCTGGGCGTCGAGGTCGTGCCTGTGTTGAACAAGATCGACCTACCTTCCGCTAATCCAGAGAATGCGATCTCCGAGATCGAGGATGTCATCGGTATCGATGCACAAGAAGCGGTGCGCTGTTCGGCCAAGACGGGTATGGGCGTCGAAGACGTGCTGGAGTCCCTTATTCTCAAAGTACCGCCTCCTAAGGGTGATGCGAGCGCGCCATTGCAGGCACTGATCATCGACTCGTGGTTCGACAACTACGTCGGCGTGGTGATGTTGGTGCGCATCGTCAACGGAACGCTCAAGCCCAAAGACAAGATATTGTTCATGGCGAATGGTGCGCAGCATCTTACGGAGCATGTGGGGGTGTTCACCCCGAAATCGCAGAATCGCGATTCTTTGTCTGCAGGGCAGGTGGGATTTGTCATCGCAGGCATCAAGGAGCTGAAAGACGCTAAGGTGGGCGATACCGTCACCTCGGTCACGCGACCGGCCAGTAGTGCGTTACCTGGATTCAAAGAAGTCCAGCCGCAGGTGTTCGCGGGATTGTTCCCAGTTGAGTCCAATCAGTATGAGGCATTGCGTGACTCGTTAGAGAAGTTGAAGCTGAACGATGCTTCTTTGCAATACGAGCCGGAAGTGTCTCAAGCGCTTGGTTTCGGATTCCGTTGCGGCTTCCTCGGTCTGTTGCATATGGAGATCGTGCAGGAACGCTTGGAGCGCGAGTTCGATATGGACTTGATCACCACCGCGCCGACGGTGATCTACGAGGTGGTGTTGCGTGATGGCACTGTGCTCACGGTAGACAACCCCTCCAAGTTGCCAGATGTGTCCAAGATCGAAGAGATCCGCGAGCCTATCGTCCATGTCAATCTGTATATGCCACAGGAGTACGTCGGCGCGGTCATCACCTTGTGTACGCAGAAGCGTGGCGTGCAACTTGATATGAGCTATCACGGCAAGCAGGTCTTGCTGCAGTACGAGATGCCCATGGGCGAGATCGTGTTGGACTTCTTCGACAAGCTGAAATCGGTGTCGCGCGGTTACGCCTCCATGGATTATGAATTCAAAGAGTATCGTAATGCGGATGTGGTGAAAGTCGACATGCTCATCAATGGCGAGAAGGTCGATGCACTTTCCATCATCGTGCACCGTGCAAATAGTCAGTATCGTGGCCGCGAAGTAGCTGCCAAGATGCGTGAGTTGATTCCGCGCCAGATGTTCGATGTGGCGATCCAAGCAGCCATCGGTGCCAACATCATCTCGCGTGAGAACGTGAAGGCCTTGCGTAAGAACGTGCTGGCTAAATGTTACGGCGGTGACATCTCGCGTAAGCGCAAGCTGTTGGAAAAGCAGAAGGCGGGTAAGAAACGTATGAAACAAGTAGGCAGTGTCGAGATCCCGCAGGAGGCGTTCTTAGCCATCCTGCGTGTGGATGACAAATAAGCGGAGCCGAGATGACGTTTGCCATAGTGATGTTTGTATTGTTGGTGGTGACCGGTGCGGTCTGGTTGCTCGATAAATACGTCCTGCGTGCGCAGCGCGCTACTGAGGCTAAGGAGCCTTGGTGGGTGGAGTACTCCAAGAGCTTCTTTCCGGTCATTCTTGCCGTCTTCGTGTTGCGCTCATTCGTGGTCGAGCCTTTCAAGATCCCATCCAGTTCGATGGTGCCGACCTTGCATGTGGGTGACTTCATTTTGGTGAATCGTTATACCTACGGTTTACGCCTGCCCATCGTGAATAAAAAAGTCGTCGAAGTTAATCAACCGCAACGCGGTGATGTGATGGTCTTTCATTTCCCAAATGATCCTTCGATAGACTACATCAAGCGCACCGTGGGATTGCCTGGTGACGTGCTGGTCTACCGTGATAAGCGGCTTTGGGTGAATGGAGTGGAACAATCTAGGGTGCGTGGAGACGACTATAATTTCTTGGAGAGCGGCCTGAATTTCGTGCATACGGAAAGATATACCGAGGATCTGACGGGGATGAAGCATTCGATCCTGATCAATCCGGAGATGCCTTCCGTACATCTAGCCAGTGTGGATGCCTTCCCAATGCATGAACAGTGCAGTTATAGTGCCGAGGAGATGCGCTGTACCGTACCTGCGGGTCATTACTTTATGATGGGTGACAACAGGGATAATAGCCGTGACAGTCGATATTGGGGATTTGTGCCGGATGAGATGATCGTGGGTAAGGCTTTTTTCATCTGGATGAATTTTGGTGAATTGGATCGGATCGGGTTGTCGATTGACTAGTGAATGCTGAGAAAGGAAGTTCGCATGAGTAAATTCAAAGACAAACAGCTTGGGATTGGTTTCTCTGGCTTCATCATGGTCGCTTTTGTACTGATATTTGTTGCGATATTGGGTATGAAGTTGGTGCCAGCGTATATTCACAGTACTCAGATATCATCAATATTCCAAGCAGTTGCTTCTGATCCTGCGATGCAGAATGCATCAATTAAGGAGATCAAGGAGTCCTATAGCAAGCGTGCTTATATCAATGCCATCTCTGAATTGTCTGCCGAGGATATTGAGATCACCAAAGAGGGGGCGGCGCTCAGTTTAAGTGCGAGCTACTCGGTCAAGATTCCTCTGGTCGCAAACGTCACGCTGTTGCTTGAGTTCAATCCCAGTAGTAAATAAATCCATTAGATGAATCACGCGGCGCTATGTAAGCAGCTTGGATATAAATTCGTGCAAGCTGCATTGTTGCAACGTGCACTGACTCATCGTAGCTACAGTTCTGCGCATAACGAACGATTGGAATTCCTTGGCGATAGCGTCCTTAATTGCACTATCGCCAAATATCTCTATCAAACCTATCCAGACGTCCCAGAAGGCGACCTTTCTCGCTTGCGTTCCAATCTGGTCAATCAGCAAACGTTGGCCGTGCTTGCTCAACAATTGAACATCGGAGCGATGTTGGCCTTGGGCGAGGGCGAGCTTAAGAGTGATGGGGCGCGCCGTCCTTCCATTCTTGCGGATGCGCTGGAGGCAGTGTTTGGCGCAGTGCTTCTGGATGCGGATTTTGCGACGGCTGAAAAAGTGGTGCTGGGGCTGTATGTGCCCTTCATCGCAGGTATGGATCTGCAAAGCTTGGGTAAAGATGCAAAGACCCAATTACAAGAATACCTTCAAGGCAGGAAATTTCATTTGCCTAAGTATTCAGTGATAGAGATCAAAGGTGAGGCGCACGCACAGACTTTCGAGGTCGAATGCGAGATAGAGAAGTTGAAGATCAAGACGCGCGGTGAAGGCCATAGCCGTCGCGTTGCAGAACAAGTTGCCGCAGAAGCGGCTTATAAGAGAATCACACAATGACTGAAATAGAAAATCTTCATAGCGGTTTCATCGCCATCGTTGGCCGTCCAAACGTGGGAAAATCGACGCTGCTCAATCACCTCATCGGGCAGAAGATCAGCATCACGTCGCGCAAGGCGCAGACCACGCGCCATCGCATCACGGGCATCCTCACGGAAGATAAGACGCAGTTCGTGTTCGTTGATACCCCTGGGTTCCAGACGCAACATACCAATGCGCTGAATCGCAGCATGAACCGTGTGGTCACCAACAGTCTGCGTGAAGTGAACGTCGTTTTGTTCGTGCTGGAAGCACGCCATTTTGACGAACGCGACAAACAAGTGTTGGAGCTGTTGCCACAGGATAGGCCGGTGATCTTGGTCATCAACAAAGCAGACTTGATGCAGGATAAGAACGAGCTGCTGCCGTTCATACAAGAGATATCCGCTTTGCGCCACTTTGCCGCCATCGTGCCGGTGAGTGCGCGCCAAGACAAACATCTGGATACCTTGCTGGATGCCATTCGCCCCTTCTTACCCGAAGGCGAACATCTGTATGCCGAAGATGACATCACGGATCGTAACGAGCGTTTCCTTGCTGCCGAACTGCTGCGCGAGAAAGTCTTTCGCTATACAGGTGATGAACTGCCTTATTCGGTCAGCGTCATCATCGAACAGTTCAAGCTTGAAGGTAAGTTGCGCCGCATTCATGCAGCCATCCTAGTGGATAAGGACGCGCACAAGGCGATGCTCATCGGCAGTAAGGGCGAGAAACTGAAAGAGATCGCCACCCAAGCTCGCCTCGATATGGAAAAGCTGTTCGATGGCAAGGTTTTCCTCGAAGTGTTCGTCAAAGTCCGTAGTGGTTGGGCGGATAGCGCGCAGATGTTGAAGTCTTTGGGGTATGAGTAACGCAGCGTCTAAACAACGTATACAGGACGAACTTTCCTTCGTTCTGCATAGTTACCCTTTTCGCGAGACCAGCTTAGTGCTGGAAGTATTCAGCCGCCAACATGGGCGTGTGCCTTTGGTGGCGAGAGGTGCAAGACGACCACGCTCAGCCCTGCGCGGATTGTTGATGAGTTTTCAGCCACTGTCGTTGAGCTGGTTCGGCAAACATGAGCTGCGCACCTTGCACGGCGCCGAGTGGCTGGGTGGTCAACCGCAGTTGCAAGGTACGGCGTTGCTGTGTGGTTTCTATCTGAACGAACTGCTACTCAACCTGATGGCGCGCGACGATCCGCACGAGAGCTTGTTCGACTATTACCAGCAGACCATGCAGCGATTGGCGCAGGAAGATGACCATGCCTTCACGCTACGCTGCTTTGAAAAACATATGCTGCAAGAATTGGGGTATGCCTTGCAGTTGGAAACAGAGGCGTTCAGCGGCAAGTCCATTGTCCCGACACAGACCTACCGCTATATACTTGAGCTAGGTGCGGTGGCCGAAACGCCTGATGCATCGCAAGGGATGCCGATTACCGGCAAGACTTTGCTGGATATGGCGGCGGATGATTATCGTGATGCCAATAGCGCACGTCAGAGCAAGCAATTGATACGCATGTTGCTCGATCACTATCTGGCTGGGAAGACGTTGCACACACGCGAATTGATGAGGGATTTACAGAAGTTGTAGGGTGCCTCTAGAAATTTAGAGTTCGCCCAAATGCAAGGCGCGAATTAAATTTTGCAGCGCGGCATATTGGGCATATGTAAGCAAGAAATTGAATGAGCAACGCAGCAGTTGGGATGAAATCTGATTTTATAGAGGTACCCTTATGATCAAGCTTGGATTGAATATCGACCATGTCGCAACGCTGCGCCAAGCGCGCGGAGCACGTTACCCGAATCTAGTGCGTGCCGCGCTGGTTTGCGAAGAGGCAGGGGCGGATGCCATCACCATCCATCTGCGCGAAGACCGTCGCCACATCCAAGATGTCGATGTCGATGTCTTGCGCGGCATGTTGCAGACGCGCATGAACCTAGAATGTACCGTCACTGACGAGATGATCGCCAATGCCTTGCGCGTGAAGCCGCACGATATTTGCCTCGTCCCTGAGAAGCGTGAAGAGCTGACGACCGAAGGTGGGTTGGATGTCATCAAACATTTCGATGCCGTGCAACGTGCTACCCAACGTTGTACTGAGGCGGGCATCCGCGTGTCTTTGTTCATCGACGCGGATGAGCGTCAGTTGGATGCGGCGAAGAAGGCGGGGGCGCCAGTGATCGAGATACATACGGGTAAATACGCCGATGCTGATAGCGTACCTGCGCGCGATGCTGAGTTGGCGCGCATCCACAGAGCGGCGCTACATGCGCATGGTTTGGGCTTGCAGGTGAATGCGGGGCATGGCCTCAATTATCACAACGTGCGACCTATCGTCGCCATCCCACACATCGAGGAACTCAACATCGGCCATGCCATCGTGGCTGAAGCCGTGTTCATCGGGCTGGAAAAAGCTGTCAAGAACATGAAGGCGTTGTTGGTCGCATGATCTTCGGTATTGGCACTGACATCGTTACAGTTGCACGAATAGAGGCAGCCATCACCCGACATGGCGATGCTTTCGCACAGCGTATCCTTAGTCAGCAAGAATATTCTGAATTCTCGGCACAAACCCATCCCGTTCGATTCTTGGCAAAACGCTTTGCAGCCAAGGAGGCGTTAGCCAAAGCAACAGGCCAGGGGCTGCGCCATCCGGTGAGCCTGCATCGCATCAGTGTCGGACATGACAAGTTAGGGAAGCCTATCTTCCTATTCGATCCTGAATTGAATGCGCATCTGGAAAGCCTTGGCATCTTGCGACATCACTTGAGTATCAGCGACGAACATGAGCACGCAGTGGCATTCGTTATTTTGGAAGGGAAAGACTGATGGGTATCGGACCAGTGATGTTGGACGTGGTGGGCAAGACACTCACGCCAGAAGACGAGGCGCGACTCAAGCATCCACTGGTCGGTGGCGTCATCCTGTTCGCCCGCAACTATGAATCTCCCGGCCAACTTTCCGAGTTGACTGCCAGCATCCGCGCTTTGCGCACCCCTCCCTTGTTGATCTCGGTCGATCATGAAGGCGGTAGGGTGCAGCGCTTCCGCGAAGGTTTCACCAAGATCCCGCCGATGCGCGAGTTGGGCAAGATATACGACCAGCATCCAAAGCGCGCCAAGCATCTCGCGGAACAAGTGGGTTATGTACTCGCTTCCGAGTTGCGTGCCTGCGGTGTCGACTTCAGCTTCACCCCAGTATTGGATGTGGACTACGGTGCAAGCAGTGTCATCGGAGATCGCGCGTTCCATGCCGAACCGCAGGTGATCGCCGAATTGGCGCATAGCCTGCTGATCGGCTTGAAGAAAGGCGGCATGCCTACCGTAGGCAAGCATTTCCCTGGACACGGCTTCGTCTGTGCGGACTCGCATTTGGAGATCCCCGTGGACGAACGTAGCTATACCGATATCGAATTGTGCGACCTCATCCCATTCCGTCAGATGGTGAATTTTGGCTTGACCGCAGTGATGCCCGCGCATGTCATCTATCCCAAGGTCGATCCGCGTCCGGCCGGATTCTCCAAGGTATGGTTGAAAGATATCTTGCGCGGAGAGTTGGGTTTTGAAGGGTGCATTTTCAGTGATGATCTAAGTATGGAGGGAGCAACGGTCGCGGGTGGCATCGTGCAACGTGCCGAAGCTTCCCTGCATGCGGGTGCCGATATGGTGCTGGTCTGTAACAAACCGGAATCTGCCGATGAGCTGTTGGCGGGGCTCAAATGGGAGATGTCTGCACCAACTAAAGCCAGATTGGTTCAGATGCATGGCAAGCACCACCCCAAGACGCTTGCGCAACTGCACGAAGATCCCGATTTCATCAAAGATCTGCAAGACATCAGCAAGATCGGGATACACGAAGGTGAACTGCCTTTGGTATAGAATCTCACCCGTTGATTTCAGCCTTTAACGTCTAAAGAGATGAGTGAATTTCAGGTAAGTCTGTTAAGCATCGGAGCGGTCGTTGTGGTCGCGGTGTACCTCTATGGCCTATGGCAGCAATGGCGCTATCGCCGCAGCCTTGGAAAGCCTTTCCAGGAACCCACGGCACAGCCAATCGCAGATGTTGTGGCGCAATCTCAAGACGACGCTGATACGCAGCATTTCATCGCCGACCCTGTGCCAGAGACCTCGCCTCAATTCGACGACAAGACAGATTTCATCGTCAGCATGACGCTCAAGTTCCCACAGAATGCTGAAGCATTGGATGGCTACTGGCAACGACGCTTCGATTACGGCAAGACCATTCAAGCCATTGGATGTAGTGCGGCTACGGGTGTTTGGGAGCGCGTGATTCCTGAGAGTCGTACTTCCTACAGTGCTTTTAAGCTCGCCCTGCAATTGGTCGATCGTAACGGTCCCATCAGTGATACCCGTCTTGCGGATTTTCGTGAACTATTGGGTGCCATCGGGCAGAAACTGGATGCCGACATGATGTTGCCCATGGTTGACAGTGCTATCGAACGTGCACGCGAGTTGGACAAGTTCTGCGCCGATGTCGATCAGATGATAGGCATCAATATCGTGCCGAGTAGCGAGCGCGTGTTGTTCGGAAGCGAAGTGGCACGTGCGGTGCAATTGATCGGCATGAGTTTGCAGGCCGATGGGACGTTCCATCAGTTCGATGCGGATGGCGCGACGTTATTCACTTTGAGCGCTTCCGACGGTACGCCCTTCCAGCACCACACCTTGGATCAGATGCAAGTCGACAATATGACTGTCTTGCTCGACATTCCGCGTGTCAAAGATCCCGTCAAGAATTTCGACGAGATGACCTTGTTGGCGATGGAAGTCGCGACCACTTTGCGTGCGACACTCGTCGATGATCAGCGTGTCACTTTGGATAACACGGCCATCTCTCGTATCCGTTCTCAAGTGGAGGCAGTCGAGAAAAGCATGCTGGCGGGTGGCATCGCGCCGGGAAGTGATCGGGCACTACGGTTGTTCTCCTGATGGATGCGATATCTCGCATCGTCCAGTTGCGCGCCGACATCGAGCGGTACGATCACAACTACTATGTCTTGGATGCGCCCAGCATCCCCGATGCGGAATACGACAAGCTGTTCCGTGAGTTGCAATCCCTAGAAGCACAATACCCAGAACTGCTGACACCTGACTCACCTACCCAGCGTGTGGGTGGAAAAGTGTTGGATGGTTTCACACCAGTGAAACATGCGGTACCTATGCTTTCCATCCGCACCGAGACCGATACAGAATCCAGCGGTGCATCCAATTTCGACACCCGTGTGAAAAATGCATTGGATTCGACGGACGTGACGGTTGAATACAACTGCGAACTCAAGTTCGATGGCCTCGCGATCAATCTGCGTTACGAGCGCGGGGTGCTGGTGCAGGCCGCTACGCGTGGCGATGGCGAGACGGGCGAGGACGTGACACAGAACATCCGCACCATCAAATCCATCCCCTTGCGCTTGCGTGATTGTGATGCGGAAGTGTTGGAAGTGCGCGGTGAAGCGTATATGTCGCGCAAGGACTTCAATCGCTACAACGATAGGCAGCGCGAGTTGGGCTTGGCTACGTTGGTCAATCCACGTAACGGTGCAGCAGGCACCATCCGTCAACTCGATCCGGCACTGGCTGCCAAACGACCACTCTCATTCTTTGCCTACGGCTTAGGTGAAGTCAAAGGTTGGGAACTGCCTGCGACACATAGCGCCATCCTTGATGCACTGAAGTCATTTGGATTGCCAGTGTGTGACGAGCGAACTGTGGCTAAAGGTGCGCATGAACTGGTTGCCTTCCATCAGCGCATCGCCAGCAAGAGAGATGCACTTCCGTTCGACATCGATGGCGTAGTGTACAAGGTCAACAGTCTCAAGTTGCAAGCCGAGCTTGGTTTCGTCTCGCGCGAACCACGCTGGGCAGTCGCCCATAAATTCCCTGCGGAAGAGCAACTGACCGTGGTGCGTGACATCGAGATACAAGTGGGCCGCACCGGAAAGCTCACGCCTGTCGCCAAACTGGAGCCCGTGTTCGTGGGCGGGACGACAGTGAGCAACGCTACCCTGCACAACGAAGGCGAGATACGCCGTAAAGACGTGCACGTAGGCGATACCGTCATCGTGCGCCGAGCGGGAGATGTGATCCCCGAAGTGGTCGGCGTCATCACGGAGCGCCGTCCTGTAGCTGCCAAGCCATTCGTGATGCCAACGACTTGTCCTGTCTGTGGCAGTCATGTCGTGCGCGAAGAAGGTGAAGCCGATGCGCGCTGTACTGGCGGCTTGTTCTGCGGGGCACAACGCAAGCAAGCGATCCTGCATTTCGCGGGGCGACGTGCGATGGATGTCGAAGGTTTGGGCGATAAGCTGGTGGAGCAGTTGGTGGACGAGAACATCATCCGCTCCTTGCCAGACTTGTATCGATTGGATGTGGCGACGCTGGCAGCATTGGATCGCATGGCTGATAAGAGTGCGCAGAACATCGTGGATGCGCTGGAGAAAAGTAAGCGCACCACACTGAATCGTTTCTTGTTCTCACTTGGCATCCGGCATGTGGGGGAAACGACTGCGAAAGACTTGGCACGCCATTTCGGCAAGTTGGATAGCATCATGTTGGCGGATGCGGAGAGTTTATTGGCCGTGCCCGATGTGGGGCCGGTGGTCGCGCAAAGCCTCGTTGCATTCTTCGCTGAGGCGCACAACCGAGAAGTGGTGCAACAGCTGCGTGAATTGGGCGTGCAGTGGGACGAGCACGATGGGGTGAGTACGCAGGTGCTTCCGTTGACGGGCAAGACTTTCGTTCTTACTGGAACACTCGCCAGTCTGAGTCGTGATGAGGCAAAATCACGACTGGAAGCTTTAGGTGCAAAAGTGGCTGGCTCGGTCTCCAAGAAGACAGATTGCGTCGTGGCGGGAACAGAGGCGGGGAGCAAACTAGACAAGGCAAGAGAATTGAACGTGCCCGTATGGGATGAAGCTGCTTTGTTGCAACAGTTGAGTGAGTTGGAATAGATATGAGAAATCTGTTTTTGGCTATGGCCACCGCTACGTGGTTTAACCTGCTTCGCAGATTAGCCTGCACCGAAAACGGCTTTCGTTATTTGTGATTGAAGGAAGATTGATATGAAAAGAATAACGAAAGCCGTTTTTCCAGTCGCCGGTATGGGTAGCCGATTCCTCCCTGCGACCAAGGCGACCGCCAAAGAGATGCTACCTATCGTCGACAAGCCACTGATTCAATATGCGGTGGAAGAGGCGGTCGAGGCGGGTATCACCGACATGGTGTTCATCACGGGGCGGCACAAGCGCGCCATCGAAGACCACTT
The DNA here is from genome assembly GCA_041665725.1 of Sideroxydans sp. Classification (GTDB taxonomy): domain Bacteria; phylum Pseudomonadota; class Gammaproteobacteria; order Burkholderiales; family Gallionellaceae; genus Sideroxyarcus. The sequence goes on along the minus strand of JBAYIG010000013.1, from coordinate 2,628 downwards.
TGATAAAGCATACGAACTGGAAGCCACGCTGGAAGCCAGCGGCAAGACTGAGTTGTTGCGTATCGTGCAAGAGGTCGTGCCCAAGCATGTGAACTGCATCTACATCCGCCAAGCCGAGCCGCTGGGTCTTGGGCATGCGGTGTTGTGCGCACAGCCTGTCATTCAAGACGAGCCGTTCGCTGTGATCTTGGCGGATGACTTGATCGATGGTTCGCCTTCCGTGGTGAAGCAGATGGTGGAGGTGTTCTCACAACATCAATGTTCCATACTTGGAGTGCAAGACGTACCGCGTGCGAATACCAAGCAATACGGCATCGTGGGTAGTACGTCGATCTCGTTGAATGTCGAGAAGGTTCACACCATCGTAGAAAAGCCGCATCCCAATGTCGCACCATCGACTTTGGCGGTGGTGGGGCGTTACATCCTCACACCACGAATCTTCCATCACCTGCAAAATATCCAAGCGGGCGCGGGTGGTGAGATACAGCTGACGGACGGCATTGCGGCTTTGATGAGTGAAGAGCAGTTGCTGGCTTACCGTTTCAATGGCATCCGCTACGACTGCGGTTCCAAGTTGGGCTACCTGCAAGCCCAAGTCGCCTTTGGTTTGAAACACGAAGAGCTACGCGAGGAATTCGCGGCGTATCTACAAACGGTGGCCTGATGCTGACCAACCAACAAGCGCGTGACACATTGGCTGACGCTGAGATGTTGTTCAGCGCAGATGAGGTGCAAGCGGCGTTGGCGCAGGTGGCTAAAGAGATCAACGCGACTCTCGCCGATCAGCACCCCCTCGTGCTGTCGGTGATGGGCGGCGCGGTCATCTTCACGGGGCAGTTGCTGCCGATGTTGGATTTTCCATTGGACTTCGATTACCTGCACGTCTCACGTTATGGCAATGAGAAGCAAGGCGGCGAGTTGCACTGGAAAGTCGCGCCGCGCGAGAATGTCAAAGGCAAGGTGGTGTTGGTGTTGGACGACATCCTCGACGAAGGTCATACCATGCATGCCATCAAACAACGTGTGATGGAGTTAGGTGCGACGAGATTCTATTGCGCCGTTTTCGCTGACAAGGTGAACAGCAAGGTCAAACCCATTCACGCGGATTTTGTAGGGATGGAGTTGCCAGACCGCTTCGTATTTGGTTTTGGGATGGACATCCATGGTGCATGGCGTAATCTGCCTGCTATCTACGCAGTAAAGGAAAACTAAGATGTTGGCGATCATTGGCGGTACAGGTCTCAATCAACTCGGCAATCTCAAGATCACCCATCGGCAGGTGATGCGCACGCCCTATGGTGAACCATCGGGGCCGATGACGTTCGGCACCATCAACGAACACGAGGTCATGTTCATCGCCCGTCATGGCTACGGCCACACCATTCCGCCGCACATGGTCAACTATCGCGCCAACCTGTGGGCCTTGCGTGACCAAGGGGCGAAACGGGTCATCGCGGTGTCATCGGTAGGCGGGATACGTTCTGACTTGGTGCCAGGCACTTTGGTCGTTCCAGACCAACTCATCGACTATACCCATGGTCGCGCTTTCACCTTCTTCGATGGTCGTGAGGATTCGGTCACCCACATCGACTTTACCCTGCCTTACACCGAATCTTTGCGTCAACGTATCTTGGAGGCTGCGAAGACGGCGGGGGAGGCGTGCCTGAGTAGTGGTGTGTACGCGGTGACTCAAGGCCCACGCTTGGAGACAGTCGCCGAGATCGATCGGCTAGAACGTGATGGCGCGGACATGGTGGGTATGACGGGCATGCCAGAAGCGGCATTGGCACGTGAGCTGGGATTGGAATATGCCGCCATCACTGTCGTGGTGAACCATGCAGCGGGTCGTGGTGCGAGTGAGAAAGCGATCCCTCTGGACGAGATCGGCACATTCGCTCAACCCGCGATGGCGCGCGTACGCAAGATATTGGAAGGCGTGGTGGAGCACGATGGCATCTAGACCCGTCCTGCGCATGGGCGATCCGCGCTTGTTGCAGCGCGCCGAACCCATCACTAATTTTGGCAGTCGCGAATTGGATGCCTTATTGGCAGATATGCGTGACACCATGCACGAGTTGGACGGTGTCGGTCTTGCTGCGCCGCAGATCGGCGTCAGCCTGCGTGTGGTCATCTTCGAGGTGAATGCCAATCCACGCTATCCCAATGCGGAATCTGTCCCGCAGACAGTCCTCATCAATCCCGTGCTCACGCCCTTATCCGATGCGATGGATGAAGATTGGGAGGGATGCTTGAGCGTGCCTGGTATGCGTGGCCTCGTGCCGCGCTACACCCAATTGCGCTACCAAGGTCGTGACCAGAAGGGTGCCCTGATAGATCGCACGGTGAGTGGTTTCCATGCGCGGGTGGTGCAACATGAATGCGACCATCTGGAAGGCATCTTGTACCCTATGCGCATACGCGACATGAGCAATTTTGGTTTCTCTGATGTACTGTTCCCTAATCAGAACGTGCAGGACGAATGATGAAGACGCATCTCTCAACAACGACAAGAAATCTATTGTGGTCTTTAGTGGCAGCCCTGATGGTGATGTTGATCGGCACCCTTGGCTATCGTTGGCTGGGCGGGGATCAGTATTCTTGGTTGGATTGTTTCTACATGACTTTCAT
>JBAYIG010000012.1:0-50164 GCA_041665725.1 Sideroxydans sp. | reverse complement strand
GTTCCACCCGCTCGCGATCATCCGGATGCACGATCTCGTTGAACGCCTTGAACAGACCGGTGGCATCCTCTTTATCATGCTCGAAGATGAGATAGGTCTCGTCCGACCACGTCAACTCATCGTTCGCCAGATCCAACTCCCAACTGCCCAACCTGCCCAGATGCTGCGCTTCCTGCAAGATCATCTGCTGATGCGCCAAGCGCTCGGTATCGTGCTTGCGCTGGGTGATGTCTTGGCAGAACACATAGAAATGTGCGTCGCGGAAGGTGACCGAGACCTCGATGTCGTATAGGCGTCCGGACTTGTGGCGGTGACGGGTCTCGAATCGGTCATACCCCTGCGCGATGATCTTTTCCATGTGCGCTCGCACATCATCCGGCTGTTCGCTGGCTTCCAATTGGCTGATGTGCATGCCCACCAACTCCTGCTGGCTGTAACCAGACATGTTGGCATAAGCCTCGTTCGACTCTTTCAGATAGCCATCGGCTGCGGTCATCCAGTAACCGTCCATCGCGGTCTCGATCACCATGTGATGCCGCAGCAACGCTTCCTGCGCCCGTTTGCGCTCGGTGATGTCACGGCTGGCGGCATACAGGTACATCTTGCCGCCTATCTCCACCCCGGTGGCACATACCTCGACTTGTATTTCTGAGCCGTCCTTGCGCCGCTGCACCGTCTCGAAGGTGGCACTGTGCCCGATCAATTCTTGGAAACGCTGCGTCAACTCATCAGAGCTGAATTGACCGTCCCAATCCCGTACATTGAGGCGCTTCGCTTCTTCGACCGTGTAGCCCAGCATGCGGCAGAACGCTTGGTTCACCTCCAGCACGTTGCCTTCCACATCCATCACGTGCACGCCTTCCATCGAGTTCTCGCGCAGGGCATCGCTGCGTTTGAGTTGCGCTTCGATCTGTCGCAGATAGGCACGCTGTTCGGATATATCCATACCCAGACCAATCAACACCGGCTCGCCATCACGCATGACGCGACGCCCGGTGAAGTGGTAGGGGATGATTCCCCTAGGCGTCACCAATCGGGCTTCGGCAGAAGACGCTCCACTGACGAACACCTCACCAATGCGCGACGCAATCAACTGTTTGTCTTCGCCCACGAACACGTCGAGTGCATTCACCCCGACCAAGTCCTCACGCGCCGACTCTTTCTCGAAGTTCCGGTTCGTCATCAGGAAATTGCCGTGTTGGTCCACCATGTAGAAGACGCCGGGTAACGATTCGATCAACTCCTGTCGGAAGGCGTTCTCGCGTGCCAGCGCTTCCTGCCCCGAGAGCGCGTCCATCATGTCGTTCAGTGCTAGCACCAGTTCACCGATCTCGCCGCCGACCTTCTCGTTCAGATGCGTGATCTGGCGCTGTGCAGCGATCTCACTCGCCGCATGGGTGATGCGGCGTAGCGGTCGCAGCAGTATGTGCAGCATGAGCATGAAGACGACCGCAGCGAGCACCGTCAGACTGAGTGCAGCTAACAGGCTGCGTAGGGGGATGCCCACCTTGCCTTCATCCAGCGCCGACTGCGGTAAGTGATAGGCCAACAACAGGTAATGCGAGGGGTCGTTGCCGTCATAGCCCAGTCGTTGCACCGCCAGATAACCCTCTTTACCCTTTGGCAACGGCATCTGTGATGCGCCGCCCGGCGCGCCGAAACTCGTCGCCAAGCTGGGAAAGTCTTGACGGATATCGTCTGTCGGCACACCGAATTCAAAGGCGAAGGCACGACTGCTATCCGGATGCAGCAGGTAATGCCCCAGCGCGTCGGCGATGAATGCCTGCGCGCCCGCTGGTTGCACTTGGGCCAGCGGCTTGAGCAGTTTGGTCGCGTCCATGTTCAGCACCACCATGCCGAAACGCTGGCCGTGTTCGTCGAACACCGGCGTCACGGCGCGTAGCGTGGGCCGGTGCGGCACCTCGATACGGCCATGTTCCTGATTTAGATTGAAATCGGACAGATAGACCTTGCCCGCCCCCAACGCCAGCCCGCGCTTGAAATAATCGCGCTCACCCTTGCGCTGCAAGTCTGCGCGCTGCGCAACGACGAACTCCTCGGCCCGACGCTCGACACGCACCAGTTCGCGACCGCCATCAGCCAAGCCGATATAACGCACCTGATAGTACTCAGGATTGGCTTGCATGTAAGCGGTGAATATCTCCTGCAGACGGCGTTCCCACACCGCGCGCGCATTGTTCTCACGCGGGTCGATGCCGCCGTGTCGAACAGCACGCGCGATACCGGAGATGGGTGGCGTATTGGATAGGAACAGCGCGTCACGACCGAATCTTTCGATCTGTAGCTGCATGCGTTCGCGCTCTATCCTCAGAGTCTCATCCAGTATCGTTTTCCGCTCATTCAGGAACTGCGCTTGCAAGCGCTCGTTCTCACCGTTGATCCACAACAGACCACCGGCCACCACCAGCGACACCCCGAGCAGGGTGATACGTGTGGCAAGGCTGATGTCGGCGAGCCTCATTCGCATCTCCGCGCAGAGTGGTCGCCGCTATGCAGTTCAAGGCAGCTAGGGACGCACCCAGCCACTCGGGCCGAAGCACGAAGGCAGGAGGCAAATCGGTATTCCAACCTTCCGGCGTAGACGGAAGCAGGGACAAGAGTCAGAGATTCACACATGGAAGAATTGTAAAACAAGCGCACAGCTCGTGTGGCTTATAATGCGCGCCTTTGTTTTAGGCCGTTCCCATGCTGTTCGCTTCCAAACATTCCCGCCCCCGCTACACGAATCTGACTGGTTCCTCGGACGCACTCGCGCTGGCGCAATACGCCGCCGAACATACACCGCTGGTCGTCATCGCCGCCAACGCCTTGGAAGCACAGCGGCTGGTAGAAGAGATACCGTTCTTCGGCCCCAAGTTGCGCGTGCATCTGCTGCCAGACTGGGAGACGCTCCCCTACGACCATTTCTCGCCACATCAAGATTTGATCTCGGAACGGCTGGCCACGCTGCATCACATCCGCAGCAACAACTTTGATGTCGTCATCGTACCCATCACGACAGCCTTGTACCCGTTGCCGCCCGTGGCCTATCTGGCGGCTTACACATTCTTCCTGAAGAAAGGTGAACGCCTAGACCTAGACGCTTTCCGCCAGCAAATGACGCTGGCGGGTTACAACCATGTGCAGCAGGTGCTCACCCCCGGCGAATACTGCGTGCGCGGCGGCATCATCGACTTGTTCGCCATGGGCAGCGTGTTGCCTTACCGCCTCGACCTGTTCGACGATGAGATCGAGACCATCGCCACTTTCGATGTGGATACGCAACGCACCCTGTATCCCGTGCCAGAGATACGCATGCTGCCGGCGCGCGAGTTCCCCATGGACGAGAAGGGCCAAGCGACTTTCCGCCAGAATTTCCGCGACCGTTTCGAGGGCGACCCGTCCAAGTCACGCATCTACAAAGACGTGAGCAAAGGCATCGCGCCGGCGGGCATCGAGTATTACCTGCCGCTCTTCTTCGACAAGACCGCGACGCTGTTCGACTACCTGCCGCAGAACGCCACGCTATGCTTGCATCACGATGTGGATGCCGCGACAAAACAGTTCGCCGTGGATACCGCCTCGCGCTACAACCTGTTGCGTGGTGACCCGCAACATCCCTTGCTGGAAACGAAAGAGTTGTTCTTGGATGGTGAACAGTTCTTTATTCGGGTGAAAGAGTTCGCGCGCTTGGACATACTTCAATCAACCGTTCGCTCGGCACTTTCCAACCCCGTTCGTCCTGAGCTTGTCGAAGGAACGAACGGCGCACAGAATGGAATGGGTGGAACGCCGCCCATGCTTCGACAAGCTCAGCACGAACGGCTTGATGATGATCAGGTGGGAGGCTCACCAAAAAACGTAATCCCCTGCCCAACCGCTACCATCCCTTCCATCTCTGTGGATCGCCGTGCCGAAGTCCCCACGCAAAAGTTCGAAGACTTCTTGCGTAGCTACAAGGGTCGCACGCTGCTACTCGCCGAGAGTCTTGGTCGCCGCGAGATCATGTCCGGCTATCTGAAGGAATACGGCCTCACGCCCACGGTATGCGAGGACTACGCATCTTTCATCGCCTGCAAAGAGAAGTTCATGCTCGGTGTCGGCCCCCTCCAGATCGGCTTCGCACTACCGGATGAGAATATTTCCATCGTCACCGAGACCGAACTGTATGCAGCACAACCGCGCAGCCGTGCGGCACGGGCCGCAAAGAAGAGCAACGTCGAAGGTATGTTGCGCGACCTGTCCGAACTCAAGACAGGCGACCCGGTGGTGCATGAGCAGCACGGCATCGCGCGTTATCAAGGGCTAGTTAATCTCGACCTCGGCGAAGGAGAGAACGAGTTCCTACTGCTGGTGTACGCCGGCGAAGACAAGCTGTATGTACCCGTGTCGCAATTGCACGTCATCAGCCGTTACAGCGGCGGCGCACCGGAAGCCGCCCCTCTACACAAGCTGGGTAGCGGCACGTGGGACAAAGCCAAGCGCCGCGCCATGCAGCAAGTGCGCGACACCGCCGCCGAGTTGCTCAACATCTACGCCCAGCGCGCCACGCGCAAAGGCCACGCGTTCAAGCTCACCTATCACGACTACGAAGCGTTCGCGGAAGGCTTCGGTTTTGAAGAGACCGCCGACCAAGCTGCCGCCATCGAAGCCGTGTTGCTCGATCTGCAATCCGGCAAACCGATGGACCGACTCATCTGCGGCGATGTGGGCTTCGGCAAGACGGAGGTCGCCCTGCGCGCCGCCTTCGTGGCGGTGATGGATGGCAAACAAGTCGCGGTGCTGGTACCCACCACGCTACTGGCCGAGCAGCACTTCCAGAACTTCTCCACCCGCTTCGCCGATTGGCCGATCAAGATCGCCGAGTTGTCGCGCTTCCGTTCCACCAAGGAAGTGACACAATCCTTGAAGGACTTGGCCGAAGGCAAGTTGGACATCGTCATCGGCACGCACAAGCTGATCCAGAAGGATGTGAAGTTCAACAACCTCGGCTTGGTCATCCTCGATGAGGAGCATCGCTTCGGCGTACAGCAGAAGGAACGTCTGAAGGCATTGCGTGCCGAGGTGGATGTGCTGACGCTCACCGCGACGCCGATACCGCGCACGCTGGCGATGTCGCTGGAAGGCCTGCGCGATTTCTCCGTCATCGCCACCGCGCCGCAACGCCGTCTCTCCATCAAGACCTTCGCCAGCAGCTTCAGCCAAGGGGTGATCCGCGAAGCCGTGTTGCGTGAACTGAAGCGTGGCGGTCAGGTGTACTTCCTGCACAACGAAGTGGACACCATCAACAACATGCTGGAGAAGTTGGAGACTCTGCTGCCGGAAGCACGCATACGCGTGGCACACGGCCAGATGGGCGAACGCGATCTGGAAGCGGTGATGCGCGACTTCACCCACCAGCGCTTCAATGTGCTGCTGTGCACCACCATCATCGAGACAGGCATCGACGTACCGACGGCGAACACCATCATCATGAACCGCGCCGACCGCTTCGGCCTTGCGCAGCTGCACCAGTTGCGCGGTCGCGTCGGACGTTCGCACCACCAAGCTTATGCCTACCTGTTGGTAGACAACATGGAAGGACTCACCGCACAGGCGAAGAAACGCCTCGAAGCCATCCAAGCGATGGAACAACTAGGCTCAGGCTTCTTCCTCGCCATGCACGACTTGGAGATACGCGGCGCGGGTGAAGTGCTAGGTGAATCGCAAAGTGGAGAGATGCAGGAGATCGGTTTCAGTTTGTACAACGACATGCTCGCCGCCGCCATCGCTTCGCTCAAGCAAGGCAAAGAGCCCGACATGACACACCCGTTGGGCGTGACCACCGAGATCAATCTGCACACACCAGCACTGCTGCCGAACGACTACTGCGGCGACATCCACCAACGCCTCGTCATCTACAAACGCCTTGCGAACTGTAATACGCAGGAAGACCTGGACGACATGCAGCAGGAACTCATCGATCGCTTCGGCTTGCTACCCGAGCCAGCACAGACCCTGCTCGACAGCCACCGCCTGCGCATCATGGCCAAGCCGCTGGGCATCAGCAAAGTGGATGCATCGAGTGAATCCATCGTCATCCAATTCATCCCCGAACCGCCCATCGACCCGATGAAGATAATTACGCTCATTCAGAGCAAACGTCATATCAAGATGTCGGGGCAGGACAAACTGAAGATCGATCTGAAGTATGGGGATCTGCAGCAGCGGGTGTTGGCGATCAGGAATTTCTTTGGGGAGTTGAAGTAGTTCGCTAAGCGCTTCTTCTCACCGTTTTCCCCACGCCCTTCTCTGCTCTTTGTCCATGAACGTCCACGCCACGAAGCGGCTCTTCTTCTGACCTTGCGACATCTCGAAGGTACGGTTGTCCACCGCGCCGATGTTTTTGATGAGGCGATAGATGTGAGGCAGGCTGGACGATTTGGAGATGAGGGTGGTGAACCACATGCAGTGGTCGCGCCCTGAGACACTCTCTTCGATCATGCGGGTGACGAACGCCTCTTCGCCGCCTTCGCAACACAACTCCAAGCTCTGCCCGCCGAAATTCAGCACCGGCTTCTTGTGCTTGTTGCTCTCTTTGCCGAGGTTCTGCCATTTGCGTTGCGCGCCTTGTCTGGCTTCCGCCAAGGAGGCGTGGAACGGTGGATTGCACATCGTCAGATCGAAGTATTCGTCGGCGTAGGTGACACCTTCGAAGATGGACGCGGAAGACTCCTGGAAACGCAATTCGATGGCATCGCCCAGTTGGTTCGCATCCAAAAGATGGCGCGCGTTCTTCAACGCCGCTTCATCCACATCCGTCCCCACAAAATGCCAGCCGTAGCTGCGATGCCCGATGATGGGGTAGATGCAGTTCGCCCCCACACCGATGTCGAGCACGCGCACCTTGTCACCACGCGGGATGTTGCCGCCATTGTCTTCGGCCAGTAGGTCAGCCAGAAAATGGATGTAGTCGGCACGACCGGGAATAGGCGGACACAAGTATTGCGCGGGGATGTCCCACTCGTTGATGCCGTAATAGTGCTTCAACAGCGCCCGATTGAGCGCCTTCACCGCAACAGGGTCGACGAAATCGATGGATTCGTTTCCATACTGGTTCACCGCGACGAAGTCCTTCAGCTCTGGGCTGCTGGCGATGAGTTGAGCGAAGTCGTAGCGGCCTCGGTGCAGGTTGCGAGGATGTAGTGTGGGTTTCTCTGGGGCTTGTGTCATTGCGTGTTGGGTATCGTGTGAATGGGCGGATGATACCGCGCCAAGCGCACTCGATACTTTCATTTAAGAAAGTCCGAACACCATGGTTCGATACATTTTTCGTTCGTCCTGAGTGCCGCGCTTGCGCGGTGTATCGAAGGTGCGAACGAAAAACACTGAGCGTGTGGTGTTGGGGCTTTAGCCCCGTACAGCCACGGCCTACTCCTCGCGGGTACACCACGAACGGACTTAGTAGCCCCTGCACCATCCATTTTTCCGAGAGTAGAATGTTCGGGATAACAAGCGTTCACTTTGGAGAGAGAAGCCATGCCTAAGTCTGTCAGCAGCAAAGCCCCCGCCCCCAAGAAAACAGCCGCCGCCACCCGACGCAAGCCTGCGGCGCGCGATGTGAACAAAGGCGACATCCCTCCCACCTTGAACAAGAAAGCAGTCGAAGCGTTCACCGTGAAGCAGGCGATCAGTGCAGCCGAAGAATCCAAGGTGGCGGCAGTGAAAGACATCATCAGCGCCATCAAGCCTGGCGATAGCGAAGGCTTGAGCAAAGCACTGACAGCGATATTCGATGGCGCCTCACCCGACGATGCGGCGATGCTGCGAAAAGCACTGTTACAACAACCTGCGTTTTTATCGCGCTCAAAGTTCCCCGATGAGGAGTTGGCAGGCAATTGGCGTGAGGGCGGTTATCCCTACAAGAATCTGTTGTCGCGTAAGAGTTACGAGAAACAGAAGTTCCAACTGCAAGTCGAACTCCTGAAACTACAGAACTGGGTGAAGGAGACAGGTCAGAAGGTCGTCATCCTATTCGAGGGACGTGATGCCGCTGGCAAGGGAGGCACCATCAAACGCTTCATGGAGCACTTGAACCCTCGCGGTGCGCGCGTGGTCGCCTTGGAGAAACCGTCCGAGGTGGAACGCGGCCAGTGGTATTTCCAACGTTATGTGCAACACCTACCGACGGCAGGCGAGATCGTGCTGTTCGACCGCTCTTGGTACAACCGTGCAGGTGTGGAACGCGTGATGGGATTCTGTGACAACAAGGAATACGACGAATTCATGCGCCAAGCACCCGAGTTCGAACGCAACTTGGTACGTAGTGGTGTGTATGTCATCAAGTTCTGGTTCTCGGTAGGCCGCAAGGAACAACGACGCCGTTTCAAAGAGCGCGAGGTGCATCCACTCAAACATTGGAAGCTCTCTCCCATCGACCTAGCATCCTTGGGCAAGTGGGATGAATACACCAAGGCGAAGGAAGCGATGTTCTTCTACACCGACACAGCTGACAGTCCGTGGACAGTCATCAAGTCCGATTGTAAGAAACGCGCCCGTTTGAACGCGATGCGCTACATCCTGCACAAACTGCCCTACTCCAACAAGGAGTTGGAACGCATCGGCCAGGTCGACCCACTGCTAGTCGGACGTGCCCATGTGGTGTATGAACGGGGTGAGAAAGACGCAGCGATACTCTAGGTCTTTTTACTCTTGACTTTGACCGTCGCCCGCCGTGGCTGGGGTCTCCCGTTTTTAGAAAAAAACAAGCCGTCGGAAGAAAATTTCGGCGGCTTTTCGTTTGGTCGCTTGCATTAAAATGAGCCGCCTGAACGAACCATCGAAACACACCTTTTTCGAGCACCATGAACCTCATACTCCAAGCCCTACACGACATCCCTTCCGCGCAGGTAGAACACCTCGCCAAGCTTTCCAATTCGACCCGCACCGAGCAGGTCTCTGCCCATGTCTATCGCCTGCGCGATGCGAAGCCAAATGACAGCACCTCCGCCTATTGTTTCGAGCATCAGATCGACTATGGCTTCGTGCCTGCGGGCAAGACCTTGGCTGACTTCGGCTTGGTGGTGATGGATATGGATTCCACCCTCATCAACATCGAATGCATCGACGAGATCGCAGACATGCAAGGCATCAAACCGCAAGTCGCCGAGATCACCGAAGCGGCGATGCGCGGCGAGATCGACTTCGCCGAGAGTCTGCGTCGTCGCGTCGCCTTGTTGAAGAACTTAGAAGAGAGTGCATTGCAGCGCGTGTATGACGAACGCCTGAAGTTGAATCCCGGTGCGGAACTGATGCTGGCAGAGTTGAAGAAGCACGGCATCAAGACCTTGCTGGTCTCCGGTGGCTTCGTGTTCTTCACCAAACGTCTGAAAGAGCGCCTCGGTCTCGACTTCGCTCATGCGAACGAGTTGGAGATCGTGGACGGCCGACTCACGGGCGAAGTGTCCGGCAAGATCGTGGATGCGCAAGGCAAAGCCGATTGGCTGAACCACATCCGCGTGGAACTGGAACTGAAACCAGAGCAAGTCATCGCGATGGGAGATGGCGCCAACGACCTGAAGATGATGGCAGAAGCAGGCAGCAGCATCGCCTATCACGCCAAGCCTGTCGTCCGTGCCCAAGCCAGCTATGCATTGAATTTCGTCGGACTGGATGGATTGGTCAATCTGTTCGGCCACTAGTCACACAGCATCACCTTTCGCGCTCGCGAAAGAGAACATTTGTAGGAGCAACACCATGACGCAAGAGATCAGCATCGAAGTCCTGTTGGAAAAATACGCGGAAGCGGATGAGAAGTCGGTGCAGGATGTGCGTCGCCGTGTGGCGCGCGGTCTGGCACAAGCTGAGAAGCCGGAGCATCGCGCGAAGTGGGAAGAGGCGTTCTTCCTTGCGCAAGAGAACGGTTTCGTTCCCGCTGGTCGCATCAACTCCGCTGCGGGTCTCAAGATACAAGCCACGCTCATCAACTGCTTCGTGCAACCCGTGGGCGATGCCATCTCTGGCACCGTCGATGGCAAGCCTGGTATCTACGACGCACTGCAACAAGCCGCCGAGACCATGCGCCGTGGTGGTGGCGTGGGTTACGACTTCTCCAGCATCCGTCCCGAGGGGGCGCACGTGAAAGGCACCAACTCGCGCGCTAGCGGCCCTATCTCCTACATGCGTGTATTCGATCGCTCTTGCGAGACGGTGGAATCCGCTGGTGCGCGTCGCGGTGCGCAGATGGGCGTGCTGCGTTGCGACCATCCCGACATCGAAAAATTCATCAGCGCCAAGGACAAAGGCGACCTGCGCAACTTCAACATCTCCGTCGGCGTCACCGATGCGTTGATGCAAGCCGTCGAAGCTGACAACGAATTCGAGCTGGTGCACAGCGCTAAACCTTCCGATGCCATCTTGGCTGAAGGCGCGACACTACGCGCCGATGGCAAGTGGGTGTATCGCAAAGTGCGCGCTACCGACCTGTGGAAGCAGATCATCGAGAGCACCTACGACCACGCCGAGCCGGGTGTGCTGTTCATCGACCTGATGAACCGCGACAACAACCTGTCGTATTGCGAAGTGATCGAGGCGACGAATCCTTGCGCCGAGCAACCACTGCCGCCTTACGGCTGCTGCTGCTTGGGCTCTGTCGATCTATCGCGCATGGTGAAGAATCCATTCTCCAACCACGCCGGTTTCGATTACGAACCATTCAAGCAACTGGTGCGTGTCGCCATCCGCATGTTGGACAACGTGCTGGACGTGACCGCATGGCCGCTGCCTGAGCAACAACAGGAAGCGGCGAACAAACGCCGCGTCGGTTTGGGTTTCACCGGTCTTGGCGATGCCTTGGTGATGTTGGGCAAGCGTTATGACACAGTCGAGGCACGCGCCTTTGCCGCTGACATCACACGCATCATGCGCGACGAGGCGTATCAAGCCTCGGTCGATCTCGCTATCGAGCGCGGCAAATTCCCGTTGTTGGATGCAGACAAATATCTCGCTGCACCGCGCTTCGCTTCGCGCCTGCCCGATGAGCTGAAAGACAAGATCCGCAAGCACGGCATCCGCAACAGTCACCTGCTCTCCATCGCGCCCACCGGCACCATCTCGTTGGCCTTTGCGGACAATGCCTCTAACGGTATCGAGCCTGCGTTCTCGTGGTTCTACACGCGCAAGAAACGCATGATGGACGGCACGACCAAGGACTACTCGGTGGAAGATCACGCATGGCGCGTGTTCAAGAAACAGGGCGGCGATGTGAACAAGCTGCCACCTGCATTCGTCACCGCATTGGAAATCTCCGCCATCGACCACATGAAGATGGTGGCCGCTGTCGCGCCTTTCATCGACACCTCCATCAGCAAGACGGTGAACGTGCCTGCCGACTACCCCTTCGAAGAATTCAAAGACCTTTATACCGAAGCTTGGAAAGCGGGCTTGAAGGGTCTAGCGACCTATCGTCCCAATAGCGTGTTGGGCTCCGTGCTTTCCGTCACACCAGAACCGAAGAAGGAAGAACAACCGCAGGACTTCGTGTTCGACCAAGACCGCCGCATTGTGTTGGAGACCGCACCCAATCCCGCGCTCGCTTCGCTGCGTTGGCCCGGCCGTCCATCACTGCCTTGTGGCAGCGAAGGCTGGACCTCGCCCGTGGTGAAACATCCGCTCGGCAGTTTCGTCGCCTTCGTGTCGCACACCAAGAACGGCTGCAACCATCCGTTCGAAGTGTGGGTGAACGGCTCTGAGCAACCACGCGGCTTGGGTGCATTGGCGAAATCGTTGTCGATGGATATGCGCACACGCGATCCGGTATGGATCCGCATGAAGCTGGAGATGCTGATGAAATCGGCAGGTGATGATGCTTTCGAGATGCCGATGCCACCCGATGGCGAAGTGAAACGCATGCCCAGCTTGGTCGCCGCCTTCGCGCACTTGCTGAAATATCGCATCGAAGAACTCGGCGCATTGGAAGTCAGCGACGGCGTGACCACACCGATGATGGATGCGTTGTTCGCACGCAAAGAACCCAAGACCGGCACCGACGGCACCATGAGTTGGACGGTGGACATCTCCAACGCAGGCAGCGGTGACGACTTCGTATTGGGCTTGAAAGAACTGGTGCTGCCCGACGGACAACGCCGCCCCTACTCCATGTGGCTGTCCGGCGTGTATCCACGCGCCCTCGATGGACTGTGCAAAGTGTTGAGCCTAGACATGCGCGTCATCGACCCCGCATGGATCGGCATGAAGCTGCGCAAGCTGCTCAACTTCGGCGAACCCTTGGGTGACTTCATGGCGCGCGTACCGGGCGATGCCAAGATGGAAAGTTATCCATCGACCGTTTCCTATGTCGCCAAACTCATCATCCACCGCTACGCCATGCTCGGCATCCTCGATGAGCACGGCTACCCAGTGCGACAGATGGGCGTGCTAGAGATCCCAGAAGGACAGATCAAACCCACCACCATCAAACCCATCGTCGGCAAGGTGTGCAAAGAGTGCGGCAACGCCACGCTCATCAAGAAGGATGGCTGTGAGTTCTGTACGAGTTGCGGGGCGATTGGGGCGTGTGGGTAATTGAGTTGACTGCGAATTTTTTCTGTGGGGTGCGCCCTAAGCGCTCCCCCACTGCTCGCAAAACACTTTCGTATCCGCAAACCACTCGTAGAAGTCCCCCGTAAATCCTTCCACATCGGCTAGAAACTCCTGCTCCCCATTCGCCAACGGATTGGGTTGTCTTGCTCGGCGTGACATACGCGCCAATACGTCGGCGATCTCTTTGATGTGTGCGTAGCTGTTGAGCCAATCTTGCTGCGCCATCATGTTCAAAGCGAAGTGCGAATCGGGTGGTAGGTCGTGCAGTCGGCCTTGGATGTGGCGATAGACTTCGTTGCAAAATTCATCCAGCGGACGGTGATGTAGGTCAGCCCAATGTTTCGCCAGCAGGTGGTCGTAGAACACATCCACCAGCACGCCGGCATAACGTCTGCGCTGGGGTGAGACACGGGTGCGGCTGCGACAAAAAGCGGGATGGGTCTCGGCGTGTTCATCGATGGCACGATGCAGAGCGACGCCCTTGGCGAGGTCGGGCGGCAACGTGCCGGGCAAGGTTCCTTTGATCCAATCTCCCACCACTCCGCCCACGATCAAAGCGGGAGAGTCACCTGCAAGTAGCGCATGGGCGAGGAAGTTCACGGTGGATTTCGGTAAATATTTTTCTGTCTACGCTTTCTAAGCATCCGCCAGCCAGCAACAAATCTAACTCACTTCGCCATCCACATAGAACCACCGTCCATCCTCACGCACGAAACGACTCACCTCATGTAGTCGATGCGCGCGACCGTTCACTTTGTAGCGTGCAACGAATTCGACGAGGGCGTGGTCGGCATCTTGTTGCTCATGGCGCTTCACTTCCAGTCCTATCCATTTCGTCGCTGCGTCAGCCGCTAAGTCCAATGATGCTGGTCGTGTGGAGGTGTGCCATGTGGCTAACAAATACTTCTCTTTCAACAAGGTGTAGGCGGTGTAGCGCGAACGCATGAGGGCTTCGGCGGTGGGTGCAGCTTCGTTGCGCTCGATGAAAGAAGCACAGCAAGCATCGTAGGATTTGTTGCTACCGCAGGGGCAGACAGGCGCTAGTTTTGCCATAGAGGGGGTTCCTCCATCAGTGCGATCTGCTCACGTAATTCGAGGATGCGGTTCTGCCAATAGATCTGCGTGTTGAACCACGGGAAGGCTTGCTTGAAGGCGATGTCATCCCAGCGCCGCGCGAGCCATGCGGAATAGTGGATGAGGCGCAAGGTGCGTAGTGCTTCGATGAGGTGCAGTTCGCGCGCATCGAACTCGCAGAAGTCTTCGTAACCTGCCAGCACATCGCCCATCTGCCGCACACGATCTTCGCGTTCACCCGAGAGCAACATCCACAGGTCTTGCACCGCAGGTCCCATGCGGCTGTCGTCGAAGTCAACGAAGTGCGGGCCTTCATCTGTCCACAATACGTTGCCCGCGTGGCAATCGCCATGCAGACGTAAATGCTTCACGTCACCCGCCCTATCGAAGCAATGGCGCACGCCATCCAATGCCTGTTGCACCACGCTGCGATACGCCGCGTCGATGTCGCTTGGGATGAAATTGTTCGCCAATAGGAAATTGCGCGGCTCGATGCCGAAGGTGTCGATGTTCAAAGTGGGGCGATGCTGAAAATCCTTAGTCGCACCGACTGCGTGGATACGCCCGAGGAAGCGGCCTAGCCATTCCAAAGTGTCACGGTTTTCTAATTCAGGCGCGCGTCCACCATGTTTGGCGAACACAGAGAATCGGAATCCATCGAAGTGATGCAGCGTCGTGCCATTGATCGTTGATGCAGGAACGACGGGGATCTCACGCTCTACCAACTCTTGCACGAAAGCATGTTCTTCGAGGATGGCTGCATCGCTCCAACGTGCAGGGCGATAGAACTTGGCGACCAGCGGCTTATCGTCTTCGATGCCGACCTGATACACACGGTTCTCGTAACTATTGAGGGCAAGCAGACGACCATCGCAACGCAAGCCGATGCTCTCCAGCGCGTTGAGCATGGTGTCGGGGGTGAGGTCGGCGTAGTTAGGTGTGGTCATGCCCGACACCCTACTTCATTTCTTTCTACGCTGCACTTCTGCAAGACCCAACGCATCCCACCCGTCATATCCCAACTTGCGCATCGTCTCGATGTTTTTTTCAAATATCTGCTCTGCTTCAGGAAAGGCGGCGACGGCCTCGTCGATGCTCTCTTCACGCAAGATATGCAAGGTAGGGTATGGCGAACGATTGGTGAAGTTGGTGATGTCGTCCAACTCCGTTTCGGCGAATTGATATTGCGGATGCATGCTCGCGACTTGTAGCTCACCTGCGAGGTCGACTTCTTCCAATGCTTCGTCAACGACTTCGAGGAAGTCGTTGTAGTCGAGGAAGTCGGTCAGCACATGAGGATGGATGAGCAGGATGGTGTCGATCTTGTCGCGGCTGGCCTCGGCCAACACTTCGAACTCCTTCATCACATCGGCCAGCAATTCTTCTGGCGCTTGCGCGGCGCTCACCACGTAACGTATCTGACCTTTGACATGCACGCCCTTGGCGAAGGGGCACAGATTAAGACCGATGACCGCCTTCTCCAGCCACAGTTTGGTGGCGGAGATGGCTTCTTCGTTAGTGACTGTGACCATTATCGACCACGCCCACCAGAACGATGCTGAGCACCCGATGGCACTGGGCCACGGCCCGCACCGGCTGGCTTAGGCGCACCTGCTGGTTTGCCACCACCGGTACGTGGTGCTCCGCCAGTACGGCCTGCTCCACCCGCACGCGGTTGACCGCGACCTTGGCCTTGACGTGGCCCACCTTGACCGCGATTCGAACCATTCAAGATCGGCTCTGCTTTGATGCGTGGATCGACGTCGAACCCTGGCACGTTCACCACGGGGATGTCGCGCTTGATGAGGCGCTCGATGTCGTTCAACAGTTTCTTTTCGTCGATACACACGAGTGAGCTGGCTTCGCCGGAGCTACCTGCACGGCCAGTACGACCGATGCGGTGCACGTAATCTTCCGCTACGTTAGGCAACTCGTAGTTCACCACGTGAGGCAGTTCGCTGATATCGATACCACGTGCAGCGATGTCGGTCGCCACCAACACTTGTAGCTTGGCTGTCTTGAACTCAGCTAACGCACGTGTGCGCGCGGCTTGGCTCTTGTTACCGTGGATCGCCATCGCGGGGATGTCGTTCTTGTTCAAATGGTCGGCGAGGTTGTTCGCGCCGTGTTTGGTGCGTGTGAACACCAACACTTGGAACCAGTTGTTCTCTTTGATGAGGTGCGTCAGCAACTCACGCTTGCGCTCACGATCGACCGGATAGACGCGTTGCTCGATGAGCTCTGCCGTCTGGTTACGACGGGCGACTTCGATGAGTGCAGGATCAGTCAGCAGACCATCCGCCAACAACTTGATCTCGTCGGAGAAGGTCGCGGAGAACAGCAGGTTCTGACGCTTCTTAGGCAACACAGCAATGACGCGCTTGATGTCACGGATGAAGCCCATGTCCAACATGCGGTCGGCTTCGTCCAACACGAGGATCTCAACGTGAGACAGATCGACTGTCTTCTGTTGCAGGTGATCGAGCAAACGACCTGGCGTCGCCACCAAGATGTCCACGCGGCCATGCAATTGTTTGATCTGTGGATTGATGTTCACACCGCCGAACATCATCATGGATTTGAGTGGCAGATGTTTGCCGTACATGCGCACGCTCTCTTCGACTTGAGCGGCGAGTTCACGTGTGGGTGTGAGTACCAATGCACGGATATGACCTTTACCGATGACTTGCTTGTCAGCGAGGCGTTGCAACAAAGGCAGTGTGAAGCCAGCGGTCTTACCTGTGCCGGTCTGCGCGCCGCCCATGAGGTCGCCGCCTTTCAGAATGACAGGGATAGCCTGTGCTTGGATAGGAGTTGGTTCTGTATAACCGCGCTCGGTGACGGCGCGAACGATTTCTGCGGACAAGCCGAGAGATGCAAATGACATGGTGTTTCTTTCTTTAATACAAACGGCCTGTCGTTCTATTTAGAACGCCAGTCTGAGGCTGAATGAGGTGGGGACTACGTACCGGAATCGGCGGCAATCACTAGACTGAAACGAGATTGCGGCGCGCATCTTAACAGAACGCGCCGCAACACATACCGAATAAAAACGTCGCGAGGAAGGTCAGATGCAAGGCGCACGGAACGCAGCAACCGAGACATACCACTTAGGTAGGCGAGGGTGCGAGTACCGCGCAACGCCGCAGATGACCTCCGCAGTAGTTTTTAGACGTTGAATAGGAAGTTCATGACATCGCCATCTTGCACGACATATTCCTTACCTTCGACGCGCATCTTGCCCGCTTCTTTTGCGCCATGTTCACCCTTGAATGCGATGAAGTCAGCATAAGAGATGGTCTGTGCACGGATGAAACCTTTTTCAAAGTCGGTATGGATGACACCAGCAGCTTGCGGTGCGGTATCACCTTTGTGGATGGTCCATGCGCGCACTTCCTTCACACCTGCAGTGAAGTAGGTTTGCAGACCGAGCAGGTCGTAACCCACACGGATAAGTTTGTTCAAACCTGGCTCATCCAAACCAAGGTCGGCGAGGAATTCAAGTTTGTCGGCATCCTCAAGGTCGGCCAACTCTGCTTCGATCTTTGCGCACAAGGCAACGACGGGCGCACCTTCTTTGGCAGCGTGTTCACGTAGACGATCCAAGTGCGGGTTGTTCTCGAAGCCATCTTCCAACACGTTGCCGACATACATCGCCGGCTTGATGGTAAGCAGACACAGTGGCTTGATGAGTTGCTTGTCGTCGTCGCTCAGGTTGAAGGTGCGTGCTGGTTTGCCTTCGTTCAGGTGCGGCAACAGTTTTTCCAAAACAGCGACCAACTTGATCGCGTCTTTGTCGCCGGATTTGGCTTTCTTACCGTCACGCTGGATGGTGCGCTCGACCACGGCCATATCAGCCAGCGCCAACTCGGTGAGAATGACTTCGATGTCGGACAGCGGATCGACCTTGCCTGCGACGTGCACGACGTTCTCGTCGTCGAAACAGCGCACGACGTTGACGATGGCATCAGTCTCGCGGATGTTGGCGAGGAACTGGTTGCCCAGACCTTCACCTTTGGATGCGCCCGCGACCAGACCTGCGATGTCGACGAACTCGACGATGGCCGGTTGCATGCGTTGCGGATTGACGATCTTCGCCAACTCGGCCATGCGCGGATCAGGCACTTCAACGATGCCGACGTTCGGCTCGATGGTGCAGAAGGGATAGTTCTCCGCCGCGATGCCCGCTTTGGTGAGCGCATTGAACATGGTGGATTTACCCACGTTAGGAAGACCGACGATACCGCACTTGAGACTCATGTTTGTTTCCTTGGTTAGTTGCTGTGCAGCTTCAACATCGCTGCTTCCAGCTTGCCTTCGATGATGAGTGGTGCGACGTCTTGTGCGCGTTGCACTGCTTCATCGATCAATACTTGCTCTTCCTTACGTGGTGCATTCAACACGAAGTTCACCACTTCTGCCCTGTCGCCCGGATGACCCACACCGATGCGCAAGCGCCAAAACTCCTTGCTACCAAGATGCGCGATGATGTCCTTCAAGCCGTTGTGTCCACCATGACCACCGCCTTGCTTCAGCTTGGCACTGCCCGGAGGCAAGTCGAGCTCGTCGTGCACCACGAGTATCTGTTCCGGCAATATCTTGTAGAACTGTGCCACTGCACCGACCGACCGACCACTCACGTTCATGAAGGTCTGCGGCTTGAGCAGATGCACTTCGTGGCCATGCAGATTGGTCTTGGCGATCAGGCCGTGGAATTTGCTGTCCGCTTTGAAGTTGGCGTTATTGCAACGCGCCAACTCGTCCACCCACCAGAACCCTGCGTTGTGGCGCGTGGCATCGTATTCTTTGCCGGGGTTACCTAGTCCGACGATGAGTTTGATCGGTTCGCTCAATGGGTACCTCTACAAATGAAAAACCCGCCATGCATCGATTGATGTCATGGCGGGCCGTTCTTGATGCAGATTACTTCTTAGCTGCAGGTGCGGCAGGTGCAGCGGCAGCAGCGCCTGCGGCAGATGCGGCTTCCGCTGCGGCAGCTTCTGCAGCGGCTTCAACGTGACCACGTGGCACTTGAACAGTCGCCACAGCGTCAGCCGCGTGGTGATGTGTCGCCACTTCAACGCCCTTAGGCAGCTTGACGTCAGACACGTGAACAGAGTGAGTGATGTCCAATGTGGTCAGATCGACTTCGATCGCTGCTGGCAGATCAGCTGCCAAGCAGACGATCTCCAATTCGTTCAACACGTGAGTGACGATACCACCGCTCAGCTTAACGCCAGGGCAGATCTCGGCATTGATGAAGTGCAATGGCACTTTCATGTGGATCTTCTTCTTCGCATCGACGCGTTGGAAGTCGATGTGTTGCACTTGCTGACGGAACGGGTGCATCTGGAAGTCACGCAACAGAACGGATTCTTTCTTGCCATCCAGTTCAAGTGTCAAAACAGAAGCGTGGAACGCTTCTTTCTTGAGTGCGAAATAAAGTGTGTTGTGATCGAGTTCGATCATGGTTGCGTCACCTGTACCGTAGACGATACCTGGGACCAGATTTGCTTTACGCAGACGGCGGCTCGCACCCGTTCCTTGCGCTTTGCGTGTTGTTGCGCTGATTGCTGTTGTCATTTCTACTTCTCCACTTCAATTTGGAGTCATCCGCGACCAGATGCTCCGGGTTATGCAGCCGCCAACATAGCGACTACGATGGTCAATCCACGAACAGTGAACTGACTGATTCTTCTGCGTTGATACGGCGCAACGTCTCGGCCATCAATTCAGCGATGCTCAATTGACGGATGCGTTTGCAGTTACGTGCCGCTTCGCTCAACGGGATGGTGTCGGTGACGACCAACTCGTCGATGGCCGATTTTTCCAAACGGTCGATCGCTGGGCCAGACAACACACCATGGGTACAGTAAGCGACGACGCGCTCTGCGCCCTTTTCTTTCAATGCATTCGCCGCTTCGCACAATGTGTTGGCGGTATCCACCATGTCATCCATGATCAAGCAGGTACGACCAGCGACATCACCGATGATGTTCATCACTTTGGCAACGTTCGGCTTAGGACGACGTTTGTCGATGATGGCCAAGTCAGCGTCCAATTGTTTTGCCAAGGCACGCGCACGCACCACACCGCCCACGTCCGGCGATACGACGATCAGGTTCTTGAAGTTGTTGCGCCACACATCCGACAACAGAATGGGGCTGGCGTAAACGTTATCCACGGGGATATCGAAGAAACCTTGGATCTGGTCAGAGTGCAAGTCCATGGTCAACACACGATCGACGCCGACGCCGGTCAGCATGTTGGCAACGACCTTGGCGGTGATGGCTACACGAGCGGAACGGGGACGACGGTCTTGGCGGGCATAACCGAAATAAGGGATGGCGGCGGTGATACGTGCAGCCGAAGCGCGGCGCAGTGCATCGACCATGACCATGATCTCCATCAGATTATCGTTGGTCGGTGCGCAGGTGGATTGCAGGATGAACACGTCTTTGCCGCGAACGTGCTCCATGATCTCGACCATCACTTCACCATCGGAGAAGCGACTGACGGTGGCACGACCGAGATGGATACCGAGGTGACGAGCAACGCTTTCCGCTAGTTTGGGATTGGCATTACCGGTGAAGACCATCATGTCGCCGGACATCGAACACCTCGCAAAATAAAATGGGCGCGAACGCCCATCACACACCGATTGAGAAACTGGCTGGGGAGGTAGGGATCGAACCTACGAATGTCGGAATCAAAATCCGATGCCTTACCACTTGGCGACTCCCCAATAAAACCTTATGCAGCAAAACTTCTTAGCGGGTGTTGTTGCAGACCTTTCGCGATGAAACCGCGCATATCGTCCGGCAACTGCTGCAATACCGCTTGTGCTTCCACTTCCGTAGCGAACTCTGCGAACACGCATGCACCGGAGCCGGTCATGAGTGCGGGAGCGAACTGTGCTAGCCACTCCAGATGGGCCTTAACCTCGGGATAAAGATCACAAGCCACTGCCTGCAGATCGTTTCCTAGCCTCAAACCACCCTCGTTACGCCCTACTCGAAAAGTTTGCCCTTTCGGAAGGGCGCGCATTGTCATCGAAATCGTATTTCGTGTCAATTCTGGGTGAGTGAATATTTGAGCTGTGGGCACATGCACGGGGGGGCAAAGCACGACGTACCACGTATCGGGCAAAGAATAGGCCTGTAACTGCTCCCCCACCCCCTCGGCAAAGGCGTTCTCGCCGAAAACGAACACCGGCACATCCGCCCCCAGACTCAGGCCTAACTGCATCAGGCGTTCTCGAGACAGGTCCAATTCCCACAGGCGGTTCAGCGCCAACAAGGTGGTCGCCGCATCCGAACTCCCGCCGCCCAAACCGCCCCCCATCGGGATGCGCTTCTCCAACTCGATATCCACACCTTGTTTACAGCCCGTTTCCTGCTGCAACAGCCGCGCCGCCCGCACGCAAAGGTCTTGCTCCGGCGGTACGCCTTCCAACGCGTTCACACGGCGCACTTCGCCATCATCACGCACCGTGAAATGCAGGGTGTCGTTCAGGTCGATGAAGCGAAACAGGGTCTGCAACAGGTGGTAGCCATCGGCACGACGTCCGGTGACATGCAAGAACAGGTTGAGCTTGGCAGGTGCAGGGCAACTCAACGACTTCACTGTGCTTCCCATTTGTCGACTTTGACGATCACGTCCAATCCCTCTCTGACCATATTGATCTCAAGCGGCAAGGCATCAACCTTGTTGGTCGTGTAACGCACATAGCGGATCTCCCAGCCTTGTTGGATCAAGGTCTCTAACTGACCATTCTTATTCCGCTCTTCCTTCGCGGCACTCTCGGGCGAGGGGTTGGCGACGATCCAGTAACGCAGATCGCCCAAGGGAACTGACCATCCAAGTGTCTTTTCCATCAACGATTCCGCGTCCGCTGCGGCGTAGTGTTTGCCATAGGCATCATCGAGCGTCGCCCCGTTGGCATCACGATAGATGCGCGCGGCGGTATAGCCCAAGGGCCCTAGCAAGGTGATGTCATCGTAGCCGCGATGCTGCCAATGGATGTCTGTCGCATCGTGGCGCATGCCGTATTTGACCGCGATGCGACCATTGAACGAGAACGGTGCATCAACGAAAGGTGCGCGCTGAATGGCGACGGGTGCAGTGGCACAGCCAGCCATCATCAACACTAAAACGAGCAGAAGAATACGCATAGGTCTTCCTTAAGGAATGAATCGTTTGATGACCGCTTGCAAGGTCTCGTTCTTCGGGTTGGCTTTTGCGTTCTCATTCCACACTTGCTGCGCGCCCGCTTGATCGCCACTCATCCACAGTGCCTCGCCCAGATGGGCTGCGATCTCAGGATCAGGATTGGCTTTGTAGGCACGACGCAAGAATGTGATGCTCTTGTCGTATTGGCCCAGGCGGAAGTAACCCCACCCCATACTGTCCACGATGGCGATATCGTCCGGCGCCAGCCTGTATGCCTTCTCTACCAACTCCATCGCTTCGGGGACGCGCACGTTGCGCTCCAACCAACTGTAGCCCAGCGCGTTATAGGGGTGCGCATTGTCCGGATCGACCTTGATGAGCTTTCGCAACAATTGCTCGAACACATCTGGCTTGTTCAACTTGTCGGCGATGAGCGCACTTTGGTAGAGCAACTCAGGTTCGTCGGGGAATTTCTCCAAGCCCTGCGCCAGCACCTTGAAGCTCTCTTCGTATTTTTTCGCTTCGCGCAAGAACTGCGATTCGATCATCAACAATTGGATGCGTTGCGAATCATCCTTGGGCTTGGTGGACTTCAATGCCTTGCGCGCTTCATCTAACTTACCCGCCTTGTTGAGCAAGTAAGCGACGCGCAGTTGTGAGGCATACAGATGTTCGCCACCTTTGATCTGACGATAGTGTTGCAAGGCCATCGCCTCGTCCTTCTTCGCCTCACCCAACTGCCCTAGGTAGTAGTTCAATGTGTTGTCGTCTTTGTCCTTGCCTTTGCTCGCCAAGGCCTGACGCAACTCTTGCTCGGCTCTATCAAGTTCGCCCAACTGCAACGAGATCATCGCGATGGCGAATGCCAACTCAGGAGAGCCAGGACGTTGTTGCAACAAGCGACCGAATTCCTCACGTGCAGGCACGTACTTCTTCTGTTCCAACAACATACGTGCATAGAACAGACGCACATCTTTCTTGTCGTCATGCGTCTCCAGAAATTTCTTCAGCAACGCAGCGCTAGCCTCTGGGTCTTTACGTTGCAAGAGCTGCGCTTCCAACACTACAGCGATGTCCCACTCGGGGCGCAAATCCACTGCTTCGTGCGCCTCACTCAAAGCCAGCTCGTGCTTGTTCGCGACCGAGGCCGATTGCGCCAACGCCCAATGTGCTTCTGGCACTTTGGGATACGGATGCGCGACTTCGATCAGCCAATCCAACGCCGCCGCTTTGTCGGGCACGCGTGCCAACAAGCCGTAGAGGTTCATGAAGGAACGGCCGATGTTCTGTGGGTCAGAAGCCAGCAACTCGGTGACGTGAGGTTGCGCTTCTTTCAACTTGCCACCGCTCAACAACAACGACACCAACATCTGTTTCGCCAACGGCGAGGTCGGCTCCAACTGTTGCCACAACTTGAAGGCCTCTACCGACTGATCGTATTGATGCGCCTCGAAGGTGAGCTGTGCTGCGCGACGTGCCACACGAGGGTCGCGTGTGGACTTGGCGAGATCGAGATAAGCCTGCGCCGCCAACTCGGGACGCCCCCGCTGTGCCGCGATGTCGCCCAACAAGAACTCGTACAGCAGGCGATCGGTCAGTGCCACATTGGGCAAATCTAACTTGGCTGGCTCTACGATCTGCTCGAGGTGTGACCTATCCGTATCCTCATCGACACTGGCGACTTGGACTGGGGCGGAAACAGATGCCTTTTGGGGCGCCTGTGCGCACGCAGTGATGGCGGGCAATAGAAGGAGCAACAAGTGCTGTTTTGTGAGGGTCATTTTTAAGGGGGCTTCTATAAATTCAAAGTTCTAAGCAAGACAAGGCGCGAACGAAAAATTGCGACGCGGCATATAAGTAATATGTAAGGAGCTATTTTTTGTGAGTAACGCAGTATTGCGACGAAATTTGGATTTATAGAAATCCCCGTAAGTGCGGCTTTGGTGCGAGGCGCTATATTAGGTTATATTCATCGCAACTCAAAACCCCAAACACAGCCCCACGATGTCATCTCCGACAACCCTTTCCGCACACGACCTGACTCGCTTCCATGGCAGCCGAAGCGTGGTGACTGGCGTATCACTTGAACTGCATCGCGGTGAAGTGCTGGGTCTGCTGGGGCACAACGGTGCTGGCAAGAGCACGACACTGCAAATGCTGGCCGGCGCATTGACCCCGACCAGTGGGCACGTCGAGGTGTGCGACTTCAACCTCGCCAAACAACCCGCCTTGGGCAAAGCCTGTCTCGGCTTTCTGCCGGAACACCCGCCCCTCTACAAAGACATGCGTGTGGATGACTACCTGGCCTTCGCTGCCAGACTGCATCGCGTCCCGCCAGCACAGATCACCGACTATCTGAACTTAGCCAAGCAACGCTGCGGGCTCTCCGACTGCGGCAAGAAACTCATCGGCACACTGTCCAAAGGCTATCAACAGCGCGTCGGTATCGCGCAGGCGATCATCCACCAACCTCCGGTGATCATTCTCGATGAACCGACCGTCGGACTCGACCCCACGCAGATACGCGACATCCGCGAACTCATCCGCGAGTTGGGCAACAACAGCAGCGTGATCCTGTCTACCCACCTGCTGCACGAAGTGGAGAACATCTGCGACCGCGTGGTGATCCTGCAACAGGGCAAGGTCATCTTCAGCGACACGACAGACGAATTGCGCCGCCATAGCGACATCGAATCGAGCTTCATCCGGCTCACCGCCATGCCTGCGGAAGGAGTCACACCATGATCCGCACGCTCGCCAAGAAAGAGTTGCACACCCTATTTGTCGCGCCCTCGACCTGGTGGATGCTCGCCCTGTTGCAATTCATCTTCGCGTGGTTCTATCTAGCGCGCATGGATGACTACCTGCAAGTACAAGCGCAACTGGCACAGATGGACAGCGCACCCGGCGCTACCATCTCCATCGCCGCCCCACTCGCCAGCGTGCTCGCCATCGTGCTGATGATGTTGATTCCGCTGTTCACCATGCGTCTCATCGCCGAAGAGCGCCGTAACCAAACTTGGATATTGCTTACCACTGCCCCCATCTCTGCAACAAACATCGTGCTGGGTAAGTACCTCGGCCTACTGGCCATGCTCACTATCATCATCGCGGCCTGTGCCGTGATGGTGAGTTCTCTAGCCTTGGGCACAAATGCCGACTTCGGCTTGATCGCGGGGAATATCCTCGGCGTGTGGCTACTTGCCGCCAGCTATGCCGCTCTCGGCCTCTTCTTCTCATCACTCACACGCCAACCCGTCGTCGCCGCATTCGGTGCAATGGCCGTGTCTTTCGGATTGTGGATGTTGGAGATGAGTAGCGGCGCAGTGCGTGTACTTTCGCCCAACGTACATTTCCAGAACTTGAACGTCGGCCTCATCAGCACTGCCGACATCGTCTATTTCGTGTTGTTCATCGTCGGTTTCTTGTTGCTCACCATCGAACACATCCGCCGCGAACGGGGAGGTGTGTGATGACCAAGTCCAACATGCGCCACTTACTTTTCTTTGTTTTGCTCCTCGCCAGCATCGTTGGTATCTATCAACTTGCCGCACGTTTCCCTGCACAGTGGGATGCCACACAGAACGCGCTGAACAGCTTGGAGTCGGGCAGTGCCGATGTGCTGAAACAACTGGAGGGCCCGCTCAACATCACCGTGTATGTCACTGAACAAGACGCCAAGCAAGGCGACGTACGCAAACTGGTGCGCGAATTCATCTCGCTCTATCAACGCTACAAGTCCGACATCAGCCTCACCTTCGTCGATCCAGTGAAAGAACCGGAAGCTACACGCAAGTCGGGCATCCAAGGCAACGGCGAGATGGTGGTGGAATTCGCGGGACGCAAAGAACACATCACCACGCTCAATGAACAGACGCTGACCAGCGCCCTGCTTCGTTTGGCGCATGGCAAAGAGCAGATGTTGATGTACGTCAGCGGCCACGGTGAACGCAAACTGGATGGCGGCGCCAACCATGACCTTGGCGAGTTCGGCCGTCGCCTAGAGCAGAACGGCTACCACATCGCATCGCTCAACCTTACCATCGCGCAAGACGTACCGGACAACGTCGGCGTGCTGGTCATCACCCAACCGCAGACGAAGCTCTTCCCCGGCGAGACCACTAAGTTGCTGCACCACATCGAACGCGGCGGCAATGTGTTGTGGCTGCTGGACGCCGAGCCTTTGCGCGGACTAGAGCCTATCGCCGAGAAGATGGACATCGTGCTCACACCCGGTGTCGTGCTCGACCCCGCCGCACAACAGATGAACGCACCAGCCGATTGGACTTTGGGAACAGGCTACGCACCCCACGCCATCACGCAGAACTTCGACCTCATCACTGTGTTCCCTTACGCACGTGCGCTGAGTACGGAAGATGAATCGACTTGGGAGCGCCACATCTTGGTCGAAGGTGCGATGAACGGCTGGGTGAGCACGACCGGTGCGGCACGCTTCGACAAGAAACGCGACATCCCCGGCCCAGTGAGCCTCGCCATTGCATTGCAACGCAACGTAGGTGAACGCGAGCAACGCATCGTCGTCGTGGGCAGTGGTAGCTTCCTCTCCAACGCCTACTCGGGAAACGGCGGTAATCTCGATCTCGGTATGAACATGATGAACTGGCTAGCGGGCGAAGAACGACTCATCACCCTCGCCCCGCACACTGCGAAAGATGGCGCGCTCACTTTGAGCAAGCGTGAACTCACCGTATTGAGTGCGACACTTTTGATCGTGATCCCGTTGCTACTCATCGCCATGGGTGGCTGGCTATGGTGGCGCAGAAGATAGATGCCTGAACTCCCCGAAGTAGAGACCACGCTGCGCGGCATCGCCCCGCATCTTCAAGGCGAAGCAGTCAGCGACATCATCATCCGCAATGCCAGCCTGCGCTGGCCCATTCCCAAAGGATTACCCAAGCTGTTGCGCGGACACACCGTGCGCGGTTTGCAGCGCCGCGCAAAGTACATCCTCGTCACCTTCGATCACGGCACACTCATCCTGCACCTCGGCATGAGCGGTAGCCTACGAATCCTGCCGCATGGCACACCACCCGAGAAACACGATCACTTCGATCTCGTTCTGAGTAATGGTGAGTTGATGCGCCTGCGCGATCCGCGTCGTTTCGGTGCGGTGTTGTGGCATGAAGGAGAGGTGATGGAGCATGTACTGCTGGCGCATCTCGGTCCAGAACCCTTGGATAACGATTTCGATGCGCAGTATCTGTATGACGCCATGCGCAAACGCAGTGCCCCCATCAAACTCGCCATCATGGATAGTCAGTTAGTAGTCGGTGTGGGCAACATCTACGCCAACGAGGCCCTGTTCCGCGCAGGTATCAAACCACAACTCGCCGCCAACAAAGTGAGCCGAGCACGTTGCGAGCGCCTAGTTCAAACCATCAAGGAAGTATTACGCGAGGCGATCGAACAAGGCGGCAGTAGCTTGCGTGACTTCATCCACAGCGATGGGTCGAGCGGCTATTTCCAGCAACACTATTTTGTCTATGGCAGAAAAGACGACGCGTGCAAACGATGTCGCACGCCCATCAAACACATCAAGCAGGGACAGCGCTCCAGCTTCTACTGTCCGCAGTGCCAGAAATAACGCTCACTTGTACTTGCGCACCAAGCCCACCAGTATGCCGAATATCTCCAACGTGCCTTGTGGATGGATCACGGGGTAGTCTGGATTCTCAGGACGTAAGACGAACTTTCCACCTTCCTTGCCCAAGGTCTTCAAGGTGAACTCACCATCCACGATAGCGACCACGATGTCGCCGACGTTGGCTAGGTTGCGTTTCTCCACCACGGCGAGATCTCCATCATGGATTCCCGCGCCGATCATCGAATCGCCCTTCACGGGAATCAAGGTGGTCTTAGAGGGAGTGTCGATGAGCATGTCATCGATGACGTGATAGTCGCCATGGGATGAACCCACCATGACAGGCATCCCTGCTGGCACCGAAGCATCTGCCACATGCCGCGCGAAGAAATTACTGGTCGGTATCCACATGCCATCGGGCGTACGTTCGACGAACCCCGCTTTTTCTAGGCGATCAAGAATGGCCTTCACCCACGACTTGGAAGCGATGCCGAACACATCACACAACGAGGCATAGGAAGGGATGCTCTTCCAGTCGGCGTAATAGTCTTGCAGCTTGGCGAGATACTCGGCATCTCGCGTACTAGATGGATTGGAATCGGTCATGGCGACACCTTAAACAGAACGAACGTGCTGAGCATCCTAAAGAACGAGCGTTCTGATGTCAAATGGTATGCGCATCAGTCATAGATGATCGTTTGATACACCACCTGTATCACCACCAATTCTTCCACACCGTCGGGGAGGGGCAACTTCACCGTATCATCCTCGCGCGCCTTAAGTAGCACTCGCGCTAAAGGAGATACCCAACTGATATGCCCCTTGCTGGCATCCGCCTCGTCGATGCCGACGATGCTGTAGGTGCGCTCCGCACCATCACCGTGGCACACCGTCACCGTCGCGCCGAAGAACACTTGGTCACACTCACCACGCTGCGCCGGATCGATCACCTGCGAGTTCTCCATACGCTTGGCGAGGAAGCGCAGACGGCGATCTATCTCACGCAAGCGCTTCTTGCCGTAGATGTAATCACCGTTCTCAGAGCGGTCACCATTGCCTGCTGCCCATGACACCGTCTGCACCAAAGCTGGTCGCTCCACGTCCAACAGGTGCATGTACTCCTGCTTCAACAGGCGGTAGCCATTCGGCGTCATGTAATTCTTGCTGCCTACTGGCAATGCAGGCAACGACGGTTGATCCTCGTCATCAGCGTCGTCATTCTCACGGGTGAAGGCTTTGCTCATGGCTCGTCGTGGATCCTTCGATGGGGAAATTGCGTGAAGAGACTCTGCGTAGGGTCACGCCTCGTTGAGTGCCTGTTTGACCGCTTCAGTAAAGGCTTTGGCATTGATCGGTTTGGTGATGTACGAGTCAAATCCGGCCAACAAGGCATTCTCGATATCATGCGCCATGGCGTTGGCGGAAACAGCATAAACGGGTATCGAACGGGTACGTTCGTCTTTGCGTAATCGCTTTAACGCTTCAAAACCATCCATACCTGGCAAATTGATGTCCAGCAGGATCAGGTCGGGGCATTTCTCGAACGCCAGCTCCAGCCCACGTAACGCCTCGTACGCTGAGTAGAACTGTACTCCCGGCATCTTGGCGATGAAGAATTCGACCAAGCGTAGATTGACCGGATTGTCCTCAATGTAGAGCACTGACTTTCCGCTACGCTCCTCTCGCATTGCGATCAACTGCGCCGACGTCTCATCTTTCTCCACGTCTATTGCGGCAGATGTTTTAGGGAATTCGACCCAGAACTGGCTACCTTTCCCCGCTTCACTTTCAAATCCGATGCGCCCGCCCATCAACTCGCTCAGATCTTTGGTGATGGTCAGTCCGATCCCCGTACCTTCGATGTTCAACCCTTCCACCCCCAGACGATTGAACGGTGAGAACACTTCCGCCTGCCTCTCTTTGGGAATCCCGCGTCCAGAATCAACAACGGTGATACGAACCCATCCCTGCTCATCTGTCGAGCAACGCACATGGACCGTACCGTTCGGTACGTTGTATTTGATGGCATTGGAAAGGAGGTTCAACAACACCTGACGCAAACGCACACGGTCCGCCATCACGGTGTGACGTTCGATGGAGTCTATCTCGGATACCAAACTTATCCCCGCTTTGGCAGTTGCCGAGTTCATCAGCGCCACGCTTTGTTCGACCACATCATTCAGATCCACAGGCTCGATAGAGAGCGTGACCTTGCCGGACTCGATCCGAGCCAGATCGAGTACCTCGTTGATCAATTCCATCAAGTGGTCACCAGCCTTATGTATCTCGGTGACGAACAACTTCTGGTCGGCACTCAATTTCTCTTGCCCCAACAATTGCGAGAAACCAAGGATCGCGTTCATCGGGGTGCGCAATTCATGGCTCATGCTGGCAAGAAAACTCGATTTGGCACGGTTGGCCTCTTCGGCCGCCCCAGTCGCTTTGCGCAACGATGCGATCAATGCGACCTGCTCACTGATGTCGCGCCATAGCACGATGACCCCTCCGCCCCCATCACGCGCCGCAATCTTTGCAACCGATAGCGAAACCGGTAAGACATCCCCATCCTGCTTCACGAACTGGCGCTCTAGCTGATTTTCCACGAAGCCGATGTCATCTAGGATGTCTGCTATTTTGTCGCCACCGCCCAACAGCAGATCGAATGGACGACCTAACAGATCGATCTCGCGGTATCCGGTCAACGCAACGGTAGTTTGATTGATGGAGCGGATGGTCAAATCCTCGTTCAACACGATCAATCCATCCACGATGGAACGGATGAGGCTATCCACGTAGCTCCTAGACACAGTGGATTCGCGCAATCTATCCACCATCTTATTGAACGACTGCCCCAGCACGGCGATCTCATCATGCCCCTTGATGGAGAGTTTCACATCCAACTCACCCGCACCAACGGCGGCCGCCGCACGTTTGATCCGAGCGATCGGTCTTGCGATATAACGCTCTGCCCACAGGCCCGCCATGAGGCCGATGATGAGCGCGAGGAAGCTCATCAAAAATATGGTATCCACGTACTGGTGTACGGACACGGAGGATAGTTTGGTGCTTTCTTCGAACTCATCGCGTTCCCGTTCGATCCAGCGATCTGCACTCGCGAGCACCGCCTCCTCAGCATCACTCATTGCCGCATTGACTGCCGCCAGTTCGTTGGCGCGATGCTGTCGCTCTTGCGCATCGAGTACCGTCTCTGCCGACTCAAGCAAGCGCAGTTGCGCCTCTTGCAGGCTTTCATAGAATTCTTTCTCGTCCGGAAATACCGTTTGCACCAAAGTATCCAGCTTCTCCAGAGAGCTTGCGGAAATCGACTTGTAATCGGTCAGTTTCTTTTCAAGCGCCTCTTTTTCATTCAATGCGATTTGTTTGGTTGTTTGTGAGCCCGAGTGGACGCTCCCTTCTCTTTCCAGGTAAGCAATTCGAGCAGTCGTCCCCACGATGCCTTCCGCCGCGAACTTTATGTCGGACAAGATAGCGATGTTCGGAAACAGTACTTCGGCTTTCTCCTGCACCTCGGTGGTGTAATGTTTGACGATCTGGATACCGAAGTACCCAGACCCCACCATCAAAAGTGCGATCAACAGATAACCAGAGATGAGTTTGAAGGCCAGTCTTTTCATTTCGAGTGTCAAGCGTGCGAGCGACGCTTTAGGGTTCCCTCTGTATGTTAGAAACAGCCATCGCAGTCAACGTTGCGTATTGCCACATGTTTGGTGGCCGGTTCTTTGGCAAACAAACGAGCCTGAGAACGATGCGAGTGTCGAACGCTCTACTCGCCCTTTAGAACGGGATGTCGTCGTCAAAATTATCGAAGTTTCCCTTGGCAGCGGGTGCCGCAGGTTTAGCGGCAGGCGCGCTACGTGCCGGTGCAGGGGAAGATTGACCTTGATTCTCTACCACTTCGAAGCTACCGCCACCAGCCGACTTGCTACCCAACATGGTCATCTCGTTGACGATGATCTCGGTGGTGTAACGGTCTTTGCCTTCTTTGTCTTGCCACTTGCGTGTCTGGATGCGACCTTCGACATAGATCATGGAGCCCTTCTTCAGGTACTCGCCCGCGATCTCGGCCAAGCGGCGATAGAACACGAGGTTATGCCATTCGGTGCGCTCTTGTTTCTCGCCGCTCTTGTCTTTGTAGTTCTCGGATGTCGCCAGCGACACATTGGTCACCGCTTCGCCGTTGGTCATGTAACGTGTCTCTGGATCTTTGCCCAAACGACCAATCAAAATTGCCTTATTCACTGACATCTGAAACCCCTTTCACTAGATATTCCACTCCGTCTTCATCGAAACCGCTGATCTCTACCTTGAGACAGGCGATCTGTTCGCTGGCGACGATCAATACTTCCCCGACACCGCGTAATTGTGCCAGAGACTGCTTCAATGTGCGCGCCTCCTCTTCAGACATCTCGCGCAGGTGGTACATCTTGGTCATCAACGGCTTGGGGGGTTGCATGCTAGAGGCGACGAACAGCCACAGCATCAACATGAACACGGCGAAAATGAGCACCGCATTGCCACCGTACACCTGCATCAACAACCCGCCCATGGCCGATCCGAAGAACGCACCCAAGAACTGCACGCTGCTGAACACACCCATCGCCGTGCCTTTGGCATCCAGCGGGGCGATCTTGCTGACGATGGAAGGTTGCGTGGCTTCCAACACATTGAACGCGGTGAAGAACACCAGCAGCGATATCGCCACCCCCCACACACTGTCTTGCAGGAATAGGATGCCCAACTGCGCCAGCGCGGCCACGCCGATGGAGGCCATGAACACCTGCTTCATCTTGGCTTGTTTCTCCGCGATGAGGATGGGCGGCACCATCAATCCGAAAGCGATAAGCATGACGGGCAGATACACCACCCATTGATGATGGATGTCCAAACCGTTCGCGCGCAAGATGAACGGCACTTGCATGAACACCGACATCAGGATGGCGTGCAAGGTGAACACGCCAAAGTCCATACGCAGCAGATCTTTGTTGCGCAACACGTCCTTCAACTTGCTGGTGTTGGCTTCGGTATCGGAATGAAAGCGCGTGATGGCAGGGTTGGGGATGAACCACACCACCATGGCGATGGAGACGAAAGCCAATACGCCGGTCAACGTGAAGATGCCGGACATGCCGATGAATTTGTACAGGATGGGCGACAACACCATCGAGATGGAGAAGGTGATACCGATGGTGATGCCGATGAGTGCCATCGCCTTGGTGCGATGCTCTTCGCGCGTGAGGTCGGCCGTCAGCGCCATCACTGCCGCATTGATCGCGCCTGCCCCCTGAATGACGCGCCCTGCGATGATCCAGTAGATGTCATCCGCCGAGGCTGCGATGAAGCTGCCCAGTGCGAACAGCAGCAGCCCCACGATGATGATGGGCTTGCGTCCATAACGGTCCGACAGCCAACCCGCCGGGATCTGCAAGATGGCTTGCGTCAACCCATACGCTCCCAGCGCGACGCCGATGAGGAAATGGCTGTGTCCACCCGGCAAGTCCTCGGCATACAGCGCAAAGATCGGCAGGATGATGAACAAGCCCAACATGCGCAGGCCGTAGATACTGGCCAAGCCGATACTGGCGCGGCGCTCGAAGGGGTTCATTGCGGAATCTGAAGCGGACATGAAGCTGAATTGGGTGACTTTTTGAAGGTGCGTATCTTAGCAGGTCGCCTTCCTTCTCGGACACCAACCATGTTGCATTCTTGTTCAGGTAACCCTAGTCGAAATACCCCTAAAGCAGTTTGGGGAAGCAGTGTTTTTCGCGTATATTGACGAGTCGTTTTTCGGACTCACTTTCCAGCATGGAATACATCAAGATTCGCGGTGCGCGCACCCATAACCTGAAGAACATCAGCCTCGATCTGCCTCGCAATCAGTTGGTGGTGATCACGGGGTTGTCTGGCTCGGGCAAATCCTCACTCGCGTTCGATACCTTGTATGCGGAGGGGCAGCGGCGCTATGTGGAATCGCTGTCGGCGTATGCGCGTCAATTCTTGCAGTTGATGGAAAAGCCGGATGTGGACCTCATCGAAGGTCTTTCCCCCGCTATCGCCATCGAGCAAAAAGCCACGTCACACAATCCGCGCTCGACAGTAGGCACCGTCACTGAGATCCACGATTATTTGCGTCTGCTATTCGCGCGCGCAGGCGATCCTTACTGCCCGCAACATGACATCGTTTTGCAGGCGCAATCGGTCGGACAGATGGTGGATCATGTTTTGGCTTTACCTGCCGAGACGAAAGTGATGATCTTGTCGCCCATCGTGGTAGAACGCAAAGGTGAGCAGGAGGATCTGTTCGACGAGTTGCGTGCGCAAGGTTTCGTGCGTCTGCGTGTGAACGGCAAGATCTGCGAGATGGATGCGCTGCCGAAACTGGCGAAGAACTCCAAGCACACCATCGAGATCGTGGTGGATAGATTGAAGGTGTCGCCAGACATCAAACAACGTTTGGCGGAATCGTTCGAGACAGCATTGCGCCACGCTGATGGGCGTGCGCTGGCAGTGGAGATGGACTCCGGCAAAGAGCATCTGTTCTCAGCCAAGTTCGCCTGCCCCATCTGTAACTATTCGCTGCAAGAGTTGG
The DNA here is from genome assembly GCA_041665725.1 of Sideroxydans sp. GTDB lineage: Bacteria > Pseudomonadota > Gammaproteobacteria > Burkholderiales > Gallionellaceae > Sideroxyarcus. The sequence continues at coordinate 16,130 of JBAYIG010000012.1, read as the reverse complement.
AGCCTCGCCTGTTCTCGTTCAACAGCCCGATGGGTGCGTGTCCGAAGTGCGATGGTTTGGGTGTCATCTCGTTCTTCGATCCGGCGCGCATCGTGGTCTTTCCCACACTTTCATTGAGTGCGGGCGCGATCAAAGGGTGGGACAAGCGCAATCAGTTCTACTTCCAGATGCTGGACAGCTTGGCGAAGCATTACGATTTCGATTTGGAACAATCCTTTGAAAGCCTGCCAGAGAAGATCCAGCAGGTCGTGCTTTACGGCAGTGGACGTGAAGAGATCCCTTTCCAATACATGAACGAACGTGGCAAGAAGATGACGCGCGAGCATGCCTTCGAGGGCATCGTGAACAATCTGGAGCGTCGCTACAAAGAGACCGACTCTCCAACCGTGCGCGAAGAGTTGGCGAAGTATCTGAACAGTTGTTCCTGCCCTGAATGTAAAGGCACGCGCCTGCGCGAAGAGGCGCGCCATGTACGTGTCGCAGAACGCGCCATCTTCGAATTGAGCGCCTTGCCGCTGAAGCAGGCACTGACTTTCTTTCAGAACGTGACACTACCTGGCAACAAGCAGGCCATCGCCGAGAAGATCGTGCAAGAGATCGCCAGTCGCCTCACCTTCCTTAACAACGTGGGACTTGAGTATTTGTCGCTAGATCGCTCGGCTGAGACCCTGTCAGGTGGTGAAGCACAACGTATCCGTTTGGCATCACAGATCGGCTCTGGTTTGACGGGTGTGATGTATGTGTTGGACGAACCTTCCATCGGCTTGCATCAGCGCGACAACGACCGCTTGCTGGATACGCTGAAGCGTCTGCGCGACATGGGCAACAGCGTGATCGTGGTTGAACACGACGAGGATGCGATATTGACTGCGGACTACGTGGTCGACATGGGCCCGGGTGCCGGCGAACATGGCGGCATCGTGATCGCACAAGGTACGCCGCAAGAAGTGATCGCCAACCCGCAATCCATCACGGGTGATTATCTGTCAGGTCGGCGCAGCATCGCCGCCCCCAAGTCGTATCGCAAGCCGGATAAGGAACGCAAGCTGAAGATCATCGGTGCGAGCGGTAACAACCTGAAAGATGTGACACTTGATCTCCCCGTGGGATTGCTCACTTGTATCGCGGGTGTGTCCGGCTCAGGTAAGTCCACACTCATCAACGACACGCTGTACAACGCGGTGGCGAAACATCTGTACGGCAGCAATGCCGAACCTGCACCGTATCGCGAGATCGAGGGCTTGGAGCATTTCGACAAGGTCATCAGCGTCGACCAATCGCCAATCGGACGTACTCCACGTTCCAACCCAGCAACTTACACCGGACTGTTCACACCGATACGCGACCTATTCTCCGGCGTACCCACTGCACGAGAGCGCGGCTATGGTCCAGGACGCTTCTCATTCAACGTGAAGGGTGGGCGCTGTGAATCCTGCCAAGGCGATGGCGTCATTAAGGTAGAGATGCACTTCCTGCCGGATGTGTATGTGCCCTGCGACGTGTGCCACGGCCACCGCTACAACCGCGAGACACTGGAAGTCCAATACAAGAGTAAGAACATCCACCAAGTGTTGAACATGACAGTGGAACAGGCACACGAGTTCTTCTCGGCCGTTCCCATCCTCGCGCGCAAGTTGAAGACATTGCTAGATGTGGGCTTGGGCTACATCACACTCGGACAAAGTGCGACCACGCTCTCTGGTGGTGAGGCACAACGTGTGAAGCTATCGTTGGAACTCTCCAAACGCGACACCGGACGCACCTTGTACATCTTGGATGAGCCGACCACGGGCCTGCACTTCCATGACATCGACATGCTACTCAAAGTCATCCACACCCTGCGCGACCAAGGCAACACGCTAGTCGTCATCGAACATAATCTGGATGTCATCAAGACGGCAGATTGGGTGATCGATCTAGGACCAGAAGGCGGGGATGGCGGCGGCATCATCGTGGCACAAGGCTCACCTAAGGATGTCGCGGCGAACAAGGACAGCGTGACGGGGCCATATCTGAAGAAACTGCTGAAGTGAAATATCGATCCCACATGTGCGGGATCGATAGAAACAACAAGGCCGGGATGAACCCGGCCTTGTGCTTTGCTTACTTATGCTTTGTCAGCTTAATCGCCAGCGACTTCAACTGGTTGAGCTTCTGCTGGACGGTCCATCAGTTCGACCAATGCCATAGGAGCATTGTCGCCCTTACGGAAACCGAACTTCAGGATGCGAGAATAGCCGCCGTTACGTGCTGCGTAGCGTGGGCCGAGTTCGTCGAACAGCTTGGTAACGATCTCACGGTCGCGCAGGCGAGCAAACGCCAAACGACGATTAGCCAAACTTGGGTTCTTGCCCAATGTCAGGATAGGTTCAGCGACGCGGCGCAGTTCCTTAGCCTTTGGCAGAGTGGTCTTGATGACTTCGTGACGCAACAGCGAAACAGTCATGTTGCGCAACATCGCCAAACGGTGGCTGCTGCTGAGATTGAGTTTTCTAAGTCCTAAACGATGACGCATGATTTTCCTCTTTTGCTTTCTGGCCTGGCGTTAACCAAGCGAGCTTTATTTCTCGGCTACTGCCGACCAGTTTTCCAATTTCATGCCCAGTGACAGGTCGTGTTCGGCCAGCACTTGCTTGATCTCATTGAGCGATTTACGGCCCAAGTTAGGGGTGCGCAACAGGTCTGCTTCGGTGTACTGAATCAGATCGCCGATGTAATGGATGCTTTGAGCTTTCAGGCAGTTCGAAGAACGTGGAGTCAACTCCAAGTCGTCGACTGGACGCAACAGCATCGGGTCGACCTTCGGTGCTTGTGGCTTCTCGACTGGGGCTGGTGTGCCTTCCAGTGCGGCGAACACAGAGAACTGCTCGACCAAGATGCGTGCTGCATAACGGATGGCTTCTTCTGGATCGATCGCGCTGTTGGTCTCGATGTCCATGATCAGCTTGTCAAGGTCGGTACGCTGTTCTACACGTGCGCTCTCAACTGCATAGCTGACGCGAGAGATCGGGCTGAACGAAGAGTCCAGAGCGATGTGTCCTACTGGACGAGTCGCGCCTGGTTGCTGGCGAGAGATGGCGGAAACATAACCGCGACCTTGCTCGACCTTGATCTCCATGTCCAACTTACCACCTGCAGTCAGGTGAGCGATGACGTGATTAGGATTGATGACTTCTGTATCGGCATCGACTTCGATGTCGGCAGCAGTCACTACACCAGCGCCGGATTTCTTCAGGTGCAGGGTCGCTTCATGCTGACCGTGCAACTTCAGGACCAGACCCTTGAGGTTCAACAGAATCTCGACTACGTCTTCTTGTACGCCGTCGATAGATGAGTATTCGTGCAACACGCCTGCAATCTTGACTTCGGTCACAGCGTAACCGGGCATCGAAGACAGCAAGATGCGACGCAGGGCATTGCCCAGCGTATGGCCGTAGCCACGCTCGAACGGCTCCATCACCACCTTGGCTTGTGTCGCCGAGATGCGTTGAACGTCAATGATGCGAGGCTTCAACAGATTATTGTTAGGCATATTCGACTCCGCGTGGATTACTTGGAATACAACTCGACCACGAGATGCTCGTTGATCGTTGCAGGCAATTCAGAACGTTGAGGCACAGCCTTGAATGTTCCTTTGAAGCCTTTGGTATCCACGTCGATCCACTCTGGGAAACCGCGTTGCTCAGCAGCTGCCAAAGAAGACTTCAAGCGCAATTGACCTTTAGAGGCTTCAGCCACTTCGACCACATCACCTGGCTTGACTGTGTAGGACGGGATGTTCACACGCTTGCCGTTGACCAGCACGCCGTTGTGGCGCACGGTTTGACGAGCTTCTGCGCGAGAACCACCGAAGCCCATACGATAGGCGACGTTGTCCAAACGAGATTCCAAGATCTGCAACAAGCTTTCGCCTGTGATGCCACGTGCCTTTTCAGCGCGCTTGTAGGTCAGACGGAACTGGCCTTCCAATACGCCGTAGATACGACGCAGCTTTTGTTTTTCACGCAACTGACCGCCGTACTCGGACTGACGGGAGTTCTTCTTCTGACCGTGTTGGCCTGGAGCGTAAGCACGACGCTCTACAGCACATTTTTCAGTGAAGCATTTCTCAGCTTTGAGGAACAGCTTCTCGCCTTCACGGCGGCACTTACGGCACTTTGCATCAAGATTTCTAGCCAAGATCTACTCCTTAAATACGACGCTTTTTCGGAGGACGGCAACCGTTGTGCGGTACCGGCGTGATGTCCGAAATGCTGGTGATTTTGAAACCTGCGGCATTCAGTGCGCGCACTGCGGATTCGCGACCTGGGCCTGGGCCCTTGATGCGAACTTCCAAGTTCTTCACGCCACATTCGACAGCAGATTTGCCAACCACTTCGGCGGCGATCTGAGCTGCGAACGGCGTACTCTTACGAGAACCCTTGAAACCCTGCGCGCCACTGGTCGACCAAGCCAAGGTGTTACCTTGACGATCGGTGATGGTCACGATGGTGTTGTTGAAGGAAGCATGAACGTGCGCGATACCTTCTGCGACGCTCTTCTTGACTTTTTTACGCACTTTCGTGCTGGGCTTTGCCATAGTTACTGTCCTCTACTAGATTACTTCTTCGCGCCAGCGATAGACTTACGCGGGCCTTTACGAGTACGTGCGTTGGTACGTGTGCGCTGGCCACGGCACGGCAAGCCGCGACGATGACGCAGACCACGGTAGCAACCCAAGTCCATCAGACGTTTGATGTTCATGGAGATCTCACGACGGAGGTCACCCTCGACTGTGAACTTCGCGACTTCGTCGCGCAGCTTTTCCATGTCTGTGTCGTTGATATCTTTGACCTTGGTGGTCGTCTTCACGCCAGCAGCTGCACAGATCTCCTGTGAGCGTGTGCGGCCGATGCCATAAATGGCAGTCAACGCGATCACAGCGTGTTGATGGTTTGGAATGTTTACACCGGCAATACGAGCCATGCAGCTACCCTATCGTTCAAAAAGTTGCGAATTCTATCATCCAGAGTCGATTTATCTCAATCAACCTTGGCGCTGTTTATGGCGTGGATCACTACTGCAGATCACGCGGACTACACGGTTGCGACGCACGATCTTGCAGTTGCGGCACACTTTCTTTACGGATGCTTGGACTTTCATTTGCTTCTCCTTGCTTCTTTCAACTTAATCTCATCACTTGGCGCGGAATACGATACGAGCTTTGCTCAAATCATAAGGCGACACCTCTACCGTTACTTTGTCTCCTGCAAGGATGCGTATGTAGTGCATCCTCATCTTGCCGGAGATATGACCCAGCACTTCAAATCCGTTCTCGAGTTTTACGCGAAAGGTCGCGTTTGGCAGAGTCTCTTCAACAACCCCCTGCATCTCAATGACGTCCTCTTTTGCCATTACCGTGCCAAGCCACCCTTAAAATTAGCTTTCTTCAACAGATTTTCATACTGATGAGTCATTAAGTAGGACTGCACCTGCGCCATGAAATCCATTGTTACCACCACCAGAATCAACAGTGATGTGCCACCAAAATAAAACGGTACGTTCCATTTCACCACCAAGAACTCTGGCAGCAAACACACTAGCGTGATGTAGATCGCGCCAATCAAAGTCAAGCGCAACATGATCTTCTCTACATACTTCGCGGTCTGATCACCGGGACGAATCCCTGGCAAGAACGCGCCGCTCTTCTTCAGGTTGTCTGCTGTCTCTTTCGGGCTGAACACCAGCGCCGTGTAGAAGAAGCAGAAGAATATGATTGCTGTAGCATAGAACAACACGTAGATCGGTTGTCCAGGTGACAACATGCTACTGATGTCCTTCAACCACGACATTCCCTCACCTGTACCGAACATACCTGCCAGCGTCGCTGGGAACAGGATGATGCTAGATGCGAAGATCGGTGGGATGACCCCTGCCATATTCAATTTCAAAGGTAGATGAGAGCTTTGCCCACCATATACCTTGTTACCTACTTGTCGCTTGGCGTAATTCACCAAGATCTTGCGCTGTCCGCGCTCGACAAAAACCACCAATGCCGTCACCAAGATCGCGCCAAAGAACAGCGCCAACACCAACGGAATCGAGAAAGCTCCAGTACGCGCCATCTCTAAAGTATTTCCAATCGCGCTTGGCAAGCCAGCCGCGATACCTGCGAAGATGATCAGCGAGATACCGTTACCCAAACCGCGCTCAGTGATCTGCTCACCCAGCCACATCAAGAACATCGTACCCGTCACCAAAGTCACGACCGTGGTGAGTTGGAACATCGGGCCTGGGTTCAACACCAAACCAGCTTGTGATTGCAACATCACAGAGATACCGAACGCTTGGAACAAAGCCAGAACCAAAGTGCCGTAACGTGTGTACTGCGTGATCTTGCGACGACCTGCATCGCCCTCTTTCTTCAACTGCTCAAGATGCGGCACTGCGATCGAAGCCAGCTGCATGATGATCGAAGCCGAGATATACGGCATGATCCCCAGCGCTAGGATCGTGAAACGCTCCAACGCGCCACCCGAGAACATGTTGAACATGCCCAAGATGCCATCCTTCTGCGTCTTGAACAGATCCGCCAATACGGTCGGGTCGATTCCGGGAACAGGGATGTGCGCACCGATGCGATATACGATCAACGCCAGCAACAGGAACCAGAGACGCTGCCCCAGATCACCGTACTTACCTTTTGCGACTGCTGTGCTCACAGACGACCTTATTCAGCGATGCTTCCGCCAGCAGCTTCCACTGCGGCGCGTGCACCTTTGGTCAACAGCAGACCTTGTAGCTTGACCGCACGTGTTATCTCACCAGCCAGCACGACCTTGGCGCTCAACGCATTCGCGTGAACCACGCCAGCTTGCTTCAATGCCAACAGATCGATAGTGTCGACTGGCAGAGCCTGCAAATCGGACAAGCGCACTTGCGCTGTATCGTTACGTGTCAATGATACGAAGCCGCGCTTAGGCAGACGACGTTGCAAAGGCATTTGACCGCCTTCGAAACCGACTTTATGGAAACCGCCGGAACGAGACTTTTGACCTTTGTGACCGCGACCCGCAGTCTTGCCCAGACCAGAACCAATGCCGCGACCGACGCGACGCTTGGAATGCTTGGCACCTTCGCCAGGTTTAATTTGATTGAGTTGCATTTATGCCTCGCACTTGACCAGGTAATACACTTTGTTAATCATGCCGCGTACCGCTGGTGTGTCTTCCAACATCACTGTGTGGTTGATGCGACGCAGGCCTAGACCACGCACGGTGGCACGGTGTGTCTGCTTGGTTCCGTTGGTGCTTTTCACCAACGTCACTTTCAATGTTTTTGCGAGTGCCATGATTTACCCCGTGATCTCTTCTACGCTCTTGCCGCGCTTTGCAGCGATCTCGGCAGGAGAATTCAATGACTGCAAGCCATTCAATGTTGCACGAACGACGTTGTAAGGATTGCTGGAACCGATACATTTAGCCAACACGTTACGCACACCAACCGCTTCGAACACAGCACGCATCGCGCCACCCGCAATAATGCCGGTACCTTCGGAAGCTGGCAGCATCACAACTTTAGCTGCACCATGACGACCGATCACCGCATGATGCAATGTTCCGTCCTTCAGGTTGACCTTGACCAACTTGCGGCGGCATTCTTCCATCGATTTTTGTACGGCAACTGGCACTTCCTTAGACTTGCCCTTGCCCATACCAATGCGACCATCGCCATCACCTACTACGGTCAGTGCGGCGAAACCCATGATACGTCCGCCCTTCACCACCTTGGTGACGCGGTTGACGTGGATCATCTTCTCGATGAGACCGTCGCCCTTGTCTTCTACTTGCTGATTCTTACCTTGTTTAGCTTGTGCCATGATTCACCCCAGATTAGAACTGCAAGCCATTTTCGCGCGCAGCATCAGCCAGCGCCTTGATGCGACCATGGTACTTGTGACCTGAACGGTCGAATGCCACTGCCGTCACGCCGGCGAGCTTTGCTTTTTCAGCGATACGCTTACCCACTGCCGCCGCTGCCGCTGCATTACCACCGTTACCGATGGTCTTGCGAACTTCAGCCTCAAGTGTGGAGGCGCTTGCCAAAATCTTGCCACCGTCAGCCGAGATCACCTGTGCATAGATATGCAGGTTGGTGCGATGGATCGCTAGGCGAATCGCCTTTTGTTCAGCGATTCTTGCTCGGGTCTTACGTGATCTGCGCAGACGCGCTTCATTCTTATTCAACATATCAACCTCGATTATTTCTTCTTGGTTTCTTTGAGGATCACTACTTCGTCGGAATAACGCACACCTTTGCCCTTGTAAGGCTCTGGTTGACGATATGCACGAATCTCAGCAGCAACTTGACCGACTTGCTGCCTATCGGCACCAGTCAATACGATTTCTGTTTGGGTCGGTGTAGCGACCTTCACACCCTTTGGCATCTTATGAACCACAGGATGCGAGTAACCCAGCGTCAGATTGACCGCATCACCGGCAGCAGCGGCACGGTAACCCACGCCAACCAAAGTCAGCTTGCGCTCGAAACCTTTGCTCACACCCGTGACCATATTGGCCACCAGTGCGCGGATGGTTCCGGATTGCGCATCAGCTTGAGCGGAGTCATCAGTAGCCTTGCACAACAGCTTATCGCCATCACGCTCAACTTTGACATCACCCTTCAACACTTGAGTCAAAGTACCCAATGGGCCTTTAACGGAGATCTTGTCAGCAGCAACCGTCACTTCGACACCAGACGGCACTACGATAGGATTTTTAGCGACTCTAGACATGATTCCTCCTTAAGCGACGATGCAGAGAACTTCGCCGCCGATACCATTGGCGCGAGCACTGCGATCCGTCATCAGACCTTTGGAGGTGGAAACGATCGCGATACCTAGACCGTTCATCACACGCGGAATATCTTCGCTGCCCTTGTAGACACGCAGACCTGGACGGCTCACACGCTGGATCTTTTCGATCACAGGACGATCAGCGTAGTACTTCAAGCCAATTTCCAACGTAGGCTTGCCATCATGGTCAGTGACCTTGAAGCCGTCTACATAGCCTTCGTCTTGCAACACTTTAGCAATCGCCGTCTTGATCTTCGAAGAAGGCATTGAAACCGTTATTTTTTCCGCCATTTGCGCATTACGAATGCGCGTCAACATGTCGGAGATCGGATCACTCATACTCATAGATTCACCCTTACCAGCTGGCCTTAACTACACCGGGAATTTCACCGCACATCGCGTATTCACGCAACTTGGTGCGCCCCAAACCGAACTTGCTAAACACACCACGCGGACGTCCTGTCAGCGCGCAGCGATTACGCAGACGCACTGGGCTAGAATCACGCGGCAACGCTTGCAATTTTTGACGAGCCGCAAAACGCTCTTCATCGCTCAACGACATGTTTGTCGCAATCGCATTCAACGCAGCACGCTTAGCAGCGAATTTCTTCACTACTTCACGGCGCTTTAGATCGCGGTTAGATACAGCTATCTTTGCCATTTTGCCCTCAGCCTTTCAATGGGAATTTGAATGCCAACAACAACGCCTTGGCTTCTTCGTCAGTCTTCGCAGTGGTTGTGATGGTGATATTCATACCACGCAACGCATCGATCTTGTCGTACTCGATCTCTGGAAAAATGATCTGCTCTTTGATGCCCATGTTGTAGTTACCACGACCATCAAAAGACTTACCGGAGATACCACGGAAGTCACGAATACGTGGAATAGCGACAGTCACCAAGCGATCCAAGAATTCGAACATACGATCACGGCGCAAAGTCACCTTGCAACCAACCGGATAGTTCTCGCGAATCTTGAAACCAGCGATAGATTTCTTAGATTTGGTCACAACTGGCTTTTGACCTGCGATCTTCTGCATGTCGGAAACCGCATGATCCATCACTTTTTTGTCCGCAACCGCTTCGCCCACACCCATGTTCAGAGTGATTTTGTCGATGCGCGGCACTTCCATCACAGACTTGTAGCCGAACTGTTTCATCAGTTGCGGCGCAACGGTCTTCGTGTAGTAGTCGTTTAAACGAGCCATTTATTACCCCTTACGCAATCACTTCGCCACTGGACTTGAACACGCGCACTTTGCGACCGTCCTCCAGCGACTTCACGCCAACACGATCCGCCTTCTTGGTGGACGCGTTATAGATGGCGATATTGGAAATATGAATTGGCTTCTCGATTTCCACGATGCCGCCAGTCGTACCCTTCACCGGATTCGGCTTCTGGTGTTTCTTGACTTTGTTGATGCCACTCACCAGCACAAACTCATCTGCGACGCTCAACACGCTGCCACGATTACCTTTGTCTTTACCGGCCAAGACGATCACATCGTCATTCTTTTTGATCTTGCGCATGATTTATCCTCGACTATCGCTTACAGCACTTCCGGCGCCAGGGACACGATCTTCATGAAGCGCTCAGTGCGCAATTCACGAGTGACTGGTCCGAAAATACGCGTTCCGATTGGCTCCAATTTGTTGTTCAGCAACACTGCCGCGTTGCCGTCGAACTTGATCAGAGAACCATCAGAGCGACGAACGCCCTTAGCAGTACGCACCACCACAGCGCTGTACACTTCGCCTTTTTTGACGCGTGAACGAGGTGCCGCATCACGGATGCTGACCTTGATCACATCGCCTACGCTAGCGTAACGACGCTTGGAACCGCCCAACACCTTGATGCACATAACAGAGCGTGCGCCAGTGTTGTCAGCCACATTCAAAACAGACTGCATTTGTATCATTTATCAATCTCCAACTTTGTCCGCCTGCGGCGGCTAGTTTTGGAACCCGTTCGGGTTAGGCCGCCGCAAGCGACGGTGAAACGAAGCCGCGCATTCTATTCAAACTTGCCCACATGCGCAAGCACTAAATGAAAAATTATGCTTCTTGAGCTTTCTCAATCAGCTTTGTCACGCGCCAAGACTTGGTCTTAGACAGCGGACGTGTCTCTTCGATAGTGACCACATCGCCTTGCCCGAACTCATTGTTCTCGGCATGTGCGTGGTATTTCTTAGAAACACGGACGATCTTACCCAAGACTGGGTGCTTGACCTTGCGCTCAACCAACACAGTGACGGTCTTGTCCATCTTGTTGCTGACTACTGTTCCTGTCAGCGCACGTTTCAGAGTGGTTTCGCTCATTGCTGCACACCTTTTTCAGTCAATACTGTTTTTACACGCGCGATGTCACGACGGACTTTGCTCAACTGACTTGTATTGCTCAGTTGTTGCGTCGCTAATTGCATACGCATACCGAACTGCGCCTTATTCAAGGACAACAGTTCTGCTTGCAGATCGGCTACCGATTTGTTCTTCAGTTCACTCGCCTTCATGATCACGCCCCTACCTGTCTAACTACAAATGTCGTGGCGATCGGCAATTTTGCAGAGGCCAACAAGAACGCTTCGCGCGCCAACTTCTCATCCACACCGTCCATCTCGTACAACATCTTGCCTGGACGAATCTCGGCGACGTAGTACTCTGGATTCCCCTTACCGTTACCCATACGGACTTCGGCAGGTTTCTGCGAGATCGGCTTATCTGGGAAAATACGAATCCAGATACGACCACCACGTTTGATGTGACGAGTCATCGCACGACGTGCTGCTTCGATCTGACGAGCAGTCAAACGACCGCGCGCAACGGCTTTCAGACCGAACTCACCGAAGCTCACTTTATTGCCGCGAGTCGCAACGCCGGTGTTACGGCCTTTTTGCTCTTTGCGGTACTTTCTTCTAGCTGGCTGTAGCATGTTTAGCTCCCGACTTTCTTACTTTCTTTTCTGGCTCAGCCGCAACTGGTGCAGCGACTTCTTGCTGTGAATTTGCATCGCCCTTGTAGACCCACACCTTGACACCGATGATGCCGTAGGTCGTCTTCGCTTCGGAGAAGCCGTAGTCGATGTCAGCACGCAGGGTATGCAATGGCACACGGCCTTCGCGATACCACTCGGTACGTGCGATCTCGATACCGTTCAGACGACCACCGCTCATGATTTTGATGCCTTGAGCACCCAGACGCATTGCATTTTGCATAGCGCGCTTCATCGCACGACGGAACATGATGCGTTTTTCCAACTGCTGAGTGATGGACTCGGAGATCAGTTGAGCATCGATCTCAGGCTTGCGCACTTCTTCGATGTTCAGACCAACGTCAGGTAGCCCCATGCGCTTCTTCAACTCGTTACGCAGATGCTCGATGTCTTCACCTTTCTTGCCGATCACCACACCAGGACGTGCTGTGTAGATAGTGATCTTGGCGTTCTTGGCTGGACGCTCGATGACGATCTTGGAGACACCAGCGCCTACCAACTTCTTCTTCAGGTAGTCACGGATCTCGATGTCTTTGAGCAACAGCTCAGAGAAGTTCTTGCTGTTTGAATACCACTTGGATGTCCAGTTCTTTTGGACGCTCAGGCGAAATCCGATTGGATGAATTTTCTGACCCATGGCTTAGCTCCCGACGATGATCGTGATGTGGCAAGACTGCTTCTCGATGCCTGTACCACGGCCTTTAGCGCGTGGGATCATGCGTTTCAGAGAAGTGCCCTTGTCCACGTAAATGGTGGAGACTTTCAACTCATCGATATCAGCACCGTCGTTATGCTCGGCGTTAGCGATCGCGGAATCCAAAGCCTTCTTGAGGATGCCACCGGCTTTCTTTGGGCTGAAGGCGAGGATGTTCAGCGCTTGCGCAACTGGAAGGCCACGGATCTGGTCAGCGACCAGGCGTGTCTTCTGTGCTGAGATGCGAACACCACGAATGACTGCTTTTGTACTCATCATGTCTCCTTATTTCTTGGCGACTGCTTTTTTATCAGCAGCGTGACCTTTGAAGGTGCGAGTCAAAGAAAATTCACCAAGCTTGTGGCCAACCATGTTCTCGGAAACGTAGACCGGTACATGTTGTTTGCCGTTATGCACAGCGATGGTCAAGCCGACGAAGTCAGGCAACACGGTAGAGCGACGCGACCAAGTCTTAACTGGACGCTTGTCGTTGGTTGCGCGAACTGTCTCTACTTTCTTCAGCAGATGCAGGTCGACGAACGGGCCTTTTTTGATTGAACGTGCCATATCTAATTACCCCTTAAGCCTGAAAACGACGGCGAACGATCATGCCGGTCGTACGCTTGTTGCGACGTGTGCGGAAGCCCTTAGCTGGCACACCCCATGGACTGACTGGGTGACGACCTGCTGCGGTCTTACCTTCACCACCACCGTGTGGGTGGTCGACTGGGTTCATCACCACACCGCGCACGGTTGGGCGGATACCGCGCCAACGATTCGCACCGGCTTTACCGATGGAACGCAGAGAGTGTTCGCCATTACCGACTTCGCCCAAGGTTGCGCGGCAATCGATATGCACCTTACGGATCTCACCGGAACGCAGACGCAATTGAGCGTAGCTGCCTTCACGCGCCAACAGTTGCACGGAGGCACCTGCGGAACGCGCCAACTGAGCGCCTTTGCCAGGCAACATCTCGATCGCATGGATGGTGGAACCGACTGGGATGTTACGCAGAGGCAAAGTATTGCCAGCCTTGATCGGCGCTTCAGAACCGCTGATCAATTGCGCACCCGCAGAGATACCCTTAGGAGCGATGATGTAACGACGCTCACCGTCCGCGTACACCAACAAAGCCAAGTGTGCCGTACGGTTAGGGTCATACTCCAAGCGCTCAACTGTTGCTGGAATGCCATCTTTGTCACGCTTGAAATCAACGAGACGGTAATGCTTCTTGTGTCCACCACCCATATGACGGGTAGTGATATGACCGTTGTTGTTACGGCCAGCGGTACGTGTCTTCTTTTCCAGCAAAGATGCTTCAGGTTTACCCTTATGCAGCTCTTTGGTGACCACGCGCACAACGGCACGTGTACCGGGAGAAGTTGGTTTTAGTTTAATCAGTGCCATGTTTTACCCCTGCTCGCTTGCGGCAAAGTTGATCTCTTGACCCGCTGCCAGACATACGTAGGCCTTCTTCCAGTCTTGACGACGACCGATAGAGCGACCGAAACGTTTTTGCTTGCCTTTGACGTTGCTGATCTGCACGCTATCAACAGTGACATTGAACAACTTCTCGACAGCCGCCTTGACTTCTGGCTTGGTCGCGTCATTCACGACACGGAAGATCACCTGCTCGTTCTTCTCCGCAACGTAAGTTGCTTTTTCGGAGATCTGTGGAGCCAGCAAGATGTTCAGCAAACGCTCTTCATTGAATTTAGGTGTGCTCATGCCAGCAACTCCTCGATTTTTGCGATCGCACCGCGTGTCACCAGAACGTTGGAGAAACGCACCAGACTGACTGGGTCAGCTTGATGAGCTTCAACCACCAATACGTTTGGCAGATTGCGCGAAGACAGATACAGGTTCTCATCGATGTTGTCAGTGATGATCAACAGGCGTGCGTCTTGCAGACCCATGCCTTTGATCTTGTCAGACAACAACTTGGTCTTAGGTGCCGAGACCGACAATGTGTCGATCACGCTCAAACGACCTTCGCTCACCAGCTTGGAGAAGATGGAAGCCAGACCAGCGCGATACATCTTGCGGTTGATCTTTTGTGTGTAGTTTTGATCTGGGCTGTTCGGGAAGATCTTACCGCCGCCGCGCCACAATGGGCTGGACGCCATACCTGCACGAGCACGACCTGTACCCTTTTGTGCGAATGGCTTGCGGGTAGATTTAGCGATCTCGCTGCGACCCTTTTGCTTGCTGTTAGCAGAACGCGCATTGGCTTGATAAGCCGTTACCAGCTGATGCACCAGTGCTTCGTTGTACTCGCGACCGAACAAGTCGTCGGATGCGTTCATGCTCGCACCGGCCTTGCCGTTTTCGTTGATGACTTTCAGTTCCATTATGCCCCCGCTTTCACTGCCGGACGCACGACCACGTCGCCACCAGGCGCACCAGGAACGGCACCACGCACCAAGATCAATTGGCGCTCAGCATCGATACGAACGATTTGGAGATTCTGCACAGTGCGCTGTACGTCACCCAAGTGACCGGTCATGCGCTTACCAGGGAACACGCGACCTGGATCTTGCGCCATACCGATGGAGCCTGGAACGTTATGCGACTTGGAGTTACCGTGGGTTGCACGGCCAGATTTGAAGTGGTGACGCTTGATGGTACCGGCATAGCCTTTACCGATCGTTACGCCAGTCACGTCGACTTTTTGACCGACTTGGAACAAGTCCACGCCGACATTACCACCCAAAGTCAAAGCAGCGAGCTGCTCTGGCGTAGCGGTGAATTCTTTCAAGATGCTGCCAGCCTCGACACCTGCTTTGGCGAAATGCCCAGCAGCTGCCTGAGTCACACGGCTTGCACGGCGCGTACCATACGCGACCTGCACTGCACTGTAACCATCAGTGGAAGCAGTTTTGATTTGGGTGACACGATTGTTGGACACGTCCAATACCGTCACTGGCAACGATGTACCGTCGTCAGTAAAGATACGGGTCATGCCAATCTTGCGACCGACAAGTCCTAAACTCATTTTAATTTCCTTTATTAAGGGGCCAACTTCAATTGGTTGGCCGATCCACACTGCAAATACTACGAACTACGAAACACTTGTACCGCTTAAAGCAATTACTGCAACTTGATCTCTACATCCACACCTGCCGGCAGATCCAACTTCATCAATGCATCAACTGTCTTGTCAGTTGGATCGATGATGTCCATCAAACGCAAGTGTGTGCGAATCTCGAACTGATCACGCGAAGTCTTGTTCACGTGTGGTGAACGCAACACGTCGAAACGCTCAATCTTGGTTGGCAATGGAACTGGGCCTTTGACCACAGCGCCTGTGCGCTTTGCCGTATCCACGATCTGCAACGCGGATTGGTCGATCAAACGATAGTCGAACGCCTTGAGGCGAATGCGAATTTTTTGACTTTGCATAATCTTCTCTTGCTTCTACGCGGTAAAACCGCTGGTTTAAAGAACGAAAACGCGAGGCCGCAGCCTCGCGAGGGCGCGCATTGTATCTTTACTCGATGATCTTAGCAACCACACCCGCACCGACGGTACGACCGCCTTCACGGATAGCGAAACGCAGACCTTCTTCCATCGCGATCGGGTTGATCAGCGCAACTGTGATCGACACGTTGTC
>JBAYIG010000011.1:0-52710 GCA_041665725.1 Sideroxydans sp. | reverse complement strand
AGCTGCTGCTTTTTTCACTGCTGGTTTCTTAGCAGCTACTTTTTTAGCGGCTGGCTTCTTAGCTGCTGCTTTTTTCACTGCTGGTTTCTTAGCAGCTACTTTTTTGGCGGCTGGCTTCTTAGCTGCTGCTTTTTTCACTGCTGGTTTCTTAGCAGCTACTTTTTTAGCGGCTGGCTTCTTAGCTGCTGCTTTCTTGGTAGTGGTGCTTTTTGCTTTGGTATCTGCAGTTGCCATTTTCATTCCTTATTAAAGTTTGATGGACTAACCAGGTACTTCTTTTCTTCGTGCAACCACCGCACTCCCGATGCGTCTTTCGACTACTTGAAATCTCCCAACACGCACGGTGCTTGCATTCTATGCGCGAATATTTTTTTTACGCAACAGATTTGTGCATCTTGATGCGAAAAAATCATGGAAGGATTTTTTCAGCAGCGAACAATTGTGCCACTTCTTCCCGCTCGCGAATGACGTGGATCCGTGCGTGATCGACCATCACCTCGACCGCCCGAGGACGTGTGTTGTAGTTAGAACTCATGCTCATTCCATACGCACCCGCCGACATCACGGCCAGCACATCGCCTTGTTCTACGGGCATCTCACGGCCACGACCAATAAAATCTCCCGTCTCGCAGATCGGTCCGACCACGTCATAGAGACGACTGGTCACTGACTTTTTTTGCACGGGGAGGATGGCGTGATAAGCATCATAAAGTGCTGGGCGCATCAGATCGTTCATCGCCGCATCGACGATGGCGAAATTCTTCTCTTCACCGTGTTTGAGATATTCGATGCGCGTCAGCAACACGCCCGCATTGCCAACCAGCACCCTCCCCGGCTCGACGATCAGCTTCTCAGAACGGCCATGCAGTGCGGCCAGCAATGCCTTTGCGTACTCGGCGATATTGGGTGGAGTCTCATCGTCATAACGGATCCCCAAACCACCGCCCAGATCGAGATGCTCCAAAACGATACCTTCCGCCGCCAACTGATCGACCAAGGCCAACACCTTCTCCGCCGCCGCGATGAACGGGCTGGTCTCAGTCAGTTGCGAACCGATATGGCAATCCATCCCTGTGATCTTGATGTGCGCCATGCCTGCCGCTTTGCGATAGATAGCCAAAGCCTCGGTGTAGGCCACGCCGAATTTGTTTTGCTTGAGGCCAGTGGAGATGTAGGGATGGGTCTTGGCATCCACATCGGGATTCACGCGCAAACTGATCGGCGCGATCTTGCCCATCGCTCCCGCCACGGCATTCAGCCTGTCGAGCTCTGGCGCCGATTCGACGTTGAAGCAAAGTATCCCCGCTTCCAATGCCACCCTCATCTCCACCTTGGATTTGCCTACGCCCGAGAACACCACCTTGTTGGCCGAACCACCTGCCGCCAACACGCGTTGCAGCTCTCCGCCAGAAACGATATCGAAACCGGCACCCAATTTCGCGAACAGATTCAGGATAGCCAAACTGGAGTTGGCTTTCACTGCGTAGCAGATAAGGTGCTCACGACTCTTGAACGCCTCGGCGAATTGACGATAGCCGTCGGTCAATGCGGCGTGTGAATAGACGTAACAGGGAGTGCCGAAACGCTCGGCGATGTCCTTCAAAGAAACATCTTCCGCGCACAATTGCTCTTGTTGATATTTGAAGTAGGGGGTCATAGGTTTACTAAGCTCGTTCTGATTGGACTGATTGGACTGATTGGACTGATGGATCGTTATGGGCAGCAGGGGATGGCAAGAACAACGGCCCTTTTCGCCCGCATCCTTGCAAGGCGACGAGCAACAGCAACATAATGCAGACGGTACGCATGTCTCACACTCTTTCTTGAAGTTTCAGCGTTGCGGATTATATGACGGAAAGCACTCACTCCAGCCTTGCTAGCACCTTATTCGAGCACATCGAAGCGATGGTGCGCGCACGCGGGGCGGACATTCATGTGGACAGAAACGGCAATGCCTTGCGCTTGGAATTCGCCGATGGGCAACGCATCGTCATCAACATCGATCCTCACTCGAACAAGGCTTGGCTCGCTTCGCGCGCTGGCGGCACAGAGTTCGATCTCAAGAATGGCGTGTGGCGTGCGCACGACCAAGGTGAACTCACACAAAGCGTTGCGACGCTCATTGAACACACCATCACCAGCTCAGCAATTAACGCCAGAGCACCGAACAGCGCCCCCAAACAACGCGCAGAAACCGCGCTGAACACAGACGAACCGCCTCAAAGTCACGGCTTGCGTAATCTGCTCATTCTGACGCTCGCCGTGCTGGCTGGCTTTTGGCTCGCGCAACGCCTCGGCCAGCCGCCAGCCGAAAATAACGCCAAGGGCGAGACAAACGTCCAATACATGACCGCCGAAGCGACTAGCGGCACTCGAAAGTGTGAAGCGTCCTTGCCTGCAAACGGTAGCATCAACATCTTCTTGAATAATATTCGCGCCGATGGACCGAACGATGCCGAGATCACGCTGAAGAACGATCACGCTTACCCGCTACTACTGATCCTCGCGGAGCCAAGCACAGTCATCCCATCCCTATCCATCTTGGTTCATGCCAGACAGACGACCTCACTCCATCTCCCTGCGGGGCAATACGACATGCTGTTCAGCGCGGGCAATAGTTGGTGTGACCCGCGTGGAGGATTCTCTGACGGTCACCTGATGAAGTTCGATAAATCACTGACTGTGCAGATGGATAAACCGATGCAACTCGCCATGCAATCGTCTGGGGCGGACATGGATGATTTTCAGCTATTCGTCAAAACGATCACCACCGAAACACCGCCTCCAGCCCCCACCTTCTCGGGCGACGGCAGCATGGTGGTACAGCGACAAGGCAATGGGCATTTCTATGTCCCCGGTTCGATCGCGACCACACCGGTCACGTTCATGGTCGACACAGGCGCCTCGGTCACTTCTATCTCCAGCGACATCGCTCGACAAGCAGGCATCCACAACTGCAAAGAGGTACAGTTCCAAACCGCGAACGGAACAGCGACAGGTTGCATCGCCCTCGTCCCCAACATGACGCTAGGCAACTTCGTGTTGCAGAACATCACCGTCGCCGTGATGCCGAATATGGAGATCAACCTGCTCGGCGCGAACGTATTGCGTAATTTTCAAGTGAGCCAGAGCGACAGCATGATGCTGATCGGTCGCAAATGACACAAGGACATACCATGACAGAACATGAATTCAACGTTGCGGCGGATGCAGCATTTCGACGCATCGAACAGGCGAACGACAATAGTGACCAAGACATCGACTACGACAGCAACGGCGTGGTACTGGAGATCGAGTTCGAGAACGGCAACAAGATCATCGTGAACCGCCACGTACCCAATCAAGAGATATGGCTCGCTGCAAAAACGGGCGGCTTCCACTATGCGTTACAAGGTGAGCGTTGGCTCAGCCAACGCGATGGCTCTGAGCTATTCTCAAAACTCACTGAACTGTTCGCCGAGCAAGGTGCGGACATCTACTTTTGACACCACGGAAATAAGCCATGCTCGATTCAGTCTGGTCTCTCATCCAAGCGCAATTCCAGAACCAACTCTTCGTTGGCGGCTTCGTTTTGGGATTGATGGGGTTGCTCGCAGCCTGGTTGCGCAAAGTACCCGGCATGTTGTGGTCGTACTTCAACCGCGTGTTCATCGTCACCGCCGTCATCGACAATCGCAACGACCTGTTCGGCGCCCTCATTACCTGGCTCAACGACCTGCCGTTCGGACGTAGCAGCCGCTTCTTCACCGTCATCCAAGAGAATGCCGACCCTGATGAGGAGAGCAGCTCCAATGGCATGCCGCAGTTGCTTTACAGCCCCGCACCCGGCTTTCACATCTTCTGGTTCCAAGGACACCTGATGTGGATAGAACGCGAAGTGAGCGTGAACCTGCAGGTGGTGGATACGTTACGAATCCATGTGCTTTTCGGCTCGCGTCGCTATCTGGAAACACTTCTGGACGATGTATTGAAGCGCACCTATGCACGCCTAGCCGACCACACCTTGATGTTCACGGTTGATAGCTGGGCGGAGAACTGGCGCAAGGCCGATGCACGTCCACGCCGCGCCATCGATTCCGTCGTACTGGATGGTGAGATACGGCAGCGCTTGCTGGATGACGTACGCAGCTTCTTTTCCAAACGTAGCTGGTATGCGCAGATGGGCATCCCTTGGCGCAGAGGCTATCTGCTCTACGGCCCGCCCGGCACCGGCAAGACGAGCATGGCGTTCGCGCTCGCAGGCGAGTTGCACCTCAACCTATGCTGGCTGTCGCTCACCAATCCCAAGCTGAACGACCAGACCATCGCTATGCTGTTGCAGAAGACACCCGCACGTTCGCTCATCTTGATCGAAGACGTGGACGCCTTCTTTGCCGCACGCCAAAAACAGGATGACCGTATCGCGGTGAGCTTCAGCGGCTTGTTGAATGCGCTCGACGGCGTGGCGGCGCAGGAAGGACGCATCATCTTCCTCACCACCAACCATCGAGAGCTCCTCGACCCTGCGCTCATCCGTCCAGGTCGTATCGATGTGGATTTCAAACTTGACCTCGCTTCACGCGAACAAGTCGCCACCATGTTGCTTCGCTTCCATGCGAATAAAAAGAACGAGATCGAACGTCTAGTCACTGAATTGCCGGAACGTGCGCTAAGCCCCGCACAGATACAACAAGTGCTGCTGTCACATTCGGAGTTCGATCAAGTAGCACAGACACTCAAACAGATACCGCGCTGAGCCCTTACTCTGCGATACCGTAGCTATGTAACTCTTTGCGGCATTGCTTATAGTCTGGGCAGACACTTTCCACCACACGCCAGAACGCAGCCGAGTGGTTCATCTCGACCAGATGCGCCAGCTCATGTACCACCACGTAGTCGATGAGATGCAAGGGCATCTTCACTAACTGCCAGTTCAAGCGCACCACCTTATGTACCGTGCAACTCCCCCACTGGGTCCGCGCAGATGACAGCTTGATCTCGCGTGGCGACACATTCATCATCGGTGCGAAATAAGCCACACACTCCTCGAACACGCGCAATGCCTCGATGCGATACCAGGCCGTCACCGCTTTTTCGATACGCGCAGGTTCCGCATCCACGCCAAGAGGAACGAGCAGAACTTCATCCTGTAATTTCGGTGTCGCGCCGCGCACCTTGGGCGTGAGCCGTAATTGGAAGGTCTCTGCCCTGAACGGGATGCTTGCCCCATCACGCCATTCGATCACGAGCGCTTTTTTGGATTGCCAACCATCCAACTTCGCAACGACCCAATCGGCTTTCTCTAACAGCACGCTATGCAGCCATTTCTCAGAGGCACGCAAAGGCGCGCTAACCGTCAAGCCGCGATCATCGATGCGCAAGCCGATGGTGCGACGCTTGCTGCGTTTCAAAGTGTAGGAGATTTGTTTGTCGAGCAACTGAAGTGTGCGTTGCTCGATCGTGATGGGCACTACAGACTTGCGTGAGGAACCGAACATCAACCCAGCTTGGCCATCTCGCCTTCGATCCAGTCTTCCGTCAGACGATTGATCTCATCCGCTTTTAATCCAGTGGTGACGATAGGCTTGCCAATGGACATGATGATGGTGCCAGGATGTTTGCGAACGGAGTTCCTGCCCCAATATTTTCCAGCGTTATGCGCCACGGGCAACACCATCGCGCCCGTATGTTCGGCCAACATCGCGCCGCCGATCTTGTATTTTCCGCGCTGCCCAAATGGGATGCGCGTCCCTTCAGGAAATATCACCACGCTGAATCCATCGTCCAGCTTCTTTTTGCCCTTCTCCAATATCTGGCGCATCGACTCTTTGCCTTTACTACGGTCGAGCGCAATCGGATTAGACAGCGCCAACAACCAGCCGAAGAACGGCACCCACAACAAAGAACGCTTGGCTACCCATGCGTGTGGGGGCAACACCATCTGCAACGAGACTGTCTCCCATGCAGACTGGTGTTTGCTCAACACCACGCACGGTTGTTTAGGGATGTTCTCAGTACCGCGCACTTCCATGCGAATGCCGCAGATGACTTTTAGTAACCACAAGGTTCCCGGCGCATACCCTGACAGCAGTCGAAAACGCATGTGCTGATTGAAG
This sequence comes from Sideroxydans sp., assembly GCA_041665725.1. GTDB lineage: Bacteria > Pseudomonadota > Gammaproteobacteria > Burkholderiales > Gallionellaceae > Sideroxyarcus. Next base: position 46,615 of record JBAYIG010000011.1, on the reverse strand, counting down.
AAATACATGACTGGTGAGAACAGCGCATAGATGAGCGTGAACGTCCATTGGGCGATTAGGAAGATGATGGAGCGGATAAGTGTCATAGCAAACTCGAAACAACAGAAGCAAGGTCGGTATGGATCAACGTGCCTTCCGGCAGTCCGCCCTTGGCTTGAGTCTTAGTGCCTTTGCCTGTCAGCACCAAATAAGGTTGCGCGCCCAAACGACCGGCGGCTTCCAAGTCTCGCAAGGAATCACCCACGGCAGGCACGCCCTTCAAGCTCACGCCGAACCGCGCCGAGATCTCTTCGATCATGCCGCTCTTCGGTTTACGGCACTCACAGTTCGCATCATTGGTATGCGGACAGAAGAAGATGGCATCGACACGTCCGCCGACTTGCGCCAGCGACTTATGCATCTTGTCGTGGATGGCGTTCAAGGTCGGCATATCGAACAGACCACGTCCGATTCCCGACTGGTTGGTCGCCACTGCCACACGATATCCCGCCTGATTCAAGCGTGCGATGGCCTCCAAACTACCTGGAATGGGTCTCCATTCTTCTGGGCTCTTGATGAACTGATCGGAGTCGAAGTTGATGACACCGTCGCGATCTAGGATGATGAGCTTCATGCGACCAACTTAGAGATATCGGCCGACTGGTTCATCAGCTTACCCAGTTGCTGCAACAACACGGCACGGTTCAAACGCAGCGCCTTGTCTTCCGCCATCACCATCACCTTATCGAAGAAATCATCGATGAAGGGTTTCAGCGTGACCAGCGTCTTCAGGTTATTGGCGTAGTCGCCACGCTCGAAGTAGCTACGCGCCATCGGTGTGATGTCTTGGATGGCTTGGTGCAACTCGCGCTCCGCATCATCTTTGAGCAAGTCGAGCTTGATCGCCGTATTCGACAGATCGCCCAACTCTTCTTGGTTCTTGCGCATGATGTTCTGCACACGTTTATTGGCTGCTGCTAGGTCTTTAGCCACTTCCAATGCCGCGAAGGTACGCACACCCTGCAAACGCGGCATCGCTTCGTGCAAGCGGCCATTCAACACGGCCAGCACGGCCTCGATGTGTGCACCGTCAAAACCACGCTCACGCAGATAGCCACGCAGTCTGTCCAACATGAATCCTTCGACATCCGCTGCCACGCTGGCACTCAACATGCCCGCAGGGAAATTGTCGGTTGCCGCTTTGAGAAGCGCAGGTAGATTTAGGTCGAGCGGTGTCTCGATGAGGATACGCAAGATACCCAAGGCCTGACGGCGCAGACCGAACGGGTCTTTGTCACCCGTCGGCACTTGGCCGATGCCGTAGATACCGATGATGGTCTCCAACTTGTCCGCCAGCGCGACGGAACATGCCAAGCCGCCTTGCGGCAAAGTATCGCCGGCGAAGCGAGGGTGGTAATGCGCTTCGATGGCGTTCGCCACTTCCAACTTCTCGCCATCATGGAACGCGTAGTAACGCCCGATGATGCCTTGCAGTTCGGGGAACTCACCCACCATGTCGGTGATGAGGTCGGCCTTGCTCAAACGCGCCGCCAACTCCGCATCGGCTTTCTCCGCACCCAACAAACGCGCGATGATGCCCGCCAGCGTGGTGATACGCTCGACGCGTTGCAACTGCGAGCCCAGCTTGTTGTGATAAACCACGTTACCCAATTTCTCGACACGAGATTCCAGCTTCTGCTTGCGGTCCTGATTGAAGAAGAAACGCGCATCGGACAAGCGTGGACGCACCACGCGCTGGTTACCCTCGATGATGTGATGCGGATCGCTCACCTGCATGTTGGAGACGATGAGGAACTTGTTCAGCAACTTGCCGTTGCTATCCAACAGCGGGAAATATTTTTGGTTCTGCTGCATAGTGAGGATCAGACACTCTTGCGGTACTTCGAGGAACTCGGCCTCGAACTCACCCACATAGACCTCAGGCCATTCCACCAGTGCAGTCACTTCATCTAGCAGACCGCTCAACACACTGCGCTCTTCGTTCGACATGCTCAGCAACTTTTGCAGATCGAAGTTGGCATGACCGATCCAGATCGCGTCATTGTCTTCTGCGAGTTGATCCAAGCGCGCCACGATACTGTCGCGACGATTGGCGAAACTAGCGACCACTCGACCGTCACGCGCCAAGGTGGCTTCGTAATCGTCGGCATGCTCGATGGTGATACGCGGCTCGCTGCACATGAAGCGGTGACCACTGGTGACATTGCCACTTTGCAGCCCCAACACTTCTGCCATCACCACACGACTACCGTGCAGAATGGTGAGACCGTGAACAGGGCGCACGAACTGGTGGTCGGAATCGCCCCAGCGCATCACCTTGGGGACCGGCAGTTTCTTCAACGCTTGGATGATGATGTCCTGCAAGTACTCATCCAGCGCCTTACCCTTTTGCTCGATGCGTGCCACGAAACATTCCGCCTTGCCTTCACCGACACGACTCAACTGTGCCAACGTGACATTGGCCGAACGCATGAAACCTTCCAACGCCTTGGTCGGCTTGCCTTCCGCATCCAAGCCTGCCGCAACAGCCGGGCCTTTACGCTCGATGATGCGATCAGCCTGTAGTGCGGCGACATTGCTGATGCTCACCGCCAAACGACGCGGCGTGCAGAAAGGTGTGCACACGCTAGCGTCGCCGACCAAAGCCTGCTCACGCAATGCGGCGAACACTTCGTCAGCGAACGTGGTCGACAATTTCTCCAACACCTTAGGAGGCAACTCCTCGGTGAGCAATTCGATCAAGAGGGTTTCGGTAGTCATGCGGACTTCTCCATCTGTTTAGCCATGGGGAAACCCAATGCTTCGCGTGAATCGTAATAGGCCTGAGCCACTTGGCGTGCCAAGGCGCGCACTCGACCGATGTAGGCCGCGCGCTCAGTCACCGAGATCGCACCACGTGCATCCAGCAAGTTGAACGTGTGCGAGCACTTCATCACCATCTCGAAACCTGGCAAAGGCAGCCCAGTGTCCATCAGGCGTTTGGCTTCAGATTCATATTCATTGAAGTGACGGAACAACATCTCGACGTTGGAATGCTCGAAGTTGTATTTGGATTGCTCCACCTCGTTCTGGTGGTACACGTCACCGTAGGTCACCACAGAGTCGCCATTCTTTGCCCACACGAGGTCGTAGACGTTCTCTACCCCTTGCAGGTACATGGCCAGACGTTCCAGACCGTAAGTGATCTCACCCAACACAGGCTTGCAAGTGAGTGAGCCGACTTCTTGGAAATAAGTGAACTGCGTGACTTCCATGCCGTCCAGCCACACCTCCCAACCCAGCCCCCAAGCGCCCAAAGTGGGGGATTCCCAATCGTCCTCGACGAAGCGGATATCGTGCTCGCTGGTGTTGATGCCCAACGCGCGCAAGCTGTCCAGATACAACTCTTGGATGTTGTCAGGGGAAGGTTTCAGCACCACTTGGTATTGGTAGTAATGCTGCAAGCGATTCGGGTTCTCGCCGTAACGCCCGTCCTTGGGACGGCGTGAAGGTTGCACATATGCGGCACGCCATGGTTCGGGGCCGATGGCACGCAAGAAGGTCGCCGTATGGAAGGTGCCCGCACCCACTTCGATGTCGTAGGGTTGCAAAAGCGCGCAGCCTTGCTTGTCCCAAAAATTCTGCAAGATCAGGATGATCTGCTGGAAGGTCGGTTTTGAACCAGTGGTGCTCATGGATATTGCCCAGCAAAATATGCGAAGGCGCGCATTTTACGGGTTTAAGTCTTCTGCGTCACCCCGCACAACAGTAGCTTCTCGGCACGCGAAAAAGACTTGATCTCGCGCTCCCGCTTCAACGCGGCAGACTTGTCGGCACAAGGCTCCTGATACACCAATTTCAGCGGCGATCGACCTCGTGTGTACTTGGCACCTTCACCCGCATTGTGCGCAGCGAGACGTTTATCCAAGTCGTTGCTGATGCCGCAGTAGAGGGTGTTGTCGGCACATTGCAAAAGGTAGCAATACCAGCTCATCTGTTCCGTAACTTCCAAGCGACTCCAAGCATCAGCGCCGCCAGCAATAACATCGCCGCATTGCCCCAGCGCACATACGGCGTACTTCCCACATAGCCCTGCACCTGCGCGGTGAGCACACCTTCCTCATGCTGCGGCAATTGGGCTTGCACACGGCCATCCACACCGATGACGGAGGTGACGCCCGTGTTGGTGGCACGCAACATCATGCGCCCCGTTTCCAATGCGCGCATCTGAGACAACTGGTTATGTTGTTCGGCGGCGAAGGAATCGCCATACCACGCGTCGTTGGTGACGTTCACCAGCAAACTGGCTTCGGGCAAGGCGTGGATGACCTCTTCGCCAAAGGCATCTTCGTAGCAGATATCCACCGCGACCTTTTGCCCCGCGACATTCATTGGTGGTTGATTTGCACCACCTCTGGCTTGGTCGCCCATCGGTATTTGTAACACCTCGTTGATGAGCCAACCGAACACGCTGCGCAGGGGAATGAACTCGCCAAAGGGAACGAGATGGTCTTTGCGGTAGTGCTGACTCTCCGAGGCGCCCAATGAGTAAACGCTGTTGTAGTAGCTCCCATCTTCACGCTCGAATGCGCCGATGAGGATGTCACCGCCGTTTTTCCTCACATGCTCGCTCAACATCGCTTGATAACCGTCTGGCACATATTCACGCAGCAGGGGCAATGCGGTCTCGGGCATGACGATGAGGCGCGCGTCGCTGCTCTCCGCCAAGCGTCGATAGGTCTCCAATGTGCCAATCAACGCGTCTTCGTCGAACTTGGTGTCTTGTGCGATGTTGCCTTGCAGCAGGCTCACCTTGAGAGGTTCGCCTTGAGCTTGCGTCCACTCGACCAGACCGAGTGCCGCGCCCGCCATCCACAATGCAACGACACCCGCCAACGCCACCTTGCCCTGTTTGCTCCATCGCGCATCCCAGATCAGCAGCACCAATGCCGCACTCACCGCCACCAGCAGTGACACCCCGAACACGCCTACGATAGGCGCGTATCCAGCCAAAGGACTGCAAGGCACTTGGGAGTAGCCGACCGACAACCATGGAAAACCAGTGAACAGCCAACTGCGCACCCATTCAGCGAGTGTCCAGATGGCGGGCATGACCAACAGCCACCGCGACGTCATCGGATGATTGAACTTGGCTTGCACATAGCCTGCCAGCGCGGGAATGGATGCATTCACCGCCGCGAACAATGCGGTCGCCAACGCCGCCAAGATGGGATGCATGTAACCGTAATCATGCAACGCGACATAGATCCAACTGACGCCGAAGCAGAACAAACCCATGCCGAAAGCGAAACCCAACCACGCGGCTTGCGAAGGACGTTCAGCCTTGCTCCACAGCCAGAACAACACAGCGAGTGACAGAATGGGCAGCGGAAAAAATCCGAATAGTGCAAAGCCGAATACAGCAAGTGCTCCAGCTACAAAGGCGATGAAATAGGCGTGATCGAGGATATTTTTCACGAAACAGTAGGGTGAAATTTGATTCGCGGCATTATACGGTTAAACTTCGCGCCGCCTTCTTCCGAAACCTAGCGCCACCCATGCTCGACTTCACCGAATACACAAAGATCTTCATCAGCCTGTTCGCGATCATCGATCCGGTGGGCATCATCCCCATCATCATCGCGTTCACAGCAGGGATGACAGCGCAGAAACGCGAGCGAGTCGGACGCATCGCATCGCTTTCCGTGTTGCTCATCTTGCTTGCTGCATTATTGCTGGGTGAGGCGATCTTGGAGTTCTTCGGCATCAGCATCCACTCCTTCCGCACGGCGGGTGGTATCTTGCTGTTGTTGATGTCTATCAACATGCTCATCGGCGACAAGCCTAAGCTCGCGCCTGACGACAAAGCGGATGGCGATGCCACGTCGTCAATCGCCATCGTTCCGCTCTCCACGCCCTTGCTCGCCGGCCCCGGTGCGATCAGCACTGTCATCCTCGACGCACACAAAGGCAGCGGCACGGGGCACTATGGCGTGATGGCGCTGGTGCTCGTCGCACTCAGCCTCACCGTCTGGCTCACCTTCCTCATCGCACCGTGGGTGTCGCGGCGTTTGGGTAGGATAGGCAGCAACATCGTCACCCGTTTGATGGGATTATTATTGGCCGCTATCGCTGTGGAATTCATGGCAGGCGGATTACGCGGGTTGTTTCCCGCATTAGGATAAAACTCGCATAGCGATTCGTTTGCCCTTTCTCCCGCTTGCGGGGGAAAGTTGGGTAGGGGGAAACGGGCATGGCGAGTTTCAATATTAGGTGTGGCAACTGGCCATGCCCGTTAGGATGAAAATGGAAAAAGTACGACTCTCGAAATTGATGTCCGAACAAGGACTGTGTTCACGCCGCGAGGCGGATGATTACATCGCCAAAGGTTGGGTGAAGGTGGATGGCGAACTGGTGAGCGAACTTGGTTTTAAGATTTTGCCCACGCAAAAGATCACTCTCGAAAAAGCTGCACAAGCCAAACAAAAAGATCGCGTCACCATCTTGATGCACAAACCTGTGGGCTACGTCTCAGGACAAGCGGAAGAAGGTTACAAACCCGCCATCTTGCTGTTCGACCAAGCCACACGTTGGATAGAAGACAAATCACCGCATCGCTTCCATCGCAGTCAATTTCTCGGACTAGCACCCGCAGGCCGCCTCGATATCGACTCCACCGGATTGTTGGTGCTCACACAAGACGGCCGTGTCGCCAAACAACTCATCGGTGAAGATTCACCTATCGAAAAAGAATATCTGGTGCGCGTGCAAGGCAAGTTGGAGAACAACGGCTTGGCGATGCTGAACCACGGCTTGTCCTTGGATGGTAAGAAGCTGAAACCCGCCAAAGTGAGTTGGATGAATGACGATCAACTGCGCTTCATCCTCGTAGAAGGCAAGAAGCGTCAGATCCGCCGTATGTGTGAGATGGTGGGATTGCGCGTCACCGCATTGAAGCGCGTGCGCATCGGCAAGGTTAGGTTAGGGGAGTTGCCACAGGGGCAGTGGCGTTATCTACGTGAGGACGAGTCGTTCTAAGCTAGAACGACGTTTGCATCACTCCTGCTTGTCGGCCTCGATCAGCAGGCGTTCCACCAGCAAGGAATGCAACCTGCGGCTATCGGCACGCAACACAGTGAACTGCCACTCGCCAATCTGGATGCGATCATTGCGCTTAGGTAGTTGACCCGCCGACTTAAGAACCAATCCACCGATGGTGTCGTAGTCCTCATCGCTAAAATCCGTACCCAACGCCTCGTTGAAGTCTTCGATCTCGGTGTCGGCCTTGACGCGCCAGTGCGCATCGTCCTGACGGATGATATTGTCCTCGTCCTCATCGAAGTCATATTCATCCGCGATATCGCCCACGATCTGCTCCAACACGTCTTCGATAGTGACCATACCGCTCACGCCGCCATACTCGTCCACCACCAGTGCGATGTGATTGCGGTTGCTACGGAAGTCGCGCAACAACACATTGAGACGTTTGGATTCAGGTACGAACACGGCAGGGCGCAACATGTCGCGCACATCGAACTCCTCACCTGCGTAGTAACGTAGCAAGTCTTTCGCCAACAAGATACCGATGATGTTGTCCTTGTCGCCATCGGTCACAGGAAAGCGTGAGTGCGCTGTCTCGATGACGTAGGGGATGAACTCTTGAGGCGGCTGACTGATGTCGATGACATCCATCTGCGCACGGGGAATCATGATCTCGCGCACTTGGCGCTCTGAGACTTGGATGACGCCTTCCATCATGGAGAGCGCATCCGCATCCAACAGATTGTGCTCGTAGGCGCTATGCAACAGGGCGACCAACTGCTCGCGATCTTCCGGCTCACGCAACAACAGATTGGAGAGCCGTTCTAACAGGCTGGGTTTACTACTACTTTCTGTACCGTCCATCATCAAAACTTATGTAACTAGATAAGGGGCAGGATACCTCAATTTGAGCATCAACGCAGTCTCGAGCGCCTCCATCTTCTCTGCGTCACGTTTATTCTCATGGTCATATCCTTGCAGATGCAACACAGCATGGATGGTCAGATGCGCAAAGTGTGCGAGCAACTCCTTACCTTGCTCCTTGGCCTCGCGCGCAACCACCGGCGCGCAGATGACCACATCGCCATATAGCGGATCGCTATCGTCGTACACGAAAGTCAACACGTTGGTCGCATAGTCCTTGCCGCGATAGCTTTGGTTCAACGCACGTCCTTCGATCTCATCCACGATGCGCAGCACCATCTGCACATCCTGCTGCAACGCCACTTTTACCCAGCGGCGAAATTGAGGGCGCGTCGGCAGTTTCTTAGCGTTGCTGGCGAACTGTACCGACAGCGAAAGTTTATTTTCATCACTCATTTCAGCACCAATTCTCCACGCAAGGTATGCAAAGTACCCGAGGCGATGCGCACGTCCACATAACGCCCCAACATTCCCGGCGAGCCGGCAAAATTAACCACTCGATTGTTCTCTGTGCGACCCGCCAACTCGGCATCACTCTTACGCGAGATGTTCTCCACCAGCACGCGTTGCACCGTACCCGCCATGCTATCGCTAACTTGTTGACCCAGAGTTGCGATACGTTCTTGCAAACGATGCAAACGTGCCATCTTGACCTCATAGTTCGTTTCATCTTGCATCTCGGCTGCGGGGGTACCTGGGCGTGGACTGAATAAAAAACTGAAGCTGGCATCGAAGCCGACTTCGTCTATCAGTTTCATTGTTGCTTCAAAATCCGCTTCTGTCTCACCCGGAAATCCGATGATGAAGTCTGATGTGATGGAGATGTCGGGACGTGCCACGCGCAATCTACGCACCACCGATTTGTATTCCAACGCTGTGTAACCGCGTTTCATCACCGCCAAGATGCGATCCGAGCCCGACTGCACGGGCAGATGCAGATGACTCGCCAGCTTAGGGGTCGTGACGTATAGGTCGATCAAGCGTTGCGACATCTCACGCGGATGCGAGGTCGTAAAGCGCAAACGCTGTACGCTAGGCATCGCGGCAACCGCTTGCACCAGATAGGCGAAATCCACCGTGTCACCATCCGGCGTCTCGCCCTGATAGGCATTCACATTCTGTCCGATCAAGGTGATCTCGCTCACGCCTTGTGCGGTAAGTTTCTCCACTTCGCGCAACACATCCTCAAATGGTCGCGATATCTCTTCGCCGCGCGTGTACGGGACGACACAGAACGTGCAATATTTGCTACACCCTTCCATGATGGAGACGAACGCTGCGCCATGAGTAGTTTGCGCGGCGGGAAGATGGTCGAACTTCTCGATCTCAGGGAAGCTGATGTCCACCTGAGCGCGGCCACTGGCAAGCCGATCCTCGATGAGTTGCGGCAAACGGTGCAATGTCTGTGGACCGAAGACCACATCCACGTAAGGCGCACGCTTGAGGATAGCTTGTCCCTCTTGGCTTGCGACACAACCGCCGACACCAATCAACAATGATGGCTTTCTTAACTTCATCTCGCGTGCGCGCCCAAGGTCAGAGAACACCTTGTCTTCAGCTTTCTCGCGGATCGAACAGGTGTTGAACAAGATGATGTCCGCATCCTCGGGCCTATCCACCTGCGCCATATCGCCGCAGGCTTGCATCACATCGGCCATCTTGTCCGAGTCGTACTCGTTCATCTGGCAACCATAGGTCTTTATATAGAGCTTCTTCTGCACGTTCTACCTTTGTAATTCAGTTGCGATAACTCATTGGAAAGTATTGACCTTGCTTTGCTAAGCCTTAGCAAAGATGTGCGTATACCCTATAAATATACTCATATAATTTAAAAAGCTTTAGTCAACTATTCAGTTAACGCTATTGCCCATAAGAACCATCATAAACTAGCTCAAGGGAGTAACCGCATGTCCTTCATCGCAGACTTTTCATCCATCGGCGTAGCAATCTTCTCCGTCGGCTTCGCAATCTGGATCACGATCCAAACGATCAAAGGCTAATCAAGCCCAAAGTGTAGGAAGCTATCCGCTTCCTACACCCCCTCAAGCTTTCACCCACCGCCCAGACCAACGGCCCAGCCATTTGGTCAGGTACTCTACTGTCTACGCACTTGCGAGACCTTCCGAATGTGCTACGATTCCCCCTGTAGTTTTTGTTGGTATGTTCAACTTGAATCTCTGTGGAGGAGAAAATATGTCATTCATCGCTGATATTTCCGCAATCGGTACCGCACTCGTAGCAGTTGGTTTTTCTTTGTGGATGTTGAAAGAGCTGTTCACAAACTGATTGCGGCTCGGTCGTAGAAAACAAAAAACTCCAGCTTCGGCTGGAGTTTTTTTATTTGGTGGTGATAGGTGGACTTGAACCACCGACCCCAGCATTATGAGTGCTGTGCTCTAACCAACTGAGCTATATCACCGGAAACCTGCAAGGCCAAGAGTACATGCCTTAAAAGAGGGCGGCATTCTCCCGATTTCACCCTGTCCTGTCAATTACAGTCCGTCGATTTTAGCTCACTGTCTGAAAATCCCTTTTGCAAGGCCTTTATCTTCTCGGATGTGACTGCATCCACATCCTTCAATGCGAACACGGTGAACTTGAGCTTGCTCATGCGCTCGCCCACCTTGGCGCTACGCACGCCCTTTGTTCGTAGATTCTCATGATATCTCTGCGCGGCTTCCTCAGTTTTGAAGACACCCAAGGAGATGGTGTTCAGCCACACCCCCTCCTCCTGCACGACAAAGTAGTCATCGACTCCCAGCTTCTTCAGTTGCGAGAGCTTCTTCTGCACTTCGGCATGGCTCTTCAACGGCGGAATGTAGACCCAGAATCCCCCCGCATGTTCGACGATATGCTGCGATAGCTTGTCGCCCAACTTGAACGTATCCAATCCCGCCTGTGCGTCCGCTAACCCACGCCCCGAAAACTCACCCCACTCTAGGCATTGTTTACCGTTCTTTGGCACGGATGCCAGTTCAGAAGAAAGGATGGATGCGGGCACGAAGGGGATCGAATTCGCAGAGGCCGTCGCACTCGTCGCCGTTGCAACCACGGACGTTGGAGCCACATCACTCACCAAGCGGATCTTGTCCACATTGAGCGGTGCTTGTACGACCACCGCATCGACATCTGCTGTCAGCGCACCGCCCCATTGCATCAGTGCGAAGAACGCGATGTTCAATACCAACAAAAGACCTAACACCCACTTTGTCATGCTGCACCTTCCCCAATGATCTGCAATCCCCGCAAGACCAGATTATCCACATGATCGAACGGTATGGACAGATGCGGCGACACCCTCACCGCAGCGCCACCACTCAACACACAGCGCACACTCGCCCCTGTATTCTTCAACAATGCGTACTGACTCTCGATCGCACCTAGCGTGGCTCTTATCACACCGCTATAAATGGCATCAGCGGTGTCCAACGGAAAGTCTCTCAACGAACCTTCAGTTGTCGTCAGTTGCGCCGTCCCGGTGGCAAGACTGCGTTGCATCATATCCACACCCGGCAGAATCAGCCCGCCCAAGAACTCACCTTGGGCTGAGAGCACATCTACTGTTGTAGCCGTACCGCAAGTCACCACCAGACATGCACCGCGCACCTCATGCCAAGCCGCGATCAATGCCGCCCAGCGGTCACTCCCCAAACGCTGCGGCTGGGCGTAGCCATTGCGCACGCCACATTGTTCGGTCTTTGCGCTCACGAAATCCACCGGACGACCCCATGCTGTACACAACTCTCGCACTCGCTTGGCCGCATCTTCTCCTGCTACATTGGAAACTAGGACGCGCGAGGGCACCGTGAGTGCCGCGAATTCCTGTTGCAGCGATACCGACGCGGAATTTTCGAATGCGCCCACGTTCACTTGGCGACCATCCTGCACCAATGCCCACTTGATTCGGGAATTTCCTATGTCGAGCAATAACATCATGCCTTCCTCAAACTGATCTCACCCGCATGGAACACCTGCTCGCCGCGTGGTGTGCGCATACGCAACGCGCCTTCATCATCCACCCCCAGCACGACCCCCTCGACACGCGAAGCATCGGGCATGTGCACGATGGCATCACACTGCTGCAAGCGATGGTAACGCTCCCACTCCGCACGCAATGCCGCAAATCCATGCTGCGCGAACGTTTGCAACACTGCCACCAAGTGCTTCAACAACACTGCGAACACTCGATTCCTCTCTTGCGCGGTCACGCCGTGGGAGGCAAGGTCGCTCACCGGCTGATCGATCTGCTTACGCGCCGCGTCAGGCAGCGATAGATTCATACCGACACCGATCACCACTGCGCTCGGCCCCAACATATCGCCCTGCGCTTCCAACAAGATGCCCGCCAATTTACCTTCTGGCAGCAACACATCGTTAGGCCATTTCAATCCAGCCTCGCTCACACCCAGTTCGTGCAAGGCGCGCACCATAGCGACACCCACCGCCAGGCTCAATCCCGATAGCGCGGCCAATCCCTTGTCGAAGCGCCACAGCAAGGAGAACGTGATGGCATCTCCCAAACCGGAATGCCAACGCCGCCCCAAGCGACCACGCCCGGCACTCTGCCACTCCACCGCCAATACGCTACCGCTTTGCACACCTTGGCGCGCGCGCTCCAACAACACCGCGTTGCTCGATTCGGCATGTTCAACCACGACCACATCCAACCAATCGCGCGCCTCGCCCAGATGAGCAGCTATCTTCTCTATCTCCAACCAGTAGAGGGGAGAGGCTAATTGGTAACCACGCCCGCGAACACTGTGCAACTTCAAACCGAACTGCGCGACATCCTGCAAGGCGTTATGCACACTGGTGCGCGTCAGCCCTACATCGCGCGCCATCTCCTCACCGGAATGGAAATCGCCGTCCGCCAACACCTTCAGCAAGGCGAACGTCAGCGGCTTGGGCGCAGTTTGTTCAGAACGATTCATTGCGACAGATCGTTGCATGTGGCCGCCCCGCCCTGCTCCATGAAAAGCAAGATCTCGTCGCGACGTTTGAAGGCATCTTGATAACCCAGGTCGATCAGCGCACGACAATAATGTCGCTCGAACAACAGGTAACTCACCAAGTTCGCTCCACTCCCGCGCATCACACCGACCAGTCGCAACAACAACCTGATCGTCCACGGCAGGTTGGCGATATGACGTTCGGCGACCTTCTCTAAGGGTTGACTGGGCGTGATGACCAAGGCTTCGACATGCTGAAGGTTCACATTGCCACGCAACTCTTCCGGGATCATGCCAATGGTGCGATTGATCCGGTGCAAACGCTCCAGATCCACTTCCAGCCCGTCGATGAAGATGCTATCCAGCGCATGCCCCGCGATCTCCGCCAGCGATGGGTAGCTGTCGATCTTGGAACGCTTCTGTCCATCCTCCAAAGGTGCGTGCCCCACCCCGACTACCAGTACCCGTTCCGCCCCAAGGTGCAACGCGGAGCTGATGGGTGCGATCTGGCGCATCGAACCATCGCCGAAGAACTCCCGGTTCACGTGCACCGCAGGAAACATGAAGGGGATGGCAGAGGAAGCAAGCATGTGTTGGATACTGATCTGCGTCGGCATACCGAGACGGCGCGCGCGCTTCCACGGCTTGATGTCCGGCGCCCCCTGATAGAAGGTCACCGAATGACCGGAGCCATAGCCAGACGCGGTGACACTCACTGCGTGCACGAGGCCTTCATCGATGTTCTGCTGAATCAATTCGCATGGCAGCGTGCGCTCAAGGAAAGTGCGCATAGGACGGTTGTCCAACAGCGACACACGATTGTAGCGACTGCTCCCCAACACGCTCAGCACCAACCCCATGATCCAGCGCCCGCTATTGGCGGCAACACCGAGCACATCGGAACGGTATATCTCATTGATGTGCGCGTTGTTCCAGATGTTGTACAGATAACGCACCCCCTTACGGAAGTGCCGCGCATTCACCACCAAGGTCACTGCGTTCAGCGCCCCTGCCGAGGTGCCGCACACCACATCGAAAGGCATACGTGAACGATACGGCATGAATTCGGCGATGGCCTTCAATACGCCGACCTGATAGGCCGCACGTGCACCACCACCCGTGAGGATCAGTCCGATCTTTTGTCGTTTCATATTCAAGCAGTCAACATCCTTGCGGGAATATCCAAAGCCATGGACAACGCAGCCTCGCGTCGAGCTTTGGATGCGTTGCTATATCGTTTGCGCGTGCACCGACTCCAGCGCATCTTGCAAGGTCTCTTCCGGCAAGCGATTCAGCAGTTCAGACAACATCTCGGCGGCATCCACCGCACCCGGCTGAAGCAAGGCGGCATCCGCATTCGCCACCAACACGGCCGCCGCACCCACCACTTTGAGCAAGCGCACGCGCTCAGCCATCAATATCTCGATCTCTTGACTCAATAGTTCGACTTCTTGTTTGTTCATCACACTCTCCATTTAGGGGGTTCTATAAATTCAAAGTTCTAAGCAAGACAAGGCGCGAACGAAAAATTACGACGCGGCATATGATTTTATATGTAAGGAGTAATTTTTCGTGAGCAACGCCGTATTGCGACGAAATTTGGATTTATAGAACTCCGCTTCACTACTTTGCACTCACTCCGGCCACTGCCAAAGCACTCATATTCACGATGCGCCGCACCGTCGCGGTCGACGTCAGGATATGCGCCGACTTGTTCGCGCCCAGCAGTATGCCACCGATGGTGACGCCTTCGCCTGCTGTCATCTTCAAAAGGTTATAGGCGATGTTGGCCGCATCCAAGTTGGGCATGATCAGCAGGTTGGCGCAGCCCTTCAGATGCGAATTGGGGAAGGTCGCGCTGCGCAACTCTTCCGACAGTGCGGCATCGCCGTGCATCTCGCCTTCGACTTCCAACTCAGGGGCGGTCTGCTCCAATATCTCACGTGCGCGGCTCATCTTCAGTGCCGAAGCATTGTCGTGACTGCCGAAATTGGAATGCGACAACAACGCCACTTTCGGCACCAAGCCAAAACGTCTGACCTCGGCTGCTGCGAGCAAAGTCATCTCCGCGATCTGCTCCGCCGTCGGATCGAGGTTCACATGCGTGTCACAGACGAACAAAGTGTGATGAGGCAGCAATAACAGATTCATCGCCGCATACACATTGCTGCCAGGACTGTGGCCCAGCACTTGGTCGATGTAGAGCAGATGCATCAGCGGCTGGAATAGCGTGCCACATAACAGCGCATCGGCCGCCCCCATACGCACCAACATCGCCGCAATCAAAGTGCTGCGCCTGCGCATCTCGCGCTTGGCGGTATCCAGCGTCACCCCTTTACGCTCGACCAAACGGTGATATTCCGCGCAGTACTCGCGGTAACGCGGGTCGCTCTCGGGGTTCACCAACTCAAAATCCACCCCCGCGCGGATACGCAGATTGTGTTTGGCGATACGCGCCTCCACCACCGCAGGACGCCCCACCAAGATAGGGAACGCCAAACCCTCGTCCACCACCGTCTGCACCGCATGTAGCACGCGCCAATCCTCACCTTCCGCATACACCAAACGCTTGGGTGATCTCTTCGCCGCATCGAACACCGGCTTCATGATCATGTTCGAGTGATACACGAAGCCATTCAAGCGCTCGTGATAGGCCTGCATGTCGGTGATGGGGCGCGTCGCCACACCGCTATCCATCGCGGCTTGCGCCACAGCGGGTGCGATGCGCAAGATGAGGCGAGGATCGAATGGTTTGGGAATGAGATTCTCTGGTCCGAATGGCGCGCTCTCCTCGCCGTAAGCCGATGTGCCTAGATCGGATTGCTCTGCTTGCGCCAACTCAGCGATGGCATGCACCGCCGCCAACTTCATCGCCTCGTTGATGGTCGATGCACCGACATCCAGCGCACCACGGAAGATGTAAGGGAAACACAAAGCGTTGTTCACTTGGTTCGGATAGTCGGAACGACCCGTGGCGAGAATGGCATCAGGACGCGCCGCCTTCGCCACCTCGGGCATGATCTCGGGAGTCGGGTTGGCCAAGGCGAAGATGAGCGGACGTTCAGCCATCTGCTTCACCATCTCAGGCTTCAACACATCCCCCGCAGACAGACCGAGGAACACATCTGCGTTCGCGATGACATCGCCCAACGTGCGCGCCTTGGTATCTTTGGCGTAGCGCGCCTTGTTGTCGTCCATCTCTTCGACGCGCCCTAGGTACACCACACCTTTGATGTCGGTGACGATGATGTTCTCCAACTTCACCCCCAGCGTCACCAGCATATCCAAGCAAGCCAACGCTGCCGCACCCGCACCACTCGCCACCAACTTCACGTCTTCAATCTTCTTGCCGACGACCTTCAAGCCGTTCAGCAAAGCTGCGCCCACGATGATGGACGTGCCATGTTGGTCGTCATGGAAGACAGGGATCTTCATGCGCTCACGCAACTTGCGCTCGATGTAGAAACACTCGGGGGCTTTGATGTCTTCCAGATTGATACCGCCGAAGGTCGGCTCCAGCGCGGCGATGATGTCCACGAGTTTGTCGGGGTCGTTCTCGGCGATCTCGATATCGAACACATCAATGCCCGCGAACTTCTTGAACAACACGCCCTTGCCTTCCATCACCGGCTTGGCGGCCAGTGGGCCGATGTTGCCCAAACCCAGCACGGCAGTGCCGTTGGTGATGACCGCCACCAGATTGCCGCGCGCCGTCATGTTGCGCACCTCGGCGGGATTCTCCACGATCAGTTCACACGCTGCCGCCACCCCGGGCGAGTAGGCCAAGGAAAGATCGCGCGCCGTATGTAATGGTTTGCTCGCATTCACCGAGATCTTGCCCGCCGGAGTTTGGCGGTGATATTGCAGTGCCGCTTCACGCAGTTGCTTATCCATCATGACCTCGTCGCTGTTGTCGATCGTGCTCAGATTATAGTCCAGCAATTTGGTATGACATACTCATCCACCTCTTCTTATCCAAGAATTGGATTCGACCGAGTAGGAGTAGTATCGCGTAAGGTTTCCAGCACATATAAAAAGGGGAACTCGGAGGACATCCAATGAATGCGCGACTCATCCCATACTTGCAACGCCTCAAGGCATGGCAACTGACGTTGCCGATCGTGATCTTCTCAGTGGTGCTGACCGAGGTCAGCGTCGCTCTGCTCAACCTGTTCGTGCGCGGTTTCATCCCCGATGGCGCAATGCTTATCGGCTTTCTCGCCGGCCTTCTGGTCGCAGGCATCCTCGCCCCCATCACCGTCTTGTTGTTAAAGGAGCTCTCAAAACAACAGGTTCAACATCTCGAAGCCAGCGAACAGAAAACCAGACTCAATCTAGAAGTGGCCATCGAGGCCGCACAAATGATCTTGTGGGAGTTGGAAGTCGGTACCGGAATCCTGCGCTTCGACGACAGCAAACTGCACTGGCTGAAGGCGAATCTGGAAGGGGATGTCCACACGATCGATTCTTGGTTATCCCATGTCCATCCAGACGATCAAGCGGGATTCATGCAGAGGTTCCAGCACGTGATGGTCACAGCAGACGCGAAATTCGATTATGAATATCGCATCCAAGCGGGCAACGACGAGTGGGTATGGGTGCAAACCAAGGGGCAAGTCTCGCAGCGCAATGCCGCAGGCGAACCGCTCTTGGCAGCGGGAGGAACCTTTAACATCCAGTCACGCAAACTGGCGGAAGATCAGTTATCCCAAAACGAATCCCTCCTGCGCACCACGCTGGAATCCACCGACGAAGGCATCCTGATGGTCGGAGCCGATGGCCATGTGCTTTCCGCCAATCACCGCTTCTACGAACTGTGGCACATCCCAGATGAGATCGCTGCGGTCGGGCGTGATGATCTCCTACTGGATCACGTCCTGGGACAACTCACGAACCCGAACGAATTCCTCGATCAGGTGAAGCGCCTGTATGGCACTGACGCGGAAGCGCGCGACCTCTTGCATTTCAAAGATGGTCGCGTGTTCGCACGTTTCACCAAAGCACTTTGGATCAGCGAAGAGCGCGGGCGTATCTGGTGCTTCAAAGACATCACTGAACAATATTGTGCGGAAGCAGATCTGAGAACCATCAAGGAGCGTTACGACTTCGCCACCCAAGTGGGCAAAGTGGGCACGTGGGATTGGAGCCCCATCACCGGCTTGCTGTTCTGGAGCGACGTGACCTTCCGCTTGATGGGCTTCGAGCCCGGAGCGGTAACGCCCACCTACGGCATGTATCTGGACTTGGTGCACCCCGATGACCGCGAACGCCTGAATAGCGATGTGCAAGCCGCGCTACAGAAGAAGAAACCCTATGCCCTCGATTGCCGCATCATCCTCGGCAACGGCGAAGAGATCGTGTGCCATGTGACGGGCAAAGTTGAATTCGATGCGGACGAACAACCTGTCCGTATGTTGGGAACGATACAGGACGTCACCGAGCGCAAGCATATGGAGGAAGAAGTCAGGCAAAGCGACCAGCGCTTCCGCACCCTGTTCGACTCCTCACCCGACCCGATCTGGATCATCGATGGCCATCGCTTCGTGGAGTGCAACCAAGCCGCAGTCAAGATGTTGGGCTATCCCGACAAAAGTGTGTTGCGCAATACTCATCCGTCAGAGCTTTCCCCCGAATTCCAGCCGGATGGTGAACCTTCCTTCAGCAAGGCTGAAAGCATGATGAACCTCGCCCAAGAACGGGGACTCAACCGTTTCGAGTGGCTGCATAAACGCATGGACGGGAGCGTGTTCTACGCCGAGGTCACGCTGTCTTCCATCACACTCCAAAACCATCCCGCCATCTATTGTGTATGGCGTGACATCACAGAACGCAAACAGGCCGAGGATGCCCTAGCCGAATCGCGCAATCTGCTCAAGACCATCATTGACACCTCGCCCATGCGCGTGTTCTGGAAAGACCGCGACCTCCACTATCTGGGCTGCAACCCTGCATTCGCCAAGGACGCAGGCAGAGCCTCACCCGAAGAGATGATCGGCAAAGACGATTTCCAAATGACATGGGGCGCCCAAGCCGAACTGTATCGCGCAGATGACCGGCAAGTGATGGAATCAGGGATCGCCAAGCTCTCTTATGACGAACCGCAGACGACACCGGATGGAGAGACCATCTGGCTACGCACCTCCAAAGTGCCTTTGCGCAACCACGCGGACGAGATCATTGGTATTTTGGGCATCTATGAGGACATCACCGAAAGGAAGGTCGCGGAAGAAGCGGTCAAGACCAGCGAACAGAAACTGCTCACCATCCTCGATAACGTGGATGCCTATATCTACCTGAAAGACATCGATGGAAAGTACCTGTTTGCGAACCGGCCTGTGCGTGAACTCTGGCAAGCCACGATGGAAGACATCGTCGGTTTTGGCGACGAGAAGTTCTTTGATGAAGCCACCACCCAGAACATCCGCCTCAACGATAGAAACGTCCTAGACAGGGGCGAGGCACTCACCTCGGAAGAAAGTAACACTGTCGTCGCCACCGGCAAGACCTTCACCTATCTGTCGACCAAGCTACCGTTGCGCCGTGAGGATGGCAGCATCTATGCCCTGTGCGGCGTGTCCACCGACATCACAGCGCGCATCCGCTCGGAAGAGGCGTTGCAAGCAAGTGAGGAGCGTGCCCGCACTCTGTCCACCCTATTGCGCCTCATCACAGACAACGTGACGGACATGATCTGGGCGAAAGACTTGAACAAGCGCTACTTGTTCGCCAACAAGGCGCTCTGCAATAAGTTGCTGAATGCCCAGAATACGGATGAACCCATCGGCAAGGACGATATGTTCTTCGCCGAGCGCGAACGCAACAGCCATCCCGACGATCCAAACTGGCACTCCTTCGGTGAACAGTGCCAGGACAGCGACATCATCACACTGGAACGCGGCATACCCTCTCGCTTCGATGAGTATGGCAACGTCAAAGGCAAGTTCCTCTTCCTCGACGTGCACAAAGCCCCCTTCATCAACGACAAAGGTGAGGTGATCGGCGTCGTTGGCTCTGGTCGTGACGTGACCCAACAAAAAGTCACCGAAGAGAAGCTGCGTCTCGCCTCGATGGTGCTGGAGAACAGCAGCGAAGCGATGTTCATCACCGATGAGCATTACCTCATCCTTGAAGTGAACCCCGCCTTTACGCTGCTGACCGGCTACTCGGCGCAAGATGTCATCGGAAAGAATCCCAAGTTGTTGCGCTCGGGCAAACACGAAGCGGCTTTTTACGCCGCCATGCAAAAAGAGTTGCGGAAAACGGGGCATTGGCAAGGCGAGATATGGAACCGTCGCAAAAATGGCGAGATATTCGCCGAATGGCAGACCATCAACACCGTCTACAACGATGATGGCTCGGTACACCGGCACATCGCCCTGTTCTCCGACATCACCGAAAAGAAGAAATCGGAAGAACTCATCTGGGCGCAAGCCAACTTCGACCAACTCACGGGTCTGCCCAACCGCCGCATGTTCCGTGACCGCCTAGCTCAAGATATCAAGAAGGCACACCGCGCAGGCTTGGGACTGGCACTCATGTTCCTCGACCTCGACCGCTTCAAGGAAGTGAACGATTCGCTCGGGCATGACATGGGTGACGCCCTACTGATGGAGGCGGCATACCGTATCTCCGCCTGCGTACGAGAATCGGACACCGTGGCGCGTGTGGGCGGAGATGAATTCACCATCATCCTTGCCGAATTGGAGGATAGAGCCAGCGTCGAACGCATCGCCAGCAATATCCTACAATCGCTGTCGCGCCCCTTCGATCTGGGCAAGGATGTCGCCTATGTCTCCGCCAGTATCGGCATCACCATGTACCCCGATGATGCGACGAACCTTGAAGACATGCTGAAGAACGCAGACCAAGCGATGTATGTCGCGAAGAACGCAGGACGCAATCGCTTCAGCTATTTCACCAATGCGATGCAAGAGCGCGCACTGTACCGCTTGCACATGTTGAACGACCTGCGCAGTGCACTGGCAGAACAGCAGTTCGAATTGCATTACCAACCCATCGTGGACATCCACACAGGACGGATACACAAGGCAGAGGCATTGCTGCGCTGGTTCCACCCAAAACGCGGCCTCATCAGCCCTGGCGAATTCATTCCACTGGCAGAAGAGTCCGGCCTCATCCATACGATCGGCGATTGGGTGTTCGAACAGGCTGTCGCGCAAGCATTGGCTTGGTCGGCTCGATATGACAGCGACTTCCAGATCAGCGTGAACAAATCCCCCCTCCAGATCCAGTCCAAATCCGATCACTGCAAATGGAAAGAGCATCTTGCCCACACAGGATTGCCCGGAAAGCACTTGGTCATCGAGATCACAGAAGGTGTGCTCCTAGATCACACGCCCATCGTCATCTCTGAGTTGCTGGCCTTCCGCGATGCAGGGATCCAAGTCGCCATCGACGATTTCGGCACGGGCTACTCGGCTTTGTCTTATCTGAAGAAGCTCGACATCGACTATGTGAAGATCGACCAGTCGTTCATCTTGAATCTGGAATCCGATAACAACGACAAGGCGCTCGCTGAAGCGATCGTGGTGATGGCGCACAAACTGGGATTGAAGGTCATCGCCGAGGGTGTGGAGACGCAGGAGCAACTCGATCTACTCGCCAAGATGGGCTGCGACTACGCGCAGGGGTTCTTGTATTCCAGAGCCGTCACACCAGAAGAGTTTGAGAAGTTGCTGGAGAAGATCAACTAGACCGACTTCGCTCCGTCATTCCCCCGCAGGCGGGAATGACGGTTCAGTTATTCACTTCCCCGCCCGATGTTCCAACCCCAACGTAGCCAAGGTGCGGTTACGCACTTCGTGTAGCAACTCCACGTTGTCGTCCAGCGACTCGCCATAGGAAGGGATCATCTCCTTCAACTTGCGCTTCCACTCGGGGGCTTTCGCACGTTGCTTGAAGCAGCGGTCGATGACTTCCAGCATGGCTTGCACTGAAACGGATGCGCCGGGTGATGCACCCAGCAACGTCGCCAGCGTGCCGTCTTTTGAGGTGACGATCTCGGTGCCGAACTCCAGCTTTCCGCCTTTGGTGTCACAGCCTTTGATGATCTGTACACGCTTGCCTGCCGCCGCCAGTTCCCACTGGTTCTCGTCCGCATCGGCGTAGAACTCGCGCAGATTATCGACACGCTCTTTGTGCGATTTGAACGCCTCGCCCACCAGATAGCGGGTGAGGTCCATGTTGTCGCGCGCGACCGACAACATGGGTTTTAGATTGGCTGACTTCAACGACGAGAAAAGATCGAGTAGCGAGCCTTCCTTGAGGAAGCGGGTGGTGATGCTGGCGAAGGGGCCGAAGATCAGCACCGATTCACCGCCGATGATGCGCGCATCCAGATGCGGCACCGACATCGGCGGCGCACCGACCGCCGCTCTGCCATACACCTTGGAAGTGTGTAGGCGCACGATCTTGGGATCGTGACAGATCAACCACTGCCCGCTCACGGGGAAACCGCCATAACCGCTGGCTTCGGGGATGCCCGATTTTTGCAACAAGGGCAAAGCACCGCCACCCGCGCCAAGGAACACAAAACCTGCATCGATGGTCTTGATCTTGTCAGTGTGATTGTCCTTCACGCGCACATGCCAGCGACCGTCAGCGTGCTGGTTCAAACTGGTGATGGTGTGGCTCAATTTCAGTTCGAAGTTGTCCAGCTTCAACAGCGCCTTCACCAATTTGCGCGTCAAGAAACCGAAGTCGATGTCCGTGCCATGCTTGACTTGTGTCGCAGCGACTTTCTCATTGGGGTCGCGCTGACGCATCACCAACGGCATCCACTCTCGCAGTACCGCATGATCCTCGCTGTACTCCATCTCTTCGAACAGATGATGCGTGTGCAGAGCCTCATAACGTTTGCGCAAGAAAGCCACATCCTTTTCGCCACTGACGAAACTCTGGTGATACACAGGATTGATGAATTTTTCCGAGGCCGGCAACAGACCTTGGTCAACGAGGTATGACCAGAATTGCAAAGATACTTCGAACGCGGCGTTGATCTCCAACGCGCGATCGATTTTGACGCTGCCATCAGGTTGTTCGGGCGTGTAATTGAGCTCGCAATATCCGGCATGTCCCGTGCCCGCGTTATGCATGGCATGCGAACTCTCATTCGCCACCTTGGCTTGGCGTTCCACCATCTCGATCTTCAATGACGGATCGAGTTGCGCCAACAGCTTACCCAGCGTCGCGCTCATCACCCCTGCACCAACCAATAACACGTCTACTTTTTTTGCTGACATTTCCGTGACCTCTTACTTCGATATCGTGATTCTACCTGTTCATCTCCGCCAACATCTTCTCTAAGCGTTTGACCGAGACGATGACGGGCGTCTTCAATTCCTGCGCGAACAATGACACACGCAACTCCTGCACCATCCACCCAAAGTCCGTCAGCCGCGCATCCACTTCACCCTGCTGTGCAGACAGTTTGCGCCCCCATTGCTGCAACAGCGGATTCATCTGCGCCATATTCTGTGCGTCGCGTGCCGGATTCGCTTTCAACTTCTCCAACCGCACATTGATGGCCTTCAGGTAGCGCGGCATGTGCTGCATACGCTCATACGGCGTGCGCCCCACCCATTCCTTGCCTAATAGCCATTCGCATTGAGTGCGAACGTCCTGCAACACCTGCGTATGCGCTTTGAACTGCGGCAAGGCTTTCTGCAACGCGTGGTGATCGGCCAACACCGCCGCGACCAAGCGTGCGATCTCCTGCGCCACCAGATTCAATCTTCCCTTGGCATCCTTGCAGCGCTCGGTGAAAGCCTTCTCAGTCTCCGGCCACGGCTCGTTGAGAGAGCATCGGTCGAAAGTCACCGCGATGATCTGCCGCTGCAAGTCCTGTTGCGAACCAAAGGGCAAGAACTGCATCGCCATCGCCTGCAGCCCTGGCAGGTTCTTCTCCAGATACTTCACCTGCTCTTTCAGCGCCAACATGAACAAGCGCCGCAAGCCCGCACGATGAACCGCCTGCGCTTCCTCGCGCGTATCGAAACTCTGCAAACTCACCGCATCGCCCGCGTCCACCAAGGCATTGAACACCGTGATGGTCTGGCCTGCACGTTGTTCTTCTCGCGTAGGTTTGAAGTCGCCGAAGTCCCATGCGGTGTGGCGCTTCAAATCTTCCCTCACCCCAGCCCTCTCCCCGAGGGAGAGGGAGTTTGAGCCGCTCACTGTTTTTAGCCCCTCGCCCTTTGGGAGAGGGGTTGGGGTGAGGGCAGCCTTTAGCGCCCACTCTCCGCGCAACGCCGCAAAATTGCGCGACATCCCCAACTGCCTGCCATGCTCATCCACCACGCGGAAGTTCATCAGCAGATGGGGCGGCAACTGCTCCAAGCGGAAGGCATCCAGCGGCACGTCGATCTGCCTTTGCTCACGGATGAAGCGAGCCAAGGCTTGCAACAACGGCGTATCCGATGACTTCACCGTTCCCGCAAAGAAGGCCGCGAACTCGGGCACCGGCACACAGTTACGGCGCAATTTCTGCGGCAGCGACTTCACCAGCTGCGCCACCTTTTCCGCCAACACACCCGGCACCAGATATTCGCAACGCGCCGCCGACACCTGATTCAGCAAGGCTTGCGGCACGGTCAGCGTCACGCCATCGTCACTCTTGCCGGGAGCGAAGTTGTACGCCATCGCATAGCTCACGTTGTTCATCAACATCTGCGGCGGGAACTGTTCGGTGGTGATGCCGGCCGCCTCGTGGCGCATCAAGTCGTCTTTTTTGAGGTACAGCAACTTCGGCTGTTCGCGCTCGACTTCCTTGCGCCACTTCTCGAATGCCGCGCCGTTGTGCATGCCTGCGGGGATGCGCTGGTCATAGAATGCGAAGATGAGCTCGTCATCCACCAACACATCGGGGCGGCGCGATTTGTGTTCCAGCACCTCGATGTCCTCGATCATCTTTTGGTTGTGTGCGAAGAACGGCGCGAGTGTGTTGAACTCGCCATTCACCAGCGCCTGACGGATGAACACCTCGCGCGATTCTTCTGGCTGCATCGGTCCGTAATGCACGCGCTTCTTGGGATTGATGAGCAAGCCAAACAAGGTGCTACGTTCCCACGCCGCCACTTGCGCCGCTTTCTTCTCCCAGTGCGCGTCGAAGTAACTGCGCTTGATGAGATGCGCCCCCACCTCTTCCAACCATTCCGGCTCGATGCGCGCCATGCAACGCGCGAACAACTTGGTGGTCTCCACGATCTCCGCCGCGAACACCCATTTCGCGCCTTTCTTCGCCAACACCGAATTCGAGGCGATGAAGAACTTGATCTCGCGCGGGCCGAGGTAATGCGGCTCGCTGGTGGAACGACAACCGATGTTGCCGAGCAAGCCAGTGAGCAAGGCTTTGTGTATCTGTTCGTAGGTCGCAGGCTGCTCGTTGAAGCGCATGCCCATCTCACTCACCTGCGCGTGAAGTTGCTGGTACAACTCATGCCACTCACGCAAACGGATAGGCGACAAGAACTTCTCACGACATTCCTGCGCCCACAGCTTGTTGGTCTTCTTGTGTTTCACTGCCTCTTGGAACCACGCCCACAATTTTATGTACGCGAGGAAATCGGAACGCTCGTCATTAAAACGTTGATGCGCTGCATCAGCGGCTTCACGGCGCTCTGCGGGGCGGTCACGCGGATCTTGCAAGGCCAAGGCACTGGCGATGATGAGGATCTCGTTCAAGCAGTGATACTGCCGCCCAGCCAACAACAAGCGCGCCACCTTGGGGTCGAGCGGCAACTTAGCGAGTTCGTGCCCGAGTGGCGTGAGCTGGCGCTTGTCGTCGATGGCATTCAGCTCTTGCAACAACTGGTAGCCATCGGCGATGGCACGCGAACCGGGCGGCTCGATGAAGGGGAATGCCTCGACCTCGCCCAATCCCAATGCACTCATGCGCAGGATCACCGTCGCCAACGACACGCGGAATATCTCCGCATCGGTGAATTCCGGACGCAATAAGAAATCCGCCTCTTCGTAAAGACGGATGCAGATACCGCTCATTACGCGACCGCAACGCCCTGCACGTTGATTGGCCGCCGCACGCGCGATGTTCTCGATGCGTAACTGCTCCACCTTCTGCCGCACGCTGTAGCGATTGATACGCGCCAAGCCGCTGTCGATGACGTAACCGATGTTAGGTACAGTGAGCGATGTCTCCGCCACGTTGGTGGCCAGCACCACACGGCGCATGCCGGATGCGGGTTTGAACACCCTATCCTGCTCGGCGATGGAGAGGCGCGAATACAAGGGGAGTATCTCGATGCCCTTATGCTGATGTTTGCGTAATGCTTCGGCGGTGTCACGTATCTCTCGCTCGCCGGGCAGGAACACCAGCACATCGCCGCGCAAGCCGCCGATAGATAGTTCATCCAACGCGCTACAGATCGCCTGCGGCACGTCCTGCGTATCGCCCTCTTCGTTCTGCTGCGGCGGACGGTAGCGCACCTCAACGGGATAGGTGCGGCCGGAAACTTGGATGATGGGGGCTGGAATCACCGCCGACATCTCCTCTCCCTCTGGGGGAGGGCTAGGGAGGGGGCTTGATGTCAAGACCTCGCTAATTCTTTGCAGTACTCCTTCTGTATTTGCCAACGCCTCGTTGTTCCAGAATCGAAGAACGGTGATCCCTTGCTCCTTCAACCATGCACTACGGGCTTCATCATGTTTGAGTTGCGATTCCTCTGCATGTTGCCCGCCATCCAGTTCGATGGCCAACTTCTCCTGATGACAGTAGAAATCGAGGATGTAAGAACCTAATGGATGCTGTCGGCGAAAACCAAAGCCGTGCAGTTGATTCCTTCTCAATATCTGCCAAAGCAGATTTTCGGCATCAGTAGCGTTTTTGCGTAGCTCTCGTGCATGCGTGAGCAACTCTTCAGACAGTGCGACATGCAACTCACCCTTCCCCCCCTCCCTAGCCCTCCCCCGTTGGGAGAGGGGACTAGCTGCGAAGTGTTTAGAAAACCGCTCCGCATCAATCGTCGCCGAGGTGATGATGACTTTCAGATCAGGCCTGCGCGGCAAGAGTTGACGCAGATAGCCCAGCAGAAAATCGATGTTGAGCGAGCGCTCGTGCGCTTCGTCGATGATGATCGTGTCGTAATTCTTCAGCAGCGGATCGTGGTGTATCTCGGCCAGCAAGATGCCGTCGGTCATCAGCTTGATGCAGGTGTCTGGCGACACCTTGTCGTTGAAGCGCACCTTGTAGCCGACCAACCCACCCAATTCGGATTTCAGCTCCTGCGCGATACGTGCCGCCACCGAACGTGCCGCCACACGGCGAGGTTGCGTGTGGCCGATGACACCCAACACACCGCGCCCCAAACTCAGACATATCTTAGGTAACTGAGTAGTCTTGCCCGACCCCGTTTCACCACACACGATGACCACCGGATGCTTCTCGATCGCCAGCGCAATATCCTCACGCCGCGCCACCACAGGCAAGTCAGCGGGATATTCGATTGCGGAGAGTTGTTGGACTCGCGCCAGACGACGCTGGGCGATGTTGGATAGTGCGGGATTCATGGCGCGCGATTCTACCTGCCACGGCTTTGATGCGCATAAAAAAACAGCGGAGCCGAAGCTCCGCTGTTTTTATTTCTACTTAGCTTTTGTGTGATGAGCTCACTTGCGCTAGCTCATCCTACGTGAGCTTTAACTTACCAAGCTGCTTCCAGCATGCCGGTGAACAGAGACTTAGCTGAGCCTGCTGCGCTGTAAGCATCGCCACTGTACATAGAGTAGTTAGCGTGCAGAGCAACGTTTTGCACCAAGTCATACACAGCAGTCAAAGTAACTGCGTTGTCAGACTTGCCTGTACCGTTTGTACCAGCACGATAAGCAGCACCCAAAGACAATGTGTGAGGAACAACAGTCACATCAGCGCCGAAGGTTGTTGCTTTGACCTTGCTACCGTCACCGAGAGAAGCGTTGGAGAAATACAGACCTGTTTCCATGCCTACAATCGCGCCATGAGCTTGCAAATCGACACCTGTTGCTGTCTCTTTAGTCATTGCGTAAGTGTCCGCCGCTGTATCAACAGGAGTAACGCCAGCAACAGTATTCGCTGCATCTACAGACATGTCCGCACCAGCTGTGTACACGTTGCTTTGGCCACTCAGGCTTTGCACGCCAGCAACGATCGCCCAGTCAGCGATAGTTGGTGTCACAGCCAAAGTAATAGCTGTGTTGCCCATGTTCGTACCGTTGGTACCAGCGGTGTAGAACAGGTTACGAGAGAAACGGCTGATGTTGATGTAGCCCATTTCGTGGTGAGCAACAAAAGCGATACCGGAAGCAACACCTGCGCCCATACCGGTGTATTGGTGAGCAGAGATCTCTTTACGGTGCTCAGCCCAACGCACGCCACGTGTCACACCAGTGCTGGACTCGCTGTAACCGTAGAATGGACCCAAAGCGTCAGTTGCGTAAGGAATAACGGACAGTTTGACTGCGTCCATATCCACAACGACTGGAACGCGCAAACCCAATGTGCCGCCACCAGCCGCATCAAATTCGGTCATAGAACCGATCTTGATCATGCCTGTGTCTGCAACACGACCACCCCAGAACATGGAGTATTCGTCAGGAATCTGCCATTGACCGCTGCTAGTAGAAGAACCGCTAACCTTGTCGCCAAGATCGTTGGTTTTATCTTTGTTAGTGCCGTCAGTCTTTTGATAACGCGCCTTCAACAACAGACCGAAGTTCAGGTTTGCTGGGATAGACAGATGTTCGCCTTCAACTTTTTCTTGTGCGCCCATCATGGTGAAGCCAGCTGCCTTAAATGCGCGGCCAAAACCATTCAGGATTGGGAAGTGTTGTGCGTGACAAGCTGTACATGCCATGCCAGTTTGACGTGCAAATGCTGGAACAGCAGATGCTTCTTGTGCGAATGTTGCTGCTGCCAGCACGGATGCCAGTGAGAGAGCTACTTTCTTCATTATTTCTCCTCGAAATATATTTGCGGGATTAACCAAGTGAATGATCTTTGACCTATGTCAATTAACCATCGGGGCGCACCTTAACGAACTGGACTTGGGGGTGTCAAAAGATTTGTCTGGCTTGTTGCAGTTTTGCAACACCGATTGACGCCCTTATTTTGCAGGGGATAGCTCGAATCTGACCGCACCTTCACGATTCTCTTTAAGGATCAAGCGATAGCCCATCTGCTGCGACCAGCGGGCGGCTTGGTACATACCGACGCCCAAGCCATCTTCTGATGGCACGACGGTGCGCAATAAATTGCGCGCCACGCCTTCGGGCACGGCACTACCCGTGTCACGCACTTCCAGACATCTGGGCGCAGAAGACACAGTCACCCAAATTTGGATATTCGGCTCACGCAGTCGTTTGTTGTTTGCGTTCTCCAATAGGTTGTCTAACACGCAATCGAACAGGGGAGCGGGAATGAGTTCATCCGCCAATTCCCCCGTCACCCACTCGATGCCCCGATGTTGGTGGCGCTGGCAGGCACTCTCCCACCAAGTGGATAGCGACATCTTGATGTCTTCCCCCTCTTCACCCGGAGCTTTGAGCTTGGTCAGTAACGATTCGATACGCTGGGTGAGGATGGGTAGCTGGTTCTTTAAGATGGGCTGTGCTTTTGCGGAATCGTGCTGCGCAACAGAGGTGAGTGCGAACAAAGATTGCAACATGTTCTTAAGATCGTGCGTCAACCGTGCGCCCGTCTCATAGATGGTTTGCTGGCGTGTCATTTCACGTAGGCGTTGCTCGCGGCGCTTGGCTTGGTAGAAATGGCCCAGCACCTGCACCAACAGTCTCATGTGCAGCAACACTGTCGGCGAAACATCCTTGTGGGTGAACAAGGTCAGCGCGAGATCCTCTTCTGCCAAATCGACCCTATGTTGGCTGGACACGCCCGAGTCACCATGCCCCTCCTCAGATAACCACGATATGCCCGAGATAGAGGGCATCTCAATCAAGTAAGCGGTGGCGCGCTCAAGGAAGGCTACTGGATTCTGCTCTTGCTGTGCGGCAAGCGCGATCTGCTTCAACCATTCTTCCAATGGGGTGCCGATGGAGAGGACGTAACGAGAGAAGCTGGCTTGCAGACCCGCGAAGCCCATGCGCGGACTCCACAATAGTCCCAATACCATCAACGCCGCCCCCAACAAGAACAAGGTGCGTATCAAAGCGACTAGATATTCGACACGTCCCAAGGTCATAAAAGCCAAGCTGCCCAACATGAGGAGGACGAGCAGCATGAAGAGCAACAGAACATAGATGAAGTCCACCGCTTGCACATTGTCTGACACACCTCGCTCGGGGGGTAACACTGCCATGATGAACAACAATAGGGGGAGTCCGATCACAAGCAGGACATTGGTGACCTCTTGGAATTCTGGTAACCCGAACAAGCGTGGTGCGACATATAACAATAGGACGGCCAATAGATATGCCATCAGCAAAAGATAAAACGCGCGTTGCCAACGCGAATGGAAGGTGAACACGCGGCCACCTACCAAAGCGAATAGCCCGCTGACCCAAAAAGCCAGCACCCACCAGTTCAACCAAAAGAGCGCACTCAAACTTAAAGTAAGAATGAAGGCGGCGTTCCCCAAGCTCAGCTTCGCCTCACTCTGCCACAGCGGCTGCCACACCATGAACAGACCGAGATGGGCCAACAAGAGCGGCCGCACCCAAGCGCTTTCGACCCCCACCCAAAGCGCCGCATGCAACAACGCAAGCATGGCAATAGAGAGCCAACGACTCGACTGGACACGTCTCGGAGAAAAATATGTCAACATTTCGTCATCTCTTGTCTTAAGTTCGTCAAAGTATCGCCGGTGTTGAATCCGTCCCACTTCCTTCGTCATTCCAGCGCAGGAGGGAATCCAGTTTATACATGACCAAAAAATGCGTTATTGCATTGATTTTAATTGTATTATCCAATATTTATTGGCGGCCCACGCGTGAATGAGTGAAAATAACATTATATTTGGCACAGCTCTTGCTGAATACTGCGCGCAATACTCAAATTCTAACGAAACACCGAACATTGAAAGTGGAGGAACACAATGAAACGCAATCAATCCGGCTTTACTTTAATCGAAATCGCCATCGTTCTGGTGATTATCGGCCTGCTACTCGGCGGCGTGATGAAGGGTCAAGAACTGATCAACAGCGCGAAGGTGAAGAACCTTGCTGCTGACTTCAAGAACACATCTCTTTACATCTACAGTTACCAAGATAAGTTCCGCAACCTGCCTGGCGATGACCCTCAAGCTAGCACACACGTAACTGGCGCAACAAATGCAGCGTCTGCTGTGGGTGGCGTACAAACAATCGGCAATGGCCGTATCGATGGGAAGTGGGACGATTACTCAGACCTCACAACTGAGGCCGTGATGTTCTGGCAACATGTGCGCGCATCCGGGATAGCAACGGGCATCACCACTCCAGGCGATGCAACTACCGCTTACCCACCTCGCAACACTTTGGGTGGCTTGATCGGCATCACCAACTCCTTGGTTGCTGAAAACCCCATTAGCACACTCAAGGGTGCATACATCATCTGCTCCGCAAACGTTCAAGGTAAGTTTGCGAAACAACTAGACATCATGATGGACGATGGCGTTACCAACACAGGCAGCATGCAGACGCAAATTACTGGCCAAGTTGCTGGTGCCGTTGCTAAGGCTGCCGAGCCCGCACCTGATGACACATTGCTTTATACAGTCTGCATGGGCGTTTAATCAGTCCACTGCAAAACAAAAAAGCCCGCTTCGGCGGGCTTTTTTTGTTGCTGTCACAAGCGAGAATAACTAGCGCATCGAGAATCAACCTTCCTTCAAACGCTTCTCCGCCGCATCCAAAGTCAAGGGCTGTCCCAGCAGTAGCAACACATCACCCACCCTCAACACCATATCCTTGGAAGGTTCGTTACCTAACATGTTGTGACGGCGCACACCGTTCACTTCGACGTTGAGTTCATCCAGTTTGATATCCCCAAGTCGCTTGCCAACAGCATCATGTGTCTCACTCAGCATGACGTTATGGAAGCGCGGTTGCATCTGCTCGGTGTCGTCCCCCACTTCAGACTGTGGTGTCTTCAAATAGCCACTGAACATGCTGTAGCGTTTTGCGCGCGCTTCCTGGACACGGCGCACCACACGACTCAGCGGGATACCCGCCATCAGTAACGCTTGGGAGGCGAGCATGACACTACCTTCCAACACTTCGGCGACCACCTCGGTCGCGCCTGCTTTTTTCAGAACGTCCACATTGGTGTCGTCGGCAGTACGTACGATGACCGGCAGGTCTGGTCGTGCCTTGGTGACGTGGTGCAATATCTTCAACGCAGAATGTTTGTCGTCGTAGGTGATGACCAGCGTCTTGGCGCGCATCAAACCTGCGGCTTGCAGCACCTCATGTTTCGCTGCATCGCCATAGACGACGCGCTCACCCGCCTCGTTCGCTTCTTTCACGCGGCGCGAATCCAAATCAAGCGCGATGAAGCTGATGCCTTCTGCTTGCATGAATTTAGCTAAGGCCTGTCCACTGCGTCCATAACCGCAGATGATGATGTGTTGTTTCGCCGCCATACTCTGCACGGCGATCTGATGCATCTGCATGGCACGATTCACCCATTCTTCGGGTGACAAACGGCGCACGATGGCTTCTGAATACTGGATGAGGAAAGGTGCGATGAGCATGGAGATGAGCATGGCAGCGAGCACGTTCTGCATCACATCGTCAGGTAGCAGACTGACTCCGCCTGCCAGTGTCAACAACACGAACCCGAACTCGCCCGCCTGCGCCAAGCCAATGCCAGTGCGCACGGCTGAACCCCAACTGCCTCCAAAGACACGCACCAAAGCGGCAACGACTAGGGCTTTGAACGGTATCAAAATGAGTAACAACAGCAATATCCATCCCCATCCAATAAGGATGGCGTGGATATCCAGCATCATGCCGATGGTGACGAAGAACAGGCCGAGCAAGACATCTCGGAACGGCTTGATGTCTTCTTCCACCTGATAGCGGTATTCGGTCTCGGAGATGAGCATGCCTGCCACGAAAGCACCTAGCGCCAACGACAACCCACTCAACTCAGTGAGCCATGCCATACCCAGTGTGAACAACAACACGTTGAGCATGAACAGCTCGGAGGATTTTTGTTGGGCGACCAAGTGAAACCACGGACGCAACAGCTTCTGACCAAAGATCAGCAACGCCGCCAGCACGACGGTGGCCTTAAGCATGGCGACAGCGATGATGCCACTCAGATCCCCCCCGCTTTGCGCAAGTGCTGGGATGACGATGATTAGAGGCACCACGGCCAAGTCTTGGAACAGCAACACCCCCATGATCTTTTGCCCATGCGGTGCGTTAAGCTCGGCACGCTCGACCAACATCTTGCTAACGATGGCAGTAGATGACATCGCCAAGATTCCGCCGAGCGCCAACCCAGCACGCCAATCCATCGCAAACGCCAGACACGCCAACATCACCAAACCGATGGTGAGCACCACCTGCGCTGTACCCAGACCAAATACGAGCCTCTGCATCGCGCGCAATTTTGCAAGGCTGAATTCGAGGCCGATGCTGAACATCAAGAACACCACGCCGAACTCGGCGAGATGCCGAGTCTCTGGCGCATCCGGGATCCACCCCAGCGCATGCGGCCCGATGAAGATGCCCACGATGAGGTAGCCCAGCATGGCGGGCAGATGTAACAGGCGGAACAGCACCACCACGCCAACGGCGGCGGCGAGCAAAATGAGTAAAAGATGTAGTGAGCTATCCATGCCCCGATGATGCCTCAAGTTAGTGCGCTTGCAAAATCGTTCCGGCTTCAATAGCCACTGCTATAATTTGCCGCATGGATAAAAACATCACCGCCGGGCCTCACGCGCTCGACCTCGCACGTCAAGTCTTGAACATCGAAGCCGCCGCCGTGCAGGCGCTCGTAGCACGCATCGACGATCAATTCCTCAGCGCGCTCAACCTCATCCTCGCTTGTCATGGCCGAGTCATCGTGAGTGGCATGGGCAAGTCTGGACACATCGCACGCAAGATTGCCGCGACGCTCTCCAGCACAGGCACACCTGCTTATTTCGTGCATCCGGGCGAAGCGAGCCACGGCGACCTAGGCATGGTCACTTCGCAGGATGTGTTCATCGGCATCTCCTATTCTGGCGAGAGCCAAGAGTTGCTCACCATCGTGCCCACCATCAAACGCCAAGGAGCAAAACTAATCACGCTGACTGGCAAACCAGAATCCAGTTTGGCACGCGAAGCGGATGTGCATCTGAATGGCGCAGTCGCCCAAGAGGCCTGCCCAATGGGTTTAGCACCGACAGCCAGCACCACTGCCGCACTAGCTTTGGGTGATGCACTTGCTGTCGCGCTGCTTGACGCAAAAGGTTTCGGCGAAGCCGATTTCGCACGCTCGCACCCCGGTGGCAGCCTAGGCCGCCGATTGCTCACACATGTGCGTGACGTGATGCACACCAATGCCAGCATCCCCAGCGTGCCGGACACGGCGACGCTTGCCGATGCGGTACTGGAGATGTCGCGCAAAGGGTTGGGCATGACAGCCATCGTTGATACCAAACATCATTTGCTCGGCATCTACACCGATGGCGACCTGCGCCGCACTCTCGATAAGAAAGTAGACTTCAGCACCACACCTGTCGCTTCGGTGATGTCTCGCACCCCGCGCAGCATCGGCCCTGATGCGCTAGCGGTCGAGGCGGTACAACTGATGGAGCAATACAACATCAGCCAATTGCTGGTAGTAGATACGAACAAGAAGGTCGTTGGTGCACTGAACATGCACGACTTGCTCAAGGCCAAGGTCATCTAACTCATGTCGCTCACCCCCAAGATCAAATCCATTCGCCTCGTCGCTTTCGATGTGGATGGCGTACTCACGGATGGCGGGCTTTATCTTTCCGACTCTGGCGATGAATTCAAGCGCTTCAACTCGCTCGATGGCCATGGGCTGAAGATGTTGCGCGCCTCTGGCGTGGAACTCGCCATCATCACTGGGCGCAAGTCGAAGTGCGTCGAACTGCGTGCCAAGAACCTAGGCATCCAGCGGCTCTATCAGGGAGTGGATGACAAATGGGCGGCGATGCAATCACTGTTGGCTGATATGCAACTACCCCCCGAAGCGGCTGCCTTCATGGGTGATGATGTGATCGACCTGCCTGTGATGCGCCGCATCGGATTGGCCCTTAGCGTACCTGCCGCACCGCAATTGGTGCGCGAGCACGCTCACTATGTGAGTCAGCGCGAGGGGGGGCATGGCGCGGTACGCGAGGTGTGCGAACTCATCATGGCTGCGCAGGGCACGTTGGCGGAACAACTCGCTCCTTATTTGAAATAAGCGATGAACACTCAGCGCCTCACCGGCAAACTACGTTCTTGGCTACCGATGTCGCCGCTGCTGGGCTTGCTACTCGGCAGTTACTGGCTGAGCCTGCAAGTACAACCCTTGCCAGCACTCACCAAAGAAGCCAGACATGACGTCGACTTCACCATCGAACACCTGTCCTCCACCGTGCTCGACCCGCAAGGTATGCCTCACTCCACACTGTCCGCCGATAAGATGTGGCACTTTTCGGATGATGACACTACACATTTACAGATGCCCACTCTCCTCAGTTTGAAAGCAGACCAGCCTCCTGTGCACATCACGGCGAAACTGGGTACGCTAAACAAGAATAGTGATGATGTGTTCTTGCACGATGATGTGGTGATCACACGCACCGCCCCCAAGACCATGAATGAGATGCGCTTCGAAACGGATTATCTACACATCACGCCCAACAAAGGCTTGGCCGAGACCGACCACCCCGTCCTGATGTATGACAGGAAGAACGTCGTCAGTGCTGTCGGCCTATCGTTGGACAACCAAGCACGCACTGTGAGATTGCTATCCCAAGTCAGAGCCAAACATGAGCCCAACAAATAACCTCATCGTCTTCGTCACGCTGTCATTCCTTTGCATGGCAGGCTTTGCCCATGCTGAGACTGCCGACCGCGACAAGCCTCTGCATCTTGTGTCGGACAACATGACATTGGATGACGCCAAGCAGACCAGCACCTTCGAGGGGCATGTCGAATTGACACAGGGAACCTTGCAGATCGTAGCCGAGAAGATTGTCGTCGTCGAAGATGCTCAAGGCTATCAACATCTCACCGCATCGGGCGCGCCCGCCAGTTTCCGCCAGAAGATGGAAGAGGCTGATGAATATGCCGAAGGATTCGGCGAGCGTATCGAATACGACACCCGAGCAGACAGGGTAGACTTCTTCAAAAATGCCCGCGTGAAGCGTGGGCAGGATGAGGTGATGGGCGATTCCATCACTTACAACAGCAAGACCGAGACATTCCAAGCACGCGGGAAACCGGCTGCCATCAATGAAAAGACAACCAGCAAAGATAGGGTGCGTGCTGTGATCCAGCCCAAGAACGACAAGACCAAAAACACAGATGGCAAGAACGGCGGGCTGGCCATCCAGCCCAGTCCAGATTTGAACACTCCCGCCACGGGAGCGACTCAACCATGAGCGAACTGCGCACGACTTCGCTCAAGAAACGTTACGGCTCACGCACCGTGGTGCAGGACGTTTCACTCGCCGTCAGTAGCGGCGAGGTCGTCGGCTTGTTAGGCCCCAATGGCGCAGGCAAGACCACTAGCTTTTACATGATCGTGGGGCTCGTGGCTGCCGATGGTGGCGAGATCACTATCGATGGGCAGAACGTCACCCACGAACCCATCCATCGCCGCGCGCGCTTAGGGTTGGCCTATCTACCACAAGAAGCCTCCATCTTCCGCCGCATGACGGTGACGCAGAACATACAGTCCGTGCTTGAACTGCATGGCTACACGCCAGAAGAACAAACGGAGCGTCTAGAAGCTTTGCTCGAAGATCTGCACATCACCCACATCCGCAACAATCCCGCCATCAGCCTATCTGGTGGTGAGCGCCGTCGCGTGGAGATCGCCCGTGCGTTGGCCACCGACCCGCGATTCATCTTGTTGGATGAGCCTTTCGCGGGTGTTGACCCTATCGCGGTGATCGACATCCAGAAGATCATCCGTTTCCTCAAGGAACGCGGTATCGGCGTCCTCATCACCGACCATAACGTGCGGGAAACATTGGGCATCTGCGACCGCGCCTACATCATCAACGCAGGTTCGGTAATGGCGGAAGGAAAGCCCGAGGAAATCATCTATAATGAGGGCGTGAGGAAGGTGTATCTGGGCGAGCACTTCAAATTATAAGAAGCGCCGACCATCACCAAACATCCGTAATGAAACCAGCTCTCCAACTCAGGCAATCACAACAACTGCTGCTTACGCCGCAGTTGCAGCAAGCTATCAAGCTGTTGCAACTCTCCACGCTGGAGATCAATCAAGAGACGGCGCGCCTGTTGGACGAGAACCCCTTCCTTGAGCGTGAGGACGATAACGGTAATCAGACCTACAGCGGCAGCAGTGGCACTGAAACGACCGCCAGCAACAGCAACAACGAGACACCCACTCCCGAAGCCGAGACTCGCACTAGCGAGACCGATTGGCCGGAGCCTTCTTTCTCTTCTAGCGCTGCCAGCCCCGATGACGAGGACGAAGGTTACGGCGAGGTGGCAGCCGACCGTCCTAGTATGCGCGAGCATCTGCTGTGGCAATTGAACATGAGCCAGCTCGATTCGCGCGACAAGAAGATCATCAGCCTGTTGATCGACGCACTAGATGAGAACGCCTACCTATCGCAACCATTGCAAGAGATCGTAGAGTTGCTACCACAAGAACTGGACATCACGCTGGACGACCTAGAGACCGCACTCGTACAACTGCAACATCTGGACGAGCCTGGCATCGGCGCACGCGACCTGAGTGAATGCTTGGCACTGCAACTACAAGCCATGCCCGAGGATGTTCCCGGACGCGACTTGGCGCTGGCGCTGGTAACGAAACATCTCGACCTACTCGCCTCGCGTGACTTCAACAAACTCAAGAAGTTGCTGCACTGCGACGATGATGCACTACGTTGTGCGCAAGATCTCATCGTGCATCTGCAACCAAAACCCGGCATGGCGTTCGAACAACGCGCAGCAGACTATGTAGTACCAGATGTGTTGGTGGAGCGTGTCGGCGGTATCTGGCGTGCACGCCTGAACCCAGAAGCGATGCCACGTCTGCGTCTCAATCAGGTGTACGCCAACATCCTGCAACAACGTGGCGATGGCAATGCGCAAGGCATGGTGACGCAACTGCAAGAGGCGCGCTGGTTCATCAAGAATCTGCAGCAGCGCTTCGAGACCATCCTGCGTGTGGCGCAAGCCATCGTCGAACGTCAGCGCCAATTCTTCCAGCATGGTGACATCGCCATGCGCCCCTTGGTGTTGCGAGAGATCGCCGACCAACTGGAGTTGCATGAATCCACTATCTCGCGCGTGACCACGCAGAAGTTCATGCACACGCCGCGAGGCATCTATGAATTCAAATATTTCTTCGGCAGCGGATTAGCTACCGAAGCTGGTGGTGCGTGTTCATCCACCGCCATCCGTGCGCTCATCAAACAGATGGTCAGTGAAGAGGATGCCAAGCATCCACTCACCGACAGCCGCATGTCAGAGATCCTGGCACAGCAGGGCATTATCGTCGCCCGCCGTACCGTGGCAAAATACCGGGAATCTATGAGTATCCTCCCGGTGAATCTTCGTAAATCACTCTAACCATAAAGGAGCAGGCCATGAACCTCAACCTCACAGGACGTCACCTCGAAATCACTCCAGCTATCCGTGAACATGTACAAGCGAAACTGGACAAGGTCAAACGCCATTTCGACAACGTGATCGACGTCAATGTCATCCTGTCCGTAGACAAATTGGTTCAAAAGGCGGAAGCCACCGTCCATTTGTCCGGCAAAGACATCCATGCCGAGACCGAGGACGCCAATCTGTATGTCGCGATCGATGCATTGGTTGATTCTTTGGATCGCCAAGTACTGAAGCACAAAGAGAAACGCAATGCTAGCCGCCATGACGATTCTGGCAAACATCAAGTAGCAGAATGAAGTGATACGGGGCGACCGAACGGTTGCCCCGTTTTTATTT
The DNA here is from genome assembly GCA_041665725.1 of Sideroxydans sp. Classification (GTDB taxonomy): domain Bacteria; phylum Pseudomonadota; class Gammaproteobacteria; order Burkholderiales; family Gallionellaceae; genus Sideroxyarcus. Next base: position 7,604 of record JBAYIG010000011.1, on the reverse strand, counting down.
GGTGAGACAACATGAGCTTGATCAGCAAGATATTGACTTCCGAATGCGTCCTGCTGGATGCGGAATCGACTAGCAAGAAACGTGTGTTCGAACGCGTCGGCATATTGTTCGAGAACACGCAGAACATCGCACGTAGCCAAGTGTTCGACAGCCTGTTCGCCCGCGAGAAACTGGGCTCGACTGGACTAGGACAAGGCGTTGCGATACCGCACGGTCGTGTGAAAGGGTTGCGCGATGCCGTGGCCGCTTTCGTTAAGATGGAGACTCCCATCCCCTTCGATGCGCCGGATGGCTTACCCGTGAACTTCATCTTCGTGTTGCTCGTACCTGAACGCGCGACCGACTTGCATCTACAGATCCTCGGCGAATTGGCGCAAATGTTCAGCGACCAAAAGTTCCGCGATGAACTGACGAACGCGAATGATGCGGTAGCGATCCACAAGTTATTCAACGATTGGCAAGCCTAACTGTCATGTCACAGATCAACATCCGCAAACTCTTCGACGACAAGCAAGAACGCTTGGGATTGACTTGGGTCGCGGGTACGGACGGCGCGGACCGCATCCTCAATAGCGAGACGGTGAATGCCTCCAACCTCGGTCTGATCGGCCACATGAATCTGGTGCACCCTAACTGGGTGCAAGTATTGAGCAACACCGAGTTGGATTATCTCCACTCACTCTCCCCTGCCGAACTCTCCTCTGCGCTCTCACAACTAGAACGCGCAAAACCCTCCTGCCTCATCATCGCGGGCGATACGGACATACCTAAGGGGCTGATCGATTTCGCCAATAAGACGGAGACGCCGTTGTTCCGCTCCCCCTTGAGTAGCGTGCATCTGATGTGGATGGTGCGCCACTACATGATCAAGGCGCTGGCAGAATCCACCACACGTCATGGCGTGTTCATCGACGTGCTCGGCGTCGGCGTGATGATCACGGGCGACAGTGGGGTGGGTAAGAGTGAATTGGCATTGGAACTCATCACGCGCGGCAATGGCCTAGTCGCGGATGACATCGTCGAACTCTATCGCATCTCGCCAGAAGCGCTCGAAGGTCGCTGCCCTGAATTGTTGCGCGACTTCTTGGAGGTGCGCGGCTTGGGCGTGCTCAACATCCGCACCATGTTCGGCGAGACTGCGGTACGTCGTAAGAAGAGCTTAAAACTCATCGTGCATCTCTATCGTCCACAACATGACGATCTTTCCAAACTAGACCGCCTTCCGCAATCGGGACGTGAAGAGATCATGGGGGTGAATATCAGCAAGGTGGAGATCCCTGTGATGGCAGGACGCAACCTGTCTGTCTTGGTCGAGGCCGCCGCGCGTAACTTCGTGTTGCAACAACGTGGTATCGACTCCATGCAAGAATTCATCACGCGGCAAGAGCAACAGATCTATGGCAGCGGTATCTAAGAGCTGACTATGCAACTGTTCCTTATCAGCGGCTTATCTGGCTCTGGCAAAAGCGTCGCTTTGAAAACGCTGGAAGACGCAGGCTTCTACTGTGTAGACAACCTGCCCGTCGAATTACTCACCGATCTGATCGACAATCTGCAGAATGCAGGCTATACCCGCATGGCAGTGAGCATCGACGTACGTAGCGGCACCAGTGTCGAACAACTACCCACTCATATCGCCGGAATGAAACGGTTCGGCGTAGATGTGCATGTATTGTTCTTGGACGCGCAGACAGACACTTTGGTGAAGCGATTCTCTGAGACGCGACGCTCCCATCCTTTGAACGATGGCATACGCACGTTGCCCGAGTGCGTCGCGCATGAACGTGAACTGCTAGCCGATATCTCAGAACTGGCACATCACATCGACACCACAGAACTCGGCGCGAATGCTTTGCGTGCTTGGGTGAAGGATTTCATCCGTCTCGACCGCGCGCGACTCACTTTGCTGTTCCAATCATTTGGCTTCAAGCATGGCATCCCACTTGATGCCGACTTGGTGTTCGATGTGCGCTGCCTGCCCAACCCTCATTACGACCCCGAGCTCCGTCCACTGACCGGGCGTGATGCACCCGTGATCCGCTTCTTGGAAGAGACACCTCTCGCGCAGAAGATGTTCGACGACGTGCGTAGCTTCGTCGAGAACTGGTTGCCCAGTTACATCGCCGACAACCGCAGTTATCTAACTGTCGCAATCGGTTGCACTGGAGGACAACATCGCTCTGTCTATCTCGCAGAACGGCTCTCACGCCATTTTGCTTCTCAGCAACAGGTGTTGGTACGCCATCGTGAGCTTGTATGAGTCGCTCCGCTCGTCACTCAAAGCGGGTGACTGGCTGACACTGTTGCTCGGCTGTACTTGCGTCATCCTACTCACGCTGAAACTCTGGAACGGCGAACTCGCTGACCGCGCCATCATCCGTAGTGGCGGCAAAATCTTCAAAGAAGTCCCTCTCGCACGCGACGTTCAGATCGAAGTTCCGGGTCCACTCGGCATCAGCGTCATCACCATCGAGAAACGCAAGGCACGCATCACGAGCGACCCCAGCCCCCGACAATATTGCGTGCGCCAAGGTTGGCTACAACAGGCGGGAGAGATCGCAATCTGTTTGCCGAATGAGGTGAGTGTAGAGTTAACCGGTAGTGCGAAGAGATATGACAGCCTCAACTATTAAGTTAGCCACCACATCGGAAGACCACCACATCGCAAAGATGGCAGCCGTGGCGCTCGGCCTCACCGTGTTGGAAAGTGCCATCCCGTCCCCGATCCCCGGCGTGAAGCCAGGACTTGCCAACATCATCACCCTCATCGTATTGGCGCGATACGGCTGGCGTGCGGCAGCATGGGTATCGCTACTACGGGTGGTCGCAGGAAGCTTGTTGTTCGGCAACTTCCTCGCTCCAGGATTCTTCTTGAGCTTGAGCGGCGCACTTTGTAGCCTCGCTGCATTAGCTGTAAGCATGCACTTACCTCAGCGCTGGTTCGGCGCGGTGACACACAGCATCTTCGCCGCCTTCGCCCACATCGCAGGGCAGATGATCGTTGTCTATCTGTGGCTCATCCCCCACAGCGGCATCGCCTATCTCATCCCCATCTTCGCCACCGCTGCGCTGGTGTTCGGCACCGTGAACGGATTGATCGCGGCTCGATTCATGGATAATGACGAAAAACCTGACACGGAAAGGCACGCATGAAAACGATAACGTTAGCGCTCACTGGCGCATCAGGCCTCCCTTACGGCATGCGCCTTTTAGAGACGCTTCTGCAAAGTGGGCAGCGGGTACACCTCGTCTACACACAAGCAGCGCAGATCGTCGCCAAGCAGGAACTGGATTTCACACTCCCCACGCGCCCACAAGATGCGGAGCAGATGTTCATTGAACGCTTCGGAAAATTCAGCGGCGAACTAAAAGTGTTCGGCATCCAAGATTGGTACGCACCGATGGCCTCTGGCTCCAACCCCGGCGACGCGATGGTGGTGTGCCCTTGCACCATGGGCACGCTGGGCAAGATCGCAGGTGGCATCAGCGACGACCTCATCTGCCGCGCCGCCGACGTGATGCTCAAAGAAAAACGCACACTGATCCTCGCCCCGCGCGAGATGCCGTTCTCAGCTATCCATCTAGAAAACATGCTGAAGCTATCCCATGCGGGTGCGGTGATCATGCCGCCGAATCCCGGCTTCTATCATCATCCGCAGAGCGTGCAGGACATCGTGGATTTTGTAGTGGCGCGAATACTCGACCATCTGGGAGTGGAGCAGACGCTCATGCAGAAGTGGGGAGAGTGAAATAACTCTGCCTTATCCGACCGTCTCCAACATCGCCCTCACCGGCGTCGGTATCGCCGCTCCTAGCGCCTCGCCCACATCCAGCCAAACACTTCCCGCTTGCATCGCCCTCACAGGTTTGCGTTCAAGCTGGATCTTCAGTGGTGTGATGTGCAGTTTGAAATGAGTGAAGGTATGAGTGAATGGCTCCAACTTTTCTCCGTCACTCGCTTGCATTCCACTCTGTAGAAACCAATCCCTTGCAGCATCCTCACCATCGAATTGTGGTGGACACCACAGCCCGCCCCAGATGCCGCTGCTAGGACGCTTCTCCAATAGGATGTCGTTGCCGTGCATGAGTAGGAGAAAGGTCGCGCGTCTTTCGGGCACGACCTTCTTCGGCCTTGATGTAGGGAGCGTATTGATGCGATCTGTTTGCAGCGCGATGCAGTCAGCTTGCACCGGACACAAGACACATTTCGGTCTGCTACGTGTGCAGACGGTGGCGCCCATATCCATCAGCGATTGTGTATAGATCGCCACGTCATCATTTGGCAGTAGAACATCCGCCTCTTGCCAAAGCCGCTCTTCGACTCGCTTGTTACCAGCCCAACCTTCAATACCTCGATGCCTTGCCAGCACACGCTTCACGTTTCCGTCCAAGATGGCGCGATGCTGATGGAAGGCAAGGGCGCACACGGCCGCAGCGGTAGAGCGACCGATGCCGGGTAGCGCGATGATGTCGTCGAAGTTACTTGGAAATTGCCCGTTGAAGCGCTCGACGATGAGACGAGCGGCTTTATGTAGATTACGACCGCGAGCGTAGTAGCCAAGGCCACTCCAATGCGCGAGCACTTCATCTTCACTGGCGGCCGCGAGTACTGTGATGGTAGGAAACGCGGTGATGAAGCGTTGAAAATAGGGGATGACGGTGGCGACCTGCGTCTGTTGCAACATGATCTCGGACAGCCATACGCGATAAGCGTCAGCCTCTGACACGTTACTGGCGAAGCCAGCCGTTTGCGGGAGGAGGCTGGTGGGCGGCACTTCCTCACTCTTGGAATGTTCGCGCATTAACGTGCCGCCCTGAACCTGCCACGGCAGATCATGACGACCATGCGCGCGCTGCCACACGGTAAGGCGGGATGCGAACGAAGTCATCGTTGCGAGATTCGTTCGCATCCCATCACGATCATTTGAACAGACCGCCCAAGCCTTTTTTCAGATCCGCCTCGGCTTTTGCTTTTGCTGTTGCCTTTTGTGCATCGAGGGCTTGCTGTGCTTTCAACTTGGCTGCTCCCGCTGCAGCTGCGGCTTGTTGTTTCGCTGCATCGGCTGCAGCCGCCGCCTGTTGCTTGGCTTGATCAGACACCGCCGCGCCAAAATCCAGTTTGAATTTCAGATCCGCAAACGGACCGCTTATGCGCACAGGAATGGTTAGGCCGCCAACATTGTCCTTACCGCCCTGTCCTTCTGCAGTACCCGCAAGGGTGGCTTTGACGAGGTAGTCTAGGCTGTCGTTACCGACGTTGATGTCACCTTTACCGCCCACGCGCACGAATGGAGATTTCATCGAAAGGTCTTCGTTATGTGCGACACCATTAGTAATCTTGAACGTCGCTTTCAATTCGCTGAAGTCGGTCTGCTCAGCAGTGTTCGCACCTTGCGTCTTGTCGCCGCCTTTACCTAAGTCGCGCGCACTCTTGGCAAGGTTGATCCCCTTCACTGCACCATCTGCAAGGTTGACACTCAAGGTGCCGTTCAATGCCCTCTTCAACACACTCACTCTATCGCCTTGGGTAGTAATGTTGATACCGACCGCCCCTTTACCGTTGACGAAATCCATCTTCAGCGCGTCTTGTAGTAGCGGCCCGATCTCGATGCCGTTCAGCTTGGCATTCACCGCAAAGGCTGGTTGCGCTCTGCTTACATCGACTGAGATATCACTTGCAATACTGCCGTTGTATAGATTGGCTGAGAATGGAGCGACTTTGACCACGCCATCCTTCGCCTTCACATCTGCACGAAGTTGCTTCACCTTCACATTGGCCGCCTTGAGTGCGCCAACACGTAGGCTGCCGTCAATGTTGAGAGGCTTCAAAGCTGATAGATCGAACGGTTGCTCTGGCTCAGCCGTCTTTTCGACTTTCGCTTCGGCACTCTTGGGGATGTAAAGGTCGGCATCGAACTGATCGATCTCCAAATCATAGCGGATCGCGGGTTTTGCAAAATTAGTGACGCCAAGCTTGGCCTTGATTTGACTTTGCAACAGACCGCCAGCCAAATTCGCTTGGATACTTTGACGCCCTAAGTCAGCTTGCACGCTGCCCTTCAATTCACTGCTGATACTCTTACCCGGCAGCTTGTCGCCTGTCGCATTCACTGCAATAACAAGGTCGGAAAGGTTGAACTGCTGTGTCTTCAGATTGGCCGCAATGGGCGTAGATAACTTAAGTTTGAAAGCTTGTTCAGGCTGCGTCACATCCACATTGATAGTGAGATCGCTGAGCTTGAATTTCTCCGCATCACCTTTCACGGATGGCAAAGACAACGATGCAACGACTTTGCCAAACGCTGCATCCAACTGCGCATTCAGCGCCACGCCATCTACAGCGATGTCGTTCTTCAGCATGCTGAATGCAGGCACATCCAGTTTAGCCTCAAATCTTTCCTTTCCCTTCACTCCGCTGGCGGAGAAGGCCAATTTCTTGGCCACATAGCTCTGTTCACCGAGACTCGCATTCGCATCCAATCCCAGCTTCACAGCCAGATTGCTGATATCGAGCACTGCCCCCTTCGCTTGCACTTCCAAACCTTGCACTTCATAGAGCCCCTTCTCCAAATCAAAGGTGAGTGTGGCCTTCAGTTGCGTGGTGACGTCCACCTTGGGTTGATTCGCGAGGATGTGCGCGGCAAATTCGATCTTGCTCGGCTTTCCATTGGCGATACGTCCAGTGTGCAAGCTCAATTCCTTGACGCTGTACTGCGCGCCAGTCATCTCATCAAGATAGCCGAACTCAGTATCATCGATACGTATCGAGGCGATATCGAACTTGATTGGGGCCGAAGCTTCTTTCGGTTGCTCCGGCTCGGCACTCTTGCTCAAAAGATCATCCAGATTGCTTGTACCGTCTTTGTGTTTGATGACTTGTGCCTTCACGCCACTCAATAACACCTCGTCCACAACGACCTTCTTAGCAAGGAGCGGCATGAAAGCAAGCGACACACGCGCCTCACCGATAGAAGCAAACTCGGTCTCGCTTTTGAATTCGGATAGCGCGACCTGACCTAGGCGTGCACCGATACTCGGGAAAAAGAACAGCTTGATATCACCATCCAGTTTCAGCGTGCGCTGCTTGCTGTCTTTCACAGCCTGGATAATCTGCGGCTTGTAGGTGTTGGGATCGAATGTGAGTGCGATATAGGTCAGCGCGGCAGCGAATAGCGCGACCAAACCGCCAACTGAATACAGACCATATTTAAGATATTTATTCATGTCGCCCACCTAGAATTTCAATTAGCAAATTATAAACGAGTCTAATTTTGTACCACCGAAAACAACAAAGCCCTCACGAGGAGATTACGTGTGGTTGATGGCCTACTTTGCTTACGGCCGTCCCGTTGGGACTTAACTTCGCAAGCGAAGTTAGCCTTCACCGCAAGAAGCTCGCAACGCAAGCGTCTTGTCACTGCGCTCAAGCAGATCTATTTTCAATTCCACAAAGCAAAAGACCCCGCCTTTTGGGCGGGGTCTTTTGCTTTATAAGGAGTCTGACGATGACCTACTTTCACATGCGAGCTGCACACTATCATTGGCGCGAAGTCGTTTCACTGTCCTGTTCGAGATGGGAAGGAGTGGGGCCAACTTGCTATGGT
>JBAYIG010000010.1:0-52863 GCA_041665725.1 Sideroxydans sp. | reverse complement strand
CCGCCGCTGAGGAAGAACGCGCCCAGTGCGAGATCGCCGACGAGGATGCCAGAAAGTGCGGTGCATGCCACACGTCCCCAGTCACCATGTGGGACGCCAGCGAGGATGGTGCTCTCACCCCACAATAGTTGCAGGACGAACAAGAGGAACAAAGGGGCGAGCCATGTCATGCCATTGATGTAGTTAGGCCATGCGGTGCAACTCATCAGCAACAGCAACACCCATGCGAGAAGCACAAAAGTGGCCGTGTCGGTGCGCGGTGCTGGCAAGGTGTGCAGATGCGCGAAGCGTTTGAGCAGGCTGGGGAACGAACCAAGCCAAGCGCGCATCAGCAATACGGCGGGCGTGAGGGCGGCGAATACGAATGTGAGAAGCACAGTGTTGACGAAGTCGAATCCTGCGAGAGACAGCCAAGTCGCAACATAGTGATTGAGATAAAGCAGCAACCAGCCAAACACGCCGCCGGCCAGTGCCATCGTGGAAAAATAATTCCGTTGCACGGTGAGTGGCGCATTGCCACTGCGTACGGCAAGCATGCGGTTGGCTAACCACAGCAGAGCCAGCAAGGTCAGTATCACAGCGATGAGCGGGAAGCTGCTGGCATGAAAGGCGGTAGCGGTGTCGAGGTCGGCCCACTCGCCACCACTCAGGAGTAGTCCTACAAAAGGCAATAGCAGCAGGGCGCTGACGAATAGGGCGAGTCGAGTCTTCATTCGGTACTTTCTTGGGATGTGTCGATGAGTTGCCAGTGGTCGTCTTGCAAACCTTGCAAGGGTTGGAATCTTGCTTTGTAGGCCATCTTGTGTGAATCGCGTATCCAGTATCCCAGATAGAGAAAAGGTAGGCCAAGTTTTCGACATAGCTCGATCTGCCACAGCACATTGAACGTGCCGAAGCTGGCATTGGGGATGCCTATGTCGTAAAAGGTGTAGACGGCGGATAGGCCGTCTGCCAAAACGTCCACGATGCTCACCATGCGCAAGGCATTACCCTCGCGGAACTCCACCAGCAACGAGTCCACATGACTTTGCAGTAGAAAGTTGCGGTACTGCTCGGGCCCGTCGTCTTTCATACCGCCTTCGGCATGCCGCGTCTGTTGATAGCGTTGGTATAGCTCGAAATATTCAGGCTTGTCTTGCAAGGGCAGAATATCGATCTGCAGGTCGTGGTGACGCTTCCAACTCCTGCGTTGTGAGCGTGAGGGTTGAAAATCCGCCACGATTACGCGAGCGGGTACACATTGCCGACAAGCATCACAACGCGGGCGATAGGTGAAGGTGCCGCTACGGCGGAAACCGTGACGCACCAACTCCGAATAGATGGGCGTCGTGATGAGAAAGGCGGGCGTGGCGACTTGTGAGCGCGCTTCCAAGCCCTCTAAATAACTGCAGGGGTAGGGCGCAGTCAGATAGAGCTGGATGGAGGAGAGCGGGATGTCGTTCAATAAGCTCATCAGAACAAGTCGGTATCGAATTGAAAGTGTTGCATGGGTTCGCAGTTTATCAAGTCTTGCAGGCGGGCGATGAATTCCGCACGCGGAATCTCGCGCGCACCCAACGAAGCAAGATGGGGCGTGTACATCTGACAATCGATCATGCCGAAACCCCTGCGTTCTAACTGCTTTGCCATGTGGGCGAAGGCGATCTTCGAGCCGTCCGTGCGGCGACTGAACATGGATTCGCCGTAGAACATCTTGCCGAGGGCGACACCGTAGAGTCCACCAACTAACTCGCCTTCCATCCACACTTCGACCGAATGCGCATGACCAATGCGGTGAAGTTCACAATAGGCGGCGATCATCTCATCTACGATCCAGGTTCCATTCTCGCCTTGACGCGGGGCGGCGCAGGCTCTGACCACTTGCTCGAAGGCGTGATCGACCTTTACATCGAACCCGCCCTTTCTTAGGGTTTTCTTTAAGGAAGTGGAGAGTTTGAGTTCGGCGGGAAACAGCACCATGCGTGGGTCTGGGCTCCACCACAGGATAGGGTCGCCCGGGCTGAACCAGGGGAAGATGCCGTTCCGATAGGCTTTCAACAATCGTGTGGGAGACAGGTCGCCTCCTGCCGCGAGCAAGCCGTTGGGTTGGGTGAGTGCGCGCGCCACAGGCGGGAATCCCTCGTCGCCTTGTAGTAAGGGAATCATGGCGCGGCTGTGGAAAGGGATAAGGACATCGTCACGGCCTCGTCAGCGGATGTCTTGGTTTCGACAGAGTAGGCGCGGCGCGGCGCAAGAAGGCCAGCAAGTACGGCTTTTGGTGTGTGTGGTATAAACATTGCTAATGTATTAACCAATGGACTGGGCGTGTATCGATTCGGTCGATGGATGGGGTTGCCCATCCGATGGGCGTAATATTACGCCCGACGAGGCGCGAAAGCGCGTGGGAGGCGGCAGTGGCACTAGGACTGTTTGGAAAAAAATCAGATCACCCGTTGGCGGACATCAAGACTGCGCAGCAGTTGCTGGACGATATTCCCAAGACCGACTCGCTCAAGGCGCTGCAAGAGATTGGTGAGTGGATAGAGTCGCTACGCGAACAGGCTAACGATCTCAAACTGGATCACCAGTGGGCGGTGTTGCGCATGTTCGATCAAGCCGCACAACCGCATGTGCGCAAGTTGTTGCACGATTATTTCCCCCTGCAAGCCCTCTCCAAGTTCCAAGAGAACCGCCTGTGGACTTTGTTGGATACTTTTTACATCCAATCTGAAGCGTGCCATCACGATGTCTTTACCCGTTATCGTGAAGGCGCCAAAGGTGCTTCCGCCATCAAAGGGGAGCTGGCCTTGTTGTGCGCCAGAGGAATCGTGGCGAATACTGGGCGTCTCAAGATGTCTGTCGCTCGTTACGGACTCGTCGATCCCTCGCTTTGGCGGCATGTCGCTGCTTTCTATAGCTTTGCCGAGGCGCAGGGCGTGCAGTCAGAAGTGGTGACGATGTATCCGGGATCGATCACCTCCGTGGCGCAAGAGTTCGCGGTGCTGGTCACGTGGTTCGGCTCCACGGCAGGCACGATGATTCCCTTGCACGCGCATATCACGGAGCGTTTGTTCACTTACTTGGGCAAAGGTTTGCAGATATCCAAATCGTATAACGGTATCGGACTATTTGCTTTCGATACCGCCCAGCCCACTCCACCGATGCGCGCGACCGCTGAAGCGACCATCCATCCCGCGATACGCTTCATCGAGGCGGAAGGCGTGCGTCAACAGTTGGATAGCCTCATCAAGACATTGGACAAGGGCATCATCCCGGATGCGCTGAATCTGTATGGTGCGCGCATCGAGGCGGAACAGGTGCGTGAGATCGCGAACTCATTGATGCAGAGCCTCACACTACCGCCTCCTACACGACGCAATCCGCGCCGCCAGATCAAAGTGAACCTGAAGGTCGCCAATGGTTTCTTCAAGATGCTAGAGCAGACCGATGTCGGTTTGAATTTCGGGGCGGATGAGAGCGACACCTGGGAGATCGAGGATATCAGTGCTACTGGATTCCGTAGTGTCGTCCCACTCGCACGTGCCGAGAACGTCAGGATCGGCACCTTGGTGGGCAGTCGGCCGGAGAGTGTCTCCCACTGGGGGGCGGGTGTGGTGCGCCGATTGAGTCGGGACGCGCAGAACAACTTGCATATCGGTGTCGAGGTATTGAGTTCACGTTTTGTCGGGGTGCCATTGACGGACAAAGCGAAGTCAGGTGCAGATGCCGGCATGCTGGGGCTTTATTTGAATCGGTCGGCGGATACCAGCGGTGAGGCTTGGCTGTTGATGAAGGTCGAGACTTATGCCAATAACCGTAGCTTGGTGATGCAGCTCAATGACAAGGAGTATCTCTTATTGCCCTTGGCGCTGGTCGAGCGTGGGGATGATTACGACCTCGCGCGCTATCGTATGATGGAGCAGGACAAGGGTGAGGATGAGTGAGCGCGGCCTCACATCCTCGCTGTGAGCCACTGCGCTATCGCATCGATCTCTTCCATGCAGACGGTGTGCGGCATCGCATATTCGTGCCATTCCACGCTGTAGCCAAGCGCTGATAGTTTTTCCCATGAAGCTTTACCCAAGACATAAGGCACGATAGGGTCGCTGCGTCCATGCGCCATGAAGATGGGCGTCTCCAGGGCTGTGGGATGCGACTCTGCTTCTACGGTCTCAGCCAAGGGTAGATAAGTCGACAAGGCGAGTATGCCGCCCAATCTTTGGGTGGCTCGCAAGCCGCAATGGAGTGCGATCGCTCCGCCTTGAGAGAAGCCAGCCAAAAAGATACGTGAAGGTGCGATCCCTGCTGCCATCTCTTGCGCGATGAGCGCATCCACCGCACGCTGTGACTCGCCAATACCTTCTGCATCCTGCGCTTCAGCGATGTCATCACTGCGGATGTCATACCACGCAGGCATGATGAAGCCGCCATTGATGGTCACAGGACGCTTGGGTGCATGCGGGAAGATGTAGCGTACTGGGTGTGGTAACGCTATCTCGTCCACGATGGGGACGAAGTCGGAACCGTTAGCGCCCAAGCCGTGAAGCCAGATGATGCTGTAAGACGGGGAATTCCCTGTTTGCAGGGTGATATGCGGCAAAACTGAAATCATGGTTGCGGGATGATCTCTCTCAACACTTGGAATATCTCGCGGTAATTCTTTGGCGGCTTCGCGAGTTCTTTTTCTTTTTTCGCGTTGCGAATCAAAGTGCGCAGATGCTGTGCATCCGCTTCGGGGTACGCAGCTAGCAACTCGGTCAGCGCGTCATCGTCCTCGATCAAGCGGTCGCGCCATTGCTCCACTTGATGTAGCCAAGCGGTATGTTGGCGCGAAGTGCCACTCCAAGCTTCCATCTTGGCCAAGATGGGGGCGGTGTCGATATCGCGCATCAAGCGACCGATGTAGAGCATCTGGCGTTTGATGGCGCCGAACTTGGTGATGCGTTTGTACTCGGCGCATGCCTCCATCATGTTCTCGGGGAGGTCTAATTGGCGCAGTTTTTCTTTGGGCAAGTTGGCGATCACTTCGCCTAACTCTTGCAATTCGATCATCTGTTTCTTGATCTTGGTCTTGCTGGGGGGCAACTCTTCCAAGTCGTCATCGTGCTGTTGGTGCGGTCTCATCATCTATTCTGGAATAACAAAGGATGTTGTTATGATAGCGCCCTTGCAGGATTTCCTTGATCAAAATTTATGCACCCCTCCGCAAAACCATCGCCAGCTAAGTCATCCAATCTGAGTCAACTGGCCGCAGACATCGTGGCTTACGCCAAGAAGCAGGGCGCTACGGCGAGTGCTTGCGATGTCTCCGAAGGCTTGGGTAAGACCATCAGCGTGCGCCAAGGCGTGGTCGAGACCATCGAATACAACCGCGACAAGGGACTGAGTGTCACCGTGTTCTTGGGACAGAGGCGTGGCAATGCCAGCACCTCGGATTTTTCTCCTCAGGCCGTGCGTGACACGGTGGATGCGGCACTCAACATCGCGCGCTTCACCGCCGAAGACGATTGTGCGGGGCTGCCGGAGAAGGGGGTGTTGGCAACGAACTTCCCTGATCTCGATCTGTATCACCCGTGGCTGCTGAGTGTCGAGCAGGCCATCGAGTTGGCGTGCGAGTGCGAGGAGGCGGCATTCAAGACAGACAAGCGCATCGTCAATTCAGAAGGGGCGAGCGTCAATGTGAATGAATCCAATTTCATCCATGCCAACAGCTTGGGATTCATCGGCGGCTATCCTGCTTCGCGCCACAGCGTCAGTTGCTCCGTCATTGGCGGCAAAGGCGATGGGATGCAGCGTGACTACTGGTACAGCGTGGCGCGCGATGCCAAGGAGATATTGCGCGTGGACGAGATCGGGCGCATCGCAGCCGAGCGTACCGTACGCCGTCTCAAGGCTCGCAAACTTGCCACCACGCAATGTCCAGTTTTGTTCGAAGCGCCCATCGCGGCCAGTCTGTTCGGTCACTTCGTAGGTGCGGCCAGTGGTGGCAGTCTGTATCGCAAATCTTCGTTCTTGATAGATCAGTTGGACAAGCCAGTCTTCTCTGACGTCGTGCGTATAGACGATGTGCCTGACATCCCGCGCGGTTTGGCGAGCAGCGTCTTCGACGATGAAGGGGTGCGTTCACAACGCCGTACCGTCGTCGAAAACGGCGTACTGCGAGGATATTTCTTGGGTAGCTACAGTGGGCGCAAGTTGGGAATGGCGACCACGGGTAATGCGGGTGGGACGCACAATCTGATCATGCGTCACGGCGATTTAGATTTCACAGGGCTATTGCGCAAGATGCAGCGCGGATTGGTGGTCACTGAATTGTTGGGTCACGGAGTCAACCCCGTCACGGGGGATTACTCACGTGGCGCAGCGGGTTTTTGGGTGGAGCACGGTGAGATACAATTTCCCGTCGAAGAGATCACCATCGCGGGGAATCTGAAAGAGATGTACAAGAACATCGTCGCGATAGGAAGTGATGTGTTGGTGCAAGGCTCACGCCAATGCGGCTCGGTACTGATCGAGCGGATGTCTGTCGCAGGGAGCTGAGTAACGTAGGAGGGGGGAATGAAGGTCGTAGCACTGCTGTTTTGTTTGCTGTTCAGTCAGATATCGTATGCCGAGGACGTTGCCGATCACTCTTCGGATTTCGTCTACCAAGTACAGTCCGGCGACACCTTGAGCAAGCTGGCCACCAGCCTGCTCGACAGCCCCAAACGCTGGCAGGAAGTCGCGGCATACAACCAACTGCCCGATGCGAATCGCATCGAGCCCGGCCAAAAGTTGCGTATCCAACAACCTTGGTTGAAATCGAAGGCGGGCAAATTGAAAGTCGAAGCAGTGAGTGGGCTGGCGACTGCGGATGGCAACGAGATCATGGTGGGCGACGAGATCGCCGTCGGTGCGGAACTGGCGACCTCGGCTGGCGGAGCTTTGCGTCTGCGTTTGCCGGATGGCTCTTTGGTTAACATGATGGAAGGCGCGCAGCTACAGGTCGAAAAGCTAGAGCAGCGGCAAGGTAGCATGTTCGTCGCGCTATTTCGCTTGGTGACAGGTCAAGTCGAAGCCTTCAAGAAGAAATATCCGGACGGACAAGCGGATTTGGCGATACGTACCAAGACAGCGACGTTGGGTGTGAAGGGTACGCATTTCCGTATGCGCCAAGAAGGTGATCGCGCCTACGCCGAGATCGAGCAAGGACTGGTCAGTTACGATGCGCAGAAGACACCTATGATGTTGGCCTTGGCCGGTGGACAAGGTTCGGTCGCTGACGGCGAACATGCTGCCGAGGTCGTCGACCTGTTGCCTCCCCCTAGTTTCCCGCTGTTGCCGACCGAGTTCGATACGCCCTACATCCAGTGGATGATGCCGGAGCTGGAAGGAGCGACCGGCTTCCTCGGTGAGCTGGCGCGCGACGAAGAATTCTCTAACCATCTGGTGTCGGTGCGAGCCAAGAAACGCAAGATCATCCTGACAGACCTGCCCAATGGGCGTTATTGGTTGCGTTTGCGTGCGGTTGACAGGCACGGTCTGCAAGGCCGAGAGGCAAAGGTCTCGTTCGCGGTCAATGTGCCTCCACGCAAGTTCGCGATGACTAAGGTGTACGTCACGGGGAATGGCGTGCAGTTGCGTTGGGTGGGGCGCAAAGAGGGGGGCGGTTACCAAGTCCAGATCGCCGACAATCTGCAATTCAACAAGCCTATGTTGGATGTGAAGACATCCGATAACTCGGTCGAGATCGCCCGCCCCAAGCCGGGGCAATATTTCATGCGGGTGCGCCAGATATTCAACGGCGGCGTCACCGACTCATGGGATGTGCCGATGGTGTTCGAGGCGCCCAGATAGCGCCTCGTTCAACTAGACTGCGCCGCCCTTAACAGGCGGCGTTTTCTTGTCTGCGGCGAGGTGGTCTGCCGTGATAAAATGCGCACCTTTCTTTGTTCACCTTTAAATCTGGAAGGCCATCATGTTCTCGCGCAAAAACACCCTCGCTGTCGTCGACCCTGAATTGTGGAATGCGATTCAACAAGAAACCAAGCGTCAAGAAGATCACATCGAGCTGATCGCTTCGGAAAATTACACCAGCCCAGCGGTGATGGAAGCGCAAGGCAGCCAGCTCACCAACAAGTATGCCGAAGGTTATCCCGCTAAGCGTTACTACGGTGGTTGCGAGTATGTGGACATCGCCGAACAGCTGGCGATTGATCGCGCCAAGGCGCTGTTCGGTGCGGAATACGCCAACGTGCAACCGCACTCCGGTTCGCAGGCGAACCAAGGCGTGTACGTGTCGGTATTGAAACCCGGCGACACCATCCTCGGCATGAGCTTGGCGCATGGCGGTCACTTGACCCACGGCGCGACTGTGAACATCAGCGGCAAGTTGTACAACGCCATCCAATACGGTCTCAACGACAAAGAAGAGATCGACTACGACCAAGTGCAAGCCTTGGCGACACAGCACAAGCCCAAGATGATCGTGGCAGGTGCTTCGGCTTACGCGCTGGTCATCGACTGGAAACGCTTCCGTGCCATCGCGGATAGCGTTGGTGCTTATCTGTTCGTGGACATGGCGCACTACGCGGGTCTGATCGCGGCAGGTTATTACCCCAATCCGGTCGGCATCGCCGACTTCGTGACCACCACTACCCACAAGACATTGCGCGGTCCGCGCGGCGGTCTGATCCTGGCCAAGGCCGAACACGAGAAGGCGCTGAACTCGGCCATCTTCCCGCAACTCCAAGGCGGCCCCTTGATGCACGTCATCGCAGCCAAGGCGGTGGCATTCAAAGAAGCAGCGAGCAGCGAATTCAAGGCCTACCAAAAACAAGTCATCGACAATGCGCGCGTGATGGCAAAGGTATTGACCGAGCGCGGCGTGCGCATCGTCTCAGGCCGTACTGACAGTCATGTGTTCCTTGTTGACTTGCGTGCGAAGAAGTTGACCGGTAAAGATGCTGAAGCAGCATTGGGCAAAGCACACATCACTGTGAACAAGAACGCGATTCCGAACGACCCAGAAAAACCTTTCGTTACTTCCGGCATCCGTATTGGTTCGCCCGCGATGACGACACGAGGCTTCAAAGAGTTGGAGGCCGAGAAATTGGCTCACCTCATTGCCGACGTGTTGGATGCGCCGACTGATGAAGCAGTGATCGCACGTGTGGTCGGTGATGTGAAGAAGCTGACGACGCAGTTCCCCGTTTACGGAGCCTGAAGTGAGAAGGGGAATGAGTGAGGAGGGAAGGGGCAAAATAAATCCCATCCCTTTGTTCTTCTCCCTTTTCCCTTCCCAATTATGAAATGTCCGTTCTGTAAACACCCCGACACCCAAGTCGTGGACACACGATTGAACGACGAGGGCGACAGCATCCGTCGTCGTCGTCGTTGCCTGTCGTGCGACAAACGCTTCACTACTTTCGAGATGGTGGAGTTGCGCATGCCGCAGGTGGTGAAGCAGAACGGTATGCGTAGTGAGTTCGACGAAGAGAAGTTGCGCACCAGTTTCAATCGCGCTCTGCACAAGCGTCCAGTGCCGACCGAACTGGTGGATGTCGCTATCGATCACATCACACAAAAGGTGTTCGCTTTCGGTGAGCGCGAGATCGGTTCGCGCCAGATCGGCGAGATGGTGATGAAGGAATTGCTGAAGTTGGACAAAGTGGCCTACATCCGCTTCGCATCGGTGTACAAGAGTTTTCAAGACGTGGACGATTTCACCGATGCAGTGGATGCGGTTCGCAAGTCACCTGCGCGTCGGCGTCAGACGGATAAGCCATGACACTTGCGGCTGACGCAGCTTGGATGGCGCGTGCGTTGCAACTGGCGGAACTAGGTTTGCGTACGACATCGCCTAACCCGCGTGTCGGTGGTGTGTTGGTCAAAGACGGCAAGAACATCGGTGAAGGTTGGCATGAGCGGGCGGGTGAGCCGCATGCGGAAGTGCATGCTTTGCGAGCGGCGGGTAAAGCAGCTCGCGGTGCGACAGCCTATGTCACGCTAGAGCCGTGCAGTCACCACGGGCGTACACCGCCTTGTGCGGATGCGCTCATCGAGGCGGGTGTGTCGCGAGTGGTGGTCGCCATGCAAGATCCGAATCCCTTGGTCGCTGGGCGTGGCATCGCCAAACTGCAGGCAGCGGGCATCGCGGTCGAATGTGGTTTGATGGAAGCTGCGGCGCGCGAACTTAATATTGGATTCGTCTCGCGTATGACGCGTGGCACACCGTGGGTACGTAGCAAGATCGCGGCGAGTCTGGATGGGCGCACGGCATTAGCCAACGGTGTGAGCAAGTGGATCACCAGCGATGCGGCGCGGCAGGATGTGCAACAGTGGCGTGCACGTTCTTGCGCGATACTCACAGGTATCGGCACGGTGTTGGCGGACGATCCGCAACTCAACGTGCGCGATGCTGATGCAAAGAGACAACCATTGCGCGTGGTGTTGGATACCGAGTTGCGCATCTCAGTGAATGCGAAGATATTGCAGGGTGGGAACGTACTCATCTACACCGCTTCGACAGATACGACCAAGCTAAGTGTGTTGCGTGAACGTGGTGCGGAAGTGGTCGTGATGCAAGCAGCAGAAGGTGGATTGCCGCTGGCAGCAATGCTAATTGACCTAGCCAAGCGTGGCATCAACGAAGTATTGGTGGAAGCAGGCAAGACTTTGAATGGTGCGCTTCTAAAGGCAGGATTGGTCGATGAGTTAGTGCTATATCTCGCGCCCCAATTATTGGGCGATGTTGCGCGTGGTTTGGTAGGTCTGGGTGAATTGACGCAATTGGAACAACGAGTGGAGTTGGCTTGGCAAGATGTGCGCCATGTCGGTAGCGACATTCGAATCATAGCGAGGGCCAAACATGTTTAGTGGAATCATTGCAGACGCAGGTTTGATCAAATCTGTGCAAGACCGCGAAGGCGGCCTGCGCATCATGATCGCGACCGAAGTGCTTGGACTGGACGATGTGGAGATCGGCGACAGCATTGCGGTGAACGGTGTGTGCCTGACGGTCATCGAGGTGGTGGGTAATGACTTCATCGTCGATGTCTCACGCGAGACGTTGAATTGCACCACGGGTTTGCAAGAGAAGGGCAAGCACGTTAATTTGGAAAAAGCCATGCGGTTGTCAGATAGGTTGGGCGGACATCTGGTGAGCGGGCATGTGGATGGTGTGGGCGAAGTGGTCGCCTTCAACGATATCGGCGAGAGCTGGCGTTTGATCGTGCGTGCACCGCAAGCACTTTCCAAATACATCGCACCCAAAGGTTCCATCACCATCAATGGGGTGAGCCTCACCGTGAATCGTGTTGCAGGGCATGAGTTCGAGGTGAACCTGATCCCGCACACACTTGAAGTGACGACATTGAATGAATTGAAAACGGGCGTGCGAGTGAATCTGGAGATAGACCTCATCGCACGTTATGTGGAACGCATGATGCAAGCAGAGAAAGAGCAAACGAAATGACAGATGTAGCACCGATCACAGAGATCATCGAAGAGATACGCGCCGGCCGCATGGTCGTGCTGGTGGATGAGGAAGACCGCGAGAACGAAGGTGACCTCGTATTCGCAGCCGAATTCGCCACGCCAGAGATGATCAACTTCATGGCCAAGCATGCGCGTGGATTGATCTGCCTCACCTTGACGCAAGCGCATTGCAAGCAGCTCGAACTGCCATTGATGGTGCGCGAGAACGGCTTGCCGTTGGCGACGAACTTCACCTTGAGTATCGAAGCGGCAACGGGTGTCACCACCGGCATCTCGGCGGCAGACCGTGCGCGTACTGTGCTGGCGGCAGCCCATAAGAACGCAAAGCCTTCCGACATCGTGCAGCCCGGCCACATCTTCCCGCTTATGGCGCGTGATGGTGGTGTGTTGGTACGTGCTGGTCACACAGAAGCGGGTTGTGATCTTTCACAACTGGCGGGCGTGACACCTGCCGCAGTCATCTGCGAGATATTGAAAGAAGACGGCGAGATGGCGCGCTTGCCCGACCTCATCCCCTTCGCGAAACAACACGGATTGAAAATCGGCACTATCGCCGATCTGATCGAATACCGAATCCATAACGAACCGTTAGTCGAGCGCGTGGGTAAACGTACAGTCCAGACAGCCTACGGCGAGTTCGAGTTGTTCGCTTATTCTGATAAGAGTACGCAGCGCACCCATCTTGCATTGGTCAAGGGAGACATCCAGCCAGAGTTCGAGACATTGGTGCGCGTGCACGAGCCCTTGTCTGTGATGGATTTCATGGAGCAGGCCAGTTTCGATAAAAGCACCAGCGTACATGACGCGCTAAAGAAAATCAGCGCGGCCTCTAGCGGTGTGTTGGTGTTGATGCATCAGGATGAGACACCGCAAGCCTTGCTCGCACGTGCATTGGATACGCCTGCCGAGCATTACACTGCAAAGTGGGATCCTAAGAGTTATGGTATCGGCGCGCAGATCTTGCGCGATGTCGGTGTGGGCAAGATGTGTCTCATCGCCACGCCACGCAAGATGCCAAGCATGGCTGGTTTTGGGTTGGAAGTCGTCAGTTACTGTTCTGCTAAGGAATGACTATGAGAGAGATCGAAAAGAATTTGAACGGTAAAGGCCTGCGCATCGGCGTCGTGCAGAGCCGATTCAATCCAACTGTTTGTGAAGGTCTGCTGGCCTCTTGCTGCATGCAGCTCGTGAAGAGTGGTGTGAGTGAGAATGACATCACCTTGGCGACCGTGCCGGGTGCGCTGGAGATACCGCTGGTGTTGCAGACGATGGCGCAGTCAGGCAAGTTCGATGCGCTCATCGCTTTAGGTGCGGTCATCCGTGGTGACACCTTCCATTTTGAGATCGTGTGTAACGAATCTGCGCGTGGCGTGGGTGAAGTGCAGTTGCACAGTGGTGTGCCTATCGCTAATGCCATCCTCACTACCGACACTGATGAACAAGCCGAAGTGCGTATGAACATCAAAGGCGCTGAAGCAGCGCTCGTCGCTATCGAGATGGTAAACCTGTTGAAAGAAATAAGATGAGTGAAGGCAAGACAGTGACACCTGCCAAGAGCCTGCGCCACCGCGCACGCGAATTGGCGATGCAAGGGGTGTACGAGTGGCGTTTGTCTGAGAAGCCTGCCTCTTTGATCGAGAAAGCGACGCTTGCTGAAAAGAGCATCGGGCGTTACGACTTGGAATTATTCAGTTCTTTGTTGCGTGGCGTCATCGCGGAAAGCGAGAATCTGGCAGAGCAACTCACTCCGCATCTTGATCGCCCCGTCAAAGAATTGAGCCCTGTTGAATATTCGGTGCTGTTGCTTGGCGCGTATGAATTGATCCACCAAGCTGAAGTGCCTTATCGCGTCGTCATCAACGAGGCGGTCGAACTCGCCAAGACCTTCGGTGGTAGCGATGGCCACAAGTTCGTCAACGGCGTACTCGACAAACTGGCGGCGCAAGTCCGTGCGGCCGAAGTCAAAGCGAAGTAAATAGCCGCTTCGGATTTGACGCATGTCTGAATTCGATCTCATCCATAAATATTTCACCCGCTCCACTCCGAGCGCAGAGCTTGGGGTGGGGGATGATGCCGCATTGCTGCGCGTATCCGATGGAAAAGAACTCGCCATCTCCACCGACATGTTGGTGAGCGGTACACATTTCTTTCCTGATGCCGATCCCTTCCTATTAGGTCACAAGACCCTCGCGGTGAATCTTTCCGATCTTGCGGCGATGGGGGCTGTGCCGCGCTGGGCGACGCTGTCACTTTCATTGCCCTCGGTGGATGAGCAATGGTTGCAGCGTTTCAGTGAAGGCTTCTTCGCTTTGGCGGATGACAACGGCGTCGAGCTCATCGGAGGCGACACCACGCGCGGCCCGCTCAATCTGTGCATCACCATCATGGGCGAAGTGCCGCGCGGCAAAGCCTTGCGCCGCGATGGTGCGAAGGTGGGTGACGACATCTGGGTGTCGGGTAAGTTGGGGCAAGCTGCACTCGGCTTGGCGAACTTACAAGGTAAATTCAAATTCTACGGCGAGGTGCGCGACGAATGCCTCAAGGCATTGCACCAACCGCAACCGCGAGTGTCTTTGGGTTTGGCGCTGCGTGGCATCGCCAATAGTGCCGTCGACATCTCGGACGGATTGCTCGCCGACCTTGGGCACATCTTGGAACGCTCGAAGGTCGGCGCGGAGATCAAGGTTGAATCGCTCCCCATCGTGGATGACGGTGTCGAAAAAGACGTCGCACAACAATGTGCGCTGGCGGGCGGTGACGATTACGAACTGTGTTTCACTGCGCCAGACAGTCAGCGCGATGTGCTGACGGCGCTCGCCGAACAACTCAAATTCCCACTCACACGCATCGGGCATATCAAAACAGAGTTGGGATGCGTGGTACGTGATAGTGAGGGCAAAGCAATGAAGATCGAGAAAGGCGGCTATGACCACTTTGCATGATGAGTTGACGCATGATGAATTGAAAATCCAGCCGAGTTGGAAGTTCTTGTTCAGCCATCCCGCGCATCTGCTTTCGTTCGGGTTTGGTGCAGGGTTGGCGAAGAAAGCCCCCGGCACATGGGGTACGCTGGTCGCCTTCCCTATGTATTGGTTCTTGGCGCCACGTTTGAGTGACGCCATGTTCCTATTCGTGCTCATCTGGGCGTTCGCTATCGGCGTGTGGGTGTGCGACAAGACAGGTAAAGAATTAGGCGTAGGTGATTACGGCGGCATCGTGTGGGATGAGATCGTCGCCTTCATGCTCGTACTGTTCTTCACGCCCGAAGGTTTCTTCTGGCAAGTGCTCGCCTTCTCGTTGTTCCGTTTCTTCGACATCGTCAAACCGCAACCCATCCGTCATTTCGATTCGCACTGGCATGGTGGCTTGGGCGTCATGTTCGACGACCTGCTGGCGGCGGGCTATGCCTTGCTGTGTCTGGCAGTTATCAAGATCGCTCTCACTTGAGATACCTGCTCTCCTTAATTCTTTGCATCGCGTTGAACGCGCAAGCGGAATTGTTCGAGGCAAAAGTATTGGTGGTGATGGATGGTGATACCGTGTTCGTTCAGAGCGGTGCGTTCAAAGCCAAGATCAGACTGCTGAACATCGATGCGCCTGAGAAGGATCAGCCCTACGGCAAGCAATCGCAAGAATCATTGCAGTCGCTCATCGGCGACAAAGTCATTCATGTTGAAAGCAAAGCAACCGACAAATTCGGGCGCACCATCGCGCTCATCAGTGTCGGCGATATCAACGTGAACGAAGAGCAGGTGCGGCGCGGAATGGCATGGGCATCATCCCGTTCACGTGATAGGCGAACCTACGCAAGATTGCAAAGCGAAGCACAGCAAGCAAGGTGCGGCTTGTGGCAGCAACCCGATCCGCAACAACCTTCTCAGTGGCGCAAGCTGCATCCATCCGAGCCAGCCAAGCACACACCTCAGCAACAACATAAAGCACAGCCACAAACGCAAAAGCTAGAGAAGTTCAGCAACTTGGCCTGCGGCAAGAAGAACTACTGTTCACAGATGGTGACTTGTGATGAAGCGCATTTCTATCTGACCGTGTGCGGGGTGAAAAGATTGGACACCAACAAAGACGGCATCCCGTGTGAAAGCCTGTGCGGCGTGTTGGAGTGAGAAGCCGAATTTAAAAACGGTGGCGGTAACCCAGCGCAAGAAAATCCTCACCATTCGCGCCATAGTCATTCAACAGATTGTAGATGGTGCAGCGATGGTGAAGCCGTACGAACACTTCTTCCGAACTCATCGTGGGCAGCGAGAATCCCAATTCGATCAGTAGCAGGTTGAGCGTGCGGCTACCTTTGCCCGTTGGCCCGCGCTCTAATGGGCTGATGGAAGTCGTGTACGAAACGCCGAGTGGCGCTAGGCGCAGGCCAGTTCGCAAAGTCTCGCTCCACGGGAAACCATCCCAGCGCACGACAGGTGCGATGCCGATCTCCTGCATCGTCACAATGCCCGATTGATGGCCGATCATCCCGTCTATCTCAAACGATAAAGGCAGTGTCTCGGCGCGCCAGATCGTCTTGCTGGCGGTGAGTGCGATGAGGTATTGTTTCGCGAATCTTGCGTCACCTTCCAATATCCAAGCGGGTGCCGTATCGTAATGCTGACCTGCGTAGCCGCCGATGCTCCAGTCGTATTCCTTGCAATGGCTAAGAGTAGGCATCAAGAGACATGCGCAAAAAAGTAAGCGGGTGAAGTAATGGAATTTGGCTTGCATGATTTTCTCCCATGCGGTTCGCCAATTGTAATGCGAGTTTTGGCAGGTGTAGTAGATGAACTTGCCTAACCTCAAACCTCTTCCCAATGCATCCCATCCACATCGCAACGTAACATGCGTGCGCTACCGCTATCCCAATCGCCCAACACCCAACGTTCGCATTCGTGTCCATCCACCTGATGTGAGTGTTTGTCAGGGCGGTGTGTGTGGCCGTGGATGAGGCGGGGGTAGTGGTGCTGTCTCAGTAGTTCGTTCACTGCATCGGTGTTCACGTCCATGATGTCCATGGTTTTGATGCGTTTCGACTGTTCGCTTTGTGCGCGCAGTTGTTCGATCTGCGCTTTGCGTTGTGCGAGGGGTTGCGCCAAAAACTCGGCGCGCCATGCGTCACTGCGCACCATGGCGCGGAACTGTTGGTAGCTGGCATCGTCGGTGCACAGTGCATCGCCGTGGGTGAGTAGGGTGGGCGTGCCGTAAAGGTCGAGCAGTGTCGGATCGTCTAGCAGGGTCGCACCACAGGCCGCGGCGAGTCGTGTGTCCATCAAGAAATCACGGTTGCCGTGCATGATGAAGAGGCGCGTGCCGTTCTCGCTCAACGCTTTCAACGCAGAGCAGATGGATAAGTGGTAGGTATCGTTGAGGTCATCATCACCTGCCCAGTATTCGAACAGGTCGCCCAAGATGTAGAGTGATTCTGCCTTGGGCGCGGTATCTGCAACGAACAGGTAGAACAGTTCTGTGCTGAGCGGATGTTCGTTGCTCAGGTGCAGGTCGGAGATGAATAAAGTGTGGGGCATGAAAGTAAAACGGCGCCGAAGTCCACAAGGGACGCAATTTTCTATGCGGTAAACCGCATGAAACTGGTCGGCGCCGTTTGTTATTTTGCTACGACTTCAGCCTTGGTGATGATGACGTCTTCTTTAGGTACGTCTTGGTGGAAGCCGCTGTTGCCTGTCTTCACTTTGCCGATGGCATCGACCACTTCCATGCCTTCGATCACTTTGCCGAAGACGCAGTAGCCCCAGCCGTCTTGTCCTGGATAGTCGAGGAAGCTGTTGTTCTTGGTGTTGATGAAGAACTGCGCAGTCGCGGAGTGTGGGTCGCCGGTGCGTGCCATGGCGATGGTGTATTGCTCGTTCTTCAGGCCGTTCGCTGCTTCGTTCTTGATGGGAGCATTCACTGCCTTTTGTTTCATGCCGGGCTCGAAGCCGCCGCCTTGGATCATGAAGTTAGGGATGACGCGGTGGAACACGACGTTGCTGTAGAAGCCGGCGTTCACGTAGTCCAAAAAGTTCTGTGTGCTGATCGGTGCTTTTTCAGCGTCGAGTTGAATGGTGATGATGCCGTGGTTGGTATGGAGCTTGACCATCTTGGTTTTTCCTTGAGTTGAAGTTGAAGCGGCGTGAACTGGCAACGCGAATAGCGCGGCCAAAAATATTGCGGTGAATAGGCGAACGAATTTCATTTATGCGGAGCCTTCGTAAATTATCTGCCAGCGTCCGTCGCGCTTCATCCAGTACTGACGCTTGAGCATGCGGTTGGAAAGATTGTTGCTCGAATAATCTTGTTCGAAATTGACCACGACTAAGCCTTGTTGGCTGGGGTAGGGGAAGACGCTGAGCTTGGACAGTTTCACCTTGATCCAAGTCTTGCCCGAGTTGACCTTGCGTTTTTGCTCGGCGAAATCTTTCAGTTTGGTACTGCCAGTGGCAAAGTCACGTGCGTAATGCGTGAGGTAGGCTTCTGTCTGGCGGCTCTCCCAGTCATCGCGCCATTTCTCGATCGAACTCAAGAGGTCAGCGCGTTCGCTCACATCGTTCTCATCGCTCCACTCCATATGGTTGGTGATGATGACGGGGGTGATGCCAACTTGTAGGTTCTTTCCCAGATGGGTGAAGTCGTTGTTGGCTAGTACGACGCAACCATTGCTGGCGCGTGGTGGGCGACTATAGGTATCGCTTGGCGTGCCATGCAACCAGATGCCATGGCCATTGCGACCTTGGCGTTTGTCCCATTCGTTGGGGTAACTGATGGGGTAAGCGCCGGGGCCATAGAAGTCGGTCAGTTTTGCAGAAGAGATATGCTCATCCACGAAATACACGCCGAGCGGGGTCTTCTGGTCGCCTTCGCTTACTTTGGCAGCCCCCTTTTTACCCACGCTGATGTAGTAGTCCGCCACATAACGTGGCTCACCTTTCACGTTCTCGTAGAGGTAGAGCGTGGACTTGCTGGTATCCACCACGACAGCAAAACGCTGTTGATCATTCAACTGCCACAGATATTTTGGAACGGCGATGGGTTGCTGTTGCTGTACGCGATGTAGACGCGCATTAGCTTCTTCGCGCAGGTCTTGCACGCGGTCACGCGGGGCGTTGGGTGCGTCGCCAAAACTGTTGATGGGTTTGGAGCGCGCCATCAGCAGGTCGCCACGAACCAGTTGCGCTAACTTGAAGTTAGGATGGGCTTTGAGGAGCGAATCAACCTCGTTCAGCGCGATGTCGAGGCGGTTGTTGCCGACCGCCTGCAAACTCTTAGCCAGCGCCTGCTCCATGTCGCGCGAAGCTTGCTCTGCTGCTACTGGAGTTGAGAGCCAGGTACAAATGAATAGTGCGCTAAGCGTCCGAAACTTCATCTGATTCACTTAGCTGAACGTTCTTCCGTGATCTGCCAGTGTCCATCGTTCTTGACCCATACCAAAACTTTGCTGGAGGATGTCTTCAGGTGGCTGGCACGGTAGCTTTGCTTAAAGCTGACACTCGCATGTTTATTGTCTTGCTCTTTCACTTTCGCATCCTGCACTTCGACCTTGATGGAAGCTGGTTTTGCGATGCGCTCTTTGCGTTGAGCTTCCCAAGCGCTACGGCTCATACCATCTGGTGTGATGAAGTCTTTGGCGTAGAAGGCAAGGTACTTGTCGCTCTTTTGGGAAGACCATGCTGCGGCCCATTCGCGTGTCGCTTTCAACACCTCGGCGCTGACATCCACGATAGGCTCGGCTTTGACGGGTGCTTTGGCAACCACGGTCGGCGCAGGTGCGGCAGCTACTACGATTGGTTTGCTAGCAACAGTCGCGGGAGCAGTCGTAGCGGCGGGGGGGGAGGTGGGACTTGTCGTAGCGACGGCGCTAGGTGTCTCGGTTGGTGCTGATACGGTCGCAACCGCACTGGGTTTGGTCGTACGCGGGGTCTTGCTGAACAGGTCACGGATCAAAGCCAACTTGGTTTGGGTACTGGTGTTGCTCTTGTCCAATTGCAAGGCGCGGTCATAGGCTTGGCTAGCCATCTTGGCGTAGATGTCGCCCAGATTCTCGTGTGCGGTGGCATAGCTTGGATGGGTGCGGATCGCCATCTCCAATGCGATCTTGGCTTTTTCGTATTGGCTTTGGCTGGCGTAGAGGACGGCCAGATTGTTGTATGGCTCGGGCAACTCAGGATAGTCGTCAGTCAATGCGGTGAAGATGCTGATCGCTTCGGTGGTGTTGCCTTGTTCATTCACGATCAAGCCTTTAAGGAAGCGGGCTTGAGCGTCTTTGGGTTTGGTGGCGAGGAATGTATTCACCTTTTCAAGTGCTTGTGCATTCTGTCCTTGCTTGAACAGTTTGTTGGCGTCCTGAACATCGTCAGCAAAGCTGAGCGAGCTGAAAGAGATCAACGCACAAAGTGCCGTGGTGAGGGTGAATTTTTTTAGAATAGCCATCGTATGTTTTTTCGTGATTGGTCATGGATGGGGACAGCCCATCGACAGGGCGCGATTCTATCAAATAAGACGCGGACTTACACGGGTTGCGAATCATCTAACTGCCCATTGGATACGGGGCGGTTTCGGGTAAAATCCCGCACCTTATTCACCGAACAACTTTGGACACAAAATGAGCAGTAATGCCCCCGTTCCAGCCGCCCCCGTTTCCAATTTCATCCGCACGATCATTGATGCCGACTTGGCCTCGGGTAAGCATCAGAGCATCACGACCCGCTTCCCGCCCGAGCCGAACGGTTATTTGCATGTGGGGCACGCCAAATCCATCTGCCTAAACTTTGGCCTAGCTAAAGATTACAGCGGCCTGTGTAACCTGCGTTTCGACGATACCAACCCAGAAAAAGAGAGTAACGAATACGCGCAATCCATTCAGGATGACGTGCGCTGGTTGGGCTTTGCGTGGAATGGGGAAGTGCGCTGGGCATCGGATTATTTCGATGCGCTGTACGATTTTGCAGTCGAACTCATCAACAAAGGCTTGGCCTATGTGGACGATCTGACGCCGGAGCAGATGCGCGAATATCGCGGCACATTGAAAGAGGCAGGGCGTAACAGCCCAAACCGTGCGCGCTCTGTCGCAGAGAACCTCGACCTGTTCACGCGCATGAAGAATGGCGAGTTCGCCGACGGCGCGATGGTGCTACGCGCCAAGATCGACATGGCTTCGCCCAATATGAACATGCGCGACCCGGCCATCTACCGCATTCGCCGCGCTCACCATATCCGCACAGGCGACAAGTGGTGCATCTACCCGATGTACGACTATACGCATTGCATCTCAGATGCGTTGGAAGGCATCACGCATTCCATCTGCACGCTGGAATTTGAAGACCATCGGCCCCTGTACGACTGGGTGCTCGACAACATCACCATCCCTTGCCATCCGTGCCAATACGAGTTCTCTCGGTTGGAGCTGCACTACACCATCACCAGCAAGCGCAAGCTGCTGCAACTGGTGAACGAGAAGAAGGTGAGCGGTTGGGACGATCCGCGCATGCCCACCATCAGCGGCATGCGTCGTAGAGGCTACACGCCTGAAGGCATTCGCGAGTTCGCCAAGCGCATAGGCGTCTCCAAGAGCGAGAATAGTGTGGACATGGCGATCATGGAAGGTGCGATCCGCGAAGACTTGGAGCTGCGTGCGCCACGTGTGATGGCCATCATCAATCCACTCAAAGTGACTATCACCAATGCAGATGGCGCGCAGACGCGCGAAGCGGATTTCCACCCGAATGTGCCTGAGTTGGGCAAGCGTGTCGTGCCTTTCTCCAAAGATCTGCTGATCGAGGCGGATGACTTCGCCGAAGTCCCACCTGCGGGATGGAAGCGTCTGACGCTGGGCGGCGAGATACGCCTGCGCCACAGTTACGTGATGCGTTGCGACGAGGTGGTGAAAGATGCGGCAGGCAATGTCATCGAACTCAAATGCAGCATCGACCATGCGACATTGGGCAAGAATCCAGAAGGTCGCAAAGTGAAAGGTGTCATCCATTTCTTGTCGTGCGAGCATGCACTGCCCGCCGAGATTCGTTTGTATGACCGTTTGTTCAACGTGCCCGAGCCTGACGGCGACAAGGATGTGGATTTCCTCACACACATGAATCCGACTTCGCTCACGGTTGTGCAAGGCTGGGTGGAGGCGAGCGTGAAAGATGCGGCTCCTGAGACGCGTTATCAATTCGAGCGTATCGGCTATTTCTGTACGGATCGTCGCGACCATCAAGCGGGCGGCAAGCTGGTATTTAACCGCACTGTGACCTTGAAAGATTCTTGGACGAAGGAGTAAGGCATGAACGAGATCATCGAATCTAACGAAGTCAAAATGACGTCGCTGAAGACCATCACCCAAGTGGTTTATGTGCTTTACGCACTGTCTTACTTTACGGGTATCACAGGTATCGTCGGCATCATCATCAACTACGTGAAGCGTGAAGATGCGGCAGGGACTTGGCTGGAGAGTCACTTCACCTGGCAGATCCGCACCTTCTGGTATGGATTGCTGTGGTGCGTGATCGGCTGGATGACGTTGGTCATCTTGATCGGCTTCGTCATTTTGTTTGCGGGCTTCTGCTGGATGGTCTATCGCATCGTCAAGGGGGGGCTCTATCTCAATGACAACAAACCGATGCCAATCTAGTAGTCATTCCCGCGCAGGCGGGAATCTATTTTTGTAAGCACTGGAATCCCGCCTGCGCGGGAATGACGGTAAAGGTGAAATGGCGGCATGTTAAAAATCTACAACACCCTCTCCCGCGATAAGCAGGATTTCAAACCCATCATCCCCAACACTGTTCGCATGTACGTATGCGGCATGACGGTGTATGACTACTGCCACCTCGGCCATGCTCGTGTGATGGTGGTGTTCGACATGGTGCAACGCTGGCTCAAGGCCAGTGGTTACGACGTGACCTTCGTACGCAACATCACCGATATCGACGACAAGATCATCAAGCGCGCAGCAGAGAACAAAGAATCCATCCATGCGCTGACACAGCGCTTCATCGACGCGATGCATGAAGATGCAGACGCGCTCGGCGTGCAGCGCCCGGACCATGAACCACGCGCCACACAGTACGTGTCGCAGATGCTCGCCATGATCGAACAATTGGAAAAGAACGGCCTAGCTTACAAAGCTGCGGATGGCGATGTGAACTATGCCGTGCGCAAATTCGATGGCTACGGCAAGTTGTCTGGGAAATCGCTAGAAGACTTGCGCGCCGGAGAGCGAGTGGATGTGGCGAGTGACAAGAACGATCCGCTCGATTTCGTGTTGTGGAAATCGGCCAAAGAGAACGAAGCAGATGAAGTGAAGTGGGATTCCAAGTGGGGAAAAGGCCGTCCCGGATGGCATATCGAATGCTCTGCGATGGGTTCTGAATTACTCGGACAGCATTTCGACATCCACGGTGGCGGTGCAGACTTGCAGTTCCCACACCACGAGAACGAGATCGCGCAGAGTGAAGGTGCGCACCAGTGTCAGTTCGTGAACTATTGGATGCACAACGGCTTCGTGCGTGTGGACAACGAGAAGATGTCCAAGAGCTTGGGCAACTTCTTCACCATCCGCGAAGTGCTGAAGAAATACGATGCCGAGGTCGTGCGCTTCTTTATCCTGCGCGCGCACTACCGCAGCCCGCTGAATTATTCCGACCAGCATTTGGATGATGCTAAGGGCGCCTTGACGCGGCTGTATACGGCGCTGAAGAATCTCCCCTCGCCCGCAGGTGGGAGAGGGGCCGGGGGAGAGGGACGGATTGATTGGAACGAACCCTACGCGCAACGCTTCAAAGCGGCGATGGATGATGATTTCAATACGCCGGAAGCGGTGGCGGTGTTGTTCGACTTAGCCAATGAGGTGAATCGCTCTCAGTCGGTTGAGGCTGTTCTGCAACTGAAGACACTCGCGGCTGTGCTCGGTTTGTTGCAGCGTGATGCACAAGAATTCTTGCAAGGAAGTGCATCTGTCGGTGGAATGGACGATGCATCGATCAAAGCTCAAATCGAAGCCCGCCTCGCCGCCAAGCAGTCCAAGAACTTCGCCGAGGCCGACCGCATCCGTAAAGAGTTGTTAGAAGCAGGGATCGTTTTGGAAGACACACCGCAAGGAACCTCGTGGCGCCGTAGTTAGATTCATACTTTCGGGGGGAAGCTATGCGTTGGGAGAATGATAGGGAAAGTAGCAACGTAGAAGATGTGCGCGGTTCGTCTGGCGGCGGTCGTGGCCGCAAGATGGGGTTGTTGGGTACGGTGGCAGTGGGGTTGATCGCGCTGTACTTGGGCGTCGATCCGCAAATGGCCATCGAGCAGGTCAGCAATATGCAGGGCGGTGGGCAAGTGCAGACGGCCGATCCTTCCACTCGCAGTGCAGAAGAAAACCACCTCGCCAAATTCTCATCCGTCGTCCTCGGCCAAACTGAAGACACATGGCAACAAATCTTCGCTGAAAACAATCGCCAGTATGAGATGCCCAAGATGGTGTTGTTCACGGGGGCGGTGCAGTCGGGTTGTGGCGCGGCAGAGTCGGCGATGGGGCCGTTCTATTGCCCCGCCGATCAAAAACTCTACCTCGATCTTTCCTTCTTCGATGAACTACACAACCGTCTCGGTGCGAAGGGTGACTTCGCACAAGCTTATGTCATCGCGCACGAGGTGGGGCATCACGTACAGAACATGCTCGGCATCGCGCAAAAAGTTCACGCCGCACAACAACGCGCGAGCGAGGCAGAGGCGAATGCGTTATCGGTCCGTATGGAATTACAGGCAGATTGTTTGGCGGGTGTCTGGGCGAATCGCACCGATGCGTCACGTAGCTTCCTAGAGCAGGGTGATATCGAGAGTGCGCTGAGTGCGGCGGCTGGCGTGGGGGATGACCGCTTGCAACAACAATCGCGCGGCTATGTCGTGCCCGAATCGTTCACCCACGGTAGCTCAGCGCAACGTATGCACTGGTTCACTGTGGGTGCGCAAAGCGGTGATATGAATCAGTGCAACACTTTCAAGGCGAGCTAGTTGTAACGGGTGGTTAGGGAAGTTTTCCTGCGGCGACTAGGCGGTTGAATAGTTGTGGGCGTGATATCCAAACTAGGATGTCATCAAAGTTTGAGTTGGGTACATCACTTTGATAGATGCCACTGGTTTGTTCAAATTTGGGGTTGGGTTCCGTTGTATTTGCATTTTCAGCGTTGCCCACTAAATCAGTGCCTGTAGAAAAAATAATGGCGATTGGTTTTTCTGTTCCGGTAAGTGCATTCCCTGAGTTGTCCTTGATGAGTAGAGAGTCGCTTGAGAATCCCGTTGTAAGGGTGATCAGCGTGCTGGTCTTAGCAAAATTGCGATCCACGCGATAACGCCAATAGCCTTTCCATAAGTCGCTAGAGGAATTTCGCTTAACCCCCCAAGGGTCGATTTCTGAAACCCCTAGTGTTTTCCATGGCAGATACCCCTCTGTTGTCGGACTACTTGTCCAGCAATCATTGGCCTCCTTGCCGTAATCCGCGTTGGTCGGGTCTGCTTGTGTGGTCGGACAGGGTAGTCTTTTATTCATCACAGCGAAGCCCATCAGAGATTGTTGAATTTCCGCTAATTGCTTGCGAGCCTCTGTTCTACGTTGTTGTTCTATTTGGCTGGTTAGATTCGGTAGCATGGTTGCCATCAGCAGGCCCACGATAGCGAGCACAATGGCCATTTCCACCAGGGAAAATCCCAATATTCGTTTGGGTTGGAGTGCGGCGTTCATTGGTAAATTAATGTGTCGTTGAACGAGTCAGTAGGTGCGCTGAGGACGAATGTATTGCTCGTGTCACTTGGTGGATTGATGCTAACGCTTTCATTACCGCCCTCAAGATAATAAAACCTATCTGCCTTATTCGCGCTTCGGTTCGTTTGGTTTGGTGTGCTCAATTTTTTTCCGGCCACCAGCACGACGAATTTGGCCGGGGTTGTCGCATTGTTTATATTCAAGCACCGACCTGCGGTGGTGCAGACGGAAGGGAAGCTGGACGGCGGAGTGTCATTGGGTCTGAAACTTCGCGCTACGCCATAAAAAACTAGCTCCTTCCAGCTGAGCCACCATCCGGAGGGGGTGTTGTTGTTATGGGTATTGCAGTTGGATTCCCATTGGTAGCTCATTTGGTAGCTACTTCCATTCCAGCTATCGGACTTTGTGTCGTTCATGGTGTCTGGAATGCGCCCAAAATATACAGCGGCATTGTCGTTGTAGTTCGATCCGGATTCGGAAGTGGGGGCCGCCCAAGGGTAGCGATCATTGTTGTTAAGTGCGTAGTCAACCAAACAATTCTTTACTTCTGCAGCGACTCGTTTTTGAATCCCCAGCATGATGCTCTCCGATGTTAGAGGCAATATTTGATCATTGATTAGAATATTATCAGTCCGTGTTGCGGGATCGTACGAGTTGACGCGTCCTTGAATGAAGCCGTCTGTAACTGAACTATCAATGAAGCTGGCATTGTCGTGTTGAATGCCGTTTAAGGTTGCAACATCTAGGTAGTTGATAGGATTGCACTTTGGGGTGGCTGTGTGGGGTGTCGTCGTGCATACCTCGGCAGTTGTGCAATTCGTACCCACAGTACAGCTCCGGTCTTGCAGGATATTATCCTGCCTCGTTATCGCCGTACTAGGTGCGATGACGATGGCGACCGCTCCAGTGGTAGAGGCGCCATTGTTCAGTTGTGTGCCATCGGGGGCAAATACGCTGATGGTACCCGGGGTGTCGCTGTTTAATGTGGCCGTGCGCGTGCTGTATTTGAAATTATTCGAGACTGCATACCATAAGCGCTCACCACTCCCATCCCGCAAATCAGGCAGGCCCAAAGTTTTCCAAGGAAGTCGCCCGATTCGAGAAGACTGGCCGGTGCTTCCGGAAGCATTTCCGCAGGATGATTCTTGTAGTCCGTCATTGTTGGTGTCTGGGCATGGAAGATCACCAGGTCGGGGACAATTCGGAACGCAGCCATTGGAGTTGCTGACCTGAACTTTGAGGGCATATCCTATAAGGGCCTCTTTGGCTTGAGCGAGAGATTCAGCGGTAACTCGGTCGCGTGCATTTTGCATCGCACTATTGCTCAAAGAATTTACGAACATAGTTGTAATTCCCAAAACCAAAATGACCAACATGATGATGAATGCAGCACCATGTTGATTGCGTGAATTCAGTTGAGGTCGGTGTTTAAGTCGCACGATCTAATCATCCTCATCGCTGGGAGATTTGGAGGTGGTCGCTTTTGTGGGAATATCATCGCGGGATTGTTCTTGAGATGGTGTATCCAACATCAACCGTTGCCCGACTTTAACTGGCACGTGTTTTGATTTACCAGGCACGGCGACATCGATACTCGCAGGGTTGCTGTTCGCTCGCACGGGAGTTTGTGCCTCACCGTTCAGCCAAACGATTCTGTTCCCGCCTTGCTTCTGGATGACGCCATTGACCACGATGAAGTTGCGCTTCACCCCTTCTATGGTTGCGCCGCTAGCTTGTTGAGCTTCGAGTTGCGTGCGCTCTTGTGGGGTGTAGAACAGACGGCCTAGCTCGGAAGCATTCGCCAATGAGGGAGTTGAGGCCATGAGTGAAGCAGCAAGGAATAATGCGACTCGATCCAAGTAGGCAATCATGGTGCGCTCCTATTCTTCATAGTGAGCCAACCGCCCGCACAATCCGCTTTGAGCGATGCGATCCCAGTCGTTTGTGTGGTGCCAGATGATAAGGCGCAATGCTCCAGTACGAACCATCCATCCATCTGCATCATCATGGCGGAGAAGAGTCGGTCCAATTGTTCTTCATGTAGCAGATCGATTTGCAATGTCATCGGGCTTAGATTGAGCGCGAAGCTTCCAGCATCCAGCGGGGGATTGGGGGTGAAGCTCTGTTGTGGTCCGATGGAATATTTGAAATCGAGCACGATACCTTGCTTGCGGATCTTTTCCAGCCCTTCGATCCAATCCAAACGCTGCTCGTTGCCGATGACTTTTTGAGACTCCAAAGCCTCGTACTCAAGCTTGTAGGTCGCCATGTTCTCGAAGTCGTTCTGCGCGATAGACAAACTCGCGCGCGCTTTGTTGAGTTGCTCCTGCGCAGATGACTTGGCCTTTAATGCGTTATGCCGATAGTCTTCACTGAACGTGGCAGCGCCAATCACTACGGCGACGCTTATGACGAAAGCGCCAAGGCTCCACTTTATCTCTGGTATGTCCGAGGCGGAAAAGCTCATGATGGATGCCTCCAGATGATCTTTAATTTGAATTGAGCATGCTTGCCATCGTTGACGCTCGCGTCACCACTGATACTCCCTTTGGAACTGATGTCCAGCGGCATGGTGTCTACACTCACGGTATAGCCGTGTTGAGTCAACGCTTTCTGGAAACGGTCAAGATAATCCAAAGATTTTCTGTGGTCATTGCCGAAATCGGTGAGTTCGCCATCGAACAAGATGACCTGAGCTGGGTATGGTGATGGAGCCGCATCGGCGGGGCTGGTTTGCCAAGACAAACTGCGTAAGGTGATGCGGGGGAAGCTATCCATCACGGCACTCAATTCAAAGAGCACCTCTTTGGGTGGGTGTGAATATTGACTTAGACTCCGAGCCAATAACACAGCAGTTTTCATATCTACCGCAGGCACTGAGGTGTCGCCGAAATTGCTCTGTACCTGCCGGGTTTGTTGTTGGATCTGCTCGATCTGAGCCTTGGTGTGTTCAGTCTCGCCGACGAATTGATTGCCCTGCGTGAAAGAGAGCATGCTCCACAACGAGCCAGCCAGTAATGTCAGGATCGCAAGTCCTGTGAAAAGGCGACGTAGCCGCCACAGCAGGTGATAGTGCGTGTGGTCGGAGTTGGCGTAGTGCGATGAAGGTGTCTTGGTCGCCAGCAGATTGAGCAAGAGCGGTGTCGCATCCGAATCGGCGAACTCGTGTTTGCATTTTTGGCGCTTTGCGAATTCTTGGATGTCGATGTAATTGAATGCCAAGTCACTGTCGCCAGCGAGCTTGGTTTGTAGATCTGCTACGTCATTCGCATGGCAGATCAGATGGACTTCCAATGTCTCACCCGGCGGAGGGAGCGACAGGCTCTTCAAATATTGCTGGGTGCGAGGGGTTTCCGATGCTACCGACTCGCTGAAGGTACTTCCCTGATTGATTGGGGTCAATCGTGAGAAGTGCAGTTGTTTGTTCTTGAAATAGGTTTGGCGCAATCCCGCGCCCCTTTCCCAAGTGAGGAGAAGCACGTGTTCTGCGGTGATCTCTTTCAGCAGTGGAACGCTGATGTTGGGGACGGAGAAGATGCCCACCAAGGGGACCTTCATTGCCAGCAAGGCCTCCAGCCATGGCGAGATGCGTTGCGGGTTGGTCAGCGCGGAGAATAGGAACTCATCATCGCGCCGGCCTTCTTCTTGGCGCTTTAGAAGGGTGGCTTGATGGAACGGGGTGCTGCGATAGTATTGTTCGAATTTGCGTTCCAGTAACGCTGTTCGACTGGAGCCGACCAGATGCGGCACGGTCTCAAGATGGAAGTCCTCTTCGATGATATCGACCAACATGTACGCCGGATATCGATAGCGCTCCAAGAAAGCGGCGAATTGTTCTCGGCCATCTGAATCGTTGGAGAAGTTGCGCGCGACTGCGATGCTCGCTCCTTTCCAAACGAAAGCTTGGAAGGATTCAGCACTGAGGAAAAGTAGGGTGCGCGACATTACAGTTTCACCTTGCCGATGATGTCGTAGATGGGCGAAAGCACGGAGAGCATCACCCATCCGAGCAATGCACCAAGGATGATCGTCATCATGGGTTCGATCATCACTTGCACCTTCTTGATGGAATCTTTGACGTCACGATCATAGAAGTAACTGACATTGAGCAAAGCTTGGTCGAGTTGGCCTGTCGCTTCGCCCACTTTGAGCATGCGCACTACCAGTGGCGGGAAGATGCCCGTCTGCTGGAAGCTCTGTGTCAGGTTCTTGCCGGATTCGATCTCTTTCATCACGTTTTGCAGGCTCTGTGCGATGACTTGATTGTCCACCAAGTCGCGCGAGTTGGCGATGCAATCCAGAATGGTGATGCCTGAACTGTACATCATGGCGAAGGTGTTGGCGAAGCGTGCCAGAATGATTTTGCGCAGGATGGGGCCGGTCGGCCAGATATTGAGTTTCAGGTTGTCGACGTGATATTGCAATTTTGGATTGACCTTCAACGCCCCCTTGTAAGCGCCAAACAACACGGGAGGTGCAAGGAGTATGACGTACCAGTAATTCACAAAAAAATCCGAGGTGGCGAGCAGGATGCGGGTCTGGATCGGGATGTCTTGCCCCATGCCTTTGATGAATCCGACCAGTTGTGGCACCAGATAGATCATGAGGAAGAAGGTGATGGCCAACACGATGGTTCCCACGAACAAGGGATAGATCATCATGTTCTTGGTCTGCGAGGCCATCTCGTCCTGCCACTTCAAGGACTCGGTCAGGTGTTCGAACACTTCGACCAAACGTCCGCTGTCTTCTCCTGCTTTGGTGAGATTGACCGTGATCTTGTCAAAGGCATTCGGGTTCTCGGCCATCGCTTGCGAGAGTTTCTTGCCGTTCTCGATGGATTCGACCATGCTAGCGATGATTTCGCGAAACTTGGCTTCTTCCATCGTATCGCGCAGGTCTCCCAAACATTCCAGCAAAGGCACGCCCGCACGGCTGAGTTGACCTAGATTGAAGAAGAAGGTGATGAGGTCGATGCGCTTGACCTTGCTGGCACCGAAGGCGGCGCTACTTTCCTCTTCCTTGCCGCTGATGAGGTCGATGCCGCCACGTTTCAGGCGCATCTCCAAGTCGATCAGATTGGCGGCATCCTGCATGCCTTTGACGGACTTGCCGTGACTGTCGATCGCTTTGTAGGAATAAAGTGCCATGTGGGTCTTTTAACGGCGATCGGTCAGATCGACCACGCGCGATACCTCGGCGACCGAGGTGGCACCTTGCAAGATGCGTCGGATGCCGTCTTGTGCCAGTGGCCGGAAACCGCCTTCCAGTGCGGCATGTTTGATGTCGCGGATGCTGGCGCGGCGCGCGACCAGATCGTCGATATCCGAGTCCATCTTGAGTATCTCCATGATGGCTTGGCGGCCTGTGTAGCCCTGATGGCGGCAATGTTCGCACCCCGCCGCACGATACAGGGTCACTTCTTCGTTGTGCACTAGCCCGAGCAACTTACGTTCGACCGTATCCGGTTGATAGGGATACTTGCAATGTTTGCACAACATCCGAATCAGCCGTTGCGCCACGATACCGATGATATTGCCAGCCAAGATGTCGGGCAGGATGCCGATATCGAGCAGGCGAGGGATGGCACCGACAGCGGAGTTGGTGTGCAGTGTCGAATACACTTGGTGGCCGGTCATGGCGGCGCGGAAGGCCATCTCTGCTGTCGGGTGATCACGGATCTCGCCGACGAGGATGATGTCCGGGTCCTGCCGCATCAAGGAACGGATACCGCTGGCGAAGTCGAGTTTGGCTGCTTCGTTCACCGAACTCTGGCGGATCAGTGGGATAGGGTACTCGACTGGGTCTTCCAAGGTCATGATGTTCACCGACTCGGTGTTCACATGATTGAGTACGGAATACAACGTGGTCGTTTTACCGCTACCCGTCGGTCCGGTCACCAGTACGATACCTTCAGGCTTGGAAATGATGGAGAGCAGAGTGGACAAGGCCGCATCGTCAAGGCCGATCTGATTGACCGGTACGATGCCTTTCTGGCGATCCAATATGCGCAAGACCAAGTTCTCGCCGTAGGAGGTCGGATGTGACGCGACACGGAAGTCGATAGGGCGACCAGATAGGCGTAAGGAGATGCGACCATCTTGTGGCGCACGCGTCTCGGCGATGTTCATGCCACTCATCACCTTCATGCGCACGACCATTGCTGGCCAAAAACTCTTGTGCAAACTGCGCACTTGGCGCAACACGCCATCCACACGATAGCGGATGCGCAGGAAGCTGTTCTCAGGTTCGAAGTGGATATCAGAGGCGTTCTGTTGTACCGCTTCCGTGAGGAGCGCATCGATCAGACGTACGACGGGCTGACTGAATTCATTGACGCCCTGTTGCAAGCCCTGATGCTCAAGTTCACCCGGCTCGATCTCATGCAAGATGCCGTCGATGGATAGCTCGAAACCGTAGTACTGGTCGATAGCACGCAGGATGTCCGATTCGCTGGCCAGCAGGGTGATGAGACGATATTCGTCGCGCAACAAGGCGCGTACTTGGTCGAGCGCAATGATGTTGTCAGGATCGGCGATTGCCAGTGTGAGGTGCTTGTTGGACAGATCGACCGACAAAGGGACCAAGAGATAACGACGCGCGACCTCTTTGGGGATCATGGAGACAGCGGCTGAGTCAACGACTACGCTGGCGAGATCGACGCTTTCCTGCCCTAGGTTCTCCGAAAGAACGTCGCGGATAGTGGCTTCAGACAAGAAGCCCAGACGCACCAACAAACGTCCGAGTGGTTGCGGTGATTTGGCCTGTTCCTGCGTGGCGATGCGTAACTGGTCTTCGCTGATGACGCCTTTAGCGATGAGCAATTGTCCGATAGGCTGCTGGATCTGTTGTTGCGGAACTGCCATCGTCGTCCTTAGTGGGAAGGGCTTAATTCATTCAGTCGTCGTTGTGCTTGGGCGTGATCGAAACCGGCATTGCTGGCGGGGTCGAGTTGTAACGCTTGTTGGTAATACTGCGCCGCCAATCTGCTTTGCCCAAGATGGTCTAGGCTCACAGCCAGATTGTAGGTGAACTGTGCGTTTGAGGGTTCTAACATACGCGCGTTGAAGTACGCTTGTTGCGCATCGGCCCAACGAGATTGGTCTGCATACACATTACCCAGGGCGTAGTTCAATGAGGCTGAGCGTGGTTGTTCCGTCAGCATCTGCTTGAGTTGGCTTTCGGTATCGACACCATTACTTGCGCTATAGGCCGCCATCGCTCCAAGGGCGACGGGGTCGCGTGGATCAAGCAACAACACTTGGCGGTAATAATGCTGAGCGGCCTGATCTTGTGCTTGCTGTTGGGCAATGGCGCCTAAACCGAGCAAAGCATCGCGGTTGCGCTCATCACGTCTCAGCACTTCCTTGTAACCCTGGGAAGCAGTGGCGTAGTCGCCGCGTTGGTATGCTTGATAGGCATCCATGAGTGCTGGCGTGATCATGTCTGTCGCTTGCTGGCGTTCGATGGACATACCAGTAGGGACTTTTGGCGCGGCAGGTTTGGAAGCGACCTTGGCGCGCGGTTTTGCAATCGTGTAATTCAAGGGGGCGGGTTGTTTTTCTACCGCAGGGGCTATGGAGGTAGGTGTCGTTTCTGTAACAGTGGGTTGCACAGGCTTCTCAACAGCAGGCGCGATGTTTGCAACCAAAACGGGGGCCGGTGTGGTGATCGGTGTTGGCGCCTGAGGTGTGATCGGACGCTGCTCTGCCACCCGCTGAGGCGGGTTCAATTCTCGCCAAACATAGTAACCATAGATGCTGCCGATGACCGAGCAGATGATGAATGTTGT
Organism: Sideroxydans sp.; assembly: GCA_041665725.1. Lineage (GTDB taxonomy): Bacteria > Pseudomonadota > Gammaproteobacteria > Burkholderiales > Gallionellaceae > Sideroxyarcus. The sequence goes on along the minus strand of JBAYIG010000010.1, from coordinate 19,879 downwards.
TGGTACCAGTCCCAACTTCCAGCGAAACTTAGGAGCTTCTTTTTTCTTCTTAGCCGCAAACAAGGTTTGCCCTGCAGCGCGAGAAGCAGATGTGGCGCTTGAATCAGATGTGGGTGCGCTACGAGACGCAGTGGGGGTAGCTTCTTCCAATGACATCCCCGACAATCCCGTGCTATGGGATTTGTCTCCAGATTTCTTCATCGCGTCGAGTAGAAGGCTCATCGTTGGGCTTTCTCATCTTCGGATTTCAGATAATTCTCATCTGGTAGCGTGTTTTTGTAAGCACTGTAATCGCCATCCAAACTCGAATCCTTAATGACGACTGGGCGCAAGAAAATAACTAGCTCAGTCTTCTGCTTAGAATCGTCACGGCTCTTGAATGCGTTGCCAGCAAAGGGGATGTTCGATAATCCTGGAATGCCGTCAGATTGATTGTTGATCTCGTCTTGCATCAGTCCGCCGAGGATGGCGATCTGATTGTTCTCGATCTTGAGTACCGATTCCATCTCGCGTGTGGAAACCTGTGGGATCTTATTGGTCACGACGAGGCCTGGTGTCGGATCGGTCACGGAGGCTAGCAATCGAGTGATAGTAGGACGCACGTTCAGCAATACGGTGTCGTTCTCATTGATCTGGGGTGTGATGCTCATCGAGAAGCCCACAGGTACCGTGTTGACCGTAGTCGTGTACGTGACAATGGGGGTGCACGGAGCAGGTGAGCACGGGGTCGTCGTAGAGTTCACGATGAAGTAGACGTTGTTGTCTACCACACGCAACATTGCGGTTTGGTTGTTCAGCACGCTCAATTTTGGGCTGGAAAGAACCTTCACATCGCCGAAGGTCTCTAGCAAAGAGACGCTGCCGCTGAGGCTGCCGAATTTGGAGGCGGGATCGGTGTAGTTCAGTATCAAGGCGCCAACCGTTGCAGCGGCAGAGTCGGGTCGCAGTGCCGTTCCAGCTTGACCGATAGAGATTCCTTTAGTGCCTGCGGGGACAAGCTTGGACCAGTTGATGCCTTGTTGGTAGCTACTGCTGAGGCGGACTTCTGCGATCGTTGCTTCGATCAAAACTTGGCGACGTGCATTTCGCATCACGTGTGTGATGAACTCTTGGATCTTCTCGTGTTGCCGACCGGTGGCACGCACGGTGATGATGCCAGACTCGGGATTGGGAATGACGGACGCTGCTTCTCTGAAGGTGTTGCGTCTGGTGACGGTGGTCCCTTCTCCTTCTATCGTTGCGGCCGCTCCGCTACCATCGGTGGCATTTTTTGAGGTTGTTTTTTTGGCTTGTGGGGTTGTCGTGTTAGTCGAGCTTTGCTCAATCACGGTCTCACTTGATCCCTCTGGCAAAATCTTGTCGGTCTCACGCAAGATATCGGTGATGTTCTTCACCAGCGTGTCCCAAAAATGATTCTTAGACGTGTTGGTGATGGCTAGCTTTGAATTATTGCCACCCGCAGCCGCACCACCCGTACCGCCGCCAACTTGACTAGTATTTGAGATCCCACCTTCGGCATCACGCGTCATGTTCACGTAATCGACCTTGTAACTCTTCAAATAAGGACTGTCAGGCATCACCACCAAATTGTTGTCGTTCAGTTCGTAACGGATGTCGACTTGTTTGGAGATGCGATCCAGTATTTGTGGGAGCGTTTGATTGATGGCATTGATGGTGACTTCACCGATGACGCCAGGGTGTATGTCTATGTTCAACTTGGCGTCGCGTGCCAACGCGAAGAGGATGTCCCTTGCGGGCAAGTTGCTGACGACGACGCTATAGGTCTCGACTTTTTTTACAGGAGTTGGTGGTGGCAGAACGACCGCGTTCTTGCTGGTCTGGGGAATGACGCCACTCCCTTGTTTGACGGTGTCAGGTGTTTGCTGGATATGCTTGTCGGAAGGTTTGAGCGCTTTCGTGCCGCACGCAACAAGCATGGCGCAAGTGCAACCTAATGTTACTGCGTGGATTAACTTCATTCCGTTTTCCCCTTTTTAGCCTTTTGTTCTAACAGCTTTGAACTCAAGGTAACACTAAATACTCGACACAGGCAACATGTCAATTTGTCTTTTTAGTTTCATCAAGTTAAGGTGTTTCCTGCGAGTCATCTAGCAAGTGCAGGGTGGGGGCGAACGCTTCCCGATATCGTTGCGGCAGAGAGGGGATACTGTTGCGGGCAGTATCGCTATTGGGGAAGACACCAAAGATGACGCGGTACGCATCATGTCCACTCAATCTGATGGGTAACACATAGATCTCGTTCAGAACCCCCAATTTATCTGCTCGTTTGAGAAAACCCTCCATGCGTTCGGGTTGGGCGTTGTCGGTATAGAACAGCTGGATGCTGGCGCTTCCTTTGGAGGTCGAGCTCAACATGGCATGTGTCGCCTCCAATCGTTGTTGCAACAGACTGCCGGAAGAGATCATGGGTGGGGTGGTGTGCTTTTCCGGTGCAGCCTTTATGTTTTGCGCAGTTTTGTTGGCTTTTGCGTTTTCGCTTGCTGGGGGCGTCACTGATTCGGTTATCACTGCTGCCGCCGCATGCGTCACCGTGGTCGATGGGGCGGAAATGGCGACCGCCGTTATAGGAGTCGATACGGCAGGCGTTGCGGGGAGGGCTACTGTCACCGATGAAGCGGCAGTTGCTGCGACGGGCGATATCTGACTGTTGGTCGGCACACCTGGGTGATCACGTCCCATGAGCCATGTCGCACCAGCAAGGATGGCGGCGAACAGTATTGCCCCGCCCGCTATGCCGAGATTGCGCCGATTGCCCCATTTGTGCATGGGCGTCATCTCGCTATCGCGGATGGCGGCTTGTACATGATGCTCTTGTATGGTGTGTGTGTTCTCGACGAATGCGGCAAGCAATGCCTTGTCTGCCAAGATGTTCACGCGTCGCATCAGGCCATGTGAGGCTTTGCCGATGAGTTTCTCGGCAGAGGCAGAAAAATTGTCTGGCCCTTTATAACCTGCCGCACGCATGCGGAACATCAGGTAGGTGTGAATGACTTTTTGCGAGATGGGCAGGATGATGAAGTGATGGACGATACGATCCTTCAGTTGGCGCATGTTGCTTTGCGACAATTTCTCATCAAGTTCGGGTTGGCCGAACAGCACGATCTGTAGCAATTTGTGCTTGCCTACCTGAAGGTTGTAAAGCAAGCGCAATTCTTCCAGCGTATCCAGCGGCATGGCGTGCGCTTCATCCACCAGCACGACGCAACGCTCGCCTTTCGCATATTTCGCTTCAAGGTCGTTTTGCAGGTTTTGCAGGATGACGCTGACACGCTGACCTTCTAGGTCGAGGCCGAGGCGGTCAGCGATGGCGTAGAGCAGTTCGTCGCGAGACAGGCTGGGGTTGGCGAGATAGATGGCTTTGATGTTAGTAGGGAGCTTTTCCAGCAACATGCGGCACAGCATGGTCTTGCCGCTACCCACCTCGCCGCTGATCTTGACGATGCCTTCGCCGTCGGTGATCGCATACACCAACGCATCCAAGATCTCGCCACGATTCGCTCCCGAAAAGAAGAAATCGGTGACGGGGGTGATCTTGAACGGCGGTTCGTTAAGCCCGAAGTGCTCTAGGTACATCCCATTCCCCTTATTGGTTCGCTCGGTGTTTCTGCAAAGCTTCCATGCGGCTGTACAAGGTGGTGCGTGCTATCCCCAGCAGTTTAGCGGCCTCACTGACGTTGCCCTGAGCCAATTCCATCGCGGTATCGATATAGCGCTGAGTATAGCCCATCAACATATCGTCCAGATTGAAGCCGCCCTGTTGCAAGATGCGTCGCAGGTCGCTCGGCAATTCAGTGGGTGAGGCGCCCGCTTCGATGAATTGCTGCTCGAATTCTGCTTCCAGTTGTGAGGGGCTGACTTTCGCACCGGCGTATTTGGTGACCAAACGAATTACGATGTTACGTAGCTCGCGCGTGTTGCCTGGGAACGGATAGTTTTGCCAAGCAGATTGAGCGGCATCATCCAAGGTGAAGGGCTTGCGCTGCATCTGCTTCGTATAGAAATCACGAAAGTGTTCCAGCAACAGCCGTTTGTCGCTATCCATCGTGTTCAGCGGCGGTACGTTGATGGTGAACACACTCATACGATGGAACAGGTCGGCGCGGAAGTTACCGCTACGCACGGCTTGTGCCAACACCAGATTGGTAGCCGCGATGATGCGCGCATTGCTTTTGCGGGTGGTCGTCTCGCCTACGCGTTGGTATTCACCATTCTCAAGGACGCGCAGTAACTTGGCTTGCAGTTCTTGGGGTAGCTCACCGATCTCGTCCAAGAACAAGGTGCCGTTCTCGGCTTTCTCGAAGAATCCGACTTGGGCCGTGGTCGCGCCTGTGAATGCACCCTTGGCGTGACCGAAAAGTGTCGATTCCAACAGATTGGGCGCGATCGCTGCACAGTTGATGGCGATGAAAGGTGTGTTGGGGTTCCTGCCCAGACTTTGCAGAGCTTGAGCCACCAACTCTTTGCCGCTTCCTGATTCGCCTTGGATAAGGACGGGGTAGGGGGTGCTCGCGTAGAGCTTGATCTGCTCACGCAATGTCTGGATGACTGGGCTTTCGCCCACGATACCCAGTTGCGATTGACTCAGGGCAGAGGAACGTTGTTCACTTTGTTGAGCCGACAGTGCGGCATGCAATTGAGCGCGGATGTCGTCTGGTTTGCAGGGTTTTGCGACGAATTCGAACGCGCCCAAGGTGCGCGCATGACGTGCATTGCTCTCTTCGCTTTGGCCGGATAGCGTGATGATCTTGATCTGGGGCGAATGCGCCAACAGTTCGGTGATCAGTTTGAAACCTTCTTGCGGGCGATGAGGGGTAGGCGGGAGGCCGAGGTCGACCAAAGCCAGTTGTGGGGCGGCTGGCAAATCGCGCACGAGGCGGATGGCTTGTGTGCGGTCTTCGGCCAGTGTGATGTCAAAATCGTCCGACAGTACCAGATTCAAAGAATCACGTATGAGCGGGTCGTCATCTACGAGCAACAGGGTTGGAAGTGGGCTTTTATTCAAAATATAGAGCTAGCTATAAAAAGTACGGGCGGAGGATAGCTACTAATGGCGACAAGCTCAAGGGTGATGGAGCAGAGAATCTAGTGCGGGGGTGATGTTAGAATGCGCGCCTTGAAATCTGGCAAAAGCAAAAGGTCACTGTGTCAGCACTGGTAGAAATCAACGACGTCAACTTCTCATACGATCAGCGCGCCATCCTGAAGGGCATCAACATGTCTTTTGGTAAGGGCAAGGTGATCGCTGTGATGGGGGGGAGCGGCTGCGGTAAGACCACGCTGTTCCGTTTGATCGGCGGTGCGCTCAAACCTACGCGCGGCGAGGTCAAGATCGACGGACAGGTCATCCATGAGTTGGATGACCGAGGGTTGTACGAGATGCGCCGCAGGATGGGCGTCTTGTTCCAGTTCGGCGCGTTGTTCACCGATATGTCGGTGTTCGACAACGTGGCGTTCCAAATGCGTGAACATACCGATCTGCCTGAGGACATCATCCACGACTTGGTGATGCTGAAGCTGCATGCAGTTGGCTTGCGTGGCACGCATGATTTGATGCCTGCGGAATTGTCTGGGGGCATGGCGCGTCGTGTCGCGCTGGCGCGCACCGTTGCGCTCGATCCTATGCTCATCTTGTACGACGAGCCGTTCGCCGGGCTTGATCCTATCTCATTGAGTGTGGTCGGACAGTTGATCCGCCGGTTGAACGATGCCTTGGGTGCAACCTCGGTGGTGGTGACACACGATGTGCAGGAATCTCTGAAGATCGTGGATTACGTCTACTTCATCGCGGACGGTGTCATCGTGGCAGAAGGTACGCCGGATGAGATACGCGCTTCGGATAAACCCTTCGTGCATCAGTTCGTGCATGGCGAGATGGATGGGCCTATCCCGTTCCACTACCCCGGTGCGACCAGCTATGCGCAAGACCTGAAAGTGAGCGCCTGATGCCTTTGGTCAAGAGTGTTCGAGCGGTAGGACATCGGACGGTGGATATCGTGTGGCGTGTCGGCGTGGCCTCGCGTTTCTTGTTGCAGACCTTGTTGCAATCTGGCATGAGTTTCCGTCGATTCAATCTGGTGGTGAAAGAACTGTTCGCCAGCGGCGTGATGTCGCTGGTCATCATCGGCGTGGCAGGCATGTTCGTCGGTATGGTGCTGGGCTTACAGGGCTTCGAGACGTTGAAGCGTTATGGTTCTGAGTCGGCTTTGGGTTCGTTGGTGGCATTGAGTCTGGTGCGCGAGTTGGGGCCAGTATTGGCGGCGCTCTTGTTTGCTAGCCGAGCAGGATCAGCGATGACGGCCGAGATCGGACTGATGAAAGCGACCGAGCAGATCGCGGCGATGGAGATGATGGCGGTGAGTCCCATCGCTCGTGTCGTTGCCCCACGTTTCTGGGCTGGCGTCATCTCTATGCCATTGCTGGCCGCCATCTTCTCGGCGATGGGTGTGTTTGGTGGTTACGTGGTGGGCGTGGTGCTCATTGGTGTGGATGAAGGTTCGTTCTGGTCGCAGATGCAGGCGTCAGTGGACTTTCAAGCAGACATCATGAACGGCGTCATAAAAAGTTTCGTATTTGGTTTTGCGGTCACAGTGATCGCCCTGTTTGAAGGTTTCGATGCGCCACCGACGGCAGAAGGTGTATCAGGCGCGACGACGCGCACGGTCGTGCAATCATCGCTGGCGATATTGATGCTGGATGTCATATTGACCGCGTTCATGTTTCGAGGAGCATAAAGATGGAACGTACTAAATTGGATCTATGGGTTGGCGCGTTTGTCGTTGCCGGTATCGCCGCGCTGGTGGTGTTGGCGTTGAAGGTGGGGAACCTAAGTACCTACAACGTATCCGAGACCTACCAGTTGCAAGCTTATTTCAACAACGTCGGTGGCTTGAAGGCGACAGCGTCGGTGCGTAGTGCGGGTGTGTTGGTCGGACGCGTCACCAGTATCACCTTGGATACCGAGCGGTATGAGGCGAAGGTGACGATGAGCATCGACAAGCGTTACCAATTTCCTAAGGATACGTTCGCCAATATCCTGACATCAGGTTTGTTGGGTGAGCAATACATCGGTCTATTGCCCGGCGGCGAAGACGAAATGCTAGCGGATGGAGGCGAGTTCAAAAAGACGCAGTCCGCCATTGTGGTGGAAGAGTTGATCGGTAAGTTCATGTTCAATAAGTCGGAGAGTTCGAATTGATTATGGGAAAGTTGACCATGCGTAAATTGATGGCAGTGGTGATGTTGCTGGCGGCGAGCGTATTGCCAGCGTCAGCGATGGCAAACGAGGTGCCGCCACCCGATGTGCTGATCGAGCAGACCATGCATGAAGTGCTTGAGATCATCAAGAAGGACAGCGCACTGCTGAGCGACGAGAAGCGATTGCTCGAACTGGTCGATGCCAAGATCCTGCCTCACTTCGACTTTGGCCGCATGACGAGGTTAGCTGTCGGCAAGGCATGGCGCACTGCTACGCCAGAGCAGAAGCAATCTCTGACCAATGAGTTCCGTACCATGCTGGTGCGCACCTATACCAAGGTGTTCACCACTTACAAAAATCCAAAGGTGGAGACCAAGCACGTTCAGGTCGCTACGGGTGTGGAAGAGATCCCAGTGAAGACCATCATCAGCTTCAGCGATGGTCGTTCTGCCAAGGTCGAGTACGAGATGGAAAAGACACCAACAGGTTGGAAGGCATTCGATGTCACCTTGGAAGGAGTGAGCTTGGTCACCAGCTATCGCGGCTCCTTCGGTGATCAGATCCAGCAGACAGGTATCGATGGCCTGATCCAAAAATTGGCGGAGACTAATCGCGGTGCATCTGCTGCCAGTGCAAAAAGGGCGCAAGCGAAGTGATCGTCTGGGCTGACAACAAGTTCGCCGTATCCGGCGCGTTGACCATCGATTCGGCCAAAGCGCTTCAACGTTTCCCCTTTGAGCAGAATGCCAAAGGGGAACCCTTGGTGGTGGATATGGCGCAAGTTGCAGCGGTTGATTCTGCTGCGGTCAGCTTGATGTTGTCTTGGTTGCGGCAGGCAAAAGCGCAGGATCTGCAGCTTTCATTCATCCACGTCCCGACGAATCTGCACAGCTTGGTCGATCTTTACGGTCTGTCCGAAGTGTTGCCGTTGAATTATTCCTAATCTGTTGACGAGTACCTATCCATGCAAAAACTAGCAATCCAAGGCGGCAATCCATTACGCGGTGAAGTGCGCATCTCAGGCGCGAAGAATGCCGCATTGCCCATCATGTGTGCCAGCTTATTGACCGCAGACACGCTGCGACTCACTAATCTGCCTGATCTGCACGACGTTGGCACCATGCGCAAGTTGTTGCAACAGATGGGTGTGGCAGCAGAGACTGCGACGAACGAGATCATCTTCAAGGGCGATAAGATAGCCAACTGGGAAGCACCTTACGAGATGGTGAAGACCATGCGCGCGGCTATTCTGGTACTCGGCCCATTGGTGGCGCGCTTCGGTGATGCCAAAGTCTCTTTGCCGGGTGGTTGCGCAATCGGCTCACGTCCAGTCGATCTGCACATCAAAGGCCTGCAAGCGATGGGTGCGGAGATCACCATCGAACATGGCTATATCCACGCCAAAGCCAAGAAACTCAAAGGTGCGCGCATCTTCTTCGATATCGTTAGCGTGACGGGAACTGAGAACCTGATGATGGCGGCGGCATTGGCCGATGGCGTGACTGTGTTGGAGAACGCCGCGCGTGAACCCGAAGTCATCGACTTGGCGAACTGCCTACGTGCGATGGGCGCGAAGATCACAGGTGATGGCACGGATAACATCACCATCACGGGTGTTGAGAAGTTGCACGGTGCGACGCATCACATCATGCCGGATCGTATCGAAAGCGGAACGTTCTTGGTGGCGGCTGCCGCGACGGGCGGCAGCATCACTTTGCGAGAGACGCGCGCCGACATCCTAGAGACCGTGTTGGAAAAGCTCATCGAGGTGGGCGCAAAAATCACAGTGGACGGCACTTCGATCCATTTGGAAATGAGCGGTCGTCCCAAAGCGGTGAACGTGCGCACCGCACCGCACCCAGCCTTTCCCACAGATATGCAAGCACAGTTCATGGCGCTCAACTGCATCGCTGATGGCAGCGCTATGGTCATCGAGACTATCTTCGAGAACCGTTTCATGCACGTGCAAGAGCTACGTCGCCTTGGTGCCCAGATCGACGTAGAAGGCAATACTTCCGTCGTGCGCGGAGTAGATCATCTGGAAGGCGCGACGGTGATGGCGACCGACCTGCGTGCTTCGGCTTGTTTGGTCATCGCCGGACTCGTGGCTCAAGGGGAGACTGTCATCGATCGTATCTACCATCTGGATCGTGGCTACGAACACATCGAGAGTAAATTGACCCAGCTTGGCGCTAACATTCGACGTATCAAATAGTAGAAAGACATCATGATCACCATCGCCCTATCCAAAGGCCGCATCTTCGAAGAGACATTGCCGCTGCTCAAAGCGGCAGGCATCACCCCGCTGGAAGATCCCGAGACCTCGCGCAAACTCATCTTGCCAACCAATCGCGATGACGTGCGTCTCATCATCGTGCGCGCTTCCGATGTGCCCACATACGTTCAATACGGTGCTGCCGACATCGGCGTGGCGGGCAAGGACGTGCTGAACGAACACGGTGGTGATGGTCTGTACCAACCGCTCGATCTGAACATCGCCAAGTGCCGCATGATGGTCGCGGTGCGTAGCGACTTCGATTACGAATCCGCTGTGAAGCAGGGCGCACGCATCCGCGTGGCGACCAAATATGTGAAGACGGCACGTGAACACTTCGCCTCCAAAGGCGTACACGTCGACCTCATCAAGCTGTACGGCTCCATGGAGTTGGCGCCATTGGTCGGCCTGTCCGATGCCATCGTCGATCTGGTGAGCAGTGGCGCCACCTTGAAGGCGAACAACCTTGTTGCAGTGGAAGAGATCGCACAGATATCTTCGCGCTTGGTGGTGAACCAAGCCTCGCTCAAACTTAAACGAAGCACCCTGCAACCCATTCTGGATGCATTTGCTGGAGCCGTTCAATGAACATCACAAGACTTTCGACCCAACAAGCCGACTTCGACGCCACGCTGACCAAGCTGCTGGCATTTGAAGAAACAGCGGATGACAAACTAGAAGCGACCGTCGCAGCCATCCTCTCTGATGTGAAGAAACGCGGCAACGAGGCTGTGCTGGAATACACCCGCAAGTTCGATCGTTTGCCTTCGATCACTGAGACTTCGATGGAATTGCCGCAGTCCGAGTTGAAGGCGGCCTTTGAGGGTCTACCTGCCGATCAGAAGCTCGCTTTGGAGCAAGCCGCGCAGCGCGTCACTTCCTATCACAAGAAACAAGTGCAGGCCTCGTGGACCTATCTAGATGATGACGGCACCATGCTCGGCCAGCAAGTCACCCCGCTGGATCGCGTCGGTCTTTACGTACCCGGGGGCAAGGCTGCCTACCCTTCTTCCGTGCTGATGAATGCCTTGCCAGCCAAAGTGGCGGGTGTGGCCGAACTCATCATGGTCGTTCCAACACCTGATGGCGTGAAGAACCAATTGGTGCTGGCGGCGGCTTATCTGTCCGGTGTGGATCGTGTGTTCACCATCGGCGGCGCACAGGCTGTGGGCGCGCTGGCGTATGGCACAAGGACCATTCCTAAGGTGGACAAGATCGTCGGCCCAGGTAACGCCTATGTGGCTTCGGCAAAACGTCGTGTGTTCGGCGTGTGCGGCATCGACATGATCGCGGGGCCTTCCGAAATTCTCGTCATCTGCGATGGCGGTACTGATCCTGATTGGGTGGCGATGGACCTGTTCTCGCAAGCTGAGCACGACGAGTTGGCGCAAGCCATCCTGTTGTCGCCGGACGCCAAGTTCATCGAGGCGGTGGCCGCCAGTGCCAACAAGCTGTTGGAGCAGATGCCACGCAAAGACATCATCAAGACCGCGCTGGAGAATCGCGGTGCGTTGATCCATGTGAAAGACATGGACGAAGCCTGCCACATCAGCAACCGTATCGCGCCAGAACACTTGGAGCTGTCCGTGGCTGCCCCGCAGGCATGGCTGCCCAAGCTGAAGCACGCTGGCGCCATCTTCATGGGGCGTTACACCTCCGAGTCGCTAGGTGACTACTGTGCGGGCCCTAATCACGTCCTGCCCACCTCGGGCACGGCGCGTTTCTCCTCACCGCTGGGGGTATATGACTTTCAGAAGCGCAGTAGCCTTATCCAAGTCTCTGCCAAAGGGGCGCAAACGTTGGGCGCTATCGCCTCAACTCTCGCATTTGGCGAGGGTTTGCAGGCCCACGCGCAGTCTGCGCTGTACCGAAAGAACAGCTAGGAAACTTTAAGTTGTGTACTTTTCAGGGTTTGGGGTAGAATCCGCGCCTCATTTTTGCAACTGGTCTGGAGTTAGTCATGGCACGCGTCTGTCAAGTAACGGGGAAAGCCCCAATGGTTGGGAACAACATCTCCCACGCGAACAATAAAACCAAGCGTCGTTTTTTGCCGAATCTGCAACAACGCCGTTTGTGGGTGGAGTCTGAGAATCGTTGGGTTTCTATGCGTATAACGAATGCTGCTCTGCGCACCATCGACAAGAACGGCATTGATGCTGTCCTGTTCGAGATGCGTGCTCGCGGCGAGAAGATTTAAGGGGAACAGTCATGGCAAAAGGCGCTCGCGAAAAGATCAAGTTGGAATCCTCTGCTGGTACAGGGCATTTCTACACCACCAACAAGAACAAACGCACCACACCAGAAAAGCTCGAATTCTTGAAATTCGATCCAGTGGTACGCAAGCACGTGGCATACAAGGAAACCAAGCTGAAGTGATTCAGTGAAGTTCCAGTAGGCAAAAGAAAACCCGCAGCGATGCGGGTTTTTTGTTTTGGTCTGAATGACCTTTAGGCTTTTGCCCAGCCCTGCGCTTCTGCGTAGTCGTTGAACACCCGAATATCCGCATCCACGAACAAGCGTGACAACCAAGCTTGCCATGTGAGCCACTGGTCATCGGTGACGACGGCGATCTTGTTGAAGTCGTGGTTGTGTTCGCGGCTGAAGAATTTGATCTCTTCCCATGCGACATCCGTCGTGTAGTCGATCATGCCGCGCAGGTCGAATATCAGATTGGTTTGGTCGCCGCTCTTGAGCTTGTACAGCGCGTGTTCCTCGAACTGCTTGAAATCGGCGAGGGTGAAATCACCCATGACGGCGATGTTGACGAGGTTGGTTTTGTCTTCGATGGTGATCATTTGCTTACCTCTGTGTTTGTGGGAGCTAGGCGCAAGCTTAACATGCCGCTGCCGATGACGAGTGCGATGCCAAGCCATGCGCTGACGCTCAGTAGCTCGTTCCAGAAAATCAATCCAAAAAGAGCGGAGAAAACCACGGTGCTGTACGCCAAGCTACCGACGACCAAGGTCTGTCCTGTGCGGTAGGCGCGCGTCATGAAGAGCTGCGCGAAGGTGGCGGATGCGCCGATGGCGATGAGCAAAGGCAGGTCGCCGAATGTGAGCGCGTGGAGGGGGGCGGTGAGCATCCATGCGCCGCTGATGAGCGTCGCGATAAGATTGAAATAGAACACCACGCGTGTGCCGGACTCTCCCGCCATGCCGAGTTGTCGTACGTTGAGTAAAGCGACACCCGCCAGCACGCCCGAGATGAGACCGAGCAAGCCGGGAAAGAGTTGGTCATGTTCCAGCGTCGGATGCAACAGCAGGATGATGCCCGCGAAACCCACTACCAGTGCGCTCGTGAGAGGCGCATGGAACTTGTCTTTCAACACTAGTACGGTGAATACGGATAGGAACAGGGATGATGTGTAATTGAGGGTGATGGCGGTCGCTAGTGGCAATACGCTGATGCAGTAGAAGAACAGCAACATGGCGATGGTGCCAGACAAGCCGCGCCAGATATGGCCGCGCCAATGCGGGGTGGCGAATGCGAGTTTGGAGCGATGCAACATCGCATATACGATGATGAGGCCGAAGAAGGAGCGGTAGAACACTAGCTCGCTACTGGTGAAGTCGGCACCGCCGAGTTTGACCAGTGAACCCATGCAGGCGAAGAGCAGTCCGGCCACTAACATCCAAAGTGAGCCCATTTTCGGCGTGAGTGTCGGTTACAGGTGTGGTGCGAGGTTGCGCTTCAGGTACTCATGGAAGTGCAACATGCCATCTTCGGTTGGGGACTGATACGGGCCGGCTTCTTCGATGCCGCGTTGATAGAGCGACTTGCGGCCTTGATTCATGCGCTGGCAGATGATGTCGTCTTCAACAGCAGTCTCGTTATAGGCCTTCTGTTCAGCTTCAACGAAGTCACGTTCGAACATGGCGATCTCTTCCAAGTAGTAGAACTCGACCACATTGGTACACGCTTCCGCACCGCGCGGGATGAGCGTACTGATGACCAGTGTACCGGGGTACCACTCGACGGTGATGTTGGGGTAGTAGGTGAGCCAGATCGCGCCGTACTTGGGTAGCTTGTCGCCGTAGTAGCGCAGCACCTGTTCCTGCCATTTGCCATAGACCGGACTGCCGACCTTGCGCAGCGCGTTGCTGATGCCGACGGTCTGCACGCTGTACTGTTCGCCGAACTGCCACTTGAGGTCGTCGCAATCGACGAAGTTGCCTAGTCCAGGATGGAATGGCACGACGTGATAGTCCTCCAGATACACCTCGATGAAGGTCTTCCAGTTGAAGGCATATTCGTCCACTTGGATGCGATCCAGCATGTAGCCGGAGAAATCCAAATCCTTCATCACGCCCATGTTGGCGAGGTCTTTGGCAACGTCACGCTTACCCGAGAACAGCAGACCGTTCCAGTTCTGCAACGGTGACTTGTTCAAATGTAGGCAAGGATTCTGCGGAAAGTGCGGCGCACCCATCAACTCGCCATCGTTCTTGTAAGTCCAGCGATGGAGCGGACACACGATGGTCTTGGCGTTGCCGCGACCTTCCAGCATGGTGGCTTGACGGTGACGGCAGATGTTGGAAAGCAGCTCCACGCCGTTCGGGTTGCGCACCAACATCTGCGCATTGCCATCCAGCACGTGGTAGTCGCCCAGATTCGGCACCATCAGTTCATGCCCGACGTAGTTCGGCCCATTCTCAAAAAGTGCGCGGCGCTCTGCCTCCAATACTTTTGGATCGAAATACCAGCTCATCGGCGGTTGTGCGATGACGGGATTGAACTGTTGAACTTTTGCGATTTCTGACATACCCACGATTCCTCTGTGAATACGGTTAAACGGGGCGGCGATTGTCCCCGAATTCAGAGGGTGGGGCAACAATAATTGGCTCAAGCAATGGGGCTTGGGTAAAATGGCGACCTTTCGCAAGCAGGGCGTTGTTCATGGCCGGTAAAGCACAAAAAACAGTCAGTTTCGAAGCGGCGATGACCGAGTTGGATCAACTCGTCGCAGACATGGAAGGCGGGAAACTATCCTTGGAAGATTCGCTGGCGGCCTATAAACGCGGTGCCGAGTTGCTGTCCTTCTGTCGAGGCAAGCTGGACGATGCGCAACAACAAGTGCGCGTGTTGGAAGACGGCGTGCTGAAAGATTTCGCCGTAGGTAACGAAGCGTGATGGCGAAAGCATTCTCTAGCTGGGTAGCCGACCAGCAAACTCGATTCGAAGATGTGTTGCGCAACCTGTTGCCTTCAGCAGAGGTGGCGCCGCAACGTCTGCATGCCGCCATGCGCTACAGCGTGTTAGATGGTGGCAAACGCGTGCGCCCTCTGTTGGCTTTTGCGGCAGGTGAGTTGGCTGGCGCAGACGTTGCGCGTGTGAATTACGCTGCCGCTGCCGTCGAACTCATCCACGCTTATTCGCTGGTGCATGACGACATGCCTTGCATGGATGACGATGTGTTGCGTCGCGGCAAGCCGACTTGCCATGTGGAATACGACGAAGCCACGGCGCTGCTGGTGGGCGATGCGCTACAAAGCTTGGCGTTCCAATTCTTGTCTGAACAGCCTCTGTGCGATGAACCTGGCAAGCAATTGCAGATGGTGAAGTTACTGGCGGTAGCTTCCGGTTCGCGCGGCATGGCGGGCGGTCAAGCCATCGACCTCGCCAGTGTAGGCAAGCAACTGACGCTGCCCGAGTTGGAGCAGATGCATATCCACAAGACTGGCGCATTGATACGTGCCGCCATCCTGCTGGGCGCACATTGCGGCAATGGACTGAGCGATGCGCAGCTCGATAAGTTGGATCGATTCGGCAAGCTCATCGGCTTGGCCTTCCAAGTGGTGGATGATGTGTTGGATTGCGAGGCAGATACCGCGACCTTGGGCAAGACTGCGGGTAAGGATGCCGACAACGACAAGCCGACCTATGTGAGCTTGTTAGGCTTGCCAGAAGCGAAAGCGATGGCGCAGCGTCTGCACAGCGAGGCGTTGGAATCTTTGAGTGAGTTCGGCGAATCAGCGCGTCGTCTGCGCGAGTTAGCTGACTTCATCGTGATACGGAAATTCTGATGTACGCACTTCTCGACACCATCAAATCTCCCGAAGATCTGCGCAAGTTGGAGCGCGAGCAGTTGCCGCAACTCGCTGCCGAGTTGCGCGAGTTCTTGGTCGAATCGGTGAGCAAGACGGGCGGACACTTATCGTCCAACCTCGGTACGGTCGAACTGACCATCGCCCTGCACACCATCTTCAACACGCCGCAAGACAAGCTGGTGTGGGATGTGGGTCACCAGACCTACGTTCACAAGATATTGACGGGGCGTCGCGCAGCGATGAGTACCCTACGCATGAAGGGTGGCATCGCGGGTTTCCCCAAACGTGAAGAGAGTCCTTACGATACTTTTGGTACCGGGCATTCCAGTACTTCCATCTCGGCTGCGCTCGGTATGGCGGCGGCGGCGAAGCTGCGTGGCTCGGATGAACGCGCAGTCGCCATCATTGGCGATGGTGCGATGACCGGCGGTATGGCGTTCGAGGCTTTGAACAATGCGGGTGCGATGGATGCGAACCTGCTCGTTATCCTCAACGACAACGACATGTCCATCTCGCGTCCCGTCGGTGCGCTCAACAACTATCTGGCAAAGCTGATGTCGGGGCGTTTCTATGCGGCTGTGCGCAGCCGCAGCGAGAAGATGCTGAAGGGTATGCCACCAGTATTGGAGTTCGCCAAGCGTACCGAGGAGCATCTCAAAGGCATGGTCATCCCAGGCACGATGTTCGAGGAATTCGGCTTCAACTACATCGGCCCCATCGACGGGCACGATATCAACGTGTTGTTGGATACGCTGAGCAACATCCGCAAACTCGAAGGCCCGCAATTCCTGCACATCGTCACTCAAAAGGGTAGGGGATACGACAAAGCAGAGGCGGATTGTCTGCTCTACCATGGCGTATCCAAGTTCGATCGAACCAGCGGCATCATCCCTAAGCCCACCCAACAACAGACCTACACGCAGGTGTTCGGGAATTGGCTGTGTGACATGGCGGCGGCGGACGAAAAATTGGTCGGCATCACGCCTGCGATGTGCGAAGGATCGGGCATGCCCGAGTTCGCCGAGAGATTCCCGCAACGCTATTTCGATGTGGGTATCGCGGAGCAGCATGCGCTCACCTTCGCGGCGGGCATGGCGTGTGAAGGATACAAACCGGTGGTGGCGATCTACTCCACCTTCCTGCAACGTGCGTATGACCAACTCATTCACGATATCGCCATCCAGAATCTTCCGGTGATGCTGGCCATCGACCGTGGCGGTCTGGTCGGTGCGGATGGGGCGACCCATGCGGGCAGTTTCGACCTGAGCTTCCTGCGTTGCATCCCCAACATGACGGTGATGACACCCAGCGATGAGAACGAATGCCGTCAGATGTTGAGCACGGCTTACCGGATGAATTCGCCCACCGCAGTACGCTATCCGCGCGGTACGGGGCCGGGTGTGGCGACAGAGAAGAGTTTGCAGACGATCCCAGTCGGTAAAGGGGAAGTGCGCCGTGCGGGTAAAAACATCGCCATCCTCGCCTTCGGTTCCATGCTGGAGCCGGCATTGGAAGCGGGTAAGCAGTTAGGCGCAACCGTTGCCAACATGCGTTTCGTCAAGCCGTTGGACGAGGAACTGGTGTTGCAGTTGGCACGTGAGCACGTACTCTTGGTGACGGTGGAAGAGAACACCATCCAAGGCGGAGCGGGCAGTGCGGTCGCGGAATGCCTTGCAAAACATGGTGTTGCTGCTAAGTTGTTACACCTCGGGCTGCCCGATCACTTTGTCGAGCAAGGCGAACATAAGTTATTACTTGCAGAATGTGGGCTTGATGCCGCAGGTTTGGCAAAGTCCATTCAATCGGTCACAATAGGAAAATAGCTTGAGTGAAACAGTGGGGCATTGGCTATAATCGCTCCATATCCAATTCAGAAAGCACGAAATGAATTCCACAGTAGCTATCCCCGACGTACAGAGCTCCGCCGACACTCGCCACTTGGCGATCAACAAGGTGGGCATCAAGAGTATCCGTCACCCTGTCGTTGTCAAAGACAAGAGCGTGGGTGTGCAACACACCATCGCCACTTTCAATATGTATGTGCATCTGCCGCACAATTTCAAAGGCACGCACATGTCGCGCTTCGTGCAGATATTGAATCATCATGGGCGTGAGATTTCAGTCGAGTCGTTCGAGAGCATCCTACGCGAGATGATAGAAAAACTGGAAGCGAAGTCGGGTTACATCGAGATGTCATTTCCGTATTTCGTGAACAAGACCGCGCCAGTGTCGGGCGTGCAGAGCCTGCTGGATTACGACGTGACTTTCATCGGCGAGATCGTCGAAGGCGCATACCGCTTTACCATGAAGGTGCTCATCCCCGTGACCAGTTTGTGCCCGTGCTCCAAAGAGATCTCCGAGCGGGGCGCACATAACCAGCGTTCACATGTCACGCTCACTGTGCGTACGAAAAAGTCGGTGTGGATAGAAGACATCGTGCGAGTCGCTGAAGAACAAGCATCCAGTGAGCTATATGGCTTGTTGAAACGTCCCGATGAGAAGTTCGTTACCGAGCGCGCATACGACAACCCCAAGTTCGTTGAAGACATGGTGCGTGACGTGGCTGCCGCGCTGAACGCAGATGACCGTATTGAAGCCTATGTGGTGGAATCAGAGAACTTTGAATCGATCCACAATCATTCGGCGTATGCACTGATCGAGCGCGACAAGAGTAAAGATTGAGTTTAAAGGGGGTGAATAGCCCCCCCTTG
The DNA here is from genome assembly GCA_041665725.1 of Sideroxydans sp. Lineage (GTDB taxonomy): Bacteria > Pseudomonadota > Gammaproteobacteria > Burkholderiales > Gallionellaceae > Sideroxyarcus. Next base: position 1,630 of record JBAYIG010000010.1, on the reverse strand, counting down.
AAATCCTGCCTGACCGTCCCAATCTCCTGCGCACCTTGTAACAACCATGCAACAGGAGATAAAAGATGACCGATAGCAACGCGAGCCGCGAAACCCTAGGTTTTCAGACCGAAGTCAAACAGCTGCTGCAACTGATGATCCACTCGCTGTATTCCAATCGCGAGATATTCCTAAGAGAACTGATTTCCAATGCCTCTGACGCCTGCGACAAGCTGCGCTTCGAGGCGTTGCACAACGATGCACTGTACGAGAATGCATCTGACCTGAACATCCGCGTCAGCTTCGACAAGGTAGCGCGCACGCTGACTATCGCCGACAGCGGTATCGGTATGAGCCGCGACGAAGTGATCGCCAACCTCGGCACTATCGCTAAATCCGGCACACGCGATTTCTTCACCAAGCTCTCCGGCGATCAGCAGAAAGATGCCAACCTCATCGGTCAGTTCGGCGTGGGCTTCTATTCCGCATTCATCGTGGCCGACAAGGTCTCCGTGCTGACGCGTCGCGCAGGCGAAAAGTCCGATCAAGGCGTGCGCTGGGAATCGGACGGTGGCGGCGAGTTCTCTATCGAGATGGTGGAGAAGCAGACGCGTGGCACTGAGATAACCTTGCATCTACGTGCAGACCAAGACGACCTGCTGGCGGGTTACAAACTACGCGAGATCATCAAGAAGTATTCCAACCACATCGTGCAGCCTATCCTGATGAACAAGGAAGAGTGGAAGGACGGCAAATACGAGACGCTGGCGGAAGACGAGACCGTCAATCAAGCCTCTGCTTTGTGGGCGCGCAGCAAGAACGACATCACAGAGGAAGAGTACAAGGAATTCTATAAACACGTCGGCCATGATTACGGCGACCCGCTGGCGTGGAGCCATGCTCGAGTTGAAGGCCGTCAGGAATACACGCAACTGCTGTACATCCCCGCACGTGCGCCATTCGATCTGTATGACCGCCAAGCGCGTCACGGCATCAAGCTGTATGTGCGTCGCGTGTTCATCATGGACGATGCTGAACAACTGATGCCGAGTTATCTACGCTTCGTGCGTGGCATCGTGGATTCTGCCAATCTACCACTCAACGTCTCGCGCGAGATATTGCAAGAATCGAAGGACATCGAAACGATCCGCAAAGGATGTACCGGCAAAGTGTTGGGCATGTTGTCTGACATGGCCGAGAACGACAAAGAAAAGTACGCTACTTTCTGGGCGCAGTTCGGCCAAGTGCTGAAAGAAGGCATCGGTGAAGATGCTGCCAACAAGGATAAGGTCGCAGCACTAGCTCGCTTTGCTTCTACGCAGGCGGACAATGCGGATGAGGCCGTCTCGCTACGCGACTACATTGCGCGCATGAAGGACGGCCAAGAGAAGATCTATTACGTCACAGCGGATAGTTTCAATGCCGCCAAGAACAGTCCGCACCTCGAAGTGTTCCGCAAAAAAGGCATCGAAGTGTTGCTGCTATCTAACCGCGTAGATGAATGGATGGTTAGCAATCTGTTTGAATTCGAGGGTAAATCGTTGACCTCCGTTGCCAAGGGCGGTCTTGATCTAGGGGCGTTGGAAGACGCCGCTGAGAAGCAAGCCCAAGAAAAACAGGCTGACGAATTCAAAGGGCTCACCGAGAAGAT
>JBAYIG010000009.1:0-54852 GCA_041665725.1 Sideroxydans sp. | reverse complement strand
TACTTGGCCGTGGCCCGCACAGGTCTGGCAAGTGGTGGCGCTGGTGCCGGGTTTTGCGCCGGAGCCGCTGCAAGTGCCACATTCTTCCATCACGGGGATGCGGATCTGTTTTTCCGCACCACGCGCAGCTTCTTCTAGTGTGATCTCCATGTTGTAGCGCAAGTCAGAACCACGCTGCGCTTGACTGCGGCCGCCGCGACCACCACCAAAGATGTCGCCAAAGATGTCGCCGAAATCGAAACCTTGCGCACCGCCTGCACCGAACGGATTGCCGCCACCCATGCCGCCTGCTTCGAAAGCGGAGTGGCCGTACTGGTCATAGGCTGCGCGCTTCTGTCCATCGGACAGGGTCTCGTAGGCTTCCTTTGCTTCCTTGAATTGCTCTTCCGCCTTTGGATTGTCCGGATTGCGGTCAGGATGGAACTTCATTGCCAGCTTGCGATAGGACTTTTTGATGTCCTCATCAGAGGCATCGCGGTTCACGCCCAAGACTTCGTAATAATCTTTTTTGCTCATGTCTTTTCCATGTGGCAGTGGGGCGCATGCGCCCCACTTCGTACGTCACAAAAGGTGTCGCTTACTTCTTGTCTTTGACTTCAGTGAATTCCGCATCGACTACATTGTCGTCCTGCTTGGGCTGTTCAGCTTGACCTGCACCGCCTTGAGCAGCCTGTGCCTTGGCTTGCTCAGCCGCGTACATCTTTTCACCCAGCTTCTGCGCGGCAGTCGCCAATGCTTCGGACTTGGCTTCGATGGCGTCTTTATCGTCACCTTTCACCACTTCTTCAGCATCCTTCACGGCAGCTTCGATGGCTGCTTTTTCTTCAGCAGACAGTTGCTCGCCGTATTCCTTCATCGACTTGTTGGTGGAGTGGATCAACGCATCCAGTTGGTTACGTGATGTAACCAGTTCCATCGCCTTCTTGTCTTCGTCGGCATGGGCTTCAGCATCCGCCACCATGCGTTGGATCTCTTCTTCGCTCAAACCAGAGCTCGCCTTGATGGTGATGTTGGCTTCCTTGTTGGTCGCCTTGTCCTTCGCGCTCACGTGCAAGATACCGTTGGCGTCGATGTTGAAGGTGACTTCAATTTGCGGCATGCCACGTGGTGCAGGTGGGATGTCGGACAGATTGAACTGGCCCAAGCTCTTGTTGCCGGAAGTCATCTCGCGCTCGCCTTGCAGCACGTGGATGGTCACCGCCGATTGGTTGTCGTCTGCGGTGGAGAACACTTGTGATGCCTTGGTTGGGATCGTGGTGTTCTTCTTGATGAGCTTGGTCATCACGCCGCCCATGGTCTCGATACCCAGAGACAACGGAGTCACGTCGAGCAACAGCACGTCTTTAACTTCGCCTTGCAACACGCCGCCTTGGATGGCAGCGCCCACAGCAACGGCTTCGTCTGGGTTTACGTCCTTGCGTGGCTCTTTGCCGAAGAACTCTTTCACCTTGTCTTGCACTTTAGGCATACGTGTCTGACCGCCGACCAAGATCACGTCTGCGATGTCCGCGTTCGTCACGCCAGCATCCTTCATGGCGATGCGGCATGGCTCGATGGTGCGTGCGATCAGTTCTTCCACCAGGCTTTCCAGCTTGGCGCGAGTGATCTTCACAGCCAAGTGCTTAGGACCTGTCGCATCCGCAGTGATGTAAGGCAGGTTCACTTCAGTCTGTTGTGCGGAAGACAATTCGATCTTGGCTTTTTCAGCTGCGTCCTTCAGACGTTGCAGTGCCAGCATGTCTTTCTTCAGATCGACGCCGCTTTCCTTTTTGAACTCGTCGATCAGGAAGTCGATGATGCGCATATCGAAGTCTTCGCCGCCGAGGAATGTGTCACCGTTGGTGGACAACACTTCGAACTGGTGCTCGCCGTCGATCTCAGCGATCTCGATGATGGATACGTCGAACGTACCGCCGCCCAAGTCGTACACCGCGATCTTGCGGTCGCCCTCTTGTTTGTCCATACCGAACGCCAGCGCAGCCGCTGTCGGTTCGTTGATGATGCGCTTCACGTCCAGACCAGCGATACGGCCAGCGTCTTTAGTCGCTTGGCGTTGGCTGTCGTTGAAGTAAGCAGGCACGGTGATGACGGCTTCGGTGACGGTCTCACCCAAGTAGTCTTCAGCGGTCTTCTTCATCTTCATCAAAATTTCAGCGGAGATTTCTGGTGCAGAAATATCTTTATCGCGAACCTTGATCCATGCGTCGCCGTTCTTGGCTTTGACGATAGAGTAAGGAACCATGCTGATGTCTTTTTGAACCATAGGCTCTTCAAAGCGACGACCGATCAGACGCTTCACGCCGTACAGAGTGTTCTTGGGGTTGGTCACGGCCTGACGTTTGGCGGGCGCGCCCACCAGCACTTCACCATCTTCCATGTAGGCGATGATGGACGGGGTGGTGCGAGCGCCTTCCGCGTTCTCGATCACCTTGGTCTTGCCGTTCTCCATGATGGCCACGCAAGAGTTCGTCGTGCCCAAGTCGATACCGATGATTTTTCCCATGATGCCGTTCCTTTCAGTTGAATTCGTAAATTGGTTGAATGCTTTGTTGCTTGCCGCCTAACATCAGGGCGGCGCTGGATATTTCAAGTGCTGCTTATTCTATTGCCTTGGCTACCATCACCAGTGCTGGACGCATCACACGGTCATTGAGGGAATAGCCTTTTTGCATCACGCTCACCACGGTATTGGGCTCTTGCTCGCTTTCCAACATGCCGATGGCTTGGTGTTTATGCGGATCGAGCTTCTCACCGACGGGGTTGATCTCTTTGATGTTGAACTTGTCGAACACGCTGGAGAGCTGTTTCAGCGTCAGTTCCATGCCGCTCTTGAAACTCTCGATGTTGTCCGTTTGTACTGCCATGCCTGCTTCGAGGCTGTCTTTGACGGCCAACATCTCGTTGGAGAAGCGCTCAACGGCGAACTTCTGCGCCTTGCTCACGTCCTCGGCGGCGCGGCGGCGGATGTTCTCGCCTTCAGCTTTGGCGTACATCCAAGCGTCATAGTGTTCCTGTGCCTTGAGTTCGGCCGCTTTCAGCATCTCTTCCATGCTGGGCGTGGTTTCAACGGGTGCAACGTCTCGTTCTGTTTGGGGTGTATCGTTCTGTTCCATGCCGCTCTCCTGATTTTGACTTGTGCCAAATTGGGGTGGGGTTGGGGATTTCAAGGGGTAAAGTGAAAATTTATCGTCGCATGCCATAATGCAAGCCGATTTGAAGCTCGTCTGTTATGTCCACCTCTAAGAACTACCACTGGCGCATCGCCGGTTTCTATTTTTTCTATTACGCCTTCGTAGGGATGTTCTCACCCTATTGGAGCTTGTACCTGCAATCCATCCATTTCACGCCCATCGAGATCGCTATCTTGATGTCTATCCAGCCGGTGATGCGTATGGTCGCGCCGAATATCTGGGGTTGGTTGGCTGACCATACAGGGCAACGCCTGCTGGTGGTGCAGGTGGCGGCGACCTTGAGTGCTGTCTTCTATTTTGGGGTGTTCCTCACCACCAGCTTCTGGGGGCTGTTCTTTGTGTTGTGCATGATGAGTTTCTTCTGGAGCGCTTCCATGCCGCTGGTGGAGGCGACGACGCTGAGTTATCTGGGTAAGAACACGGCGCATTACGGCCGCATCCGTTCTTGGGGTTCTATCGGCTTCATCGTGGCGGTGGTTGGGCTAGGATTCGCCTTCGACTACATCGTTATCGCATGGTTGTTGTGGGCGGGACTGGTGTGCGAGATCGGCATCCTCATCTTTGCGCGACAGATACCCAAGACCGAGGTGTTGGCACACCACACCGATCACCAGCCGATCCGGCAGGTCGTGATGCAGCCCAAGGTGTTGGCGTTGTTGGGGGCGTGCTTCTTGATGTCCGTGGCGCACGGCCCTTACTACACCTTCTTCTCTATCTATCTGGTCGAGCATGGCTACACCAAGACCGCAGTCGGGGCGCTGTGGGCGCTGGGTGTCATTTGCGAGATAGGCGTGTTCTTCCTGATGCCTGCACTGGTTAAGCGATTTGGTTTCGCAAAAATCCTGCTCATCAGTTTCAGCGCGGCGGTGTTGCGTTTCATGCTCATCGGTTGGATGGTGGATATGGTCGTGGTATTGCTGTTCGCACAGGTGTTACATGCCCTGACCTTTGGCGCTTACCACGCTGCCTCGGTGGGGTTGGTGCATGAGTATTTCAAAGGGCGGCATCAGTCCAAGGGGCAGGCGTTGTTCGGTAGCTTCACTTACGGTGCAGGTGGTGTGCTGGGTGGATTGGCGAGCGGGCCGATCTGGCAACACTGGGGAGCGAATGCTTTGTACTCGTTCAGTGCTGCCATGGCATTGCTAGGGCTGTTGATGATGGTTTGGCAAAGCCGCCATAAAGGGGGTTAACGCTGAGCGGCGCGGTAACGCTCTTCTTCCATCCGGTTCTCCAACTCGTGTTCCTCGAATCGAAGATCGGCTTTTAGGCGGTCGCGGTCTCTATCTAGGTCGCGTATCTCTTTGCGCAAGCGCAGCCTGTCTTTCTCGGACTTATCCTTTTCCGAAAGCTCATGTTCCAAGTGGTCGAGACGACTGTCGAGGTCTTTGATGCGATGGCGCGCCTGATACACGCTCAAGGCTGCTGTGTTGTTGATGTGGAAGGCCATGTCGATGTTAGCGGGGCATACGCCCTGATAGGCCTCCCCATTTAGTCCAGTGCGAAAGGCGTTGCTGGGTAGGCAATATTGCTTCAAGCCGACCTCGCGTCCGGCTAGATATTGGGTTGTATCAGGACGGATGCCGTATTCCTTGCAGGATTGGGCGTAGTCATCCATCCGTCTTTCGGGCAGGCCAGCGCGGCCGTCCTGCACGCCGAGTTGATGCCAGTCGGAGGTGTGACATTCCTTTTCGCTGAGTGTCGAGCAGGCGCTCAGTATGAGCAGGAGGGGCAAGATCAGGAGCGGGTTCTTATTCATGGCATGCGAGGAGAGCTAGTCGTTTATGTCGATATTCTAGTTGAAACTTTCATGCGGGCATTATGCGATGTTCGGTCGCGCGTTTAGGCCTGAAATGGTGGGCGGAGTGATAAACTTCGCACCTTCTTAACGAGTACATATGCCATGAGTCAAGTATTCCTCTACGACACCACTTTACGCGACGGTACACAGCGCGAAGACATCTCTTTATCTGTTGACGACAAGTTAGCCATTGCAAAACGGTTGGCAGATTTTGGTTTCCACTACATCGAAGGCGGCTGGCCGGGCTCCAATCCCAAAGATCAGGAATTCTTTGCGCGTGCGGCGAAGTTGGATTTCGGCGCAGCCAAGCTCGCGGCGTTCGGGCGTACCCGCCAAAAGAGTTTGCAGTGCGAGCAAGACAGCAACCTGCAAGCACTGCTGGATGCGCAAACTCCCGTGGTGACGATGGTGGGCAAGAGCTCGGATTACCACGTAAAAGTGGTGCTGTCTGCCACGTTGGAAGAGAACCTCGCCATGATCCGCGACAGCGTGGCCTACATGAAATCCAAAGGGCGCGAGGTGATGTTCGATGCCGAGCATTTCTTCGACGGCTTCATCGCGAACAAAGACTATGCGCTGGCGACTTTGAAGGCAGCGGCAGATGCGGGCGCGGACTGGCTCGTGTTGTGCGAGACCAACGGCGGCAAGTTGCCGTGGGAAGTGGAAGACATCGTGCGCGAGGTGAGGAAGCACATCAGTACGCCACTGGGCGCGCATTGTCATAACGACAGCGGTTGCGGCGTGGCGAACTCGTTGGCGGCAGTACGCGGCGGATGCTTGCAGGTGCAGGGTACCATCAACGGTTACGGCGAGCGCGTCGGCAATGCCAATCTAACGACCATCATCCCGAACTTGCAACTCAAGATGGGCAAGCAAGCGGTGACGCCCGCGCAATTGCGCGAGATCACTGCGCTCTCACACTACGTCGCCGAGGTGGTGAATCTCAAGCATTACAACCATGCACCCTACATCGGTCACAGCGCCTTTGCGCACAAGGGCGGAATCCACGTGGCAGCGATCTTGAAGGCCGCCGATACCTATCAACATATCGACCCCGCCTTGGTGGGTAACGAGATGCGTTCGGTCGTATCCGAACTGTCGGGGCGCGGCAACATCCAGTTCCAAGCGAAGTCTTTGGGCATCGAACTTGACAATGAGAATGCGCAGAAGGTGCTCAACCACATCAAGCATCTGGAGCATGAGGGTTTCACCTTCGAGGCGGCGGAAGCCAGCATGGAGTTGATGCTCCATCGCTTGCGCCCGGAATATCGGAAGCCGTTCGAGTTGATCGATTATTTCGTCATCACAGAACGCCGTCAGAGTCGCGGTCTGCTGTCGGAAGCCACTGCCAAAGTCAAAGTGGGCGATGAGGTGAAGTTCATGGCGGCAGAAGGAAATGGTCCTGTGAATGCACTGTCCACTGCCCTGCGCAGCGCGCTGTCTGCGGCCTATCCGGTGCTGAAGACGGTGCGCCTCATCGACTACAAGGTGCGTATCTTGGATAGCGCCAATGGCACTTCTGCGCAGATCCGTGTGCTCATCACTTTTCAAGGTGGTGGGCAAGTGTGGACGACGGTCGGGGCCAGCACCAACATCATCGATGCGAGCTGGCATGCGCTGTCCGATAGTTTGGAATACGCCTTGGTGAAATTGGTCGATACGCCTGCTTCTACCAGCGCAACCTTGGCGTAGAGTCGGCCTGCTGTGGCATAATCGCAAGCCCTGAGAAAGATTAAAAAATGAACGCGCAAACTCTTTACGACAAACTTTGGAACAGTCATCTGGTTCGCACCGAGCCGGATGGAACGGCTTTGATCTACATCGATCGCCATTTGGTGCACGAAGTCACCAGCCCGCAAGCCTTCGAGGGTATGCGCATGGCGAATCGCAAACCTTGGCGTGTCGGCTCCATTCTGGCCGTGCCAGATCACAACGTGCCGACGACCAATCGTGAGGCAGGCATCACTGATCCTATCTCGCGCTTGCAAGTGGAAACGCTGGATGCGAACTGCGATGAGTTGGGCATCACCGAATTCAAGATGGGCGACATCCGCCAAGGCGTGGTGCACGTGATGGGGCCGGAGCAGGGCGCGACCTTGCCGGGCATGACCGTGGTGTGCGGCGATTCCCACACCAGTACACACGGTGCATTCGGTGCGTTGGCACACGGCATCGGCACTTCCGAAGTCGAGCACGTGATGGCGACGCAGTGTTTGGTGGCGAAGAAATCCAAGACGATGTTGGTCAAGGTGGACGGCAAGCTAGGGCACGGCGTGACCTCGAAAGACATCGCGCTGGAGGTCATCGGCATGATCGGCACAGCAGGTGGTACGGGTTATGCCATCGAATTCGGTGGCGACACTATTCGCGGCTTGAGTATGGAAGGCCGTATGACCTTGTGCAACATGGCGATTGAAGCTGGTGCACGTGCGGGCATGGTAGCCGCAGATGAGGTGACATTTGAGTACATCAAAGGCCGTCCTTTGGCTCCGCAAGCCTCACAGTGGGATGCCGCTGTGACTTACTGGCGCACTTTACACAGCGATGTGGGCGCGAAGTTCGATACCACCATCACGTTGGATGCCGCCAAGATCAAGCCGCAAGTGACTTGGGGTACTTCACCTGAGATGGTGTTGCCCGTGGATGGCATCGTGCCTGACCCCGCGAACATCGCAGATGCAGTGAGGCGCAGTGATACCGAGCGTGCCTTGCAATACATGGGCTTGAAGGCGAACACGCCAATCTCTGAGATCAAGATCGACAAGGTGTTCATCGGTTCTTGCACCAATGGTCGTATCGAAGACATGCGTGCTGCAGCGGCTGTCGCTAAGGGTGGTAAGGTCGCGGCGAACGTGAAGTTGGCGATAGTCGTTCCTGGGTCTGGCTTGGTGAAGGCGCAGGCTGAAAAAGAGGGGCTGGATAAGATATTCATCGCGGCAGGTTTTGAATGGCGTGATCCTGGTTGCTCCATGTGCTTGGCGATGAACGATGACCGTTTGTCATCGGGCGAACGTTGCGCTTCGACATCGAACCGCAACTTCGAAGGGCGCCAAGGTCAAGGTGGACGCACTCACTTGGTGAGTCCGGCGATGGCGGCAGCGGCAGCGATCGCTGGTCATTTCGTGGATGTCAGCAAGCAATGAGAGTCGCGTTGATCCTGTTGGTGTCGTTGCTGTCTGCTTGTAATACATATCAAGCGGCGCGCGGCAATACGACAGGTTCAAGAGTCGCCGGTGGCGTGAAGCAAGATGCGACAGTGGCAGGTAAGACCATCGAACGCGCAGCGGGTGAAATTGGCGATGCACTCAACAAGACGTTCAAGTGAACGCCTAAATTACGGACGATATAGTGATGCAAAAATTCGAAAAGTTCTCTGGTTTGGTGGCACCGTTGGATAGAGCCAACGTGGATACCGACGCGATCATCCCCAAGCAATTCTTGAAATCCATCAAGCGCTCTGGCTTTGGTCCTTATGCGTTCGATGAGTGGCGTTACCTGGATCACGGCGAGCCAGGTATGGATTGCAGCAAGCGTCCACTGAACAAGGACTTCGTTTTGAATCAAGCGCGCTACCAAGGTGCGCAGGTGTTGCTGGCGCGCGAGAACTTCGGTTGTGGTTCTTCGCGTGAGCATGCGCCTTGGGCGCTGGACGATTACGGTTTCCGCGTCGTCATCGCACCGAGTTTCGCCGACATCTTCTTCAACAACTGTTTCAAGAACGGCATGCTCCCTGTCAAGTTGGCGGCAGACAAAGTCGACGAGTTGTTCAGGGCGGTGGATGCTAAGAGCGGCTTTGCTTTGACTGTCGATCTGGTGCAGCAGACACTCACGACACCTGAGGGTGTGGTGTACAAATTTGAAGTGGATGAGTTCCGCAAGCATTGTCTGTTGAATGGATTGGACGACATCGGGCTGACTTTGCAGCACAAGGCCGACATCAGCACGTTCGAAACGAAGCATCGTGCTTCGCAACCGTGGTTATTTGCATAATTCTCAAAAGGGTTAGAAATGAAGATCGCAGTCTTGCCGGGTGACGGCATCGGAACAGAGATCGTTGCGCAGGCAGCGAAGGTATTGGGCGCATTGCGTAGCGATGGCCTGAAGATCGAGATGGAATACGCTCATCTCGGTGGTGCGGCTTACGACGCGGAAGGTGATCCATTCCCGCAATCGACCGAGAAATTGGTGAAAGCATCCGATGCGGTCTTGCTGGGTGCTGTCGGTGGCTATCAGTACGACACCTTGCCGCGCGACAAACGTCCCGAGCGCGGCTTGCTGCGCATCCGCAAGGAACTCAATCTGTTCGCCAATCTGCGTCCTGCGCTGCTGTATCCAGAACTGGCGAACGCCTCCACGCTGAAGCCAGAAGTCGTTTCTGGCTTGGACATCATGATCGTGCGTGAATTGACGGGTGATGTTTACTTCGGTCAGCCGCGTGGTATCACGACATTGCCGAACGGTGAGCGCGAAGGCGTGAACACCATGCGTTACTCCGAGTCGGAGATCATCCGTATCGGTCACGTCGCTTTCGGTATCGCGATGAAGCGCAACAAAAAGCTCTGTTCAGTTGATAAAGCCAACGTGCTGGAGACGACTGAGCTATGGCGTATGGTGATGACCGAACTCGCCAAGGAATACCCTGAGGTCGCATTGACCCACATGTTGGTGGACAACACGGCGATGCAACTGGTGCGTGCGCCCAAGCAGTTCGATGTGGTGGTCACTGGCAACATCTTCGGCGATATCTTGTCAGACGAAGCATCGATGCTGACGGGCTCTATCGGCATGTTGCCTTCAGCTTCGCTGGATCAAAACAACAAAGGTCTGTATGAGCCAAGCCACGGTTCTGCACCTGACATCGCAGGTAAGGACATCGCCAATCCTTTGGCGACCATCCTGTCGGTGGCGATGATGTTGCGTTACACCTTCAACGACGAAGCCAATGCGCAACGTATCGAAGGTGCTGTGCGCAAAGTGTTGCAGCAAGGTTTGCGCACGGCAGACATCTTCGAGGCGGGTATGCAGAAAATCGGTTGCTCGGCGATGGGTGATGCGGTGGTCAAGGCGTTGTAATAATGAGTAGGAAGGGTAGGGCTAGGTGGCCCACCCTATGGAGAGAGTCATGAAAGTTGGTTTGATCGGTTGGCGCGGTATGGTGGGGTCGGTGCTCATGCAACGCATGCGCGAAGAAAAGGATTTCGACCATATCGATGCGGTGTTTTTCACTACATCCAATGTTGGTGGTGAGGCTCCTGTTGAAGCGCGCGGCGCATCGCTCAAAGATGCCTACGACCTGAAAGAGTTGTTGGCGATGGAGACCATCATCTCCTGTCAAGGTGGCGATTACACCACCGAGATATTCCCCAAGTTGCGTGCGGCGGGATGGCAAGGTTATTGGATCGATGCAGCTTCCACACTGCGCATGGAAAAAGACGCGGTCATCATCCTCGATCCAGTCAATCTCGACCTCATCAAGAAGTCTTTGGCGAACGGCGGTAAGAACTTCATCGGCGGCAATTGCACCAACAGTATCTTGTTGATGGGCTTGGGCGGTCTGTTCCACGCAGGGCTGGTGGAGTGGGTGTCGTCCATGACCTATCAAGCCGCATCCGGCGCGGGTGCGCAGAACATGCGTGAGCTGTTGAACCAGATGGGCGTAGCTCACGCCAGTGTCGCTGATCTATTGGCCGATCCTAAATCAGCCATCCTTGAGATCGACCGTCGTCTCGCAGAGACATTGCGTTCGTCTGACATGCCGATCGAAAACTTCGGCGCGCCGTTGGCGGGCAGTCTGATCCCATGGATCGACAAGCAACTCGACAATGGTCAATCCAAAGAAGAATGGAAGGGACAAGCCGAGGTCAACAAGATACTGGGTACGTCGCAACGTATCCCTGTGGACGGATTGTGCGTGCGTATCGGTGCGATGCGTTGTCATAGCTTGGCTTTGACCCTCAAGTTGAAGAAGGACGTGCCGTTGAATGAGATCGAAGCGCTCATCAAGGGCGGCAATCCTTGGGTCAAGTTCGTTCCGAATGATCGCGCACTGAGTGTCAAAGAGTTGACACCCGTTGCGGTGACAGGGAAGTTGGATGTTGCAGTAGGCCGCGTACGCAAGATGGAATTAGGCCCAGAGTTCGTCAGCGCATTCGTTTGCGGTGACCAGTTGCTGTGGGGAGCAGCCGAGCCTTTGCGCCGTATGTTGCGAATCTTGCTCGGTAAGTGAAGAGCAAAAAAGTTGGTTGATTACCGTCAGTTAGTGCGTGAAGTTAGAGGGGAAGTGAACTTGCAACACTAACCCTCTGATGTTAGTCTGGATAACGTCAGGGAAAGAAAAGGGTGGCAGCGTGCTGAAATCGATTTATAAATTATCTGGTTTTATCGCCGTCTTGGCATGGTCCGGCATGGTCTCGGCGACGGGATTGGGCGGTATCAATGTCAGCTCCAGTTTAGGTCAGCCACTTAAAGCAGAGATCGAACTGGTCTCCGTCGAGAAATCCGATAGTTCAAGCATTTCAGCCAAGCTAGCGTCCCCTGATGCATTCAAAAGTGCCGGTGTCGATTATCCCTACAGTCTCCCTAAGCTTAAATTCGAGGTCATCAACCGCGATAGTGGCAGTCCTTCTATCAAGTTGACTTCATCGCAACCCATCAATGACCCGTTCGTTGTCTTGTTGGTCGAGGTCTCTTGGTCTTCAGGCAAGCTGTTGCGCGAATACACCTTCTTACTTGACCCTGTTGATTTCAAGGCACAAGAACCACAACCTGCACCTGTGAAGACGATCGCGCCAGTGGTTACGGCCCCTGTCGCTCCCGCGATGCCTGTTGCACCCGTTGCAGTGGAGCCAGCGCCAGTCGTTACTCAACCAGCCGCTGCTGCGCCAGTGGAAACTCAGCCCGAACCAGCCGCACCTGCGCCAGTAGAGGCCACCCAAAAAGATCCAGCCCAGCCTGCTGCGGTTGCGCCAGCACCTGTAGAGCAAGCTGCTCCGACAACTGAACAGGCAGTGCCAGTCGAAGGCTCTCCCGCGCCTGTTGCAGACGCTTTGAGTAAAGAAAAAGCCCTTCCGATCACAGAGCCTGAGGCAAAGCCCGTTACTGTTGTGCGCGGTGACACATTGAGCAAGATCGCGCTCAAGAATAAGCCTGCTGACGTCAGTTTGGAGCGTATGTTGGTCGCCTTGTATCGCGCCAACACTGAGGCCTTCGTAGGCAAGAACATGAATCGTCTGAAGACAGGTAAGATCATCCGTTTGCCAGAGGCGGGTGACATTGATGCCCTCCAACAAGCGGAGGCGGTAAAAGAAGTGCGCGCTCAAGTCGCCGATTGGAACGTCTATCGCCAGCAACTGGCCGCAATAAAGACTGAGGCTGGGAGCGATACGGCAAAGCAAGCATCGTCCGGCAAGATCAATACGGCAGTAGCCGAAAGTGCCACCAGCAAGGCACCTGCACAAGAAGTGTTGAAATTATCCAAGGGCGAGGCTCCTGGTGATAAGGCCGTTGGTGGTGGTAAGACTTCTGCACAAGAAAAAGCCAACGCCAAAGAAGAAGAGACCATCGCTAAGAACAAGGCATTGAAAGAAGCGCAAGATCGTACTGCGCTGCTGGAGAAGAATGTAAAAGACCTGCAACGTTTGGCTGAGCTGAAGAAGCAAGCCGACGCTACCACGGTCACAGCGAATGCGGCTTCCGCCCCCGCCCCTGCGGTGGCAGCGAGTGCGCCTGTAGCAGTGAAACCCAAGGTCGCGGTCGCAGAACCTAAGATCGTAGAGCAAGCCTCCCTGATGGATGATCCAATCATGCTGGCTGCTGGAGCCGCCGGCCTGCTTGCTTTGGGCGGTGTCGGGTTCATGTTGACACGCCGCAACAAGAAATCTGCCGGTAAAGCGAAGGATGTCTCAGGCAAGTCTGAGGCGGAAGAAATCGGCGGGGCGACAGGTCGCATCGCCGCGCCTGTGATGCCTTCTCCGGATACGGGTGATTTCACACAGTCCGCAAATACAGAGTCCACCACACAGACGAATTCCGATGAGGTCGATCCGATCGGTGAGGCAGACCTGTTCCTGACATTTGGGCGAGACGTCCAAGCGGAAGAGGTGTTGACCGAGGCGTTGAAATCGAATCCTAACAATGTTCCGGTACGCCTGAAATTGCTGTCCATCTACGCCTCGCGTAAGGATACTAATTCGTTCTTCACTCACGCGAAGGCCATCAAAGATTCGCCTGACGATGCGGCATGGTCGCAAGCGGCGGCAATGGGGTTGGCTCTGGAGCCAAGCAATCCTTTGTACGGTGGTGAAGCAGGTGCGGCCGTACCTGCGGTAGAGCAAGCTGCTGAAGTCGCCCAGCCATCGGTTGACTTCGATCTGGGCTTTGGTTCTGTCGTTGCACCCGCACCAGCCCCGTCTGATCTCCAAGGCACTGTGGTATTGGAGGCACCTTCGAACGAAAGCACGACCATCCTTTCCGCAAGTGACTTACGCGCAGCACAAGAATCACCGATGGACTTTGATGTCACTGGGACTCACCCTGGCATCCCAGCAGTCGAAACGGCTGGCGGTGCGACGAATCTGGATGAGATGGTGTTCGATATCACCGCTACACATCCGAGCATCCCAACTCAGATCGCAACCGAAGCAAGTGCTGTCGCACCTGCGGAGAATGTGGATGATCTGATCTTCGATGTGACCACCTCGCATGTCAGTGCGCCTGTCGCTGAAAAGCCGACTGCTGCGAAAGAAGAGGCGGGTGACATGGCTTTCACGCTTGATTTCCCGACGGACTTCAAAGCGCCCGTAGCCGCTAAAGAGGCAGCACCTGTCGATATCGGCTTGGGCGATATCAGCCTGAATCTGGGCAGCCTTGCACCTGCTGCCGCAGCAGCATCAAGTGAGAGCAAAGACGAGCGCTGGCAAGAAGTGGCGACGAAACTTGATCTAGCCAAGGCTTACCAAGAGATGGGTGACGCTGCTGGTGCGAAAGAGATTCTGGATGAAGTGTTGCGCGATGGCGATGATGAGCAACGTGCAAGTGCAGAAGCGATGATGCAACAGCTGTAAACCATGTAACTTTGGGAAACGGCAGCCACCTAGGCTGCCGTTTTCATTTGAGACGATGAAATACGAACCCCATCCTGCTGTGCAAATATTTGTTTGGATCATGCTCGCGTTGCTTGTGCAACGCTTGCAGGGAATCGTTTTGTTCTTTCCCTGTGTGGTTTTGATCGGACTGGCGCTGAGGCTGTGTGCAGAGCAGATGTTGAGTCTGATGCGGCGCACCCGCTGGATCATGATTGTTCTGCTGTTCATCTATGCCTACACCACACCGGGGGGGGCGGTATTCACACAATTCGGCATTTTGTCGCCCACATGGGAAGGGCTGTCTGATGGGGCGACTCAGTTGGGGCGGTTATTGAGTGTGTTGGCAGGACTCGCCATATTGTTGGACCTGCTGCCGCAGGTGCGCTTGACCAGCGGCTTATATAGTTTGCTGTACCCGCTGCGCTGGCTAGGTTTGTCGCGCGAACGTTTTGCAGTGCGTCTGGCATTGACCCTAGAGAATGCAGAATCGGCGATGCGTGACACAGCGAGTGATTGGCGCAACACCATCGGCGATGCATTAAAGCCGAGCACGGCGGGCACATCGCATATCGAACTTGAGTTGCATGCGTTCAAGTTCATCGATGCATTGCTGATACTGGCATGTGTGGTCTTGTTGATAGGAGTGTGGCGATGAGAATCGCGCTAGGTATTGAATACGACGGAAGTCGTTACAACGGTTGGCAGAGCCAGCCCGATGTGCCCAACGTGCAGGATGCGTTGCAAGCTGCGTTGAGTGGTATCTCTGGAGAAAGTATCGAGATTATCGCCGCAGGCCGCACAGATACCGGTGTGCATGCGTTAGAGCAAGTCATCCACTTCGACACGAACATCGACAGGCCTTTATCCGCATGGGTGCGAGGAACGAATGCACTGTTGCCGAAAGATATCGCCGTGTTGTGGGCGCATCCAGTCAGTGATGAGTTCCATGCTCGCTTCTCGGCGCAAGCTCGTAGCTATCAATACGTACTTATCAACCGCCCCTCACGTAGCGCGGTGCATCACGCTAAAGTGGGTTGGTTCCACGCTCCGTTGGATGTTGCAGCGATGCGCGAGGCCGCGCGATATTTGCTAGGGGAGCATGACTTCAGCGCTTTCCGCTCATCTCAATGCCAAGCCAAGACGCCGATGAAGAACCTTGCCGTGCTCGATATCCAACAGCAGGGCGATACGCTCATCTTCAACCTGACTGCCAATGCCTTCCTGCATCACATGGTGCGCAATATCCTTGGCTGCCTGCTTTATGTGGGCAAAGGTAAATATCCTCCGCAGTGGATGGCAGAAGTGTTGGGAGGGCGTGACCGTAAGTTCGCTGCACCGACCTTCATGCCGGATGGACTCTACTTGCGTCACATCACCTACGATGCGAAGTGGGGGCTACCTCAAGGTACAATGCCGCCTCGTTCTTAGTCGTTCATCCTTATGACTCGAATCAAGATATGCGGCCTTACCCGTGAACAAGACCTGCACGCTGTGGCGAACAGCGGTGCAGATGCCATCGGTTTGGTCTTCTACGAGAAAAGTCCGCGCCATGTCAGTGTGCAACAGGTGGCTGATTTGATGCGCCATGTACCGCCATTCGTCACGGTAGTCGGTCTGTTTGTGAATCCAACGGTCGATTACGTTCGCGAAGTGCTGGCAAATGTGTCTTTGGATGTATTGCAGTTCCATGGCGAAGAATCCTCTGAGTTCTGCCAACAGTTCGGCAAGCCTTATCTGAAGGCGATACGGGTCAAAGCAGGAGTGGATTTGGTAGAATGCGCGGCCCGTTACGCCAGTGCGCAAGGTCTATTGTTGGATGCTTTCGTGGAAGGTACGCAAGGCGGCACTGGGGAATCGTTCGATTGGGCGCTTATTCCACAGAACCTGTCGTTGCCGGTCATCCTGTCTGGCGGTTTGCATGCGGGAAATGTGGCTGAGGCGGTCAAACAAGTGCGGCCATACGCGGTGGATGTGTCCAGCGGCGTAGAGGCAAGCAAAGGAATCAAGGATGCGGCGAAGGTCGCGGCATTCATCAAAGAGGTTAAACAGATTGACGTACAACTTTCCTGATTCAACTGGCCACTTTGGCCAGTTCGGCGGTACCTACATGGCGGAGACATTGATTCCTGCCGTGGAAGAATTGACCGCACAGTATCTTCGTTTCAAGGACGATCACGAATTCAAAGCCGAGTTGGCTTATGAACTCAAGCATTACGTCGGCCGTCCTAGTCCTATCTATCACGCCAAGCGTTTGTCCGAGAGCCTCGGTGGTGCGCAGATATACCTGAAGCGCGAAGACTTGAACCATACCGGCGCGCACAAGATCAACAGCGCGATGGGGCAAGCCTTGTTGGCAAAGCGTATGGGTAAGAAGCGCGTCATCGCCGAAACAGGTGCGGGCATGCACGGCGTGGCAACGGCGACTGTCGCAGCACGTTTCGGTATGGAGTGCATCGTCTACATGGGCGCGGAAGATATTCAACGCCAAGCGCCTAACGTGTTCCGCATGAAGCTGCTGGGCGCTACGGTCGTACCAGTCGAGAGCGGCTCCAAGACATTGAAAGATGCTTGCAACGAAGCTATACGCGATTGGGTCACCAACGTCGAATCCACGTTCTATATCTTCGGTACGGCGGCAGGTCCGCATCCTTACCCCATGATGGTGCGGGACTTCCAATGCGTCATTGGTAATGAGTCCAAAGTGCAGATGCCAGAGATGATCGGTCGTCAGCCAGATGCAGTTATCGCCTGCGTCGGTGGTGGCTCTAATGCCATTGGCTTGTTCAATCCTTACATCGAAGTGCCTAACGTGCAGATCATCGGCGTGGAGGCGGGCGGTTTTGGAATTGCCAGTGGCAAACATGCTGCGCCGCTGACGGCGAACGCCAAGGTGGGCGTATTGCACGGAAATAAGGTTAATCTGATGCAAGACGAGAATGGCCAGATCATCGAGACACACTCTATCTCTGCTGGATTGGATTACCCCGGTGTCGGTCCTGAGCACTGCTTGTTGAAGGACATCGGTCGTGCGCAATATGTTGCTATCAATGACGACGAGGCTATCGGCGCATTCGATGCGCTGTGTCGCTTCGAAGGCATCATCCCTGCGCTGGAATCCAGCCATGCGTTGGCGCATGCGATCAAGATCGCACCAACCATGACGAAAGACAAAGTTCTGTTGGTCAACCTCTCAGGCCGTGGCGACAAAGACATGAACACCGTGGCGAAGTTGAAAGGCATCACGCTATGAGCCGCATCGATACGACTTTTGACAAGCTGAAGCAACAACAGCGCAAGGCACTCATCCCGTTCATCACTGCAGGTGATCCATCGCAGCCCCTTACCGTACCTTTGATGCATGGCTTGGTGGAAGCAGGTGCTGATGTGCTTGAGTTGGGTGTGCCGTTCTCCGATCCGATGGCAGACGGCCCGGTCATTCAACGTGCTTCTGAGCGTGCGCTCAAGAAAGGCATGTCGTTACGTGGCGTGTTGGGCATGGTGGCGGAGTTTCGCAAGCAAGATACGACCACGCCGGTGGTGTTGATGGGCTACGGTAATCCTATCGAGGCCATGGGTTGGGAAATATTCGCGCAACGTTGCGCCGAAGTGGGTGTGGACGGTGTGCTGACCGTGGACTTCCCGCCGGAAGAAAGTCACGATGCGTTCGAACATCTGCAACGTCACAATATCGCGCCTATCTTCCTACTTGCGCCAACGACCAAAGAGGCGCGCATCCAGCAGGTTGCCAAGTTGGCGCGCGGCTATGTGTACTACGTTTCGCTGAAAGGCGTGACCGGTTCGGGAAGCATCGACTTGTCGGCCATCGAAGACAAGATGCCGCAACTGCGCAAGCACATCAAGCTGCCTATCGGCGTGGGCTTCGGCATCCGTGATGCAGCCACTGCCAAAGCAGTCGCCAAACTGTGCGACGGTGTGGTGGTAGGTAGCCGCATCGTGCAGGAAGTAGAGAATTCAACTGAGCAGAATGTCGTCGCCAATGTAAGCAAGTTGGTGCGAGAATTGCGTCAGGCAATCGATCAATAAGAGGAGAGCACATCATGGGTTGGTTCCAAAAACTATTGCCGCCGAAGATCAAACGCCGCGAGAGCGAAGATTCGAAGAAGAACGTACCGGAAGGTCTATGGCACAAATGCCCGTCCTGCCAAGCGGTGCTGTATCACTCCGATCTGGAGAAGAACCACAGCGTCTGCCCCAAGTGCAATCATCATCACCGCATCACTGCGCGTACTCGTTTGGATTGGTTGCTGGATAGCGAAGGCCAGTTCGAGATCGGTTCCGAAGTGTTACCGATCGATACGCTGAAATTCAAAGACCAGAAAAAGTATAGCGATCGCCTGATCGCTGCCAAGAAGAGCACCAATGAAGACGATGCATTGATCGTGGTGCAAGGCAGCATCCATGCCGTTCCAGTGGTTGCAGCTGCATTCGAATTCACCTTTATGGGCGGCTCAATGGGCTCAGTAGTGGGCGAGCGTTTCGTACGCGGTGTGCAAGTCGCGCTGGAACAGCAATGCCCCTTCATCTGTTTCTCTGCCAGTGGCGGCGCGCGCATGCAGGAAGGTTTGTTGTCGCTGATGCAGATGGCCAAGACCAGCGCAGCACTCACCCAGTTGAGCGAAGCCAAGCTGCCCTTCATCTCTGTCCTCACCGACCCAACCATGGGCGGCGTCTCTGCCAGCTTCGCTTTCTTGGGTGATGTGAACATCGCAGAACCCGGTGCGTTGATTGGCTTCGCCGGTGCGCGCGTGATCCAGCAGACCGTGCGCGAAACCTTGCCTGATGGCTTCCAACGTGCCGAGTTCCTGTTGGAGCACGGTGCCATCGACATGATCGTCGACCGTCGTGAGATGCGCGACCAACTGGCGACACTCATCACCCTGCTGACCAAGCAGGATGCGGTGACGAAGCTGGAAGCAGCGTAATTATCAGTTTAGTAATCGGCAGAAATTTTTCTGCCGATTGCTTTGTAGTCAAAGTCGAAATGCCAACATCTTTAGCCGACTGGCTAACCCACCTCGAATCCCTGCACCCCAAAACCATCGCGCTCGGTCTGGAACGCGTTGCGCAAGTCAAACAGCGGCTGAATCTCGATCCTGATTTTCCTATCATCATCGTTGGAGGCACCA
The DNA here is from genome assembly GCA_041665725.1 of Sideroxydans sp. GTDB lineage: Bacteria > Pseudomonadota > Gammaproteobacteria > Burkholderiales > Gallionellaceae > Sideroxyarcus. The sequence continues at coordinate 35,633 of JBAYIG010000009.1, read as the reverse complement.
ACGGTAAGGGTTCGGTGTGCGCGATGCTGGAAGCGATCTTGCACGCAGCAGGCTACAAGGTCGGTTGCTATACCTCGCCGCATCTATTGGATTACAACGAGCGCGTACGTATCGCGAAGCAACAAGCGAGCGATGCTGAGTTGTGCGCTTCGTTCGAACAGATCGAGCAAGTGCGTGGCGACATCGCGCTGACCTATTTTGAGTTCGGCACGCTAGCTGCGATGCAATGTTTCATCGCGCACAAAGTAGATGTCGCCATTCTCGAAGTGGGGTTGGGCGGCAGGTTGGATGCGGTGAACGTATTCGATGCGGATGTCTCTGTGGTGACTAGTGTTGACATCGATCACGTGGATTATCTGGGTGACACGCGGGAGAAGATCGCCTTCGAGAAGGCAGGCATCTTCCGCCAAGGTCGTGTGGCGATCTGTGCAGACACTGATGTACCACAGGCTTTACGCATGCATGCGGGTGACATCGGTGCGGAGCTGTGGTGTATCGCCACTGAGTTTGGTTTCACCGCACACCAAGGGCAGTGGGACTATCGCAGCAAGGTGAGTTCTCGCAGTGCTTTGCCGCATCCTGCATTGCGCGGGGCGTTCCAACTGCACAATGCCAGTGCCGTGCTGGCTGCTTTGGATGCGCTGAAGGGTAAAACACCAGTGAGTATGGAGGCGGTACGGCGTGGTCTGACCGAGGTCGAGTTGACGGGGCGTTTCCAGTTCGTGCCGGGTAAGCCGCAGTTGATTTTGGATGTGGCACACAACCCACATGCGGCGCGTTCGCTAGCGCAGAACCTTGCCAATCTTCCACCTGCCAAGACTTTCGCTGTGTTCGCCATGCTCAAGGACAAAGACATGGTAGGGGTGGTGCAGGCACTGGATGCGCAGATCGATGTGTGGCTGGTGGCGGGCATAGCCGCGCCGCGTGGTGCAATGGCCGCAGAATTGGCGCAAGTCCTCAAGAATAGTGGGGTTCGCGGCGAGGTGGTGGTCTGCGATTCCATTGCCGAATCACTGCATGAGGCGAGCAAACGCGCAGGCGAAAATGATAGAATCGCCGCCTTCGGATCATTCTATACGGTGGCGGAAGTGATGCAGGTGCGAGGCATGCGTACCCGCTGAGATTCCCGATTTATTCGCAATGGCAAAAAAGATATCTACAGAAGAAGAATCCAACCTAAAACGTCAGGCGCGTCGCCGCCTGATCGGTGCGGTTGCACTGGTACTTGCCATCGTGGTCTTCTTACCGATGGTGTTCGATGACGAACCTTCTCCGACCACAGCGAACGACATCGAGTTGCGTATCCCCGATAAAGACCAAGCCCCTCCCTTAGTTGCTCAGCCAGCCACTGCGCCAGTCGCTGAAGTGGCTGCCGTGTCAGCAGTCATTCCTGTGCCAGTAGTCGAACCTGTCGTCGCAGCAGTTGCTGCCTCTGCGGTGAGTGCAGAGCCAGTCGTGCCCGTTGCGAAGGTAGAAGCCAAGCCCAAGGTGGAGGCTAAACCTAAAGTCGAAGCGAAGCCGAAGGTTGAAGCAAAACCTGTTGCCAAGCCCACACCTAAGACAGGTTGGGTAGTACAGGTTGGCGCGTATTCCAATGCGGATACTGCCAAGCAGATGAATGCCAAATTGAGCAAAGAGGGTTTCCATGTGTACACCGAGAAGGTGGGCAACATGGTGCGTGTGCGTGTCGGTAGCTATCCCACGCGTGAAGCGGCTGACAAGATCAAGCTGAAGTTGGAAAAACTAGGCTTGCATCCTAACGTGATCAATCTGGAATAAACGATGACCGGTTTTGATATCGCTGTTGTCGCGGTCATATTGCTTTCAGCTTTGCTGGGTTGGTGGCGCGGTTTCATGTATGAGTTGTTCTCGCTGATCGCTTGGGGCGTTGCCTACGTTGTCGCGGTGACCTTCTCGGAGCAACTGGTGCAGTACGTGCCAGATGCGGTGGGTTCGGCTAATGTCCGTTCTGCAACGGCATTTGCGGCGCTGTTCATCGTGACGTTGATCGTCGGCTCGATCTCCGCATGGTTCATGACCAAGTTGGCCAAGTTCGCGGGCTTGACTGGGATGGATGGTAAGTTCGGTGCGATGTTCGGTGTGGTGCGCGGTGTGATCTTGGTGCTTGCCTTGGTCTGGCTCGGTGGCCTGACCAATCTGCCGCAAGAGCCATGGTGGAAGAACGCATGGTCTAGCAAACCCTTGCAAGATGTCGCACTCCATGCGAAAAGTTATGTCCCAGAAGACGCCTTCAAAAAATAGTTAGAGCCACGAAAGACAGGAACAAAATATGTGCGGCATTCTTGGAGTGATCTCGAATACACCAGTGAACCAGTTGTTGTATGACGGTTTGCAAGTGCTTCAACACCGTGGACAGGATGCCGCGGGCATCGCCACCTTGGAAGGCAGGACATTCAATCTGCATAAAGGTAATGGCTTGGTGCGTGACGTGTTTCGCACGCGCAACATGCGTGCACTCAAGGGCAATGCCGGCATCGCACATGTGCGCTACCCGACCGCAGGCTCTTCGGTCGATCACAACGAAGCGCAACCGTTCTATGTGAACTCTCCGTTCGGTATCGTGCTCGGTCACAACGGCAATCTGACCAATACCGACGAACTGCGCAAAGTCATGTATCAGCAAGACTTGCGTCACATCAACACCGGTTCTGATTCTGAAGTTCTGCTCAATGTGTTGGCACATGAACTGCAAGCCAATGCCACAGGTTACAAGCTCGACCCACAGAAGATATTCGCGGCTATCGCTGGCGTACATCGTCGTGTGAAGGGCGCTTATGCTGTCGTGGCGATGATCTCCGGTTACGGATTGATCGCCTTCCGTGATCCGCACGGTATCCGTCCATTGGTGGTGGGTAGCAACCAAACGGATTCGGGCGTCGAGTATCTGGTCGCTTCGGAATCGGTTGCGCTGGATACCTTGGGCTTCAAGTTCCTGCGCGACATCGCACCGGGTGAAGCGGTGTTCATCGACCTCGATGCGAACTTCCATAGCCAGCAGTGTGCAGACAAGCCACAACTCAATCCGTGCATCTTTGAGTACGTCTATTTTGCGCGTCCTGATTCAGTGATGGATGGCATCTCTGTCTATGCGACCCGCTTGTACATGGGCGAGTATCTGGCAGAAAAGCTCAAGCGCGAATGGAAGGATCACGGTATCGATGTGGTCATCCCTATTCCTGATTCCAGCCGTCCGAGCGCCTTGCAATTGGCTAACCACCTTGGCATCCCGTTCCGCGAAGGTTTCGTGAAGAACCGCTACATCGGCCGCACCTTCATCATGCCGGGCCAGGCGATGCGCAAGAAATCAGTACGCCAGAAGCTCAACGCCATCAGCGTCGAGTTCAAAGACAAGAACGTGTTGCTGGTGGATGACTCCATTGTGCGTGGCACGACCAGCCGCGAGATCGTGCAGATGGCACGTGATGCGGGTGCACGTAAGGTGTTCTTTGCCTCTGCCGCGCCTCCTGTGAAGTATCCCAACGTGTACGGCATCGACATGCCATCGCGTCGTGAACTGATCGCCACCGGCCGTACCGATGAACAGATCTGTCACGAGATCGGCGCTGATCGATTGATCTATCAAGACCTGGATGACTTGAAGGCAGCGGTCATCAAGGCCAATCCAACCTTGAAGGTGTTTGACACGTCCTGCTTCGATGGTTGTTACATCACCGGCGACATCACGCCCGAATATCTGAACGAGGTCGAAGCTGCTCGTCACGGTAGTGCCAAAGAAGTCGAACCGGAAGAAGATCAGTTGGAGCTTGATCTGGCGATGGCTGCCTCCTCCATGTAATTCCGCTTCCACTGCATCGACGATACTGCGTTGGCTACCTCGCTCACTCCTCGTCGTGCTAAATGCACTGCCTTCGTTGTTCGCTCGTTGCCGCCTTGTCTCGTCTTCGCATTGAAACCGGAATTGAGCACTGTTTGACGAGCTGCGAGATGGGTGCTACTTTCCGTCTGCGCCGATTTGAGGAACAGCTTGCGGGCGCATTACAAATACAGCTAAAGCGGGAGAACCCGGTTTAGCGCTAAGCTTTCCGGGTTTTTTGTTTTGAGGAGTGATCATGTCGGATGACAACTATCAATTAGAGACGCTGGCGGTACGCGCGGGAATCGAGCGTAGCCAGTTCCATGAACATAGCGAGGCCTTGTATCTAACGTCTAGCTTTGTGTTTGACACCGCAGAGCAGGCGGCTAAGCGTTTCATCGGCGAAGAGCCGGGCAACATCTATGCGCGCTTCACCAATCCTACAGTCACCATGTTCGAGCAGCGCCTTGCTGCCTTGGAAGGTGCAGAGCAGTGTGTGGCGACCGCATCGGGGATGTCCGCTATCTTGGCGACTTGCATGGCGCATCTGAAGGCGGGCGATCATATCGTCGCGTCGCAGAGTTTGTTTGGTGCGACCACCAATACCTTCAACAACTACTTCAAGAAATTTGGTGTGGAGACGACCTACGTCTCGGCAACCGATGTGGCTGAATGGAAAGCCGCTGTGCGTGCCAACACCAAGATGTTCTTCTTGGAGACACCGTCCAATCCACTCACTGAGATCTCCGACATTGCAGCCATCGCAGCGGTGGCGAAAGGCTGTGGCGCTTTGCTGGCGGTGGACAATTGTTTCTGTACGCCCATCTTGCAACGTCCGTTGGAGTTGGGCGCCGACATCGTCATCCACTCAGCGACCAAGTACATCGACGGTCAAGGTCGTGTGCTGGGTGGCGCGGTGCTGGGCAGCAAGAAATTGATGGAACCTGTGTATGGCTTCTTGCGCACGACTGGCCCGACCATGAGTGCGTTCAATGCGTGGGTGTTCTTGAAAGGGCTGGAGACGCTCAAGCTGCGTATGGATGCGCACAGCGCCAACGCATTGCAACTGGCCCAATGGTTGGAGAAGCAACCCAACGTGGCGCGCGTGTTCTACCCGGGGCTACCTTCGCATCCGCAACATCAGCTTGCAATGAAGCAGCAGAAGACGGGGGGCGGCATCGTGGCGTTCGAGGTGAAGGGCGGTAAGGCCGCAGCGTGGAAGGTGATCGACAACACGAAGATGCTTTCCATCACTGCGAACTTGGGTGACACCAAGACCACCATCACGCATCCTGCAACCACCACCCATGCGCGCATCACACCAGAGGCACGTGCGGTGGCGGGCATCAGCGATAGCCTCATTCGTATCGCTGTGGGGCTGGAGGCAGTGGTGGATATCCAGAACGATCTCGCTCGCGGACTTTGATGGACACACTCGCCGTACAAGTCGGTGCAGCACTAAAGGCACAGGGCATGATGCTGGCGACAGCAGAATCATGCACCGGCGGTGGGGTGGCGCAGGCGGTGACGGACATTGCGGGTAGCTCGTCGTGGTTCGAGCGCGGTTTTGTCACCTACACCAATCAAGCCAAGGTGGAGATGTTGGGCGTGCGGCAAAGTACGTTGGATGCATATGGAGCCGTGTCGGAGATGACCGTGCGGGAGATGGCTGCAGGTGCCATCGCGCATAGTCATGCTCACATCTCTTTGGCTGTGAGTGGTATCGCTGGACCTGGTGGCGGCACGCCCGACAAGCCCGTGGGAACGGTGTGGTTCGCTTGGGCTTTGCGTCACGGGGAAGTGCTTGTACAACGATATCAATTAGAGGGCGATCGCGCCTCGATCAGGTCGCAATCCGTCCGGCTTGCCCTGCAGGGTGTTCTCAACCTGCTGAAAAACCAAACAAAAACCGCCTGAATAAAAAAAGAACGAACGTTCTGTACAACTCGAAAAGGGTGTGCCACAATCCGCCCATCGATTTTCAAGGAGACAAACATGGATGACAACAAAAGCAAGGCACTGGCAGCAGCATTGAGCCAGATCGAGAAGCAATTCGGCAAAGGTTCCATCATGCGCTTGGCCGAAGGCGAAGCCATTAAAGACGTGGAAGTGGTATCTACAGGTTCGTTGGGATTGGACATCGCCTTGGGCGTGGGTGGTTTGCCACGCGGTCGTGTGATCGAGATCTACGGCCCAGAATCTTCCGGAAAGACTACGCTCACCCTGCAAGTCATCGCTGAGATGCAAAAACTGGGTGGCACAGCAGCGTTCATCGACGCTGAGCATGCCCTTGATCCACAATACGCGCAGAAGCTCGGTGTAAGAGTCGAAGACCTGCTCATCTCGCAACCAGACAACGGCGAACAAGCACTAGAGATCGTGGACATGTTGGTGCGTTCTGGTTCGGTGGATGTCGTGGTGGTGGACTCCGTCGCGGCGTTGACACCCAAGGCAGAGATCGAAGGTGAGATGGGCGATTCACAGATGGGGCTACATGCTCGTTTGATGTCGCAAGCCTTGCGCAAACTCACAGCCAACATCAATCGTTCCAACACCATGGTCATCTTCATCAACCAGATCCGTATGAAGATCGGTGTGATGTTCGGTAACCCAGAGACTACGACGGGCGGTAACGCACTCAAGTTCTACGCTTCCGTGCGTTTGGACATCCGCCGCATCGGTGCGATCAAGAAGGGTGACGAGGTCATCGGCAACGAGACACGCGTCAAGATCGTCAAAAACAAAGTCGCTCCTCCGTTCCGCGAAGCATTGTTCGACATCCTGTATGGCGAAGGCATCTCGCGCGAAGGCGAGATCATCGAGCTGGGCGTCCAGCACAAGTTCGTAGAGAAGTCTGGCGCTTGGTATGCCTACAAAGGCGAGAAGATCGGTCAGGGCAAGGACAACGCGCGTGAATATCTGCGTGAACATCCGGATGTCGCGTTCGAGATCGAGAACAAAGTGCGCGAAGCGTTGGGTGTGACGCTGCTGGAAGGCGGCGAGAAGGAAAAACCAAAAGCAAGTGCGAAGTCCAGCAAAGCAGACGCTAAGGCCAATGAGGAAAAAGTCTGAGTTAAGCCTGCGTGAGCGAGCCTTGCAATGCTTGGCTCGCCGCGAATACAGCCGCGCCGAATTGCGTGCCAAGCTGTTGCCTCATGTGCAAATTGAGGAAGACTCAGAACAGTCGCAAGCAATCGAGCTGGATGCGCTATTGGATGACTTGACTGTGCGCGGCTGGCTGTCTGATGCTCGAGCGACATCGCAACTGGTTCATGCTAGACGTAGCCGTTTTGGCACTCAACGCATCACGAATGAACTGAGGCAAAGGGGTATCTCAGACGAGTTGATCGATGCTGCGCTACCTGCACTGAAGGAGTCTGAGCTCGATTCGGCGCGTGAGGTGTGGCAAAGAAAATTCGGTGTCGTCCCACAAGATGTCAAAGAAAAAGCCAAACAGATGCGGTTCTTGCAATCACGCGGCTTCTCGATCGATGTGATCCTAAAGGTACTGAAACTCTCTTCTGCAATGGAAGAGAGCTAGCCTATTGGCTGCGCCGAAAGGCGCTCCAAATGGTATGATGCGCGCCTTGTCCAGCCCGTCTGGAATTGACTTTACAGCGCAAGGTGCATCGATGAAAAGCAGTGAAATCCGCCAGAAATTCTTAGACTATTTCGCCTCCAAAGGCCACACCGTGGTCGCCTCCAGTTCACTGGTGCCTCATGAAGACCCGACGCTGTTATTCACCAATGCGGGGATGAACCAGTTCAAAGACGTTTTCCTTGGTTTCGATAAACGCCCTTATACCCGCGCAGCTTCTTCCCAAAAATGCGTACGCGCTGGCGGCAAGCACAACGATCTGGAGAATGTCGGCTACACCGCACGTCATCACACTTTCTTTGAGATGCTGGGTAACTTCAGCTTCGGTGATTACTTCAAACGTGACGCGATCAAGTATGCGTGGGAATTGCTGACCGAAGTCTTCAAGCTGCCCAAGGATAAGCTCTATGTCACCGTGTATGCGGAGGATGACGAGGCTTATGACATCTGGACCAAAGAGATGGGGCTGACACCGGATCGCGTGATCCGTATCGGCGACAACAAAGGCGCGCGCTACGCATCGGACAATTTCTGGATGATGGGTGACACCGGCCCTTGTGGTCCATGCACCGAGATCTTCTACGACCACGGCGCGCACATCCCCGGCGGATTGCCTGGTACGCCAGAAGAAGACGGTGACCGCTTCATCGAGATCTGGAACAACGTGTTCATGCAGTACAACCGCGACGAAGCGGGCGTGATGCATCTACTGCCTAAGCCGTCTGTTGATACGGGTATGGGATTAGAGCGTATCTCGGCAGTGTTGCAACACGTGCACGCCAATTACGAAATTGATTTATTCCAAGCACTCATCAAAGCGGCTGCGCGTGAGACTCATTGCGCCGACATGGATTCGCCATCACTCAAGGTGTTGGCAGACCATATCCGCGCATGTTCTTTCCTCATCGCTGATGGTGTGATCCCTGGCAACGAAGGTCGCGGCTACGTACTGCGTCGCATCATTCGCCGCGCAATCCGTCACGGTTACAAGTTGGGTGCACGTGCTGCCTTCTTCCATAAGATCGTGCCTGACTTGGTTGCGCAGATGGGTGTTGCTTATCCTGATCTGGCAGTCGCACAAAATCGAGTGATGGAGATCCTCAAGCAGGAAGAAGAACGTTTCTTCGCGACGATCGCGAATGGCATGGCCATCCTTGAAGCAGATCTGGCTGAGATGGATAAAGCAGGCATCAAGGTATTCAACGGCGATACCGCATTCAAATTGCATGACACCTATGGCTTCCCACTTGATCTGACTGCCGACATCTGCCGTGAACGCGGAGTGAGAGTTGACGAGGCAGCTTTCAATGCTGCGATGGCGAACCAAAAACAGATGGCACGCTCGGCAGGAAAATTCAAGATGACAGCCAATCTTGAATATGCAGGCGTAGCGACAACCTTTCATGGTTACGACACACTGGAACACAAAGGTAACATCCTCGCGCTGTATAAGGATGGCACGGCGGTGAATGAATTGGTCGAAGGCGACATGGGCGTGGTGGTATTGGATGACACGCCGTTCTACGCAGAGTCGGGTGGTCAGGTTGGCGATAGCGGCGAGTTGCGTAGCATGCATGGCATCTTCGCAGTGGAAGACACGCAGAAGATCCAAGCTGCGGTGTTCGGTCATCACGGTGTGGTGAAGACAGGCAAGCTCACGTTGGGTAACGGTGTGAACGCTAAAGTGAACGTCGCGGCACGCACAAGTACTGTTCGCAACCACAGCGCGACACACTTGATGCACAAGGCCTTGCGCGAAGTGTTGGGTACGCATGTGCAGCAAAAAGGGTCGCAGGTGGATGCCGACAAGACACGTTTCGACTTCGTGCATACGCAGCCGATGACAGATGCGGAGATCCGCAAGGTCGAGGACATCGTGAATGCAGAAATTTTGGCGAACTCCGAGTGTCAGTCGCGCGTGATGGCGATTGACGATGCGCAGAAGACCGGCGCGATGATGCTGTTCGGCGAGAAATATGGTGATGTGGTGCGTGTGTTGAACATCGGATCTTCCATCGAATTGTGCGGTGGTACGCATGCCAAGCGCACAGGCGACATCGGTCTGTTCAAGATCGTGGCGGAGACGGGTGTGGCTGCGGGTGTGCGTCGTGTCGAGGCGGTGACCGGTGAAAGTGCATTGGCTTTGGTCAATCGACAAGCAGATCAATTGCAACAAGTAGCCGAAGCGGTAAAAGCCAAACCGCAAGAAGTCGTCGCACGTGTTGGACAGGTTTTGGACAACGTGAAGACGTTGGAAAAAGAACTCGCAACTTTGAAATCTAAATTGGCTTCAGCACAAGGCGACGAACTGCTGGCGCAGGCACAAGATTTCAATGGTGTGAAAGTGCTAGCTGCCAAACTGGAAGGTGCGGATGTCGCGATGTTGCGCGAGACGCTGGATAAGCTGAAGGACAAGTTGCACAGTGCGGCGATCGTGTTGGCATCGGTGGCCGACGGCAAAGTGAACCTCATTGCAGGTGTGACTCCGGATACGACAGCTAAAGTAAAGGCTGGCGACTTGGTTAATTTCGTCGCGTTGCAAGTGGGTGGCAAAGGTGGCGGACGTCCTGAAATGGCACAAGCTGGCGGTACGCAACCCGAGCATTTGGATAAGGCATTGAGTGGCGTCACGGATTGGGTTAAGGCGAAGTTGTAGTACGGTGAATCAGGGCGTGCATGTCGTGCCCGCACCGATTTTGTTTTAGAACATGAACAATTAGAGTAATGTGGCATGGACCGCATTCCAGATTCACGGGGGAGAGCTTCCGAACAATGGCTTTTGCTAAGGGATAGAAGCGATGTTTAAGCAGGCTGGGGATACGATCTTATTGGTTGAGGATGAAGAGTCAGCGATCCAGCTAGTGCAGCAGGCGGTGGCGAGTTGTCCGGGAGAGCTGCATCTGGCGGTCGTTCCGGACAGTGTAACCGCACTGGATTGGCTCTCGACTGAGATGACGCATGGACACCCTGTGCCACGCTTGATTCTCATCGACCTGAAACTGCCCAAACTCATTGGGCTGGCGGTGATGCGTACCTTGCGCATGGATAGTCGCCTACAGAACGTTCCCATCGTCGTGTATTCCGAAGCAAGTGAGCCTTCCGACGTCGTCTTGGCGTACCAGATCGGTGCCAATAGCTTCGTCAAGAAACCCGACAGCCTTCCCGCATTCAGTCAATTGCTGCACGACTTGATCGGCCTTGGTTGGTTGAGCGAGAAGGGTATCGGTACGTCTCTCAAGCAATCAGTCACACCATGATCTCCCTGCACGTCTTGTTCGTTGCTACATCTGAGGACGAGAGCGTGTGGGTGATCGAGATGTTGGAAAAGTCAGGCTATCAGGCACGCCCTCGGCAGGCGCATTCCCCCTCAGAACTTGAATCGCTACTTCCCCAACAAAAATGGGACGTAGTGTTCGTTACGCCCGTAAAGGATGAATTTCCCATAGAGCAAGTTGTCGCAGCGCTACGTCGTCACGAGTTGGATATCCCTTGTATCGTGCTGTTGACGGGTGGTGTCCAACTTGACTTGGTCGAGGCTGTAAAGAAAGGCGCACACGATTGCGTCAATTCAGGTGACGAAGGGCGTCTCGTGCCGACCATTGAGCGAGAGGTGGTGGCCGCAGCGTTGCGTTACAACATTAGAGAGCAGGTGGTGGCCGACTATCTGTTGCAAGAGATCGATCAATACATCCTGAACAAATATGATCTGAGCGGTGTAGTGAAGCGTGTGACTCAACGTATGGTGGAATTGTTCGATTTCAAGTTGGTGTGGATCGGCATGAAACAAAATGACGGTGCGATTGAGATCGCTGCAGCCGCAGGTATGACGGCTTATCTGGACGGATTGCGAGTGCGTTGGGACGATCGGCCAGAAGGTCAGGGAACCACAGGCATTGCGATACGAGAGAACAGGCCGGTAGTGCTCAGTGTGGATGCTCAGCAATTCAAACCTTGGCGAGAACGCGCGAAACGTTTCGGTATGCGCAGCGTGTTGGCGATGCCGCTGGGGATCAAGGGCGAAGTGATCGGTGCATTGATGCTGTATTCGCAGCATGATGATGCCTTCGACAAACTCACGGTCAGCAGATTGTCTGCCTTTGCGGCACGTGTGACGGTAGCCATGTTGGGGGCGCAGGAGCAGCAAGAGTTGCGCTTGATGGAAGTGGCGATGAACAACGCCTCGAATGCGATGTTCATCACGGACCGTGAAGGTGAGATCGTGTGGCTGAACGAGGCTTTATGCCGGTTCTCCGGTTACACGACGATGGAGATCATCGGTAACAAGCCGCGCATGTTCAGTTCTGGTAAACACGATAGGGCATTCTGGGGGGCGATGTGGAAAACCGTCTTGGGTGGGAAAGCTTGGCGCGGCGATGTGTTGAATAAGAACAAATCGGGCGGCTTCTACACGGTGACACAGAGTATCTCACCGTTGACGGATCCCAACGGTAACGTCACCCATTTTCTAGTCGTGCAGCAAGATATCTCGGAGAAACACAGGTTGGAGGAGGAGATACACCATCTGGCGTATCACGATATCTTGACCGACCTGCCCAACCGCATGCTGTTCCAAGATCGAGTGCAACAGGAGATCACGCACGCCAAACGTGGCAATACCCAATTCGCCGTGCTGTTCATCGACCTCGACGGGTTCAAGGCGGTCAATGATTCGCGAGGTCATGCGGCAGGGGACAGGCTGCTGCAGATCATCGCCTCGCGCTTACGAACTTGTGTGCGTGAAGGCGATACCGTAGCTCGCTTGGGCGGCGATGAATTCACCATCCTGTTGCGGGGGGCGACCTTGGGGGAGGGGCTGAAGCGAGTGTTGCGCCACATCATCAAGGCAGTAGCACAGCCGTGTGAGTTGGGCGAGTTCAACGCCAATGTGACCGCTAGCGTGGGCATCAGCCTCTATCCTTTTGATGCCACAGGCGTAGAGAAATTGCTGATCCATGCTGATGAGGCGATGTATAGAGCCAAACAAGCGGGCAAGAACGGCTACATCATCTACGGTGAGGCTAGGGATGACGAACCTTCTTTGGAGTGGCAGATCTAGTCCTGTCGCAGCGCTTGCGCAGAGCGTATCGGGATGTGTCTGGCGACTTCCTGCGGAGTGAGTTGCATCATGCAATTGAAGTGACCCAAGGGGCATTCACGCTTGAAGCATGGACTACAGGGCAGATCGAGGCGCAACACATCGGCATGTGAGGACAGTGGTGGGGTGAACTGCGGGCTGCTGGATCCGAAGATGGCGAGCATCGGCCTATCTAGGGCGGCTGCGATATGCATCAATCCTGAATCGTTGCTGACCACCAAGCTGGCGCAAGAGATGAGCGCGATGGCATCGCTCAAGTCAGTCGTGCCACACAGGTTGATCGCTTCCGAGTTGCCTAGCGCTACGATCTTGTCGGCAACCTCTTTGTCTTTGGGGGAACCTATCAACCAGATCGCATAACCTTGGCCATTCAGCCTTTGCCCTAGCTCTGCGTAATATTGCACTGGCCAGCGTTTGGCTGGCCCGAATTCTGCGCCGGGGCAGAACACCGCGACCGGTCGATCAGTGCTCAATTTGAATCGCCCTAATACTTGAGCTCTTTGTTCCTCGTTAACCTGCAAGTGAGGATAGGGGATGGGGCGCATGATGTCTTGATGCTTATCTTCTGCTAGTTGTGAGAAGCGTTCGACCATCAGCGGTAGTTTGGTTTTAACCAGCTTGCGCGCATCGTTGAGCAAGCCGAAACGCATCTCACCGATGAAGCCAGTGCGCACAGGGATGTCAGCAAAGTAGGGGATGAGCGCGGACTTCCACGAGTTCGGCAATACGATGGCTTGGTCGTATTTTGCTGCCTGTAGTCGTCTACCTAGATCACGTCGTTCTGAAAAACGGAATGCGCCATGGGCGAAAGGGTTGTTGATGACCTCATTCACTTCCGGAAGTTGTCGCAGAAGTTTCTCGGTCCAAGGTGGGGCGAGTACATCAAGCTGAACGCTAGGGTGACGTTGTTTGAGTCGATGCAACATAGGTTGCATCAGCACACAATCGCCCACCCAACTGGGGGCGATGATGAGTATCTTCTTCACTGTGGATGCGGTGTAGGCAGGTGCTCAGTGATGCCCGTGGGGCAACTCACCTTTGAACTTGTAGTGAGTGCCACAGTATGGGCAGACGGCTTCACCCAACTTCGCCACGGGGATCGCAACACGTGGGTGTGCACTCCACAAACTGACTGCGGGCGTGGGACAGAACAAGGGCAGAGCCTCTGCCGTCACTTCTACATAACGTTGTGTGATGTTCTCATTTGCCATGTTCTATCCCTCAGTTCGAATGGTTATACGTGCGCCAGCCAAGAAGCATATTTCGGGTTCTTACCACTGACGATGTCGAAGAACGCAGTTTGCAACTTGGTCGTGATCGGGCCGCGACTGCCGATACCGATGGTGCGTGTATCCAGCTCGCGGATCGGTGTCACTTCAGCTGCAGTGCCTGTGAAGAAGGCCTCTTCCGCGCAATAAACCTCGTCGCGTGTGATGCGCTTCTCAATGATTTCCAAACCCATATCTTTGGCCAACGTGAGAATGGAGTCGCGTGTGATGCCTTCCAAGCAGGAAGTCAGGTCTGGCGTGTACAGCTTGCCTTTCTTCACGATGAAGATGTTCTCGCCCGCACCTTCGGCGACATAACCATCCACATCCAGCAACAATGCCTCATCGTAGCCATCCTGAGCGACTTCCTGATGAGCCAGGATCGAGTTGGTGTAGGTGCCGACCGATTTGGAGCGACACATGTTCACGTTGACGTGATGGCGGGTGAAGCTGGAGGTCTTCACGCGGATGCCCTTGTTCATGCCTTCTTCACCCAAGTACGCGCCCCAAGGCCAAGCGGCGATGGCAACGTGCGTGCTGATCTTGGTGGCGGCGATGCCCATGGCTTCGGAGCCGTAGAACACGATAGGGCGGATGTAGCAAGATTCCAGCTTATTGGCGCGCACCACTTCTTTTTGCGCTTCCATCAAGGTCTCTTTGTCATACGGCATCTTCATCTTGAAGATGTAGGCCGAATTGAACAGACGGTCGGTATGCTCCTGCAAGCGGAAGATCGCCGTGCCTTGTGTCGTCTTGTAGGCGCGCACCCCTTCAAAGACTCCCATACCGTAATGCAAAGTGTGGGTGAGGACGTGGGTGGTGGCTTCGCGCCAAGGGACGAGCTTGCCGTCGTGCCAGATAAAGCCGTCGCGGTCGGACATGGACATGGGGATTTCCTTAAATCGTTAGGGATTGCGAGGAGTCGGATTCTAGCTGTTTCTAAAGCTTTTATGAAGTATTGACCATCGCAATATGGATTGACATCACCGCATCCGTCATCTATTCACTTGGTCCTATTTCCTTTATTGCCTGTTCATGTAATTATCACGCCACATATTGATAGAGAATTTGGGGCGACCGGGTGCAACACATCAGCTCGAAAGAGATCAAGCCAGAAATCATGGAGTCGCAAGAAGAGAAGCTACGTCGTAGCCTGCTCATTTTTGCCGCTGCGTTCATGACGCTTGCAGTCATGTTGTGGCTGGCCATCTATTGGGCGATGGGGGTGAACTTCTCCAGCGATGTTCCCTTGGTCTATCAGTTGGTCTCCGTGTCATCCCTCATTTATTACGTCAAGACCCGCAATTTCGTGGTCTTTCGCTTCGTTCAGCTTTCCTTGTTCTTATTCGCTCCCTTCATCATGCAGTGGAGCATGGGAAGTTCGGTGACATCCAGCGGTGTGACGCTTTGGGCGTTGCTGGCCCCCATCGGTGCATTGGTGGTGTCGAGTTGGCGCGAGTCCATCCCGTGGTTCTTTGCCTATATGGTGTTGACCGTTGTGTCCGGTGTGTTTGATTACCTCTTGGGGAGTGGCGGTAGCGCGGGCATCCCGATGAATACCATCGGCTTGTTCTTTGCGCTCAATTTTGCCGCGATGTCTTCCATCTTGTATTTTTTGGTGCGTCATTTCGTGATTGAGACGGAAAAGATCAAGAAACAACTGGATGAGCAACATTCGCTCTTGGCGGATGAGCAGAAAAAGTCGGAGCGCGTGTTGTTCAATGTGTTGCCTTCCAATATCGCTGAACGCCTAAAGAGCAACGAAGGCTTGATCGCGGACGGCTACGCGGATGTGACCGTGATGTTCGCGGATCTGGTGAACTTCACGCAATTGACTGAGCAGATGTCACCCGAGCAGATGGTCGGATTGTTGAACACGATCTTCTCCGGATTCGACGAACTGTCGGAGAAATATGGATTGGAAAAGATCAAGACCATCGGCGATGCCTACATGGTCGTTGGCGGTATATCGCGTGATCGTCCTGATTACGCTGCAGATGTGGCGAACATGGCTTTGGAGATGATCGAATTCGTGAAGACCCACCCCTTGTCGGCGAAGCGGAATCTCGGTGTGCACGTGGGTATCGCGACTGGGCCTGTCGTGGCCGGTGTCATTGGAACGAAGCGTTTCATCTATGACCTATGGGGTGATACGGTGAACATCGCGAGTCGTTTGACAGATGATGCGACGAGCGGGCATATCCTCACCGACAAGCTCACCTATAACCGCCTACGTCACGACTACGTGTTCGAGCCGCCTGCGGTGCTGAACGTCAAAGGCAAAGGTGAGATGACGTCCTATCGTTTGATCGGTTTGGCTGATACGTTGAGCAATTCCGGTAAGAACAACGTTTATAAACTGCCCAATCAGGGCGCAGCTCCCGCTCAGGCCTGATCTAATCATTCAAGCAACAATTTCTGCCATAGGCTGGTCACTGATGAAGTGTCCAGCTTGTCGCGTTCGATTCGACATGCATTCAGATTGTTCAGCCGCATCTGGTGTTGCGTCAGGCGCAGGGCACGATAGAGTTCGCGCGCACCGTCGCTGAAACTTTTTTCAATCAATCCCAGTTCAGCAGCCGTTTCCAGCAAGGCTAAGTTGCCACGGTTTGCGGTTAATTCTGGATGCTGCGATGCATACGCTAGCACCAAGAATTGCACCATGAACTCGATGTCCACCATGCCTCCACTGTCGTGCTTGATGTCGAACAGGTCGGTGTTGTTTGGGTGACCATCATGCATCTTCTGACGCATCTCGAGGATGGATGATTTGAGTGAATTTAGCTCGCGGGGTAGGCACAATATCTCGTTGCGAATACGCTCGAAACTCGCGCCGACCGTCGCATCTCCTGCGCAGAAGCGTGCGCGTGTCAGGGCTTGATGCTCCCACACCCAGGCATTCTTACGCTGGTACTCATCGAAGGCTTCGATAGAGCTGACGAGTAAGCCGCTCTCACCATTCGGACGCAGTCGTAGATCGACCTCATACAAACGTCCTGCGACGGTATGGCTGGAGAGTAGGGTGTTGATGCGTTGTGCCAAGCGTCCGTAGATCTGACCTGCATCGGGATGCGGGTCGTCATAGACGAAGACAAGGTCGAGGTCGGAGGCATACCCCAATTCTTTGCCGCCTAATTTGCCATAAGCGATGATGGCGAATTGAGGATGTTCCTGATGTTTCTTGCGTGCGTCACGCCAACAGAGTTGGAGTGTGTGGCGCAGGATCATGTCGGCGAGGTCGCTCAGGTGGTCGCTGAGTTGTTCTAAGGGCAAGATGTCTTGCAGGTCCATCGCTAGCAGATGAAAAGTCTGAGCTTGTTGGAACTGGCGTAGCACATCCATCTCGCGCTCTGTGTCGCCCGGGTGTTCCGCAAGGAGGGTGGTCAACTGCGCATCCAGTGCAGGCCAATCCGGCGCATCGTAAAGTTCGCGCGTATCCAGCAACTCGTCCAACAAGATGGGGTGTTGCGTCAAATAGTCCCCAGCCCATGCACTGGCCGACAGCATGCGCACCAATCGAGGCAAGGCTTTGGGGTACTCGGCAAGGAAGGCGAGATAAGAGGCGCGCCGTGCGATGGCTTCGAGCAGAGTGAGCGAGCGGCGCAAGGCATCGTCACGATTCTCTTCAGATGCGCACAGGGTCAAGAATCTGGGGATGAGCGCATCCAAACGTTGGCGGCTGAGATCGGGCAATTGACGATAGCGGCTACCGGTGCGGAATTGATGCAAGGTGTCGGATAGTGAATTCGTGTCGCTGTAGCCGAGTCCTTGCAGCATCTCACTTAGCTCTTCGTGGTCACTCCCTTCATGCCAGCCATGTGTCTCACTGCTTTCCTGCTTATCCCCGAACACGGCCTCGAATTGAGCGCTGACGAAATCACGTATCGGATCGAGCTCTGCTAGAAGTGCTGCATAGCTATCGTAGCCCATCGAGTTGGCGATGATGGCTTGAGAGGTTTCATCTTCGGGAAGTGTCTGCGTCTGTTGGTCATTCAGGTATTGCAGACGATGTTCCAGATCGCGCAGGTAGATGTAACTCCGATCCAAGCGCTCGGTCACTGAGGCATCCAACTCCCCATCCAATCCGATCTGATGCAGGACTCTTTGAGTGGGGCGGATACGCAGTTTCGCATCGCGTCCGCCGCGTATGAGTTGGAACACTTGTGCGATGAACTCGATCTCGCGGATACCGCCGCGACCCAGTTTGATGTTGTTGTGTTTGTCCTTGCGCGCCACTTCGGCACGGATCTGAGCGTGAAGCTTGCGCATGGAATCGAAAGCGCCGAAGTCCAGATATTTGCGGAATACGAAAGGCAGTGACAATTTTTCCAGCTCGGCGATGCGTGGACTTTCTTGCGGAGAGATCACACGCGCTTTGATCCACGCGTAGCGTTCCCACTCGCGACCTTGCGCGACCAGATACTCTTCCAGCGCTGCAAAACTCATTGCAAGTGGCCCGCTGTCCCCATAAGGTCGCAGACGCATATCTACGCGGAACACGAAGCCATCTGCGGTGAGGTCGTTGATGAGTGCGATGAGCTTGCGTCCGAGGCGGCTGAAGAACTCATGGTTGGATAAGGTGCGCGCACCATCGGTCTCGCCGTCTTCTGGATAGGTAAAGATCAGGTCGATATCGGAGGATACGTTCAATTCGCCGCCGCCGAGTTTGCCCATGCCGATGACTAGCAATTCCTGTGGTGCGCCCGTATCCGCTCCGATGGGCTGGCCGAACTGTGTGACCAAGCTTTGCATGGTGAAGTCGTGCGCGCGGCGGACGGTCAATTCTGCCAATGCCGTCATGGCATGCATCACTTCAGTGAGGTCGCACAGGCCGCCTAAGTCGCGCATGATGAGGTGCAGCATCACGCGTTTTCGTAGGCTACGCACGGCAGTCGAGAGCTGATCTTCTGTCTCGGCAGCGAATGTATCCAAGCAGCTTTGGATGAAAGAGGCATCACACGGTGATAAGTAATGCTCAAGTAGCCATGTCTGCAAAACAGGTTCGGAATCTAGCAGGCGGGCCAAGTAATGGCTGCATCCCCGAGCATGTGTGAGTAGTGAATCGAAGTCTGATCTAGGTGTTTGATGAGTCATATTGAGACATGTGTTTCAGTTAAAATAGAAGCGTTCAATCAATGCCGCTCATTATAGTTTTTCTATGCTCATTCGCTTGTTTTTCCACCTGCAACCCAGCTCACCGCTCTTGATATGTTGAAGCCCGTACTTCGTCATACCGTACGTGGCGCGAAGCACGCTGGGCGATTTGCGCGGTGGGCGGTTCTGCTGCTTTTAGTGACAGGTGCTAGCGCATTGTTGGTATTGCGCTACATCGTTTTACCGGACATCGAGCGCTACCATGCCGACATCGTTGCTGCCTCCAGCCGAGCTCTCGGGCGTACGGTCGATATCGGGCGCATCGAGGCGGATTGGAACGGACTGCGACCGCGACTGTTGTTGTCGGATGTGAAGGTGTTGGATGCGCGCGGTCAAGTCGCGGTGGAACTTCCCCGATTGCATAACACAGTGGCATGGACGACGCTCATCACAGGCGAATTGCGATTCCATAGCCTAGAGTTGGATTCTCCTGACCTGTTGGTGCGTCGAGATGGTCAAGGGAAGATATTCATCGCAGGTATCACGGCCGATGTGCAAGCAGGTGTCACTTCCGATGCGAGCACTTCCGATTGGTGGCTGCGTCACTCAAACATCATCGTCCATGGTGGACATATCGTTTGGCAAGACGATATGCGAGCAAAGCCACCGTTGGAGTTCAGAGATGTGGAATTGCGCATCTTCAATCGTGGCGAACGGCATCGCTTTGCTTTGCATACGCTCGTCGCCTCCAATCAAGTTTCGGGCATCGATCTGCGTGGAGATCTCTATGGCGACAGCTTCACTCGGCTGAACGAGTGGCAAGGTGAGCTCTTCGCGCAACTTGATGACGTCGATGTGACGGATTGGGGGCAATGGTTCACCTTGCCACAATCGGTGCATAGCGGAGCTGGAAAAGCGAGGGTCTGGCTAGGCTTGTCACGTGGTGAGATAGAGCGAGTGGATGTCGATGTCGCTCTGCATGATGTGAACGTCAAGCTGGCGGAAACTTTGCCGCGACTGGATATGCCTAGCCTAAGCGGGAGGTTGGCGTGGGCACAGGCCGGTGAGGGATTCGATGTCGCGACCAAAGGATTGGCTCTGCGACTGCGCGATGGCTTCGTACTCAAACCTACTGATGTCGCGATCCAATACTCACCTAAACAAGGATACCGCTCAGCATCAGGCGAGGTGAGTGCGAATGCACTCGATCTGTCGGACATCAATACCTTGCTTGCCTATCTCCCGCTCGAGAGCGAGTTGAAGCAGCGCCTGATCGCACTTGCGCCACAAGGGAAGATAAATGATCTGCATGCGAGTTGGCAGGGTGATGTAGATCATCTTTCGCAATATCGCGTACAAGCTAAGTTCTTAGATGTTGGCATTCGTCAGGTAGGTGAGCAACTTGGTTTCTCTGGCTTGACGGGCGAGGTCGAGGGGAATGACCGCGCGGGAACATTGAGGATCAGAAGTCGGAACCTCAAGGCGCAAGCGCCGGGCTTCATGGCTGAGCCGCTGGAGCTTGCACAAGCTGACGCAAGGCTGGATTGGCAACGTAACGGACGCGGTTGGGAATTGAAGCTCAACGACACGCATCTGCGTAATGAGGACCTAGAAGGTACGGTCACGGGCGCTTACCAGATAGATGATGGTCCAGGTATCGCCGATCTCACCATCAACCTGAAACATGCGTCGGTGAAAAATGCGGCACGCTATATCCCCATGCACGCTTTTAATGATGCGACCTATCGATGGTTGCAAACGGGGTTGCAGGAAGGTGATGCGGATTCTTTTGTGATGCGTGTGCGGGGTGATTTACGTGACTTCCCCTTCCCTGACAGCAAGGATGGCCTGTTCAAGATCGAGGCCAAGGCTAAGGATGTTGCCATCGAATTCGATCCTGGTTGGCCGCGCATCGAGCGCGCACAAGCGGAACTCCTCATCCAAGGGAGAAAACTGGAAGTACGAGCCGCCAAGGCGATGACAGCAGGCGCAGCCTTGCGCAACGTCAAGGTCGTGCTGCCCGATACCTTGGCGGATGCGCTGGTGATGGAGGTGGATGGGGAAGCGGCTGATACGACGCAACATTGTCTCGATTACATCCGCAAGAGCCCCGTCAGCGGCTATCTGGATGGTTACACCGATGGTTTTCGCGCCGTGGGTGATGGACTGCTCAAGCTGCGACTTGATATTCCGATGGACGGCGTAGCGCCCGCCAAAGTACTAGGTAGTTACCGCTTCACCAACAACGAGGTCGATCTGGGGGCGAGCGTTCCCTTGTTGAAGAGCGCCACCGGCGAACTCTCGTTCACGAATAGCTCGTTGCAAGCGAATGACCTACGGGCGCAGATACTCGGCGGCCCTGCGCGCATCACATTGAAGAGCGAAGAGGGAGTCCTGCTCACGCAAGCCTCGGGCAAGCTGGACGCCGATAGTCTGTCGAAGACGTATCGCTATCCTTTGCTACGGCACGTGCATGGCACGGCTGAATGGTCCACCGAAGTGCGCGTAAAAGATAGATTGGCGGATGTGGTCGTGACTTCCGACTTGCAGGGCTTGTCGTCTGCCCTGCCGTTACCTTTCGCGAAAAAAGCCTCCGAGAAAAGATCGCTGCGTTTCGAACAAAAAGACATCAACGCCAAGAACGATGTCATCAGATTGCGCTATGCGGATGTGATCAACGCTGAGCTGATGCGCTCCTCGGCGGTGGCAGGAAAGTGGGACATCAAGCGCGGAAGCGTTATGTTGGGCGCAGCACGCAAGGTCGGACGAGGGGACGGCATCTTGATCGCGGGTGATATCCCAGAGTTCGCATTGGAAGGGTGGAGCGGCTGGTCTGATTTTCCAAGTGGAGAAGGCGTGCAGCCCAATATCTCCAACATCGACTTGACGGTGGGCAAGGTGCACGGCTTTGGCAACACCATCCATCAATTGAACGTTCGGGGCAGTGGACGTAACGGTCTGATCAGTACGCGTTTGGCATCGAGAGAGTTGAACGGTGACCTCATCTGGCAACCGCAAGACCAAGGCCGGTTGTTGGTACGCTTGAAGAGCGCGATGCTGGGTGAGGGGGGCGGTGATGGTGGCGCACCGGTCGTTGCTAAAGCACAGACCGTGAAGGCGCAAACATCGGGCGTTCTACCCGAGATCGACGTGGCGATCGACAAGCTCACTTGGAAAGGGCGCCAGCTCGGACGTCTGGATATGTTGCTGAATGGCGACGGAAGCGATGTGGTGATGCAGAACCTGAGGCTCACCAACCCTGATGGCGTGTTCAGTGCAACAGGGCGCTGGAGCGTAGCGACTGATAAGACGCGACTCAGTACCAAGCTCGAGATCACCAATGCGGGCAAGATCATGTCGCGCTACGGTTACTCGGAAGGATTCAAAGATGGTAGCGGTGTCTTGGAATCTGATCTGAGTTGGAATGGTTCGCCTGCCGATTTCAACTATGGCAGTTTGGATGGCAAGCTCAAACTAAGAACCGGCAAAGGGCGATTCTTGCAGGTCGATCCGGGCGCAGCAAAGTTGCTGGGTGTGTTGAGTCTGCAATCCTTGCCCAAGCGCATCGGTCTTGATTTCACCGATGTCATCAGTCCCGGCTTCGAGTTCAACAGCATCGTGGGCGAAGCCACGATCGAGCATGGCCTGCTCAAGACCAATGATTTCAAGATGACGGGGGCGGCGGCGCGCATCACCCTCAACGGACAGGTCGATCTGGAACGTGAGACACAGAACCTCAAAGTGCGAGTTTTGCCCACGATTGGCGATAACGTATCTCTGCTTTCATTTGCGGCCGGTCCGGCGGTCGGTGTCAGCGTGTTGCTGGCCAACAAAATATTGAGCGATCCGCTCGATAAGCTGGTGGCGTTTGACTACAATGTGAGCGGTAGTTGGGCAGATCCCAAGGTGGAGAGATTGGGACAACCCAAAGCGCAACCGACACCTTAACCATAACAATCAATACCGAATAGGAACCCGTTGATCATGTCCTCGCTCGATAACACCCAATCACGCATCGCCGCGCAACAGAACGCATTCAAGGTCGCCGCCATCCAGATGGCGTCTGGGCCGAATGTCGAAGGCAATCTGAACGAGGCGCGACGACATATCGCTAAGGCCGTGGAGCAAGGGGCGAAGCTGATAGTGTTACCGGAGTTCTTCGCCATCATGGGGATGGAGGCGAACGATACCGTGAAGGTGCGCGAGCAAGCAGGTCAGGGCAATATCCAGCAGTTCCTTAGTGAGACCGCACGCAAGCACAAGATATGGTTGGTGGGCGGCTCCATTCCGTTGGCTGCGAATTCGCCCGACAAGGTGCGCAACAGCTGTTTGGTGTACGACGAGACAGGTGCGCAAGTTGCACGCTACGACAAGATCCATCTGTTCAACCTGACCTTGGGCAACGAAGCCTACAACGAAGCGCAGACCATCGAAGCGGGTAACCAAGTCGTTGTCGTTGATAGTCCATTTGGGCGTATCGGATTGGCTGTGTGTTACGACTTGCGTTTTCCCGAGCTGTTCCGTGCCATGAAGAACGTGGACATCATCGTATTGCCAGCCGCCTTCACGGCAACGACGGGCAAGATGCACTGGGAGCCCTTGGTGCGTGCGCGTGCCATCGAGAACCTTTCCTACTTCATCGCGGCAGCTCAAGGTGGCTACCACGTCAATGGACGCGAGACACACGGACACAGCATGATCGTCGATCCGTGGGGGCGCATCTTGGATGAGTTGCAACGTGGTTCCGGTGTGGTCATCGCTGATGTGAACCCGAGCTATCAGGCAAGTTTGCGCAAGAGCCTGCCTGCCCTGACCCACCGCACCTTGTCTTGCTCGGCATGAACGATACGATGCAACTGGCACAGCGTGCGCTACTCACCGCGCACGGCCTTGAGCCGCACCATCTAGAAGGCATCTTCGGAAAGATGTCGGCGCATCGCGTCGATTATGCCGATCTGTATTTCCAGTACAGCCGTGCCGAGAGTTGGTCGCTGGAAGAAGGCATCGTCAAATCGGGTAGTTTTCATATCGACCAAGGTGTCGGCGTGCGTGCGGTAAGCGGTGAGAAGACGGCGTTCGCCTACTCCGACGACATCACCCTCAATGCTTTGGAAGACGCGGCGCTGGCTACTCGTGCCATCGCGCGCCAAGGCGGCACGCAGACAGCCAAGCATCTGCATGCGGGCAAGTCACATCAACTCTACCTGCCACACGATCCCATCGCCACATTGAAGGCGGAAGAGAAGGTGGCTTTGTTGGAACGACTAGAACGCATCGCGCGCGGTCTCGATGCGCGTGTGACACAAGTCATCGCGAACCTTGCGGCTGAATACGACGTCGTATTGATCGCGCGCAACGATGGGCTGATGAGTGCCGATATCCGTCCTTTGGTGCGTCTCTCCTTGCAGGTCATCGTCGAGAGCAACGGTCGCCGCGAACAAGGTTCATCAGGTGGTGGTGGGCGTTTTGGCTACGATTACTTCACAGAAGACAAGCTACAGAAATATGCGCAGGAAGCCGTGCATCAAGCGGTCATCAATCTGGATGCGCGCCCCGCTCCGGCAGGCAATATGACGGTCGTGTTGGGGAGTGGCTGGCCTGGAATACTGCTACATGAAGCGGTCGGCCACGGCTTGGAAGGTGACTTCAATCGCAAGGGTAGCTCTAGTTTCTCAGGCCGTATCGGCGAACGTGTCGCAGCCAAGGGAGTCACCGTGGTGGACGATGGCACCATCAAAGACCGGCGCGGTTCACTCAATGTGGATGACGAAGGTAACCCGACGCAACGCACAGTATTGATCGAAGACGGCATCCTGCGCGGCTATCTGCAAGACAGCATGAATGCTCGCTTGATGAAGACGAAGGTCACTGGCAACGCACGCCGCGAATCGTTCGCGCATCTGCCCATCCCACGCATGACCAATACCATGATGCTCAATGGCGACAAGACGCACGAGGAGATCATCGCGTCGGTGAAACATGGCTTGTATGCAGCCAACTTCGGCGGTGGGCAGGTGGACATCACTAGCGGCAAGTTCGTGTTCTCCACTACCGAGGCTTACATGATCGAGGATGGCAAGATCACCTATCCTGTTAAAGGCGCGACCCTGATCGGCAACGGTCCTGACGCACTCACACGCGTGAGTATGATCGGCAACGATATGGCGCTCGACCCCGGTGTGGGGACGTGCGGCAAAGAAGGGCAGAGTGTGCCGGTGGGGGTGGGGCAGCCGACGCTGCGCATCGATGGATTGACGGTAGGTGGAACGGCGTGAGGTAAGATTCAAACGGGTGTTTCGCGTTTTCAATATAAGAATTGAGATCAAATGAGACGCGCATGGGAATCGGTGATCGCTTGGCTCAACTGGGGTGCCGCCCTCCAGCCGAATTACTCGCTCAGACGAAAGACGTTACACACCAATCTGGTCGTGCTCGCGGGTCTGTTGGGAATGTTTCTGTGTGACGTCAGCTTTTTGTGGCTCGGATATTCTTATGACATGACGCCGATGTTGGCGATCGTAGTCACTCACCTGCCGCTCTATCTCTTCTTCTTTATCAGCACGTGGTTGAATCGTCACGGTAGATTCTCAGCGGCGCGCGTGTTGTTGATGCTGACCGCCCTGACGAGCGTGTTCATCCCCATATACATGGTCGCGGGTGATCATCTCAAGTTCCATTATTTCTTCTTGTTGTTCGCCGCCGCACCGATGGTGATGTATTCATTGCGACAATGGATGTTCAGCATGTCTTTGTCACTCGCATGCGTCACCTTGTTCTTTATCGTGCAACTCGGTGGGGTCGAGCACGATCCAGCTTTGCATCTTATCGATCAAGATGTGGTGCAGTTCTTGCGCATCAGTTATGTGAGCGTGATGTGTGTCACATTGCTCATCTTCGCATGGGTCATAGAGCGGACTGCGACACAGAACGAGCACACCTTGCAGCTGCTAGCAGTCACAGACCCGTTGACAGGGCTACCTAATAGGCGATTCTTTGACATGTCGTTCAGGCAAGAAGTCGCCAAAGGAGCGCGTAATGAACATCCCCTGGTGTTGGCGATCGTGGATATCGACCATTTCAAGCGCATCAACGATACGTTCGGGCATGAAGTGGGCGATGAAGTGCTGAAGCGCATCGCACAAAAATTATCGGAATCGACGCGTGCGGGTAGTGTGACCGCTCGTATCGGAGGGGAGGAGTTTGCGATCCTGTTCCCCCGGGTCGCACTGGCAGAAGCATTCGAGGTGGCTGATCGACTGCGTCGTGTGATCGAGGAAACTCGATTTCAACACGCCGATACGTTCATCAATATGACGATCAGTATCGGCTTGGCCGAGGTGGTTGCGGACGTCGAGCAAGCTATCAAAGCGGCTGATGAAGCGTTGTATCTCGCCAAGTCGGCAGGTCGCAATCGCGTGGAATACCATCATGCGTGACTTCATAAAACGTTTGTATTCGGTCGTGCTCATGGGGGTGGGTTCACAGATCGATGTGACTCTGCGCCGCAAGATCTTGTACGTGAACATCGGGGCTGTCACAGGACTCGGTCTCCTTTTCTTTCTCGATCTCGCTTACTTGGCCGTGGGTGGCTCGCCGCTGAGTGACGTCGTACTTGCTCATCTTCCCTTCTATGTGACTTTTGGGGTGATCCCTTGGCTGAACAAACGAGGGTGGCGCGAGTGGGCACTGTGGGATCTGATGTTGTCTGCGACCTTCAGTACCTTGTTGGCGGTGGGGCTCTCTCTAGGTTCGTTTGTTTATTCGCATTTCTATTTCATCGTGTTTGCGGTGATTCCCGTCGCGCTGTTCCATTCCAAGCGGATAGTGGCGATCTCGTTCCTGTTCGTGCTGAATCTGAGCATCTTCTTCTACATCGATAGTGGCGGTGTGACGGTCGATCTGGAATTGTTGAGTCTGAGTGATTCGAGTCAGTTGTTACTACGATCCATCAATGTGGTCGGCGCGATCATCGCTTATCTGACTATGATCTGGATGATCGAGATCGTCGCTGAGCGCAGCGAAAATGGGTTGGAGCAACTTTCAGTGACCGACGCCTTGACCGATCTGCCTAATCGGCGATATTTCGATTTGGCCTTTCAGCAAGAAAAGTCCAAGTGCCTGCGTCGCGGAGATTCGATGGTGTTGGCTATCCTAGATATCGATCTCTTTAAGAACGTGAATGACTGCTATGGTCACGATGTGGGAGATGCCGTCCTTAAATGGGTGTCGCACACTTTGCTCCAATCCACGCGCGCGGGCAGTGTCATCGCGAGGATTGGTGGGGAAGAGTTCGCGCTACTATTTCCGGGTGCAAGTACACAAGAAGCACAGGAGGCGGCTGAGCGTATGCGTCTTGCCATCGCCGCCAAACCCTTTGAAGACGCAGGATTAAGTATCGATGTCACGATCAGCATCGGTCTCGCCAAGGTGGATCTGGGGCAGGAACTTGGGCAGTCGTTCAAGCTGGCAGATGATGCGCTCTACGCGGCCAAGCGAATGGGTCGCAATCGCGTCGTTGTGTTTGAATCTTGAAGCTAGTCCTACTCGGCTGTGGCTAAGAACCTTGCTGTGATGTAATCCCTCGTATTGACATGCTTGACGAACCAGTCAGCCAATTCTGTTTCGATGTATTCCAGCATGAGTTGGACTTCTCGTTCTTTCTGCCACTGTTCGATACGGTAAGACAGTTTCTTGGTGACACGGTCATGTTCTGCCTTGTGCGCGTCATGGGGTTTGAATCCCGTAACGAGCATGGCTTGTTCTTCTGCTGCGAATTGCGTTTCGATGTGCTGCAAGAACTCAGATAATTTTGCATCTATCTCGGTATGCGAAGCCTGTTGATCGAATAGCGCCATCACTTCTTCGCGCAGAACGACGAAGGGGGTGTGGTCGAATAGCTTGGAGGTATCCATGGCGCAGTTTTACTGTGGCTGTTGTGCGGCGATGAAGCGCGCTGTGACGAAGTCCATGGTGCTGACGTGATTGACGAACCAGTCGCCGACGTTCTTGTCCAGCCAAGTTCTTAATACCTTGGCATCCCTTTCCTGTTTCCAGCGCGTGACGCGAGCAGCCATATCTGCCAAGACGGCATCGTGCTCGCCTTTATGCACAGGGAAGGGTGGGAAGTTCACCTCGCGCATCAGGCGCTCCTCCTCTGCGAAATGATGTTGGGTGTGGGTCAGCAATTCATCCAGTGATGAATCCACTACCTCGGCAGGTGCATGCGCATCCAGTTGTCCCAGCAGGCTATCGCGCAAGGCAACGAATTCCGCATGGTCGCGGTTCATGAAATCGAGAGCTACTTGCGGGTAATCCATATGGTTCTTCCTGTTATCTGTAGAGGTGTTTGGGCGGCTTCTCACGGTATAATCGCGCCCGATATGCAGATTCTACGCGGACTTTATTCCCCAGACACGAACCCAATCGCAGTCACCATCGGAAATTTCGATGGTGTGCATCTGGGTCATCAGACGTTGCTCGATGAGTTGCGTGCCGTCGCACGACAGCGCGGACTGAAGACGGCTGTGGTCATCTTCGAGCCGCATCCGCGTGAGTTCTTTACGCCACAACAGGCGCCGGTGCGTTTGACCAGTCTGCGTGAGAAGTTGGAGCAGTTCCGTGAGATCGGGGTGGATAGGGTGCATGTGTGCCGATTCAACGCGCACTTCGCCAAGATGACAGCGGAAGATTTCATGCATGCGCTGTCTGAGAAGATGCATGCAAAATTCGTGTTGATCGGTGACGATTTTCGTTTTGGTAGTGGCCGCGTCGGTGATTTTGCACTGATGGAAAAGGTCGGTCTGCAACGCGGTTTCGATGTGCGAGCGATGCACAGTGTGTTGCATGACGGCGTGCGTGTCTCTAGCACGGCGGTACGTTCGGCATTGGCGGATGGGAAGATGCGCTTAGCACGCGGATACCTCGGTCGTCCTTACAGCATCAGTGGGCGCGTGGTACATGGTGACGCGACGGGACGCAAGTTGGGATTCCCTACGGCGAACTTGCAACTGAAGCACAATCAACCGCCACTCAAGGGAATCTACGTGGTCGAGGTGCATTCGGATGGTCTCGGCGTGTTGCAGGGCGTGGCCAGTCTTGGGGTACGTCCGACGGTGAAACAGGATGCGAAGCCGGTATTGGAAGTGCATCTGTTCGAGTTCGATAGGCAGATATACGGCAGACATCTGCGCGTGGAGTTCTTAGAGAAGTTGAGAGACGAGGAGAAGTATCCAAGTCTAGAAGCGCTGACGCGGCAGATCGCGTTGGATGTTGAAAATGCAAAACAATGGTTTAGAGAACATGAGTGAAGACAAGAAGAAATATCCGCTGAATCTCCCCGATACCACTTTCCCCATGCGTGGTGACATGGCCAAACGCGAGCCCTTGATGCTCGCGCAATGGCAAGCGCAACAGCGCTACCAGCGCATCTGTGCGGCGGCCAAAGGTCGCAAAACATTCATCTTGCACGATGGTCCACCGTATGCCAACGGCGACATCCACATCGGTCATGCGGTGAACAAGGTGTTGAAGGACATCATCATCAAGAGCAAGACCTTGAGCAACTTCGATGCGCCTTATGTGCCGGGCTGGGATTGCCACGGTCTGCCCATCGAATTGCAGGTCGAGAAGCAACACGGCAAGGCCATCCCGCCCTCACAGTTCCGTGAACTGTGCCGCGAATACGCGAAGGAACAAGTCGAGCGTCAGAAGAAAGACTTCATCCGTTTGGGCGTGTTGGGCGATTGGGACAAGCCTTACCTCACCATGGATTTCAAGACCGAGGCCGACATCATCCGCGCCTTGGGCAAGATCCATGATCGTGGTTTCCTGTACCAAGGCCGCAAGCCGGTGAACTGGTGTCTGGATTGTCAGTCCGCTCTGGCTGAGGCCGAGGTGGAATACGAAGACAAAGTATCGGCAGCCATCGACGTCGGATTCGAAGTCAAAGACAAACACGCGGTCGAAAAGGCATTCGGCGTTTCTTTGTCAGGTGATGCCAAAGTGTTCGCGGTCATCTGGACGACCACACCGTGGACGCTGCCAGCCAACCAAGCGGTGAGTGTGCACCCCACCTACGAATACGATCTGGTACGTACCGAGAAAGGCTATCTCATCCTCACCGCTGATCTGGTCGAGGCCTGTCTGAAGCGTTACCAATTGGGTGGCAGCAACGACCGTGGCGATGGCATTGCGGCGACTTGTTATGGCAGCGCGTTGGAAGGCTTGCCTTTGCAGCATCCTTTCCAAGACCGCATCGTGCCTATCATCTGCGGTGAACACGTCACGCTAGAGGCCGGTACGGGCTTGGTGCATACCGCGCCCGCACACGGCGTGGACGACTACGTGGTCGGTCAGAGATATAGCCTGCCGAATGACAATCCTGTGGGCGATGACGGTAAGTTCATCTCCACGACACCCGCCGTGGGCGAGACGCCGTTGGCAGGCGTGTTCGTGTGGAAGGCGAACGACATCGTGTTGCAAGCGATGCAAGCCAGCGGTCATCTGCTGCATCAAGAGAAACTCAAACACAGCTACCCACATTGCTGGCGCCATAAGACACCCATCATCTTCCGTTCCACACCACAGTGGTTCATCGGCATGGAGCAGGGGGATAAGAAATCGTTGCGCTCGTTGGCGAACAAGGCAGTCGATGAGACTGCATTCTTCCCATCATGGGGGCGTGCGCGTCTGGAAGCGATGATCAAGAACCGTCCCGACTGGTGTGTGTCGCGTCAGCGTAACTGGGGTGTGCCGATGACCTTCTTCGTGCATAAAGAGACGATGCAGCTGCACCCACGTACATCGGAGTTGTTGGAGCAAGTCGCCAAGCTGGTTGAGAAGTCAGGCATCGAGGCATGGTTCAGTTTGAATAGCGTCGATCTGTTGGGTGAAGATGCAGCGCATTACCGCAAGCTTTCCGACACGCTGGACGTGTGGTTCGATTCCGGTGCGACGCACTACGCGGTACTGGCGAAGCGCGAAGGCCTGCGTTCTCCGGCCGACTTGTATCTGGAAGGTTCCGACCAACATCGCGGTTGGTTCCAATCGTCCTTGCTGACAGGGTGTGCCATCAATGATCGTGCGCCTTACGATGCCTTGCTCACACACGGTTTCGTGGTGGATGGTCACGGCCACAAGATGTCCAAGTCCAAGGGCAACGTGGTCGCACCGCAAAAGATCTTCGACACCATGGGCGCTGATATCCTGCGTCTGTGGACGGCATCGACCGACTATTCAGGCGAACTGACCATCTCCGATGAGATACTGAAACGCGTGGTGGAAAGCTATCGCCGCATCCGCAACACCTTGCGCTTTCTGCTGGCGAACATCGCCGACTTCGATGCCAAGCGTGATGCGCTGCCCGTGACGGAATGGTTGGAGATCGACCGCTACGCCTTGGCACTGACGCAAAAGTTGCAAGACGAGATGTGTGCCGATTACGAGCGCTATGAATTCCATTTCGCCGTGCAAAAGTTGCTGGCGTTCTGTTCGGAAGATCTTGGTAGTTTCTATCTGGATATTCTGAAAGACCGTCTCTACACTGCTGGCGAGAATTCTAAAGCCCGTCGCTCCGCGCAAAATGCGCTGTATCACATCACCCAGTCACTCTCACGTTTGATCGCGCCGATCTTGAGTTTCACCGGTGAAGAAGTGTGGGTGACGTTGACGGGCAAGGACGACGTGAGTGTGTTCGAGCAGCTATGGTATGAGTTGCCTGCCTCTGGAATGAAGGGCGAAGCAGTGAGTGCGTGGGCCGATATTCGTGCCGTGCGTGAACAAGTGAATAAGAAGTTGGAAGAGCAACGTGGTGCAGGCGCGATCGGTTCTGCGTTGCAAGCTGAGGTGGATGTCTATGCGCCGAAGGCGACCTTCGAGCTGCTATCGCGTTTAGGCGACGACTTGCGTCTGGTGTTCATCACCTCACGTGCCAATGTGCATCTGCGCGAAGGCGAGCTGGAGATCAAAGTCACGCCAAGCGCCCATGCCAAGTGTGATCGTTGCTGGCATTACCGCGCTGATGTGGGCGCGAACACGGAACATCCCACATTGTGCGGACGTTGCGTGAGCAACTTGTTTGGTGCCGGTGAGACACGCCGTCATGCTTAAGCGTTGGCTGTTGGTGGCGGCTGTCGTCATAGTCCTCGACCAGTTGAGCAAAGCGGCGATCAGCAGCCACTTCGTCTATGGCGAAAGCATGGCGGTCACCTCGTTCTTCAATCTCGTCTTGGCACATAACACGGGGGCTGCATTCAGTTTCTTAAGCGACGCGGGCGGCATTCAGCGTTGGATATTCACAATCATCGCTATGGTTGCTTCGGTATGGATAATCTGGCTGTTGCGCAAACATCAGAACGAGAAATTGTTCAGCTTCGCATTGGCTTTCATCCTCGGTGGTGCGATCGGTAATCTCATCGACCGTATCGCTTACGGCTATGTGGTGGACTTCCTCGATTTCTATTGGGGTAATTCTCATTTCGCAGCTTTCAATCTTGCTGATTCCGCTATCACGTGTGGCGCTATATTGCTGATTCTGGATGGCTTCATAGGGAAAAAAGATGGAACTGTTACTCGCTAATCCTCGCGGATTCTGTGCCGGCGTAGATCGCGCGATCGAGATCGTCGAACGTGCCTTGGCATTACACGGCGCACCTATCTATGTGCGTCACGAAGTGGTGCATAACAAATTCGTAGTCGAAGGCTTGAAGGCCAAGGGTGCTATCTTCATCGAAGAGCTGAAAGACGTGCCACCCGGTAGCATCCTCATCTACAGCGCACACGGCGTGCCGCAATCGGTACGGCGTGAAGCTGAATCGCGCAACCTCACCGTGTTCGATGCGACCTGCCCACTCGTGACGAAGGTGCACATCGAAGTCTCACGCCTACGTGAGCGTGGCCAAGAGATCGTGATGATCGGCCACAAAGGCCACCCCGAAGTGGAAGGTACGATGGGGCAGAGCGAGGGTGGTATGTATCTGGTGGAATCTCCAGCCGACGTGGCGAAGTTGCAGGTGAAGGACGAACAGAATCTTGCGTACGTGACGCAGACCACGCTATCTGTTGATGATGCCAGCACCATCATCGCGGCATTGAAGACGCGCTTCCCTTTCATCACAGGTCCGAAGAAGGATGACATCTGCTATGCCACACAGAACCGCCAAGATGCGGTGAAGGTGCTTTCACAGCAGTGCGATCTGGTCATCGTAGTGGGCTCTCCCAATAGTTCCAATTCCAATCGATTGCGAGAGGTGGCACAAAACCTGAATGTGTCAGCCTATCTGGTGGATAACGCCAAGGAAGTGCAGGCCGAGTGGTTACACGGAAAGCACTGCATCGGCATCAGTGCGGGCGCATCTGCTCCTGAGGTGTTGGTGCAGGAAGTCATCGAGAGGTTGAATGAGCTTGGCGTGAAGCGAGTGCGAGAGCTTGTGGGGATTGAAGAGAATGTGGTGTTCCCGCTTCCTAAGGCGCTGAACGTGAATTGAGGTTGATTCTTGAATGGGTAATAACAAAAACCGCCCGAGAAGGGCGGTTTTTGCTTGGGGCGAATTAGCTTACTGAGGTATCAACTCTCGCCACAAGGTACGTCGACCTGCAAAGCTTCCCACAGTACCTACGAATGGCGGAGCCGTCGTTGGAATCGTTGGTGTCGGATTGGTTGATGTGACGACCTCAACGATAGGGGTTCCATCGATATAGATTACGTTCACACCAACGATTGCTGAGTCGAACTTCTCGCCAGTGGTCACGGTGGTGATAGCTCCCGTCTGATAGTCGAAATAGTTCAGCCAGCCATACCCCCCTGGTGAACAGGAGGAGCTTGAAGGAACCAATGTTGGTACGATCAAGATACCTTGTATCAACTTGCTATCGATGTTCACGCGCTCCCCTGTATCGGGGAAGTCAGCATACCAACCGCGACCGCTACTGAAGTTCGCTGCTACAACCGAGGATGAGGTGCGCGTATTCGTTGTGGTCACATTGGTCATGATCTGTTGTGACAATGTGAGGCGCGGATTCACTAAGGTGCTCGTTGCATTGTCATCTTTGATCGCGTACTGAGTCTGCATCTGAGTGGTGCTAAGGTCGCCCGTCTCAAGATATTTACCCGTACCGATGTAGATGACCCGTTTGTCGTTGATCTTACCCAAGATTGGTGTAGTCGTGATTGGTTGAGTCGCCGTCCCTGCCGCATTGGAGAACAAGGTGGCAAATTGCAATTTGTCTCCTGTGCCAATAGTTGCAGTGGCGGTGCTATTGATGTCGAAGCGCCATAAATTGCCTAGTAAATCTCCGCCATATGTGTAGCCAGCCAAGCTCCCTGCGGGTTCATCGTTATAGGTGGCGATCTTTGCTAGGCCGCTAGGTGTGGTGGTATCACCCACGCCAGTGTCGATCTTGCTAATGATCGCACCTGTCGCAGCATTCAAGACATAGAGGTATCCATGACCATTGCCTGGATTTGTATTGTTATATCCAGACGTCACCAACACCACCCAAGTGCCATCAGCCATGCGGGTGACAACGGGGGTGCCGTAGCTATACCCTAGGTCATCATCTGTGATTCTTCCCTGGCAGGCGTGATTGATTGGTGCTGTAGTGGTGCAGGTCGCTGGAGTGAATTCCCACAACAGGGCGGGAGCGTTAGGCGTGGTGATGTCGAGTGCGTAATAACCGCGCCCCCCTGCATTCAATCCGGCGACTAAGATAGTCTTCCAGACTGCGGTTGATATATTCGTACAATTGGCTGTACAGATATCGGTCGTCACCGGACTGCCATTCACGAAGTTGGCATGTGAAGTGGAATAGTTAACATCTGCAAGTTGCCACAGGTCAGAAACCACCATGCTTGGAATATAGGCCCACCTTTCGTTGCCATCTATCGCATTGAAGGCATGCATCATGCCGTCGTTCGTGCCCATGTAAACCGTACCCTCGCGACTTGCGTAATTCGATTTGAAGGTGCTGTATCCCGCATAGGGATAGTTGAATAGCGGTTTACTGATGAAGGTGGGTTGCGATTCCAACGCATCACCCAACACGGCCTCACGGTAGCGGAACAGTCTATTGTCAGGTGGGCCAGCATTCGCAGCACGATCCTCGTACTCATATTGACCGCGTAGATAGTTGACCAAGTTCGCACCTTGCGCCAAGTTCTTCTGAGTGCCCGCAGTCGTTGCTGGTCCAGTCAAGCTGGTCCATTGAGACAACCCGCTGATATGAGCCTCATCGAAGTAGGAGGGATGTGCGGTCGCATACGCGGCGTCAAAGTCGATCAATGCAGTGCCTGCGTCATTGGCCGTTTTGATGATGCGGGTATCACCGCTGGGGGATACGGAAGCGCTCATTGTGCCAGTGCAAGAAGTGGCGACCGGTATCATGCAATCTGTGCCGCTCATCGTTCCCCCAGGGCAGACAGTCGAGCTTGGGATCACACAGTTGTAGGTCGTGGTGTCACCACTGGTGGTGGGTACTACCGCACCAGGTGCAGGGCAAGTGTCTGCAACGACGTTCTCTGCACACCAGCTTGCATTCACGCTCACCGCACCTGTAGTTGTATTGATGCCCCGCGCTTCCAGATTGCCTCGCCACGACACGGTGGTGTAGCTCGCCACATAAGCGAAGTTGTTACCCGCGACTGGGTTCAAAGTACTGGTCGCGGCGGCAGCGGCCGAGCCTTTTTTGGAGCTGATACTCAACAGCGCATTCGACAAGCTGGCAGACAAGGAACTAGGATCGGTTGCG